>NZ_JAOWCV010000038.1:221696-1233489 GCF_030336805.1 Citrobacter sp. Cb023 | reverse complement strand
CGGTAGTTCAGTTGGTTAGAATACCTGCCTGTCACGCAGGGGGTCGCGGGTTCGAGTCCCGTCCGTTCCGCCACTTATTAAGAGCCCTGAGCTAACGCTCAGGGCTTTTTCTTTTCCAGCGATTTAATTATTGCTGAATCCGCAAAAATCCTCTGCATTTTTCACTCTTTTTCGGCAAAGAACTTGTGGTCATAATCCTCTCAGTTAACGAACATAGTGATTAAAAAGAGGAATTCTATGACTATCCCTGCATTCGGTTTAGGTACGTTTCGCCTGAAAGACGACGTGGTTATCGCTTCTGTCAAAACGGCGCTTGAGCTGGGCTACCGTGCTGTCGACACTGCGCAAATCTATGAAAATGAAGCGGCTGTTGGTCAGGCAATTGCCGAAAGTGGCGTACCGCGTAACGAGTTGTACATCACCACCAAGATCTGGATTGAAAATCTCAGCAAAGACAAACTGATCCCAAGTCTGAAAGAAAGTCTGAAGAAACTGCGTACGGATTATGTTGATTTGACACTGATCCACTGGCCATCTCCGGGCGATGCGGTATCCGTTGAAGAGTTTATGCAGACGCTGCTTGAAGCGAAAGAGCAGGGGCTGACTCGCGAAATTGGTATCTCAAACTTCACTATTTCGCTGATGGAAAAAGCCATTGCCACAGTAGGTGCAGACAATATCGCGACCAACCAGATTGAGCTGTCTCCGTATCTGCAGAGTCTTAAGGTGGTTGACTGGGCTAAAGCGCACGGTATCCACATCACCTCTTACATGACGCTGGCTTACGGTAAGGCACTAAAAGATGAAGTGATTGCACACATTGCCGCTAAACATAACGCGACCCCAGCGCAGGTTATTCTGGCATGGGCAATGGATGAAGGTTACTCCGTGATCCCTTCATCTACCAAGCGTGAAAACCTGGCAAGCAACCTGCTGGCGCTGGACTTGCATCTGGATACTGAAGATAAAAAAGCGATCGCGGCACTGGACTGCAACGATCGTCTGGTCAGCCCGGAAGGCCTGGCCCCTGATTGGGATTAATTGCCCGACCCTCTGTACCTTTAACCCTCTTTCACAGCTCCTTCGGGAGCTGTTCTTATATACTCACTTAAAAAGTCTATAAATGCCCGAATGCGTGTACTGACCGCACGATCGCTGTAGTAAACGGCGCTGAAAGGCATTTCTACCGGCAGACGTTTATCGGCCAGCAGCTCCACCAGTTCTCCCCGCGCGATCTCTTTATCAATCATATAATCTGAAAGACATGCGATACCATTGCCGCTCAGGCAAAGCTGTTTTAACGTTTCCCCGCTGTTGGAAGAAATCCCACATTCGACCTCATGGAGCTGTCCGTCGCTACGGGCAATCGGCCAGGTATTGAGTGAAACGGGTTCGGAAAACCCCAGACACAGATGCTGCTTTAACTGTTCGACGGTCTCGGGCTTGCCAAAACGGGCAATATAGTCCGGTGAGGCAATAATCTTACGATAACTGGTAAACAACGGACGCGCACGCAGGCTCGAGTCAGTCAGCGTACCTGCTCGTATCGCGACATCCACTTTTCGTTCAATAAGATTGATGAACGTTTCTGAGGAGACAAGAGACAACGTCATCTCAGGATATCGCTCACGGAACGGTCTGATTAGCGGCATCAGGAAATGCAGCATCACCGGCGTTGCCGCGTCGATACGCAGCAGGCCGCGCGGGGTATTGCGTGACTCCATGATTTCCGTTTCTGCTGCTGCCATCTCTTGCAGTATCTGCTGCACACGCCTGAAGTAGCGTTCTCCTTCTTCTGTCAGGCTTAGCTGTCGGGTCGTTCGATTAAGCAGACTCACACCCAATTTCATCTCCAGCTTTTTTACTGCCCGACTGACTGCGGAATTAGCCTGACCGAGTTGTTCTGCCGCCCGGCTGAAGCTGCCGCTTTCCACAACGGCCACAAAAATCGCAAGTTCTTCAGAGGTTGCTTTCATTTTTGCACCTGACGCAAAATTATATTGAGATTTTGAATATTTTTGTTATTAAAACATCCCGGCATATTGCGTGTCATCTGATTACTGATGTTACGGAGTTATTTATGCCTCTCGCATTATTTGCACTAACAATAAGTGCCTTCGCTATTGGCACGACTGAGTTTGTGATTGTTGGCCTGGTGCCGACCATCGCTCAACAACTGGCAATCTCGTTACCTTCAGCCGGGATGCTGGTTTCAATCTATGCGCTGGGTGTGGCGATTGGCGCACCAGTGCTGACCGCTCTGACCGGAAGCCTGCCACGTAAAAAGTTGCTTGTCGCGCTGATGGTCCTGTTTACGGCGGGGAATTTACTGGCATGGCAGGCACCCGGGTATATGACACTTATTGTCGCCCGTCTGCTGACGGGGCTGGCTCACGGCGTATTCTTCTCGATTGGTTCCACTATCGCGACAAGTCTGGTGCCAAAAGAAAAAGCGGCTTCCGCTATCGCTATTATGTTCGGTGGCTTAACCGTTGCGTTGGTCACGGGCGTGCCGCTGGGTACGTTTATCGGCCAGCACTTTGGCTGGCGTGAGACTTTCCTGGCAGTATCAATGTTAGGCGTGATTGCGCTGATTAGTAGTCAACTGCTGATCCCGGCTAACATTCCTGGTCGAGCGGCCGCCAGCATTCGCGACCAGGTGAAAGTGCTGACTCATCCTCGTCTGTTGCTGATTTACGCCGTTACGGCATTGGGCTACGGTGGTGTGTTCACGGCTTTCACCTTCCTGGCACCGATGATGCAGGATCTGGCCGGCTTCTCCCCGGCAGCGGTGAGCTGGATCTTACTGGGTTACGGCGTATCAGTCGCTATCGGCAATATCTGGGGCGGTAAGCTGGCGGATAAGCATGGTGCGGTTCCTGCATTGAAATTCATTTTCGCCGCGCTGTTTGTTCTGCTGATGGTCTTCCAACTGACGGCTTCCACGCAGTACGCCGCGCTGGCTACCATTCTGGTGATGGGGATCTTTGCCTTCGGTAACGTACCAGGGTTGCAGGTCTACGTGGTACAGAAAGCGGAACAATTTACGCCCAATGCTGTTGATGTGGCGTCAGGGCTGAACATTGCAGCGTTTAATATTGGTATTGCACTGGGTTCCGTGATTGGCGGACAAACGGTCGAGCATTATGGGTTGGCGCAGACACCATGGATTGGCGCACTTATTGTTCTGGTGGCTTTCCTGCTGATGGGGCTGAGCGGCCGTCTTGATAAGCCCACGCACGTTGCTCTGGGGTAAATCATTGATGTAAGCGCCCACTTACAAAACAAACTGCAATTGTTCGTTGAAAGTGAGTGCTAAAATCCCTATAACAGAAGAACCAGTCCGGCTGCGGACTGGTTGACGTTACAGAGGTTTGAAAGTCTAAAGTGCGAAAAAACACCTATGCCATGCGTTATGTTGCCGGACAACCCGCCGAGCGGATTTTACCGCCGGGCTCGTTTGCGCATATTGGCCAGGCATTACCCGCAGGCGTACCGTTGAGCAGTGAAGATCGCATTCGCGTGCTGGTATGGAATATTTTTAAACAGCAGCGAGCAGAATGGCAGTCGGTGCTGAAGAATTTTGGCAAAGACGCGCATCTGGTGTTATTGCAGGAAGCGCAAACCACACCAGAACTGGTGCAGTTTGCGACCACTAACTATCTCGCTGCCGACCAGGTTCCCGCCTTTGTGCTGCCACAGCACCCCTCTGGCGTTATGACACTCTCCTCCGCCCATCCAGTTTACTGCTGCCCATTACGCGAGCGTGAGCCTATTTTACGGCTGGCGAAATCGGCGTTGGTGACGGTGTACCCGTTGCCTGACACTCGGTTGTTAATGGTGGTGAATATCCACGCGGTTAACTTTAGCCTTGGCGTTGATGTCTATAGTAAGCAGTTGCTTCCCATTGGCGATCAGATTGCTCATCACAGCGGTCCGGTGATTATGGCCGGCGATTTTAATGCCTGGAGCCGTCGACGGATGAATGCGCTGTACCGCTTTGCGCGTGAAATGTCGCTGCGCCAGGTGCGCTTTACCGACGATCAGCGCCGCCGCGCGTTTGGTCGTCCTCTCGATTTTGTGTTCTATCGCGGTCTGAACGTGAGTGAGGCCTCTGTGCTGGTCACCCGCGCCTCCGACCACAACCCGCTACTCGTTGAATTCAGTCCCGGCAAACCTGAACAATAACGGTGTGTCAGGTCTGCCGTAGGGCAGGCCTGTGATGGTTGCCCTTCATATTTCACAACAACCGAAGGACAACACAATGACAACACGCTCTCATCATGACAACGTCGAAAAACAGTTTGGCTCTCAGGCTAATGCCTACTTAACCAGTGCGGTGCACGCCTCTGGTCGTGACTTGCAACGTCTGGGGGAAAGGTTGCTGGCATTTCCGCAGGCCCGCGTGTTGGATATGGGATGCGGAGCGGGGCACGCCAGCTTTGTGGCCGCGCAATACGTAAAGCAGGTAGTGGCATATGATTTATCGTCGCAGATGCTTGACGTGGTCACTGAAGCGGCAAAGGACAGAGGTCTGGAGAATATCGCCACACGGCAGGGTTATGCTGAAAGCCTGCCGTTTGAAGATAACGTATTTGACGTGGTGATTAGCCGCTATTCCGCGCATCACTGGCATGATGTCGGGCGTGCGTTGCGAGAAGTGAACCGCGTTCTGAAGCCCGGCGGCGTGCTGATTGTGATGGATGTGATGTCGCCAGGCCATCCTGTACGTGACATCTGGTTGCAAACTGTGGAGGCGTTACGCGATACCTCGCACGTACGCAACTATTCCAGCGGAGAATGGCTGTCGTTAATCAATGACGCCAATCTGATTGCCGATACCTTGTTAACCGATCGTCTGCCGCTGGAGTTCAGTTCGTGGGTGGCGCGGATGCGTACGCCTGCAGCGTTGAGCGACGCGATCCGTGTATACCAACAAAGTGCTTCTGCGGAAGTGAAAGCCTATTTTGCGTTACAGGAAGATGGCTCGTTTACCAGCGACACGATAATGGTTGAAGCACATAAAGCGGGATAAATAAAAAAGGCACTGGGGGGAAACCAGTGCCTTCATTTCTACAATGCTATCAGGAGTCCGGCATACCGCTGTTTTTCACAAACAACGTTAGCTGATCGCCTGGCTGCAGATTGTTCGTATCGCTGTTCCAGCGCATCACATCCTTGATGTTAACCCCGTGGCGTTTGGCAATGCTCGAGAGCGAGTCGCCTTTACGCACACGATAGGTGATGCTATCGCTGTTGTTCGCCAGTCGCTGTGCGCTGGTACCAGCGCCCACCGTCAGATTTTGGCCTACTTTCAGCGATGACCCGCGCAGATTATTCCACTGCTTAAGGTCATTGGTGCTCACGCCAAGACGTGAAGCGACGCCAGAAAGCGTATCGCCAGAGCGAACTTTGTAGCTGCGGCTGTTCAGCGGCGTGTTATCCGCAACCAACGTTGACTGCACGGCTGCAATTTCGCCTGAGGCCAGAGACTCACGCAGCTTCTCTGCATGCTTCTTTGGCACCATCACATATTGCGGACCGCTGGCACCCAACGTGGAGCCTTTCACGCCTGCATTGAAGGTTTTCAGCTTGCTGACGGAAATACCCGCCATATCGGCAACCTGAGCCATTTCAACCGGGCTACTCAGGCGAACACGTGCCAACGCGCGGCTTTCGTCTGTTGTTGGCAGACGCACGCCATAGCGTTTGCTGTTTTTGAGTATATCGCTCAATGCCAGCATTTTTGGCACATATAGCTTCGTTTCCTGAGGCAATGGCAACGACCAGAAGTCAGTGGGTTTACCACGGGCTTTGTTCGTTTTAATTGCCTTCATGACACGACCTTCACCGCTATTATAAGCAGCAACGGTCAGCAGCCAGTCGCCATCAAACATTTTGTTCAGACGCTGCATCATGTCCAGTGCGGCGGTGGTGGAAGCCACAACGTCGCGACGTGCATCATAATTGCGGGTCTGTTTTAAACCATAATTGCGCCCCGTGCTCGGAATGATCTGCCAAATACCTGCGGCATTGGCGCCAGACGTTGCGTGAGGATCAAAAGCGCTCTCCACTATGGGTAGTAGTACCAGTTCCATTGGCATGTTACGTTTCTTAACCTGCCCGGCTATCCAGTACATATACGGCTCTGCCCGTAAAGTTACATCGTGGAGATAGCTCTTATTGCGTAAATACTTCTGTTTCTGTTCGCGAATCCGGTTGTTTTCCGGAATTCCCATCTTTAGCTCGTCACCAATGAAAGCCCACAAATCTTGATCAGCAGCGATAGATGTTCCGTCGTCCATCCATCGCGCCTGACTTGTAAACTTTCCTGCTTCCCCTTGACCAGCTGCAGAAAGGCTCTGTGCGTGTTGTTGGACGTTACCAGTATTCTGGCACCCAACAAGCAGGACAGAGGCGAGTAATATCGCTTTTGCCTTCATGTGTGTGTCAATAGTTGCTTAAAAGACGACCGATCATAACGGCGAAGTTTTCAAAAGGCAACCCGCAATTGTCAGAACGTATCTTTCTTTGACCTTAACCAGGCAAAACGCTCTTCAGGTTGTTGCAATATTGTTTTTTTATTTATTTCATTAATTAAATCAATATCTTCTGTTCTTAAAAAAAGATTATTTCGTCGCTCATTTTTCAGAATTACGGGGAGTGTCATTTGTTTTTTTACGCGTAACTCATTAACTTTACGATAATATTCATTTATGAACGGATCGTGCGGAAGAATGCTTAAGGCAAACTTCATGTTTGCTAATGTGTACTCATGTGCGCAACAAATCAATGTATCGTCAGGAAGTGCGTTTAGTTTTTTAAGTGATTGATACATTTGAGATGCTGTGCCTTCAAAAAGCCGACCGCAGCCACCGGAGAAGAGCGTGTCGCCGCAAAACAGGTAAAGGTGGCTAAAGTAACAGATATGTCCTAAAGTGTGACCCGGCGTAGCAATTACTGTAAATTCATGCCCCAAAACGAGTGCAATATCGCCATCTTCGACTATATGCGTCGTTCCCTTATCTTGCGTTTCAGCCGGTCCGTATACCGCTATTTGTGGGAAATGTTGCAGAAGTTCTTTCACGCCGCCCACGTGATCCTGATGATGATGTGTCAGCAGAATGGCCTCGGGAACCCAGTTATGTTCTGCAATAGCTTTCAGAACAGGTGCTGCTTCACCCGGGTCCACAATCAGACAATGTTTGTCATTATTCGACAGGACCCAGATGTAATTGTCCTGAAATGCAGGAATACTGTTAAGATTCATAGATTACCTCTCAATGCGTAACGGAAGGTTGTGATGAAACCGGCAAGGATCCCTCAAACTGTCGTAGCGCCCGTTAGTTGGGATGATTTTCCCTGGGGCGAACACTATCGTCAGGCGCTGGAGCATCAGCTTAACCCGTGGTTCGCAAAAATGTACGGATTTCATCTGCTTAAGATTGGTAATTTAAGCGCAGAAATCAATTCTGAAGCGTGCGCGGTTTCTCATCAGGTAAATGTTTCTTTGCAAGGCGCTCCCATGCAGGTGACTGCCGATCCTTTACATCTGCCTTTTGCCGATAAGTCCGTGGATGTTTGTTTGTTGGCTCATACGCTGCCGTGGTGTTCCGATCCACATCGCTTACTGCATGAAGCCGATCGCGTGCTTATTGATGACGGTTGGTTGATTCTGAGCGGCTTTAACCCGGTAAGTTTGATGGGATTGCGTAAACTGGTGCCCGTATTGCGTAAAACATCGCCCTACAACAGCCGGATGTTTACCCTCATGCGGCAGTTGGACTGGCTCTCATTGCTGAATTTTGAAGTGCTGCACTGTAGCCGTTTTCATGTCCTGCCCTGGAACAAGAAGGGCGGGAAAATGTTAAGCGCCCATATCCCTGCGCTGGGCTGTTTGCAACTGGTGGTTGCGCGTAAGCGAACCATTCCGCTTACGCTCAACCCGATGAAACAAAATAAAAGCAAAACGCCTATCCGCCAGGCCGTTGGCGCAACCCGGCAATACCGTAAACCAGACGTTTAAGCCTCAGCCTGATACCCAATATCATCCTGAGTGGGACGCATTGCAGCAGCGCGGGCAAGCTCATCACAGCGTTCGTTTTCCGGATGGCCCGCATGGCCTTTAACCCATTCCCATTTGATTTGATGCGGCCCCAGCGCGGTATCCAGACGTTTCCACAGATCGACGTTCTTCACTGGTTTTTTATCTGCTGTTTTCCAGCCGCGCTTCTTCCAGTTGTGGATCCACTGCGTAATGCCCTGGCGCACATACTGGCTGTCCGTGCTGAGTATCACTTCACACTGTTCTTTCAGGGCTTCCAGCGCAACGATTGCCGCCATCAGCTCCATGCGATTATTGGTGGTGAGGTTGTAGCCTTCGCTAAAGGTTTTTTCGCGCCCGCGATAGCGTAAAATCGCCCCATAACCACCTGGCCCTGGATTTCCCAGGCAAGAACCATCGGTGAAAATCTCTACCTGTTTAAGCATCTCTGGTAGACTTCCTGTTTTAGCAAATCGAAATCAAACGATAAGTCTGACATAAATGACCGTTATGAGCACTGGAATTACACGACAGATCGTCCTCGATACCGAAACCACCGGTATGAACCAGATTGGCGCCCACTACGAAGGCCACAAGATCATTGAGATCGGTGCGGTTGAAGTGGTGAACCGCCGCCTGACCGGGAATAACTTCCACGTTTACCTGAAACCGGATCGGCTGGTGGACCCGGAAGCGTTTGGTGTACACGGAATCGCAGACGAATTCCTGCTTGATAAACCTACGTTTGCCGATGTGGCCGATGAGTTTCTCGACTACATCCGCGGTGCGGAGCTGGTCATCCATAACGCATCGTTTGATATCGGCTTTATGGATTACGAATTCGCTAAGCTCAGGCGGGATATTCCGAAGACAAACGAATTCTGCAAAATTACCGATAGCCTGGCGCTGGCGAGGAAAATGTTTCCTGGCAAGCGCAACAGCCTTGATGCGTTATGCTCACGCTATGAAATAGACAACAGTAAGCGAACCCTGCACGGCGCATTGCTCGATGCCCAGATTCTGGCCGACGTTTATCTGATGATGACCGGTGGGCAGACCACGATGGCGTTCTCAATGGAAGGTGACAGCCAGCAGCAGAATGACACGGGGATCCAGCGTATTGTGCGACAGTCCAGCAAACTACGCGTTGTTTTCGCCACTGATGAAGAGTTAGCGGCCCATGAGTCGCGCCTTGACCTGGTGCAGAAGAAAGGCGGAAGTTGCCTCTGGCGGGCATAGTTTGTACGTTTTCCGTATGGAAATGACCATTCGGGTGATTTTTGCAGCAAACGATTAAAAAACGTGAGAAAAAGCGTTGACGAGGCGTGAGGCAATCCGTAATATTCGCTTCGTTCCCAAGCGGAACACAACGCGGAGTGGTAGTTCAGTTGGTTAGAATACCTGCCTGTCACGCAGGGGGTCGCGGGTTCGAGTCCCGTCCATTCCGCCACTATTCAGAAAGCCTGAATCAGAAATGATTCAGGCTTTCGTCGTTTTAGCCCGCCACAATAATAATCTCATCATCACACTTTATCGACCACGTCCGTGCTATCGGGCAGGCAACACATCAGGTCATCCTTAACCCGACGCATATCCAGGGGCAGATCAACCTGCGAAGTGATTCATCACGCAGGCGAAGCGGGGGGAAAAGTTATCGCCGATAAGCACCGTTTCTTCATTCAAGTGCTTTAGCATATACAGCTTGTCGGCACGTTCGTAAGCGTCGAAGAAGAGATAATCGACTGCATCCGTTGCTTCATCATCGGGGGATTTTTCACGTCCGTTGGGAGTGAGCATGAAAACACCGGCGGTATGGCCGAGTGGTCGGGCATAGCGAAAGAACAGTTTTCGGTTCACAGCAAACTCGCCATCATCACTTTTGAGTTTCCCTTGTACTGACAATGAAAGGTGTCCGGAGTTGTAGCTGGTAATCAGCATTATTCCATGGAGTACCTTTTTTGTATCCTGGATGTCGAGTATCGACGTGAATTCCGAGGAGCAGGAAAAACTGATTTCTTGTTTTTTCGCATTCCCGGCGATAATAAAAAAAGCGATAGCCGCCAGCCCAAAAATGGCAATCACGACTGACCATAGTAAAGGAGAGTGATCGCTTTCTTGCTTCATATCATTCCTCATGATGGCGATACTGGCTGATGCAATGGTAATAGCCGAGGTTCAGCCCGCATTCAGCGGCAAACGACCACTCAACCAGATTATGGTTGCTCGCCCAGGTATTGAGATACAGATCTTTTGGGTACGAACAGTCGGGGTTAATGCCCACGGACTTGAAAATATCCAGCGCTTTCTTTTCGGTTATGGTATCGGTGAGGGCGTTTCCTAATATATGTACACGGCATTGTTCATAGTCGATAGTCCGCAGGATAGTCGCGTCCGTCATGGCGATTTCATTGGGTATCCATGTTAACCACGCTGTCGCCAGCACGGCGATTCCGGTAATTAACGCGGTTATCGCCACAGGCCAACGGCTTTGTTTCTTTTTGTTGAGCGTCGATGCAACATTGGCAATTCTGGCGGGAGCTTGCGCTTCTTCCAGTTGCTGAATATTGATATTAGCGTCGCCCATCCGAAATCCCATCCGCGGAATTGTGACGATGAGTTCTGCAGGATGACCTGTAGACGTTATTGCTTTGCGCAGAAATGAAATGTGCTGATTGAGATTCGCATCCGTCGCTCTGGCGCCATTATGCTGAAAAACATTTAGCAGAATTTCATCACGCGAGGATATCTCTTTACCATTTTGCAACAAATAGAGCAGTAATTGTGTTGCCACATTATTCAATGTGGCCATTTCACCAGATGCCAGGTCTTTTAGGGTATTTTTATGTGGTCTGAAAACTAAGCCATCACCAATAATTACGGATTTAATTTTGTTTATTGGTATATGAGAAATCACTGATGTCTCCTTTAAAGCAGGATATCTCGCATTCGAGTGGGTGAAGCAATAGCATAACATAATTCATTTATAAAAAATGGTTGTACCATAGATCGCTTTATTAATATTTATATAACAATATTTTAATATCTCTTATAGAATCCTCTTTTCTCCTTCCTCTCTTTCACTATCTTATTGTCATTACTCGCTTTTGATATCCAATTTCATTTTTACAAAAATTTCATAAATACATTTTGCCTGTTGTTCTGGCTAAATAAAAAAATAGTTGATAGATAAAAACTCTATAAAAATGCTAAATGATAGATACTAACACTGGCTAAGTCGTGATTTTTGGCGGTTTTTTAGGTAAACGATCGCTGTGCAGACAGTGTTACAACATGATTCCCTGAGTTTGATTAATACCGGATTTTTGCATTGTGTCATTTTCTCGTCGACTTAATATAAGCCCCGAAACAGCGTAAACAACTGTGGACGGTATTTCGGATGGAATACCAATGAAGTTCAAAATACGGGGCGGCTTGAGATGGATTGTTTGCAAGGATATGCGCTACCGCCACCTGCAGATCAGGATTTTCCGGACATAAATTATCTGCGGAAATAGATCTTCGGAATAACTAAAAAACAGATATAAGGTTAAGTAGTAATATGAAAATGAAAAACGTGGCTGTGGCCTGTGCGCTGATGGCGGGAATGACTTTTACTGCCTCTTCTGCTTTTGCTGCAAAAAATGTCGAACCGACTAACGGTAAAATTCACTTCACCGGTTCTCTGGTTAATTCCGCCTGTGGTCTGGCACCAGAATCCAGCCCGGTACAGGTTAATTTTGGTGAGATCCCAACTTCTCAGTTAAAAGACAACCAACGTGCTGGCGTTAAGCATGCCAAAATCGTTCTGCAGGGCTGTGATACGACCGTCGCGAAAACGGCCACTGTGACCTATACCCCGGCAACGATTGATACAGACAACAACGCGCTGGCTGCGTTCACCTCTGGTACTGCAAAGGGTGCGGGCATCGGTATGATTGACAGTGGCAACCAGGACGTGGAATGGGGTCAAGCCGCCTCTCAGGTCAACATTACCGATGGTGAAACCGACATTGATTTCGTCGCTTACCTGCAGGCAAACAACGCATCTGCCGCGGTAACTCCGGGTGATTTCGAATCTACCGTTAATTTCCAGATCGACTACCAGTAACGATCTGCAGCAGGCGCATTAACGCGCCTGCTTAACCCTTCCTGCGAATAACTGAAAGGAAATGCGGTGATGCCTGGATGGCGAATTTTACTGCTTTTTATCTTCATATCGCCTGCATGGGTTTTGGCTGACACCAATCGTCTTGTCAGTACGCCCGGCAAAATGCGCATGCGCGGAAATATTATTGAGGCTGCCTGTTATGTCGATCCACGCGACCGGTCGCTACTGGTTGAATTTGATGATCTCTCAGCCAGAGATATTTCCGGAAAACCAGAGAAAGTATCAGCGCATGATTTCAGCATTCATTTGTTGGGATGTTCATTAGGGGATTCTCAACACCCCGGGAATCTGTTTCAACGCGCCAATATTACCTTTTCTGGTGCACCGGATAGTGACAATCCTGATTATCTAAGCGTGCAATCGGAAACTGAAAATTTAGCGATAGAAATATATGACAGCAACGGACAGCAAATTCATCTGGGTGAGCCATCACCGGACTATGTGCTTAATCCAGGGAAAAACACGCTCAATTTTACGGCTTATTTGATCTCCCGCGACGGAAGAATGACATCTGGCGAATTTACTGCAGTCACGCATTTTGTTGTGAATTATCTCTGAGCTGCACTGCAATTCGGGTATCTGAAGGTTTGCGAACGAAAATGATCACGCTGAAAACAGATAAAAAACGTCTGGCGCTTTTTATTGCTCTGGTCTGTGCCTCTTCATGGGCTGAAGCGGATGAGGCCATTGAATTTAATACCGACGTACTGGATGCCAGCGACAGGCACAATGTCGATTTGCAGCGTTTTTCCGAAGGCAACTTTGTGACTCCCGGAGAATATCTGCTGGATGTTCGTATTAACAGCCAGGAGATTCCACAGCAGTCGATCCGTTATATCGTCGATCCTGCCAACCCGCATAAATCCATGGCATGTCTGACCCCGCAACAACTCGAATTACTGGCGCTCAAAGAAGAAGCGCTGGCCTATATTCATCCGATTAGCGCGACCTGCTATGACATTTCCCGCCTGCCGGGTGTGGCGTTGAATAATAGCGCAGGCGTACTGGACATTATCGTGCCTCAGGCGTGGATGAAATATACCGATCCAGACTGGACGCCACCGGAGCGCTGGGATAACGGCGTCGCGGGGCTGATTTTTGACTACAGCGTCTCGGGCCAGGCCACACATTATGAACAGGGCGGCGATCGTTATCGCTCTCTGTCTGGCTATGGGCAGACAGGTTTTAACCTCGGCGCGTGGCGATTTCGTGGCCAGTATCAGGCCAATTACGCTTCGGATGATAATCGCGGCCGTATCGACTGGGATCAGATCTATGCCTATCGACCGTTGCCGATGCAGGCTGCAAAACTGACGGTCGGCGAAATCTACCTGAATTCTCAGGTTTTTGATTCGGTACGTTTCACCGGGGCTAACCTCGCCAGCGACGAGCGTATGTTGCCACCGAATTTGCAGGGCTACGCGCCTGAAGTGCACGGCATCGCCCGCAGCAATGCGAAGGTTACCGTCAGTCAGCAGGGCCGTGTTATCTATCAAACTACCGTTCCCGCAGGGCCATTTAATATTCAGGATCTGCACGGTTCGGTACGCGGCACGCTGGATGTTCGCGTCGAGGAGCAGGATGGCAGCGTACACACTTTTCAGGTCAATACGGCCGATATTCCTTATCTGACGCGCCCAGGCTATGTGCGCTACAACGCCGCGGTCGGGAAGCCATCGCGTTATAACCACGACGTTCAGGGGCCTGCGTTTTATAGCGGTGATTTTTCATGGGGGGTCAGCAATGCCTGGTCGCTGTACGGCGGCGCGCTGCTGACTGGCGATCGCTATAACGCCTGGTCGATGGGGATTGGGCGGGACTTGAGCTGGCTGGGGGCGCTGTCGGCTGATGCGACGCAATCCGTGAGTCGGGTAAAGCATCAGGCTGAACAAAAAGGCATGTCTTTTAAGCTCAGCTACGCCAAAACTTTTGATGAGTACAACAGCGCCATCACCTTTGCCGGTTACCGCTTCTCACAGCGTAACTTCCGCACTTTCTCGCAGTTTCTCGACGAGCAGTATGAAAATAACAACAGTGCCGGCAACGAAAAAGAGATGTACACCATCACCGGCAACAAAACCTTCTTTGCTGACGACCCACTATTAGCGACCACGCTGTACCTGACCTATACCCACCAGAACTATTGGGATCGCGGTTCCCAGGATCGTTACGGATTATCGATGGGGCACAGCTTTTCATTTGCTGGCATCCAGGGGATCAGCGCCAACGTTGCGGCTTACCGCTCGGAGTATCAGGGCAAACGAGACGACAGTCTTTCGCTTTCAATCTCGGTGCCATGGAGCGATGGCCGCTCTATGGATTACGAATTACAGAACAGCGGCAACCAGACCAGCCAGATGGTTTCGTATTCCGATAACCGCGACCGTAACAATCCGTGGCGTTTGCGCACAGGGGTTTCCGGTGAAGGGCGTACGGCGTTTGATGGCTATTACAAGCACCGCAGCATGATGGCGGAACTGGAATCTAACGTCAGCTGGCAGCAATCACGTTATTTCTCCGTTGGCGGCACGATGCGCGGCGGCTTTACCGCGACGCGTCACGGTGCGGCGCTGCACAACAGCCAGGCGTCGATGAATACCGCCAGAGTGATGGTTGATACCGACGGGGTGGCGAACGTGCCGCTGAACGGCGAACAGGCGCACTCAAACCGCTTCGGTATTGCCGTCGTACCGGACGTCGTTAGCTATCACAGCTTTGATACCCGTATCGATGTGGACGCAATGGACGAGGACATTTCCGCGACTAAAGCCATCGTGACCAACACCCTGACGGAAGGTGCGATTGGCTACCAGCATTTTGCCGTGGCGCAGGGGCAAAAAATGATGGCGCTGCTGCGCCTGAAGGATGGTTCGGTACCGCCGTTTGGCGCCGAAGTGTTTAACGCTAACGGCGTTAGCGTCGCCATGGTAATGGAAAACGGTATGGCCTGGATTGCGGGTGTGAATCCGGCTGAGCGTCTTTCCGTTGCCTGGGCTGGCCGTGCGCAGTGCCACTTACAGGTGCCACAACAAATCAACCCGGAAGGTAACGTGCTGTTGCCTTGTGAATAATTTCAATAACCTGAATGAATTTTGTCATGAATAATCAAGCTTTTTACTCCGTGCAGCGTTGGCTTAAACCCGTGGCCTGTGGCCTGCTTTTGATTGCAGAGATCAACACCTCATGGGCGGGTATTGCGCTCGACCGTACCCGCATGATCATCACTGGTGATGCGCGCTCAGTCAGTGCGAACTTAACCAATACCAGCCCGAGCATTCCGTTTCTGGCTCAGTCGTGGGTGGAAGATGCCAACGGAACAAAAATTACCTCGCCGCTGATGGTCTTACCGCCGCTGCAACGAATTAACGGCGGGCAAAAGGGAATTGCCCGCGTGACGAAAACCAGCGGGATCAACGCCCTGCCGCAGGATCGCGAGAGCTTGTTCTACCTGAACGTACGTGAAATTCCTCCTAAACCGGATAAGCCGAACGTGCTGCAACTGGCGATGCAGTCGCGCATCAAATTGTTCTACCGTCCGGCCGCCATTGTGCCGGAAACGCCGGGCGCAGTGTGGCAAAACCAACTGGTCTTTCACAAGCAGGGCCAGCGCTGGAGTGTGGATAACCCAACGCCTTACTTCGTCACCTTAATCGGCTTAAGCCGCAAGCCAGAAGCGCAGGGAGGCGGCAGATTGACCGACTTCCCCGGCGTTATGGTCTCACCAAAATCCTCTCTCGATTTCAGCGTCACGGACGGCAGCGTCAGCCAGTTCAGCATGATGTACGTGAACGATTTTGGCGGTCATCCCGAACTGAAATTCAGCTGCACAGGCAATGTATGTAAAGCATTGCCGATGGAGCAACAGCCCCGGTAACAGGAATCGTAAATGAAAAAGATGCTTTGCGCCCTGCTGATGGCGGGCATGGCCTGGCAGGTTCAGGCCACCAGCGGCCGCCAGGATATGAGCAACGTGTCCGGTGAGTATGGCAACGTCCGCTTTCACGGCCGGGTCTACGTGTCGCCGTGCGTGCTGGATATGGCCTCACGCGATCAGACCATCAATCTTGGTGATATTTCCGCCAGTCGGTTTCGCCAGGGCGGCGATCGCAGCGAACCGGTGTTGGTCACGCTGTACCTGAACGGCTGCTTAAAGGGCTCTGGTCATACCCTGAGGGATTTCCCCGGGCAGACCAGCGAAATGCCTGAGCTGGCGCGCAGCACGGTGGAACGTGGCGTTTCGATGACGCTGATGGCCGAAGGCGCGCCGGAAAACAGTGACCTGGGGCGTATTCGTGGTGATGTGCGCGGCGCGGGCATTCGGCTACTGACCGAGCGTAATCAGCTGATCCATCTGAACCAACCGCAACGTATGTGGATCCTCAAACCAGGCGATAACGCCATTCACTTTCTGGCCACGCTGGAATCTTTTGGGCCAGAGGTGACTGCCGGAGAATTTAACGGCCTGGTGAGACTTAAGCTGGAGTATCTATGAGCGTATTACGCAAAGCGCTGTTGTGGGTTGCCCTGGCTGGCTGTCCACTGGCCGGGCAGGCATTTACACAGGGGGAAGGTGAGCCGGAGGGCGGGTCGCCGCATCAGTACGATATCGAATTGAGCTCGCTGGATGTCAGTAAAAACCACGTGGGTGGCAGAACGGATCCGTTTACCTGGAATCTGGGCAGTTGGTATGTGGTGAATTTCTATTGCGAGCAGGCTGACATCTCCCGGTCGCCGATTTACTACACCACCACGACTACGATGCCGCCTTCAAATCAGGGGGCGAACCGTTTTCGGCTAAATGAGTATCTGGATGTGGAAGTGCAGGTGTGGGTTGCCGGGGGCTATAAACAGTATGTTCAGGCGCCTTTTACCAACGTTTCAAACCGCAACAGCAATAACACTTGCAAAAAGCGCAAGGGCTACACGCGCGCCACTAACGTTGAAAGTGGTTCAAAAGGGAAAGTGACGTTTATTGTCACTAAACCCATTATCAACGGCATCAATATCACTTCCCAATCGCTGGTGGAGGTAGCCGGGCGCATGGGGAGCGCGGGACCTACGCCCACTACGGCGATTTCCCGTGTGGTGATTAAATCCGGGCTGATTACCGTACCGGACAAATGCACCTTCAACCGGGGAGACAAAATCAGTATTGAGTTTGGCGATCTGCCAGGATCCGCTGCCCGGCTCAATGGCACTAACTACAGCAAGTCGATCCCCATTCATGTTGTTTGTGAAGGCGGCAGCTTCGATCAGGGCGCGCTGAACATTAATCTTGGCGTACAAACTACCACGGCGTCAGGCACTGCGGGGTTCAACGATCATCTCCTCGGCACGCTGAGCGGCGGACAAAAGCGCGACGATCTCGGCATTATGCTTAAAGACGAGAGCGGTGGCACCGTCGTGCCCAATCAATTCTATAACGTGAAAGGTTTTTACCAGAATCAGGGCGACTGGAATCTCACCGCTGCACCGGTGGCAAAGCCGGGCGTGGGAAGCGTTAAGGAAGGTGAGTTTGAAGCCTCTGCCACCGTTGTTGCGCAGTTTCAGTAGGGGGATGCCATGAGATTTTCGGCGTTATTCGCGATCGGCGTGTTACTGCTTGGCGGCATGGCGCAGGCCGACACCAAACTGGTCGGCGGCGATATGTATTTTCACGGCACTATCAGAGCGCTGGCCTGCAGCCTGGCACCTGGAGGCGACAAAATCGAGGTCGATTTCGGGCAAATCGCAACGCAGGATCTCTATCTTTCGGGGCGCAGTAAGCCGGAAAAATTCAGCATTCAGCTACGCGACTGCAACCCCGAGGTCTTTCGCGGGATCTCGGTCACTTTCAGTGGTAGTGAGGATGCTGAACTGGACGATCATCTGGCGCTGGATAGCAGTGAACAGGGTGGCGCGACAGGGATCGGTATTGGGATGAGCGAAGAGGACGGCACGGCAATTCGCCTTGATGAGAGCACGTCAGTCAAAGAGATAACTGCAGGCTCGATGACGCTAAATTTTTGGGCGTGGGTCGCAGCAGAGCCGTCGGCGATAAAAAATCAGTCTCTCGAATACGGTCCGTTCAGCGCCAGCGGAACCTGGACACTGAACTACCAGTAGCATGATGAACGCACTGAATCGTATTGCCCCGCTGCCTGCGCAGAAATTATTGCTCGTTATTAGTCTGTTTTTCTGGTGTGGGGGAATGCATCTCTACTGGCCGAATAACGGCGGCAGCGGTCTGTCGTTGCCGCTTAATATTACGAGCTGGATTTATGCCGTTGTGCTGGCTGCAAGCGCATCAGTGCTGGTTCCTCGTCAAGACTGGCGCATCACTGTCCCTGCCACGGTTTTTTCGATGGGGGCGCTCATCCTGACGCTGCTTTGTCTGCTGACGCCTGGCGTCTGGCAGTTCGAGGCGCAACTGGTCGCAGGGGCGCTGCTGGGAGGCGTGCTCGTCTATCTGGTGACATTACAGATTCCGCTTGCGGCAAACACCCTGACGGTACTGCTGACCCTGCTATGGGGCGCGTGCGTCATCGAATGTCTGGCGTTTTTGTATCAGTACTGGCATTTGCCGGGTGTTGATTACTGGGAGTTTGCCTGGCGACGCGGTACGCGGCCCTACGGTATTTTTCAGCAGGTCAATCTGATGGCCAGCTTCACTGCATCTGGTGTGCTGCTGTCAGCTCCGCTCTTTGTACGGCTACGCGACAGATATCGAATTGTCATCGGGATTGCCCTGGTGATGATGGGCTTTGTGCTGCATGAATCCCAGTCGCAAACCGGCTATGTGTCTGTGGTGGTAGGTGAAGTCTTGCTGCTGGTGGTTTTCCCGGCGCAACGCCGTATGTTGTTGCTACTTCTGCTGCCGCTGGCGTTAGGCATGGTGGCGGGCACGCTCGCTCGCCATTTTTTGTCCGTTGCTACAGTCGATCACCTGACCACTTCCCAGGTGCGCTGGACGGTGCTTAAAACGTCACTGGCATTATTTGCCGAACGCCCGTGGACGGGGTGGGGCGTGGGCAGTTTTGCCGCCGTGTTTCTCGAACGCGCGGGGCCGTTGGGGCTGAGCAGCATCTCGCATCCGCACAATGAACTGGTGCTGTGGCTGGTGGAGGGCGGCCTGGTGGGGTTGGCGGGGGCGCTGTGCTTTATTACGGGAGGCTTCTGGCTGTGGATGCACGGAAATCGCTGGCGTCGCGCTTGTCTGGTGGCGGCGCTGCCGGTGGTTATTCATATGTTGACGGAATACCCCGTCAGGCAGTCAACACCACACTGGTTACTGCTGATCCTGCTGCTTCGTTGTGCAGATAGCCCGCTAAAAGTGGCTCGCCTGACGCTTACGTCGACGTCGCTGATTCGTGCGCTGGCATTGATCTCGTTTTTAACCTTCACGCCATTGTTGCTTCTCTCACTGCACACGCAACAGCAGTTGACGCTGGCGGAGCGACAGTCAGCGCAGTGGCGTCTGGCCGAGTCGCTCCCGGTAGGAGGCTGGCTCCTTGCCCCTCGCTACCGGTTTGATGTTCAGATGGGGTATCTGCAACGGTATCAGCGTACCCGGGATGCTCGCTGGCTGGAAGCGGTTCGCCGTTGGGCGCCTGACTATGTGCGTGTTCACCCAGACCCGAATGTCTCCTTCACGCAAATCTTGCTGGCGTTACAGCAGCGCGACCTACCTGAGGCGCATCGTCTGGCGACGCGCTTTTACCTGACATACCCGAACGATCGCCGTATCCCGTGGCTGCAGGATGCACGACGTCCTTTCAATCAAAAAATGGAATGATATGAACAGATTCAGCGAACAGACCCGCCATGTGCCAGAGCTTCCCCGCAACGCCGAGCTGCTGCGGATCACCGGGATCCGTTTGCAGCGCATCCATTTTTTTGATGATGCATCGCTGGATGTCTGTGAGGTGTTAAGTCAGGTACGCACGCCGCTACCGCTCGATCTTTTTTTCAAGCACCTTTCCATCACCGCAAAACAGCAGCTATTTCTGTGGCAAATGCGGCAGGTACTGGCACTCTCAGGAAGTTATTCGCTGAATTTATCCGTCAGGATGCTGACCTGTCTGTCGTGGATTGCGCAGCTCGCCCGGCAGGCGCATCAGGGGCGGATTGTTATCGAAATACAGGATCCTGGCACCATGATGCGACTGGAAAAGGCAGAACAGCAGGCCGTATGCATTGCCGTTAAAACCCTGGTGCGTCACGGGTTTCGCGTGTGGCTGGATGATGTTTCGCCTGAGCTATTTTTTGTTTGGCGACTGTCTGGCATCCGTTTCGATGCCATCAAAATTGAAAGCGGAATGTTTCATCAGTTCAGGACGTCGGATTGGCAGTTAAGGGTACTGGTCAATCAATTTCGCGGGCTGGGAGAACGGGTTGTGATCGAGGGGGTGGAAACGCCGCAGGATTACGCCATTTGCCGTATGAGCGGCGCAGATGCTGTGCAGGGATTTTTGTTCGAGCAGGAAGTATTACCGAAAGGCCTGAATCATTGCTGATTCAGGCCATGGTCATTATTCGCTCAGCGTCTGTGCGATATCTTTTTGCACCTGCTGGCGCTGTTCTGGGGTCAGTACTTTGTTCAGGTCGAAATAGTATTTCACGCGGTAATAACGCGCCTGCTGTTCGATATTGCTGAAGGCGGAAAGCTGTTTTTTGACGGCGGCTTCATCCCATTTCCCGGACTTGATGACGTCAATCAACGCGCCGTCTTTAACATCCTTCACCGATATCTGGCTAACGTTGGTTTCAAGCTGCTGGTGCAGCTTTTTAATCTGCGCAACCTGGTCAGTGCTCAGTTTAAGGTGCTGAACTACCGGGTCCTGAGCTGGTGCGGGTACATTGGATACGTTTGCTGCAAGCGTGCTAAAAGAAGCGCCAGCCACGGTTGCCGCCAGCAAAGCCATGCGTACGAAGTTCTTCATTTCGGGATCCTGATAAGGGAATTATTAACATTGTCTGTCACTCGCTGGAGACGAGTGATTATCCTTTGCAGAATACGATGCCCGAAGCACGTCGCCACGCGAATTTGTTTT
The DNA here is from genome assembly GCF_030336805.1 of Citrobacter sp. Cb023. Classification (NCBI taxonomy): domain Bacteria; kingdom Pseudomonadati; phylum Pseudomonadota; class Gammaproteobacteria; order Enterobacterales; family Enterobacteriaceae; genus Citrobacter; species Citrobacter sp. Cb023. Next base: position 1,212,245 of record NZ_JAOWCV010000038.1, on the reverse strand, counting down.
GCGGTTGGTTACGGAGTGAAACAATCCCGCTACGCAAAACGTTGTGCAGCGGGAAGAAGGCGATATCTACAGCGTGAACGGGTCAGCGTCCTGCCAGGCGGGGAACTTCTCGCGGTACTCGCGCAGCGCCGAGAGTGACAGTTCAGCGTCAATGCGCGTAGCCTGATGTGGCTCGGCGGTGGCAATAATCTCACCCTGTGGATTAATCACCCGGCTGTCACCGCGATAATGATGGCCGTTACCGTCAGTACCCACGCGGTTACATCCTGCTACATAAGCTTGGTTCTCAATTGCCCGCGCGGTGAGCAGAACCTGCCAGTGTAGCGAACGCGGCGCCGGCCAGTTGGCGACATACAATGCCAGGTCGTAATCGTTGCGGTTGCGCGACCATACCGGAAAACGCAGGTCATAACAGACCAACGGCAGAATGCGCCAGCCGCGCCATTCAAAAATAACCCGCGCGTCACCCGCCTGATAATGTTGATGTTCATCCGCCATGCGGAACAGGTGGCGCTTGTCATAGAAATGGACATTACCTTCGGGTTCGACCAGCAAAAAGCGGTTTACCGGGCCACGTTCAGACAAGAGAGCGGCGCTGCCTGCTATAAGGGCGTTCGTCTGTTGCGCCTTAGTGCGCATCCAACTGACAACCTCTTCCTGCGGCAGCGATTTGCTTGCCGCTTCCATGGCAAATCCGCTGGTAAACATTTCAGGTAACACAATGACATCACGTCCGGTGACGGTTTCCAGTTGGCGGTCGAAATGGCGCAGGTTGGCCGGGCCATCCATCCAGATCAGCGGTTGTTGCAGCAGAGTAATTTTCAAACCGGGCACGATCGAGGCTCCTCATTGAACAACATTTTGACACTGTAGCATGAGCTCTAACTGAAATGTGGCAATAAAAAGCCCCGCATTAAGCGGGGCTAAACGTTGTGCGTGTGTCGTTACGCGGCTTCGACTTTACGCACTTTCTCTGGCAGCTTTACCGGCTGAGTCGCCAGCACCTCGGGTTCAAAGTCATCCACGTTGATGCTACGCAGACGACTCACTTCGGCTTTCACCAGAATTGCGGCTTCGTCTTTATCAATCAGCCCTTTAGCCAGCGCATTGTGCGCCAGTTCATCCAGGCGGGTAAACGGCAGGTTTTTACCCAGCTCTTTGCAGATCCGCTGGTGGATAGGGTCGGCTGCAATCACATCCAGCAAAGCCTCTTCCAGCAAACCTACCGGGTTATGCTCGCTCGGCGTCAGGTATTGACCGCGGCCAAGGCGAGAACGAGTGGCGCTCGGAACCTGCAGAATCTTCGCGACTTTATGATCCAGCTTGTCAGACGGTGCATGGTAGTGGCGACCGGTAGGGAAGATAACCACATTCAGCAGGCCCGCGACCAGTCGGTTCGGGAAGTTTTTCAGCAGGTCGTCCATCGCCTGTTCCGCTTTGTACAACGCATCCTGAACACCCCAGTGAACCAACGGCAGGTCTGCTTCATTACGGCCTTCATCGTCATAACGCTTCAGTACCGCAGAGGCCAGATACAGCTGACTTAATACATCGCCCAGACGCGCGGAGATACGTTCACGGCGCTTCAGGCTACCGCCCAGTACGGCCATGGAGACATCCGAAAGCAGTGCCAGGTTAGCACTCAGACGGTTCAGATGCTGGTAGTAACGTTTGGTCGCATCGCCGGTTGGCGTGCTGCTGGTTAAGCCGCGCGTCAGGCCCAGCCAGAAGCTGCGCACTTTGTTACTACCGACGTGGCCGATGTGTTTGAACAGCAGCTTGTCGAACGCATTCACATCGTTACTCTGTGCCGCAGCCATCTCTTCCAGAACGTACGGATGGCAGCGAATCGCCCCCTGACCGAAGATCATCATGCTCCGGGTCAGAATGTTGGCACCTTCAACGGTAATGGCGATAGGCGCGCCCTGATAAGCACGGGCGAGGAAGTTGCTTTCGCCAAGCATAATGCCTTTACCGCCAGTAATATCCATTGCATCGATAATTGACTGCTGTCCACGGTGGGTACAGTGATACTTCACGATGGCCGACAGCACCGCCGGTTTTTCACCCAGCATAATACCGTAGGTAATCAGCGACGCCGCTGCATCCATCACGTACGCGTTACCCGCAATACGTGCCAACGGCTCTTCAATACCTTCCATCTTACCGATAGAGATTTTGAACTGGCGACGAATGTGCGCATACGCGCCGGTTGCCATTGCCACCGATTTCACGCCGCCCGTCGAGTTAGACGGCAGGGTAATACCGCGTCCCACGGACAGACATTCCACCAGCATGCGCCAGCCCTGACCGGCCATTTTTGGGCCACCGATGATGTAATCAATCGGCACGAAGACATCTTTACCCAGCGTCGGACCGTTCTGGAACGGCACGTTCAGCGGGAAGTGTCGACGCCCAATTTGTACGCCTGGGGTTGACGTTGGGATCAGCGCACAGGTAATGCCAAGATCTTCTTCACCACCCAGCAGTTTTTCCGGGTCGGAGAGTTTAAATGCCAGACCCAGTACGGTAGCGATAGGCGCCAGAGTGATATAACGCTTATTCCAGGTCAGGCGCATACCCAGCACCTGCTGGCCCTGCCAGTCGCCCATACAAACCACGCCGGTATCAGGGATCGCGCCTGCGTCGGAACCCGCTTCCGGGCTGGTCAGAGCAAAGCAGGGGATCTCCTGACCACGTGCCAGACGCGGCAGGTAATGATTCTTCTGCTCTTCGGTGCCGTAATGCTGCAGCAGTTCGCCAGGGCCTAAGGAGTTAGGTACGCCAACGGTGATCGCCAGGATCCCGGAAACGCCGGAGAGTTTCTGCAGAACGCGAGCCTGAGCATACGCGGAAAATTCCAGCCCGCCGTACTCTTTCTTAATGATCATCGCGAAGAAGCGGTGCTCTTTCAGATACGCCCACAGTTCCGGCGGCAGATCCGCGAGTTCATGGGTGATCTGGAAGTCGTTCGCCATGCGGCAGGCTTCTTCCACCGGGCCGTCAATAAACGCTTGTTCTTCAGCTGTCAGATGCGGCTGAGGATAGTTATGCAGTTTTTTCCAGTCTGGCTTGCCCTGGAACAGGTCGCCTTCCCACCAGGTTGTACCGGCATCAATCGCCTCTTTCTCAGTACGCGACATCGGCGGCATGACTTTACGGAAACCGCGGAACACTGGCGCAGAGATCATGGATTTGCGCATTGGCGTAAAGTTAAACGGTACGAGGAGAATGGCCAGAGGAACCAGCAGCCAGATTGACCACAGGCCAACCACGCCAAGCGCAGCTGTCCAGGCGAGCAAAATTAAGCTGCTGAGGAATAAGCTCACGCGGTGATAAAACAGAACGCTGAGCAGAACAACCGTAGCGATAATACTCAAAATCATCATAACGAAAAGCTCCCTTGCTTGTAGGAGGTCTGACCACTTGTGATGATATGGTTGTAGTGGATGTAAATTCTTTTAGCAATGTGTTTACAAAATAATTACAACAAAGCTCACATTGTTGCTGTTTTAACCGGCACAAAAAATCAAAAGCCGCAGCCATTCCTGTGGCTTGTACTTCTCGCTGGTAGCGCTATCCGGTACACTGCATCTTGTCATTTACATTCATGCTGAAGGATATCCTCATGTACCAGGATCTTATTCGTAACGAACTGAGCGAAGCGGCGGAAACGCTGGCTAATTTTCTTAAAGATGACGCCAATATTCACGCCATTCAGCGCGCGGCGGTCCTGTTGGCAGACAGCTTTAAAGCTGGCGGTAAGGTACTTTCTTGCGGTAACGGCGGTTCCCATTGCGACGCGATGCACTTCGCCGAAGAGCTGACCGGACGTTATCGCGAAAACCGCCCAGGCTACCCGGCGATCGCTATCTCTGATGTCAGCCATATCTCCTGCGTCAGCAACGATTTCGGTTACGATTATGTCTTCTCCCGCTACGTTGAAGCCGTGGGTCGCGAAGGCGATGTCCTGTTAGGCATCTCTACTTCAGGGAATTCCGCTAACGTGATTAAAGCGATTGCCGCAGCGCGCGAGAAAGGGATGAAAGTCATCACCCTGACTGGTAAAGATGGCGGCAAAATGGCGGGCAGCGCGGATATCGAAATTCGCGTGCCGCACTTTGGCTATGCTGACCGCATTCAGGAAATTCATATCAAAGTGATCCATATCCTGATCCAGTTGATCGAAAAAGAGATGGTGAAGTAAGAAGGCTATTTTATTTGCCATTTTGAATCCGGGCAGTGCCCGAAATCCTCACGTACTACGTGTACGCTCCGGTTTCTGCGCGCTGTCCGAATCTAAACTGGCTGCAACAATTACGCCTTCCCGCTTAAAGGCGTTTGTGGAGGTGATGTATGTGCGAACTGCTCGGGATGAGCGCCAATGTGCCAACCGATATCTGCTTTAGCTTCACCGGGCTGGTTCAGCGCGGCGGAGGTACCGGGCCGCACAAAGACGGCTGGGGTATTACGTTTTATGAAGGTAAGGGCTGCCGTACGTTTAAAGATCCGCAACCCAGCTTTAATTCGCCTATCGCCAAACTGGTACAAGACTATCCCATCAAATCCTGTTCCGTGATTGCCCATATTCGTCAGGCGAATCGTGGCGAAGTGGCATTGGAAAACACCCATCCATTTACGCGTGAACTGTGGGGACGTAACTGGACGTACGCTCATAACGGACAGCTCAGCGGCTATAAATCGCTGGAAACCGGTAATTTCCGCCCGGTCGGGGAAACCGACAGCGAAAAAGCTTTCTGCTGGCTGCTCCACAAGCTGACTGAACGGTATCCGCGTACGCCTGGCAATATGACGGCAGTGTTTAAATATATCGCTATGCTGGCAGGAGAATTGCGTGAGAAGGGCGTCTTCAACATGCTGTTGTCTGACGGGCGTTATGTGATGGCTTTCTGCTCGACCAACCTGTTTTGGATCACCCGTCGTGCGCCGTTTGGCGTGGCGACACTGCTGGATCAGGATGTGGAAATCGATTTTAGCTCAGAGACCACACCCAATGATGTGGTCACCGTGATTGCCACTCAGCCGCTAACCGGCAATGAAACTTGGCAAAAGATTATGCCAGGCGAGTGGGCGTTATTTTGTCTCGGGGAGCGTATAGTTTGATGCCAGCTGCGGCTGAACCACTTCGTGACTCAACGGCTTGCTGATAACGTAACGGCCATCGACGACGGAAACGGTCGGTGGCTTACGCGTTTGTTCAAAGTAATCGTAGCCAGGCTTTAGCTGCGCCCAGAATTCTTTGTAATACGAGAACTTATGGCGCTGCATGTTGGCATCGGTCATGCGGAATGGATAAATGCTAACCTGCACGCTGGACTGCCCAAACACCAGTGCGCCGGTGACAAACTGGAAAATCTCATCAATGCCGTTGTCGGTCATTGCGTAGCAGCCGACGGAAACGCAGGCGCCGTGGATCATCAGGTATTTACCTTCATAACCGTGTGCGCGGTCATAGGCGTTAGGGAAACCAATGTTAATCGCTTTATAAAAGCGGCTATCCGGTTTCAGCTGTCCGCGCTGTACGCTGTAAAACCCTTCCGGGCTTTTGAAATCGCCCTGACGCTGTTTCGGACCTAAGCCGCCGGAATAATTGCAGATCTTATAGCTGTCGAGCAATTGATACTGTTCGCCCATCTTGACGTACAGATCCAGCGTTCGCTCTTCTTTGAAGATCTGGATATAGACGGGGGAGCCCATTAATTGCTGCTTATATTCTTTGCTGACAGGCGTAGTCGGGCTGCTGCTGCTCAGCAAACCGGCAAATGAAACGCACGGCAATAAAAGCATCGCAAGAAAAAATGCGATTTTACGCATACTGCTTATTCCTTGATAAAACGATTACACACGCCAGGACGGCAAAAAGAGTTCCCAAATCGGATAAATCTGGATCTGGAGCGCTCACATTATCACCCAGAGAGTTTTTCGCAAGTCTCTCGTGCGGCGTTTACACTTTAGATTTTCTTTATACGGAAAATTGTGCTTAAAGGCAGTCAGACACTGACGTATTTTGCGGGTTAGCGCACGTCATTAAGTCTTCTGAGTGCAGAATTCCTAATATATTGAATTTAAAAAATTAATAATTTAATAATCGAATATTAAAATGGAATGCCCGGCAATAGCGGTAGACTGCGGCGAACGTGTTTGATTAGGTAGTGTTGTTTTCATGTCTTTTGCCTCTGCGCCCCGACGCTTTTTGCCGGGTCTGCTGTCTTTGTGTGTTGTGTTGTCCTCGCCGTCTGTCGCCAAAGTTCAGCCCCTCTTATCTGACGCCCATTTAAGCTATGCGGCGCAATTACGCATGCGTAACCGCGCCCGGCTGCTGAAGCAGTACCACGCGCAGGTAAAAAAGCAGGCAAGTTATGTGGTGGAAGGTAATGCGCAAAGTAAAAGCGCGCTGCGCCAGCAAAACAGGACGCTGATTAAACAGCACCCGGAGTGGTTCCCGGGGCCACTAAAAGCGAGCGATCAACGCTGGCAGGAGCTGGCTGAGAATGACCATTTTCTCAGTAGCGATCATCTGCACAACATAACCGAAGTGGCAATCCACCGTCTTGAGCAGCAGTTAGGTAAACCCTATTTGTGGGGCGGGACCAGCCCGGAACAAGGCTTTGACTGTAGCGGGCTGATCTTTTATGCCTACAACAAAATTCTGGCAGCAAAATTGCCACGTACGGCGAATGAAATGTATCACTATCGGCGGGCGACCATCGTCGCTAATCGCGACCTTCGTCGTGGTGATTTATTGTTCTTTCATATTCACAGTCGGGATATTGCCGATCATATGGGCGTCTATTTGGGGCAGGGACAATTTATTGAATCGCCGCGTACAGGAGAAACGATTCGTGTGAGCAATTTATCCGAAGACTTCTGGCAGGATCATTATCTCGGCGCTCGTCGTATTCTGACGGAAAATACCATTCTGTAATCAAAAAGGCGGTGCGAATGGCACCGCCTCGTCAGGGGTTAACTCAACGCCCCCATAATCTTTAATTCCAGCTCATCCGGAACTTCGTTATATGACAACACCTGTAAGCCTGGTGCAAACAGGCGCGCATAGCGCGCAAGCAGAGGACGTAGCTGCGGTGCGACCAGCAGTACCGGCTCTTTACCCGCGGCTTTCATCTGTTCTTTAATCTGCGGCATATTGGTCTGGAACTGATTCAGCATATTAGGATCGACCGGTACGCTATCGAGCACCACTTTGCCGCTTTGCTGAGCCTGATTCACTACATTAGCCAGCAGATTCTCCAGCTCATTATTCAGCGTGTAGACCGCCAGCTCATCTTTGCGCACAAACGGATGGGTAATGCTGCGACGGAGCGCCAGACGCACATCTGCCGTTAACAGAATATGATCTTTAGTGACGGCGCTACTGGCGACCAGTACGGTGGCAATGGTAACGATATCGCGCAGCGGCACGCCTTCGACCAGTAGCGCCCGATAAACCTTCAAGAGCTGGCTGTAATTCAGCGCCGCGCTCAGATCTTCCGCCAGACGGGGGGCCATCGAAGAGAGGCGGTTATGCAGTTGGGTAATATCATCGTAGTTAAACAGGTCGGGAATAAAGTTGCGAATGACCTTATTCACATGCGTCGCAATGACGCTGGCACTATCAATGACCTGATACCCCATATTTAGCGCTTTGGCTTTTTGCGCCGGGACAATCCACGTCACCGGCATACCATAGGCCGGATCGTGGCCTAAAACACCATCGATCTCGCCATACGTTTCACTGGAGGGCAGCGCCATCAGTTTATCTGAAGGAATATCGGCCTCATCAGCCTTGATCCCATTGATAAAAATGGCGTACTGGGTCGGTTTTAGACGGAAGTTTTCGCGGATGCGAATTTCCGGGAGCAGCACGCCGTTAGTGTCTGAGATAACCTGCCGTACACCGCGAATACGTTGAGTGAGCGGATTCCCTTTGGATTTGTCTACCAGCGACACCAGCTTGTACCCCAGGCTCAGGCTGATTGGCTCGATCAAAGGGATAGTTTCCCAACTGACCTGTTGCTCGGTGGTTTCAACGATGGTTTTGGTCAGCGTCTCAAGATTTTTCTCTTCAGTTTCAGCCACCTTCGGGCGCTTGCTCATACGCCAGGCGGTGAACCCCATCAGGGCGCTGAACACCAGGAACGGGAAGTGCGGCATTCCCGGTACCACCGCCAGTACAAACATAATGCTGGTGGCGGTATAGAGTACGGAGGGGCTGGCCAGCAACTGGCTACGCACGTCTGTGGCGATATCACCGCTGTCGCTCACGCGAGTAACGATAATCGCCGCCGCCGTCGACAGCAGCAGAGACGGGATCTGGGCGACCAGACCGTCGCCGATGGTCATCAGTACGTATTGCTGGAAGGCGGCTTCGGCGCTTAAATCGTATTTAAAAATACCGATACAGACGCCGCCTATCAGGTTGATGGCCAGGATCATCATCCCGGCGATGGCATCACCGCGCACGAACTTCGACGCACCGTCCATTGCGCCATAGAAATCCGCTTCGCCCGCCACATCTTTACGTCGTGCCTGCGCCTGGGCCTGATTAATCAGGCCTGCGTTCAGATCGGCGTCGATCGCCATCTGCTTCCCGGGCATGGCGTCCAGCGTAAAGCGGGCCGAAACCTCGGAGATACGCTCGGCACCCTTGGTAACCACGATAAAGTTGATTGTGAACAGCGTCAGTAAAGCTGACCGCGAAAATATCGTGGCGGCGCTGCATGGTCAGTCAATCTTTAACGGTGGCGGTATGGCACCGTTAAATAAGCTGGGCAAGCAGCCGATAGCGCAGAAGAAAAACATCACGCGCAACAAACTCGATAAAACCGTCAACCCGCAGGAGACGGCGAAAATTACGGAAGAGAACGCGAAAAAGGCGCTGGATGTGAATGAAAAAGCGGTGCTGCTGAAACAAAAATCAGCCCGCGAATTGGGCGAACTGGCGACCGACATTAACGTTATCGCCCGCAATGCGCATATGGAAACTAACCTCGAGATGGAGATTGTTCCTCAGGGGCTGCGCGTACTGATTAAAGATGACCAGAATCGCAATATGTTTGAGCGCGGTAGCGCCAGGATTATGCCGTTCTTTAAATCGCTGCTGGTCGAACTGACTCCCGTGTTTGACTCGCTGGATAACAAGATAATCATCACCGGGCATACAGACGCGATGAGCTATAAGAGTAACATTTACAACAACTGGAACCTCTCCGGCGACCGCGCTTTGTCGGCGCGACGCGTGCTGGAGGATGCCGGAATGCCGCAGAATAAAGTCATGCAGGTCAGCGCGATGGCGGACCAAATGCTGCTGGATGCGAAAAACCCGGAAAGTGCCGGGAACCGTCGCATTGAGATCATGGTGCTGACGCAAAGCGCTTCCGATACGTTGTATCAATATTTTGGCCAGCAGGGAGAGAAGGTTGTGCAACCGCTGGTGGATAAGCTGGACAAGCAAAAGCAGGTGACTTCTTTACGTCAACAATCTGCTCCCGTCACTCATTAATTCTGTTCTCGTCCCCCACGCAACGTGGGGGCAATTTATTCCTCAGGAAGGCAATGTGATAGATGTAACCCATATTATTCCATTGGAGATTCATACTGATAACGTCACCGATGTAGCCTGTCAGGGGGCGCATTTCGACAAGGTCTCAGGTATCTGGTACACCGAACCCCACGAGCTAAACGGGGCGCTTCGTGACTATGTCTACGACACCGACAATTTTAATATTGTCGCGCCGTACTATCTGGTGATTACCTCGAAGATGCACTGCTGGAGCTGCCACCAAATTACCCGCATCCATGGCGTGATGTTTACCCGCTTTATTAAGAAAAATCAGGATGGTCAGGGCTGGCAGTCGGTCAGGCGTAACAGCTTTTTGTTCCACATTAATTCTCTGCCTGAAGAGATAAAAAAGAACATCAAAGCCAGCAATTACTACCTCGATAAAAGTAAAACCACCGGGCTACGTTACTGGATGAATCACTGTGAAATTTGTGGTGAACGTCTAGGCGACTACGAACTTTTCTGCGTTGAAAATGATGCCTTCCGCCTGATGACAATCGAAAAACTGCTGCGGGCAAATGTTCGCAAAGTGAATAAACTGTTTGTCAGTACGGCGGGGAATCCCGCAGAACATACGAAAAAGGATATTGTGCGTTACCTGTGCGATGCCCGCTTCGTCATGAATGGTCCGGCGTAAGGAATAATCATACTTCTCACACTATAAAAATACTGTATACTTAAACAGTGTTGTGGGAGGCGAGTAATGCGCAAAATCATACATGTTGATATGGACTGCTTTTTCGCAGCGGTGGAAATGCGCGATAACCCCGCTCTGCGTGACATTCCCATTGCCATCGGCGGCAGCCGGGAGCGCCGGGGGGTTATCAGTACAGCCAATTACCCGGCGCGCAAATTTGGCGTGCGTAGCGCGATGCCAACGGGAATGGCGTTAAAGCTATGCCCGCATCTTACCTTATTACCCGGTCGCTACGAGGCCTACAAAGAAGCCTCCCGCCAGATTCAGGCTATTTTCTCCCGCTATACCTCGCTGATTGAACCCCTGTCGCTGGATGAAGCCTATCTGGATGTAACCGACAGCACCCACTGCCACGGTTCTGCCACGCTGATCGCCCAGGAGATCCGCCAGACGATTTTTAACGAGCTGCAGCTAACCGCCTCCGCCGGGATTGCGCCGGTTAAATTTCTGGCAAAAATAGCCTCCGATCTCAACAAGCCCAACGGGCAATATGTGATTACCCCTGCCGATGTTCCTGAATTTCTCAAAACGTTACCGCTCGGCAAAATTCCCGGCGTCGGCAAAGTCTCCGCCGCGAAGCTGGAATCAATGGGATTGCGTACCTGCGAGGATGTTCAAAAATACGACCTGGCAATGCTGCTCAAACGTTTTGGTAAGTTTGGTCGCGTGCTGTGGGAGCGAAGCCAGGGCATTGACGAGCGGGACGTTAACAACGACAGACTGCGCAAATCCGTCGGCGTGGAGCGCACGCTGGCGGAAGATATTCATGAGTGGTCAGAATGCGAGGCGATTATTGAGCGGCTTTATCCCGAACTGGAACGGCGTCTGGCCAAGGTAAAGCCGGATCTCCTTATCGCTCGCCAGGGGATAAAACTCAAGTTTAATGATTTTCAGCAGACCACGCAGGAGCACGTCTGGCCGCGCTTAAATAAAGATGACTTAATTGCGACGGCGCGTAAAACCTGGGAAGAACGTCGGGGAGGGCGAGGCGTGAGGCTGGTGGGATTACACGTCACGCTGCTGGATCCCCAACTGGAAAGACAGCTGCTGTTGGGGCTGTGACTCAGATGGATTGCCGGATAAGCGCAGCGCTATCCGGCATTTAGCGCAGAATCTTACTTCGCCGGAATCGACTTCAGCAGTTCAGTCAGCAGCGTCCAGTAGTGACCAACGCTTTCGATATGAACCTGCTCATCCGGGGAGTGCGGACCGGTGATGGTTGGCCCGATGGAAACCATGTCCATTTCCGGATACGGTTTCTTGAACAGGCCACATTCCAGACCGGCGTGAATGATCTGGATGTTTGGCGTTTTGTTGAACAGACGCTGGTAGGTTTCGCGAACCAGGTGCATAACCGGAGAGTTAGCATCTGGCTGCCAGCCAGGGTATCCGCCTTTGGCCTGGGTTTTCGCGCCAGCCAGTTTACCCAGTGAATCCAGCATGCTTACCACGTAGTCTTTACCGCTGTCGATCAGGGAACGGATCAGGCAGTGAATTTCAACGTTGTCGTCAGTCATGGTTACAACGCCGACGTTCAGGGAGGTTTCTACCACGCCTTTGGCTACGTCGGAGTTGCGGATAACACCGTTCGGGGTGGCGTTCAGCAGACGTACGAAGCTGTCGCGAGACTGAGTGGTCAGCGCGGCTTTGTCGTGAGTAACGGCATCCAGCAGCAGAGCCAGGTTCTTCTCTTTGGCTTCCAGTTCGTTTTTCAGGATTTCCTGGTAGGTGTTGACCAGCGCTTTTAACGCATCAATTTTATCTGCCGCCACGGCGAGGGTGGCAAAGGCTTCACGCGGAATCGCGTTGCGCAGCGTACCGCCGTTGAAATCAACCAGACGCAGATCCAGCTCTTCAGCGTGACCCGCCAGGAAGCGTACCAGCAGCTTGTTAGCGTTACCGAGACCAACGTGGATTTCGCCACCGGAGTGACCGCCTTTCAGGCCTTTCAACGTCAGCTTAAAGCTTTGGAAGCCAGCCGGGATTGCTTCACGGGACAGCGGCAGGTTAGAGGTAAAGTCGATACCGCCTGCGCAACCCATATAGATCTCACCTTCTTCTTCAGAGTCGGTGTTGATCAGGATATCTGCCTGCAGCCAGTTAGCCTGCAGACCAAACGCGCCATCCATACCTGCTTCTTCGGTCATGGTCAGCAGCACTTCGAGCGGACCGTGTACCACGTTGTCATCAGCCAGAACGGCCAGTGCGGACGCCATACCGATGCCGTTATCCGCACCCAGCGTGGTGCCACGGGCTTTTACCCATTCGCCGTCAATATAAGGCTGGATAGGATCTTTAGTGAAGTCGTGCACGGTGTCGTTATTTTTCTGCGGGACCATATCCAGGTGCGCTTGCAGAACGACCGGCTTGCGGTTTTCCATTCCTGCGGTAGCGGGTTTGCGAATCAGGATATTACCGACCTGATCGCGCTCGACGTGGAAACCTTTCTCTTGGGCCCAGCTCAGAATGTGTTCAGCGAGCTGCTCTTCATGGTAGGACGGATGAGGAATAGAACAGATTTTGGCAAAAATATCCCACAGCGGTTGCGGGGATAACTGAGACAGTTCAGACACGTTGAGTCTCCTTGGCGATGTCCTACAAAACTTGCTTGCAGGCCACAGGGTTAGCAGAATTAAAAACATCACAAGTCAGGCTTGCGCGATGCGATTGAGAATACCACTTTCTCCGCTGACGGCTAGCATAAAGCATGCAAAAAGAGGCGCGGATTCCGCGAAACACTGGTTTTTAGTGCGTCAGATCTCTATAATCTCGCGCAACCTATTTCCCCCTCGAACACTTTTTAAGCCGTAGATAAACAGGCTGGGACACTTCACATGAGCGAAAAATACGTCGTCACCTGGGACATGTTGCAGATCCATGCACGTAAACTGGCAAGCCGCCTGATGCCTTCTGAACAATGGAAAGGCATTATTGCCGTTAGCCGTGGTGGTCTGGTGCCGGGCGCATTGCTGGCGCGTGAATTGGGTATTCGTCATGTCGATACCGTATGCATCTCCAGCTACGATCACGACAACCAGCGCGAACTGAAAGTGCTGAAGCGTGCCGAAGGCGACGGTGAAGGTTTCATCGTAATTGATGACCTGGTTGACACCGGTGGTACCGCCGTAGCGATCCGCGAAATGTACCCTAAAGCGCATTTCGTCACTATTTTCGCTAAGCCGGCAGGTCGCCCGCTGGTGAATGATTATGTTGTTGATATCCCTCAGGATACCTGGATTGAGCAGCCGTGGGATATGGGCGTAGTGTTCGTTCCGCCGATCTCGGGTCGCTAATCTAAAAAGTTTTCAACGCCCGCACTGTCGGGCGTTGTTCTTTTTGTGCTGTGTCAGGTTACACTATGCCTTAGTGAGTACTCATGGAGGCTGCAATCATGTCACAGGCTAACCTCAGCGAAGTCCTGTTTAAACCCCGCTTCAAACACCCTGAAACGTCAACGCTGGTTCGTCGTTTTAATCACGGCGCGCAGCCGTCCGTACAATCGACCCTGGATGGCAAAACCATCCCGCACTGGTACCGCATGGTGAACCGCCTGATGTGGATCTGGCGTGGCGTCGATCCGCGCGAAATCCTCGAAGTGCAGGCACGTATCGTCATGAGCGAAGCCGAACGCACCGATAAAGAGCTTTACGACACGGTTATCGGCTATCGCGGCGGAAACTGGATTTACGAGTGGGCGAAGCAGGCGATGGACTGGCAACAGAAAGCCTCTATGGAAGAGGATCCTCAGGTGAGCGGACGTCACTGGCTGCATGCTTCCACGCTCTACAACATCGCCGCTTATCCGCACTTAAAAGGCGATGAGCTGGCAGAGCAGGCGCAGGCTCTGGCCAATCGCGCCTATGAAGAGGCCGCACAGCGTCTGCCGGGCACGCTGCGTGAGATGGAATTTGCCGTTACCGGCGGCGCGCCGATTACCGGCTTCCTGCATATGCCAAAAGGCGACGGTCCGTTCCCTACGGTGCTGATGTGCGGAGGCCTCGATTCCATGCAAACGGATTATTACACTCTGTATGAGCGCTACTTTGCCCCGCGCGGTATTGCCATGCTGACGCTGGATATGCCGTCGGTCGGGTTCTCGTCAAAATGGAAACTGACCCAGGACTCCAGCCTGCTGCACCAGCACGTATTAAAAGCGCTGCCGAATGTTCCGTGGGTGGATCACACTCGTGTGGCGGCCTTCGGCTTCCGCTTTGGCGCCAACGTGGCGGTACGCCTGGCGTATCTGGAATCATCACGTCTGAAGGCGGTGGCCTGTTTGGGTCCGGTGGTTCATGCGCTGCTTAGCGACCCGCAGCGTCAGGCAAGCGTCCCGGAAATGTACCTTGACGTTCTGGCCAGTCGTTTGGGAATGCACGACGCATCCGATGAAGCGTTGCGCGTTGAGCTTAATCGCTATTCATTAAAAGTGCAGGGCCTGCTGGGCCGACGCTGCCCGACGCCAATGCTGTCGGGGTTCTGGAAAAACGATCCGTTTAGCCCGGAAGAGGAGTCGCGTTTAATCACATCTTCATCTTCTGACGGTAAGCTGCTGGAGATTCCATTCAACCCGGTGTATCGCAATTTTGACAAAGGGCTGCAGGAAATAACCGGTTGGATCAATCAGAGATTGTGTTAAAAGTTTGCTAAATTTTATCGATTTGGTAAAACAGGTGCTTCACCTAAGGAGATCGTAATGACGTTACCGAGTGGGCATCCGAAAAGTAGATTGATCAAGAAATTCACCGCGCTTGGCCCGTACATCCGGGAAGGGCAGTGCGAAGATAATCGGTTTTTTTTCGATTGTCTGGCTGTTTGCGTCAATGTGAAACCCGCCCCAGAGAAACGCGAGTTTTGGGGCTGGTGGATGGAACTGGAGGCGCAGGAAAAACGCTTCACGTACAGCTACCAGTTTGGCTTGTTCGATAAAGACGGGAACTGGACTGCGGTGCCGGTGAAAGAGACTGAAGTGGTAGAGCGACTGGAATACACCTTACGTGAATTTCATGAAAAATTACGTGGGTTGTTAACGTCGCTGAATCTGGCTCTGGAGCCTGCTGACGATTTTAACGATGAACCGGTTAAATTAACGGCATAATGAACAGTAAAATGCCGGATGGCGGCGCAACCCCATCCGGCATTTTTTTATGCTACATCAGAACTGATAAACCATACCGACAGCAACGATATCATCATTGTTGATGCCCAGTTTATTGTCGCTATCGAGCTGGTTGATTTTATAATCGACAAACGCGGACATATTTTTGTTGAAATAGTATGTTGCGCCAACGTCGATATAATTCACCAGATCCTCATTGCCTACGCCTTCAATATCTTTCCCTTTTGACAGCACATAACCCAGTGACGGACGCAGACCAAAGTCAAACTGGTACTGAACTACCGCTTCGAAGTTCTGTGTTTTATTGGCGAAGCCGCCGGAAATTGGCGTCATATTGCGCGTTTCAGAATAAAACGTCGCAATATAAATATCGTTAGCATCATATTTTAAACCGGTTGCCCAGGCTTCTGCTTTATCGCCAGTCCCGCGCGTTTGCAGATTCTGCTGGTTGGTACGATCGGAGTTGGTATACGCACCGCTCACCGCGAAATCGCTGCCGCCAAAGTCATAGGTAACGGAAGTACCAAAACCGTCGCCGTTTTGTTTTTTCACATCACGGTCCTGATTTTTCCCCTGGTATTGCAGGGTGAGATCCAGACCATCCACGACGCCGAAGAAGTCGGTGTTACGGTAGGTCGCCAGGCCGCTGGCGCGTTTGGTCATAAAGTTATCGGTCTGCGCGGAGGAGTCGCCGCCGAATTCCGGGAACATATCGGTCCACGCTTCCACGTCGTACAGCGCGCCGAGGTTACGACCGTAATCAAACGAGCCAAGGTTTTTTAATTTCAGACCGGCAAAGGCCAGACGGGTTTTTTGCTGGTTAGAGTCGCTTTCGGCTTTATTGCCGGCGAACTCTGCTTCCCAGCGGCCATATCCCGTCAGTTCATCGTTAATTTGCGTTTCGCCTTTAAAACCTAAACGGATATAGCTCTGGTCGCCGTCTTTGCTGTCATAATCCGTCATGTAATGCATGGCTTTTACTTTGCCGTACAGGTCCAGTTTATTACCGTTCTTGTTATACACTTCCGCTGCCTGTACGGATGCCGACGCAGTAATACCCATCACCACTAATGCCAGAGTGCTCTTTTTCATTTTCATTCCTGATTAAAAGTACGCGCTAATATTCACTGGGTGTGATCCCCGTTAAAAGACAGGAGGGTTTTTAACGTCTGGTAATGAACGTTTTATGACAAAGTAAGAATATTTTTAAAAAAGGATGTTTTTTTGTTTCTGTAATAAATGCGTCAAAATCTGCCGCTACGCTTGCTGATCCTGCGCAATAAAATTTCATGCTTTGTGAGCTGGTTGTTGGCAACCGGGGCCAGTCCTGCTAAAACGTTCGTTTGATATCATTTTCCCCAATTTTGAATGGCAGAGAATCATGAGTGACAGCCAGACGCTGGTGGTAAAACTTGGCACCAGTGTGTTAACGGGCGGATCGCGCCGCCTGAACCGCGCCCATATCGTAGAACTGGTTCGCCAGTGTGCGCAGCTCCATGCCGCAGGGCATCGTATTGTTATCGTTACCTCGGGCGCGATTGCCGCCGGACGTGAGCATCTGGGTTACCCTGAGCTCCCGGCAACGATAGCCTCGAAACAGCTGTTGGCGGCGGTAGGGCAGAGCCGATTGATTCAACTGTGGGAACAGTTGTTCTCGATTTACGGTATTCACATCGGACAGATGCTGCTAACGCGTGCGGATATGGAAGACAGAGAGCGCTTCCTTAACGCCCGCGATACGCTACGCGCGCTGCTGGATAACAACATCGTTCCTGTCATTAATGAGAACGACGCCGTAGCGACCGCCGAAATTAAAGTCGGTGATAACGACAACCTTTCAGCGCTGGCGGCGATTCTGGCCGGGGCCGATAAGCTGCTGCTGCTGACCGATCAGCAAGGGCTGTTTACCGCCGATCCGCGCACCAACCCGCAGGCTGAGCTGATCAAAGACGTTCACGGTATTGATGATGCGCTGCGCGCCATTGCCGGTGATAGCGTCTCGGGTCTGGGAACCGGCGGTATGGGGACTAAACTGCAGGCCGCTGATGTTGCATGCCGCGCCGGGATTGACACCATTATTGCTGCAGGCAGCAAGCCGGGCGTAATTGGCGACGTGATGGAAGGGGTTTCCGTTGGGACGCGTTTCCATGCACAGGCCTCTCCGCTGGAGAACCGTAAACGCTGGATCTTCGGCGCACCGCCTGCCGGGGAAATTACCGTTGATGAGGGTGCGACCGCAGCGATTCTGGAGCGTGGCAGTTCATTACTGCCAAAAGGCATTAAAAGCGTGACAGGCAACTTCTCTCGTGGTGAAGTGATCCGCATCTGCAATCTCGAAGGGCGCGATATTGCCCACGGCGTTACCCGCTATAACAGCGATGCGCTGCGCCGTATTGCCGGACATCACTCACAACAGATCGACACCATCCTGGGCTACGAATACGGTCCGGTTGCTGTCCATCGCGACGACATGATTACCCGTTAAGGAACAGGCATATGCTGGAACAAATGGGCATTGCTGCCAAAGCTGCGTCATACAAGCTGGCGCTGCTCTCCAGTCGCGAAAAAAACCGCGTACTGGAAACGATAGCTGATGAGCTGGAAGCGCAAACGGAAAGCATCCTCAGCGCGAACGTACAAGATGTTGAGCAAGCGCGAGCCAACGGCCTGAGCGAAGCAATGCTCGACCGCCTGGCGCTGACTCCGGCGCGTCTGAAAGCGATTGCCGACGATGTGCGTCAGGTATGTAATCTCGCCGACCCGGTCGGGCAGGTGATTGATGGCGGTCTGCTGGATAGCGGCCTGCGTCTCGAACGTCGTCGCGTTCCGCTGGGCGTGATTGGCGTGATTTATGAAGCGCGTCCAAATGTCACCGTTGACGTGGCTTCCCTGTGCCTGAAAACCGGTAATGCGGCGATCCTGCGCGGTGGGAAAGAGACGTACCGGACGAATGCGGCAACCGTGGCGGTTATCCAAAAGGCGCTGGAAGCCTGTGGTTTACCCGCCGCAGCCGTGCAGTCGATAGATAACCCGGACCGCGCGCTGGTCGCTGAAATGCTGCGCATGGATAAGTACATTGATATGCTGATCCCTCGCGGTGGCGCGGGTCTGCATAAGCTGTGCCGTGAGCAGTCGACTATCCCGGTCATCACCGGCGGCATTGGGGTCTGTCATATTTATGTTGATGATAGCGCGGAGATCGACCCGGCGCTGAAGATTATCGTCAACGCCAAAACTCAGCGACCGAGCACCTGTAACACCGTAGAAACCCTGCTGGTGCATCAGGATATCGCTGCGCGTTTTCTGCCTGCGCTGAGCCAGCAGATGGCACAAAGCGGCGTCACGCTGCATGCCGACGACACCGCGCTGGCCACATTGCAGGCAGGGCCCGCTAACGTGGTTGCGGTGAAAGCCGAAGAATATGACGACGAGTTTCTGTCGTTGGATCTGAACGTGAAAATCGTTACCGATCTGGACGATGCTATCACCCACATTCGCGAGCATGGGACCCAGCATTCCGATGCTATCCTGACGCGCACCCTGCGTAACGCCGATCGTTTCGTGAATGAAGTGGACTCTTCTGCCGTGTACGTTAACGCCTCTACTCGTTTTACCGATGGCGGCCAATTCGGACTGGGGGCGGAAGTGGCTGTGAGTACGCAAAAACTGCACGCGCGTGGCCCAATGGGTCTGGAAGCACTGACCACCTATAAGTGGGTTGGCTTCGGTGACGACACGATTCGTGCGTAATTGAAAACGGGCGATGCCATAATAGGTCTATGCTTTTCAGGTCTGTTAAGGCATTGCCCGGTTAATTCTACTCTTTACCCCGCTACCGCATTTGTTTTCTATCCTGTGTTTTATCATCATCCGCATCAGTCTGGTTTTTAGCCATGTGCTCCCCGGCGTCGAAAAGGCGACGTATCACAGAATTTTCCCTACCAGCATGAATTTTCTGGGTCTGCGGCTCACGTATTGTTCCTATGGTCCAATCTATTAGAATCAGTCTCATTTTTATGAGGAGTAGTTGCGTGAAATCGGATATTCACAAACATAGCATTCCTGTTGTGCCACTCGGCAACCCGTTTCCCCCCCGCCATTGTTCACTGTGTCCAAAGGGAGCGGCGATTGATCGTGATAATCAATACCGATTAATAGACAAAAGAAGGAAGTTTAAAGCGGGGGAGATACTCGCCCGGCAGGATGGAGCCGCGGACATGCTTTTTGTTATTCACGAGGGGTACTGCACGTCCAGCGTGGAATGTGGTGATAACGATTTTATCAGTCGCTTTTATGTTCCGGGAGATATCATGGCGCTGGATGCCGTTGAGGGGGGTAAGTATCTGACAACGATCAAGGCTGCAACGGCTGCGGAGGTATGTCATATCGATATTGCGCGGTTGTTCAAGGCAGCAGAAAAGGAGCCGTCGGTTGCAGCGGCAGTCATCAAGTTTCTCTGCAGGGACAATGGATTCATTGTTGAAAAACTACGGCGTTATGCCAATAAACATGCTGAGGCCAGAATCGCTGCTTTCCTCGTGGAGTTTTACGAAATGCATTTACGTATTGGCAGGCCAGAAACGACGCTTCGCTTGCCATTCTCGCGGGAGGAAATTGCCAGTTATCTCGATCTTAAAATTGAAACCGTTAGCCGCTCATTAAAATCCCTCGAACAACAAAAGTTGATTAGCTTACATCGGGTTCGTACGGTAACAATTAATAGTTACTTGGGGTTAAAAGGTTTCAGCTAACGCTATCTTTGCCGTGTGTTATTTATCTCTTGATATTCCAGGAATATTCGTTTTATATGGAAAATTCCTGGTTTTATTTATGTGAAATAATTATCAATTCGAATAATAATCCTACAGGTCAGCGCTATTTTTATAAGAATATTCCCCCATAACTAAATATTTCATGAGAATTTTCTTGTGAAGTTAAAAAATTAGCATAATTGCAACAAATAATAAGCATTATAGAGAGAATATGGAGATGTTAATTATCTTTATGTTTTGTAAGGGTTTTGCTCTGGTGTTATTTGTATGATCTTTTTGATATTTATCAAAAACATAAAAAAGATGAATTGTTTGATTTTGCTTATCTGGGTGGGTAATGATTCTGAAAATGGATGTGTTTTAAGTGATTGTGTCTTAGGAAACTTCTTAGGCAATGTTTTTTACGGGAAAATTCTTAGTTTTTTGTAATTTTTGCGTTTCAGGGTTTGTTGAGATGTTACTTAATTCAAATGATAATTTTTTGGCGCGGCAATTCTGGCTCGCAATTAATGGAACCGCTGGAGTGACTTAATAATAAGACTCGGTGGTGAGTTTGTTCTTAGGAGAAGATAAAATGAAAAAAATATTATTAGTAACATCTCTGGCTTCTGTATTTGTTGCAGCAAATGCAATGGCAGATGTTACTGCTTCTGCAACAGCCTCGTGGGACGCGACGGCAACGAAAGATACCACCAGCATGTTGGTTGTCACCCCGCTGAACTCTTTAACTTTCCAGTATGCTGAAGGGCTGAATGCCTTCAACTCTCAGGACGGTGCTTTTGATGTGACGATTCAGGGTCAGGAGACGGCAACTGATTTTGAGCTGACTGCTCAGATTATTAGTAACACTCTGATCAACGCCAGTGGTGATGCTTCTACCCTGAACGTAGGGGTGGCATGGAATGGCACTGCGCTGACTAATTCATCAGATACTGTCCTTGTTAACTCCAGCTCCACTTCTGGTCTTGAAAGCTTGATGGCTGATGGCGCTTATAACGGTGCCGATCGTGTCAGCGATCAATCCAACTTCAAATTCACCATCGCGTCAGCGACTTCTGATGGTAGTCAGACAGTAGCAGATTACTCTGCACTGCCAGACGGCTATTGGACTGGCGATGTAAAAGTACAGTTCAATGCAACCTGGACGACTCCGTCTGCCTAAGTAATAAAAAATTCGGGAGAATTTGTTCTCCCGAATTTATCAGGAATGGTGTCATGAAAAAATATTTACCGGCAGCGATGTTGGTAGGGTTAGTAGCATCTTTTCCCGGATGGGCAATTAATGTTGGTGAAATCACATCGATCATGACTTCTGCTGAGAGTTCATTATCGAAAGAAATTATCAATACGACAGATGCGGCGCGTTATGTCAGTGTTTCGGTAAAACAATTGTCATCACCTTTGGCGGGGGGAATCGAAATAAAGCCCGTTAATTCCGGAGAATTACTCTCTACACCTGCCAATCTTATTCTTCCTGGCCAGGCGAAGGATGTATTTCGTTTCTTTTATAAAGGACCTGCAGATGATGTCGAGCGTTATTATCGTCTGCAATGGATAGATGAGCCGGTCACCGAGAGCGCGGAAACCCGGGCGAATAAAATGGCTGTTGCAACAGCGTCGGCTGAAATTGGCACTATCCTGGTAGTCGCGCCGCGCAAGGAGCGTTTTGAATATAGCCGAAATGGCGATGTTATTACTAATACCGGCAATGTATCGTTTCGTGTGATCGCCTATGGGGCTTGTAAAGATAAGGCTCGCGATCGGGGACGAGGCTGTCGCGAACGTTATTACATTATGCCGGGTACAAAAATAAAATTACAGTTTACCGACATTAGTAATAGCCGTTCACGCATCGGTATCTGGCACGGTAAGCAGTTTATTACAGTGAAGTGATGGTCAATAGCAGGGATAAATAAAATTACCGGAATGTAAGGATACAGATGACAACAACAAATATTGTCGGCGGTAGCATTTGTCTTTTTCTTGCGCTGACACCAGGATTTTCACATGCAGCCCCAGTAAAAGTGGGTAATTACGTTATCCCCAGCGCTTTCGCTCGTTCACTGGAGCAGGGAATGACGGTGCCGGTATATATTCGTTACAACGAGACTGATGAGAAAAGTCAGCAAAAAGTTGCCGATGCGGTGATTTCCCTTGTTGATGGCAATATTACGGTTAAAGCCCTGGCTCTTGCTGAATTGCCCAATAATGCCGTGTTATCTGGAAAAACCCGCGCGTTGGTGGAAAAAATTCGTGATGTGAAGTTTCACGATAACACCAACATCGAGCTATCGAATGATGCACGTCTGCAACTCAACGTCTCTTCATTTCACCTGGAGATGATTGTCAGCAAAGATGCGTTAACTGAAGCGATTGTCGCACGCAGCAGCCTGCTTGGACCTTCCAGCGTGGAGACTCTCTCTAACGTCCTGAACTATAACTTTGGCACCTACTACAACGATTATCATAACGGCAGCAGTACCCGCAGCTATCTGACGATGGACAATACAACATCGCTGCGTGAACACCATGTCAACATTAACGGTTCGTTTTACGGCATAGGCGACAGCAACAGCACCAGTAAACTCTATCGCGCGATGTATGAGCGTGATTATGACGGATATCGACTGGCGCTCGGGATGCTCGACACCTGGAATGTCCAGTCTATTGCCAGCCTGAATGCGCTGAATGGTGGGAAAATTTACGGCGTAAGCTACGGAAACAAAGGAAGTACGGTTGTTGAGAATACCTCGCTTTCGCTCACGCCAATTACCGTATTTTTGCCAGCCGCTGGCGAGGTTCATGTATTTCGTGACGGGCGTTTGCTCAGCGTACAGAACTTTAATATGGGCAGTTATGAAATTGATACCAGTCGTTTTCCGTATGGTGTTTATGATGTCACGGTAGATATCGTGGTCAATGGCCGGACAATTAATAGTCGTATCAGTCGGGTTAATAAAATCTTTGCCCGCCAGCAGGCAGCTGGAATTGATCAGCTCTCATGGCAACTGTTTGGTGGCTCACTGGATTATGACCGTGTGAGCTATAAGCGAAACCACTATCAGGATTTAGGCAATGAGCAGACCTGGATTGCCGGCGGTGCCGCATCGGTGACGTTGGCGATATTGTCGGGGCTGGGCCTGAAATCTACGCTCTACGGTTTTGGCAACAATACGGTTAATGAAACGGATGTCACACTCAATGTGAATGAATACGTAAGCATTGGCAATCAGACGCTGGTAGCGAACGATTCGTCATGGCGAAACATCAGTAATATCAATCTCAATATCCCCGAGGGATATGGTTCCCTTTGGGCATCTCGTGAAGACAGTAAAATTGGCGACCGTCTGCCCATGCAGGAGCGTGACAATTATTCCATTGGTGGCACTCTTAACCTCGGGAAGTTTATTCCTCATGGCGGCTCGCTTACCGTGAGTCAGACGGAGAATCGCTACTCGGGAAATAAATACCGTAACCTGGACTACAGCACAAACCTTTATTCAGGCAAGTATGCCACGGTTGGGTTGCGCGCAGGTATTCAGCGTTATTACTACAACAACCGGAATGACGATGGGCGACAGGAACGTTATGTCAGCCTGGATTTATCGTTGCCGTTGGCGTCCTGGATGAGCATGGGCGTCTCCCGGGATCGCTATGGCAGCACTCAGGGTAATCTCAGCGCGCGCAAGCAGTATGCTGAAGGCCCCATTAAATCTGTCGGATTGTCGGCTTCGACACGCCTGAGTGGCGAGCAGTATTACGACAATAATTATTCGGTAAACGGCAATCTGAGTTATGACACGAAATATAACGCCGGCACCGTATCGGTAACGCGTTCTGCGGACAACTCAACCAATATGAACTTCTCTTCTCAAGGTTCCCTGGCGTGGGCAGGAAAAGATTTCGGTCTGAGTAAAGAGAGGCAAAGGTCAGGCATTATTGTGAAAACCGATTTAACCGGCGAAGGGAAACTGGCTGCGAAGATTAATAACCGAAATTATCTTCTCAGCGGTAAATCAAATTTCATTGCACTGCCGCCTTATGCTCAGTACAAGCTGGAGATCCTCAATGATAAAAACTCTGAAGACAGCTTTGATATTGTTTCAGGGCGCAAACAGGAACTGACGCTATATCCGGGTAACGTGGGTGTTATCAACCCTGAAGTGAAAAGTATGGTCACCGTATTCGGGCGTATTCGTTATCCCGATGGGCAGTTGGCTGCAAACACCGATATTCATAATCACATCGGTAAAACGCGTACGGATGAAAAAGGGGAGTTTGCTATCGATATCGATAAGAAATATCCGGTCATCACGTTAATTTCAGCCAATGGCAGCCTATGCGAAGCCGATCTCGATTTGGAAAAAGCACGTGGCGCAGCGTGGGTTGGTGATGTGAAATGTTCCACGCAAACCACGATGGCGCAGAGGTAATAAAATGAAAGTATTAATTAAAGTAGCTACTGTAATCTGTGCCGTGGGGAGTTTCACGCCTGCGCCTGCTTTGGCTTTAAATGCAGTATCTTCCGGCTCAGTCAGTAATAACTATTTGTTTATTGAAAATGCCATTGATAGTGAATACTTTATCACCCCCTCCGCACTCGACCCTCGTTTCAGCGGTTCAAACACGTGGATAAAATACGGTACCTCTCAGGTAAGTCTCGGGTATTTAGGTTTTGTCATCTGGACTGCGCCAGGAAATTATTATCAGGACATGTGGATTGATAATTCCCCGATTAACGGGCCTTTTCGGGGGATCCGTTGTTATAGCGGCAGCCAGTGTCCATCAACTGGATTTATTGCCGGGCAAGGCACTGATAAAAACGGCTTTTATCATGCGCAGGTAGGCTCTGTCGCAGGTGTTATTGGTGGCGCCTACGGATTCGCTTCCCTGACGGATACTGCCTATGAGTACTTTCGCAATGTGCCTACCGGTAGCAGCGAAACCTATGTGTTCAACCGTTGTTATACTTCCGTGGATTATGATTATTCTTCCGGGCAACGTTGCAAAGATCAATCGAAAGGATTATGGAATTACGTCAATTATACGTTAACCAAACGCGGTCATCTGTCACTTGTATCGACTAATGCATTTCAGGAGCTTTGGGTTGCCAGTGACGGTACGCCGAGCATCACCAAAGACACTGGTTATTGCGAGCTTGGCGTGGTTAACGGCGAAGACGGCGTGATTTGCAAAATGGTAAATTATAACCTGCAACAAACCGCCAATCTGACCGCCTCTCTGACGTTTCGCGCTTATGTCGATACGGCGATGCTTGGTTTTACGCCTGGACCGGCCACCGTGAAATACTCCGGGAATGGTTCAAACTGGTATAACTATGGTACTTCAACTGCTTATTACAACGTTTTCACGACCTCTGGAGAGTACATATATATTTTTCTGTCAAAAGTATTCCTGAAAAAACTCGTCGATTCAGGAATCAGCATTACTAACACTCAACCGTTTACCTTCGGTTTTTATAATGGCTTAACACCTGAGTCAGGGCACTACCAGTTTACGCCTTCGCTACAGATCAATATTGTGCCGAAGGAGTATGGGATCAGTATCGTCTCTTCAGACAACACCGCTTCTGCGAGCGGCAGTGGCACGATTGGCGACGCCGCTCCTATAGAAATAGATTACACCGTGACAGTCTCCGGTCCTCGTCAGGCTGATAGCATTACCGCGCAAGTTATTGGAGAAAGTACGACGATAAACAGTGTGCCTTACTGTCTGTTTACCTCCCCTCAAGGCGGGCTGTCAGTCCCAATCCCCGCCTTTCTGCAGTACAACAGTCAGTCGGGGGGCGTGGTGAAGAAACGAAATAGCTGTAGTGAAGCAGCAATCAATATGAGCGATGCGCAGTGGCAACAGACGCCCTGGGACGCAAATAACAATGATGATGGAAGCTACTATACTACGGATTTAAAATTGCTTTTCCCAATGAATGATTCACGGTCGATGTTAACTGTTTCCGGAACAGATTGGGAAGGTGTCGTCAGTGCCAGTGGAGAGATAAAAGTCACGGCGAATTGGGTGGGAGTGACGCCATGAACCGCTGCCGTTTGGTGTTTAGATGGGTATTTATCTTACTTTCCGGGTTGACTATATTCTCCGCACAGGCTGTCTACCTGGAGTCGACCATTTATGAGATGCCATCGGATAAATCATTTATCAGCAAACGGATCTATAACGATAGCCAGAAACAGAATTTGTACAGTATTGGCGCAGTAAAAATTGATAAGCCTGGACCGGGAGGTGAAAACAGAAGTGCCATTGCTGAAGGCGAACTTCTGTTTACGCCGCTGAATTTTTCACTGGCTCCGCAGGCGAGTGAGTTTTTTAAGATTTTCTACCGTGGACCGCAGGATGATAAAGAACGCTATTACCGAATTCTGTTTCGTGAAATGCCGATAACGCTGTTTACCGAGCGTAATCAAGGGAAAGGAGGGCAGGCTCTCCCGGTGATCGCTATGGACACCATATTGGTTGTTCGCCCGAGAAAAATGAATCTGGCCTACACCATTGATGAGGCAAACGGAACACTGAAAAACACCGGGAATACTTTTTTTAAAATCATCGTACACCTGGGGTGCAACTCAACCGATGATGAAGCCACCATGCGTTATGTGTTGCCGGGTGAAACCTGGCGTAGTAGCGAATTGAAATCAAAAAACCGGAAATTTATCGTTGCATTGCAGAAATACATACCAGTAGGTCAGGGGTGCTTCAAACTCAATCAATAGTAAGCATTAAGTCTGATCCGATATGTCATGGTTAGATATCGAACCTATACTGTAACTATCTTTATACAATGCAGTGATCAGCTCGGCACAGATGAAATTTTAGTCATTTGCACTCAACGTCACGGTAATTAAGAGTCAGGTAGTATGAACAGTATAATTAATGAACAGGTTGAGTATGATTCCACCAGAAAAAGCCTGAAACATCGCGATACGACAATAATTCTTTCGGCGTCTACCGCGAGACTACTTGAGCTATTCATTGCCCATAAAAATCAACAAGTCCACCGCGAGTTTATCATTGAAGAAGTCTGGAAAAAGCATGGCATGGCCCCATCGGGTCATAGTCTTAATAAAAGCATCAGTATTTTGCGAAAAGCATTTAGTGAGCTGGGGGCGGGTAATCCCATTGAAACGCTGCCTCGGCAGGGATTTTTGTTCCATGCTTCGATCAGCGATGAATCGTCATCTTCCTCTGAAGATGAAACTGTGCGTTCGGTAACTGAGACGGTGAACTCATCCGTAAGACCAAAACGTAAAAACATTATTCTGTTCATTTTATTATTTGCATTTCTTGGAAGCGCTATTTTTATATTTTTAGCACTTAATTCAAGTTCCAAAAATTTTATCTATATCAGGGCAATAGATGATTGTGAACTTTATACTGCCGATGACAATAATGCTGATAAAACGAAAGCATTTTTATCTTCTGATATGTGGCGAAAAGTAAATGCGGCTTGTCATGATGGCAAGAAAACAATTGTTTTTTATGACGATAATAATTTATCAGCCGGCAATGATCTTAGAGTGAATTTGCTTGGGATTTGTACGTTAGAGAAAGGAGGGGTTGTCCGTGAATGTGAAAATTTTGTTTATTAGTGGGGCAATCTTTCTTGCAGCGATAACAGCATATTTTTTATATCGCCATCAAGAACCTGAGACGCTGACCTGCTCGGCAAAAACTTACCTGCATCTGGAGGCGCAAACTCAGGGGGTAAAAATTGAAGGTGAAGTTCTGCTGGTTTTTCGTATTTCTTCTGCTACCGAAGGGCGGGTATCTCAGATAGGAAGCCTCAATATTCAGGGTAAAAATTATGCTGTAGATCGTAATGTTATCCTGAATTTTATTGGTAAAGATCGTGATGGTTACCTGCAGACCCGTCGTGTAGCTATTGTTAAAAATAAAAATGATAATGTTCCTGATGACGTTACCGAACAACTCATGTCACGACAGGAAATTTTTTATTATAAGATCATCCATATCGCCAAAAATGTCTATGCGATCAGAGATCTGCGACGTACGTTAATGGTTTGTCG
The DNA here is from genome assembly GCF_030336805.1 of Citrobacter sp. Cb023. Classification (NCBI taxonomy): domain Bacteria; kingdom Pseudomonadati; phylum Pseudomonadota; class Gammaproteobacteria; order Enterobacterales; family Enterobacteriaceae; genus Citrobacter; species Citrobacter sp. Cb023. Next base: position 1,184,020 of record NZ_JAOWCV010000038.1, on the reverse strand, counting down.
GGCAGCATGAGTAACAATAATATGTTATCCTTATGGTTTTAGTAGTTTTATATTTTGTCATTTTTGGTATTCGTGGTTTTTTGTTTTGTCTTGCAGTGAAAATGAGCAATAGGATTTGTATTGATGAAGAATTAGGATTTTTCCTTTTTCAATAATTAAAATGGCCTTAACATTTAATGGTAATATTCATATGGATAATCGTGATTATAAAATCTGAAACTGCGTGAGATGACTTATGGATAAAGTTAATTCGCGGACTGCATTGTAATTTCTGGAGGCTAAAGGTGTTGTATATTCTCTCGTGTATAAAACGAGGGACCTGCCATGCCATAAATTTAAGTTGGTGGTAACTATGAATACGAAAAAGGTTTTTCTGCTCAGTTATGATATTTTTCTTTTCTCAGGGATAAAAGCGTGGTTGCCAAATCTGGTGTTGGTCGATGCGCGGGCATTTATTTCTGGTTCACAGTCAATTATTCCACGGTATCCATCCTGTTTACTGGTGATCGATAACCGGTTACCATTATTCCAGGTCAGGAAGTGGTTTCAGAGAAATAGCACGCAGTTTATCAATATAAACTGTATTGTTCTTCGGATGAATGAAAATCGTTCTATTAATCGGGGGTATGAGGAGTATGCATTCATTAATGGACGGGAACTATCGGATCAGCTGATTTCTCAGTTGAGAGCCAATCTAATGGCTCCCAATGAGGTTGTGGAAGTCACTAAAGGTTCAGCGATATTTACTTTTCATTTGACTGAGTTTGAAGAGAAAATGCTGTATGCATCTTTCACAAAGGAAAAATTGCACGATTTTTGTCTTGCTAACTCGATAACAATTAAGTCAGTGTATCGATATCGGGAACGAATTACCGCTCGTCTGGGATTTTCTCATTTTAATGAAACTATCATTTTTTTAACCAGGAATAATCTATTGCATGAAGGTTCCTCGACGAACAGTTATTCTGGTAAGAATGTAATATACGGCGAAGCATATGATGTCTCAGATTCTAGTCGACTGAGTATGGCAATAAGGAATGAAGAGATCATTCCTTATTTTCAACCCATCGTAAATATCAACGAAGATGTCTGTGGTGTTGAGGTTTTGGCTCGTTGGCCACAGGGGGATAATTATGCTATTTCTCAGCGTGAGTTTATACCGCTGGCTGAAAAAAGTGGCTTAATGAATGAGTTAACGAGCTATTTAATGAACACCGTCGCGCGTAATCTGGTCGACGGAAGCGAGGATTTCAATAAAACTTTATTCGTCTCTTTTAATGTGAGTCCATCAGGTTTAAGTAACCCCGTCTTTTATTGGGAGTGTCTTAATTTTATGGAAATAACGCAAAGGCTACCAATAAAATTGATGATTGAAATAACTGAAAACCAGACTCTCACTATTACTCCTGCAATCAAAGAGCTGATACGATCGTTGCGAAACAGAGGGGTTCTGTTTGCTTTAGATGATTTTGGGACGGGATACGCTAACCTTTGCTATCTCAATGAGTTAGACCTGGATGTTATAAAAATTGATAAAACGTTTATCAAAGCTATTAAAGAAGTTGAGCAACATATCCCTATGCTCGAGTCAATCATTCACCTTTCCGAACTCCTGGGGTTACGCATGGTGGCGGAAGGCGTTGAATATGGCTATCAGCAGCAATGGTTGGGGAAAAATAATGTTGATTACCTGCAGGGTTATCAATTTTTACCGCCAGTGACGTTTGATGATTTTATGCGTTACTACAAGCAGTCTTTAGATTTTTTTGAATCAGCGTCGGATTCTACTTTCTCAACGTAAAGCCTTTCGGGAACATCAGGGGCGGATGCCTCTGATGCAGGTATTTTTGTCGAGGTGAGTACGATAACTCCCGCCTGTCTGGTGAAGGCGATAGCCTGTTGTGAGTGAGGCATCGTTTGTTTATGTATCTAATACGGGGTATTTATAGCGGTATCAGCGTTAATTAAACCGATTCCAAGGTGAGTTCCTGGCCATGCGTCATTTCCTGACAAAATTAAGAGTCTGGTTTCCGCCGCCTCTTATCTTAGTACTTTTTCTCGTTGCGGATGTGCTGACGGCGAGTCCGCGCTTCACATTCGGCGGGGTGAATATCGTGATATGCGCATTGCTGGCCGGCGTCAGTCTGTTGGTGATATTGCATACCGCGTGGCAGATGCGGATGAAACGTACGACCCTGAATCCGCTGCATGCACATAAATCGACCACGCTTGTTACCGACGGATGTTACGCCTGGAGCCGCAACCCGATCTACCTTGGTATGAGTGGACTCCAGTTGGCCTTTGCTCTTTGCATCGGTAGCCTGACTGGAGTACTGGCTGTACCTGTATTTATGCTGGCGGTTGCCAGATTGCATATCGACTTTGAAGAGGAACAACTGCGAAAACATTTCGGGCTGGAATGGGAGCGCTATGAACAACACGTTCGCCGCTGGTTATAGTAATACCCGACCGCGTATAAGCATGCCTGTAACGACACGATTCGTGCGTAATTGAAACCGGATGATGCAAAAATAGGCGTTTGATTCGCAAGGCCATTGACGCATCGCCCGGTTAGTTTTAACCTTCTACCCCGTGCTCACATTCGTGGACATGTCCTTTTCAGGGCCGATATAGCTCAGTTGGTAGAGCAGCGCATTCGTAATGCGAAGGTCGGAGGTTCGACTCCTCTTATCGGCACCATTCAATCAAGCAGTTACAACTCCACATCTTCAATGTAATCCCCTTCTTTTTGTCTCGCGCACTGGTTTAGCACTCTATAGCTTCTCATTTCCTTTCCGCTCTTCGAACACGTCCATTGCAGCACCACTCTGCGGTTTATAGAAAAGCTTGGTGCTAACCAGGGATTGGGTACAGCCATGCTGCTTTTGTGTGAACGAATAAAGACTCCCCGAATAAACAGGGGAGTCAGGAAGCGTAACGCACGCGCAGGGCTATTTCTGCCGTGACTCAAGCCAGACCAGCACCAGCGTGGAGAGCGTGCACATCAGCAGAATGCCGACAAACCAAAACAGATACCACATCGTCCAGTCCTCCCTAATAAAGTTCGTGGTTGTGGCGGCGGATGGTTTCTACGTTGATTCGTCCCAGCATCTTGTAATAACTCCACAAGGTATAAAGCAGAACTATCGGTAGGAAAATCAGCACGATAACCAGCATGATACTGAGCGTCGTCTGGCTGGAGGTACTGTCCCACACCGTCAGGCTAGAGAGTGGATACGCGCTGGATGGCATCACAAATGGAAACAGGGTGATTCCAGCGGTGAAGATCACACAGGTCTGGGTCAATGAAGCAAACAGAAATCCCCACACGGCCCGACGTTGCCCGCAGGCATAGATCGCGAGCATTGGAAAAATCATGCCCAACAGCGGAATAACCAACAGTAGTGGTGAATTTTCAAAGTGTGCCATCCACGCGCCCGGTGCGGTCGTTACTGCCTTTAATAGCGGGTTGGACGGACCATTAGGATCCTGGCTAAGCAGCACATAGCCGTCGATCCCCGTCCACAGCCAGTACCCGGCTAACAGGAAGCAGAGCACCACTAACATCGCGCTGCGGCGGGTGGCAGACAGCGCGCGCAGGTGAAGAAGGCCGTCGGTTTTCAACTGGAGCCACACGCCCCCCTGCATAATGACCAACATCAGGCTTAATGCGCCGCACAGTAGGGCAAAAGGAGAGAGCAATTCCCAGAAAGTGCCCAGATATTGCACATGTAATTGTGGTGTGAACACAAAAGGCACCCCCAGGAACAGATTGCCGAAGGCGACGCCGAAGATAACCGGTGGCACCAGGCTGCCGATAACCAACCCGGTGTCCCACATGGCGCGCCAGCGTGCATTCGCTATTTTACCGCGATAATCAAAGGCCAATGGACGAAAGAAAAGGGCGCACAGCACCAGAATCATCGCCACATAAAACCCCGAAAATGCGGCAGCATAGACGCGCGGCCAGGCTGCGAATAATGCGCCGCCCGCCAGAATGAGCCACACCTGGTTACCTTCCCAGTGCGCCCCTACGCTATTGATTAACACCCGACGTTCATCATCGTTGCGCGCGATCAGCGGTAACAGGCAGCCGACCCCCATATCAAACCCGTCAGTGACCATAAAGGCCACCAGAATAATGCCAATCAGCAGCCACCAAATGAGCCGCAACGTTTCATAATCCAACATGATGCTCTCCTTTATTCCTGTGGTTGTGCCGGTTGTTGACGTTGCATCGCATCTGGACCAAGACGCGCGTATTTTTGCATCAGGTAGACTTCGGCAATTAAAAACAGGGTGTAAAGCGTGAGGATTAGCCCCATGGAGAAGGCCAGTTGGCCCGCGCTCAGCGCAGAGTGGGCGTACCAGGTCGGCAAAATATCCTGAATCGCCCACGGCTGGCGGCCAAACTCCGTCATAAACCAGCCTGCTTCAATGGCAATCCACGGTAGTGGCAGGCTCCACAGCGTTATGTGCAGTACCCAGCGATGCTGGTCGATACGCCAGCGTAAGGTCTGTATCAGCGCAATCGCCATCACCAGCAGCAGAAGGGAACCGCATCCAATCATGATGCGAAAGCTCCAGAACACGGGGGCAACTTGCGGAATAGCGCCGCGTTGTGCGGCCTGATATTGCGCTGGCGTGACATGGTTCATGTCAGGGGCGTAGTTGGCCAACAGGATGCCGTAACCCAGATCTTTTTCCACGGCGTGAAAAGCGTGCAGTAGCTGAGGCGTGCGGTTACCTTTAGCGATTTCCTGCATCAGCAACCATGCTTCCCGGCCCCGCTGCAGGCGGGGTAGCGCGTCTGCCATCAGGTTCTTCAGCCCCGGAACTGGCGTATCTAAAGAGTGAGTCGCCAGGATACCCAGCAGGGCCGGTATCTTCACGGAAAAGGCGTTACGCTCTTGCTCCTGCTGCGGCCAGGCTATCACATGAAAGGGCGCAGGTGCCGGTTCGGTTTGCCATTCCCCTTCCATTGCCGCCAGTTTTACCGGCTGGCGTTGGGCGACCTCATAGGCTGAGCTATCTCCCAGTTGCAGAGTGCCGAGGATAGCCAGTGTGCCAAAGACGGAACCTACCGCGAAGGAGCGCAGGGCGAACTCGCGAGCGCGACCACGCAGCAGATACCAGGCGCTGATGGACATCACAAACATGGCGCCTGTGACATAACCGGACATCACGGTATGCACAAATTTCACCTGGCTGATGGGGTTAAAAACCAGCTCGCTAAAGCTGCTCATCTCCATGCGCAGGGTATCAATATTAAAGTGAGCGCCCGTTGGATATTGCATCCAGCCGTTGGCGTTGAGGATCCACAGGGCCGAGATATTGGAGCCAAACGCTACCAGCCAGGTCACCAGTAAATGCTGGTACTTGTTTAAGCGCTGCCAGCCGAAGAAGAACAGCCCCACGAATGTGGATTCAAGAAAGAAAGCCATCAAGGCTTCCATCGCCAGCGGAGCACCGAAAATATCGCCCACATAGTTGGAATAGAGCGACCAGTTAGTCCCGAACTGAAACTCCATGGTCAGGCCGGTCGCCACACCGAGCGCAAAGTTAATACCGAATAACTTTCCCCAGAAACGCGTCATGTCGCGGTAGACTGTTTTGCCCGTCACCACGAACAGGGTTTCCATGATGGCCAGCAAAAAAATCAGCCCCAGCGTCAGGGGAACAAACAGAAAATGGTACAGCGCGGTCAGCGCAAACTGCCAGCGCGATAAGTCAATGACGTCCCACATGCGAACTCCATCAGGCATTAGAGAGTGAATAGATAAGGAAGAAAACGCCAGACCCGCAGCAGAAAAGTATGCGGGTCGGGAGAAGGGGATCAGGCCGGCGGGCCGGATGCCAGCCAGCTACAGACTTCATCCAGGCGCTGGAGCGAGTCGAGCAGATCCTCCGGAGCAGCCAGTATCAGTTCCGGTAATGGACAGATCTCATAACTCTCGAGCAGAAGCCCTTTCAGGGTATCCAGACAGCGCACATGCCAGACATGGCGCAGCGCCGTGGCGTCGATTTGGCTCTCGCCGTAGCCGATGGTGCGGATCTGGATGCGCCCTTCGCCACACAGGCGGGAGAGGAACTGGCGATCCGCATCGCTAACCGGGAGTTGGGTGAGGTTAATGCTATGAGGTTGCGTGGCCGGATCGCGCACGTGCGCCAGCAGTTCCTGAGCCAGCGTCAGGCCATTCATCAACCCATCGACGGGCGGAGGCAACAGGCTATCGTCTGGCAGCGTCGTGATTGTTGCTGCCTGCCACAGCGCCCGTGGCGCACTGCCTGCCTCCAGATGCTCCTCCCATTGACCCAAGTCATTCTGGCAACGCACCCGCCAGATTCCGCAGAAAATAGACTCCTGAATCTCACTCGCCCTGCCGTCAGCCTGCTGGATACGCACGGAAACTTCGCCTTCGCCGAGCAGCGTATTCAAAAACGTGAGGTCGTCTGCGTTGAGCGTGGATAAATCCCATCCCAGCACGTCCTGTTTTGCGGGAATTTTCTGGCTAAGCTGGTGGCGCACGTCGGCTAACAATGCCATCACCGCCGGGCTGTGCGGACAGTTTTCCAGCCTCGCCATGCTGGGGCTGCTGTTGACCTGGCAGGTGAGGGGCAAGGGATTCATGCTGAAGCTGTCATCGCCCGGCTGGGTTCCCGGCCCCAGCAGATGAAAAAAGGTATCACTCATCTTACAGGCTCCGGGGGATGCGTTCTTCAACGAGGGGGCGCATCAGGTTGAGCAGGTCGGCCCACGGATGGATGCCGCTGAGAATGCCGCGCAGCTCGCCGTGGATAAATACCAGCGTGGCCGGGAAGCGAAATACGCCAAAACGATCGCCGATAGCCTCGCTGTGCTCGAGATCCGCCATAGCGATTTGCCAGTCAAACTGGGGAAACTCGCGGAGCAACTCGGCAATCATTACCGGGTTATCGCTGACTTCCGGCGTGCGGCGGGGATCGCTACTGAGCAGCACCACGCCATCACGCACACGCGTTACCCAGTCATCCAGTTCAGATGCGGTCAGCGGTTGCCAGCCGCGCGCCAGCATGCGTTGCCATAGCGCAGAAAATGGTTTGTCATTCAACATGTTGCTTATCTCTCCAGCGTTACACGATACTGGCGAATACGCACGCCTTCATAGTTTTCCAGCGACAGGCATTCATAGTTCAGGCAACGCGTTTCATCGATTGTCTGTGGCGCGATGCCCCACGCGGCCAGTTGCCTTAGCGCGGCTTGTTCTGCCGCCGGGAGCTGAGCGCGCGCGATGTCGGTCAGGCTGCCGCCATAGTCGTCCAGCTGCACCGGCTGTAGTCCTACGAGGGCGATGTGGGCGGGCAGATGACCGCGAATCTCCGCCAGAGCAAGCACTTCGGAGAAGCTGTTCTGATGCAGACTCATTTTTTTGGCGCTGAGGTAACTGGGGACTTGTTCACCGGCGTAGGATTGCAAAGTGCCTGGCGCGAGTCCGTAGTCGATAGCGTCCAGCAGCAACAAATGGCTGGCCTGCTCAACGTAGCCCAGCAGATTCAGCCCTTGCGTGCCGCCGTCGACAATCTCTACCCATTCCGGCCAGTGATAGTGGGCGTACAGGCGTTCGGCAACGCGAATGCCAAATCCTTCATCTGCCCACAGCAGGTTGCCTAAGCCCATCACGATGACGTTAGGTTCGCTCATGACGCCTCCTTATCGCGCTGGCGTTTGGCAAATTTGTGGCTACGGTAGCCGTTGATCATGGTTGAGATGACGGTATCGTCAGACATGATGTCCTCGCGGATAGCCATATACACATGACCGATGATGAAGGCGGCGATGAACCACATCCCCAACCGATGCCAGCTGTGGATATCGAGAGAGTTACCGCCGGTCCAGTAGAAAAACTCCGTCACATAGTGGAAGGGGGTAAAAATGGCGTACTGGCTATGCTCGCTGTATAAGGCAAAACCGGTGAGGATCATAAAAACTGAGAGCAGGAAATAACCGAACATCGCCGCCTGCGCGACGGGGTTATGGCCGATATCTTCTCCCGGTTTTTTTTCCAGAAACAGATACCAGCGCACCACCGAAAAGGCACCCTGCCACCAGCTGCGACGCCAGACCGGCACGACAAACAGCTCGCGTGAATAGCGATTGCCGACGAAGGCCCAGTAAATGCGACCCAGCAGTATCACCGTAAACACCATGGCTGCGGCGAAATGCACTAACCGGATGTCGCCCATGTAGAACAGGTAAGTGGCCTCGCCGTTGACCGACGGTAGTGGTCGGCCAATGAAGTATCCGGTTACCATCAAAACCAACATGCAGCCCACTGTCAGCCAGTGCCACAAGCGTACGGGTGCTTCAAACACATAGTGGCTGACGGCGGTATCACGCGCCTCCCCGACGCGTGGGGATATCTTTCCAGTCATCGTTCCGTTCCTTAACGCTTAGCGAACCTGGACTGCGATAAGTTCGCTGCCGTCGTCGCCGAGGACGTGGGTTGAACATGCCAGGCAGGGGTCGAAGCTGTGCAAGGTGCGCAGGATCTCCAGCGGTTGATCCGGTATCGCCATTTGGGTGCCCATCAACGCCGCCTCGTAGGCGCCAATTTGCCCCTTCGGATCGCGCGGGCTGGCATTCCAGGTGGTCGGCACTACGCACTGATACACGTCGATCTTCTGGTCGCGAATCGACGCCCAGTGACCGAGTGCTCCGCGCGGCGCCTCGGTAAAACCGATCCCACGGCACTGCTGCGGCCAGCTTGCAGGCTCCCATTTTTCGGTATTCGCCGTAGCCAGATTGCCGTTTTTCAGGTTGGTCATCAGCTTGTCGAAGAAATATTGCAGCTTGCTCACGGCCCACTGCGCCTCGTGCGCGCGGCATAAAATACGCCCCAGCGTCGACTGCATACCCGACAGCGGCAGTTTGAGTGCGGACATCATGCGGTCGACGGATTCAATCGTGGCGGCATCCCCTTTGTGATAGGCAATCAGCGTACGCGCCAACGGTCCAACTTCCATGGCGTGTCCGCGCCAGCGCGGGGCTTTAATCCACGAGTAGCGTTCCTGTTCGTTGAGCTGCTGGATATCGGTATCGCTGCCTTTGACATCGCCGGGGTTGTACCAGGGTTCAGTAATCCCCTCGAACGGGTGACGACCTAATTGATCGTCCGGATAACGGTACCAGGCATGATCGACAAACTCCTGAATTTGCTGCTGATCGGCCAGATCCACCGGCATGACGTTGTTAAAATCACCGTTAATGACCGCGCCGCCAGGCATCAACAGGCTCTTCGCGCTGAAGTCGTTGGCAATATCTGGGAACGCGCCGTAGCTTAAGACGCACTTATCAGACAGCCCGGTGCCAATCTGGCTCCAGGGTTTGTTGAACTGGCCGATAGCCAGCGCGTCAGGAACCATGACGTTGTTGATGAAGTCGGCGGTGCGGGTGATGATTGACTGTACCAGGTTAAGGCGTTCCATATCGACCGCGCCAACCGCGCCGCTCTGATCGATATTGATAGCGCATGGCATGCCGCCGACAATCCAGTTAGGATGCGGATTCTTGCCGCCAAACACCGTATGGATTTTGATAATCTCGCGCTGAAAATCGAGCGCTTCCAGATAATGGGCAAAGCCCATCAGGTTAGCCTCTGGCGACAGTTTGTACTGCGGATGCCCCCAATAACCGTTGCGGAAAATCCCCAACTGACCGCCGTCGACAAATTTCTTCAGGCGGTTTTGTACGTCAAAGAAGTAGCCCGGGGAGGACATCGGCCAGGCTGAAAGGCTTTGTGCCAACTGTGATGTTGCGCGCGGGTCGGCTTTCAGGGCATTCAGAACGTCAATCCAGTCCATTCCGGCTAGCTGGTAAAAGTGGACCAGGTGGTCGTGGCACCACAGCGTCGCCAGCATAATATTGCGAATGATGTTGGCGTTGTCGGGCACCTTGATGCCAATGGCATCTTCAATGGCATAGACCGATGCGAGCGCATGTACGCCAGTGCACACCCCGCAAATTCGTTCGACAAACGCCCAGGCATCGCGCGGGTCGCGCCCTTGCAGAATAATTTCCAGTCCACGGAACATGGTGCCGCAGGACACCGCGTTGGTGATGATGTTCTGCTCATCAATGTTCACCTCACAACGCATATGCCCTTCAATGCGCGTAATGGGGTCGACAACCAGGCGCCGGCCGGCATTATTGACCGTATATCCCTGGGTTTGATACGAATTGCTCATGCCTGTTTATCCTCATTGTCTGGCGACTGTTGTCCGGCGTCGGCTAATTGCTGTTTGTGGCGGTTATGTTGATTGACGGCGCTGGCGACTGCGTGGACACCGACGCTGGCGGCCACCACGCCTAGCGCGGTGAGGCCCACGGTATCGGCGGTTGAATGCGTCCCCATCTGCGGGATATCGACCACGCGGCTGTAGAACGAACCGCGATCCCAGAAGCCGTTCTCTGAACATCCCAGACACCCATGACCGGACTGGATGGGGAAAGAAACGCCGCCATTCCAGTGGGTGGTGGAGCAGGCGTTATAAGTGGTAGGCCCTTTGCAGCCCATTTTGTACAGGCAATAGCCTTTTCGGGCAGCGTCATCGTCCCAACTCTCAACGAACTCCCCGGCGTCAAAGTGGGCGCGGCGGTAGCATTTGTCGTGAATACGCTGACCATAGAACATCAGCGGACGCCCCAGACGATCGAGTTCAGGCAGACGATCAAACGTCACCATATAGGTAATGATGGCGCTCATGACATCCGGAATCGGCGGACAGCCGGGCACTTTCACGATTGGCTTATCGGTGATCACCTTATCGATCGGCGTTGCCTGGGTTGGATTAGGCCGGGCGGCCTGCACGCAGCCCCAGGAGGCACAGGTTCCCCAGGCGATAATCGCGCTGGCGCCTGCCGCGGCTCTTTTTAGCTTTTCAATAAACGGTCGCCCGCCACTGATGCAGAACATTCCTTGTTCACCCAGCGGAGGATTGCCCTCGACGGCCAGAATGTATCGGCCGTGGTAGCGGCTCAGAATGTCTTCAAATACCTCTTCGGCCTGCGTTCCGGCGGCGGCCATCAGGGTGTCGTCGTAATCAAGAGAAATCAGGGAGAGGATGACGTCTTTGGCGAGTGGGTGAGAGGAGCGGATAAATGATTCAGTGCAACAGGTGCATTCCAGCCCGTGGATCCAGACGACCGGGATCCGGGGTTTGTTTTCCAGCGCCCAGGCTATTCTGGGCGTCATTGCGGCTCCCAGCCCAAGCGATGTTGCTGCGAGGCTGCAATATTTGAGAAAACTGCGTCGACTCACCCCTTTGCGGCGCATCGCCTGATAAAAGGTCTCCTCGTTATTCGTATTCATAACACGCGTTTCTTCCCCCGTTGAGTTCTGGCCACGTCGCCAGCGATAATCTAAAAAAGCCTATCCGATCAGCGGGGAGAAACAATGTAAAGTGTAGGGTTATGTCCTATTGCGATATTTTCGTGCCCGTTACCTGTTTTTCACTGTCCGGGAATAAAAAAACGCACAGGGGAGACCGCCCTGTGCGTCGGGTTTATTGCGGAAGAACTTAAACCCCAAGGCGATCGCGTAAGCTGTAATATGCCGCCCCCATGGCGGTAAACGGAATGCGCAGGCTGCGCCCCCCCGGGAACGGGTAGTGCGGCAGTTTGGCGAAAGCGTCAAAGCGCTCGGCATCCCCGCGCAGCAGTTCAGAAATAAGACGTCCTGCCAGGTGGGTACAGGTCACGCCGTGGCCGCTGTAGCCCTGCATATAGTAAATGTTGGTATCAAGACGGCCGAACTGCGGCATGCGAGATAGCGTTAACAGGAAATTACCGGTCCAGCGGTAATCAATTTTTACCCCCTGCAATTGCGGGAAGGTTTTCAGCAGTTTCGGCATTACCAGACGTTCAATATCGTCTGGATCGCGGGCGCCGTAGACCACGCCGCCGCCGTACAACAGGCGGTTATCGCCGGTCAGACGGTAGTAATCCAGCAAATAGTTACAATCTTCTACACAGTAGTTTTTTGGAATCAGCGAGCGTGCCATCTCCGCAGACAACGGTTCGGTGGTTAACACCTGTGTGCCGCATGGCATGCTGCTTTTTGCCAGCGCAGGCTCGAGTTTGTCGCCGAGGTAGGCGTTGCCCGCGACGATCACAAAGCGGGCCGTAACCTGACCTTTTTCGGTGCTGACCACCGCCGGGCTGGTGTGCTGGATACGGGTGACCGGCGACTGTTCGAAGACGCGCCCGCCGTTCAGACGAATGGCGTTAGCTTCGCCAATCGCCAGGTTCAGCGGATGAATATGACCACCGCTGTGGTCGAGCAGCGCGCCGACATAACGATCGCTGCTGACTTCGCGACGAATTTCGCTGCTGTCTAACAGTTCAAGCTGCGTGTTGCCGTAGCGTTCCCAGTTCGACTTCTGCTCCTCCAGCGTTTCCATCTGCTTGTGGTTCAGCGCCACAAACAGTCCGCCGGGGCGATAGTCGCATTCGATCTGATAACGCTTGATACGTTCGCGGATGATATTACCGCCTTCAAACATCATGCTGCCAAGCATTTTGGCGGCGTCCGGGCCATAGGTGCGCTCGATGACGTCGATATCGCGACTGTAGGAGTTCACCAACTGACCGCCGTTACGTCCGCTGGCCCCAAAGCCGATACGCGCGGATTCCAGTAGCACTACGTCGTAACCCATCTCCGCTAAGTGCAGGGCGGAGGAGAGACCGGTATATCCACCGCCCACGACGCAAACATCACAGCTAACCGACTCGCTAAGGGTGGGAAACGGTTCGTACTGATTGGCGCTTGCGGCGTAATAACTGCTGGTATGTTCAGTCATGATTAAGGCTCCAGGGAGATCCAAATGGTTTTCAGTTCGCTAAATTTTTCCAGCGCATGCAGGGACTTATCGCGCCCGTTGCCGCTTTGCTTATAACCGCCGAACGGCACAGTCATATCACCGTCGTTGTAGTTATTAATGAAGACCGAACCGGCCTTCAGGCGACGACTCATGCGGTGGGCGCGCGACAGATCGCGGGTCCAGACCGCGGCCCCCAAGCCGTAGTCACTGTCGTTGGCCAGCGCCAGGGCTTCGGCTTCGCTGCTAAAACGGGTGACGACCAGCACCGGGCCGAAGATCTCATCGCGGCTGACGTGGGCTTGCGGGGCTGTATCGACAAAAATAGTCGGGCCGATAGCCGCTGGGTGGACGTGGCTGCGACCATCCAGCGCCAGCGTGCTTTGCGCTTCACCGTCGCGAATAAAACCGTGCACGGTGTCGGCATGCGCGTTGTCGATAAGCGTGCCCATCGTGGTTTCCGGATCCAGCGGGTTGCCCGGCTGCCAGTTTTTCGCCTGCTCTTTCAGCAGGGCGATGAACTCGTCGGCAATACTCTCTTCCAGTAACAGACGCGTACCGGCGATACAGACCTGACCCTGGTTATAGAAGATGCCTGCTGCAGCATTGGCGGCGGCTTTCGGCAGATCCGGGCAGTCGGCAAAAACGATGTTGGCACTTTTACCACCGGCCTCCAGCCAGACGCGTTTCATATTGCTGTCGCCAGCGTCTTTGAGCAGTTGCTTGCCGGTGCGGGTCGAGCCGGTAAAGGTGATCACATCAACATCCGGATGCTGCGACAACGCCTGGCCCGCTTCGTGGCCATATCCGCTCACCACGCTGAGAACGCCATCTGGCAAACCTGCTTTTTTTGCCAACGCAGCAAGGCGAATGGCGGTCAGCGGTGATTTTTCTGAAGGTTTGAGGATCACGCTGTTGCCTGCAGCCAGTGCCGGGCCAAGTTTCCAGCAGGCCAGCAGCAGGGGAAAATTCCACGGCACGATGGCCGCAATGACGCCCACCGGCTCGCGCACAATCAGCGCCAGATCGCTCACCGAGGTGGTGGCCACTTCGCCATAGACTTTATCTATTGCTTCGGCGTACCAACGGATGGCGCGTGCCGCGCCTGGAATATCATCACGCAGGCTATGGCGAATCGGTTTACCGGTGTCGAGCGTTTCCAGTAGCGCCAGCTCCTCGTGATGCTGCTCCATTAAATCGGCGAACTTGTGCAGGACTGCCTTGCGCTCTGCGGGTGATGCTTGCGACCAGTCTCCGCGTTCAAATACGGTGCGGGCTGCGGTGACCGCGCGGTCTACATCCGCTTTTTTGCCGCGGGCGACTTTGGCGAGCGGGCGTTGTCCTGCCGGATCCTGCGTAATGAAGGTTTCGTTATCGGCGGCTGCGCAATATTCGCCGTTAATAAATAAACGGGTCTCCGGCGAATAATGGCTGGCTTTTTCACGCCAATATTTAAGATTCTGAAAGTTCATAGCTACTCCTTTTATATCAATAAAATAAAGTTCGTTGCTGATCTTTTCAGGCAAAATCAGGCTGCACGATGCCCCAGGGATGTACCCTGTTGATGCGCGTTATTTAAGAAGGCCTGAGAAACTCAGGCCGCTACTTATTAGAAAGTGGTAGGAGTGTGGGCACTGATGATGCGGCAGATCCCTGCCGAGGTGTTGCTGAAGCTATGTGGTATACCGGTGTTAATGGCATAACTTTGTCCTGCAACAAGATGATACGTTTGACCGTTGATGGTCAGTATCACTTCACCTTCCAGTATTGTCCCAATCTCTTCACCCTGGTGTTTAATTCTCTCCCCGGTTGTCGTACCTGGCTGATAGGTTTCAAACATCATGGCCAGCGTACGATTCGGATTTCCGTTGTGTACCAACTTCATGGATACTCCCTGACTCCCGATCTCAATCAAATCATCCTGATTGATAACCACCTGCGGTTCGTCAGGCTTTTCCGGTTCCGCGAAGAACTCGGAGAGCGACAGCCCATAAACTTTCAATAGCTTTTGCAGCGTACTGATGGCAGGACTGACTTTATCCTGCTCTATGGTGCTGATGGCGCTATGCGTTAACCCAGACAGTTCGGCGGCACGACGCTGTGAAAGACCCAATTGCTGGCGGATCTCTGACAAACGTTTACCCGGCGCCAGGCCGTCATCGCTCATAATTGCATTTCCTTAACTGTAGTGGTCAGAGTCGCTGTTTTTCAGCGAGGTGGTTCTGACAAGCGGTGATAAAACCTTCAAGTAACAAACGCGACAGGGCGTATTCGCTACTGTTCCATTCCGGGTGCCACTGCACACCAAGCGCGAAAGGATGGTCGTGAACGCTGGCTGCTTCCACTAATCCATCCTGCGAGCGTGCTTCCACGCGCAGTTGCGGGCCAAGGGTTTTTGCGCCCTGACCATGCAAGGAGTTAACCCAAAACGTGCTGCAACCTGGTATTAGCTGAGATAGCAATCCTCCCTGTTGAACCTGGACTTCATGAGATGGCGCATATTGCTGCTCCACCGGGAGTTCCGCATCTTCACGATGTTCCAGGAACTGTGAGTGATCGCACAGGCGACGATACAGAGTCCCGCCAGTGGCGACAACTAATTCCTGTAAGCCCCGGCAGATGGCGAAAATGGGAATGCGCCTTTCGAGCCCGGCGGTAATTAGCGCCATGCTCAGAAGATCACGCCCGGGATCGGCGTCAGACTCATCGCCATTTTCACCATAAAGGTGCGGCTGCACATTGCTTGGGCTTCCTGGCAGGAAGATACCATCCAGTTTCGGTAACAGCGCGTTCAGTAATTCGGGTTCCGCAAGCGCATGGGGAATCGCTATCGGTAATCCACCGGCGTTCAATACTGCATTCAGGTACTTTTCTTGCAGAGTCTGGGTCTCGTGACCCTTAAGCCTGTTCCTACACATCACTACACCAATAACTGGCTTGTCAAATATATTGCCCATGATCGACCTCACGTTTTGGAATAAATTATTGCCAAACGGTTCCTTGTTATGCCATTCCGTTCATTATTTTCTCAATCTAGCAGTGGAATAACCTTATAGCAAACTTAATTTAACATTTGACAAACAATTTGTTTGCATCCAGAGTCGAAGAGTGGACATTATATTTAACAGTCAAATCACAGAACAGCTTACAGGCCAACGGCGGTGAATCATGGAAACCAATATCGTAGAAGTTGAGAATTTTGTTCAGCATTCTGAAGAGAGACGAAGTAGCGCGTTTGCGCGTGAAGTTAAGCAGTATCTGGAGCGCTACCCCAACACGCAGTTCGTGGATGTGCTGTTAACCGACCTGAATGGTTGTTTTCGTGGTAAACGCATTCCCGTCGCCGGGTTACACAAGTTAGAGAAAGGCTGCTATTTCCCGGCATCCGTTTTCGCGATGGATATTCTTGGCAATGTGGTCGAAGAGGCGGGATTAGGCCAGGAGCTTGGCGAACCGGATCGGACCTGTGTCCCGGTGCCTGGCACGTTAACGCCTTCGGCCGCCGATCCGGAATGTATTGCGCAGATGATGCTGACGATGCTGGATGAAGATGGCGCTCCCTTTGACGTTGAGCCGCGGAACGTACTTAACCGACTCTGGCAGAAACTTCGCCAGCGCGGTCTGTTCCCCGTCGTAGCGGTAGAGCTGGAGTTCTATTTACTCGATCGTAAGCGCGATCCCGAAGGTTATCTGCAGCCGCCGTGCGCGCCGGGAACGGACGATCGGAATACGCAAAGTCAGGTTTACTCGGTTGATAACCTGAACCACTTTGCTGATGTGCTAAACGATATCGATGAACTGGCCCGTTTGCAGCTGATCCCGGCTGACGGCGCGGTGGCTGAAGCCTCCCCTGGGCAGTTTGAAATCAACCTCTACCATACCGATAACGTACTCGACGCCTGCGACGACGCGCTGGCGCTGAAACGGCTGGTACGGCTGGTGGCGGAGAAACATAAGATGCATGCCACGTTTATGGCAAAACCTTATGAGGAGCATGCCGGTAGCGGAATGCATATCCACATCAGCATTATGAATAATAAAGGCGAGAACGTGTTAGCCGATGCGAATGGCGATGATTCCGCGTTACTTAAACGTGCGCTTGCCGGGATGATTGATCTGATGCCTGCGTCAATGGCGCTGCTGGCGCCGAATGTGAACTCTTATCGCCGCTTCCAGCCGGGGATGTATGTTCCGACCCAGGCTTCCTGGGGGCACAACAACCGTACGGTGGCGCTGCGCATTCCCTGCGGCGATCGTGATAACCATCGGGTTGAATATCGCGTGGCGGGGGCTGACGCCAACCCGTATCTGGTGATGTCGACCATTCTGGCGGGGATCCTGCATGGGCTGGATAACGAGCTGCCGTTGCAGGAAGAGGTGGAAGGCAACGGCCTGGAGCAGGAAGGGCTACCGTTCCCGATCCGCCAGAGCGATGCGCTGTGGGAGTTCATGCAAAATGACAGTCTGCGTGAGTTGCTCGGGGAGCGTTTTAGCCATGTGTATCACGCCTGTAAACACGATGAACTGATCCAGTTTGAACGCCTGATTACCGACACTGAAATTGAGTGGATGCTGAAAAACGCCTGACAGGAAAGTGGCCCGGCGGCGGAATGTTTGTCGGGCCTGTCGCATTGTTTAGTCATTGAAAAAAAGAAGTCGCATCATGCGGTCTGAGCGGAGCCAGCCCGTCAATATTGCAGGATCACCTGCCATTTCCCGGATGTCGCGTAATGGAGCGGCTTGCGACAACGGGTCTTCAGATAACCGACAGAGTTTGTGACGAGGAAATGTGATGATGCCAATGTTTAAAAACCCGCCCCGCGTGAGCATCCATGGCTCCCGCAGTAAGTACGGACCGCATCTGTGCCGTGCAACATTGACGCCTTTCTTTTGGCTTTCCACCCCGACACGACCCAGGTCTGCTGTACCCACGTTTCGAACGCAGATCTGGGCCCGTGGCGGGGAGGAAAGCTATGTCGACTAATTCTTCTGTGGATCTCGCGGCCCAGCCGGGCAAAGCACAGTTGCGTAAATCCCTCAAGCTGTGGCAGGTGGTGGTGATGGGGCTGGCCTATCTCACACCGATGACGGTATTTGACACCTTTGGTATTGTTTCGGGTATCAGCAATGGCCATGTTCCGGCCTCCTATCTGCTGGCCCTGGCGGGCGTGCTGTTTACCGCCATCAGTTACGGAAAGCTGGTACGCCAGTTTCCACAAGCCGGTTCTGCCTACACCTATGCGCAAAAAGCAATCAACCCGCATGTGGGGTTTATGGTCGGCTGGTCGTCACTGCTTGATTACCTGTTCCTGCCGATGATTAACGTCCTGCTGGCGAAAATTTACCTTTCCGCGCTGTTCCCGGGCGTTGCGCCATGGATTTGGGTAGTGATGTTTGTAGCGATCCTCACCGCGGCCAATTTGAAAAGCGTAAATCTGGTGGCGAACTTCAATGCGCTGTTTGTACTGGTGCAGGTCGCGATAATCGTGGTGTTCATTGTTCTCGTGGTGCAGGGGCTGCACAAAGGCGAAGGGGTCGGGACCGTCTGGTCGCTGCAACCGTTTATCAGCCAGAATGCGCATTTGATCCCGATTATCACCGGGGCGACCATCGTCTGCTTCTCGTTTCTCGGTTTTGATGCGGTAACCACGCTCTCTGAAGAGACACCGGATGCCGCGCGTACCATTCCAAAAGCAATTTTCCTTACCGCGCTTTACGGTGGACTGATCTTCATTGCTGCCTCGTTCTTTATGCAGCTGTTCTTTCCGGATATTAGCCGATTTAAAGATCCGGACGCGGCGCTGCCGGAGATTGCGCTGTACGTTGGCGGCAAACTGTTCCAGTCTATTTTCTTGTGTACGACCTTTGTGAATACGCTGGCGTCAGGTCTGGCATCCCATGCCAGCGTTTCGCGTCTGCTGTACGTGATGGGCCGCGATAACGTCTTCCCGGAGAAGTACTTCGGCTATGTCCATCCGAAATGGCGTACACCCGCGCTGAACGTCATTATGGTCGGGATTGTGGCACTCTCGGCCCTGTTTTTTGACCTGGTGACCGCCACGGCGTTGATTAACTTTGGCGCGCTGGTGGCCTTTACGTTCGTTAATTTGTCCGTGTTTAACCACTTCTGGCGTCGTGAAGGGCGTAAGCATACCTGGCAGGAAAAGTTGCACTACCTGGTATTGCCAATGGTCGGCGCCGCCACCGTTGCCGTACTGTGGGTGAACCTGGAGGTGACATCGCTGACGCTGGGACTGGTATGGGCTGGCGTGGGGTTGGTGTATCTCGCCTACCTGACCGGACGTTTCCGCAAGCCGCCGCCGCAGTTTGACGCCGCGAAATCTGAGCAAGCCTGGGAGTGATAGAAACTTCAGGTATTAACAACAGGGCACGCCGTCAAGGGCAACCACCTTCAGACGTCCGGTGACGGCGTGTCCTGCGGTATTTATTAATGTCGTGAAATGCGTGGGCTATAGTAAAGATGGCCGTTATTTCTCATCATTAATAACCGTGAGCGGGGGATGTGAATGAAGAAGATACTGATGCTGGTCGGCGATTATGTCGAAGATTATGAAACGATGGTGCCTTTTCAGGCGTTGCAGATGCTGGGCCATCGTGTTGATGCCGTCTGTCCGGATAAAAGTCAGGGGGACTACGTTCAAACCGCTATTCATGATTTTGATGGGGCGCAGACCTACAGTGAAAAACCGGGTCATCGTTTTACGCTGAATGCGAATTTTGCCGAGGCGCGGGCCACCGATTATGACGCGCTGCTGATCCCCGGCGGACGTGCTCCGGAATATCTCCGGCTGAATCCGGATGTTATTAAGCTGGTGCAAGATTTCAACGCTGCCGGTAAGCCTATCGCCGCGGTCTGTCATGGACCTCAGCTGTTAGCGGCGGCGGGGGTGTTAGAAAACCGGACCTGTAGCGCCTATCCGGCCTGTGCGCCAGAAGTTCGTCTGAGCGGCGGGCATTACGCAGATATCGGCATTGATCAAGCCCACGTGGATGGCAATCTGATTACCGCGCCTGCATGGCCCGCGCATCCGCAATGGCTGGCTAAATTTGTTGAAGTATTAATGAAGTAAGCGATGAAAAAAGTCGGTATAACCTGCTTGGTTATACCGACTGTAGATATTACCTCTGTATGAGTGCGAACACGCCCCAACCAATGTACTCCCGGGTGAAGGCTACGTGGCGTGCTGGTGAACTCCTCAGTTGCTCTCTGACTTCCGGGGCAAATTCATCGTCCGGATTTGCCTCCAGCCACCGGCGCATCGTCAGCCATTTGGCCGCCTCGTATCTGTCCCAACCCTCCTGGTCAGCCAGTACCATTTCAACCACGTCATAACCGAGCAGGTCGAAAGATGAAACGAGCTCTGGCAGAGAAAGAAAATCGGTCACCGAAGTCGCGCCGCAAGCCTGGGCGATGCTCTCCGTTGCAGGCGTCTGACGCCAGTAAGGTTCGCCGATGAGCATAATTCCGCCTGGTTTGAGACTTTGTTCCAGTTGTCTGACCGTTCCAGCGACGCCGCCGGCAATCCAGGTCGCACCAACGCAAGCGGCAATATCGAATTTTTCTTCGGCGATATAACCTGTTGCATCGGCATGAATAAAACGCACGTGCTCATTGACACCCAACTCTTTGGCCCGCAGGGTGGCTTGCTCACTGAACAGCCGGCTCATATCGATACCCACGCCGGAAATACCGTGATCGCGTGCCCAGGTGCACAACATCTCACCCGAACCGCTGCCGAGGTCCAGAATGCGTGTTCCCGGTGCCATCCGTAAAACCTGGCCTAACGTGGCGTATTTCTGTGCGGTGAACGGATTATGAATGCGATGTGCGCTTTCGCTGATGGTAAAAATCTTCGGGATATCCATCTCTCTCTCCTTTAGCGATTATCAAGTTGGGCGCGAACGTTGTTCAGGCCGGTCGTATTAATACGGTAGGGCTGACCATTGACGGATTTGATCAGTTTCTTGGTTCTGAGCTTTTTGAACACCTCGAGCGTGCAGTCGCAGAGCAGCAACCCTTCACGGCTATAGCATTCGACGGAAGTGACGCGGCCAGAGGCATCGCGGACGTGAGCAATACGACCACCTTTGGCGAGAACGTGTAAGGTACGTTGTTCCTGACGGGATAAATTCATACTGGAAAACCTGTTTAATCATCATGTGCAAAACGTGCAAACACACAGCGGTGTCCGCATTCGAATTCGGCGCATTGATAACCAGTCCGGCCTGAAAAGGTCGGGAAGCTGATTATCAGATGATTACATTCTCCAGCATCAAAGCCTCGGGTTGAGTTGAAAGGTATTTACATGCTGAATCATACCTGCAAGACACAGTAGGGGAACTTCCTTGTAGTGGAAGTGTGATCTGTAACGAAAAATTGTATTTCTTTTATTTAATGACTTTTTAATTCTCGTTATGTAAATCGCATTTATTCATTAAATTAATTTAATGTTTCAGCGTCGTCAGAAACGCTATCGGTAGCCATACAGCATTGCTATTCTTTTTTTATCACCTCATTGATTAGTATGATTTACTCTTTTTGCTGGTTAATTTTGTTCTTTGATAAATGCTCCTTTATCATAATTGTGGTTTTAAATGAAATTTGCAATTTAATGTTTTTAAGAATTTTCTTAACGTGGCTAAGTGTGTATACTCGGTCCTGCAAGAAGCGCTTCTGTTATCATTAAAACTATAAGTATGTCCTTAACACCCGTATTACCTCTGCCCTGAATCTCTTCTCGGGGGAGAGGTTTTTTTTGCCTGCATATTATTTAGATTATCGTCATAAATAGAAATTTTAATATTATCGTTATTGATGTTAAACATTATTGTTTACGACGATTTAGCTCTACTGACCCCTACGGCAATATTGAAATAGTATCACCCTGAATCTATCTCATAGTGAATAGTATAATTCTGTCTATGTTTATGTGGGTATTATATAGCTTTCCTTATAACTACCTTTTTTTCAGCGCGATAGAAGTTTTTTGCTTTTGAGGTAATTGTGATTTTGTTCACGGATTTTAGTGCGCGAAGTGGCTATTTGTAGAGAGGTGCAAACGGTTGCATGTTGCTGATACAGTATTCGTTCATTAAAAAAATATCGCGATGGTATGTCTTATGCCAGTACAGAGTACAGGAATCTAAATGATTTCTATTATCTCATAGGTATAGGGATGCCGTTTATGACTTCTGTTAGCTTAACACCATGGGAAATAGCAGTAAAAACAGACAGGGAATATGATTTTATCAATCAGAAAGGAGTTTTTTAATCGCAGGTATAATCACTGGCCTTTTTATCTTCCTTTATATAAATCGTTGTCGTAATGCCCATAAAATCAGCGTTCTGGGATGAGCGCTGATTTTATTTGGTTCTCAGATTACTTACCCCACGCTGCATGCAGAACACCTCTCGCAGTACCTCATAAATGATACATTAAAGGATCTCCTGGAATGGATATTGTTGAACGCTTTATTAACTACACGAAAATCAATACCACGACATCAAGGGAAAACGGCGCTAATGGGATAATGCCTTCTTCTCCTGGTCAAATGGAACTGGCAAAACTGCTTGCAGCAGAACTTGAAGCATTAGGACTGGAAAATATTGAGGTCAGGGATACCGCTATAGTGACGGCAACCTTACCTGCAAATACTGATGACACGATCCCGGTGGTCTCTTTTTTTGGTCATCTGGATACCAGTGCGGAACAGACCGCAGATACCAAAGCACAGCGCGTGCATTATCACGGTGGGGATTTATGCCTGAACAAAGAGCTGAATATTTACCTGCGCGAAAGTGAATTTCCGGAACTGAAAAATTATATCGGTGATGACCTGCTGGTGACCGACGGGACCAGTCTGTTGGGCGCTGATGATAAAGCAGCCATCGCCGCGATTATGAATGCTCTTGAGTATCTGGTCGCACACCCGGAAATAAAACATGGGCCGGTAAAAGTGGGTTTTGTCCCGGATGAGGAACAGGGCTTGCGTGGCGCAAAAGCGTTTGATGTTGCCGCGTTTGGTGCTGATTTTGGCTATACCCTGGATTGCTGCGGTATCGGTGAGTTTGTTTACGAGAACTGGAATGCGGGCGATGCGGAAATCATCTTTACCGGCCAGTCCGCACACCCGATGTCGGCCAAAGGGAAGTTAAAGAATTCGCTGCTGATGGCGCATAAGTTTATTGCCATGCTCCCAGGGGGAGAAGCGCCTGAATATACGGAAGGGCGCGAAGGGTATTACTGGGTAAAACAGCTACAGGGTAACAGTGCACGCACGGTACTTAAGCTGGATATCCGCGATTTCAGTGAAGAAGGTTATAAGGCGCGTATGGCGTTTATTCGCCAGCTTGCCGTCAGCACCTGTGCCCTGTGGGGGGAAAACAGCGTGGTCTGTCATTTAGCCGATCGCTACGCGAATGTGTTGAACAGTTTGCAGGGGGACGCTCACTACCCGATTGATATTGCATTCCGCGCGTATCAGAAATGCGGCATAACACCCGCACCTGTCGCCATGCGTGGCGGGTATGATGGCGCGGTACTGTCGCAGAAAGGATTGCCATGCCCGAATATTTTTACCGGTGCTCATAACTTCCATTCAATTTATGAGTATCTGCCGGTGCGTTCTCTGCGGGCCGCCAGTGATGTGGTGGTGGCGGTGATTGAGGAAACTTATACTGAGTTCGCGCAGCGGAGAGCTCAGTCATGATTCAGGTGTTAATCGCACTTCTGGTTATCGTGGTGGTCGCGCGTCTGATTCTGAAAGGTTATCGCGCTGAACCGGTGCTCTTCATTGCGGGTTTAGTCTTGATGATTTGCACCGCGTTAACCGGATGGGGATCCGTATTACCGAAGGGGGTTGCCAGTACGGGAATTTCCTTTCTCGATCCTTTCGAGGTAATGCGCGATCTCTTCAGCACGCGCGCCGCCGATCTCGGCCTGATGATCATGGCGTTAATGGGATTTGCGCATTACATGGATCATATCGGCGCAAATGAGGCGGTCGTGCGGGTAGTAACGAAACCCTTACGGGCGCTGCGTTCGCCCTATGTGCTCCTCTTTTTCTCCTACCTGCTCGCCAGCCTCCTGCAGTTGGCCATTCCTTCTGCAACCGGGCTTGCCGTGTTGCTGATGGGGACGATGTTCCCCATTATGCTGGGGTTAGGGCTCTCAGCGGCCTCGGCTGCCGGGGTCATTGCTACTTCGCTTGGCGTGGCTTACACCCCGACGGCAATCGATGCTATCAGGGGCTCTAAAGCAGTGAATATGGATGTAGTGGAATATGTTGTTTACCACCAGGGACCCGCCGCGCTGGCAACGGTTCTGGTTGTCGGCGTGTGCCATTTTTTCTGGCAGCGGCATTGCGACCGTAAAGCAGGGACGTTACCGCGGGAAATCGGTAGCGCAGAAGTGACTGATTCAGGAAAATCCCCGGCTTTTTACGCGCTGCTCCCCATGCTTCCGATACTGATGGCAGTAGGATCATCCGAAATGTTCGTCAGGGGTATCAACCTGAATATTATCACCATTGTCCTCATTTCAATGACCATCTGTATGCTGATTGAATGGCTGCGAGTGCGTGATTTAAAGTCGGTCTGCGAAGGTTTCAGCCATTTCCTGAAAGGAATGGGCACTGCGTTTACCGGTGTGGTTGGACTGTTGGTTGCGGCAGGGGTTTTTGCTCACGGAATTAAAGTCATCGGTGCGATCGATCAGCTCATTCTGATGGCCGAACACGTGGGATTACCGCCGTTTGCCATGGCGGTAGTATTTGCGCTGGTGACGCTGGCCGCGGCGATCATTATGGGGTCGGGGAATGCGCCATTCCTCGCCTTCGTTGAGCTCATCCCGCAAATTGCCGCCAGTATGGGCGCTAACGCCGTTGCCATGATCCTGCCGATGCAGCAGGCATCGCATATGGGACGGGCCATTTCACCGGTATCCGGCGTCGTGATTGCCGTTTCCAGCGGAGCGAAAATAACCCCATTCGATGTGGTGAAGCGTACCGCCGTACCGCTGATTGTGGGGTTCGTTACTCACACCCTGATCATCGGTATTTTCTATTAACCGTACCAGCGACAAGCCAACTTCCGGTTCATTGAATCCGGAGGTTGGCTTTTTGAATTAGGCGAAATTTAAAAGCGTTAATATTACTGATACCTGTATAAAAAGCCTTGCCTGCTGCTGTGAGGCTGTCTGTCGCTCAGCGGAGGATAAAATGCGATTCCATTAGGATGTTTAATGGCTGTTTAGCGTTGAAATGGGTGTTTGTCTTGGGTGTCTGGTCAAAACTATCAGGATATTTCTTCTAATCAGCAATTTTTGAAGTTTTATGATGATCATATTTTTAACAGTAGGTGGAATTGATAACCTGTGAGTATTATTAGTTTTTATCTTTATCGTATAATTCTTATTATTTATCGCTGAGCCATCCGGGCATCAATGATTAATAAGAGTGATGTGTTAAGTTTGCAATTTTATTACATAGGGATAAATTAATCTGGATCATATTTTGATGTTTTTAGTTGTAGTATTTTTTAAAATGAAATAATGCAAGATTTACATGTAATAATGATTTATTTGGGCAGGTTTAAGTGGTAAGGGATTCAGGAAAAGTTAGTACGTTACGACACCATTATCAGGATGACCTGGAAGCGTTTACCTGGAGTGCATTGGTAGCAATTGGTATCGCAATACGGGACCGTAAGATTCATTCTAAAATGTCAGAGCATCTTTTTATTATGCAATGGCTGGCCATCGCTAAAAAAAGAAAGCTCTTCTCAAGGAACGTAATCAATGAACTTCAATGGCTAATTGATGAAGGCAAGAAAAAAAGCCTCAATGCACAACTTAAATTTAAAATAGAATATCTATACTCGACTTCGAGTGGCGATGTATCGATGCAAAACGACTATTTTAAGTTTACTCATACGATTGAGGTGTTGAGAAATAATGGCTGGGAAAGCTTTCTGCTTACGCCAGAGAAATGGCGAGATCTGCATGAAAAGATTAAGGTAAGAGAAGGTAATTTTATTTTTATGGATGACACTCGGCTGCAGGCGTGTTTTGGCGTGCAGGGTGAGATTGTCAAACCCTTCTGTATCCGGGTATATGGCGATGTTGAGTTTGCAAAGTTAACGTTCATTAAACATAACCTTCCGGCTGAATTTGTAAAGCACGTTTCAAATGAGTTTTATCACTTCCATTTTCTTCTGGTAAGTAATGCTTAACTGACGATGTGAACAATGTGCTGTTAATACAAAGAATAGATTGATCAACTTGTAAATTTATCGGATAGAAACCACGCGCCAAGGACAGCGAATGTTTACTCGAAAGTTAGTGATTGCCAACGAATGGATAAGGTTGTCTGATATTCCAGACAGTGTGTCCATTTCTTTTCGGGGCGTTCTCGAGATAACTGAAAGTACAGGTGTGCCAGACGCCAGCACGCCGTTGTTACGTTTAGAAAATGAAATGGCACCGATCACCGTCGATTCGTTGTCCTGGGTGCGGGTGCCTGTCGATAGTCAGAAAGACATTACCGTTTATATCCATAAATAATATTAATGTTGAATGGTTTTGGCCTTATTTTTGCCAATGTTAGAGGGCTGCTGTTTATCGCAGTATGTCCCCCTGAGTAATTAATTTATTATGTGAGAATGAATGCGGAAACTTTCTAATAATTAACCATTTTACAGGTTAAGGTATTGCGTGATGTGTCGATAACAATTAAGTCGTAGAGGATTTTTATTGTTATGGAGATGTTTAAATGTTAAAGAATATGAGAATTAAAACCAGCCTGTTATTATTGCTGTTGTTATTTACCTTCATGCAGTTCTTTTCCAATGGATTTGAGTTAGTTGATCTCAAAGGAAATCAAAAAAATACGTTATTACTACATAACATCATTAAGGAGCAGGATACCCTGCATAAGGTCGTTGAGGCTGTTTATAAAGTCAGAAGCGTTCGTGATAATATTCAACAACATAATGCGACCGATGCCCGACAGACAGTGAATCAAATGCAAGATCAGATGGCGTATGCCAGAAAACAGTTCGATATTTTCTGGGGTATTCCTGGATTGACGGCTGACGATCCGCAAATTGGTAAAATTATCAGAACGGCTTTTGAGCAACAAATGAATGCTGAGCAAAAGTCTATTGATACATTAAATCAGACGCTTTCCAGCAACAGTATTATTAATGCACAAGAAAATGCTAATGCGGAACTGCTCGCGGCTCGCAAAAATTTCGATAACGAAGTGACGAATTATTACAAATCAACAATGCTGATTGGTGAGAAGATCGTTGCACAAACACACGTTCAGTTTAATACCTCGATCCTGAAAGTATCCGTGATCCTGGTCATTACGGTACTTATCTTCTTTATCTGTAATTTCTGGTTGAACCGGACCATCATTCAGCCTTTAAAAATCGTTTCTGAGCACTTTGCGCGGATTGGTAAAGGCGATCTCAGCCATCCTGTTAAGGTGTCGGGTAACAATGAAATCGGCGTACTGTGCTTAAATTTGCATAATATGCAAAAAGGCCTGCGGGAGACTGTCAGCACTATTCGCGATGGCGTTGAGTCTATTAATATCGGTATGCAGGAAATTGCTTCCGGTAATTCCGATTTATCAACCAGAACGGAACAGCAGGCTGCGGCAGTCGTTGAAACGGCGGCCAGTATGGAGCAGATTTCAGTCACAACAAAAAATAATACTGATAAGTCACATCAGGCATCCGTCATGACCAGCGAAAGCACGGAAATGGCATTGCGTGGCGAGCGTTTAATGAGTGATATGGTTGAGAAAATTCACCTGATCAGCCGTAATGCGCAAGGCGTGAACGAAATATCCAATGTTATTGATAGTATAGCTTTTCAAACCAATATCCTGGCATTAAACGCGGCGGTGGAAGCTGCACGCGCTGGTGAGTCCGGGCGTGGGTTTGCCGTTGTGGCGAGTGAAGTCCGAACGCTTGCTCAGCGCAGCGCCTCCTCGGCGAAAGAAATCAGTGAACTGGTTGCCAAAGCGGCAATTAGCGTCAAGGAAGGGGTAGAGATAGCTGAAAACAGTGGCGCCATGATGGCGGATATTGCGAAGGCAATACGCAACATTAATGTCTTAATGGAAGATATCTCCGGAGCCTCGGGGGAACAGAGTCGCGGCATCGAACAGATCCGGGTTGCGGTAACCCAAATGGAGCAAGTGACTCAGCAAAACGCCTCGCTGGTTGAGGAGATAGCCGCCACGACAGGCAGTGTGGAAGAGCAGTCAGCAATGCTATCCCAGGCTGTGGCGGTGTTCCAGGTGGAGGAAAACCAGCCTTCAGCATAATAAGTAGAGTACAAACTCGGCGGGTATCGTGGTGCGTTTGACGTGCCCGTTTATGACAGTGAGAAAGGTTGAGCTGCACACGGCTCACAGACCGCAGCTCATCAGGTGTCAATGTTGCCTGATGGGCTGCGCGAGAAGAATATCGGGAATGACGTTCTCCAGCGCGATATGAAATCGCATACGTCATGTTGATAATAATTCTCATTATTATTGTTGTGTTGTACAGGTAATGGTAATGTTGCTTCAGTTATCAACCGTTAATCCCATTTCCTGTGCAGAAGACAGCATGAACAACACCACCGCCCTGAATAAGTCCAGACGCGTAGCCCGCACCTTCTCCGTCAGCGAGTTTATGGATTTTGGTGAGCGTTACGGGATCGATTACCGTTTTCCCCTGCTGGCGCAAAAGCCGGATTTGTCGTCTTGCAGTCCCGTTCTGCAGGGGGAGGTTGAGGAGATGACGCTCCCCTGCGGGATGTGTGTCACGCACTCTGATGTGCAGGTGCTACAACCCTACGAAACCACCTCCCGTCACAGCAGTCCTCTGTATATGCTGGTGGTTCTGGAAGGCTGCGTCATCCTGACGCTCAACGGGCAGGAGCATGTGGTACGTTCCGGGATGGCGTTTAGCTCACGCCTGAGCGAGCATCAGACGATGCGTGCCCGCCATCATGCTGACTGCAAACTGCGCACGTTATCGCTCGGTCTGTATCCCGACGGCGCGTGGCGCACGGGGTTGCTCGAATCGTTGATGCGTGAGTGGGAAAGATGCGAAACGCCGACGCTTATCTGGCAGGTGCCGGGGTTTTTACTCAGCGGCCTGCAGTATGCGCAGCGGAGCACGATCGGCCATGTTTCTCGCCAACTGATGCTGGAAGGGCTGATATTACAACTGTTCGGCCATGGCCTCAGCGTGTGTCAGGTCGAGAGTGGCAAGCGGCTTGCGGCAAGCGGTGAACAGCAGCGGCTGGAGGTCGTTCGTCGTCTTCTGGAGCAGAGTCCCGAGAATGACTACACCCTCAATGCCCTGGCCCAACGCGCGGCGATGAGCCCCAGCAGCCTGCGCAGCAAGTTCCGTGCGGCCTATGGCTGTTCCGTCTTTGACTACCTGCGTGATTGCCGTCTGGAACGCGCGCGCGGCTATTTACTGGAAGGATACAGCGTACAGCAGGCGGCCTGGATGTCGGGTTATCAACATGCTACCAACTTCTCTACCGCATTTCGGCGTCGTTACGGCTTTTCGCCTGGCGATGTGCTCAAACTTTGCTAATCCATTTTTACGTTTTGCGCACGTGCCTTCCCGACAATTTGGCACTGCGCATAGGCAACCTGGCATCCTGCATAGCTATCTCCGTTAGCAAAAAGGTAATAATTCTCACTTACAATTAGACATGCCTTTGGAGATATTCATGTTCGCGAAGACTCGGTTGGCGCTATTGGTGGGATGGGTGACCGGTAGCGTGGCTTTTCCTCTGCTGGCGCAGGAAACAACAAAAAACGATACGGTGGTTGTCACCTCGCAAATGCAAAGCGGGGCCACGAAGCTCGCCACACCGGATCTTGAAACGCCTCAGTCGGTATCGATCATTACCCGTGAACAGTTTGAAGAGCAGGGCGCCACCAGCGTGCGCCAGGCCGTAAGCTATACGCCGGGGGTGTACAGCAATCAGATTGGTGCCTCCAACCGCTTTGACTATATTGTGCTGCGTGGTTTCTCGGATGGTAGCCTGGACAACGTCTATCTCGATGGCCTGAAGATGATGGGGGACACCAACTCACACAGCTCGCTGGTGGTTGATCCGTGGTTCCTCGAAGATATCGAAGTGGTACGCGGTCCGGCTTCCGTACTGTATGGCCGTTCTTCTCCGGGCGGTATTGTCGCGCTGACATCACGTAAGCCGTCGTTTGATGCTGGCGGAGAAGTGAAACTGTTTGCTGGCAACAATAACCAGCGCGGCGCGGCGTTTGACGTCACCGGGGCGCTGGATGATAACGATCGCGTGGCGGCACGACTGAGTGGAATGACGCGTTACGCAGACTCGCAGTTTGGTCCATTGAAAGAAGAACGTTATGCGCTGATGCCCAGCCTGACCTGGCGCATCACCGACCAGACGCGTCTGGATCTGATGGCTTATCTGCACTGTGACCCGGAAGGCGGAAGCCACTCCGGTCTGCCGTATGACGGCACCGTGGTTCCACATTACGGGCAAAAGATCTCCAACACCTTTTACGAAGGCGAGGATGATTACGACAAATACGATCGCCGTGAAAACATGGTGGGCTACAACGTTGAGCACCTGTTTGATAACGGCTGGTCGGTGCGGCAAAAACTGCGCTACCTGCATACCGACGTTGAGCTGAATCAGGTGTATGCGGCAGGCTGGCTGAATGAAACCGAGCTTAACCGCGGCTACTCCGGCTCCGATGAAAAAATGTCAGCGATTACGCTGGATAACCAACTCGACGGCAGCTTTGATACCTGGCAGGTCAACCACCGTGTGCTGGTGGGGATCGACTATCAGGATCGCAGCAACAATACCACCGGTTACTACGGTGCATTCCCGCCGATTGACGCCTTTAACCCGGTATATGGCACGCAGCCTGATTACATCAACATGTATGCGCGTGAGAAGCACAAGCTGCGCCAGACAGGCTACTATTTGCAGGATCAGATGTCATGGGATCGCTGGCGTATTACGCTCGGCGGTCGCTACGATCAGGTGAGCGTTTCTAACATTGATAAGATCAACGATACCCGTAGCGATCTGGACAAAAACAACTTCAGCACCCGTGCTGCGCTGCTCTATTTGTTCGATAACGGCTTTGCGCCGTATGTGAGTTATTCCACCGCCTTTACGCCAACCAGCTTTGCCGATGAGAACGGCAATCTGCTGGATCCGATGAAAGGCAAGCAGTGGGAAGCCGGGCTGAAATATGAGCCGGAAGGACTCAACAGTCAGTTCAGCGCGTCGGTATTCCGTATCAATCAGACGAATATCGCCACCAAAGAAGAGCCGACCGATCCGTACCGCTCGATTGGGGAAATTGAGTCTGAAGGGGTAGAGCTGGAGGCCATTAGCCAACTGACGGAGAGCTTCCGTCTGCAGGCGGCGTATACCTATACCGACATTCGCTATAAGAAAAGCAGCCCGGAAGAGCAGGGTAAGCGTGCAGTGTACGCGCCGCGTAACCAGGCCAGTACCTGGCTGAGCTACGATGTGAAAAGCGGTCCGCTGGATGGCCTGACGCTGGGCTCAGGCGTGCGTTATGTCAACGGTATTGCCAGCGATCGCCTGAATACTCACACTCTGCCGTCCTACACGCTGGTGGATATGGCAATTGGCTACGACTTAACGAATATCGGTATTAAAGGGTTGAGCGCTCAGTTGAACGTCAACAACCTGACCGACAAGCGCTACGTTGCGGCTTGTAATTCGCTCTCATACTGCTACTTCGGCGCCGAGCGCAGCATTGTCGGCAGCGTTTCATGGAAGTTCTGAGTATCGTTTTTTAGCCGGATGGCGGTGCTGGCGTCTTATCAAGCCTACAGATGCGTGCAAATTGTAGGCCTGATAAGCGCAGCGCCATCAGGCTGGGAGATTGCGGTTATTGCGTAAAACCGTTTTGCATACAAATCTGCGCGCTGGTTCTCAGGGTAAAGGCGACTTTGTCTGGGTACTGGCTGTAATAGTTATGCTCTTCTTCCAACCCTTTTGCCTGCGCCAGACGTACCGTTTCCAGCGAGCAGGTACGATAGATCAGGTCTTTATTCATATTGGTCTGCTTTTCACGCTGTTTATCTGCGGACAGCGCCAGCCAGCTCTCGGACAGCGAGTAATCGTAGACCACCCGGTTTCCTTTCGCCTGCACATTTTCAATGGTAATGAATTCGTCGATTTTCAGTCTTGGCTGCCCACGCATTTTTTTCTTATCTTCTGCGGCGGCATATTGGGCCAACGCATTAATATCCATGCCTGCTATTTTCTGTTTATAGATATCGACATAAGCGGCGGGCTGCTGATAACGCTGAGCGTAAGCGTTTCTTAATTCTCCATCGCTTACCGTACAACCCGCCAGAAACAGAGGTAAAAGCAGCGCCAGTTTTATTTTAGTCATGATGTTATCCCGTTCATTATTGTGGTCCCAGTCGCCCATAACATAATAAAAAAATGATTACGGGTGATATTTAAGGTTGTATAAACGGGGGCACGATGACACAAGTGCAATAGTCTTAAAATGGCGTAACAGGCAGGAAACCCTGCCAGAATTGGCAGGGGTTTTGAACATACTGGTAAAGAATTAATGGCCGATCATTTTTGCTTTCGGGATCAACTGGAAATACAGGTGATCCGGCACCGGCGTATCCCAGACATTGGCATATACCGCATAACCAATGGTGGCAAACAGAATCCCCAGCACCAGTATTGTCATGGCAACACCCGACAGTGCCGTTTGTCGCCATAACGCTTTACCGCTGCCTTTTACACCCGGCGGTGTCTGCAGGGAAAAGCTCAATGTTGAAGCCACCGGGCAGGATTCAACACAGGTCATGCAGCCAGTGCATTCCACAGTACGCACCTGAATCAGTCTGTCGACCGGGATTTTCGATGGGCAATTTTTCGCGCATTTCCCGCAATCAATGCAACTGTCGGCGTTGCGGCGGATTTTAAACGGCGAGAACAGCGAGAACAGACCAAGCAGTGCGCCGTAAGGACACAGATAACGACACCAGGCGTTGCGAAAAAACAGGCTCAGGAGACTGATAACCACCACGGAGATGAGCGTGGCGGAGCCAATATGGCGAAAGAAATCGAGCATCTTCACATCGATGATGATTCCATAGGCTGACGTCAGAAAGTACTGAATCCCCTGGGCGGGCATTGACAGGGCGATATACAAGAAAAACCCCAGCAGCAGATACTTCAGGCTGAGCAGCGGGATATCCAGCCAGCGCGGCAGCGTAAAGTTACGACCGAATAATTTTCTCCCCAGATTACCGAGCAGTTCGGAAAGCGTCCCCACTGGGCATAACCATGAACAGAAAGCTTTTTTTAACAACAGGCTAATCAGGATAAACGCAACTAACAGCAGCATAGAGGCGGCATGGATGGGCGGAAGAAAACCGGTCTCTAGCGTATAGCGGAGATTCATCAAACCCGCTATCGGCAGCCATCCCTCAATACCGCCGGGCCTTGGAATATAAACGCTGGTGCCGGCGGTTTCGAAATAGCGGACCCAATACCAGAACGCCACGCCAATATAAATATTGATAGCCAGCAGGAGAAACTGGGTGGCTTTTCGCCAGCTGCTGGCGTTGCGCCAGTCATTCCACGGCAGTTTGCCCCCGGTCGTGCCTGGGCGGCGCTGCCAGCGCGTTCTCATCTTCCCGTTCATGGTTTTATAGTATCCCTCATATTTCCCCTTCTGCATTCAGAAGGCGTCATCACCGGGATATGCTAGCGCTATTCAGATTTGGTGTATTTGATTTGCATCTTATTACGCGGCTGTTATTTTCTTCATGCCAATATGCCTGAAAAATAATAACAGCCCGATATTTATCACAGGTCAGATAAATACCCTGAACGGGGTATTTATTTCTCTGCAGGGCAACGATTATTCCTGATAAACCTCAACGCGGTCGCGGCCATTACTTTTCGCCAGATAAAGTGCGCGATCGGCTTTATCAACCAACTGTTTATAGTCGGGATGATAGTCATATTCGGCAATACCAATACTGACGGTAATAGAAAACGTTTCTGTCGCTGAGGCTGCCATGCGCATCTCGGCAATTTTCATACGCAGCGTTTCCAGAATAATACTGGCCTGTGTTTCATCTGACTCGACGAGCAGAATCATAAATTCTTCGCCACCGTAGCGGAACACGTAATCGCTGCTGCGGATATGATCGTAAATGACCGCCGCGACGTTTTTGAGCGTCAGATC
This sequence comes from Citrobacter sp. Cb023, assembly GCF_030336805.1. NCBI lineage: Bacteria > Pseudomonadati > Pseudomonadota > Gammaproteobacteria > Enterobacterales > Enterobacteriaceae > Citrobacter > Citrobacter sp. Cb023. The sequence goes on along the minus strand of NZ_JAOWCV010000038.1, from coordinate 1,149,862 downwards.
GCCAGTATTATGCCCGAAGTTATCGTTAATTTGCTTGAAGTAGTCGATATCCAGCATCGCCAGGGTAAAAGGCTTACGCGTATGTAACGCCAGCGAGATCTCGCGCCGCATGATGGTCGGAATAAAGCGGCGATTAAGCAACTGGGTCAGCGAATCTTTACCATTTTCCTGCTTAACCAGCGCGTCGAACATTGAGGCGAGCAGGAAATGGATTTTTGCCGATAGCTGGCGTACATCCTGCAATAAGCTCATCCGCTCGGGTTCTGTCGGCTGATGCTGATGCGACAGGGTTGTCGTCAGACGACTGTCGATCTCTGCAATCAGTGATTCCATCTTATTCAGCAGATTGCTGTTGCCGAGGATATGTTTTCCCTTATGTGATAACCACATACCGAAGTCAGAATTCGCCAGAAACACCATCTCACCGAAAGGCATTCCGGTGGCGATGTTATAAATAAACTGGTTTTCCCAGTCGGTAAACGAACGGATTTGCCGCTCGCGCTCGACGTTAACGTCATCGTAAATAGTCTGTAGACGGTACTGCTCCTGCGTGTGCATAGAGTTTTGAAAACTGGGGGAATAGGAGACCGTCATGGCCTCCAGCGCAGTATCCATTGCCAGACTGCTGAAACAGATAGCATCGCTCAGCAAGGCGGGAGTGGAATCCGCCTTTGTTTTTAACACCCTGTACAGCTCATCTTTCAGCTTGCGCGCGCCGCGGTTAACCAGATCGATGGGCAGGCCGATACGGGCATGCACCACACCAATTTTGCGCTGTTTGGCCAGCAGTTGTGAGAGATCTTCGTGGGCGCTGCCAAGTACGCTGCGCAGCCAGTCAAACATGCTGCCGCTGAGGCGGGTACTGACCTGTTCTGTATTGAGGAACAATGCGCTCTCCGCATGGGAGAGCATATAGTCATAAAAAACGGTTACTAAATGGCGGATCTCTTCATCGCTTAACGATGTCAGGAGCGTGTGAACTTCAGGCGATGTTTGACGTAACAGCGCCTGCCATTCTGTAAGGAGTAATGTGTCGTTTACCGGTTCAACCTGTTCCATCTTACTGCCACTCAACGTGCGATTAAAAATTCAGGCGGTATTACGGACAATTACCTCACGATGGTCAAGTTAAACTCTCTTATCGATGGCTAATACCTTCATAAATAAGCCTGAGCGCGAAGACACCAATAATGGCGCCGATCACCCGGCTGGCAATCCGTTGGATTCGGCCATACGCACGGCGCACGGCGGGCAACGAAAACGCCTGGCTGAGAAAAATACGCCAGATAACGGAAGACAACACAATGCCGGCCCAGGCCATCAACCTGGCCCACGTTGGCGTGTCTGCGCTTAAGGTGACCGAGAAGATACTAATAAAAAACAGCACGGTTTGCGGATTAGATAAATCCGTTAATAACCCCCGGCGGAAAAACACATACCAGGGGGCGGAAAGCGGCTGCTGTAGCGTTGGCATTTGCGGTGTCGCCTGATGCCGGATGCTGTTCCAGGCGAACCACAGCAGATAGGCGCCGCCGACAATCTTAATCAACGAAAAAATCTCTTCACACTGAGTGATAAGCGTCGCCATGCCAAAGAGCCCGAGGCCGGAGTAGAACGCATCGCCTAAGGCGACGCCCAGACCGGTTATCACGCCCGCGCGTCGCCCTGACGCCAGGCTGGTTTGCACCACCACAAACAGGTTCGCGCCGGGGTTAAAAAAAGTTAAAACAAACAGGCTGACGGTGAGTACGACGGCGTGCAGAGGTTCCATAGACAACAATTCCTCAGATTCTCATAAAGTTAACACTATAATTTCAGTGCGCTGCCTGTTCTGAGGATCAACTCACACTGGCTATTGAAACTTTGAACAGGTTGACGCGCTGCTACCCGGTGACCGGTTTTTTCTGCGCCGCAAAATCTCTATATATTCCTGCTGAATGTGGATTTTTTATCCAGGCTGGACTAGTTATTAATCATCCTTGAATCGCGTTATGTAATGTTCAGGGATCGATGATGGCGTAATAACAAAACCTGGAGCTGGTCTATGAAAACTGGAATTAAAGTACTTATTGGTGCATTAGCTTTTGTCGTGACCAACGCATATGCCGCGGAATTTATGACAAAACTTGAATTTGAAAAGGTTGAATCGCAGTACACAAAAATCGGTGATATCTCAACGAGTAATGAAGTTTCTGTCTCAGACGCTAAAGAAGAGCTGCTGAAGAAAGCAGAAGAGAAAGGGGCCGATGTGGTGGTATTAACCTCCGGTCAAACGGATAATAAAATCCATGGCACAGCCAATATCTACAAGAAAAAATAATACGCTACTGTAAAAATCACGATTCCCGCCGGTCATTGTATCGGCGGGTTTTCTTTTAATCTGCGCCAGAAGGTGGTTCGGCTTACCCCGAGATATCGTGCAGCCGCGGTTTTATCGCCATTGAATTGCGCCAGCACCTGCTGCGGCGTGAGCGATGAGGATACCTGCGGCGCGTCAGCAGCAACGGCCAGTTCCGGTAACAGCTGCTGCAGGAATTGTACGTTCAGCTCCGGCTGCGGCTCGACGCTTAAAAACAGCGCCAGGCGCTCCATCATATTACGCAGTTCACGGATATTCCCAGGCCAGCCATAATTCAGTAACGTCGGTTGACTCAGACCCAGCCCTTTGCGCACAGGTTCAGAAAACGGCACCTCCAGTTCCGCCAGCGACTGTTTTAAAAAGCCTTCCGCCAGCGGCAGGATATCGGGCAATCGCTCGCGTAGCGGCGGTAGCGTGAGGCGCAAAATACTCAGGCGATAAAACAGATCGGTGCGAAATTCTCCCTGTTTTATCTCCTGCTCCAGATGACAGTGGGTGGCGCTAATCACCCGTACATCGACCGGAATCGGCTGATGTCCACCGACCCGGGTGACCTCTTTTTCTTCCAGTACGCGCAACAGTCGGGTTTGTAACGGCAGCGGCATTTCGCCTATCTCATCAAGAAACAGCGTTCCGCCGTGGGCGATTTCAAACAGGCCCGCGCGTCCTCCCCGACGGGAGCCGGTAAAGGCGCCATCCTCATAGCCGAACAGCTCCGCTTCCAGTAATGATTCGGTGATTGCCCCGCAGTTGACGGCAACAAACGGCGGCGAAGGTTTACCGCGCCGGTTCTCCTGACGGGTGAAAAATTCACGATGAATTGCCTGCGCCGCCAGCTCTTTGCCCGTGCCGGTTTCGCCCTGAATCAGCACTGGCGCACGCGAACGGGCATAAAGCATAATGGTGTGCCGCACCTGTTCCATCTGTGCCGAGTGACCGCGCATATCCCCCAGCGCATAGCGGGTGCGCAGCGTATCGCCGGAAACGTACGGACCGTTTCTGCGCAGCGTCAGACGAGTCATATCGAGCGCATCGACAAAGGCCTGGCGCACGGTGGCCGCCGAATAGATAAAGATGCCGGTCATGCCTGCTTCTTCAGCCAGGTCGGTAATTAACCCCGCGCCGACGACCGCCTGCGTGCCGCTGGCCTTCAGCTCGTTGATTTGCCCACGGGCATCTTCTTCCGTGATATAGCTGCGCTGTTCAAGCTGCAAATTGAAGGTTTTTTGAAAAGCGAGCAGCGCGGGGAGGGTTTCCTGATAGGTAATGACGCCAATCGACGAGGTGAGCTTTCCCGCTTTGGCCAGCGCCTGTAGCACGTCAAACCCGCTGGGTTTAATCAGGATCACCGGAATCGATAAACGGCTTTTAAGATACGCCCCGTTGGAACCCGCGGCAATGATGGCATCACAACGCTCGGTGGCTAACTTCTTGCGGATATACGTCACCGCTTTTTCAAAACCAAGCTGAATAGGGGTGATGGTTGCCAGGTGGTCGAACTCCAGGCTGATGTCGCGAAACAGTTCGAACAGGCGCGTGACCGAAACGGTCCAGATAACCGGTTTGTCGTCGTTCACCCGCGGCGGAAGATGCGTATCAGCCATAACCATCCTAAAAAGTAAGGCACCGAGTATTAGGGTTTAGTTGTGTTTCATGAATGTTGCAATGAAACGTGAAGGAACGTTTCATGAAACGATAGCTGACACGCTTTTGTGCAACAAAGATACAATGATTTAATTTAATATATTGTTTTTAAAGGTAAATATATAAAATAATTAAAAATTAAGGTCTTTGGCATACCCCTTGCTTTAAATAAATCAACGAACGATAACAAGTTGATAACAAAAGGACGGGATATGTCTCTACACTCCCCAGGGCAGGCGTTTCGCGCCGCGCTCAGCAAAGAAAACCCATTACAAATCGTTGGCACCATCAACGCCAACCACGCTCTGCTGGCCCAACGCGCCGGATATCAGGCGATTTATCTCTCCGGCGGCGGCGTCGCGGCTGGGTCTCTGGGTCTGCCGGATCTCGGTATTTCTACCCTTGATGATGTGCTAACCGATATTCGCCGCATTACTGATGTTTGCCCGCTGCCATTGCTGGTGGATGCGGATATCGGTTTTGGATCGTCAGCTTTCAACGTGGCGCGGACCGTGAAGTCGATTTCCAAAGCCGGTGCCGCCGCGCTGCATATTGAAGATCAGATCGGCGCCAAACGCTGCGGCCATCGCCCGAACAAGGCGATCGTCTCGAAAGAAGAGATGGTCGACAGGATCCGCGCCGCCGTGGATGCGCGTACCGATCCCAACTTTGTGATCATGGCGCGGACCGATGCATTGGCGGTGGAAGGGTTAGAGGCCGCCATCGATCGTGCCCAGGCGTACGTAGAAGCAGGCGCGGATATGTTGTTCCCGGAAGCCATTACCGAGCTTGCCATGTACCGTCAGTTTGCCGATGCGGTACAGGTGCCGATCCTCGCCAACATTACCGAATTTGGCGCTACGCCACTGTTCACCACTGATGAACTGCGCAGCGCGAACGTCGCGATGGCGTTGTATCCGCTGTCGGCCTTCCGCGCCATGAACCGCGCTGCGGAAAAGGTTTACAACGTGCTGCGCCAGGAAGGAACGCAAAAGAGCGTTATCGACATTATGCAGACGCGCAACGAGCTGTACGAAAGCATCAATTACTACCAGTTCGAAGAGAAACTCGACGCGTTGTATACCAAGAAGTAACCGTCGTAGGCCGGATAAGGCGTAGCTGCCATCCGGCAATAAATTTGTACCCTACATATTATAAAAATGACGAGGACAACATGAGCGACACAACGATCCTGCAAAATAGTACCCATGTCATTAAACCTAAAAAATCGGTTGCGCTGTCAGGCGTCGCCGCCGGAAATACCGCGCTGTGTACCGTAGGCAAAAGCGGTAACGACCTGCACTATCGCGGCTACGATATTCTCGATCTGGCGCAGCAGTGCGAATTTGAAGAAGTCGCGCACCTGCTGATCCACGGGAAATTGCCCACCCGTGATGAGCTCACCGCCTATAAAAGCAAATTAAAAGCGCTGCGCGGGCTGCCCGCAAACGTGCGTACCGTCCTGGAAGCGCTGCCTGCTGCCTCGCACCCGATGGACGTGATGCGCACCGGCGTCTCCGCGCTGGGCTGTACGTTGCCGGAAAAAGAAGGGCATACCGTCTCCGGCGCACGCGATATTGCTGACAAGCTGCTGGCATCGCTCAGTTCTATTCTCCTGTACTGGTATCACTACAGCCATAACGGCGAGCGTATTCAGCCTGAAACTGACGATGATTCCATTGGTGGACACTTCCTGCATCTGCTGCATGGCGAAAAGCCGTCGCGAAGCTGGGAAAAAGCGATGCATATTTCGCTGGTGCTGTACGCCGAACACGAATTCAACGCCTCCACCTTCACCAGCCGCGTGATTGCAGGGACCGGATCCGATATGTATTCCGCGATTATCGGCGCGATTGGCGCATTGCGTGGTCCGAAACACGGCGGGGCGAATGAAGTATCGCTGGAGATCCAACAGCGCTACGAAACGCCAGACGAAGCGGAAGCGGATATCCGTAAACGCGTTGAAAACAAAGAAGTGGTGATTGGCTTTGGTCATCCGGTTTACACCATCGCCGACCCGCGCCATCAGGTGATAAAGCGCGTGGCGAAACAGCTTTCTCAGGAAGGCGGTTCGCTGAAAATGTACAACATCGCCGACCGTCTGGAAGACGTGATGTGGGAAACGAAAAAGATGTTCCCCAACCTCGACTGGTTCTCGGCAGTCTCCTACAACATGATGGGCGTCCCGACCGAAATGTTCACACCGCTGTTTGTCATCGCCCGCGTCACCGGCTGGGCGGCGCATATCATCGAACAGCGCCAGGACAACAAAATTATCCGTCCTTCCGCCAATTACACCGGCCCGGAAGATCGTGTCTTTGTCGCGATAGATCAGCGTTGCTAATGCAAAACCTCTAAATATAAAAAACAGGAACCCTTGTTATGTCTGCACATATTTCGAACGTCCGCCCGGAATTTGACCGTGAAATCGTTGATATCGTTGATTACGTCATGAATTACGAGATCACTTCGACGGTAGCGTATGACACCGCGCATTATTGCCTGCTTGATACCTTAGGCTGCGGCCTGGAAGCGCTGGAATATCCGGCTTGTAAAAAACTGCTGGGGCCGGTAGTCCCAGGGACTGTGGTGCCGAACGGCGTGCGCGTTCCGGGCACCCAGTTCCAGCTCGACCCGGTGCAGGCGGCGTTTAACATCGGCGCGATGATCCGCTGGCTGGACTTTAACGACACCTGGCTGGCCGCGGAATGGGGTCATCCTTCCGATAACCTCGGCGGCATTCTGGCTACGGCTGACTGGCTGTCACGCAATGCGGTAGCGGTGGGGAAAGCGCCGTTAACCATGAAAAAAGTGCTCACCGGAATGATTAAAGCCCATGAAATTCAGGGCTGCATCGCGCTGGAAAACTCTTTTAACCGCGTCGGTCTCGATCACGTCCTGCTGGTCAAAGTGGCCTCCACGGCGGTGGTCGCCGAGATGCTTGGCCTGAACCGGGATGAAATTCTCAACGCGGTGTCGCTGGCGTGGGTTGACGGGCAGTCGCTGCGTACCTATCGCCATGCGCCAAATACCGGCACGCGTAAATCCTGGGCAGCTGGCGATGCAACTTCGCGCGCGGTACGTCTGGCACTGATGGCGAAAACCGGTGAGATGGGGTATCCGTCTGCGCTGACGGCGAAAACCTGGGGCTTTTATGACGTCTCTTTCAAAGGCGAATCGTTCCGCTTCCAGCGCCCGTACGGCTCTTATGTGATGGAAAACGTGCTGTTTAAAATCTCCTTCCCGGCCGAGTTCCACTCGCAGACTGCGGTAGAGGCGGCGATGACGCTGTACGAGCAGCTACAGGCTGCAGGGAAAACGGCGGCGGATATCGAAAAAGTGACCATTCGTACGCACGAAGCCTGTATCCGCATCATCGATAAAAAAGGCCCGCTGAATAACCCGGCGGATCGCGATCACTGCATCCAGTATATGGTCGCCATTCCGCTGCTGTTCGGGCGTTTAACCGCGGCAGATTATGAAGACGGCGTGGCGCAGGACAAACGCATTGATGCCCTGCGCGAGAAGATCAACTGCTTTGAAGATCCGGCTTTTACAGCCGATTACCACGATCCTGAAAAACGCGCCATCGCGAATGCCATCACCCTGGAATTCACCGATGGCTCACGTTTTGAAGAAGTGGTGGTGGAGTACCCAATCGGCCACGCGCGCCGTCGTAACGACGGGATGCCGAAGCTGGTCGAGAAGTTCAAAATCAACCTGGCGCGTCAGTTCCCGACCCGTCAGCAGCAGCGCATTCTGGATGTCTCCCTGGACAGAACTCGCCTGGAGCAGATGCCGGTCAATGAGTATATGGATTTGTTTGTTATCTGAAACCCGACTCATCAGGCGTAAGTTCAACAGGAGAGCATTATGTCTTATAGCGAGTTTTATCAACGTTCTATTACGCAGCCGGAGTCGTTCTGGGCCGAGCAGGCCCAGCGTATTGACTGGCAGCAGCCGTATACGCAGGTACTGGACCACAGCAATCCGCCGTTTGCCCGCTGGTTTTGCGGCGGGACGACCAATCTGTGCCATAACGCCATCGACCGCTGGCTGGAGAAACAGCCCGAGGCGCTGGCGCTGATTGCGGTGTCATCAGAAACCGAAGAAGAACGCACGTTTACCTTTCGTCAGTTGTATGACGAAGTGAATATTGTGGCAGCGATGCTGTTGTCGCTCGGCGTACAGCGCGGGGATCGGGTACTGGTTTATATGCCGATGATCGCCGAAGCGCACATTACGCTGCTGGCCTGCGCGCGCATTGGGGCGATCCATTCGGTAGTGTTCGGTGGTTTTGCTTCGCACAGCGTGGCGGCGCGCATCGATGACGCCCGACCGGTGGTTATCGTTTCGGCGGATGCCGGGGCGCGCGGCGGCAAGATCCTGCCCTATAAAAAGCTACTCGATGATGCGATCGATCAGGCTCAGCATCAGCCGCGTCATGTGGTGCTGGTCGACCGCGGTCTGGCGAAAATGGCGCGGGTGGAGGGGCGTGACCTCGACTTTGCCGCGCTACGCCAACAGCATCTCGGCGCACGGGTGCCGGTTGTCTGGCTGGAGTCGAACGAAACGTCCTGCATTCTCTACACCTCCGGGACAACCGGTAAACCGAAAGGCGTCCAGCGCGACGTTGGTGGTTACGCGGTCGCGCTGGCGACCTCGATGGACACCATTTTCGGCGGCAAAGCGGGCGGCGTGTTCTTCTGCGCGTCGGATATCGGCTGGGTGGTTGGGCATTCCTATATCGTGTATGCCCCGCTGCTGGCAGGGATGGCGACGGTGGTTTACGAAGGGCTGCCAACGTATCCGGACTGCGGCGTATGGTGGAAAATTGTTGAGAAGTATCAGGTCAGCCGGATGTTCTCGGCCCCGACCGCCATCCGCGTGCTGAAAAAATTCCCGACCGCGCAAATCCGCAATCACGATCTCTCCTCGCTGGAGGTGCTGTATCTGGCGGGTGAGCCGCTGGATGAACCGACCGCCAGTTGGGTAACGGAAACGCTGGGCGTCCCGGTTATCGACAACTACTGGCAGACTGAATCCGGCTGGCCGATTATGGCTATCGCCCGCGGGCTGGACGACCGACCGTCGCGGCTGGGCAGTCCTGGCGTGCCGATGTACGGCTATAACGTGCAGTTGCTCAATGAGGTGACCGGTGAACCTTGTGCGGCGAACGAGAAGGGGATGCTGGTGATTGAAGGGCCGCTGCCGCCGGGCTGTATTCAGACTATCTGGGGGGATGACGCGCGGTTTGTGAATACCTACTGGTCGCTGTTTTCCCGCCAGGTGTACGCCACCTTTGACTGGGGCATTCGCGATGCCGATGGCTATTACTTCATTCTGGGCCGTACGGATGACGTGATCAACGTGGCCGGACACCGGCTGGGGACGCGCGAGATAGAGGAGAGTATTTCCAGCTATCCAAACGTCGCCGAGGTGGCGGTAGTTGGCGTGAAGGATGCGCTGAAAGGGCAGGTGGCGGTCGCGTTTGTTATTCCAAAACAGAGCGACAGCCTGGAAGACAGCGACATTGCCCATTCGGAAGAGAAGGCGATTATGGCGCTGGTGGACAGTCAAATTGGTAATTTTGGTCGTCCGGCGCACGTCTGGTTTGTGTCGCAGCTGCCGAAAACACGCTCCGGCAAAATGCTCAGACGGACGATTCAGGCGATCTGCGAAGGCCGCGATCCTGGCGATCTGACGACCATTGACGATCCCGCATCGTTGCAGCAAATCCGTCAGGCAATCGAGGAGTAACGTCGTGTGATGCCCGGTGGCGCAATGCTTACCGGGCCTACGTGTTAATCAACTTTCTTATACGGCCCGTGATAGTAATCAAACGGCGCATAAACCGTATCGGCCACGAACGATAACGGCACATCAACAAATAACAGCGCTAAATCGAAATAGTTATAATCGTAAGCGCCCGGGTTTTTTAGTTTATCAATATCATGGCGCATTCCCACGTAATACGTATCTGAATCCTCGCCTGCCGTGCGCGCATCAATGCTGCCACATCCTGTAAGTAATACGCTGATAAAGAGCGTTGTTACCGCAACCGTCTTTTTGCTCATGCTATGACCTGGCTTCTCGCCCCGTTTTACCATAACGATAAAAAAGCGGCGTGTTGTCCTCGGAACTTAAACCACCAGGTCAGGACTCATCGTGTGAGGATGGCACATCGAAGGCCGGATAAACCACGTGAGTGGTGTATCCGGTAAAGAGGCTTTTACAGTGTGACGCTTTCGCGACGACGCAGCAGAGAAAACGGCCCCGGTCCACTTAGGGTAAATACGGAAATCAACGTGAAGCTTAGCGCAATTATCCCCAGCACCAGATACGCCCCCTGGAAACCAATACTCTCATACATTTTTCCGGCCAGAACTGACATGAAAATCATTGCTAACTGTTTGAAGAAACAGAAGCACACCAGGTAAATTGTGGCCGAGAAGCGCACTTCAAACTGACTGGTGATGTATTTGAAGCAACCGACGATCAGGAACGGTATTTCAAACATATGCAGCGTTTTGAGAATGACGACCTCCAGCGCAGAGGTGGCGAAGGAGGAGCCGATGATCCGCACCGACATTATCGTACCGGCCAGCAGTAGGGCGTTCTTTCCGCCAATGCGGTTCACAATCAGCGGCGCAAAGAACATGATAGAGGCATTAAGTAATTCCCCCATGGTCGTGACGTAGCCAAACACACGGGTACCCTGTTCGCCGGTGGCAAAGAACGAGGTAAAGAAGTTGGCGAACTGCTGGTCAAACACATCATACGTACAGGAAACGCCGACCACGTACAGGGAGAGGAACCAGAGTTTCGGTTGTTTAAATAACTCCAGCGCCAGCTTCAGACTGAATGCTGAGTTGTTGGCGCCTACCGCATCCGCAACTTTTGCAGAAGAGGGGACATCTGTTTTTGAAAAGAGCAGCAGCAATGCCAGAATGACCGCACAGCCGGAACCTAACCAGAAGACAAACTGGTTATTGATGGTGAACATAATCCCGGCAATCGAGGCGCATAGCGCCCAGCCCACGCAGCCAAACATGCGCGCGCGACCAAATTCAAAATTGCTTCGGCGGCTGGCTTTTTCAATATAGGCTTCAATCGCTGGGGCGCCGGCATTGTAGATAAAGCCAAGGTAAATCCCGCCGACAATCGAACCCAGTAAAATATTAACCTGTAATAACGGGCCAAAGACGTAAATAAAGAACGGAGCAAACATTACCAGCATTCCGGTAATTACCCACAGCAGGTGTTTACGCAGGCCAAGCTTATCGGAAAGCAGTCCGAAAACAGGCTGGAATAATAATGAAAATAGTGAAATACAGGCGAAAATGATCCCGGTGTCACCTTTACTGATATGGTTTACATCGTGTAACCAGATAGGGAAGAAGGGGAAATAGGCACCCATAATGAAAAAGTAAAAGAAAAAGAAGAAGCCGAACATCCAAAAGTTAGTGTTTTTCAAATAATACATAATGGACTTCCTTACGATGAATGCGGGCAGGGGGGAACCTGCCCGATTATTATTATTTTTGACCCCAGACCAGCTGGTAGTGGTAGAGTCCGGCACTCAGCAGGAACTCTGGTGAAACGGAAGGACTCCAGGAGTCGTCACCGCCCACGCCCATATGGAAGCCATCAATATTGACCCAGGTACCTGCCTCCGGTTGCAGCAGATGGCGGTGGCTGGTTTCCATCAGTTGCTTCTGGCTAAAGCGGCTGATGTTGAACAGGAAGTCCCCTCGCCATTGATGTTCGCCGTAGCGTAGCTCACGCGTGTTGCAGCGCAGACCGTTTTCGCCAGGGAAAACATACGGGGTGTACATCTCATCAAGCGACAAATCCCAACGATCAAAACAGGCGGCGCTCAGGCGATCCGGGTAGTTCTCATGTGGGCCGAGACCTAACCAGTTCACGCGCTCAGCGATCTGCGCCAGTTGGCAGCTCAGGCCGATGCGGGCCGGATGTGGCGTGCCGCTGGCGACGTCGACATCCACCGTTATCTGCATCTCACCATTGCCGTCAATGCGATAGCTTTTTCGGCTGACGAACAGTGTTTCGCCCTGATACTGCCACGCATGTTCGGTGGCGATCAGTACCGCATGGCTTAGCGTGTCGGCAGCACAGTGCAGTAACGTTGCTTCGACCAGATAATGACCGGCGGCTTTCCAGCGTTCGACCCAGGCGTTAGGGTCGATGCGGGTTGACTCGCTCACGCCGATGTCGTTGTCCAGCGGCGCGCGGGTGAACTGGTCAGTAAGCGGGGTTAACAGCTGGGCTGCGTCGCCAATCCAGTACTGTGTCAGCAGGCCAGACTGACGGTCGAATTGCCAGCGCTTGTCGTTGATCTCAACAGTAAAGGTGTTTTCGCTCACGTTCAGCTGTGGTGCGGTACGGGCAGTTGGCCGTGGCACCAGGCTGAGTTTCTCTTCCAGCTTCCATTGCTGCCAGGCGCTAATGTGCCCGGCATCTGACCATGCGGTGGTCTGAGGTTGCTCTACGCGTACCGTTAGCCATAACTGGCCGGCGGTTTCCGGTAGCGGGACATCTGGCAGGGTAATCACCTGGCGACTCTGTGGGGCGATATCCAGCACGATTTCTCCGGCGGCCAGCGGGTTGCCATCCTGGGCAATCGACCAGTGCAGAACTTCGTTATCGCTGTGGCGGAACAGATATTCGCTGGTTACTTCAATCTGGCGTTTGGGTCCCGGCAGCAGCGTAAACTGGAAAAACTGCTGCACATGTTTGGCCTCGTATAATGCCGGATGCGGGGTGCGATCGGCGAACACCAGGCCGTTCATGCAAAATTGACGATCGTTAGGCGTGTCGCCAAAATCACCACCGTAGGCAGACCATGCCTTGCCGTTCTCATCATATTTAATCAGCGACTGATCTACCCAGTCCCAGACAAACCCGCCCTGTAGGCGCGGAAATTGACGGAACGCTTGCCAGTATTTGGCGAAACCGCCAAAACTGTTGCCCATGGCGTGGGCGTATTCGCAGAGGATCAGCGGACGCTGCTCGCCGGGCATCGACAGCCACTTTTTAATCGACCATTTGGGTACCGCGGGGAAGGACTGATCCTGATCGACGCGGGCGTACATCGGGCAAATAATGTCGGTCGCCGTGGTATTTGCGCCGCCGCCTTCATACTGTACCGGGCGGGACGGATCTTCTGATTTTATCCAGCGGTAGAGCGCGTCATGGTTGGCGCCATGCCCGGATTCATTGCCCAGTGACCAGATGATGATGCTCGGGTGGTTGCGATCGCGTTGCACCATGCGCGTGACGCGCTGGCTCATGGCTGGCAGCCACGCGGGATCGTCGGTGAGGCGATTCATCGGCACCATGCCATGGGTTTCAATGTTGGCTTCGTCGACCACATACAGGCCGTAGCGATCGCACAGGGTGTACCACAATGGATGGTTCGGGTAATGGGAGCAGCGCACGGCGTTAAAGTTATTCTGCTTCATCAGCAGAATATCCTGCACCATCGTCGCCTCGTCCATCACCTGACCGTTGACCGGATGGTGCTCATGACGGTTGGTGCCGCGAATCAACAGCGGCTTACCGTTGAGTAACAGCAGGCCGTTTTCAATACGAACCTGACGAAAGCCGACATCACAGGCTTCCGCTTCAATCAGCACTCCGTCAGCGGTACGTAACTGGACCACAGCGCGGTACAGATTAGGCGTTTCGGCACTCCACAGCGCCGGGTTTTCGACGTTCAGACGCAGGGTAACCCGATCATGATAAGCGCCGCGTTCATCAATAATTTCGCTGCCGAGCGGGGAAGTCGTTTCGTGAGTGAGCGTTTCACCGTCCCACAATTGCAGGGTGACGCGTAAATCTTCGCTCTCGTTGTCCGCCACTCTGACTTCTGTTTCCAGCGTGGCGCGGCTGAAATCGTCGTTAAAACGGGTGTTAATGCGCAGGTCGCGGATTTGCGTAGTGGGCTTATGCAGCAAAGATACATCGCGAAAGATCCCGCTCATGCGCCACATGTCCTGGTCTTCCAGATAACTGCCGTCGCTCCAGCGCAGCACCATCACAGCTAGGCGGTTTTCGCCGTGCAGCAGATAATCGCTAAGATCGAATTCAGACGGCAGGCGGCTGTCCTGACCGTAGCCAACCCAGCGACCATTGCACCACAAATGAAACGCGGAATTCACCCCGTCAAAAATAATGCGCGTCTGACCTTCATCTAACCACGCGTCTTCGATATTAAATGTGAGCGAGTAACATCCTGTCGGATTCTGCGCTGGAACGTACGGGGGGTTAACCGGGATCGGGTAGGTGACGTTGGTATAAATTGGCGCGTCGTAACCGTCCATCTGCCAGTTAGAGGGGACGTTGATAGTATCAGCCTGTGGCAGATCGCTCGTCAGCCAGCTTTCCGGCACGGCCTCAGGCGCGGAAAACCAGGCGAACTGCCACTTGCCATTTAGCGAGCGTAACTGAGTTGATCGCTGATTGGTGCGCGCATCATCCGCTGAGCGCCAGCTACAAAACGGCGGGTGCGCCTCCAGGCGGTTGAGCTGCGTGACGCCGGGATTTTCCCAGTCACGGCGGGCCAGTACAGCGGAGAGTGAATCTGTGTTCAGGTTCATAACGGTATCCTGTTTGAATTTGTTATTCGCTCACAATTTCAATCAAAATACGAATAAGCGATCCTAACTGTAAAGGACGGGGCGCTCAATGAGTGAACTGACTCACACAATTGTTATGCGTTCACAATTTGGGTGTGAGCTGCGAAACTTGCCGCGCTAGCTGGATCAATGAGTCGGCCAGCACCTGGGGTGAGAGGGTTTGCGTATCGGGAGGCAGTACCGTATTGCGCTTAACCAGGGTTACGGGCAGCAGTTGGTTGCCCACGCTTGAGGTCCCACGGGGAAGTTGCAGCAGTCTGTCGACGCTGGTTTCACCCAGTAACGGAAAATCCTGCCTGATGGTGGTCAGTGGTGGGATGTAGCAGGCGCTGTCTTCGGTGTCATCGTAGCCGATCACCGAGATATCAACCGCCACCCGCAGACCGAACTCGCTGATCGCCCGCATCGCGCCCAGCGCCATTTGATCGTTAGCGACCAGCATGGCGGTGGGGAGATTACCACCATTAAGCATATGCAGCGTTTGCTGAAAACCTGACATCGCGCTCCAGTCGCCTTCCAGCTCCGCGGTGGGTTGCAGCTGGTAGTGCGCCAGATATTTATGCCACCCCGCATGGCGAAGTCTTGCCGAAACCGAAGTGTGTGGCCCGCTCAGCAGGGCGATACGCTGATGCCCATGCTGCACCAGATGTTCAACGCCGAGACGTGCGCCGTCGTCATGGGAGAAAATCACGCTGTTAATTGGCGTTTGATCTGAGACATCGAGAAACAGTACCGGCACCGTACCGCAGGCGGCAGCCACGGCAATGGCGTCTTCTTCATCCAGCGGGTAGTTGATGATAAGCCCGGTTACGCGTTGAGAAAGCAGGTTGTGGACTGCGGCTTTACATGCCTCAACGCCGCTACGTTCGACCATGGCGATCACCACGCTGGCCCCGGACTGGTCGGCGCGGGATTTTATGGCGGCAACGATTTGCGAGGGGGCGTGCAGGGCAAGGTTCGCCGTCACGACGCCAATCAGCGGCGTCTGTTTGCCCGCCAGCTGCTGTGCGACACGGTTGGGGATGTAATTGAGCTCCGCCATCGCGGCCTCAACTTTCTGTCGGGTTTTTGCGGAAACGTGGCTGGCCTGATTCACGACGCGCGAGACGGTCTGGTAAGAGACTCCTGCATGGTCTGCCACATCGTATAGCGTTACCGGTTTCACGTTTATCACCCCTGTCATGACGTTATCTGCGCGCTATGATGCCACAGCGGGACGGTTTTGGGGTATTTGCGCATTGGTTCTGCGAGGCGCATTCCAGGGTTGCGGATCGTGTGCTGGAGGATTTATCGTCGTGATGCTTAACAGCATAAAAAAGTGAGGACATCGTGAGCGACTCTGCGGCAAACAACATTCTGTCCATCTACCAACGACATGCGGAGGCCTTTGCCAGCCAGCGTTCACGCGCACTGTTCGAGAAAAGCTGGCTGGATAAGTTCATTACCGTGATGGGCGGGCAAGGCAGCATTGTGGATATTGGCTGCGGCAACGGTCAGCCGATTGCTGGTTATTTTATTCAGCAAGGCTTTCCGCTTACGGGAATTGATGGTTCTGCGGCGATGCTGGCGCGGGCCCGGCACACTTTTCCCGCACAGCGCTGGCTGGCGCAGGATATGCGCGAGCTGGGACTTAACGAGACTTTCGATGGTCTGATCGCCTGGGACAGCTTTTTCCATTTAACTCAGCAGGATCAGCAAAAGATGTTCCCGATTTTTGACCGACTCAGCCGTCCCGGCAGCGCGCTGATGTTTACCAGCGGAACGGAAAACGGTATCGCGATGGGGCAATTTGAGGGCGAACCGCTGTTTCACGCCAGCCTCGCGCCGGATGAATACCGCGCATTGCTGTCAGCGCACGGTTTTGTGGTGGTAGAGATGGTGATGGAAGATCCGCACTGCGCCGGGCATACCATCTGGCTGGCGCAAAAACGTGGCTAAACTCTCAACGTTAAGCGTTCCCTTCTCTTCCTTCCCTTCTGCTTTGGTGAGCCCTATTAAAACAAAAGGCATAATTGTCAAATGAGTGAGTTGGTTGCTAAAAAATACTGATATGGGCTGTATTCGTCGGAACGAAATTTACACAGGGTATAAATCGACAAGAATAAACCCAGGGTTGCAATAAAACCATTGAGCATTGCCAGAATAAGGAAGAAAAGAACGATCGCGGAAGGTTTAATTATGCTGGTATTCATTTCTAATTATTCCATGTTTTTTAACGCTATTACTTTACGACAATTAAGTTAAGCGATAATAGTACAATTTCCAGGTATTGCGGATTCCGCTTATTTAGTGCCGGGGAGGTGTGTCTGTTAGCACGATGCGAGTGGCGTCATCGTAGCGTATTGTCCAGAGCGTTAATGTGGGTAAATGGGCGATTTGCGATGGGATTAGGTCAACAGAGTAAGAATAATTTAACTTAAGAGCATAAGAAATCCTAAAATGCAATTGGAATGAAGTGAAATAGCACTTAATGTCTTTACTTTTGTTTACATTTTGTGCTTTTTTACAAGGATCGGCTGTGCTTTACAGTCAAGTTCGCTTTCGTACTTTTATGGGGGGTGGGGTGAAGTTCAGGGATGAAAGAAAGTTGGCAATATTAATTGGGATGTTAATTTTGCCGTTCACAACTGTTTCTGCGGCGCCACTCTCTCCTGCGGATCGGAATACCATTCAGCAGCAACAGCAGCAGCGACTTAATGAAAACCAGCGCCAGCGTGAAGAGCTGGAGCGTAGCGTTACGCTACCCGAAACCGTAACGCCGAAAACGCCAGCCCAGACTGAAGGGCCGTGTTTTATGATTTCGCGTATTGATATTGACGGCGCAACGAAGTTGTCCGCCGCTGCCTCGGCAAAGCTTACCGCGCCATGGGTGAATCAATGCCTGAATATTCCCCGCCTCAATGCCAGCCGCGACAGGATGAAGAGCGACTATGATTCGGTGCAGGAGCAGAGCGGGATATTCGCGGGAGACGGTGGCTTTGATATCACCGTGGGCAAGCACACCCAACTGGATGGCGCGGTCATTGCTTCTACCGGTTCAGCGGATAAAAACAGTCTGGATACGGGCACGCTGGGCTTTGGCGATATCCACAATCAGGCAGATTACAAAGTGGATCACCAGGGGGGAGGGATCAGTACGGGAGGCAGTATTGGTCAACAGTTCGCGGGTAATCTGGCGAACGCCCTGATTGCCGGAGGTGGCAGCAGCGGGCATGCGGAAGGAACAACGCAGGCGGCGGTGAGTGAGGGGACGTTAACTGTTCGCGACACGGAAAACCAGAAGCAGGATGTCGCCGGTCTGAGCCGGGATGCGGAGCATGCAAACGGCAGCATCAGTCCTATTTTTGACAAGGAAAAAGAGCAGAGGCGTCTGCAAGAAGTGCAACTGATAGCCCAGATAGGTAACCAGGCGGCGGATATCGCGCGGACGCAAGGTGAGATAAATGGCCTGAACGCGGGTAAAAAAGCACTGGCAAAGGAAGGCATTCCTGAGCCGGATGTGAACGCCAGTGATGAAGAAAAAGCAAGATACCAGACGCAACTACGGAACTCAGCGGCATATAAAACCGAGCAGACGAAATACGGTACGGGCAGTGACGTGCAGCGGGGTATTCAGGCTGCAGTAGGCGCTCTGCAGGGGCTGGCTGGCGGTAATATTGGCGCGGCGCTGGCGGGGGCATCGGCACCGGAGCTTGCCAATATCATAGGCCATAAGGCGGGCCTCAGCGAGGATGATATCGCGGCTAAAGCCATCGCGCATGCGATACTGGGTGGTGCTGCGGCGGCTATGCAGGGGAACAATGTAGCAGCCGGAGCGGCTGGCGCAGCGGCAGGAGAGCTTGCTGCAAATGCGATACTGAAAACGATGTATCCGGGCAAGCACGTCAGTGAGCTGGATGAAAGTGACAGGCAGTTAGTCAGCAATCTTGCGACTATTGCATCCGGGCTGGCAGGTAATCTGGCCGGGGGGGATTCGAAAAGCACGACAACAGGGGCGCAGTCTGGTAAAAATTCAGTTGAGAATAATTTACTCGGTGGTAGTGAAGATGCTCAGGCTGCATGGATACGTCAGCATGGGCTCGATATGGCGAGCTGTTCTGATAATCCTGATGGAGCCGCATGCCATAAGGCTAAAAATGAACGGGATGCGGTAGGACTTGCTCTGGCAACAGGTACAGTGGCTCTGCTTCCTGGTGGTGCTCAGGCTATGTGGGGACTGGGAGCAAGTGCGAATGCCGGTATCAGTTATCTGGCTGATGGTACTATAGACCCTGCAAACGCAGCCATTGCTGGTTGGGTGAATGTATTCAGTATGGGGAATGGCCTGGCAGGTACAGTCGGCTGGAATGCCGCAGGTGGTGCGCTGGGTAACTGGATTGACAACAAAGACCCGCTGTCGGGGGCGCTAATCAATGGGGCCGGTTCGGGTATTGGCTATGGCATCGGTAAAGGGGTCTCATGGGGCGTTAATTCTGGTGTTAACTGGTGGAAAGGTGGTTGGGATCCTAAGTTTAATCCTGCTCTGAGGCAGTTTACTGAAGTGAAAGGAGAGCTTGGGCTTTCAAAAGAAATGACACCTAGCTATTTTCCAGGTATAGCTGGCGATATCGGTGGTAGCGTGGGATCTGAACTTAGCGGGAAGTATATAGAGCAGAAATCCTCTCAGGAGGATCGCAAAAAATGAGAAAGCAAAATAAGTTTCTGCACCTGCCTCTTTTTATCGCATTAAGTATTGTGTCCATTTTTTTGACATCAATTACTTTATACGTAGCAGGGGAGTTGTTGTTCTTCTTTTTCAAAGGGATACCAATTAATTTCACTATGGAAAATATATTGCTACTCTGTAAGATTAGTCTCAGTGTCGGAAGCTTTGTCGGTGGTGGGATGTGGATAGCTCGGTTATTGAAATTAAAAGGATTCTAAGTTGTTGTTGAGAATAACTTCCTCAGCGTATCGGATAAGACAGAGCTTGAAATAGCTAAACAGAAGCTCAACAGCAAAGATCAGGCTGTACGTGAAAAAGCGCAGCAAACCATTAATGATCTGCGCGAAAAAGACATCACCAGCGATCAGAAGGTCATCAGTGCCTGCGGCAATGGCAATGCAGCCAGTTCAGCCTGCGCCACTGCCAGGCTGGATGTGATTAAAGCAAGAGGAGAGTACGAAAATACCGGGAACTATAATTCAAAGGCCAGCCAGCAGTACGCAGATGCTTATGGCCAGATAGTTAACCTGCTCGATATCACCGGTGTTGATGCGCAAAATCAGCAGCAGGTGAAGGATGCGATGGTGAACTATGCCATAGTGCAGTTTGGGGTCGATAAGGCGACGGCAGAGGCATACGTTGAAACTTATGATGGAATGAAGGTTGTAGCGGCTTCGATGGCACCAGTAATAGGTGCTGCGGCGGCCAGTAAGATAGAAGTTCTGGCTGGTAAACAACGCTTGTCTAATAGTTTCGAGGTTAGCTCACTCCCAGATGCAAATGGGAAAAATCACATCACGGCTGTAAAAGGTGATGCTAAAATACCTGTCGATAAGATTGAACTATATATGCGTGGTAAAGCTTCTGGTGACCTTGAGTCTTTGCAAATAGAATATAATTCTTTAAAAGATGCAAAAATTAGCAGCCAAAAAGAATTTGCAAAAGATCCAAATAATGCTAAAAGGATGGAAGTGTTAGAAAAACAAATCCATAATATTGAGCGTTCTCAAGATATGGCTCGTGTATTAGAGCAAGCAGGTATAGTGAATACTGCCAGTAATAACAGCATGATAATGGATAAGTTATTGGACTCAGCTCAGGGCTACGTCTGCAAATAGAAAAACATCTGTTGTTGTATCAGGGCCTAACGGTAACGTAAGGGTTTATGCTACATGGACAATATTACCTGATGGCACGAAAAGACTTTCAACTGTTAATACGGGAGCATTCAAATGATAAATGTGAATAGTACCACAAAGGATATTGAAGGTTTAGAAAGTTACCTGGCTAATGGCTATGTAGAGGCTAACTCTTTTAACGACCCAGAGGATGATGCGTTAGAGTGTCTCAGTAATTTATTAGTTAAAGATTCGGGGTGCTGTCTGTCATTTTGTAAAAAAATACTTAATTCAAATAACATTGATGGTGTTTTCATTAAAGGTTCGGCGCTGAATTTCTTATTATTGTCAGAACAGTGGTCTTACGCATTTGAGTATTTGACAGGCAATGCGGATAATATAACTCTTGCAGAGCTTGAAAAGGCGCTTTTCTATTTTTACTGTGCAAAAAATGAGGTAGATCCTTATCCTGTACCAGAGGGTTTATTCAAAAAACTAATGAAAAGATATGAAGAACTGAAAAATGACCCTGATGCAAAATTTTATCATCTTCATGAAACGTACAATGATTTTTCAAAAGCTTACCCTCTGAATAATTAGAAGCTATCGCCCGTGTAATATTGTCTATGACTGCATGGAAGGATGATGGTCATAGTGTGTTGGGAGCTATTCTTTAACAGATTTGGGGGAAATGGTGTAACTGGCTGAAAGGGCGCGTTAGGGCAAAAAGTTAGTGGGCTGGAAGTATAGCAGAGAAAATTAGTTTTAAGTAACTGAAAATAAAGGGGAAGCTGTTATTGTTACGGGGGGCGCACCGGAAAGAGTTGTTGTTGAGAATAATCTGCTCGGCGGTACTGAAAGCGGCCAGGAGAAGTTTGTTCAGGAGCATGGCAAGAATATCGCATCTTGCAGCACTGACCCAAGATCAGCGTCCTGCCAGAAAGGGCTGGCGATGAATGATGCCCTGATGGTGGCCCTTCCGGCGGGTCTTGGTGGTGGTTTACTGGCTGCGGCCACACCTGAAATCGCAGCGGCTGCTAAAGTAGCGATACAAGCGTGTGCAGGTAATGTAGTGCTGTGCCTGAATAATGCTGGTATCCAGATGTCAGAAGCGATAGTGCCAGGCGGTGTTGGAGCTGGCGGTGCTGTAGGTATCGGAAAAACTGCGGCAGAGGCGACTGCGGCTAAAGCTGAGACAGTGGCGGCTAATGCAGTGAGGAGTCTTCAGTCTGGTTTGGGGCCAAAAATTAATACAGGCAAATTTGGTCAACTTGATTTAGATGCAATTTCACAAACCGGTGCTAAAACAGATTCGGCCGTTAAAGCGGGAAATTTCACTGTTGCTGGTAGAGCATTGCAAAAACATGGCAGTCGTGAAGGGAGCGCTTTTCCTGTTGCCAAGGGCACACCGGCTCAGATGAATGAACAAGGGTAAAAAATATTGGATGGCATTGTTAAAACTCCAGGCGCGACGGTCAAAGAAGGTAACCGCTTTGGTGGTTTTGATGTTATAGCGCCTGACGGACGGGGAGCTCGCTTTGACCCTCAGGGTAATT
This sequence comes from Citrobacter sp. Cb023, assembly GCF_030336805.1. Taxonomy (NCBI): domain Bacteria; kingdom Pseudomonadati; phylum Pseudomonadota; class Gammaproteobacteria; order Enterobacterales; family Enterobacteriaceae; genus Citrobacter; species Citrobacter sp. Cb023. Next base: position 1,127,819 of record NZ_JAOWCV010000038.1, on the reverse strand, counting down.
TCCGTGGATTTTTGGAGCCTTAAGAATGACTCAGAAACATCAATTAAAAATTATTGTGGCTAGTGATGTTGATTATGAAAAATTAATAGCTGAAATCTACTGTGATGAAGAGTTTATCGCGCTTTTACAGCAAGAAGACGGTGAGAATAACATCAAAGTTGAGTTTTCACCGAATATTAGGGTGGTAGATTTTGATTGGCTTCAACAAGCATTGTTGGAAGCCAGAAGAGCCTTACTGAAAAAGTAATTGCACAGCCCTGGTCGCTTCGGAAGCGTGTTTCTACAACCTAAAACCTCGCTCTTCACTCCGCTACTGTGCGGCGTTGGGAGGATTACGTAATGGGCTGAAAAAAGCGCGTCGGGGCAAAAAGTAACGGCCAGCGAAACGCCTCATCAAAAAACGGATGTAACTGACGGAAAGGACAGGGAAAAAGCGTGTTCGCCGTCAGACTGTACACCGGAGCGAGTTGTTGTTGAGAATAATTTCCTGAGCAGTACCTCCTCGGAAAAACGTGATGCTTTGGCAGAGAAAGTCTTAAAAGGCGATAAATCCCTGCAAACTGCGAAAGAGTTTTTACAACTTGAGAATGCCGATAAACGTAGCGATGCACTGGTTGCTAAGTTCAATAAAGAACCAGCGGAGTTGAGCACGGCAGAGCGAACCGAGTTGGTAAGTTATTTGAAAATATATGCATCTGACATGCAGGCTAAATATGGTGAGGCAGTAACTAAAGAGCTGATCGCAGGAATGCTGACTGGGCAGGATTATATGAAGTCAGCGCCACAGACAGAGGCGCAGCAGAAAGCACAAACCATCATGAATACATGGGGTTATCATAAATCCAATGCCAGTATTGGAGACCCGGTATTGTTATTTGGCAGCAGTGTCCTTGGCACCACAATAAAAGAAGGTATGGCGGTTAATGCGGCAATCGGTGTGGGCGTGAATACGGGCGTACAACTTAGCGGGAATGATCCTTTCAGCTATGTTGATGCAATTCTCGCCGGTGTGACAGCTGCCGCGACTACAGGTAAAAGTTGGCAGGCATCAGCAGCGATCAATATGGGAGGTGCTGCGATTGGCAGTGCGATTAAAGGGGAAGATCCGACTAACTCTGTGATAAGTACTGGCTTTGGTAGTGCGGCTGGTAGTTTAGGGGGAAAAGTTGTTGATTCATTGTCTCCGGTAACTGATCAAGTGACAAAGGATGTTATTGGTGCAGTTACAGGTTCTACTGCTTCTGAACTTACAGGAAAAGCTGTAAAAGATGAATTAGACAAGCGGGAGAAGAAGCAATGAATCTCTTCAGCAAGGTTGGTACCCTTTGGCTTCTTTTCATGGTTGTGTACTGTACTGCCTTAATCTCTGTTGTTCTTTTCATATGCCAACTAGGAGTGTCAACAATTTTCTACTTCAAGGATGGGGTATTCCTTTTTGCATGGGAAGACGCATTATATATCGCATTGAAAAAAGGGAGCATCGCAGGAGTAGTATTAGGTGCTGGAGTATGGTTGAAAAATAAATTGCATGAGCGTCATAGGAAATAACAGTTGTTGAGAATAACTCGCTCAGTGGTGACCAGGCCCGTGAAGCGGCGAAACAGGCCGCTGAATCGCTGAAAAATCAAGTCAGGGAAAAGCTGGGTGACGGTACAACCTCTTCCATCGCGAACGGTATTATCAATGCCCTCGCTGATACCGGTGATGCAGCACTAGGCTCAGCGGATTATGTTGCTGATGCGGCCATGGCGCTGGCAGCCTGTGCTGCGGGTGATAGTTACTGCAGCAAGGCCATGAGTGACCTGGCCGGGAAGAATCAGGTGGTGGCGGATACGGTTACTGCGCTGATGAAGAGTGAAACCTGGTCGGCGATAGCGGACACAGTTAAAGACGCTTCATCAGGGAACCAGGTTGCGCTTGAAGCGCCAGGTGGTTTGCTGGCTTGCATTATATTGCCAGGTTAGATAGTACCTGGCTCAGTAACTCGAATTGAAACAATATTAAAGTCTGAGAAAAACTGGGAAAGTGCTCGAAATAAGGCGCTAAATATTGTAGGTAATTTAGGTGCTGACTCTACACCTGTAATTGGGGGGTTAGAAGCAAGCGTAGGGAATGGAAAAATAATTGGACGCCAATCGAAGGGATGGACTCGCGGTCTGGCCGCCATCCTGGAGGGGGAGTGGCGGCGAGGATAAATGCTCGATGGCGCTTCGCTTAGCAGGCTAGCAGGGGAATCATTATTTTTTGCTGTTTAATCACCGGAATATCCCCTAAATCATTTAATGCTCCGGGAAAAGACTTTAACTACTTTCCTTCTTTACTACACTATTTAACCTGTGGCTGTTATACCGAGCTGAATAAAAAACGTCATTTAAATAAGAGTAGATTTATTAAATACGAAGCGGCTCCAGAAAATAGTGTTGATATATGCAACGTATTGCAGCCAATAAAACAGATCGCGAACCATGAAATAAGAATGCTATCATTCACACCAGACGCGGCAGGCAACTGCTGGCACACGCATTTACCCCGGAGCACCCGATGAACAACGACATTCCGCTAAAATTTTATGATATCGCCGACGAATACGCGACTGAAGCTGCAAAGCCGGTGAGCGATACAGAACGCGACGCACTGGCATACTACTTCCAGCAGTTGATCACTCGTTTGATGAACAATGAAGAGATCAGCGAAGAAGCGCAGCAGGAGATGGCAACCGAGGCCGGAGTCGACGCACAGCGTATCGATGATATCGCGGAGTTCCTCAATCGTTGGGGTAACGAGTAGCCAAAGACATGGCCTGTGTTTTACACTGCGCGCAAATTGAGTAGGTATACTCTACAAGTAATAGGTTTAATCAGGCGGAAACAGCAATGAACGGAACAATCACAACGTGGTTTAAAGATAAAGGCTTTGGATTTATCAAAGATGAAAACGGCGACAACCGCTATTTTCATGTGATTAAGGTTGCTAATCCTGAGCTGATCAAGAAAGACGCGGCGGTGACCTTTGAGCCTACCACCAACAACAAAGGCTTATCTGCCTACGCGGTAAAAGTCATACCCGACAGCAAATACATCTATATCGCGGGCGAGCGTCTGAAGCTCACGGCGATCAAGTCTTACCTGGTCTACAGCGAAGAAGTCCCTGCTGAGACTCGTATCGACAAAGAAAATGCGGTGCTGTCCGTTGGTGTGCTGATGAACAGCATCCGACCGAAATCAGACGTGAAGCCTGGTGAAATGCGCACGCTGAAAAAGCTGGCCATCACCACCTTCCAGGGCACGACGCTGATCTTCTCGGAAGATGAAATCGACATCGACGAGACGGTGAAACTGCTTAAGGTCTGAAGCCCTTCAGAGTGAATGAAAACCGAAATCCTGCTCTTTTCAGAAGCGGGATTTCGGTTTTTTTATGCGTATTTTTGTCAGAAGGGAATATCCATTTGAGCCAAATAGCAAATTCCATTCTGTTTTTTTATTTTGACGAGGCACCTGGAATTACCACGTCATCCATCAGTATGTAACGTGCTTCCTGGCGCGTGTATTGATCGATTAACGGCACAAGTCGCCGGAAATGCTCACTGGCACAATGTTCATCGAGAGCCGCGTGGTTTGGCCATTCTTCGATAAAAATAAAATGCCCCGGATCTTTTTCATCAATATAGAGGTCATAAGCAATGCATTGCGGCTCTTTCTTCGTCGCCGATATTAGCTCACGGTACCAAGGGAGAACGGTTTCAATATACTCAGGTTTGATGAAATCTTCGGCAATGACCTTTAACATGCAGCCTCCTGGCAGAAAACGAATGCACACTATGTGATGAAGATATATTTAGGGCAAGACGCCACTGTGTTATATCGGTCGGTGAGTGAGTTATCTCAGCTATTAATCCGATGATCCGCTTAACTGTGATCCATCTCACCTCCCGGCAACCAAAATCTCCTGCGACTCAACGCCGTCCTCTATCTGTTTCGCCACCTTTTGTAAGGCCGGAAGATGTTTTTCCGCGGCCTGTTCGATGGTCATGGCGCTGGCCATATACACCAGATTCAGGCAGCCGATCACCCGCTGTTCACTGCGAATGGGGACGGCGATGGAGGCGATTTTCTCCTCCTGATCCCAACCGCGAAAGTTCTGGCCAAAACCGTCTTTTCGCGCACGGCTCAAAATGGCGTCGAGCTTCAGCGGTTCGCGCGCCAACTGGAACTCATCTCCCGGTCGTGAAGCCAGCATTTCAATCAGTTCCTGACGTTCATTCTCCGGGCTAAATGCCAGCCAGGTCAGGCCGGATGCGGTTTTCAGCAGCGGCAAACGACGCCCGACCATCGCCCGATGAAACGACAGGCGGCTGAAGCGATGGGTGGTTTCACGCACCACCATCGCGTCCACATCCAGCGTGGAAACGTCGGTCGGCCAGATGACCTCGCGCAGCAAATCCCCCAACAGCGGGGCGGCGAGCGCAGAAATCCACTGCTCGTCACGAAATCCCTCACTGAGCTGACGGACCTTAATGGTTAAGCGAAAGCTGTCATCGGACAGACTGCGCCGGACGTAACCCTCATCCTGCAGGGTTTCCAGTAGTCGCCTGACCGTGGTGCGGTGCAGGCCGCTCAGCTCTGCCAGCAGGCCAACGCTGGCCCCGCCGTCGAGACGATTTAACATATTTAATAACATTAGTCCGCGCGTTAACCCGCGCACGGTTTTGTATTCGGTACCGTCGTCACTTTTCATATTTATTGACAAATCTACAGTTAAAACAACGTTGTGCACTTAGTGCACATCCAGGCATGTTTTGATTGTAGCGCAAAAACTCACTTCTATACTGACCGCACAATAAAAAATTATTCACATTCTTTTAACAAAAAACAATTGCGCCTCACCAGGGTCTGCAATTGCATTTTGTCCGAGTAGTGAGGTTCTGAAATGACAACAATAAATCCAGATATCCAACCCGCTGTGCAGCACACCGTGCAGGTAGCGATTGCCGGAGCCGGTCCGGTAGGGCTGATGATGGCGAACTATCTTGGCCAGATGGGCATTGAGGTGCTGGTGGTGGAGAAGCTCGATACCCTTATCGACTATCCTCGCGCCATCGGCATTGACGATGAAGCGCTGCGCACCATGCAGTCCGTCGGTCTGGTCGAAAATGTTCTGCCGCACACCACGCCGTGGCATGCGATGCGCTTTCTCACCCCGAAAGGGCGCTGTTTTGCTGATATCCAGCCGATGACCGACGAATTTGGCTGGTCGCGCCGCAACGCGTTTATTCAGCCGCAGGTGGACGCGGTGATGCTGGAAGGGCTGTCGCGTTTTCCCAACGTGCGCTGCCTGTTCTCCCGCGAACTGGAAGCTTTCAGCCAGCAAAATGGTGAAGTGACGTTGAACCTGAAAGCGCCGGATGGCCAGCGTGAAACGGTGAAAGCTCAGTGGCTGGTGGCCTGCGACGGTGGGGCCAGCAACGTCAGACGTTCGCTGAATGTGCCATTTGAAGGCAAAACCGCGCCGAATCAGTGGATTGTGGTGGATATCGCTAACGATCCGCTCAGCACGCCGCATGTGTATCTGTGCTGCGATCCGGTGCGCCCGTATGTCTCCGCCGCGCTGCCGCACGCGGTGCGCCGCTTTGAATTTATGGTAATGCCAGGGGAAACCGAAGCGCAGCTCAACGAACCGCAGAATATGCGCCAGCTTTTGAGCAAAGTGCTGCCGAACCCGGACAACGTCGAGCTGATCCGCCAGCGCGTATATACCCATAACGCACGTCTGGCCGAACGTTTTCGCATTGACCGCGTGCTGCTGGCGGGCGATGCGGCGCACATTATGCCGGTCTGGCAGGGGCAGGGGTACAACAGTGGCATGCGCGATGCTTTCAATCTGGCGTGGAAACTGGCGCTGGTGATTGAGGGCAAAGCCGGTGATGCGCTGTTGGATACCTACCAGCAGGAGCGCCGCGACCACGCCAAAGCGATGATCGATCTCTCGGTGACCGCAGGCAACGTACTTGCGCCGCCGAAACGCTGGCACGGCGCGGTGCGCGACGGGGTTTCCTGGCTGCTGAACTACATTCCGCCGGTCAAACGCTACTTCCTTGAAATGCGCTTTAAGCCGATGCCGCAGTACCACGCCGGGGCGCTGGTGCGTGAAGGCGACGCGAAAACCTCTCCCGTTGGCAAGATGTTTATCCAGCCGAAGGTAACGCTGGAATCAGGTGAAGTGACGCTGCTCGACAACGTCATCGGACCGAATTTCGCGGTGATCGGTTGGGGCTGTAACCCGCTGTGGGGCATGAGCGAGGCGCAGATCCAACAGTGGCAGGCGTTGGGGACGCAGTTTATCCAGGTGGTGCCGGATACACAGATACAAACCGATCAGGATAACCACGACGGCGTTACCCGCATTGGCGATACGCAAAACCGCCTGCGCGCGTGGTTTGCCCAGCACAACGCCGCGCTGGTGGTGATACGCCCGGACCGCTTTGTAGCCGCCATCGCCATTCCGCAAACCCTGGGCAGTACCCTGAATAAACTGGCGTCGGTGATGACGCTCACCCGCGTTAATGCCCACATTCCCGCTGAAAAGGTGGCCTGATATGCACGCTTATCTTCACTGTCTTTCCCACTCGCCGCTGGTGGGTTACGTCGACCCGGCGCAGGCCGTGCTCGACGAGGTTAACGGTGTGATCGCCAGCGCCCGGGCACGTATTGCGGCGTTCGACCCTGAACTGGTGGTGCTGTTTGCCCCCGATCACTACAACGGATTTTTCTACGACGTGATGCCGCCGTTCTGTTTAGGCGTAGGCGCTACGGCGATCGGCGATTTCGGTAGCGCGGCGGGGGAACTGCCGGTGCCGACAGAGCTCGCTGAAGCCTGCGCCCACGCGGTAATGAAAAGCGGCATCGATCTCGCCGTGTCCTACAACATGCAGGTCGATCACGGCTTCGCGCAGCCGCTGGAGTTTTTGCTCGGCGGTCTGGATAACGTGCCGGTGCTGCCGGTGTTTATTAACGGCGTCGCCACGCCGCTGCCGGGCTTTCAGCGTACCCGCATGCTCGGTGAAGCGATTGGCCGATTCGCCAGCTCGCTGAATCAGCGTGTGCTGTTTTTAGGCTCCGGCGGCCTGTCGCATCAGCCGCCGGTCCCGGAGCTGGCGAAGGCTGATGCCCATATGCGCGACCGCCTGCTCGGCAGCGGCAAACAACTGCCTGAAAACGAGCGCGAGCTGCGCCAGCAGCGGGTGATCAGCGCTGCCGAGAAGTTTGTGGCCGATCAAAACACGCTGCATCCGCTTAACCCTGTCTGGGATAACCGCTTTATGACGCTGCTTGAACAGGGACGTTTGCAGGAGCTGGACGCAGTCAGTAACGAAGAACTGTCCGCGATGGCGGGCAAATCAACGCACGAAGTTAAAACCTGGGTTGCTGCCTTCGCCGCTATTTCTGCCTTTGGCAACTGGCGCAGCGAAGGCCGTTATTACCGCCCGATCCCAGAGTGGATCGCTGGATTCGGCTCCCTGAGCGCCACCACACAGAACTGAAACAGAACTGAATATGCAGGAGAACATCATGACATACCAACCGCAAACCGAAGCCGCAACCAGTCGTTTTCTGCAGGTGCAGGAAGCAGGCGAAACGCTGCGCGTGCATTTCAATGACTGTGGGCAGGGCGAAGAGACTGTCGTGCTGTTGCATGGATCTGGTCCGGGTGCGACGGGCTGGGCGAACTTCAGCCGCAATATCGATCCGCTGGTGGAGGCTGGATACCGGGTGATCCTGCTGGATTGTCCTGGCTGGGGCAAAAGCGATGGCATCGTTAATCGCGGTTCGCGATCCGATCTTAATGCTCGCATCCTGAAAAGCGTGGTCGATCAGTTGGATATTCAGAAAATCCATCTGCTGGGCAACTCGATGGGGGGCCACAGTGCCGTGGCGTTCACCCTGAGCTGGCCGGAGCGTGTGGGCAAGCTGGTGCTGATGGGCGGCGGGACGGGGGGCATGAGCCTGTTTACCCCGATGCCGACCGAAGGCATCAAGCGCCTGAATCAGCTGTACCGCGAACCGACCATCGAGAACCTGAAGCTGATGATGGAGATCTTTGTCTTCGACACCAGCGACCTGACCGAGGCGCTGTTTGAGGCGCGTCTGAATAACATGCTGTCGCGTCGCGATCACCTGGAAAACTTTGTCCACAGCCTTGAAGCCAACCCGAAACAGTTTCCGGATTTCAGCCCGCGCCTGGGCGAAATCAAAGCCCAGACCCTGATTGTCTGGGGACGCAACGACCGCTTCGTGCCGATGGACGCCGGCCTGCGCCTGCTCTCCGGGATTGCCGGGTCTGAGCTGCACCTCTACCGCGACTGCGGGCACTGGGCACAGTGGGAACATGCGGATGCTTTTAACCAGCTGGTGCTGAACTTCCTCGCACGCCCTTAAGGAACGGACATGACGAATCTTAATCTTGAGCAGTTAGCCGCCGATTTACGTCAGGCTGAGGAAAAAGGGGACGCTATCGCCCCGCTGCGTGAACTGATCGGCGTGGATAACGCCGAAGCGGCCTACGCCATTCAGCGTATCAATGTGCAGTATGACGTGGCGCGAGGGCGTCGCGTCGTCGGGCGCAAAGTGGGGCTGACACACCCGAAAGTGCAACAGCAGCTGGGCGTCGATCAGCCTGACTTCGGCACGCTGTTCGCCGACATGTGCTACGGCGACAACGACACCATTGCGTTTGCCCGCGTGCTACAACCGCGTATTGAAGCGGAGATTGCGCTGGTGCTGAACCGCGATCTGCCCAATGCCGATACCACCTTTGACGAGCTGTACAACGCCATCGAGTGGGTGCTACCCGCGCTGGAAGTGGTCGGCAGCCGTATTCGCGACTGGTCGATCAAGTTTGTTGATACCGTGGCGGATAACGCCTCCTGTGGCGTGTATGTGGTCGGCGGTCCGGCACAACGTCCGGCAGGATTAGATCTGAAAAACTGCGCGATGAAAATGACGCGCAATAACGAAGAGGTTTCCAGCGGGCGCGGTAGCGAATGTCTGGGACATCCGATCAACGCCGCCGTGTGGCTGGCGCGCAAAATGGCCAGCCTCGGCGAGCCGCTGCGTGCCGGGGACATTATTCTCACCGGGGCGTTAGGCCCGATGGTGGCGGTGAATGCGGGCGATCGTTTCGAAGCCCATATCGACGGTATTGGTTCAGTTGCCGCCACCTTTTCAGCGGCGGTTACAAAAGGAAGTCAGTCATGAGTAAGCGTAAAGTCGCCATTATCGGCTCTGGCAACATCGGCACCGATTTGATGATTAAAATTCTGCGTCACGGCGTACGTCTGGAGATGGCGGTGATGGTGGGGATTGATCCGCAATCCGACGGTCTGGCACGCGCCCGGCGTATGGGCGTTGCCACCACCCATGAAGGGGTGACGGGGCTTCTTGCGATGCCAGAATTCGCTGACATTGACATCGTGTTTGATGCCACCAGCGCGGGCGCGCACGTGAAAAATGACGCCGCGCTGCGCGCCGTAAAACCGGGGATCCGTCTGATCGACCTGACGCCCGCAGCGATCGGCCCGTACTGCGTCCCGGTGGTGAATCTGGAGGCCAACGTTAACCAGCAGAACGTCAATATGGTGACCTGCGGCGGGCAGGCGACCATCCCGATGGTGGCGGCGGTTTCTCGCGTGGCAAAAGTCCATTACGCCGAAATTATCGCCTCGATCGCCAGTAAATCTGCGGGACCGGGCACCCGCGCCAATATCGACGAGTTTACCGAAACCACCTCGAAGGCGATTGAAGTGGTGGGGGGCGCGGCTAAAGGCAAAGCCATTATCGTACTTAACCCGGCTGAGCCGCCGCTGATGATGCGCGACACGGTGTATGTGTTGAGCGAAGCGGCCTCCCAGCTTGAAGTTGAAGCGTCGATTAATGACATGGCGGCGGCGGTGCAGGCGTATGTGCCGGGCTATCGCCTGAAACAGCGCGTCCAGTTTGAAGTCATCCCGCAGGATAAACCGGTGAATCTGCCGGGTATTGGTCAGTTTTCCGGGCTGAAAACCGCGGTGTATCTGGAAGTGGAAGGTGCGGCGCACTATTTACCCGCCTATGCGGGCAACCTCGACATTATGACCTCCAGCGCGCTGGCGACCGCTGAGCAGATGGCGCAGTCACTCACCCGTCAGGCAGGAGAAGCAGCATGAACGGTAAAAAACTCTATATCTCTGACGTGACTCTGCGCGACGGCATGCATGCGATTCGTCACCAGTATTCGCTGGAAAACGTGCGCCAGATTGCCAAAGCGCTGGACGACGCGCGGGTTGATTCCATTGAGGTGGCCCACGGCGACGGTTTACAAGGTTCCAGCTTTAACTACGGCTTTGGCGCGCACAGCGATCTCGAGTGGATTGAAGCGGCAGCAGACGTGGTCAAACACGCAAAGATCGCCACGCTGTTGCTGCCGGGCATCGGCACTCTTCATGACCTGAAAAACGCGTATCAGGCCGGCGCGCGAGTGGTGCGCGTGGCGACCCACTGCACCGAAGCGGACGTGTCGGCCCAGCATATTCAGTACGCGCGTGAGCTCGGCATGGATACCGTCGGCTTTCTGATGATGAGCCATATGACCACGCCGGAGAATCTGGCGCAGCAGGCGAAGCTGATGGAAAACTACGGCGCGACTTGTATCTACGTGGTCGATTCCGGCGGGGCAATGAATATGAGCGATATTCGCGCCCGCTTCCGCGCCCTGAAAGCGGTGCTGAAGCCGGAGACAGAAACCGGAATGCATGCGCATCACAACCTGAGTCTCGGCGTGGCGAACTCGATTGCCGCGGTGGAAGAGGGCTGCGACCGTATCGACGCCAGCCTGGCGGGTATGGGCGCTGGCGCGGGCAATGCGCCGCTGGAAGTGTTTATCGCCGCTGCGGATAAGCTCGGCTGGCAGCACGGCACCGATCTGTATGCGCTGATGGACGCCGCCGACGATCTGGTGCGTCCATTGCAGGACCGTCCGGTGCGGGTGGATCGCGAAACGCTGGCACTGGGCTATGCCGGGGTGTACTCCAGCTTCTTGCGTCACTGCGAAGTGGCGGCGGCGCGTTATGGCCTGAGCGCGGTCGATATTCTGGTTGAACTGGGCAAACGCCGAATGGTGGGCGGCCAGGAAGATATGATCGTCGACGTGGCGCTGGATCTGCGCAATAGCAAATAAAAATGATTACGCGGCTGGCAACGTATCAGCCGCGACTCACCTGCATCGTGACCTCAGAGGTACATCTTATGACTACCCGTACCCCCACATCTTACCGCCTGACGTTAACCGTCGGGCTTTGCTTTTTAGTTGCCCTGATGGAAGGGCTGGATCTACAGGCCGCCGGGATCGCTGCCGTCGGTATCGCCCAGGCGTTTGCGCTGGATAAAATGCAGATGGGCTGGATCTTCAGTGCGGGCATTCTCGGACTGCTGCCCGGCGCGCTGGTGGGCGGCATGCTGGCCGATCGCTATGGCCGCAAGCGTATTCTTATTGCCTCGGTGGCGCTGTTCGGCCTGTTCTCGCTGGCGACGGCGATTTCCTGGGATTTCTCGTCGCTGGTGTTTGCCCGTCTGATGACCGGCGTCGGGTTGGGCGCGGCGTTGCCGAATCTGATCGCGCTGACCTCCGAAGCGGCGGGCCCGCGTTTTCGCGGTACGGCGGTGAGCCTGATGTACTGTGGCGTGCCGATTGGCGCGGCGTTAGCGGCGGCGCTCGGATTTAGCGGTCTGGCCGCCGCCTGGCAAACGGTGTTCTGGGTTGGCGGAGTGATCCCGCTGCTGCTGGTGCCGTTGTTGATGCGCTGGCTGCCAGAATCACAGGTTTATGCCCAGCAAACGCAGGTGGCCGCCGCGCCGTTGCGCGCCCTGTTCGCACCCGCTACCGCCACCGCCACGCTGCTGCTGTGGCTGTGCTATTTCTTCACCCTGCTGGTGGTGTATATGCTGATCAACTGGCTGCCGATGCTGCTGGTGGAGCAGGGCTTTCAGCCCTCGCAGGCGGCTGGCGTGATGTTTGCTCTGCAAATCGGTGCGGCCAGCGGCACGTTAATTCTTGGGGCATTAATGGACAAACTGCGCCCGGTGGTCATGTCGCTTCTGATCTACACCGGGATGTTGGCTTCGTTGCTGGCGCTGGGGACGGTGTTGTCATTGAGCGGTATGCTGATGGCTGGATTTGTGGCGGGGATGTTTGCCACTGGAGGACAAAGCGTGCTGTATGCGCTGGCTCCGCTGTTTTACAGCACGCAGATCCGCGCGACAGGCGTGGGCACCGCCGTCGCCGTTGGGCGTCTGGGGGCGATGAGCGGCCCGCTGCTGGCAGGAAAAATGTTAGCGCTCGGCACTGGAACGGTAGGCGTGATGGCAGCTTCTGCGCCGGGCATTTTACTGGCAGGGCTGGCGGTATTTTTCCTGATGAGCCGTAAATCGCAGATGCCGATCCCGACCAGTGGCTCATAAGCAATCGTTCGGTTGTATGAGTGGGGAGATACGGTTCCCACTTCCGGGTGAACGCCAGCCGGCGATGACGTTGCCAGAGTTTATGTAAAGCCTGGCAACGGAGGCGTTATGAGCTGGCGGCCCTTTTTATATTTGATAATTAACCCCCACCCGATATTAAGCGCCCGGCGCGGTCATCTGCGTCTGGTGCAGGGTTGATTTTGCATTGTGTTAACAAACGCGGTATAACACACCTTCTTTGGATGTTTAGATGTCCATACGTTTGGAAGGTTATATGCAAACAACACAACAAAATGCGCCACTGAAGCGCACGATGAAAACGCGTCACCTGATTATGCTCTCCTTAGGCGGCGTGATTGGCACAGGGTTATTCTTCAATACCGGCTACATCATCTCCACTACCGGGGCCGCGGGAACGCTGCTGGCCTATCTGATTGGCGCGCTGGTGGTCTGGCTGGTTATGCAGTGTCTGGGCGAGCTGTCGGTCGCGATGCCGGAGACCGGGGCGTTTCACGTCTATGCCGCGCGCTATCTCGGCCCGGCGACGGGGTATACCGTGGCCTGGCTCTACTGGCTGACCTGGACCGTGGCGCTTGGTTCGAGTTTTACCGCTGCCGGATTCTGTATGCAGTACTGGTTTCCGTTGGTGCCAGTATGGGTCTGGTGCGTGGTGTTCTGTGTGATTATTTTTGGCCTGAACGTTATCTCCACGCGCTTTTTTGCCGAAGGGGAGTTCTGGTTCTCGCTGGTGAAAGTGGTCACTATCATCGCCTTTATTATCCTCGGCGGGGCAGCGATTTTTGGCTTTATCCCGATGCAGGATGGCTCGCCCGCGCCGGGGCTGAGTAATATCACGGCGGAAGGTTGGTTCCCGCATGGCGGCTTACCGATCCTGATGACGATGGTGGCGGTGAACTTTGCTTTTTCGGGAACTGAGCTTATCGGTATTGCCGCCGGTGAAACGGAAAATCCGCGCAAGGTGATCCCGGTGGCGATTCGTACCACCATCGCGCGACTGATTATTTTCTTTATCGGCACCGTGTTTGTGCTGGCGGCGCTGATCCCGATGCAGCAGGCGGGCGTGGAGAAAAGCCCGTTTGTGCTGGTATTTGAGAAGGTAGGTATTCCGTACGCTGCCGATATTTTTAACTTCGTGATCCTGACAGCCATTCTTTCTGCGGCGAACTCCGGGCTGTATGCCTCCGGGCGCATGCTCTGGTCGCTGTCGAATGAACGTACGCTGCCAGCCTGTTTTGCGCGAGTAACGAAAAACGGCGTGCCGCTGACGGCGCTGTCGGTCAGTATGCTCGGCGGCATACTGGCGTTGTTTTCCAGCGTGGTGGCCCCGGACACGGTATTTGTCGCGCTGTCGGCAATCTCCGGGTTTGCGGTGGTGGCGGTGTGGCTGAGCATCTGCGCCTCGCACTTTGTTTTTCGCCGCCGTCATTTGCAACAGGGTAAGGCATTGAGTGCATTACATTATCGTGCGCCGTGGTATCCGCTGGTGCCGGTATTGGGATTTGTGTTGTGCCTGGTGGCCTGTGTAGGGCTGGCATTCGATCCAGCGCAGAGAATTGCGTTGTGGTGCGGGTTACCGTTTGTTGCGTTGTGCTATGGTGCATATTTCCTTACTCAACCCCGTAACGCAAAACAGGAGCCAGAACATGTCGCAGAATAATCCGTTACGCGCTCTCCTTGAGAAACAGGATGTCCTGTTACTGGATGGCGCGATGGCGACGGAGCTGGAAGCGCGAGGGTGTAACTTAGCCGACAGCCTGTGGTCAGCCAAAGTGCTGGTAGAAAACCCGGAGCTTATCCGCGAAGTGCATCTTGATTATTACCGGGCGGGGGCGCAATGCGCGATCACCGCCAGCTATCAGGCGACACCGGCGGGATTTGCCGCGCGAGGCCTGGATGAAGCGCAGTCGAAAGCGCTGATTGGCAAAAGCGTGGAGCTGGCGCGTAAAGCGCGTGAAGCGTATCTGGCAGAGAACCCGCAAGCGGGCACGCTGTTGGTGGCGGGATCTGTCGGACCTTACGGCGCGTATCTGGCGGACGGCTCTGAATACCGTGGCGATTACCAGCGCAGCGCCGAGGCGTTCCAGGCGTTTCATCGCCCGCGCGTGGAAGCATTGCTGGATGCCGGGGCCGATCTGCTGGCCTGCGAAACCCTGCCGAATTTTGTCGAGATTGGCGCACTGGCTGAGCTGTTGACCGCGTACCCGCGTGCGCGTGCCTGGTTCTCATTTACTCTGCGTGACAGCGAGCACCTGAGCGACGGTACGCCGCTGCGTGACGTGGTCGCGTTGCTGGCGGATTATCCGCAGGTGGTGGCGTTAGGTATTAACTGCATTGCGCTGGAAAACACCACCGCTGCGTTGCTGCATTTACACGGCTTAACGGCGCTGCCGCTGGTGGTGTATCCGAATTCGGGCGAGCAGTACGATGCCGCGAGCAAAACCTGGCATCATCACGGTGAGTCTTGTGCGCAACTGGCGGATTATCTGCCACAGTGGCAGGCCGCTGGCGCACGATTGATTGGCGGGTGCTGTCGCACCACGCCTGCGGATATTGCCGCGTTAAAAGTTCAAGTTCAGGCCCGATAAGACGTAAGCCGCCATCGGGCATTTTTTGCCGGATGGCGATACGGTATGAACCGGAAACATGGGTAACACTTTATGCCGCATCCGCCAGCACAAACATGCCGTACGGATGGATTTCGAGATAATACTGCTCGCCGACGTCCGGCTGCAGACGCGTAGCGTTGACCTGCAATAAAATCTCCTGTCCGTGCCACTCCACCGTGACCTCATATTGGGGTCCCATATACGCGACATGGCTGATCACGCAGCGCTGGCTCTCTTCGCCGCGGTCGCTGAGCGTGATCGCTTCCGGGCGCACGCCTACCATGCCCTCGCCTTGATCGCTAAAGTGCAGTGGGCGCGGCAGATGATAGCCGTAGATATCAACGTATCTGTCGCTGAAGGTGGCCGGGAACAGGTTAGAATCGCCCATAAAGCTCGCCATAAAGCGGGAGGCGGGCTGGCGATAGAGATCCTGCGGCGAGCCGATCTGCATGATGTGTCCCTTGTTCATCACCAGTACGGTATCGGAAACCGCAAAGGCTTCGCTTTGATCGTGGGTGACGTACAGCGAGGTGATATCAAACTGCTTTTGCAGCTCGCGGATCTTGTCGCGCATGCTGCGACGCAGGTTGGCGTCCAGGTTACTTAACGGCTCATCAAACAGCAGCACTTTCGGTTTGAGGATCAACGCACGGGCCAGCGCCACGCGCTGCTGCTGACCGCCGGAGATCTGATCGACAAAGCGGTCTTCAAATCCCTCCAGATCCACCATCGCCAGCGCCTCTTTGACGCGGGTTTTCACCTCCGCGCGCGACACGCCGAGCATCTTCAGGCCATAACCGACGTTCTCCCCTAACGACATGTGCGGGAACAGGGCATATGACTGAAACACCATACAGATATCGCGCTGCTGAATAGAACGATGGGTAACGTCTTCGCTATCAATGAAAATTTGTCCTTCGCTCGGTTTTTCCAGCCCGGCAACCAGACGCAAGATGGTGGTTTTACCGCAGCCGGACGGGCCGAGCAGCGTTACCATTTGCCCCTGCGGAATGGTGAGATTGATATTGTCGATAACCGTGTTGCTGCCAAATCGTTTAGTGACGTTGCGCAGTTCAACGAAATTTTTCTGAGTCATAGTGCGCTCCATTACGCCTGGTTTTTGGCTTTTGAACGGGAGGTACGTGATTCACCGATCAGCCAGTCAAAGATGAAAATAATCGCCAGCATCACCACGATTAAAATGGAACCGTAGGCAATCGCCACGCCGTATTCGCCGTCTTCTACGCGGTTCAGGATGTAGGCCGTGGCCACGCGGGTATCCGGCGTGACGAGGAACACAATGGCGCTGACGGTGGTAATGGCGCGCACAAAGCTGTAGATCAGCGCTGAGAGGATCGCCGGGCGCAGCAGCGGCAACAGGATATGCGTAATGGTGCGCAGGGAACCGGCGCGCAGACTGAGCGAGGCTTCATCCAGCGATTTATCGATTTGGCCTAAGCCCGCAATGCCCGCCCGGATACCGACCGGGACGTTACGCATCACCATTGAGATAATCACGATGGCGGCGGTGCCGGTGAGGTATACCGGGGCGCTGTTAAAGGCCAGAATGTACGACACGCCCGCTACGGTGCCCGGAACGGCAAAGCACAGCATAGTGGTGAACTCGATGGTCTTTTTGCCTTTAAAGTGCTGACGCACCACAACCCATGCGATCAGCAGGCCGAAGATGGCGGTGATCGGCGCGGCAATCCCGGCGTAGAGCAGGGTGTCGAGCAGTGAAGGCCACGCGCCGTCGCTCATTCCCTGACCGAACAGTTTGGTAAAGTTCGCCAGCGTCAGGGTGTAGTCCACGCCCCAGTTTACGGTGAAACTGCCGTAGAAAATGCTGCCGTAGAGCAGGGCGTTAAAGGCAATCCACACCGCCAGCAGCGCGACCACGCTCCATACCAGCGTTACCGGCAGCGGCTGCACGTCGCCCCGATAGGATTTACCAGAAACGGTGACGTACGAGCGTTTACCAATCCACATGTACTGCACGCAGAACACCAGCAGCGAGAACAGCAACAGGAAGGCACCCAGCGTACTGGCGGCCTGGTAGTCGAGCTGGGAGCCGGTGATGTAGAAGTAGATTTGCGTTGCCAGCACGTCGAAGTTACCGCCAAGCACCAGCGGGTTACTGAAGTCGGCCAGCGACTGCACCACCACAATTAAAAAGGCGTTTGCCAGCGCCGGTTTTAGCAGCGGGACAAACACGCCGTTAAAGGTTTGCCAGCGGCTGGCGCGCAGGGTGTATGACGCCTCCTCCAGCGACGGATGAATGGTTTTGATCGCCCCGTCGAGGATCATAAACGCCATCGGAGTGAAGGCCAGCACCTGCGCCAGCCAGATGCCGGTAAAACCGTACAGCCAGTTGGTGTTGGTCAAACCAAACCATTCGACCATAAATTCGGTGATGTAACCGGAGCGTCCCATCATCAGCGTTACACCTAAACCCACAACAAACGGCGGGGTGACGATCGGCAGAATCGAGAAAATTCGTCCGATAATGGCGCTGCGTTTCGCGATACGGGTGGTGTAGATAGCCAGCACCAGGCCAAAGAAGGTACAGCCGACGCCGACGGCAATCGACAGCATAATCGAGTTGAGGATCACCTGAATGATATGCGCCTGCGACAGCACATTCATAAACGCCAGCGGAGCAAATTCTCCGGCGTCGTTGGTGAACATCGGAATGAAAATAGCGATACTTGGCCAGACGATAAAAATACCGATCAGCGCGACAATCGCGGTGAGCGAGCCGATGACGAAACGGTCGCCGCCCAGCCATTCCAGACGGGTGAGCGCTAGGGTCATGATCGCGCCAAGTGCCACAAACAGCACGATGGTGGCATAGCCTAAGCCGCGTCCCTCAAGAGTCGCGCTGGCGACGATAAACGCCATACAGAAAAACGCCCAGCCCGCGTCAAAATAATGGCGGCTGCGCTGTTCGCGTCTGGCTTCATGGAACGGGCGCACCAGCAGCAGGCTTGGCAGCAGATACCAGAGCCAACTGATATTGAACTGTGACCAGCTGTAGGCGGCGAGAATTTCTTCGCGCGTCGACTCAAGCAGACCGTAGTCCAGGCTCCAGCTCGGCAGCAGGGCAAACGCCAGCCAGCCGAGTAAAATCCAAAGAAATATCGCATCCCGTTTTTTCACGGGATGGAGTGCAAGTGTGTGTGACATAGCGGTTCCGGTATTTCAGGCCGGATATGGCGTTGAGGCCGTATCCGGCAAATGAACGCAAATCTGGGGTTATTTACCCATCTTCACTTCGCTGACCCACTTATTGATCAGGGCTTTACGCACGTCGGTCGAGCCGTACTTATCCATGTCGTAATTGATAAGCTTCAGGTCGTCGAGCTTCAGCGAGTTAGGGGACGTCTCGGCGGTGGTGTTGGTCAGGATCTGATAGGATTTACCTTTCTTCCACGCCAGCTCCTGCGCGTCTTTCGACAGTACCCAGTCAACGAACAGTTTGGCGTTATCGAGGTTACGCGCGCCTTTCAGGATGCTGACACCGCCGATTTCATAACCGGTACCTTCGCACGGTGAGACAAGTTCCAGCGGTGCACCCTGTTCTTTTTCCAGCGAGTAGTCGTGCAAGAAACCGATGCCGATAGCCGTTTCGCCACGGGCGGCGTTACGCGCCGGGGCAATGCCGGATTTGGTGTACTGCGAGACGTTGGCGTTGAGCTGTTTCAGGTAGTCAAAGGCCTGATCTTCCCCCCACAGTTGGGCAAAAGTCGCCAGTGCGGTATAGGCGGTACCGGAGCTTTGCGGATCAGCAATCTGGATTTCGCCTTTGTATTCCGGTTTGGTCAGATCCTTCCAGCATTTTGGCACCGGTAGGTTTTTCTCTTTCAGGCGCTGGGTATTGACGCCAAAGCCCAGAATACCGACATAAACCGCCGAGGAGAGGTTGCCTTTCACTTTTGCCGGATCGCGAAACTTCTCCATGATTTGTTCGAGGTTTGGTGATTTATACGGCTGCAGCAGCCCCATTTCACCGGCCTGGGACTGTGGATCCAGCGTACCACCGTACCAGACATCCGCTTGCGGGTTTTTCTTCTCGGCATCCACTTTCGCCAGCGTACTGCCTGAGCCGTTGCGAATGAATGAAGTCTTCACATCATATTTTTCACCGAAGGCTTTGGTTTCGGTTTCGCACATTTCGTTGGTGGCGCTGCAATACACCACCAGACGACCCTGCGCCTGAGCTGCACTGCTGAAGGCTGCCAGCGTCAGAGCGGAGGCAATTAGGGTAGAGGTAAGCGTCAGTTTCATTGTTTTATCCTTTGACTGAGAGAAGGGGGAATGCCCGCAATGAGCAATGGCATCAGCAATAAACCCATAAAGACAGCGGCAACCGAGAGCAAACTGAACATTCCCGACCAGCCGTAGTGTTCTATGACCAGCGACAGCGGCCAACCCGCCAGCGCGGCCCCCAGATAGGCGAACAGCCCGAGAAAACCAGTAATTGAACCTGCCGCCGCTTTATGTCCGCATTCCACGGCCGCGAGGCCAATTAACATCTGTGGGCCAAACACAAAAAAGCCCACGGTAAAGAAACACACTGCCAGTAGCGCGTAGTGGTGCACCGGTGCCAGCCACAGCGCGGCGACGGAGACCATCAGCCCCAGTGTGAACAGCAAAATCATTGGCGCACGCTGACCGCTGAACAGCAGATCCGATCCCCATCCGGCAAACAGCGCCCCCAGCAAGCCACCGACTTCAAACAGCATTACCGTGGCATTGGCGCTGAGCAGGTTCACACCGTGGCTTTCCGTCAGCCAGATGTTGCCCCAGTCGTTGAGCGCAATGCGGATCAAATAGACCAACACATATGACACGCCGAGTAGCCAGATCATCGGGTTCTTCAGCATGGTGGTGCGTAACATTTGCCACAGTCCCATCGGCGGGCTTTGCTGCTCCTGACGCAACTCCAGCGGGTCTTGCCGCCATTCCCCAACCGTGGGTAAGCCTTCTTCCCGGGGCGTGCCTTTCAGTTGCAGGGTGAGCCAGACGCCTAACGCCATGCTGATTATTCCTGGAGTCAGCATGGCTGCCTGCCAACCCCACCAATGGGCGGCAAAGGCGCTAATCAGCGGGATGATGGCCCCACCGATGTTGATCGACATATTCCAGCAGCCCCACCAGAAGCCGCGTTCGTTGCGCGAGTACCAGTGAGTCAGTAGTCGGGCGCAGGGCGGCCAGCCCCAGCCCTGAAAAAATCCGTTCAGCGTCCAGACCACCAGGAGCAGCGTCAGCGATTCACCAAAGGCGAACAGCACGTTTAAAACGCCGGTGGCAAACAGGCCAATGCCCATAAACGCGCGCTGTCCGTGGCTGTCGTGCCATAGCCCGGCGGTGAATTTCGACAGGCCATAGGTCAGATAAAACAGCGATCCCAGCAGGCCGATATCGCCTTTATCCAGACCCAGATCCGTTTGCAGCGCCGGGAGGACGTAGTTAACGCTTTTGCGCGTCAGATAAAACGCGGCGTACCCAATCACCATACACATCAGCAGCCGGGGGCGTAGCGCCCGGTATTGTTGGTCTGTTTCGCGTGATGCACGTGCATGCATGGCAGCCTCCGTTTGTGCTGACTATAGGAAAGTGAAAGCAAAATGGGATGAGATAAAGTCCGCAGTGACTAAGACTTTTTCCTGGTTAACGGCTGATTTGTTGCAAATTTGTGGGCAGGTTAACAATTACCCGCGTGCCGTTGTTCGATTCGAGCGTCAGTTCGCCGCCAAGGGCGCTGACCCGCTCACGCATCCCCTGGATACCGAACCCGGGGATTTTCTCTGCGAGAATACCTACACCGTTGTCAGCGACGTGCAGAAACACGCGGTGTTCCTGCTGGCGCAGCGTAATCGACACTTCGCTGGCGTCGGCATGTTTACAGACGTTATTGAGCAACTCCTGCAGCAGGCGATACAGTGTGAAACGCACCGTTTCATTTTCTGGCGTATTTTCAAGCTGATAGTCAAACCAACAGCGAATGCCGCGTTCGGCAAAGGCAAATTCATTCACCAGATGATGCAGTGCATCTTTAAAGGCCAGTTCATCGAGCGCGGGCGGCCGCAGCTGGCGCAACAGTTGGCGGGTGGAGTGGTGAATGCGCCGGGCAAGGTCGTTGATCTGATTTGCCGCTTCAAGCGTTTGCTCGCGACCCGGCGCGCGCTTGACCAGTTGCGACTGAATTTGAATGGCGGTGATGTTCTGACCAATTTCGTCGTGTAGCTCCCGCGCCAGGCTTTTGCGCGTATTTTCCTCGGTGCGGATCAGTTGTTCGGTCAGCGCGCGTCGCGCTGCCAGTTCGGCTTCCAGACGCTGGCGATAATGGTGCAGGTTTTGCGCCAGATGCTGCTGGCGGCTGATAGCGATCCCCAGCCCTATGCCCAGCAGCGCCTGGGTGGCGAGGAAAATCTCCAGCTCCAGTAAATTGCTGAACCCGACGCCGATTTGCCGGGCGATGGTGATCATCATGCTGCCGAGCAGTCCGGACAACACGCCGCCCTGCCAGCCAAATTTCCACGCCATCACCACGTTCGGTAAGAACACCACGATTAGCAGCAGGCGCTCGATCTCCGGTGACAGCACCATCTGGGTACCTATGCCAATAATGAAAAACAGACTGCACCAGATGATAAGCGAGGTACGCAGGGGGGGATTGGTGGTATCCAGTCCGAGCAAATGATAGCGGTGCTGCTGGCGCAGAAATTCATAGATCAGATAGACAAACGGCGTCAGCAGCACGCCGCCGGTAAACGATGCCAGGCCAATTAACGTTGCCGGGCTTTGGATAAACGGTGAAAGCAGGAGGGTATTGAGCAATGACGTGATCGTCACCGCGGCCAGCAGCAGCGTTAAGCGCTGCCAGTAAAGGGGGAAGCGGTGCCAGTAGGACTGGCCGATACTCGCCGGGATCAGACTAATCAACGGCGCAGCCAGCAGGATATAGCCATTCACTAATTGCTCGCTGTGCAGCCAGAACAGCATCAGCACCGGCGGCAGTACCAGCGCGGGCCAGTAACGGCGAGAAAGCAGGATTAGCAGAGCGAGATAGACGCCGTGCGGCAGGAATAGCGCTGCCTGCTGGCCGTTGTGGGTCAGGTAAAACCCCAGCGTCCACAGCATCAGCCAGCCCGATCCCCAGGCCAGCAGAATAAACAGAGAAATAACCCAATGACGAAGGCTGCGTGACATTAATGCCCCGTCAGCAACTGGTGGTCGAGTGCAAAATGCACCAGATCGATGGTGCTGTGGCATTGCAGTTTGCCCAGCACGTTCGCACGATGAACGTGCACCGTTTTATGGCTGAGGTCGAGCTTGAAGGCGATCTCTTTTACGCTGTCGCCTTTGACCAGCAGATCAAACACTTCGCGCTCGCGCGGGGTCAGTATCTCCAGTACCTGCGCGGGCTGTTCGCCGCCGCGTAGCGCCCGTAGCGCGTCGGCGCACAGGTAATGCCCGCCCATACCAACCGATCGTACCGCCTGCACCAGTTCCTCCGGTCCGCAACGTTTGGTCAGATAACCGCTGGCACCGGCATCCAGTGCGCTTTGCACAAACGTGGGTGAGTCATAGATGCTGAGAATAATGGCGCGAAAACCGGGCTTCTGCGCCCGCAGTCGTTTTAACAGGCTCAGGCCATTTTCATCCGGCATGGCGATATCCATCACCGCAACGTTGACGTCATCATGCAGTAATGCAGGCCACGCCTGTGCCGCGCTGCTGTACTGGCCAGCAACGTTGAGATCGTCTTCGAGACTGAGTAATTGCGCAAAGCCGGAACGCACCACCACATGGTCATCCACCAGCACAACATGAATCATGATCTTGCTCTCTTGCCTGACAATGGCATCTATGATGCCTGCCAGCGCCGCGCTGGCAATCCCCGTGGCGCTGATATGTAACGAATGTAACAAAATCGCAATAATTTGCCGGGTGTTGTAGGACGGATAAGCGTTGCGTATCCGGCATTGATTAATGGATGGCGGCGTGAGGGCTGAGAGAATGGCTATTTCATTGGTGGTTGATTCTCCCCTATCGAGGGGGAGAGATTTAAAACTGCCAGGTGAGATCGGCGAGAATTTGCTGGCTGTGATAGCTCTCAACCGGCGTGTCATACCATTGTTTGCCGAGGGCAAGACCGAGAGTTAATTGATCGGTCAGCGGCTGATTGCGACGCAGGCTGATGCTTTTTAACGTTCCTTTTTGGGTGTCCGGTGACCAGTCATAGGTATAGGCTCCCGTTCCGCGGCTTACCCAGAGCTGCGTATTGCCTTTACCGTTCAGGTCGTTCAGGCGCAGTGAAACGATGTGGCTATAGCTTCCCCCAGCATCTTCAGTATCGTAATGCGTATAACGCCATGAGGTGATAAATGGTCCGGTATACAGAGATATTCCGCCTGAAAAAGCATTGACGTCCGTATCGTCAAAGTAGTTGGCATAGCGATAACCAAAGGTAAATACGGTTTTAGGCAGAACTTTTACGCTGATATCCTGCTGAGCATCGCGTCTGGCAAAAACGGGGGTGTTTTCGGCAATTGCCAGACCCGTTTTTGTTGATAACCACTGATTCCAGTTATACCAAACGGTCGCGCGGCCACGTAACGCGTTCCATGATTCACCGTTGTCGTAATCGCGTCTGCCTTCGGAAATATTGAAAACCGCGGCACCATCGTCAATCTGCGTCTTTAATTCGCTGAACATGACGTTACGGGTGCCATGCCCTGCCGAATAATCAGTAAAGTCGTATCCGGCTGTCAGCTTCAGGTCGGTTGCTTCAGCCGGGAGAGAAGCCGTGCTGAGTATCAACGATACAAATAAAGTCCTTTTCATTATTCTTCACCTACGAGACAGGAGATCTCTTGTTTGAGGATATATTTACCTTTTGGCAGGTTTTGCTCGATGGTTATCCGTGGGCCAATTGTGCTTTCAGCTGCGATATATCGGCCTGGTAAAATAATGACCTGAACACCAAGCCGCGCACCGGGACCGATATAACACCCTAATTTTTCGCAGCCTGTATCAATGTCTTCATCGTCCAGCCTGACATGCACGGTTTTACCATCGAGGCGATGATTGCTGGTTCTTACCTGCGCGCCCAGGTAAGCGCCTTTGCCAATAACCGAGTCAGAAATAAAGCATTGGGGACCGATGGTGGTCGTCGATTCCAATACTGCGTTTTTGATTTCGGTGCCATAGCCAATACGTACTTGATTGCCAATTAAGCAACCTGGTCGAATAAAGGCGTAATTACCAATAATGCAATCGGCCCCAATTACGACAGGCCCCTGAATAACTGCACCATGACAAATTTTACTGCCAGCACCGATCGTCACAGCTCCCGCGCTTTCATCAATAACAACGCCAGGTGCAATGGATACTGACTTATTATTCTGTTCGCTAAGCTTTAGATAGTTCTTCACCACCGCGGGTAGTTGTGGGGGGGTTATTGTTTGGCGCATCCACCACCGCGGTATAGCGTGTGGGTTTGTCACGTAGGGGTTCACGTCCAGTAAAAAAGGCAATAAGTCCATATACAATCCAAATTAAATAAGCCAGAAGTACGTAAAAAACAGAAAAAGGCGCAAGGAAAATAAGTTTCCAGCATCGGTGATACCAGGCACTAAATGCTCCAATTGAGCAAACCACTCCAACCCAAATAATGGGAAACAAGGAAAGCACAATCGCATGTGGGCCGATAGTGAGCGTGATGTGTTGCCATGTAATGAGATAGATTGCTACGCCATACAACACGACCAGCACCATTGGGAGTATGCTGAAGATGCCGAATCTGCTGAGGATGAGTGATTTATGCAGACGCATGCAAACGGCATAACCCACGATCCAGCGCCGCCATCGTTTCCATTCATCACCCAAGGTATTGCACTCCTGAGGATAAACAATGCAGCGGTTTGCCTGACGGATACAATAACCATTCGCGACCAGGGTCCAGGTCAAATCGAGATCCTCCACCTTGGTACGATCGGAAAAACCAAATTTGCGCAGCACATCAGTACGAAACATGCCGCAGGCTCCGCTAATAATAAAAGGTGCACCGCCGAGCAACTGCTGTAATGTCCGCTTCATGACGATCATCGGAAGTTTTACCGTTGCACGGATATGTGGCAGCAATCCAGCACCAGGCAGATGTGTTGAGGGGATTCCACCAACGGCATCGGCGCCATTTTCTATTTCTGCTAACATGAATCCCATACCGTCACCATCAGGAGGGACATAGGTGTCAGCATCGCTTAAAAAAACCTGCTCACAGGTAGCATAGTTTAATCCATTCATTAAGGCGCCACCTTTCCCGGTATTCTTTTGCGTCACGGTAATCAGGCGTTCTCCCCATTTTTCTTTCACTTTATGCATAATGATTTCGGTATCATCAGTGGAACCATCGTTTACACATATGACTCGATGAAAATAGGGATTTAATAACAAGTTTTCCAGCGATTGTGCCAGGCAAGGACCTTCGTTATAGGCCGGAATAATGGCGTCAATACTGTCGTTACGTAAACTAGGTTTTCGTTTTAAGGTTGTGAGGAACCAAAGTAATATACATAGGCTCATCATAATAAAAAATATTGTTTTCATATAATTAGAGAATCATTTTGTGAACAACAAAACCTTCAGATAATTCACATCCGGCCTGTTGCCCTCGGAATTGAGCTACGGTACGCAGACGTTCTGTACGCATATAATCACGTTGCTGCTGGCTTTGGTGAAATGAAAGCGCACGAAGTTTTTGAATGAAACAGTTTTCACTGACCTTTTCAAAAACTTGGGGAATAAACGTCAGCCAGGTACTGGGGGTTTCATAACCGAGAACCTGGGGAATATTTCGGCAGGCAACGATAGAAGCCTTATGTACCGCGCGATGATCCTGATGCCGGTCAGAATCATGCATAGTATAAGTTCGCACGATGTTGATTTGTTCGGGAATGTGATTTGTGATGACGTCTTCAAGTGATTTGATCATCGTATCAACAAAGTACGGTGTGCGTGTGTCCTCAAAATGAAAATGAAAAATCTGATGGCAGCCTAATGATGTTAATGCCGATTGAGATTCTGCGTGTCGGTCGGCTTTTAAAGCGCACCCTTCAGCCCCTGCGGTCATGACGACGGCAGTAACGTGATAGCCTTCTTTTATTAAGCGGGATAACGAGGCACCACATCCGAGTTCGATATCGTCCGGATGCGCACCGATTGCTAATATCCCTTTTTGGTATGATGTAACCATGATCAAATCCTTCACTTTTCTATGAGAGTGTTATCTGGGTGTTCAATGAATATAAACACAATATCTGTTTTTCAGATATTTTAAGCTCTTGTTGGAAAGACAGGATGGATTAGTGTTTGCCGTAATAAAGATATTACAGTGTGTAATTTGATTAGTCAAAAAATAATATTTATTGAAAGTTAGGATGCTTTTTCTTAATCAATAAGAAAAATGAATGCATTAATTTTTTACTGGTTTGATTTTTCTGAATGATTGATTTTTTGTAATTAGATAATGAAGTTATTAAATTGTACTGTAACTATACCTTCAAACAGAAGAATGGAATACATATGTCATTTTAGTATTCATTTATGAATAATTGATATTGATTGTAGTGATGAATTTCAGAGGGGATATTACTTTCAGAATGAATCATAAACAGCAAGACGCTGAGCGCTGGTACTCGTTAGAATCTTTAGGCTGGCGATAACAGGCCGGATGGTTTACGCCACCCGGCATGGAACAATAAAGTTAGCGC
Source organism: Citrobacter sp. Cb023 (assembly GCF_030336805.1). Lineage (NCBI taxonomy): Bacteria > Pseudomonadati > Pseudomonadota > Gammaproteobacteria > Enterobacterales > Enterobacteriaceae > Citrobacter > Citrobacter sp. Cb023. The sequence goes on along the minus strand of NZ_JAOWCV010000038.1, from coordinate 1,100,924 downwards.
AGGATTTTTTTCTCAGCCAGATCCAGTGCGAAGTAGCTGAAGATCAGATCCGCGCCAGCGCGTTTGATCGAGCCTAAGCTTTCCAGCACCACTTTCTCTTCATCTATTGCACCCGCAAGGGCTGCAAACTTGATCATCGCGTATTCACCGCTGACCTGATAAGCGCCAATCGGCAGCTCGGTGCGCTCGCGGATATCGCGCAGAATATCGAGGTATGCGCCAGCCGGTTTGACCATCAAGCAGTCTGCGCCCTGGGCTTCATCCAGCAGCGATTCGCGGATCGCTTCCCGACGGTTCATCGGGTTCATCTGATAGGTTTTACGATCGCCCTTCAGCGCGGTACCTGCGGCTTCACGGAATGGGCCATAGAAAGAAGAGGCAAATTTGGTGGAGTAGGACATGATCGCGGTATCGGTAAAGCCCGCGGCATCCAGCGCCTGGCGAATCGCCTGTACCTGGCCGTCCATTGCGGCGGAAGGGGCGATGAAATCTGCGCCCGCAGCGGCGGCAACGACCGCCTGTTTGCCGAGATTGGCAAGGGTTAAATCGTTATCAACGCCGTGCTCGCATAATACGCCGCAGTGACCGTGCGAGGTGTATTCACAGAAGCAGGTGTCGGACATGACGATCATCTCCGGTACGGTCTGCTTACAGATACGCGACATGCGCGCCACCAGACCGTCTTCTTTCCAGGCATCGCTGCCGGTGTCATCGGTGTGATGGGAAATGCCGAAGGTCATAACCGAGCGGATGCCTGCATTAGCAATGCGTTCAATTTCGCGCGCCAGATGCTTCTCTGGAATGCGCATCACGCCGGGCATGGCCTCGATAGCTTTGTAATCGTCGAGTTCTTCTTCAACAAAGATCGGCAACACCAGGTCATTTAAGCTGAGTGTTGTCTCTTCAAACATAGCGCGCAGCGCAGGTGATTTGCGCAGGCGGCGAGGGCGTTGGATTAGGTCTGTCATGGTATGCCTGATGTTTGTGGAATCGAAGGCCGTAGTATACCCGAACCTGAGGGTGGGTGGTTTACGAAAGTTGGCGTTATATCTGGATTTTCCATCGTGGAAGGCTGAATCATTAGAGCAATTTATTCACATTTATGGCAAGTTATTTATATTCATTATTTTTCTTGTTTCTGTTTTTATTATTTTAAATATTGATGCGTTTATTTCTGTAGGGCTGGTGATAATTTCTCTTTATTTATTGTTTATTTGTTTGGGTGTGTGGTGAGTTATTTATTAATTATATGTTTCAGAGGTGTGTTGTGCAGTATTTCATTGAAAGGATAAGTATTTTTGTTTTTTGTGTCAGAGGCGGGAGTATTCGTAGTGTTGTCCGGTTTCGGACGACTAGCAAAGAATAATTGAACCTTTCCTTTGTGAAACCGCATAATCGTCCCCGCGAAACATAAAATGTTTTCTTTGCATTGATAATTGATGGATCAACTATATTACGTCCCTGAGGAGGGATGACAAATGCACACTTGGAAAAAGAAACTTGTAGTCTCACAATTAGCATTAGCCTGTACTTTGGCAATCACTTCTCAGGCGAATGCTTCTACTGATATTTCTGGAACTACGTACACAACGTTCACCCATTATAATGACGCATCACATGTTGATGACGTTTACTTCGATGGCTATGTCGGTTGGAACAATTACGGCACTGATAGCATTTATAACGGTGATATTTATCCGGTAATCAATAATGCTACTGTCAACGGCGTTATTTCTACTTATTATCTGGATGATGGACTGTCAACTAACGGCAATTATAACAGCCTGACGATTAAAAACAGTACCATTCACGGTATGGTGACATCCGAGTGTATGACCACGGATTGTACTAACCGTACGGGTACCGACTATTACTACGACCGTCTGGCAATGAACGTCATCAACTCCACTATCGATGACAACTACGAACATTATACCTACAACGGTACCTATAATGACGTGGCTGATACGCACGTTGTCGACGTTTATAACCTGGGTACGGCTATCACTCTGGATCAAGAAGTTGATCTGTCTATCTCCAACAACTCTCACGTCGCGGGTATTACCCTGACTCAGGGTTATGAGTGGGAAGATATTGACGATAATACCGTCATCACCGGCGTAAACAGCGGCGAAGTGTTTAACAACACTATCGCTGTTACCGACTCTACCCTGACCTCAGGTTCCTGGTCTGATGAAGGAAGATCCGGCTGGTTTGGTAACACCAGCAATGCGAGCGACTACAACGGTAACGGTTGGAACGCGAATGATATCGCATTGGCGGTTATTGCTAATCCCAATGCAGATAACGCGATGCAGACCACCGCCACGTTTGATAACGCTACGCTGATGGGCGATGTGCTGTTCTCCAGCAACTTTGATGAGAACTTCTTCCCGAACGGTGCTGATACTTACCGCGATACTGATGCCGATCTGGATACCAACGGCTGGGATGGTACTGACCGTCTGGATCTGACCCTGAACCACGGCAGCAAGTGGGTTGGTGCGGCAATGTCCGTCCATCAGGTTGACGTTGATGGTGATGGTGTTTACGAAAGCTATGCTGAGGGCACTGAAGCCACCGCTACGCTGATTGATATCGCTGCCAACAGCCTGTGGCCTTCTTCAACCTACGGTATCGATAGCGACACATCCTCCTATGACGAAAATGGTCATGTGGTTGGCAATACCGTTTATCAGAGCGGTCTGTTCAACGTGACGCTGAACGGCGCTTCCCAGTGGGATACCACCAAAACTTCTCTGATTGACACTTTGAGCATCAACAGCGGTTCCGTTGTCAACGTGGGTGATTCTGCGCTGGTTTCTGACTCCATCTCTCTGACCGGTGCTTCCGCACTGAACATCAATGAAGATGGTCGTGTTGCGACTAATACGCTGTCTATTGACAACAGTACCGTAACGATTGCTGATGATGTCTCTGCCGGCTGGAATGTGCTTAATGCCGCGCTGTATGCCAATACCATTAACGTCACCAACAACGGCGTTCTGGATGTGGGCAACAGCACCGGGAACGCACTGCAAGTTGATACCCTGAATCTGACCAGCTACACCGACGCTTACAACCATGTTAATGCGGGTGTTTTCGACATCAACAGCGCTAACTATGTATTGAATGCTGACCTGACCAACGATCGTACCAACGATACGCGCCAGGCTAACTACGGTTATGGCGTGATCGCGATGAACTCTGATGGTCATCTGACTATCAACGGTAACGGCGATTCTGACACCTCAGGCGATCAGTCTGAAGTTGATAACTACGGTGATCACGTAGCAGCGGCAACCGGTAACTATAAAGTTCGCATCGATAACGCCACTGGCGCAGGTTCTGTTGCTGATTACAACGGTAATGAGCTGATCTACGTTAACGACACGAACAGCACCGCAACCTTCTCTGCAGCCAACAAAGCAGACCTGGGTGCTTACACCTATCAGGCTCAGCAGCAGGGTAACACCGTTGTTCTGCAGCAGATGGAGCTGACCGACTACGCGAACATGGCGCTGAGCATTCCGTCTGCCAATACGAATATCTGGAACCTGGAACAAGACACCGTTGGTACTCGTCTGACTAACGCGCGTCATGGTCTGGTAGATAACGGTGGTGCATGGGTGAGCTACTTCGGCGGCAGCTTCGATGCGGATAACGGCAACATTAACTATGATCAGGATGTTAACGGCATCATGGTCGGTGTTGATTCCAAAATCGATGGTAACAACGCTAAGTGGATTGTCGGTGCTGCGGCAGGCTTCGCGAAAGGTGACATGAGTGATCGTACCGGTCAGGTAGATCAGGATAGCCAGACTGCCTATATCTACTCTTCTGCTCGTTTTGCGAACAACATCTTTGTTGACAGTAACTTAAGCTACTCCCACTTCAACAACGATCTGTCTGCCAGCATGAGCAACGGTCAGTATGTTGATGGCAGCACCTCTTCTGATGCCTGGGGCTTTGGCTTGAAACTGGGTTATGACCTGAAGCTGGGTGACGCAGGTTACGTAACCCCTTACGGTAGCGTATCCGGTCTGTTCCAGTCTGGTGATGACTATAAGCTGAGCAACGACATGAAAGTTGACGGTCAGTCTTATGACAGCATGCGTTATGAACTTGGTGTAGATGCGGGTTATACCTTCGCCTACAGCGATGACCAGGCGCTGACCCCGTACTTCAAACTGGCCTACGTTTACGATGACTCTAACAACGATTCTGATGTAAACGGTGATTCTATCGACAACGGCGTAGAAGGTTCTGCGGTACGCGTTGGGCTGGGTACTCAGTTTAGCTTCACCAAGAACTTCAGCGCGTACACCGATGCTAATTACCTCGGTGGCGGTGATGTCGATCAAGACTGGTCTGCAAACGTTGGTGTTAAATATACCTGGTAACAACTTTCTCGCAGAGAAATAAAAGGTAATTTAATTTAGAATAATGCCCGTCACGGATTTGACGGGCATTTATTGCAAGGAATGCGCACATGCTATCTTCAAATAAACCTCTTCTTGAGTTTGGTAAGCTTGATAAATGTTTGGCGAAATATGGTAAACACTTTGAGTGTGGGAACGAAAAAGAAATAATTTATTCCGGTGATATTAATAGTGATGATACTTTCGTTATTTTAAGTGGTGTTGTTTCCTTGCGTAGAGGGGAATGCGTACTGGTCGGGATTGCACAGGCGCCTTTTATTATGGGCCTTTCTGATGGCGTGATGAAAACAGATGTACAATACAAATTAATAACCGAAAGTAATTGTACGGGATACCACCTGCCTGCTTCGCAAACGATAAATATAATTGAACAATGCCAGCTTTGGCGTGAAGCCTTTTGCTGGTTGGCATGGCAAAACTCCATGTTTGAGTTGCGCGATCTGCAGCTGATCGGCAATAACTCCTACGATCAGATCCGCGCGACGCTGATATCCATGATGAAATGGGACGACGTACTGCGTTCGCGTATCGGCGTCATGAACTATATTCACCAACGCACGCGAATTTCACGCTCAGTTGTCGCTGAGGTTCTCGCGGCATTGCGTAAAGGTGGTTACATTGAAATGAATAAAGGCAAACTGGTGAGCATTAACCGTTTGCCTTTTGAGTATTAAGTCAGGATGCAGGAATAACCTGCGGTTTGTTCCCGCTCAGCTCTGCAACCAGATCGTTGATACCGTCGCTCATATTGGTAAAGCGGGTTAGCGGAGAGCGGGTCACCACGATAAATGCCCCGACGTTTTGCTGCGGGATCATCGCCATATAGGTAATGAAGCCGCCGCCGCCACCGGTTTTTTGAATAATTCCCGGTCGCCCATTTTTCGGCGCCATATAGACCCAGCCCAAACCCAGCGCATCGGCTCTACCCGGAACATCCATCCCTATCACTTTGGTTAACTGCGTACGCTGATAAATCAGCGTCTGCATACGGTCGGCCTGCTGGCTACGATGGTAAAAATCAGATGAGAGATACTGCTGCATCCAGCGCATCATATCGCCGGGCGTTGAATAAACACCGCCGCTGCCCATCGCCGCCAGGGTATTGTTGCAAGGACTGGCGCCTTTTTCCGCGACCATCAGGCGTCTGCATTGATCGGGGGATGGGGTAAAGGTGGTGTCTTTCATCCCCAGCGGACGGGTTATTTTTTCTTCAAACAGCTGCGGATAAGGCTTTCCGGATGCGGTTCCCAGCGCATCAGCCAGCAGGTCAAACGCCAGGTTGGAATAAGAAGCCTGCGAGCCCGGTGCGGCTTTAAGCGTGGCGGTTGAGAGATAGCTCCAACGCTGTTCACGGGTTGGCCAGACAAATACCGGGCGCTTCGCCGCGCCGCCAGGCTGTTCGCGCGGTAGCGCGCTGGTATGCGTCGCCAGATTCACCAGCGTAATCGGCGTGCCCTGATAAGTCGGCACGCGCACACCAGGCGGCGCATATTTGCTCAATGGATCGTTGAGTTTAACCGTACCCTGATCGAGTAATTTCACCAGCATTTCGCTGGTCATTAATTTAGTAATAGAGGCAATTCGAATAACGGAATCCAGCTGCGGATGAACGTTATTGCCAGGGCGTGTTTCGCCGAAGCTGCGAAATACGCGCTGGTTACCATCAATCACCACGAGCGCCATCCCCGTAGCACCACTGCCGTAAAATATATGGTCGGCATAACGATCGACGATATCAGAGGCGAAGACCGGATCGGTTATAGGCTGTGCCGCCTGGACAGATGTCAATGACGCCGCACACAGCGCGGCAGAAAAAAGCAGACTACGTTTCAACGGTGGTGTCCATGAGTTAGAGAAAGTGAAAAAGGATGTCGTGCGTATGCGTATTTATACTACTCATCGGCGTATTGCAAAGCGCTTATCAGCCAATGATAGTGTGAAAAACGTAACGATGAGTAAACGCGAGCGTTTCCCGGATTACGGATGTTCGCTTTTGTGATCTCACGCTGTGATAATCTGCACTTGCTGGAACGTTGTCGAGTGTGAAAATCACAGAAACAATTCTTCATACCCGGGTGCGAACTAAGTGCCGCGGTTTTGGTCACACTTGTCGGTTTCAGCTTGTGTTTTTGGGCGTAAGCCGTCTGGCCGCCGCACTCCACGGTGGCAAATACACAGCAGTCGTCATAACGATAAGAAGTTAGCAGGAGAGCACTATGTTTAAGTCTTTTTTCCCAAAGCCGGGGCCGTTCTTTATTTCGGCATTTATTTGGGCACTGGTCGCCGTTGTATTCTGGCAAGGAGGTGGGGGAGCCTGGGTTGCACATATTACCGGCGCGTCGGGAGACGTACCGATTAGCGCGGCCCGATTCTGGTCACTGGATTACCTGATTTTTTATGCGTATTACATTCTTTGTGTTGGTGTGTTCGCGCTGTTCTGGTTTATCTATAGCCCGCACCGCTGGCAGTACTGGTCCATACTGGGCACGTCGCTGATTATTTTCGTGACCTGGTTTCTGGTTGAAGTTGGTGTCGCCGTCAACGCCTGGTATGCGCCATTCTATGATCTGATTCAATCCGCGTTGAGTGCGCCGCATAAGGTGAAGATTGAGCAGTTCTATCATGAAGTAGGCATCTTTCTTGGCATTGCGCTGATTGCCGTGGTCATTGGGGTGATGAACAACTTCTTCGTCAGCCACTATGTATTCCGCTGGCGTACCGCAATGAACGAACACTATATGGCGCACTGGCAGCATCTGCGTCATATCGAAGGCGCGGCGCAGCGTGTGCAGGAAGATACCATGCGTTTTGCCTCCACGCTTGAAGATATGGGGGTCAGCTTTATCAATGCGATTATGACGCTGATTGCCTTCTTACCTGTCCTGGTCACACTCTCAGCTCATGTGCCGGACCTGCCAATTGTTGGACATGTTCCTTATGGCCTGGTGATTGCCGCGATTGTCTGGTCGCTGATGGGAACCGGCTTGCTGGCGGTAGTCGGCATCAAACTTCCGGGGCTGGAGTTTAAAAACCAGCGCGTGGAAGCGGCCTACCGTAAAGAACTGGTGTACGGTGAAGATGACGCTAATCGTGCGACCCCGCCGACGGTGCGTGAACTGTTCCATGCGGTGCGCCAGAACTACTTCCGCCTCTATTTTCACTATATGTACTTCAATATCGCCCGTATTCTATACCTGCAGGTTGATAACGTTTTCGGCTTGTTCCTGCTGTTCCCGTCGATTGTTGCCGGTACGATTACGCTCGGCCTGATGACGCAAATCACCAACGTGTTTGGCCAGGTGCGAGGCTCGTTCCAGTATTTGATTAACTCCTGGACAACGTTAGTAGAACTGATGTCTATTTATAAGCGTCTGCGCAGCTTTGAACGTGAGCTTGATGGTCAGGATATTCAGGAAGTTACCCATACGCTTAGTTAATAAAAAAGGAGATGTTATGTCGACGGTTTCCCGTCTTTACCCCTTGTCCGGTCTGGCCGCTCTGGTGCTGGTGGGATGTAGTAGCCAACCCGCGCAGCCGCTAAAAAAAGGGGAGAAAGCCGTCGATGTGGCGAGCGTGGTGCGCCAGAAAATGCCCGCCAGCGTGAAAGACCGGGACGCATGGGCGCAGGATTTAGCGAAGACGTTTGAAAGCCAGAAGCTGGCGCCGACGGTTGAAAATATCTGTTCGGTGCTGGCGGTCGCGCAACAGGAGTCAAACTATCAGGCGGATCCGGCCGTTCCAAACTTAAGTAAAATCGCCTGGAAAGAGATCGACCGGCGCGCCGAGCGTATGCATATCCCGCAGTTTGTGGTGCATACCGCACTGAAGATTAACTCGCCAACGGGGAAAAGCTACAGCGAGCGTCTGGATACGGTGAAAACGGAAAAACAGCTTAGCGCCATTTTTGATGATTTTATCAATATGGTACCGATGGGGCAGACGCTGTTTGGTTCGCTTAATCCGGTACATACCGGTGGGCCAATGCAGGTCAGTATCGCGTTTGCCGAGCAGCACGCCGACGGGTATCCGTGGAAAATGGCGGGAACAGTACGTCAGGAAGTGTTCAGCCGCCGCGGTGGGCTGTGGTTCGGTACGTATCATCTGCTTAACTACCCGGCGAATTACAGCGCGCCAATCTTCCGTTTCGCTGATTTCAATGCGGGATGGTATGCCAGCCGCAATGCGGCTTTCCAGAATGCGGTCAGTAAAGCCAGCGGAGTGAAGCTGGCGATGGATGGTGACTTGATTCTCTATGGCAGCAGCGAGCCGGGCAAAACCGAGCTGGCGGTACGTAAACTGGCCGGGAAGCTGGGGATGAGCGAGAGTGAGATCCACCGTCAACTGCAAAAAGGTGACAGTCTGGCTTTTGAAGATACCACTCTGTACGAGAAGGTCTATAAGCTGGCGGAAGCGAAGACTGGGAAAGCGCTACCCCGTGAAATGCTGCCAGGCATTCAGCTGGAAAGCCCGAAGATTACACGTAATCTGACTACCGCGTGGTTTGCGAAACGCGTGGACGATCGTCGGGCGAAATGTATGGGTCAGTCATCATTATGATGACGGCGGCGCCAGCGCACGAATGCCGCGATGGCGCCAAGAATCAGACTTCCGGCAAGGAAAGGGACCAGCCCAAAAAGGGTACCGACGCCTAAGCCAATTTCAACTCGTGGGCGTCCTGTCTCTTGCATTTGCAACTGCATCAGCTGTTCATAGATGCCGGGAGCGTGGGCCAACAGATTTAAAACCTGCGCGCCTGCCCAAAAGCAAAACAGCACAAATACGGCATACGCAATGTTGCCGGGCAGGGAGGAGGTATCCCGATGCTTGCCCTTAAACAGGGATTTTGAGAGCGTAAAATCAGCCATAAAGACCTCCGGAAATAACCTGCTTTTTTTGACGTGATGCCTGGAACTGACAGTGAGTCTGACAGGTGATCGGCAATGTCAATATCAGAATGATGGTAATTTCAGGTAGAGATTATTCCTGGATCTCGGTTTTTTGCTGGTTGTCACAATTACGTAACCTTAAGTGAAATCAAGTTACATTTCAGAAATTCCGCACAGGCCACAGACGTCTATGAGGAAATGTGCGAGGATGCGCTTTCACGTTGTATTTCCACCGGAGCTGTTATGAACCTGCCTGTTAAAATCCGCCGAGACTGGCACTACTATGCCTTCGCTATTGGGCTTATCTTTATTCTGAACGGGGTGGTGGGCTTACTGGGTTTTGAAGCGCAGGGATGGCAGACCTATGCGGTGGGGTTGGTGACGTGGGTGATTAGCTTTTGGCTGGCCGGATTAATTATCCGTCGCCGCGTGGAAGATGAAGAAGAAGCAAAGGATGCCCAATAGCTATCGATCAGGCATCCAGGCGGGTTTACATACTGGTTTTCAACGCGCTATCCGCCGCATGACGTTCCAGCGCCAGTTCGATCAGGCGAGTGATCAAATCGGTATAGCCTAAGCCGCTCGCCTGCCACAATTTTGGATACATGCTGATGTTGGTAAAGCCCGGCAGCGTGTTGATCTCATTGATCACAACATCGTTCTCTGCGGTTAAGAAAACGTCCACGCGCGCCATACCGGCGCAGCCCAGCGCCTGATAGGCCTGAATAGCAATGTCGCGGATCTTATCGTTAACTTCCGGTGCGATCGCTGCCGGAACAACCACTTTGGCACCGTTATCGTCAATGTATTTGGTGTCGTAAGCGTAAAAATCACTGTTCAGCACGATCTCGCCACAGGTACTGGCCTGCGGTTGATCGTTGCCCAGCACCGCGCATTCGATCTCGCGGCCCTTGATCCCTTGTTCCACCACGACTTTATGGTCGAATTCAAATGCCAGCGCGACGGCCTGATCGTATTGCGCTTCGCTGGTCACTTTACTGACGCCAACGGACGAGCCCTGGTTGGCTGGTTTCACAAACAGCGGCAGGCCAAGACGGGATTCCACCTCGGCAAAGCTGATGCGGTTGCGATTGGCGCGAGTGAGCGTAATAAATGGCGCAATGTTTAATCCGGCATCGCGCAGTAGACGTTTGGTCACGTCTTTATCCATACAGGCCGCAGAACCCAGGACATCAGAACCGACGAACGGCAGATTCGCCACGCGCAGCATACCCTGCAGAGAGCCATCTTCACCCAACGTGCCGTGTACGATCGGGAAAATAACATCGACCGTTGGCAGTGGCTGACCGTTTTGCGCATCGATCAACTGGTGCTCTTGTTTACCCGGGACCTGAGCCAGGCTGGTCGCGGAAGGACGCAGCGCAATATGCGCTGGATCATCTGAATTGAGCAGATAGTTACTGGCATCGCTAATGTGCCATTGCCCTTGCTTATCAATACCTAACAGCACAACGTCAAAGCGAGTCTTGTCGATGGCATCGACAATATTTTTTGCCGATTGCAATGACACTTCATGTTCCGCTGATTTACCACCAAATACGATTCCTACCCGCAACTTTGCCATCTTAAAAACCCATTCCATGAATGCAAAGCACATACATTACCACGACAAAACGCAGGTTTCCTCGGCTTCTGGCAGATTGTTTTGGTGGGCAACAGAGGAACAGATAAGCGCAAACGCGCAGAACGGACGCGGAGCATAAACCCCTGCTGATATTGTGGGGTTGATGTGAGGTATATCACAAATATGATGAGCGGGAAGATAAAATCCTAAACTGTGATATATCGCACCTGTGGACCCTTATTTGGCTAAGTAATTTGTTAAGCTGCTCGCAGTTTTCAGCTACTTATCGTTATGAGTCCCTATGGAATCCTGGAGAGTCAACCTCATTTCCGTATGGTTCGGTTGCTTTTTCACCGGCCTGGCAATCAGCCAAATCCTGCCTTTTTTACCGCTCTATATCTCCCAACTGGGGGTAAGCTCCCATGAAGCACTCTCAATGTGGTCTGGCTTAACGTTTAGCGTCACCTTCCTGATTTCAGCCATCGTCTCTCCGATGTGGGGGAGTTTAGCCGACCGTAAAGGACGCAAGCTGATGCTGCTGCGGGCCTCTTTGGGTATGGCGATTGCGATTTTACTGCAGGCCTTTGCCACTAACGTTTGGCAGCTTTTTCTGCTGCGTGGGGTCATGGGGTTAACGTCTGGCTATATTCCCAATGCGATGGCGCTGGTAGCCTCACAGGTTCCGCGCGAACGCAGCGGGTGGGCGCTGAGTACGCTCTCGACGGCGCAAATTAGCGGCGTTATTGGCGGACCACTGATGGGGGGCTTTATTGCCGACCACGTTGGCTTACGGGCGGTATTCTGTATTACCGCGGCTTTGCTGGTAGTGAGTTTTCTGGTCACGCTGTTCTTAATCAAAGAAGGTGTGCGCCCGACAATCAAAAAAAGCGAACGCCTGAGCGGGAAGGCCGTCTTTGCCTCGCTGCCTTATCCGGCGCTGGTGATCAGCCTGTTTTTTACTACGATGGTGATCCAGTTATGTAACGGCTCAATTGGGCCGATTCTGGCGCTGTTTATTAAATCAATGGTCCCAGACAGCTCTAATATTGCCTTTCTCAGCGGGCTGATTGCTTCGGTTCCGGGCATCTCGGCGCTGATTTCTGCGCCCCGGCTAGGTAAATTAGGCGATCGTATTGGGACCGAGCGGATTTTAATGGCCACGTTAATCTTCGCCGTCGTGTTGTTTTTCGCCATGTCATGGGTCACTACGCCGTTGCAGTTGGGGGTCTTACGTTTTCTGCTCGGCTTTGCCGACGGCGCGATGTTGCCCGCGGTGCAGACGCTGCTGGTGAAATACTCCAGCGACCAGATAACCGGGCGCATTTTTGGTTATAACCAGTCATTTATGTACCTCGGCAACGTAGCCGGGCCATTAATGGGGGCAACGGTTTCGGCAATGGCGGGCTTTCGCTGGGTGTTTATTGCCACGGCGTGCATTGTGCTTATCAACATCTGGCAACTGGCTATCGCGTTGCGACGTCGGCGCTGCGCACGCTGAGTACCTGATTAACAACGCTGCCCGTCAGCGTTGTTAATCCATCATTATGCATTTATATATCCAGGTGATTATTAATCCCCTTACCCTTTTATATGGAATAATTCTGCGCTAAGACTCCTTCTCCCTTATTTTGTGTTGTGATTGTTTTCGCAAAACGTTTTATTTCTTATGAAAATACAACTTTCATCCACTAGGCAGTTGTGAGTCTTAATGATAACGTGGCCTATATTTGGTTAAGGGAATACGTAAATGAAAAATCTCGTTACTGAGTTGTTACTTAAGCTCGCCCAAAAAGAAGAAGAGTCGCAAGAACTGACGGCGCAGGTTGAAACGCTGGAGCAGGTAATCATCGAAATGCTGCGCAATATGACGTGTAACGATCGGCAAATATTTATTCGCCAAATTGAGGGGGCTTTGGCTGGAGAAGGCCGTATGCCTGCGTTTCTGACCAACGTTCATAACGCTGGCGAGAGTGTGCCAAAAGCGTTTTGAGTAATCCGTGGTGCGTCATCCACAAATTATCATAAAAGTGTCACATCAAATACTTATAGTCGCTTTGTTTTAATTTTACCGTATTTATACATGGAGAAAATAAAGTGAAACAAAGCGCACTCGCTATTGCCCTGTTACCTTTGCTGTTTACCCCGGTTATTAATGCAGAAACCTCTGCCATAGCGGTTATGGATAATCGTGCCGCTCAGGGTGATATCACCACGCCGGGCGGCGCCCGCCGATTGTCTGCCGATCAAACGGCGGCTCTGCGCGAATCTCTGAGCGATAAACCTGCCAAAAATATTATTTTATTGATTGGCGATGGGATGGGTGACTCAGAAATAACGGCCGCGCGAAATTATGCCGAAGGCGCAGGCGGCTTTTTTAAAGGAATTGATGCTTTACCGTTGACCGGACAATACACGCACTATGCGTTGGATAAGAAAACGGGTAAACCCGATTATGTGACGGATTCTGCGGCATCCGCGACGGCGTGGACCACCGGTGTGAAAACCTATAATGGCGCGCTGGGCGTTGATATTCATGAAAAAGATCACGCCACAATTCTTGAAATGGCAAAAGCGGCGGGGCTGGCGACGGGCAACGTTTCTACCGCTGAATTGCAGGATGCTACTCCGGCGGCGCTGGTTGCCCATGTGACTTCGCGTAAGTGCTATGGCCCAGGCGTGACACGTGAAAAATGCCCAACCAATGCGCTGGAAAAAGGCGGTAAAGGGTCAATCACCGAACAATTACTGAATGCCCGGGCTGACGTTACGCTGGGCGGCGGGGCCAAAACGTTTGCGGAAACCGCTGCGGCGGGCGAGTGGCAGGGTAAAACGTTGCGTGAACAAGCCCTGGCCCGCGGTTATCAGATGGTGAGTGATACCGCGACGCTGGCGGCGATTACCGAAGCTAATCAGGATAAACCGCTGCTGGGCCTGTTCTCTGACGGCAATATGCCCGTGCGCTGGGAAGGTCCGAAAGCGTCTTATCATGGCAATCTGGATAAGCCGGTTGTGACCTGTACGCCAAATCCAAAGCGTGACGACAGCGTGCCAACGCTGGCGCAGATGACGGATAAAGCGATTGAGCTGTTAAGCAAAAATGAGAAAGGTTTCTTCCTGCAAGTGGAAGGGGCGTCAATCGATAAACAGGACCACGCCGCCAACCCGTGCGGACAGATTGGCGAAACGGTCGATCTGGACGAAGCGGTACAGCGCGCGCTTGCCTTTGCGAAGAAAGATGGCAACACCCTGGTGGTGGTAACCGCTGACCACGCACATGCCAGCCAGATTGTCGCGCCGGATACCAAAGCACCAGGCCTGACCCAGGCGCTGAACACCAAAGATGGCGCGGTTATGGTCATCAGCTACGGCAACTCTGAAGAGGAATCTCAGGAGCACACCGGCAGCCAACTGCGAATTGCAGCCTATGGCCCGCATGCGGCGAATGTGGTCGGCCTGACCGATCAAACCGACCTGTTTTACACCATGAAAGCGGCGTTAGGACTGAAATAACCCGACGCCCGGCGGCAATACTTTTGCCGCCGGGTGGTATTTTTATCGTTAGCAGCCAAACTTACCTGTGTGTTGTCGTTCAGAAAAGAAGGATGCTATGAAAATTACATTATTAATGACGCTGCTTTTTGGTCTGATTTTTTTAACTACCGTCGGTGCTGCCGAGAAGACTTTAACCCCGCAACAACAGCGTATGACCACCTGCAATCAGCAGGCAACGGCGCAGACCTTAAAAGGGGATGCGCGTAAGACATATATGAGTGATTGCCTGAAAAACAGTAAATCTGCGCCGGAGGAAAAGAGCCTGACGCCGCAGCAGCAAAAAATGCGTGAATGTAACGTTAAGGCGACGGAGCAGTCTCTGAAAGGTGATGATCGTAATAAATTTATGAGCGCTTGCCTGAAGAAATCTGCGTAGCACTTACGGGTGAGCAGGTAAAATCGCTCACCCGAAATATCATACTTCCGCTACCAGACCCCTTCCTATAATTTGGGAAATTTGTTTCAGAATATTCCCAAATACAATGAATGATGAAAACTTTTATCAAAAGAAGGTCGTCCCGAATGAAGCATTTTTATCGCTTCATCAAAATGACCACCAACGTTCCGGTCTGCGATTCGCCCGACGAATCAGGCTGCCGCGAGCGGTGGGATTGGGGGGAATGTTTTTCCCTATCGCGTCGGTATTAGTTGCTCAGCCCATTACCGGGGGCTGGTGGCTATTACTGGTGGGATGGGCGTTTGTCTGGCCGCATTTGGCCTGGCAGTTGGCCAGCAAAGCCGACGATCCTCTGCATAGCGAATTTACCAACTTAAAAGCCGATGCCATTCTTGCCGGTATGTGGATAGGGATTATGGGCGTAAACCTGTTGCCATCCACGGCGCTGCTGATGATTATCTGCATCAACCTGATGGGCGCAGGCGGGATGCGAATATTCATCGCAGGCGCCGTTTTGATGATGGTTTCATGCCTGGTGACGTTACAGTTAACCGATATCTCCGTCGCTTTTAGCAGTACTCAACTTAGCGTGCTATTGACGCTGCCGGTGCTGGTGATTTATCCGCTGCTGTTTGCCTGGGTCAGCTACCAGACGGTCATCAAGCTGGCGGAACATAAACGCCGTTTACAGGTGATGAGTACGCGAGATGGCATGACTGGGGTGTACAACCGCCGCCATTGGGAACTGTTACTGCGTAATGAATTTGATAATTGCCGCCGCTACCAGCGTGACGCCACGTTACTGATTATCGATATCGACCATTTTAAGAGCATTAATGATACCTGGGGTCATGACGTTGGGGATCAGGCGATTGTCGCGCTGACCCGCCAGTTGCAGATGACCTTACGCGGTAGCGACGTGATCGGGCGCTTTGGCGGTGATGAGTTTGCGGTGATTATGTGCGGCACGCCGGCAACCAGCGCGATTGCGGCGATGTCTCGCGTTCACGAACGACTTGGCCAACTGCGTTTATCCTGCGCGCCGCAGGTTGCTCTGCGGATCAGCGTGGGCGTTGCGCCGCTGACCGCAGAAACCGAGCATTATCGAGAATGGTTAAAGTCGGCGGATATGGCGCTCTACAAAGCAAAGAATTCCGGACGTAACCGCACTGAGGCGGCGGCCTGACGTCCGGCGGTGTTAACTCAGGAGCGGCTGAGTTTTTCCGACTGCTCCATGCACTTAATCATCGCTTCAATCACTGATGAACGGAAACCACGTTCTTCCAGGACGCGTACCGCTTCAATGGTGGTTCCGCCAGGCGAGCACACCATATCCTTCAGTTCTCCGGGATGTTTACCCGTATCCAGCACCATCTTTGCCGACCCCATTACTGCCTGCGCCGCGAATTTATAAGCTTGCGCGCGAGGCATGCCACCCTGCACGGCGGCGTCCGCCATTGCTTCAATAAACATAAAGACATAGGCCGGTGCTGAACCACTGACGCCAACGACCGGATGAATCATTGCCTCCGCAATGACTTCCGCTTCGCCAAAGCAGCGGAAGATATTCAGCACGTCGGCGGTGTCTTCTGGCGTGACTAAGGCGTTCGGTGTGACGGAGGTCATTCCGGCATTCACCAGTGACGGCGTGTTTGGCATCGCGCGAATGATTTTACGGTCATGGCCCAGCGCGCGGGCGAGCTGATCGAGGGTGACGCCAGCGGCAATCGAGACGACCAGGGAGTCTTTGTTCAGGCTGGAGGTAATTTCGCTCAGCACTTTAATCATGATGCCTGGTTTTACGGCCCCAAAAACGATGTCAGCGATTTGCGCGACCTCTTGCGCAGACTGCGCCGCATTAATACCGTACTGGTCGTGCAATGCAGCGACTTTATCGGGGGAAGGGGTGTAGACCCAGATTTGTCCGGGGAGAACCTGGCCGCTGGCGATCATGCCGCCAAGTATCGCTTTGCCCATATTACCGCAGCCGATAAAACCGATTTTCTTGTCCATTTTGTCACTCCCTATGCGTGATATTCATTGTTTTACCTGGGAAAGCTAAGCTTAGCGCGGATTGAATATGTGCAGAAGGATAAACAGCACTTTGCCTGCAAGTAAAAGCACGCGACAATGTGCAACTGCACATCAGTGGGGAGAAATTATGACAATATGGGTGGATGCCGATGCGTGTCCGAATGTGATTAAAGATATTTTGTACCGCGCTTCTGAGCGCATGCAGATGCCGCTTATTTTGGTAGCCAACCAAAGTTTGCGCGTCCCGTCTTCGCGGTTTATCCGCACATTACGTGTTCCCGCCGGGTTTGACGTGGCGGATAACGAGATTGTACGTCAGTGTAGTGCCGGTGATTTAGTGATAACAGCGGATATCCCGCTGGCGGCAGAAGTCATTGAAAAAGGTGCGGCGGCGCTTAATCCGCGCGGTGAACGTTATACCGAAGCCACGATCCGTGAGCGTCTGATGATGCGTGATTTTATGGATACGCTACGCGCCAGCGGTATTCAGACCGGCGGGCCGGACAGCCTTTCACCACGAGACAGGCAGCATTTTGCTGCTGAGCTTGATAAGTGGTGGCTGGAAGTACAGCGCAGAAAATAAAACGTGTAATTTATTATTTACACTTTATTCATGGTGAATTCTTGTTATAGTAGGAGTTAATAGGTATCTCTACCCTGTATGTAATTTTTTCTTTACGTTTTGGCGATGTACTAGTTTGGTGATATGATTATATCTTTAACCGCATCAGATCCCGCTCGCTCGCGGCTCCCTGGGGAATTTCTGTAATGACGCAACCTCTTTATCTTGTCGGCCCCCGGGGGTGTGGTAAGACAACTACCGGTATGGCGCTGGCGAAGGCTATCGATTTCCAGTTTGTCGATACCGATCGCTGGTTGCAATCGCACGTGCAGATGACCGTGGCGGAGATCGTCGAAAGGGAAGGATGGGAAGGGTTTCGTGCCCAGGAGACGAGCGCTCTGCAGGCCGTCACAGCCCCGGCAACGGTTGTTGCGACCGGCGGCGGCATCATTCTTACCGAATTTAATCGTCATTACATGCGCAGCCACGGCGTGGTTATCTATTTAAGCGCACCGGTATCAGTACTGGTTGATCGTCTGGAGGCCACGCCTGAAGAGGGATTGCGCCCAACCTTAACCGGTAAGCCGCTGACTGAAGAGGTGCAGGAAGTGCTCGCTCAGCGCGATGTTCTGTACCGTGAAGCTGCGCACTACATCGTTGATGCCACCCATAAACCTGCGCAGGTGGTGGAAGACATTCTTGAGATACTGGCGCAGGCAGCGCCACGGTTACAGGGCGGTGTCTATACTTAATGTTCATCCAGTGAAAAGGAAGAACTATGCCGACAAAACCACCTTACCCACGTCAAGCGAACATTGTTACGGTTGAAAAGGGGACGCCAGGCCAGACGGTAACCTGGTATCAACTTCGAGCCGATCACCCTAAACCGAATACGTTGATCAGTGAGCATCCTTCTGCGCAGGAAGCCATGGATGCCAAAAAACGCTACGAAGACCCCGATAAAACCTGATATTAAGCACCGTCCTGGCACGAGTCTGAAAAGTGCCACGACGGGCGTTTATCACATTTTCTTAAATTTCGCCGTATACCGTTAAAATTGAAAATTAAGCAATAACAATCCAGTACCGGAATGATTTGGAATCTTTACACAATACACCGCCGATCAGCTGCTACGCTTTTGAGCATTTGTAGCGCAGGTCAGCGCCCGGCACTTGCCCGGGATTTCACAGCAAAGTAAGAAGATGGTGGAGCAACAAATGAGTGCGTCGTTGGCTATCCTCACGATTGGCGTGGTGCCGATGTGTGAGGTGTTACCGCTCCTGACGGAATATATCGATGAACAGCACATTACTCACCACAGTCTGCTTGGACAGATGCGGCGAGAAGATGTGATGGCTGAGTACGGCGTTTCGCCCGGTGACGAGCCTTTATTAACGCTGCTCAGCGACCACCAACTTGCGCATGTCTCACGCCAGAAGGTAGAGCGCTCGCTGCAAAGTATCGTGGAGGTGCTGGATAACCAGGGCTTTGACGTGATCCTACTGATGAGTACCGCCTCAATCGCTCGCCTGACCGCCCGCAATAGCATTCTGCTGGAGCCGTTACGTATTATCCCCCCGCTGGTGGCCTCGATTGTCGATGGGCATCAGGTCGGGGTTATTGTCCCCGTCACCGAATTGCTCAAAGCCCAGACGCAAAAATGGCAGGTGTTACAAACTCCACCAGTGTATGCCGTGGCGAATCCGATCGAAGGTACCGAACAACAATTGATTGATGCCGGGAAAGAACTGCTGGAGCAAGGCGCGGATGTGATCATGCTGGATTGTCTGGGGTTCAATCAACGCCATCGCGATTTACTGCAAAAATCGCTGGATGTCCCGGTTCTTCTGTCTAATGTGTTGATTGCCCGACTGGCTTCGGAGCTGTTGGCGTAATTTTGCGTGACAGGTGGAACGTCAGCCCCCTATATTGGTTCTCAACTTAATCACGAGATAGGGCCAGTTGTATGCTTCAAAGTAATGAATACTTTTCCGGCAAAGTAAAATCGATCGGTTTTACCAGCAGCAGTACTGGCCGCGCCAGTGTTGGCGTGATGGCTGAAGGCGAATATACCTTTAGTACTGCGGCGCCTGAAGAGATGACTGTCGTTAGCGGCGCACTGAACGTGCTGCTGCCGGGGGAAACTGAGTGGAAGGTGTATGCCGCAGGGGACGTGTTCAACGTACCGGGCAACAGTGAGTTTCATCTGCAGGTGGCAGAGCCAACATCCTATCTTTGCCGCTATCTGTAAGCATAGAAATGACGAATGGCGACATTATGCCGCCATTCGGTAAGTACGGCTTAACGTTGCGCTTCGCCGCCTAATCCTTCCACCAGACTTTTAATCAGCGCCGCCAGTTCACCCGTCATCAGGATGAAATCGGCATCAAAACGCTGAGCATAATCTTCGCGGTCAATATCTTCGTTCTGATCGCGCAGCTCGTCGCTAAACTTCAAACGCTTAATAGAGCCGTCGTCACACATCACGAACTGAATGCGCTGCTGCCAGTCGAGGGCCAGTTTGGTGACCAGTTTGCCCGCTTCGATATGCACGGCGATTTCGTCGCAGACCAGATCCTGCTTTTTCGCGCGGATCACGCCGCCGTCTTCAAGGATCGCTTTTAGTTCGGCTTCATCCAATAACTGGAATCCCTGTGCCGTTGTGCCGGAGCGAACCCATTCGGTCAGCGTCAGCTCAATGGGGTTTTCCATCGTCAGCGGAACGACCGGCAGCGAACCGAGACTCTTACGCAGCAGCGCCAGCGTATCTTCGGCTTTCTTCGCACTCGCGCAATCAACCATAATCAGATCGTTGACGGTATCGATCCACATCATCGTCTGGCTGAAACGGCTAAAGGCGCGCGGCAGCAATGAGTGCAGAACTTCATCTTTCAGCGAGTCTTTTTCGGTCTTCTTGAGTTTGCGACCTTGCTCAGCTTCCAGTTTGAAAATTTTGGCTCCCAGCGCCTGTTTAATAACCGGCGACGGCAGAATTTTTTCTTCTTTGCGGGCGCAGATAATAATTTGGCCATTGGCGGTATGCGTTAATGCATCGCTGTGCGATCCCATCGGCGGAACCCAGCCCATTTTTGCCATATCCTGGCTACCGCAAGGGGTGAACGTCATTGATGCCAGCTGTTTTTCCATCTCTTCGGCACGCAAAGAAACATCGCGGCTAAGACGGTAAACCATTAAATTTTTGAACCACAGCATGATAATTTCCACGGCCTTGTCGTTAAATCCAGCGGGCATGATAGCGAATTGTCGCTATGCTTGCATTGTTAATCGTGAAGAGGAGCAAACAGTGCGTATAGGTATCGATTTAGGCGGTACGAAAACGGAAGTTATCGCGCTTGGCGACGCAGGCGAACAGCTTTTTCGCCATCGCCTGCCCACGCCGCGTGATGATTATCGGCAAACGATAGAAACCATCGCCGCGCTGGTGGAGATGGCGGAAAAGGCTACCGGGCAGTCGGGAACCGTCGGGATGGGCATTCCCGGTTCAATTTCGCCCTACACCGGAGTGGTGAAGAATGCCAACTCGACCTGGCTTAACGGGCAACCTTTTGACAAAGACCTGAGTACGCGTCTGAATCGCGAAGTGCGGCTGGCAAATGATGCCAACTGCCTGGCGGTTTCTGAAGCCGTTGATGGTGCAGCGGCGGGGGCGCAAACCGTGTTTGCGGTGATTATCGGTACAGGATGTGGCGCTGGAGTGGCGCTGAACGGCCGAGCGCACACGGGCGGGAACGGTACTGCGGGCGAGTGGGGGCATAATCCGCTGCCGTGGATGGACGAAGACGAACTGCGTTATCGGCAGGAAGTGCCCTGCTATTGCGGCAAGCAAGGCTGTATTGAAACCTTCATTTCCGGAACCGGTTTTGCCACCGACTACCAGCGTCTGAGCGGTAAGTCGCTCAAGGGCAGTGAAATTATCAGTCTTGTTAATGCCCGGGATGCCCAGGCGGAACAGGCGTTGAGTCGGTACGAGCTGCGTCTGGCGAAATCACTGGCGCATGTGGTGAATATTCTCGATCCGGACGTAATCGTGCTGGGCGGCGGAATGAGCAATGTCGACCGACTGTATCAAAACGTGCCAACGTTGATTAAACAGTTTGTCTTTGGCGGCGAGTGCGAAACGCCTCTACGCAAGGCGCTGCACGGTGACTCCAGCGGCGTGCGCGGCGCGGCCTGGTTGTGGCCGCAGGAGTAATGTTCGCGCTGCCGGGTAGCGCAGAGGCTATCCGGCAGCGGGAGTCATCCGGGATACGCTGCGCTTCAGGCGACCATAGAGCAGCAGCGACGACATCGCAGAAAACGACAGCAGCGCCGCCGGCAACGTCACGTAGTTGTAGGCAAAGCCCAGCGTCAGCATCATACCACCGCACCAGGCGCCAATCGCGCTGCCGAGATTAAAGGCAATTTGCCCCCCAGCCGCACCCAGCAGCTCACCCCCTTTAGCATTTTGCAGCAGCAAAATTTGCAGCGGCGCCGACAGGGCAAACAGGCCCGCGCAGCAAATAAAGGCGAAGATCAGCGACGCGGCTTTGATCCCGCCAAAGGCAAAGAGCAGCAGCAGAGCCAGCACAATTACAAAGTCGGTTATTACCGCAATACGCAGCGGCGTATAGCGGCCAGAAAGGCGACCGCTCAGCAGATTTCCCAACACCATCCCCAATCCCACCAGCATCATGATGAAGGTCATCAGCGCTTCGGAAAAGCCGGAGATGAACATCATGTACGGTTTGACGTAGCTGAACCAGGCGAAAACCCCGGCGTTACCAAACATGGTGGCGGAAAAGATGAGCCACGGGGCGGGGGTTTTCAAAAAGTGAAATTGTTCGCGCAGTTTCCCTTTTGCTTCATCGCTGATGTTGGGTACCCAAAAAGTTATCGAGACCATCACGGCGATATTAAAGACGGCTATCAGCAGAAACGTGTAGCGCCAGCTAAATTCCTGGCTCAGCCAGGTGCCGATGGGAATGCCAATCAGATTAGCAACGGTCATACCCGAAACCATGCCCGCGACGGCGGCGGTGACTTTTCCCGGACGGGCCAGCTTCGACAGGATAATCGCGCCAACGCCAAAAAAAGCGCCGTGTGGAAAGCCGGAAACCAGCCTGCCCACCGCCAGCATTAAATATGAGGAGGAGAGGGTGAAGATGGCGTTGCCGATCACGCACAGCGTGACCAGAAACAGCAGAATATGCTTGAGAGAAAAGCGGTTGGAAAAGAGCGCAATAATAGGTGCGCCCAGCACCACGCCAAAAGCGTAAAACGAAATCATATGGCCAGCGGCAGGGATGGAAATTCCCACGTCCCGCGCCAGCTCGGTGAGTACACCCATGATGCCAAACTCGGCCATGCCCAGCCCAAATGTCCCCAGAGCTAAAGAGAAAATGACTTTTTTCATACCACCTGCCAACAAGAAAGACGCACGATGTGCGCCATAGCGGCGAACGTTCGCCGCCAATAGAGATAGCTTGCGGATAAGCGAAGTGGAATGCCATTTCATATCCGTCTTTGTGTATTCACGATCGTGCTATGTGCCGTGCCGGATAGCGCTGGCGCATATCCGGCCTCCAGGAACTGAGATGCTATCAGGCATCAACTGCAAACATTTTATCGAGTTTGCTGTAGCCCAGTCCGTTGATTTTTTTGACCTTGATCTGCACCGGAATGCGTTCTTTCATCGCTTCAACGTGGCTGATGACACCAATGGTTTTGCCAGTGGCGTTGAGCGCATCGAGCGCATCCAGGGCGGTATCCAGCGTTTCGCTGTCCAACGTGCCGAAACCTTCGTCGAGGAACAGGGAGTCAATTCGCGTTTTGTGGCTGACCAGATCGGACAACGCCAGCGCCAGCGCCAGACTCACGAGGAAGCTCTCGCCGCCGGAAAGCGTACGCGTGTCACGCACGGCATCGGCCTGCCAGGTATCAACCACTTCCAGCTCCAGCGCTTCGCTGGCCTTGCGCTGCAACAGATAGCGACCGTGCAGACGGGTCAACTGGTTGTTGGCAAGCCAGACCAGATTATCCAGCGTCAGCCCCTGGGCAAACTTGCGGAATTTATCTCCCTCTTTCGAGCCGATCAGCGCGTTCAGATAGCCCCAGTCTTCGACCTGCTGTGCGACTTTTGCAATCTCGAGCATCAGCGCCTGCTGCTGCTGGCGGTTTTCTCCATCCTGCTTGAGCTGCTGGCGAATTTCGCCCTGACGAGTGGTGTTCTCCCGTAGCTGCTGGGTGAGTTGCGCCAGCGCGTCGTGAAGATGTTGCACGGTGAGCGTGAGATCCACCCCGGTTGGTAGCTGTTGTTGATGAGTCGCCAGCGCCTGCTGCGCCTGATTAAGCAGCGTTTGCGCCTGCTGTCGCTGGCCTTCCAGTGATTGCTTCAATTGTTCAAGGCGGTTAAAGGTCTCTTCATCCAGCAGGGCGGCAACAAAGGCGTCGCGATCGGCAAAGATGCTGGCCTGCAATGCGGTATCAAACTGCGCCTGAATTTCTGCAGCGCGCTGAACCTCCTGCGCCTCCTGCTGCTGTAAGGTTTGCCACTGCCCCTGTAAAGAGAGGCAATCGTCGTGCACCTGCCGCCAGTTTTCCAGCGACAGATTCTCAATGTTTTCACCAAGCGCATCGGTTTCAGGCAGCGTTTCCAGCACCGGCGCAAGCTGGGCGATTCGAGCCTGTAATTCAGTCAGTTCGTTCTGGCGCAGCTGCCACATTTGCGCTTCGTTCGCCCGCTCGCTCAGCCATGAGGCGACTTCACCCTCGGCCGGAAGGGACAGACCATGACGGGCCAGCTCGGCGGTTAACGTTGCCTGACGCTGGTCAATATGCTGCTGGAGCTGAGTAATCTGCTCTGTGTGTGCGGTGATTTGCGCCTGCAGGGTATGACGCAGACTCAACTGGTGAAGCTGCTGCTCGTGCTCTTCCTGGGCGGCAAGCCACGGGGCGATGTCATCCTGCGGTTGCAGCGTCACGTTGAGGCTGGCGGTGACGGTCTGCCACTCTTGAGTAAGTGCTTGCTCTTCCTGAGAAAGCGTTTGTACTTCGCGTTCATCGCGCTGAAGTTGCTGGGTTATCGCCTCAAGTTGACCGCGTAGCGTTGAACCCTCATCGGCCAGCGTTTTGACCTCTTTTTCCAGCGCTTCACGCCGTGTCTGATTCACACTCAGTTCGAGCGTTTGATAGCGCTCAATCGCCGGGTGCGTGGTGGAGCCGCAAAGTGGGCAAGGCATGCCGGATTGCAATAGTGCCCGCTGGCTTTCCAGATCTTTGATCCGGGCTTCCTGCTCGCAAATGATTCTCACATCGGCAAGCTGCTGATTTTTATCTTTATAGCGCTGACGCTTTTCTGTAAGCACCGCATTGCGCTGGGCCAGCTCCTGCTGACGCTGCACAAGCGTGGCGCGTAGCTGCGCCAGTTGCTTTTGCTTCGGGGCGATTTGCCCGTGCAGATTACTCAGCCGCTGGCGTAACGGACGAAGCTGCACATGTTGCGCCAGCGCTTCCGTTACCTGTTGTGCCGAAAGGGTCAGCGTGGGAAGCGCCAGCGCATCGAGCTTGCGCGTGTCGTTCTCCCGCAACTGCTGCCACTGGCGCAGTTGGGCGCTGGCGTCGGACTGTTGGGCCAGTAGCGCTTTCCATCCTGCCAGTTCGCTACTCCACAAACGGAAGCGGTCATGTTCCTTCAACCAGTCGGTTAACGTTTGCTGTCCGGCGAGCATAGCGGCTGACTGCGTTTGTGCCTGCTGACGAATACGTCCGCGCAGCGCTAAGCTGCTTTGTAAGCGAGCATTCACTTCCTGAATCTTCTGTCGCGTACGGTCAATCGTAGCCGTTTGTTCCTGGATTCGCTCCCAGTGTGGGCGTAACGCTCTGGCCGGGAGTGCCAGACTCAGCGCCGCCAGTTGCGGCTGCGCCTCTTCCTGCGCCTGAAGTGCAGCCTGTAATGCCTGCTGGTGGCGGTTTATCTCCGCCTGTAGCTCATTTTGCCGCATGAGCCAGTTGAGGTGCTGCTGCTGGGCTTGTTGGCTGGTAAGGTATTGTTTTTCTTCGTCAGTAAGTACCTGCAAACTTTCTGTCAGAGATTGCAGCTGTTCTGGCGCTAACAGCGCAACACCGCTGGCCTGGGCCTGCAGTTTTTCCAGTTCCGTACGCGCTGATTTGTGCTTTTCAAATACCATGGCGGAGATTTGGCCGTAGATCTCAGTGCCGGTCAGCTCTTCCAGCAGCTCGGCGCGTTCTTTCGGTTTGGCATTGAGAAATGCGGCAAACTGCCCCTGAGACAGCAGCATCGAACGGGTAAAACGTCCGTAATCCAGCCCGGTAAGCTCGGCGGTCATCTCCAGCTTATCTTTGACCTTATCGGCGAGGATTTTACCGTCGGAGCAGCGGGCCAGCTCT
This sequence comes from Citrobacter sp. Cb023, assembly GCF_030336805.1. Taxonomy (NCBI): domain Bacteria; kingdom Pseudomonadati; phylum Pseudomonadota; class Gammaproteobacteria; order Enterobacterales; family Enterobacteriaceae; genus Citrobacter; species Citrobacter sp. Cb023. The sequence goes on along the minus strand of NZ_JAOWCV010000038.1, from coordinate 1,075,060 downwards.
ACGCGAGGGACCTGCAGATTGCCCTCCGGCTGATTGCGTGCCCGGTTCTGGCTCCAGAATGCGCGGTAGGCTTCGCCCCGCACCTCAAACTCGACCTCGGCCAGACACTCCGCGGTGTCGCGGGTCATCAGGTCGTTTTGCGACTGTGACACGGTATTCAGGCGCGGCGTTTCGTGGTACAGCGCAAGGCAAATTGCGTCCAGCAGGGTCGTTTTCCCCGCGCCCGTTGGCCCGGTGATAGCGAACAACCCGTTGCTGGCAAACGGTTCTGCCGTAAAATCGACTTTCCATTCTCCCTTCAGGGAGTTGAGGTTTTTCAGGCGCAGGCTGAGAATTTTCATGCTTCAGCCTCCCCGGCAAGCGTTTGTAAGGTTGCGCTAAACAGCTGGTTAAGCCGTTCACGCTGCGGTTCTTCGAGTTCTTCCAGCGCCAGGCGGCGGTCAAAAACCTCTGCCACGCTCAGCTCGCTTAACGTTTCACGTCGTTCATTGGCCATAATGCGTTCGCGCTGTTCCCGACTGCGGCGCACCAGTAGCACTTCTACCGGTAAATCTTCGGTTAAGGCCTGGATCTTACGTTGCATATCATGCAGGTAGTCGTCGGTGGTGATTTCAATATCCAGCCACACCGGTGGCTCTTGCTGCACGCCGCGCCACTGCTCAAGCTGGGTAGTAATGGCGGCTAAATCACCTTTCAGTACCGCAAGCTGCTGCGTAACCGGCACGGTGAGATTTTCAACGGCGCTGAGTTTCCCCGCGTCAAAGCTCACCAGATGTACACATTTGCTTTTGCCACACTCGTCAAAACTGAGGGCAATCGGCGAGCCGCAGTAGCGAATATGTTCCGTGCCGCCGATAACCTGCGCCCGGTGAATATGTCCCAGCGCGATGTAGTCTGCCGGTGGGAAGTTTTGCGCCGGGAAGGCGTCCAGCGTACCGATATAAATGTCACGTACGGCGTCGCTTTTACTGGCTCCGACGGTGGTCAAATGCCCGGTCGCAATGATGGGAAGATTGTGGTCGCCGCGCAGCGTGCAGGCATCCTGATACTGCTGCTGATAATAATCGGTGATTGCGCCCAGTAAATGCTGCTGTTTTTCTTGTCCTGTCAGCCCGGCCTGGCTGGTGATGATGTCGCGCGGACGTAAAAAAGGCACCGGACACAGGATCGCCCCCGGTGTACCGTCGCGTAGCGGCAGTATCTGCGGCCCATGGCCAGCGCTGGCAATCACCGTTGTGTTGAGAAACGCCAGAATATCGCGGGATTCATTGAGCGTGGCGACGGAGTCGTGGTTGCCTGCCAGCACCACCAGATGACAGCCGGTTTGCTGCAGATTGACGACAAAACGGTTATACAGCTCACGGGCATAGCTAGGCGGTGAGCCGGTATCGAAAATGTCGCCTGCCACAATAATGGCATCCACCTGCTGGGATTGTGCCGTTTCCAGCAGCCAGTCGAGAAAGGCCTGATGCTCGGCGGCGCGGCTCTTGCTGTAGAAATTTTGGCCCAGATGCCAGTCAGACGTGTGAAGGATGCGCATAAGAGTTCCATGACGGTAAAACAATGGCGGGGATTATAACCCTTCACGAGTGGGAATATCTTGTCTCCGGGCTGTCATAATTCGCCGGGCTGCGTTAAACCTGGACTATCTTTTCATAAATCTGTCATAAAACTGACGCATAATGGCACTGTATTGATGGCAAACGATTTAATTACAAACAGGGCAAATCATGGCGAGACGTATTCTGGTCGTAGAAGATGAAGCTCCAATTCGTGAAATGGTCTGCTTCGTGCTCGAGCAAAACGGATTTCAACCCGTTGAAGCCGAAGACTATGACAGTGCTGTGAACCAACTTAATGAACCCTGGCCGGATCTCGTCCTGCTTGACTGGATGCTTCCAGGCGGCTCGGGTCTACAGTTTATTAAACATCTCAAGCGCGAAGCGATGACGCGGGATATCCCGGTGATGATGCTGACGGCGAGGGGGGAAGAGGAAGATCGCGTCCGGGGGCTGGAAACCGGCGCGGATGACTATATTACCAAGCCTTTTTCTCCCAAGGAGCTGGTGGCGCGTATTAAAGCAGTTCTGCGTCGTATTTCACCGATGGCGGTGGAAGAGGTTATAGAAATGCAGGGGCTAAGCCTTGATCCCACCTCGCATCGCGTGATGACCGGCGAGGATCCGCTGGATATGGGGCCGACCGAATTCAAACTGTTGCACTTCTTTATGACTCATCCCGAGCGTGTCTACAGTCGCGAGCAACTCCTTAATCATGTCTGGGGAACCAATGTGTACGTGGAAGACCGGACAGTGGATGTGCACATCCGCCGCTTACGTAAGGCGCTGGAGCACAGCGGACACGATCGTATGGTGCAGACGGTTCGCGGGACGGGATATCGTTTTTCAACCCGCTTCTGACTGACAAGAATCAGGGCCTGAAGGATTAGGCCGTATAGGGAGTAAGACGTTTGCTAGAACGATTGTCATGGAAAAGGTTGGTACTGGAGCTGATCCTGTGCTGCATACCGGCATTTATCCTTAGCGCTTTTTTCGGTTACCTGCCCTGGTTTTTACTGGCGTCGGTAACGGGCCTGCTTATCTGGCATTTCTGGAATTTATTACGTTTGTCCTGGTGGCTATGGGTCGACAGAAGCATGACGCCGCCGCCGGGGCGAGGCAGTTGGGAGCCGTTGCTGTACGGGCTGCATCAAATGCAACTGCGCAACAAAAAGCGCCGTCGTGAACTGGGTAATCTGATTAAACGTTTTCGCAGCGGGGCGGAATCGCTACCCGACGCGGTGGTGCTGACCACTGAAGAAGGCGGTATCTTCTGGTGTAACGGACTGGCCCAGCAGGTTCTGGGACTGCGCTGGCCGGACGATAGCGGGCAAAATATTCTTAACCTGTTGCGCTACCCGGAATTTACACAATATCTGAAAACGCGCGATTTTAGCCGACCGATCAATCTGGTACTCAATACCGGACGGCATCTGGAAATTCGCGTGATGCCCTATACCGATAAGCAACTGCTGATGGTGGCGCGCGACGTTACCCAGATGCATCAACTGGAAGGTTCACGACGTAACTTTTTCGCCAACGCCAGCCATGAACTGCGTACGCCTCTGACGGTGTTACAAGGGTACCTGGAAATGATGCAGGAGCATCCGCTGGAAGGGACGACGCGTGAAAAAGCGCTGCATACCATGCGTGAACAAACGTATCGCATGGAAGGGCTGGTGAAACAGCTGCTGACGCTGTCAAAAATTGAGGCTGCGCCGACGCTACTGCTGAATGAGAAGGTCGATGTGCCCATGATGCTGCGCGTGCTCGAACACGAAGCGCAAACGCTGAGCCAGCAAAAACATACGTTTACCTTTGATGTTGATAACAGCCTGAATGTGCGGGGTAACGAGGAGCAGTTGCGTAGCGCTATCTCGAATCTCGTCTACAACGCGGTGAACCATACGCCAGCGGGAACGCACATTACCGTACGCTGGCAGCATGTGGCGTCGGGGGCGGAGTTTTGCGTGGAAGACAACGGTCCAGGCATTGCCGCCGAGCATCTTCCACGCTTAACCGAACGTTTTTATCGTGTGGATAAGGCGCGATCGCGGCAAACGGGCGGCAGCGGACTTGGTCTGGCCATCGTTAAGCATGCGCTGCATCATCACGACAGTCGCTTGAATATCGAAAGCGAACCAGGCGTTGGGACGCGATTTAGTTTCGTGATCCCGGAACGTTTAATTGCCAAAATTAACGGTTAAGGCGCATTCGTAAGATAATCTTTCCAAAAGCCAGCGCAAGCTGGCTTTTTCTATGCGGTCAATATAACCATCCTGAATTTTACGACGTTTGGTTGTTTTTTGTTCGAACTATTACCCATACCTTTTTCCATGAAATGGTGTTTTGTGCTAACCCCATTTTTCATATCGCTATATTGTTCTGGTTTTTGGATCCCACCTTGCTTTAAAACGTTATAAGCGTTTAAATTGCGCTCCAGGTGCTGTCATACCGACTGCATTTACGCGGTAAATCGAAAAACTATTCTCCACCGCGCCAGTCTGGGAGTGTTTCCCGCTGGAATTGAGCAAAAATGCCGCTGTATTGTCCCCTAGGGAAAGGCAAAAATTTATTATTTTCAACACCACATCCACAGGCAGTAAGACTTTATGACCCATCAGTTAAAATCGCGCGATATTATCGCTTTGGGATTTATGACATTTGCACTGTTCGTTGGTGCAGGTAACATCATCTTCCCCCCAATGGTTGGTTTGCAGGCAGGTGAACACGTCTGGACTGCGGCTTTTGGCTTTTTGATTACCGCCGTTGGCCTGCCGGTACTTACCGTTGTCGCGCTGGCGAAAGTCGGTGGTGGTGTGGACCGACTGAGCACGCCTATCGGTAAAGTCGCTGGTTTGCTGCTGGCGACCGTGTGCTACCTGGCTGTTGGACCGTTATTTGCTACGCCGCGTACCGCGACGGTCTCTTTCGAAGTCGGGATTGCACCGCTGACCGGTGACTCCGCGCTGCCACTGCTTATCTACAGCGTGGTCTATTTCGCGATTGTGATTCTGGTTTCGCTGTATCCGGGCAAACTGCTGGATACGGTTGGTAATTTCCTGGCTCCGCTGAAAATCCTGGCGCTGGTGGTCCTGTCTGTCGCCGCAATCGTCTGGCCAGCAGGCCCGATCAGCAATGCGATGGAAGCCTATCAAACTGCGGCGTTTTCTAATGGCTTCGTGAACGGGTATCTGACCATGGATACGCTGGGCGCGATGGTATTTGGTATTGTTATCGTCAACGCCGCTCGCTCGCGTGGCGTTACTGAAGCGCGTCTGCTGACCCGTTATACCGTTTGGGCGGGTTTGATGGCGGGTGTGGGCTTAACGCTGCTGTATCTCGCGCTGTTCCGTCTGGGTTCAGATAGCGCAATTCTGGTCGATCAATCTGCTAACGGCGCGGCAATTCTGCATGCGTATGTTCAGCACACCTTTGGTGGCGCAGGGAGCTTCCTGCTGGCGGCGTTGATTTTCATCGCCTGTCTGGTCACCGCTGTTGGCCTGACCTGCGCGTGCGCAGAGTTCTTTGCCCAGTACGTTCCACTGTCTTATCGTACGCTGGTATTTATCCTCGGCGGCTTCTCGATGGTGGTCTCTAACCTGGGGCTGAGCCATCTGATTCAGATCTCTATTCCGGTGCTGACGGCTATCTATCCGCCATGTATCGCACTGGTTGTATTAAGTTTTACCCGCTCATGGTGGCATAATTCTTCCCGCGTCATTGCACCTGCGATGTTTATCAGCCTGATTTTTGGTATCCTTGATGGCATTAAAGCTTCTGCAATTGGCGACGTGTTACCGGCCTGGACCCAGCGTTTACCGCTGGCGGAGCAGGGGCTGGCGTGGTTGATGCCAACAGTCGTGATGGTGGTCCTGGCAGTTATCTGGGATCGTGCAGCGGGTCGACAAGTGACCTCCAGCGCACACTAATATCACTGACAATAAGTTTTAACCACGGGGCTATTAACATGGCCCCGTGGTTTTTTATTGTGTTAACAGGTTAGGAATCGATGGAAAGTAATAACAAGCTAAAGCGTGGGCTGAGCACCCGGCACATTCGCTTTATGGCATTAGGTTCAGCAATTGGTACCGGGCTGTTCTACGGCTCGGCCGATGCCATCAAAATGGCGGGGCCAAGCGTGTTGCTGGCCTATATTATCGGCGGCGTAGCGGCGTATATCATTATGCGCGCGCTGGGCGAAATGTCCGTTCATAACCCTGCTGCCAGCTCCTTCTCGCGCTATGCGCAGGAAAACCTTGGACCGCTGGCAGGCTACATAACCGGCTGGACCTACTGTTTTGAAATCCTGATTGTCGCCATTGCCGATGTTACTGCCTTTGGTATTTACATGGGCGTCTGGTTCCCGGCCGTACCGCACTGGATTTGGGTACTCAGCGTGGTATTGATTATCTGCGCCATCAATCTGATGAGCGTGAAGGTGTTTGGCGAGCTGGAATTTTGGTTCTCGTTCTTTAAAGTCGCCACCATTATCATCATGATTGTCGCCGGTTTTGGCATCATCATTTGGGGGATTGGTAACGGCGGACAGCCTACCGGTATCCATAATCTGTGGAGCAACGGCGGTTTCTTCAGCAACGGCTGGCTCGGCATGGTGATGTCGCTACAAATGGTGATGTTCGCCTACGGCGGGATTGAGATTATCGGGATTACCGCTGGCGAAGCCAAAGACCCGGAAAAATCTATTCCGCGCGCCATCAATTCCGTACCGATGCGTATTCTCGTGTTTTACGTGGGGACGCTGTTCGTCATCATGTCTATTTACCCGTGGAACCAGGTCGGCACTGACGGTAGCCCGTTCGTTCTGACGTTCCAGCATATGGGGATTACCTTTGCCGCCGGGATCCTCAACTTCGTAGTCCTGACCGCGTCGCTGTCGGCCATCAACTCTGACGTCTTTGGCGTGGGGCGTATGCTGCACGGTATGGCGGAGCAGGGCAGCGCGCCGAAAATGTTCGCCAAGACGTCGCGTCGTGGCGTGCCATGGGTGACGGTGATGGTGATGACCATCGCGCTGCTGTTTGCGGTGTATCTAAACTACATCATGCCGGAAAACGTCTTCCTGGTGATCGCCTCTCTGGCGACCTTCGCAACGGTATGGGTGTGGATTATGATCCTGCTGTCACAAATTGCCTTCCGTCGTCGTCTGCCGCCGGAAGAGGTTAAGGCGCTGAAATTTAAAGTGCCGGGTGGGGTTGTGACGACCGTCATTGGCCTGATTTTCCTGGTCTTTATCATCGCGCTTATCGGCTATCATCCGGATACCCGCATTTCGCTATACGTCGGTTTTGCGTGGATTATCCTGCTGCTTGCCGGCTGGGTTTTCAAGCGCCGTCGCGAGCGCCAACTGGCTGAAGCGCAGTAATATTTTTGCCGGGTAGCTTAATGTTACCCGGCAATTTTCTCCTCCCCCGCACTCCTCCCCCAATAATCGTTAAGATGATGAGTGATCCTGCACTTCGCTATGGCAAGGTGACGTCATTATCATCAAAGGGGATACGTGATGTTGAACGCCTGGCACCTTCCGGTTGCCCCATTTGTTAAGCAAAACAAAGATCAACTGACGATTACATTATGGCTGGCGGGGGAAAATCCACCCCAGCGGGTGACGCTACGCGCAGAAAACGATAACGAAGAGATTTCGCTGGGTATGCACAAGCAACGCAGCCAGCCGCAACCGGGCGTGACCGCGTGGAGAGCGGCGATCGATCTCTCCAGCGGACAGCCTCGTCGACGCTATAGTTTTAAATTACTTTGGCTCGATCGTCAGCTGTGGTTTACCCCGCAGGGATTCAGCCGTTTTCCGCCTGCGCGTCTGGAGCAGTTTGCTGTTGATGTGCCGGATAACGGTCCGCAGTGGGCCGCCGATCAGATTTTTTACCAAATTTTCCCGGACCGTTTTGCCCGCAGCCAGTCGCGTGAAGCGACTCAGGATAACGTCTATTACCACCACGCTGCCGGACACGATATTGTGCGGCGCGAGTGGGATGAACCGCTTACGGCCCAGGCCGGTGGCTCCACGTTTTATGGCGGCGATTTGGACGGCATCAGCGAAAAGCTGCCGTATCTGAAAACGTTAGGCGTCACGGCGCTGTACCTGAATCCGGTATTTACCGCGCCGAGCGTGCATAAATACGATACCGAAGATTACCGTCATGTTGATCCGCAGTTTGGCGGCGACAGGGCGCTGCTGCGCCTGCGTCACACCACCCAACAGCAGGGGATGCGCCTGATTCTCGACGGTGTTTTTAACCATAGCGGCGATTCACACGCCTGGTTTGACCGACATAATCGGGGAACGGATGGCGCGTGCCATAATCCGCAATCCCCCTGGCGCGACTGGTATCATTTCTCAGCCGACGGCGTCGCGCTCGACTGGCTGGGGTATTCCAGCCTGCCCAAGCTGGACTTTTCCTCTGAAAGCCTGGTGAATGAAATTTATCGCGGCGAAGACAGCATCGTTCGCCACTGGCTGAAAGCGCCGTGGAGTATGGATGGCTGGCGTCTTGACGTGGTGCATATGCTGGGAGAGGCCGGTGGTGCGCACAACAACCTGCAGCACGTGGCCGGAATTACGCAGGCGGCGAAAGAGACCCAGTCAGAGGCATATGTGGTGGGCGAGCATTTTGGCGACGCGCGCCAATGGTTGCAGGCCGACGCGGAAGATGCCGCCATGAACTATCGCGGTTTTACCTTCCCTGTATGGGGATTTCTCGCCAATACCGATATCTCATACGATCCGCAATTCATTGACGCCCAGACCTGTATGGCGTGGATGGATAACTATCGCGCGGGTTTGTCGCATCAGCAGCAGTTGCGGATGTTCAACCAGCTCGACAGCCACGATACCGCCCGTTTTAAATCTCTGCTCGGTAAAGACGTCGCACGTTTACCGTTGGCGGTGGTGTGGCTGTTTACCTGGCCTGGCGTGCCCTGTATTTACTACGGTGACGAAGTGGGACTGGATGGGAACAACGATCCGTTTTGTCGCAAACCATTCCCGTGGCAACCTGAAAAACAGGACGCTAACCTGCTGGCGTTGTATCAGCGGCTGGCAACATTACGCCACCAGAGCCAGGCGCTGCGCCATGGTGGTTGTCAGGTGATTTACGCCGAGGATAACGTGGTGGTGTTTGTACGCGTGCTAAACCGCCAGCGTGTATTGGTGGCGATTAACCGTGGCCACGCCTGTGAAGTGGTCCTGCCTGCCTCGCCATTACTGAGCGTCAGCCAATGGCAGCACCAGGAGGGCAAAGGCGTGCTTGCCGAGGATATCCTGACGCTGCCGGCGATTTCCGCCTCGGTGTGGATGGGTCATTGATATAAGTGCGTAACATCCGGGCTTGCCAGCAGCGTTTCCCGCCACCAGCGCTGCGCTAATCCATCGCGGTTATTGCGCCAGGCCATATAGGCCACGTCTTTTTGGCGAAATGAGATGACCGTTTTTTCCACCAGCTCGCCCGTGGCAAGCCACGGGTTAGCAATATGGCGGGGGAGAAATCCGCAGCCCAAGCCGGCCCGCAGTAGCATCACCTTACTGTGGAAATCATCAACGCGAATCTGCGCCTGCTCCTCCATCAGATTGGTTTGTAACGGATGACAAAAGCGGGCGCTGTCGCTAATGACAATCGCCCGGTGCAGGCACAGCTGTTCGTTAGTCAGGCCATCCGGTGCTGCGGCCAGCGGATGCTCAGGCGCAACGACAAACACATTGTCCAGCGTGCCAAGCATTTTGTAGGACCAGGCCGCTGACGTAGGCGGTTCATTAATCGCCCCCAAAATAATATCTGCTCCATTATGCGTCAGCTCCTCCCAGGAGCCCGCCAGCGTATGGTGGGTGAAGTTAAGGCGGGTTTGCTTATTCAGCGCGTGAAATTCATCGATAATGGGCAACAGCGAGGCGAAAGGGAAGGAGTCGTCCAGCGCAATCGCCAGCTCTTTTTCCCAGCCTGAACTCAGCTGCACCGCCTGCTTTTCGAGATCTTTTGCCGCACTCAGCAGCAAACGTCCCTTTTCCAGCATCATCTGACCGGTGTCGGTAAATTTTGCCCGGTGACCGGAACGGTCAAGCAACTCGATATTCAAATCACTTTCCAGCTTTTGAATCATATAGCTGAGTGCTGCAGGGGTTTTAAACAGCGATTCGGCCGCCGCGGCAAATGAACCCTGTTTATCAAGTGCGTCGAGAATTAGCAAAACATCCAGATTGATGCGCATAAGCAGAAAATATCCTGAAAATTAAACCCCTCTGTTGTACCGAATGGAGAAAAACAATGCCAGTGAATAAATTAGATGAGTCATGCGCATTTTTTTGATGTTGTTTAGGATATATCGCAACACAAAATTAATAGTTTCACTGGATGGTAAGTTTTCTTTAATAACTCGTTAGAAATTTCCCGCTATACTCAACAAGCTTTCTGATTCAGGATCCTGCTGCTGACGGCAGATACAGACCGTTGCCTTTTAACTTATTGATTAAGAAGGTGTGCTATGTCTATTCGGGAACTGATTGACCCTCAAAACTCAACGCTTATTTTTATTGATCATCAGCCGCAAATGTCATTTGGTGTGGCGAATATTGACCGCCAGACTTTGAAAAATAATACCGTGGCATTAGCGAAGGCCGGGAAAATATTCAATGTTCCGGTGATTTATACTTCTGTGGAAACGAAAAGTTTTAGCGGTTATATCTGGCCGGAATTGTTAGCGGTTCATCCTGATGTTAAACCAATTGAACGCACCTCGATGAACTCCTGGGAAGATGCGGCGTTTGTGAAAGCCGTGGCAGCGACCGGGCGTAAAAAATTGATTATCTCCGCGCTGTGGACCGAAGTATGCCTGACTTTCCCGGCGCTGATGGCGCTGGAAGCGGGTTACGAAGTTTATGTGGTAACTGACACTTCCGGCGGCACGTCCGTGGATGCCCATGAGCGTTCTATCGACCGCATGGTACAGGCGGGTGCCGTACCTGTGACCTGGCAACAGGTTCTTCTCGAGTACCAGCGCGACTGGTCCCGCAAAGAAACCTACGACGCCGTCATGGATCTGGTACGTGAGCACAGCGGCGCCTACGGTATGGGCGTGGATTACGCCTACACCATGGTGCATGGCGCGCCGGAACGTAAAGCCTAAATACACCTCATCCTTCATGTTGCCTCTTTGAAGGCTTCGTTTGCGTACCCCGGTCACTCACTTTGTCAGCTTCCGGGGATACACAATCTTGCCGCTTCGATGCGCCATGAATGATTTTGTGTATTGCTTACGTGGCCTAAGCGGGCCTGTTTCCTCTCCACAAGGAACCCTTTATGGCGCAGAACAAACATGTGACGTTGGTGATTTCCCACACCCTGCTGCCTGAACAAGCGCAGCGGTATGAGCAGTGGCTGGGGAAAATCATGCCGGTGGCGGCCGAGTTTCCCGGTCATCTTGGGGCGAATGTGATTCGTCCTGCAGATGGCAACAATTTGTGGAACATCATTATCCGCTTCGACACGCTTGAGCATCTGTATAACTGGACCCAGTCCGATACGCGCCGCGTGCTGGTCGAAGAGATTGCCCCGCTGCTGGCGGAAGGGGATAAAACTGAAATCCGCACCGAAGCAGCGTTCTGGTTTACACCGCCCGCGCCCCATGTACGTCAGCCCAGGCGCTGGAAACAGTTTCTGATAACTCTGCTGGTGATTTTTCCCAGCACCAATCTGGTGCCGTGGTTGACCGGCATTGTGCTGCCTGCCATGAAGGGCTCGTTACTCCTGCATCTGATCAATGATGCCTGTGTGGTTGCGCTGGTGGTCTGGTTCTGGATGCCCATCGTAACCCGTCTGTTTGCCGGATGGCTGAAAAAAGCCTGACCGGTTTCTCAGGAGATTGTTATGTCTCAAACTGCCACACTGATTCTGACTCACGGAAAAATTCATACTCTCGAAAGACAAAACCCGCAGGTCGAGGCGGTGGCGATCGCCAATGGTAAGATCCTGGCGACCGGTAGCCACGATCGCATCATGAGTTTTGCCACCGACGGGACGCAGGTTGTCGATCTGCAAGGGCATACGGTGATCCCGGGCCTGAACGATTCGCACCTGCACCTCATTCGCGGCGGTCTGAATTACAACCTGGAATTGCGTTGGGAAGGCGTTCCGTCGCTGGCGGACGCGCTACGCATGCTCAAAGAGCAGGCTGACAGAACGCCATCGCCGCAATGGGTGCGCGTGGTGGGCGGCTGGAGCGAATTCCAGTTTGCCGAACGTCGCATGCCAACCCTCGAAGAACTGAATGAAGCTGCCCCGGATACCCCAGTTTTTGTTCTGCACCTCTACGACAGAGCTTTGCTGAACCGTGCCGCACTGAAAGCAGTCGGCTACACCAAAGCGACGCCGGACCCGGCGGGTGGTGAGATTGTGCGTGATAGCAACGGTAACCCAACCGGGATGCTGATCGCCAAACCCAACGCCATGATCCTTTATTCGACGCTGGCAAAAGGACCAAAACTGCCGCTGGAAATGCAGGTCAACTCGACCCGGCAGTTTATGCGCGAGCTGAACCGTCTCGGGCTGACCAGCGCCATCGATGCAGGCGGTGGTTTTCAGAACTACCCGGAAGATTACGAGATAATTGAGCAGCTACACGCCAACAAACAGATGACGGTGCGCATCGCCTACAACTTGTTTACCCAGCGTCCGCAGCAGGAACTGGAAGACTTTGAGCGCTGGACCGATATGCTCAAACCAGGGCAGGGGACCGACTTCTACCGTGCCAATGGGGCAGGGGAAATGCTGGTCTTCTCGGCCGCGGATTTTGAAGACTTTCTCCAGCCACGCCCGGATCTGCCGGAAGGTATGGAAGATGAGCTGGAGCGCGTGGTGCGCCACCTCGTGGAGCACCGCTGGCCGTTCCGCCTGCACGCCACCTACGATGAATCCATCAGCCGAATGCTCGACGTATTCGAGAAGGTGAATCGCGATATCCCGTTCAATGGCCTGCACTGGTTCTTCGATCACGCTGAAACGATTACCGAACGGAATATAGAGCGCGTAAAAGCGCTGGGGGGCGGGATCGCTGTTCAGCACCGTATGGCGTTCCAGGGCGAATATTTTGTCGATCGCTACGGCAAAGATGCGGTCAAACATACCCCGCCAGTGGCGAAAATGCTGGCGGCTGACGTTCCGGTAGGGCTGGGGACTGATGCCACCCGCGTGGCCAGCTACAACCCGTGGACAGCGCTCTACTGGCTGGTTTCGGGCCGTACTGTGGGAGGGATGGCGATGTACGATGATAACAATCGCCTGCCGCGCGATGTGGCGCTGGAATTGTGGACGGCCGGTAGCGCCTGGTTCTCCAGCGAACAGGGTAAGAAAGGGCGCATCGAGAAAGACCAACTGGCCGACCTGGTGGTGCTGTCTAAAGATTACTTCAGTGTGCCGGAAGAGGAGATCAAAGGCATAGAGTCGGTAATGACCATTGTCGATGGCAAAGTGGTGTATGCGGCCGGGCATTTCACTCCGCTGGCGCCGCCGGCCATCCCGGTTGTACCTGACTGGTCGCCGGTGGTAAAAGTGCCGGGGCACTATCGCTCAGCGCCGCCTGCTGCGGCGAAAATTGGCGCAATGGTGCAGATGCACCAGTGTTGCGGCAGCTGCGGCGTACACGGTCATCAGCATGATATAGCGCGTAAATCGGCAATTCCGGTGTCAGATGACCGGGCTTTCTGGGGCGCGCTTGGCTGCTCCTGCTTCGCGTTTTAATCCCTCATCACAGCCCCTGGCCAAACCCAGGGGCTGATTGTCTATTCTGAAAAGCGGTTCATCGTGTTAACCGATATGGCGCAACTGCAACAATTTGTGTCATTCTGGTCTGTCTTTATACAGTGAAGGTGGAAACATGGATGAGCTGCTAACCCTTGGCTGCATTGTATTATTCTTCGCGCTGGTAGTGGTTCCCGGCCTCGCGATCGTGGCATTCAGACGCAGTGCGGCTGTACGTTCTGAGCTGATGGCCTTGCGCTGTCGGGTAGAGGAGCTGGAGCTGCGCGGTGTGGCGCAGACCAGCGCCGTTGAGCCAACGGCAGCAAAAGATATTGTTCCTGCCGATGCGCCAACGGCTGCGATGAGCAGCGTATCGCCGGAGCCAGTAACTGAGCCGCCGCCTGAGCCCGTTAACACGTGGGTTTCACAGCCGAAGCCGGATAATGCGGCGGTATCTACGCCCGACGTCGAGCGGCCTTCTGCTTTTGGCGGGGTAATGTCATCGCTGGTGCGCTGGTTTATGCAGGGTAACCCGTTGGCAAAGCTCGGTATTTTGCTCCTGTTTTTGGGGCTTTCTTTCCTGCTGCGTTATACGGTCGAACATTCTCTGTTTCCGCTGGAGCTGCGTCTGGTGGCGGCCGCGCTGTTCGCTATTGTGCTGTTGGCGTTGGGCTGGCGGCTGCGGCATAAGCAACCGATCTATGCGCTGATATTACAGGGGGGAGCTACCGGAGCACTCTATCTCACCGTGTTTGGCGCGTTCCGGCTGTGGCAAATGCTGCCAATGACGCTGGCATTTGCGCTGCTGGTGGCGATTTGTGCGGCGAGTGTGGGGCTGGCTATTCTGCAAAAGGCGCTCAGCCTGGCGATGCTGGCAAGTCTTGGCGGTTATCTCGCGCCGCTGTTGCTTTCCACCGGCGGCGGCAGTCATGTCGCGCTCTTCTCATTCTATCTTCTGCTCTCGGTCGGCATTCTCGCCATCAGCATTTGGCAGCACTGGCGGGAGCTTAATCTGCTTGGCCTGCTGTTCACCTTCGGCGTTGGCGGGGTATGGGGCCTAGAGGGCTATCGACCAGAGTATTACCTGAGTTGCCAACTGTTCCTGATCGCCAACACGATTATTTTTGGCGTGCTGAGCGTGGCGTTGTCGCTCCGGGCGCAGGAAAAAGGCAAACAGATTATTGACGGCGTACTGCTGTTTGCCCCACCGCTGATCGGTTTTGGAATGCAGTATGCCATTACCCGGCATATGGCTTATGGTCCGGCGCTTAGTGCGCTGGGTTACGGTGGTTTCTATCTGGTGTTAGCAAAGTTTGCGTTGCGCCGTTCCTCTTCTCTGGGGAGACCTCTGGTATTGTCCGCCCTGGCGCTCGGTGGTGCGTTTACCACGCTTGCTATCCCGTTGGCGCTTTCAGCCCGTTGGACGGCGATGGCCTGGTCGCTGGAGGGGCTTGGGATCCTCTGGCTGGGCGTGCAACAACAGCAACGACGCATGAGTTATAGCGGTTCGGCGCTGCTCGTGCTGGCCGTGGGCAGCGCGCTATGGGCGCTGGCGAACGGAACAACCGCGCTCTCAGTCATGCTGATTTTTGCCGTGCTCAGCCTCAGTTGGCTGGTTGCTGCTTGGCTATGGCGCAACATTTGGATGCCGGGCAGTTGGGCGCTACTCGCTGGTGGTTTGGTTTTCTGGATTGTTGCGCTCGTTGCGGCATCGCAACTCGTTCTGAAACAGGAGCGGTGGGTACTGTCTGGCGTGCTGGCATTAATGGCGGTATCGAGCTGGGGCTGGCGAAGTATCGCGGGTCGCCTGGCGTGGCGGGAGCTGGATGCCAGTAAATGGCTGCTGTGGCCGATGATGCTGGTGATGCTGATGTATCAGATCGCTGTACAGCAGATTTTTGCGGCGGGCTGGCCGAATCTGGCCTGGTGCGCGGCGCTAATTGTTGCGGTAGCGCTGCTCTGGCGTGATGCACAAATATTACCGCCAATGCTTTCCAGACTGGCGCATTTATCGTTCTTCTGGATGATTTTACTGGCGCTCGCGGTTGAACTGTTCTGGTTCGCGCAGGGGCTGCCGTGGGGAAGGGCTGCGTGGGGTAGCGGCCTGATGATGGCGGCTGGCGGGCTGCTTATTTTCCTGATTTATCAGTCTGTTCATCGACAAATCTGGCCGTTTCGCATCTGGCCGGCCCTCTATTCTGTTCAGGCGATGGTTCCCGTTGTGCTGGTGCTGGTCGGTCTGCTCGTGCTGACGAATTTACAAGATGGCGTGGTTTATCGTCAGACTTATCTGCCGTTGCTCAACCCGCAGGAAGAGGGCGCAGCTTTTGCCCTGCTGGGCTTGGTGGTGTTTTATCGCGCGTCTGAACGCTATTTCCCGGTGCAGCTTTCGGTATGCCGCCCATGGCCGGTTGTGGCGCTGATGGCGCTCAGCTTTTGGTGGCTCAATGGTGTGCTGCTGCGCGCATTGTCCTGGTATGGCGAGGTTGCGTGGCGTGTAGACGCACTATGGGATTCACGGCTGATTCAAACCTGTTTTGCTCTGTTCTGGATGCTGGCGGCATTGGTGGTGATGCTGCGGGCGACCCGGCGCCGCTCGCGTCGGGAATGGCTGTGTGGCGCGGTATTGTTGGGGATAGTCATTGTGAAACTGATGCTGGTGGACAGCGCAGGAGGCGGCGGCCTGGCGCGCGCGGTTGCGTTTATCGGCGTGGCCATTCTGGTGTTGATTATCGGGTATTTTTCACCATTACCGCCCAAAGCTGGAGAAGAAAAATGAAATGGATGAAAGCGGTGTTATGCAGCGTACTGCTGGGCGCGACAGGCGCGGCGGTAAGCAGCGATGAAGTGAAAGAGTCTCCGGCGGACTACGTAACGGGGGTGACGCTGGAAACTACGGGCACATCGCCGTGGTATCGCGTTTCGCTACCTCCGGCGGTGTATCCGGGTACCGCCTGGGCGGATTTGCGCGATGTCCGGGTCTTTAACCATCTGGGGGAGACGGTGCCGTTTACTCTGGTGGCGCAGAAAACCCAGCCCGTTACGCCAGAGGCAGTGGCGCTGCGTTTTTTCCCGCTTGATATGTCACCGGTTGCGCCGCGTGAGGAGGGGCAACGAGGCGGAGACGCTATTGTTTTACGTTCGAAGAGCGGCATTGAAATTCATTTGCAAAGTGATGATGTCAAAGCGCTCGGCCAGAGCTATTTACTGACGCTCCCGGAAGAGACGAAAGATGCCTTTTCACTGGCGCAGTTACGCCTGAACTGGGACTCGCAGGCGGGCAACTGGCAGGGGAAAGCCTCGGTTTATGCAAGCAGTGATTTGCGCTACTGGCGACCCGTGCAGGAAGATGCGCCGTTAATGGATCTGACGCGTGATAACGATCGCCTGAAAATGGACACCATCAGCGCCAGCCTCACGCTCTCTGTGGAGGCGACTCGCTACCTGCTGGTGATCCTCGACTCGCAAAGTCCGGCGCTGACGTTAAACAGCGTGAGCGCGATAGCGGCCAGCAGCGAGCCGGAATCCGAGCGTATCGTGATTGAAGCCCAGGGGAATAAGGTTTCGGATGACGAAGCCGTCTGGCGATGGGCGCAGCCCCAGCCGCTGACCTCGCTTCGCATCGATCTGGAAAGTGAAGGTGTTTTACCGGTGGAACTGGCCTGGCGCAGCGCTGAAAAAGAGCCCTGGCAGCCGCTGACAAAAACCATGCTTTACAATCTGGACTGGAGGAGTGCGGAAGATATTCATCTTTCCGGTCAGTTGGTTGAGGCCGTCCGGATGACGACCATTAACGCCCGGTTGCCAGAGAGGCTGCCTGAGTTGAGCGGCATGCGCGACAGTTATCAACTGGTGTTTAATACGCAGGGCAAAGGGCCTTATATGCTGGCGTGGGGAAACCGGGCGGCGAAAAAGGCTGATGTTGGTCTCGATATGCTGATCCCGGCGTCGCTGCGTAAATCGCAGGAGATAGATTATCTACCGTGGGCGACTCTTCAGGAGAGCGTGGCGCTTGGTGGTGAAGCGCGATTGACGGCAACGTCAGTAGCTGAGCAACAAAGCCAGTGGAAAACGCTGTTGGTGTGGGGGGCGTTAATTCTTGGGGTCGCCGTACTGGCGCTTATGGCGTGGCGAATCTGGCGTGAAGTGAAAAAGGATAATCCGACATAGACCAATAAAAAAGGCCCGCATTTGCGGGCCTCTTACGATTCATGCCAATTACAGGCTGGAAACGTTCTCGGTCAGGTATTTTGCCACGCCGTCCGGAGACGCGTTCATACCTTCTTTACCTTTTTCCCACTGTGCCGGGCAAACGTCGCCGTGCTCTTCGTGGAACTGCAGCGCGTCAACCATGCGCAGCATTTCGTCGATGTTACGACCCAGCGGCAGATCGTTAACCACCTGGTGGCGAACAACGCCGTTAGCGTCGATCAGGAAAGAACCGCGCAGAGCAACGCCCGCTTCCGGGTGCTCGATGCCGTAGGCTTTCTGGATTTCGCGTTTGATGTCAGCAACCATTGCGTATTTCACTGCACCGATGCCGCCTTTGTCGACAGGGGTGTTACGCCATGCGTTGTGGACAAATTCAGAGTCGAAGGAAACGCCAACAACTTCCACGCCGCGCTTCTGGAATTCTTCGTAACGTTTGTCGAAAGCGATCAGTTCAGACGGGCAAACGAAGGTGAAGTCCATCGGCCAGAAGAACAGAACGGTAGTTTTACCGTTGGTATGCTGTTTGAAGTTGAAGTTTTCAACGATCTCACCGCTACCCAGTACCGCAGCTGCTGTGAAATCCGGAGCCTGACGAGTTACCAGTACCATATAATTCTCCTGCAATGTTAAGGGGTTTTTGGAACGCAACGCGGGCCAGTATAGAGAGTGTTCGGGAATAAGACAAAGAGGCGCTGGCAATCAATGAGACAGGTTTTGTCTATCAATCTTTTGCCGGATGGCGGCTACTGCTTATCCGGCGGCTAATACGGGCTGTAGTCAAAGGGTTTTACGCTGCGCCTGTTCCATCATTTGCGGATAAAACTGCCAGAATCGTTCCTCTAACGCATCGTAATGCGTATCCAGGTCATACCATGAGTCACGCAGGGCATCGAGTCGTGGGCGGCGGCTGGCCATGCCATTCAGGACGTTCTGGATAAAATCCATGTCCCGATAGCGCTCAAGCCATTTCTCTGACCATATATAGTTGTTTAAATTGATAAAGCGCGGTGGCGATTCAGGCAAAATAGTGGTCACCTGGGTGCGAGCATAGCGCACAAAGTCCGCCAGCGGGAAGTCGGGGGATATTTCCGACCAGTGGCGCGACAGAAAATGATCCCACATTACGTCCAGCGTAATTGGCGCGACACGGCGCGTTTCGCTGCGAAACCACTCTTTGGCTTCACGCACCTGCGGCAGGTTATCGGTCATCACGTCGATACGACGGTGCATGAAGATGCCTTCTACCACGTCAGGCGAAAAGTGCGTTTCCGGATTGCCCCGGACAAAGTCGGCCAACAAATTGCCGGAAAGCGAGCTGTCGGCAAGGTGAGCCAGATGCAAATGTGCAAGAAAATTCATATCCACTTCATCCTTCAAACTGCCTCTTTGTTGGCTGCCTTCTCTCACCCCTGTCACTTACTTGAGTAAGCTCCCGGGGACTCATTCAGTTGCCGCCTCGATGCATCTTGAATGATTTTGTGTATAGATTATGTCTTTTAACTTGAGGGGTAAAGGTTGCAGGGAGGACGCCCCGGCACTAGACTACCCGCCTCTTATTTTAGTCTGAGTCAGTGTCATGCGCGTTACCGATTTCACCTTTGAACTACCCGAATCCCTGATTGCCCACTATCCGCAAGCTGAGCGCAGTAGTTGCCGCTTGCTGTCTTTGGACGGGCCGACGGGCGCGCTGACGCACGGTACTTTCACCGATTTGCTCGATAAGCTCAACCCTGGCGATTTGCTGGTCTTTAACAACACCCGCGTTATTCCGGCGCGTCTGTTTGGCCGT
The DNA here is from genome assembly GCF_030336805.1 of Citrobacter sp. Cb023. Classification (NCBI taxonomy): domain Bacteria; kingdom Pseudomonadati; phylum Pseudomonadota; class Gammaproteobacteria; order Enterobacterales; family Enterobacteriaceae; genus Citrobacter; species Citrobacter sp. Cb023. Next base: position 1,055,738 of record NZ_JAOWCV010000038.1, on the reverse strand, counting down.
AAAGCCAGCGGCGGCAAGATCGAAGTGCTGGTCGAGCGTATGTTGGATGACAAACGTATTCTGGCGCATATTCGCGCCTCGAAAGCGCCAAAGCCGGGGGCCGAGCTGCTGCTGGGCGACGACGAAAGTATTAAAGCAACGATGGTGGCACGCCATGACGCGCTGTTTGAAGTCGAGTTTAACGACGAGCGCAGCGTGCTGGATATCCTTAACGCCATCGGCCATATGCCGCTGCCACCGTATATTGACCGTCCGGATGAAGATGCCGATCGCGAGCTGTATCAGACCGTGTATAGCGAAAAACCGGGTGCGGTCGCCGCGCCGACTGCGGGTCTGCACTTTGACGATCCGCTGCTGGCTAAGCTGCGCGATAAAGGCATTGAAATGGCGTTCGTCACGCTGCACGTGGGCGCGGGGACTTTCCAGCCGGTGCGCGTAGACACCATCGAAGATCACATCATGCACTCCGAATATGCGGAAGTGCCGCAGGATGTCGTTGATGCTGTGCTGGCGGCGAAAGCGCGCGGCAACCGCGTGATTGCGGTGGGCACCACCTCCGTACGTTCACTGGAAAGCGCGGCGCAGGCGGCCAAAAACGACCTTATCGAGCCGTTTTTCGGCGATACGCAAATATTCATTTATCCTGGCTATAAATATCAGGTGATTGATGCCCTGGTAACCAACTTCCACCTGCCGGAATCAACGCTGATCATGCTGGTTTCCGCGTTTGCTGGTTATAAAAACACCATGCACGCCTATCATGAAGCGGTAAAAGCGGAATATCGCTTTTTTAGTTACGGTGATGCGATGTTTATCACGTACAATCCGCAGGCTATTTCTGAGCGTGTCGGGGAATAAATCCGCGATATGAGTATTTAAAACGTCGGACTGTTTTTCTGACGCAGGAGTTAAGATGAAATTTGAACTGGATACCACAGACGGTCGCGCTCGCCGCGGCCGCCTGGTTTTTGATCGTGGCGTAGTAGAAACACCTGCTTTTATGCCGGTCGGTACTTACGGCACCGTGAAAGGCATGACGCCGGAAGAAGTTGAAGCAACTGGCGCGCAGATTATCCTCGGTAACACCTTCCACCTGTGGCTGCGCCCGGGGCAGGAAATCATGAAACTGCATGGCGATCTGCACGATTTTATGCAGTGGAAAGGGCCAATCCTCACCGATTCCGGCGGCTTCCAGGTTTTCAGCCTGGGTGATATCCGTAAGATTACCGAGCAGGGCGTGCATTTCCGTAACCCAATCAACGGCGATCCGATTTTCCTCGATCCCGAGAAGTCGATGGAGATTCAATACGATCTCGGTTCCGATATCGTCATGATCTTCGACGAATGTACACCGTATCCGGCCGACTGGGACTATGCTAAACGCTCGATGGAGATGTCTCTGCGTTGGGCGAAGCGCAGTCGGGATCGTTTTGATAGCCTCGGCAACAAAAATGCGCTTTTTGGCATCATTCAGGGCAGTGTTTACGAAGATTTACGTGATATCTCCGTTAAAGGTCTGGTAGACATCGGTTTTGATGGCTACGCTGTCGGCGGTTTGGCTGTCGGTGAGCCGAAGGAAGATATGCACCGCATCCTGGAGCATGTATGCCCACAGATTCCGGCAGATAAACCTCGTTACCTGATGGGCGTCGGCAAACCAGAAGATCTGGTTGAAGGCGTACGTCGCGGTATCGATATGTTTGACTGCGTGATGCCAACGCGAAATGCCCGTAATGGTCATTTGTTTGTGACTGACGGCGTGGTAAAAATTCGTAACGCGAAACATAAAAGCGACACCAGTCCGCTCGATGCTGAGTGTGATTGCTACACCTGTCGCAATTATTCGCGCGCTTACTTGCATCATCTCGACCGTTGCAACGAAATATTGGGCGCGCGACTCAACACGATTCATAACCTTCGCTACTACCAGCGTTTGATGGCGGGTTTACGCAAGGCTATTGAAGAGGGTAAATTAGAGAGCTTCGTGACCGATTTTTACCAACGTCAGGGTAGACCAGTTCCACCTGTGAACGTTGATTAATTTTAATAATGAGGGAATTTGAATGAGCTTTTTTATTTCTGATGCGGTAGCGGCAACAGGTGCTCCGGCGCAGGGCAGCCCGATGTCTCTGATTCTGATGCTGGTGGTGTTTGGTCTGATTTTCTACTTCATGATCCTGCGCCCGCAGCAAAAGCGCACCAAAGAACACAAAAATCTGATGAACTCCATTGCGAAAGGCGATGAAGTGCTGACTAACGGTGGTCTGGTGGGTCGCGTGACCAAAGTAGCAGAATCTGGCTACATCGCTATCGCGCTGAACGACACCACTGAAGTGGTTATTAAACGTGATTTCGTAGCTGCCGTTCTGCCGAAAGGCACCATGAAGGCGCTGTAATTTATTGTTTTCCCAAAGGGAACTGCCGTGTTAAACCGTTATCCTTTGTGGAAGTATGTCATGCTGATCGTCGTTATTGTCGTCGGTCTGCTCTATGCGCTTCCCAACCTGTATGGTGAGGATCCGGCTGTTCAAATCACTGGCGTGCGCGGTGCCGCCGCCAGTGAGCAAACGCTGATCCAGGTCCAGAAAACGTTACAAGAAGATAAAATCACACCTAAGTCTGTGGCTCTGGAAGAGGGTGCTATTCTTGCGCGCTTCGACTCCACTGATACCCAACTGCGCGCACGTGAAGTGTTAATGGGCGTATTGGGCGATCAATACGTCGTGGCGCTTAACCTTGCACCGGCAACTCCACGCTGGCTGGCAGCCATTCACGCAGAACCGATGAAACTCGGTCTTGACCTGCGTGGCGGCGTTCACTTCCTGATGGAAGTGGATATGGACACCGCGCTGAGTAAGTTGCAGGAACAAAATATCGATAGCCTGCGCAGCGATCTGCGTGAAAAAGGCATTCCTTATACTACCGTTCGCAAAGAAGATAACTACGGTCTGAGCATCACCTTCCGTGATAGCAGCGCCCGTGATGAAGCTATCTCTTACCTGAGCAAGCGTCACCAGGATCTGGTTATTTCCAGCCAGGGCAGCAATGCTCTGCGTGCGGTGATGACCGATGCGCGCCTGAGCGAAGCCCGTGAGTACGCGGTACAGCAGAACATCAACATTCTGCGTAATCGTGTTAACCAACTGGGTGTTGCTGAGCCGGTGGTCCAACGTCAGGGTGCTGACCGCATTGTGGTCGAACTGCCAGGCATTCAGGATACCGCGCGTGCGAAAGAAATTCTGGGCGCTACCGCGACGCTGGAATTCCGTCTGGTGAACACCAACGTTGACCAGTCTGCTGCGGCATCCGGGCGTGTACCGGGTGATTCGGAAGTGAAACAGTCTCGTGAAGGTCAGCCGGTTGTGCTGTACAAACGCGTGATCCTGACCGGTGATCATATCACCGACTCCACTTCCAGCCAGGACGAATACAATCAGCCGCAGGTTAACATCTCGCTGGATAGCGCGGGTGGTAACATCATGTCCAACTTCACCAAGGACAACATCGGTAAGCCGATGGCGACCCTGTTCGTGGAGTACAAAGACAGCGGTAAAAAAGATGCCAACGGTCGCGCAGTGCTGGTGAAACAGGAAGAGGTGATTAACATCGCCAACATCCAGTCTCGCCTGGGCAACAGCTTCCGTATCACCGGTATTAACAACCCGAACGAAGCGCGTCAGCTTTCTCTGCTGTTACGTGCCGGTGCGTTGATTGCGCCGATTCAGATTGTTGAAGAACGTACCATCGGTCCTACCCTGGGTATGCAGAACATTAAACAGGGTCTGGAAGCGTGTCTGGCCGGTCTGGTGGTGTCTATCCTGTTCATGATCTTCTTCTATAAGAAGTTCGGTCTGATCGCGACCAGTGCGCTGATTGCTAACCTGGTACTGATTGTCGGTATTATGTCGCTGCTGCCGGGCGCTACGCTGAGTATGCCGGGGATTGCGGGGATCGTCTTAACCCTTGCCGTCGCGGTCGATGCGAACGTACTGATTAACGAACGTATCAAAGAAGAGTTGAGTAACGGGCGTTCGGTGCAGCAGGCCATCAATGAAGGTTATGCGGGTGCATTTAGCTCCATCTTTGATGCGAACATTACGACGCTGATTAAGGTCATTATCCTGTACGCAGTTGGCACCGGGGCAATTAAAGGGTTCGCGATTACTACCGGTATTGGTGTGGCGACGTCGATGTTTACCGCGATTGTCGGTACACGTGCCATCGTAAACCTGTTGTATGGCGGCAAGCGCGTCAAAAAGCTGTCAATCTGAGGAGTGCGAAGTGGCACAGGAATATACTGTTGAACAATTGAACCACGGCCGTAAAGTCTGGGACTTTATGCGCTGGGACTACTGGGCTTTCGGCATTTCAGGTTTCCTGCTGATTGCGGCCATCGTGGTGATGGGCGTACGCGGGTTTAACTGGGGTCTCGATTTCACCGGTGGTACGGTAATTGAAATCACGCTGGAAAAACCGGCCGATATGGACGTGATGCGCGATGCGCTGGAGAAAGCGGGCTTTGTTGATCCGCTTCTGCAGAACTTCGGCAGCAGCCACGACATTATGGTGCGTATGCCGCCAACTGAAGGCGCAGACGGCGGTCAGGTACTGGGCAGCAAAGTGTTGAGTGTGATTAACGAATCCACCAACCAAAACGCCGCGGTGAAACGAATTGAATTCGTGGGTCCGAGCGTGGGTGCAGACCTGGCGCAAACCGGTGCAATGGCGCTGATGGCGGCGTTAATATCCATCCTGGTGTACGTCGGTTTCCGCTTTGAGTGGCGACTGGCGGCAGGGGTAGTTATCGCTCTGGCGCACGACGTGATTATCACACTTGGGATCCTGTCGTTGTTCCATATCGAGATTGATCTGACTATCGTCGCATCGTTGATGTCGGTAATCGGTTACTCGCTGAACGACAGTATCGTCGTATCTGACCGTATTCGTGAAAACTTCCGCAAAATTCGTCGCGGTACGCCTTACGAAATCTTTAACGTGTCATTGACTCAGACGCTGCACCGTACGTTGATTACGTCCGGTACGACGTTGATGGTTATTCTGATGCTGTTCCTGTTCGGTGGTCCGGTACTGGAAGGCTTCTCGCTGACGATGCTGATCGGTGTTTCCATCGGTACTGCATCTTCTATCTACGTAGCATCGGCGCTGGCGCTGAAGCTGGGTATGAAGCGTGAGCACATGCTGCAGCAGAAGGTTGAGAAAGAAGGGGCGGATCAACCGTCAATTCTGCCTTAAACTATTAAGAGTGAAGATACTGGAATCCCGATCACAAGGTCGGGATTTTTTTTGCCTGCGATTTGCTAGCAGTCCATTATCTTATCCGGTCGCCATACTACTGACAGTATGCTGTCAGTAGCCCTGTCTTATAGTCCTTCTGAGATTACCCACACAGGCAGGAGGAAGTATGAATAACGTAATTAGCTGGTTTGAAATCCCCGTGGCACAAATGGAGCGCGCCATTGCTTTTTATGAGCCAGTGATGCAGGTTTCTTTGCGTCGTGAGAATATGGACAGCGCGGAGCTGGCCGTATTTCCACATCAGGATCCCGCTCCCGGCGGGGCGCTGGCTAAATTTGACGGTATTACGCCTTCAGCGCAGGGCGCTATTATTTATCTGCATACGGATGATTTGGCTGCAACGCTTAAACGCGTCGCCACCGCTGGCGGTCAGTGCGTGTTTGGTCCGCTCGAACTGGGGCAGGATATTGGCACTATTGCGCTGTTTACTGACAGCGAAGGCAATCGTGTTGGTTTACATCAACCCGCGTAATATTTTCAGGACTGAGGATTAAAATGACCAGACGCGCCGACCGCTTGTTTCAGATTGTACAAATCCTGCGTGGCAGGCGAGTGACAACGGCGGCGCTGCTGGCAGAACGTCTTGAGGTTTCTGAACGGACGATTTATCGCGATATCCGCGATCTCTCTTTATCCGGCGTGCCTATTGAAGGAGAAGTGGGCAGTGGATACCGCTTAATGGCGGGGTTTGATCTGCCGCCGTTGATGTTAACGCATCGCGAATCAGAAGCGTTAATGGTAGCGATTCGTTTGCTGAAAACATGGGGCGGGGATTCACTCTCACAGGCGCTGGAATCCGCGCAGGAAAAAGTGCTGGCGATATTGCCGCCAGAGTGTCGGCGCAGAGCCGAGCAAACGCGGGTTTTCGCGCCAGATTTTGGCAATCAGCCGCATTCACGCAGTGCTTTTGATCTCATACATCGCGCGGTTTCGGCGCAGCATGTGTTGGCGCTGCATTATCGCGACGAGTCCGGGAATCTCTCCTGGCGCGACGTTCAGCCGCTGGGGCTATTTTTCTGGGGTGAGCACTGGTTGCTGGTTGCCTGGTGCGAGAAACGTAACGATTATCGCTGCTTTCGCGTTGATCGGTGTCTGAAGATCACGCCGCTCGACAGGCATTTTCGTGAATCTGCGGATCGCTCGCTGAGTGACTTTTTACGTAAAGTACGCTGTGAAGATCAGCCATAAAAAAGCCAGCGGTTAAGCTGGCTTGTCTGCGATAAATTGGCAGGATTAGAAGTTGTAACCTACGACCAGGTAACCACCCCAACCGGTAGATTTCGCGCTGAAGTCGCCTTCGCCCCAGTTCAGAGTATCTCCACCTTTCCACTGGCCGCCGTTATGGAAATAACGCGCTACTACGGAGTAGTGCCAGTGATCGTAGTTCAGCGCCAGGACGTGGCTGGAAGCGATAGAGTTGCTGGTGCGGTTCGGATCATCACCCAAATCGGAGCCCCAGTCGAAGTTGGTGAAGCCGATGTAGGTCAGTTGGCCGCCCCAAACCTGGGTGATCGGCACAAAGTATTTCACTTTGAAACGGTAGCCATCCCACTCGTTTTCGTTGGATGCTCCATAGTTCTGCCACTGGTATTTAGCATACACGTTCAGGGACAGACCCATCGGCAGACCGGTATCGATATCGGTACCCAGACCCATATACCAGGTGCTCTGGCGGCTGGCTTTGTTATCACCCATATCGTAGATGTAGTTGTTGGCGAAATACCATTCTTTGAACGGACCAAAGCTCAGGTCAGCACCGGTCAGTTTATCGATGGAGAAACGCGGTTCGATTTCCATAAACAGCGGGGAACCGTCAGACCAGATGCCTTTATCGTTGCCGTTACCCCAGTCGAAGGTTTTCGGAATATCGATGTAGCCATAGAAGTCAAACCAGTCTTTTTTGGCAAACGCTTCGTATTCCAGATAAACGTCGTTGTTCAGTTTCGGGGAGAAACGGGTGTGGTAGCTTCCCACTACGTTGACGCTCTGGTGCCACCAGTCGGACAGATATTGCGGTTTGTCATTTTCTGCAGCGTTGGCAGTAAAAGACGAGGAGAGCGCCAGCACTGCACCGGCTGCAAGTAATGTTTTTTTCATATGTATGCCACTGTTTGAAATCCCTTTCGGGAGTGAAAAAGGCGCAAATTGCGTTTCTAAATATTTCGTGTTTCTTCGGAGCCTATTATAAAAATCATTGTTCACAAAAATATGTGTTGTTTCACAGTTCTATCATTTACGTAATCGATTGCGTTCACGTTTGCTTACTTTAGGCGGCGAATTGTACTGGCTCCCATGAATGTTGCCAAGTTTTACCAGAAATATCGGTTATGTCAGGTGAGTAACAAAACGGGCCGGAGTGATGTTGCGGAACGCACAAAACGTCCCGCAAAAAAGTTTATTGATTAACAGGCTGGATGTCGTGGATACGAACAAATCCTAACTGGTCCGGAGAGAGGCCATTTATCTGCAGCGGAATGTCTACGTCGCTGGGAGCAAGGATACTTGCCGGGGCCGTTACCAATTGGTTCTGAACGTTCGTTTCCTGATAGTTATCCGTGGTGCCCTGAATTTGTCCATACTCGACGGTGGCGCTAAAGGCGGGTAAAGGCGTAGTGGATTCACCCTGAATACGTAATGTGAGCCGCGTGCCGTCGGCGTTCGGCGCAATATTGACAAGTGACATCCGTAACATGCCAATCTGGCTGTCCAGTCGGGCTGGTGTATTGGAACCCGGCAGCAGATAGGCTCCGCTGGTTGATTTGGCATTCAACATATTTTGTTGTGTAATTTTTACCGTTTCCTGATTTAGCTGTGTCATCTCTTTATTCAACGTACTAACGCTTTGATGCATCTGGCGTACTTCGCTTTGCTGTGCGCATGCGCTAAGACTAAAGAGACTTCCCACCAGGAGAATTCTTAGGTAACGTCTTGTCATTGTGATTACTTCCTTCATTGTCGCGATAGCATAATGGTAGTGCGCACCGAGCACGAAGGCATCGATCCTTTGTCTCAAAAGCGCTGCGCCTTTGTTGTCACGCCAGTTCAGGGTAAAATAGATTTCTGTTAACCACTGAGGACAGGACGCCGTATGCATTGCCCATTCTGTTTCGCCGTAGACACTAAGGTAATTGACTCTCGTCTTGTAGGCGAGGGCTCCTCAGTACGCCGCCGTCGGCAGTGTCTGGTCTGTAACGAACGTTTCACCACTTTTGAAGTGGCTGAACTTGTCATGCCACGCGTTGTGAAAAGCAACGATGTGCGTGAACCCTTTAATGAAGATAAGCTGCGCAGCGGCATGCTCAGAGCGCTTGAGAAACGTCCGGTCAGCTCAGATGACGTCGAAATGGCGTTGAACCATATCAAATCACAACTGCGTGCGACTGGCGAGCGTGAGGTGCCGAGCAAGATGATCGGCAACCTGGTGATGGAGCAGTTGAAAAAACTCGATAAAGTCGCCTACATCCGCTTTGCCTCGGTTTACCGGAGTTTCGAAGATATCAAAGAATTTGGCGAAGAGATTGCTCGCCTACAGGACTAAGCCATGCAGGATGAATTGTACATGGCGCGCGCGCTGAAGCTTGCTGCGCGCGGACGTTTTACCACTCACCCCAATCCCAACGTGGGCTGTGTGATTGTCAAAGATGGGGAGAGCGTCGGTGAAGGGTATCATCACCGCGCGGGCGAACCGCATGCCGAAGTCCACGCTCTGCGCATGGCTGGAGAAAAAGCGCAAGGGGCGACTGCCTATGTAACGCTTGAACCCTGCAGCCATCATGGTCGTACCCCCCCGTGCTGCGATGCGCTGATTGCCGCAGGCGTGTCACGTGTGGTTGCAGCGATGCAGGATCCCAATCCGCAGGTAGCAGGTCGTGGTCTCTACCGTTTGCAGCAGGCGGGCATTGACGTCAGTCACGGGCTGATGATGAGCGAGGTTGAGCAGCTTAATAAAGGCTTTCTCAAGCGTATGCGTACGGGATTCCCCTACGTGCAGCTTAAACTTGGTGCGTCGCTTGATGGGCGTACGGCGATGGCCAGTGGTGAAAGCCAGTGGATAACCTCGCCGCAGGCGCGTCGCGATGTGCAACGATTACGGGCGCAAAGCCACGCCATCTTAACCAGCAGCGCTACGGTGTTGGCTGACGACCCTCAGCTTACCGTGCGTTGGTCGGAACTTGGGGAGTCAACCCAGGCGAGTTACCCGCAGGAAAATCTGCGCCAGCCTATCCGCATTGTTGTTGATAGCCAGAATCAGGTCACGCCGGAACACCGTATTGTGCAACAGCCTGGAGAAACCTGGATTGCCCGGACAAAAGATGATCCTCGTAGTTGGCCGGAGACGGTGCGCAGCCTGAAGGTGCCGGAACATAACGGGCATCTGGATCTGGTGGTGCTGATGATGCTACTGGGCAAGCAGCAAATTAACAGCATTTGGGTTGAAGCAGGTCCAACGCTTGCGGGCGCGTTATTACAGGCCGGTCTGGTCGATGAGCTAATCGTGTATGTTGCGCCTAAACTGTTAGGCAGCGATGCACGAGGATTATGTGTGCTTCCAGGCCTTGAGAAACTGGCTGACGCCCCCCATTTCAAATTCAACGAAATACGCCATGTAGGTCCGGACCTTTGCCTGCATTTAGTGGGCGCATGATCTCCCGGTTCGAAAGGGAAGCAGCGCACAGATTATTATGATAAAATCCGCCCCCCTGCGGGGTCTAGTGAATCCGAAGGAAGAATATGAACATTATTGAAGCTAACGTTGCTACCCCGGACGCTCGCGTCGCCATCACCATTGCGCGTTTCAACAACTTTATCAATGACAGCCTGCTGGAAGGTGCGATCGACGCCCTGAAACGTATTGGTCAGGTTAAAGATGAAAACATTACCGTCGTTTGGGTTCCGGGCGCGTATGAGCTGCCGCTGGCAGCCTCAGTACTTGCAAAATCCGGTAAATACGACGCGGTGATTGCGTTAGGTACGGTGATTCGTGGTGGTACCGCGCACTTCGAATATGTGGCTGGCGGTGCAAGCAATGGCCTGGCGCATGTCGCTCAGGACAGTGGCATTCCGGTAGCCTTCGGTGTTCTGACCACCGAAAGTATTGAACAAGCCATCGAACGTGCTGGCACTAAAGCTGGCAACAAAGGCGCAGAAGCTGCACTGACTGCACTTGAAATGATTAATGTATTGAAAGCCATCAAGGCCTGATTTTTGTAAGGGGAAATCCGTGAAACCTGCTGCTCGTCGCCGCGCCCGTGAGTGTGCCGTCCAGGCGCTCTACTCCTGGCAGTTGTCCCAGAACGACATCGCTGATGTTGAATACCAGTTCCTGGCGGAACAGGACGTAAAAGATGTCGACGTTCTGTATTTCCGTGAACTGCTGTCCGGGGTGGCGACTAACAGCGCGTACCTGGATGGATTAATGAAGCCTTATCTGTCTCGTCTGTTGGAAGAGCTGGGTCAGGTAGAAAAAGCCGTGCTGCGTATTGCGCTGTTTGAACTGTCTAAACGTAGTGATGTGCCGTACAAAGTGGCCATCAACGAAGCGATTGAACTGGCGAAAACCTTCGGCGCTGAAGACAGCCATAAATTCGTGAACGGCGTACTGGATAAAGCAGCACCTGTGATTCGCCCCAACAAAAAGTAATCCCGAGGCCGGCTGGATGGTGGAACTTGTTTCCGCTGCCCCCGGCTTTTTCTTTTTTTTCTGCTGAGGCATAACGTATGGCATGCGGCGAATTTTCCCTGATTGCCCGTTATTTTGACCGCGTAAGAACGTCTCGTCTTGATGTCGAAACCGGTATTGGTGACGATTGCGCACTTCTGAACATCCCTGAAAAACAGACGCTGGCGATCAGCACCGATACGCTGGTGGCAGGCAACCACTTCCTCCCCGACATTGATCCCACCGATCTCGCCTGGAAAGCGCTGGCGGTGAATTTGAGCGATCTGGCGGCGATGGGAGCCGATCCTGCGTGGCTGACGCTGGCGCTCACACTGCCTGACGTCGATGAAGCCTGGCTTGAAGCCTTCAGCGATAGCCTGTTTGAACTCCTCAATTACTATGATATGCAGCTGATAGGTGGTGACACCACGCGTGGGCCACTGTCGATGACGCTGGGTATCCACGGCTACGTCCCTGTTGGACGGGCCTTAAAACGCTCCGGTGCGAAACCGGGGGACTGGATTTATGTGACCGGTACGCCGGGCGACAGCGCGGCCGGGCTGGCGATTTTGCAGGATCGCTTGCAGGTGGCAGATGCAAAAGACGCAGACTATCTGCTTAAACGTCATCTGCGTCCAACGCCGCGTATTTTGCAGGGACAAGCCCTACGCGATCTGGCCAGTGCGGCTATCGATATTTCCGACGGCCTGATTTCCGATCTGGGGCATATCGTCAATGCCTGCGGCTGTGGGGCGCGGGTTAACGTCGATGCGTTGCCATACTCCACGGCATTTGCCCAACACGTTGAGCCGGAACAAGCCCTGCGCTGGGCGCTTTCGGGGGGGGAAGATTATGAGTTATGCTTTACCGTACCGGAAATTAACCGTGGCGCACTGGACGTGGCGCTGGGAAATCTCGGCGCATCGTTTACCTGCATTGGGCAGATGAGCGCGGACGTGGAAGGCATTCACTTTACGCGCGACGGAAAACCCGTCACGTTCGACTGGAAAGGATATGACCATTTTGCCGCGCCTTAAAAAAGATGTCGCCAAAAGCCGCCTGAGTATGCGCAATCCGTGGCACCTGTTGGCCACCGGTTTTGGCAGCGGGCTGAGCCCAATTGTTCCAGGCACGATGGGATCGCTGGCGGCGATCCCTTTTTGGTATTTAATGACGTTTCTGCCGTGGCAGCTGTATTCACTGGTGGTCATGTTGTCTATCTGTATCGGCGTTTATCTGTGCCATCAAACGGCGAAAGATATGGGCGTGCACGATCACGGTAGCATTGTTTGGGACGAGTTTGTCGGGATGTGGATAACCCTGATGGCGCTGCCGACCCACGACTGGCAGTGGGTCGCCGCGGGATTTGTGATTTTCCGTATTCTGGATATGTGGAAGCCGTGGCCGATCCGTTGGTTCGATCGCAACGTGCATGGCGGTACGGGGATCATGATTGATGATATTGTGGCCGGAATACTCTCCGCCGGAATTTTGTATTTTATCGGCCATCACTGGCCGGTAGGGATCATTTAAATAGGTTTGCCGGATGGCAGCGTAAACGCCTTATCTGGCCTGGAAACACGATGGCGGTTTCGTAGGCCCGATAAGCGTAGCGCCATCGGGCAATGCCAGATTATTTAAATCCGACCACCGGATGCTGTTTGTACGGCGTTTCCAGCTCGGCAATCTGCTCTGGCTTCAGCGTCAAATCCACCGCATTAAGTAACTCATCCAGCTGTTCCTCGCGCGAAGTGCCGATAATCGGCGCTGCCACCCCCGGTTTGCTTAGCAGCCAGGCCAGCGCAACCTGCGCACGCGTTACGCCTAATTCCTCACTGACACCGGTCAGCCGCGCGGCAATTTGCGCGTCGTTTTCATCGCTCTCAGAGTATAAATTTTTACCGACTTCATCAGAAACCAGACGTGCGGTCGTTTCTCCCCAGGGGCGCGTCAGGCGACCACGCGCCAGCGGACTCCAAGGGATCACCGCGACGCCTTCCTGATAGCAAAGCGGCAGCATTTCGCGTTCTTCCTCACGGTAGATCAGGTTGTAGTGATCCTGCATGCTAACGAACTGCGCCCAGCCGTGTTGTTTCTGTAAAGCCAGCGCCTGAGCAAACTGAGACGCGTGCATGGATGAGGCGCCAATATAGCGAGCTTTACCGGCTTTCACTACGTCGTTAAGGGCTTCCAGCGTTTCTTCGATAGGCGTATTGTAATCCCAGCGGTGAATTTGCAGGATGTCCACATAGTCCATACCCAGGCGTCTGAGGCTATCGTCGATTGAGCGCAAGATTTGTGCGCGGGATAATCCTTCCGCTAAATCATCAACCTGGTGAAAAACCTTGGTGGCGACCACGACCTCTTCGCGGCGGGCGAAATCACGCAGCGCGCGGCCGACAATCTCTTCGCTGCTACCAGCGGAGTAGCTGTTGGCGGTATCAAAAAAGTTAATGCCGCCTTCAATAGCGTGTTTGATTATCGGGCGGCTGCTTTCTTCAGGTAGCGTCCAGGCGTGATTGCCGCGATTGGGCTCGCCAAACGTCATGCAACCCAGGCAAAGGCGGGAGACCCGTAGGTCGGTTTTTCCTAAGGTGTTGTATTTCATTAATCCACTCCTGCTATGCTCGTGATGAGTTAAGCATAGCAGGAGCGGGGAGGGGATTATGCCAGCCAGGCCTTGATTTTGGCCTCAATTCCAGTGGCATTAAGTCCCAGTTCGGCGCGAGCCTCGTCCTGAGTCCCCTGCGGGATGAAGAAGTCAGGCAGGCCAATGTTCAGCACCGGAACAGGCTTGCGATGGGCCATTAGCACTTCGTTTACGCCGCTACCAGCGCCGCCCATAATGGCATTCTCTTCGAGGGTGACCAGCACCTCGTGTTGGGCTGCCATTTCGAGGATCAACGTTTCATCCAACGGTTTCACAAAGCGCATATCAACCAGCGTGGCGTTCAGTGACTCTGCGACCTGAGCGGCTTCCGGCATTAGGGTGCCGAAGTTGAGGATCGCTACTTTCGCACCGTGACGCTTCACGATGCCTTTGCCGATTGGCAGATGTTCCAGCGGCGCCAGCTCAACGCCCACCGCGTTACCGCGCGGATAACGTACGACCGTTGGACCGTCGTTGTAGTGATAGCCGGTGAACAGCATCTGGCGACATTCGTTCTCATCGCTTGGGGTCATAATGACCATTTCCGGGATACAGCGCAGGAAAGAGAGGTCGAACGCCCCTTGGTGGGTTTGTCCATCTGCGCCAACGATACCCGCCCGGTCGACGGCGAACAGGACCGGCAGTTTCTGGATGGCGACATCATGCAGTACCTGATCGTAAGCGCGTTGCAGGAAGGTGGAGTAAATAGCCACGACCGGCTTATAACCGCCAATCGCCAGACCGGCCGCAAACGTCACCGCGTGCTGCTCGGCAATCGCCACATCAAAGTAGCGGTCCGGGAACTTACGTGAGAACTCCACCATACCGGAGCCTTCGCGCATCGCCGGGGTGATCGCCATCAGCTTATTGTCTTTCGCCGCGGTCTCACACAGCCAGTCACCGAAGATTTTTGAATAGCTCGGCAGGCCGCCGCTGCTTTTCGGCAGACATCCGCTGGATGGATCGAATTTGGGTACCGCGTGGAACGTAATCGGATCTTTTTCCGCAGGCTCGTAGCCACGACCTTTTTTGGTCATGATGTGCAGGAACTGTGGACCTTTGAGATCGCGCATGTTCTTAAGCGTGGTGATAAGCCCCAGCACGTCGTGACCGTCCACCGGACCAATATAGTTAAAGCCCAGCTCTTCAAACAGCGTACCCGGCACAACCATGCCTTTGATGTGCTCTTCGGTACGTTTGAGCAGTTCTTTAATCGGTGGTACACCGGAGAACACTTTCTTCCCGCCTTCGCGCAGCGAGGAGTAGAGTTTGCCAGAGAGCAGTTGCGCCAGGTGATTGTTCAGCGCGCCGACGTTCTCTGAAATCGACATTTCGTTGTCGTTGAGGATAACCAGCATGTCGGGCTTAATATCACCCGCGTGGTTCATCGCTTCAAATGCCATGCCTGCGGTGATTGCACCGTCCCCAATCACACAAACGGTACGGCGTTCCTTGCCTTCTTTCTCGGCGGCAACCGCAATACCGATACCTGCGCTGATGGAGGTTGAGGAGTGCCCAACGCTCAGTACGTCATATTCGCTCTCACCGCGCCATGGGAATGGATGCAAACCGCCTTTCTGCCGAATGGTGCCGATTTTATCGCGGCGGCCGGTCAGAATTTTGTGCGGGTAAGCCTGATGTCCCACATCCCAGATTAACTGGTCAAACGGGGTGTTGTAGACGTAGTGCAGCGCTACGGTGAGTTCCACCGTGCCCAGACCAGAGGCGAAGTGCCCGCTGGAACGGCTTACGCTGTCGAGCAAATAGCGGCGCAGTTCGTCGCAAAGCTTTGGCAGGCTCTCTTTTGGCAGCAGGCGTAACTCCTGAGTGGAGTCGACCAGCGCCAGGGTCGGGTATTTGGCTATATCAAAACTCATCGCAAGCTCATGGGATATGTTGGTTTATTTATCACGCTGGATTATGTAGTCCGCTAGCGCTTCCAGTGCCGAGGTATCGAGTGACTGTGCGGCCAGCAAACTTAGCGACTGGCGGGCATCCTCAATTAAATCCCGGGCTTTATTCTGGGCTTGCTCAAGACCCAGAAGTGCAGGATAGGTACTTTTGCCAAGCTGCTGGTCAGCACCCTGACGTTTACCCAATGTTGCAGTATCGCCTACCACATCCAGGATGTCATCCTGAACCTGGAAGGCCAGACCGATGCTTTCTGCGTACTTGTCGAGTATTGCCAGGCATTCTCGCCCTTTATCGCCTGCGCTTAACGCACCCAGACGCACGGCGGCGCGAATCAATGCCCCGGTTTTATGGCGGTGAATACGCTCCAGCGCATCCAATTCTACCTGATGGCCTTCAGCGTCCAGATCCAACGCCTGACCGCCGCACATACCGGCGATACCGCTGGCCTGGGCCAGTTCAGAGATCATCGCGATGCGGTCACGATCAGAAACTTCCGGCATCGGGGCGTCGCTGATAATGGAGAACGCCAGCGTCTGTAGCGCATCTCCAGCCAGGATCGCATTAGCCTCGCCAAATTTTACGTGGCAGGTCGGCAGACCGCGGCGCAGGTCATCGTCGTCCATCGCGGGTAAGTCATCGTGCATCAGCGAATAGGCATGGATACACTCGACGGCGGCAGCGGGAGCATCAAGCGTACTCAGGCTGACGCCAAACATCTGACCGGTCGCATACACCAGAAACGGGCGCAGACGTTTACCGCCTAATAATGCGCCATATTGCATGGTTTCGACCACGGGAGTGTTCTGAAAGGGCAATGGCGCGATAAAACGGCTCAGTGCCTGGTTGGCCTGCTCAACGCAAGCCTGTAGCTGCTGCGTAAAATCCATTTACTCATTATCCGGTGTGAAAGGCGTAAGGGCGGCGTCTTCAGTATCTGACAGCAGGATTTGTACGCGCTGTTCAGCCTGTTGCAACTTGACCTGTCCCTGACGTGCTAACTGTACGCCACGTTCAAATTCGTTCAACGCTTCTTCCAGCGGCAGGTCGCCGCTTTCCAGACGGGTAACAATCTGTTCCAGGTCGCTCAGCGCTGTTTCAAAACTGGCTGGCGCTTCATTTTTCTTCGGCATAATGAATGTCTGACTCTCTGTATTGGCAGCACAAGGCTATGGTAACGGACTCGCACTGATAAGCAAATAACGCACAATGGTAAGGCGATGTGCACAGGATGACCATGATGGTGGTATACTTGCGCGCCTGGATGCAGCCGCAGGGTATGGGCTGCTGTATTTTTTTCCATTACAAGTCATTCAGACTTGCCAAAGAACCATTGCCGCCATGAAGTTTATCATTAAATTGTTCCCAGAAATCACCATCAAAAGCCAATCTGTGCGTTTGCGCTTTATAAAAATTCTGACAGGGAACATTCGTAACGTTTTAAAGCACTATAATGAAGACCTTGCCGTTGTCCGCCACTGGGATCACGTTGAGGTTCGCGCTAAAGATGAAAGCCAGCGCCTGGATATTCGCGACGCGCTGACCCGTATTCCGGGGATCCACCATATTCTCGAAGTTGAAGACGTGCCGTTTACCGATATGCACGATATTTTCGAGAAAGCGCTGGTGCAGTATCGCGATCAACTGGAAGGCAAAACCTTCTGCGTACGCGTTAAGCGTCGCGGTAAGCATGAGTTTAGCTCTATTGAGGTGGAACGCTATGTTGGCGGTGGACTGAACCAGCATATTGAATCCGCGCGCGTGAAGCTGACGAAGCCGGACGTGACGGTTAATCTTGAAATCGAAAACGACCGTCTGCTGCTGGTTAAAGGCCGCTATGAAGGTATTGGCGGTTTCCCGATCGGGACGCAGGAAGATGTACTGTCGCTGATTTCCGGTGGTTTCGACTCCGGCGTGTCCAGCTATATGCTGATGCGTCGCGGTTGCCGTGTGCACTACTGCTTCTTTAATCTCGGCGGCGCAGCGCATGAAATCGGCGTTCGTCAGGTGGCGCATTATCTGTGGAACCGCTTTGGTAGCTCGCATCGCGTGCGTTTTGTCGCGATCAACTTTGAGCCGGTGGTTGGCGAGATCCTGGAGAAAGTCGACGACGGTCAGATGGGCGTGGTCCTTAAACGTATGATGGTTCGTGCAGCGTCGAAAGTCGCTGAGCGCTACGGCGTACAGGCGCTGGTAACCGGTGAAGCGCTGGGCCAGGTGTCCAGCCAGACGCTGACCAACCTGCGCCTGATCGATAACGTTTCTGACACCCTGATCCTGCGCCCGCTTATCTCCCATGATAAGGAGCACATCATTAATCTGGCGCGTGAAATTGGTACTGAGGACTTTGCCCGTACCATGCCGGAATACTGCGGTGTGATTTCAAAAAGCCCGACGGTGAAAGCGATTAAAGCGAAGATTGAGGCCGAAGAAGAAAACTTCGATTTCTCTATCCTCGATAAAGTGGTTGAAGAAGCGAACAATATCGATATTCGTGATATCGCCCAGCAGACGCAGCAGACCGTGGTGGAAGTGGAAACCGTGAGCGGCTTCGGCCCGAACGATGTGATTCTGGATATCCGCTCTGTGGATGAACAGGATGACAAACCGCTGAAGGTTGACGGTGTGGACGTCGTTTCTCTGCCGTTCTACAAACTGAGCACCAAATTCGGCGATCTGGACCAGAGTAAAACCTGGCTGCTGTGGTGTGAACGCGGGGTGATGAGCCGTCTGCAGGCGCTGTATCTGCGCGAGCAGGGCTTTGAAAACGTGAGGGTATATCGCCCGTAGTGACTTTTGCCTGAGGGTGCTGCGCTTATCAGGCCTGCAAGCGGTATGTTTTGTAGGCCTGATAAATTGTTTACGCTGCCATCCGGCAATATAACAATATTATTCAAAACGGATGGGGAGCTTTTTCCCGTTCGACTCCCAGACACCCTGATAGACGCCGTCTTTTAACTCCAGCGTTATCTTCTCTTCCGATTGTTCAGCGGCAGAGGTCTTCAGTACATAATGTTGATTGTCGGCTGTGTCGCATTTACCGTTTAATTCAATCGGTGCGCCAAATTTCTGGTAAAAGTAAGCCCCTTCAAAAAAATCACCGTATTTGCAGTCGACCTTCAACACAATACGCATGCTTTTTCCCAACGTGCCGTACATGACCTTGCCGTCAATGCCGGGCGCTGGCGAAACCGGTGTAGATCTCTTTGCGGCAGTCAGATACTGGCCGTAAGGCGTGAGCTGATTATGCAGTTCAACGGTCGGGATTTTCGTGGTGAAATCGCCCAGTTCGTCACCCGCGCGATTGGCGTGGTTGCTACAACGTCCGTTCAGGAAAGCCAGATGGTCTTTTTGCAGGGAGAATTTGTCGATGTAGTACAGACCGTCGGTGTAGGTTGCACACGATGCGTAGAATTCGGCAAAGCCAGAATCTCCACCGTCTTCTTTTATTTGCTCCGGCTTTTGTGATTTCTGTGCGGCAACAAAGGTATCAATTTGGCTGCGGATATCTTTTCTGATACGGGTGTTTAATTCGGTCATCGTGGAGCGGGAAAAGAGGT
This sequence comes from Citrobacter sp. Cb023, assembly GCF_030336805.1. Classification (NCBI taxonomy): domain Bacteria; kingdom Pseudomonadati; phylum Pseudomonadota; class Gammaproteobacteria; order Enterobacterales; family Enterobacteriaceae; genus Citrobacter; species Citrobacter sp. Cb023. Next base: position 1,036,642 of record NZ_JAOWCV010000038.1, on the reverse strand, counting down.
CGTTAAGGGTAATTGTCGCGCCGTTGGCTAAATCGAAGCTGATCGGTACATTGTACGACTCGCAATACGCCCCGCAGCCTTCGACAAACATGTTGAGGGTCAACACTTTGGCGTCGCGATACTCAACCGTGTAGTCAAGGTTTGCGGTGGGATTCATCTCTGATTTCGCAAACTGATTCACGGTCGCTCGTGGATTATTTCCCGGTAGCTGATTGATAAAGCTTGTGAAAATATAATCGTTAATGCGTTTTGCAACCTGTGGGTTATCCGTTGAGGTAAACCACGGCACGCGATATTGCATCTCAGTGCTTGCGGGATAGCGATACTCAAGGCTCTCAATTTCAAGTTGAGTCGCACTGGCGTAGCCGGAAAGGAGCAGTAAAGCCACTCCGCTCAGATATCCTTTCATCATAATTCCTTGAATGCGAGTGGCCTGAAGATTACTCGTAGTAGTTATAAATTCCCGCTGCCATCACCAGTTGTGATGCCACTTCGTAAGCTTTTTCGCGACTCACCAGGAGATCAATGATTTTTAAACCGAAATCGATTGAGGTTCCCGGTCCCTGGCTGGTTAACAGATTGACGCGCGGATCCCATACGACGCGCTTATCCTGCCACTGGTCAGTGGGAATATTGTCTTTCAGCGCCGGAAAACCGGTCATGTTACCGATGGGAAAAATATCGTGTGGGACGAGGACTGTGGCGGCAGCGGCGCAAATTGCCGCGACAATGCGCCCGGAGCGATGAAACTGTTTCACGGTTTCGACAAGCAGAGGGCTGTCGCGAAAACACTCGGCGCCTTTAATACCGCCGGGCAGCACGATAATGTCGAAATCCCCGTCAGCAACTTCCACTAATGGTGCATCCGCCAGTAGTTTTACGCCGCGTGAGCACACGATCGTCAGGCCGCCATCGCTGGCAACGCTTGCGGTCGTGACCTTAATTCCGCCGCGAACCAGCAGATCGATAGTGGTGACCGCTTCGGTCTCTTCACTACCAGGGGCGAGACATACCAGTGCTTGAGCGCTCATACTCACTTTCCTTTCTCTTAACCATTTCAAACAGGCGGGCATTTTCCGGGACGGCGATGCCGTGCGCGCGGGCGCGTTTTAGCAAATAACCGGTAATGTAGTCGATCTCAGTATGGCGCAGGGCATGTATGTCTTGCAGCATTGATGAGATATTTTCCGCCGTACTGTCAATCACTTGCTCAACATAATAGCGTAAATCATCTGCTGATGTGTGGTGGCCTTCGCGTTCAATGACCGCCGCCACCTCCTCGCAGATGAGTGCTATTTTTTCAGGATGATGGCGTAACTCTCCATTCGAGCAATCCCATAATGCGGTCAGCGGGTTAATGACGCAGTTGACGGCCAGCTTGCGCCACAACTCAGCGCGAATATTGTTGTGCCAGGCGACGTCCGGCAGCACCTCTTGCAGGACTTCAGCCAGATAACTGAAATCACCGTCTTGTTCACGCGCCGGACCAATCCTTGTTGTTCCCTGAGCGACATGAATGATCACGTTCCCGTCACGGCGTGCCGCGTGGGTTGTGGTGCCCATCAGCAGAGGTTGCTTAATGTTATGTAACTCTTCAATCGTCCCCATACCGTTGTGAATCAGCAGAATGGGAGTGGTGTCAGGCAGAATGGCGGCCAGGCCTTTGACCGCATCAGAAACCTGCCAGGCTTTCAGAGTGACAAGCAACAGGTCGCTTTTCGCCAAAAAATCGGGGTCGTTTGCCGTCAGGGATTCATTGAATACTGACCCATCCGTGTCGATCAGGTTAACGCTGCAATAGGGTTGCGGTACGCGTAGCCACCCCTGAACCTCATGTCCATGTTTGCACAGCGTGGTTAGCCAAAGCTGTCCTAACGCTCCACATCCCAGTACGGTAATTTTCATTCTTCCTCCTCACCTGCAACATCACCAGGTGTTAATCCATATCGGCCGTACCCCATTATTGTTCGCAGGTATCAGTACCACGTACAATTAAAGGATACAGCCTAGTATAGCGCTGTCTGTTGTGTAACTTTGCAGGTATTATGCTTCGCATCAAAAATGAAGGGAGAGGAAAAGATGCCATCTTTCGATATTGTTTCTGAAGTTGATCTTCAGGAAGCCCGTAACGCGGTAGATAACGCCAGCCGCGAAGTGGAGTCACGCTTTGATTTTCGTGGCGTTGAAGCGACTTTTGAGCTGAACGAGTCGAATAAGACGATTAAGGTGCTAAGCGAGTCTGATTTCCAGGTCAATCAGTTGCTGGATATTTTACGTGCCAAGCTGCTGAAACGTGGTATTGAAGGCACTTCGTTGGACGTACCAGAAACCTTCGTGCACAGCGGTAAAACCTGGTTTGTTGAAGCTAAGCTGAAACAGGGTATTGAAAGCGCGGTGCAAAAGAAAATCGTTAAGCTGATCAAAGACAGCAAACTGAAGGTGCAGGCGCAGATTCAGGGCGAAGAAATCCGCGTGACCGGCAAGGCGCGTGACGATCTGCAATCCGTTATGGCGCTGGTTCGCGGCGGCGATCTCGGCCAGCCGTTCCAGTTTAAGAACTTCCGCGATTAAGTCGTAATGCCTGATGGCGCTACGCTTATCCGGCCTACAGGTTTCACACGCTATTTGTAGGCCGGGTCAAACGATAGTCGCCATCTGGCACTCTTCACGCCTGGCTGATGGCCTGTTCAACCTCAAATCGATTCGTCACTTTGCTGTCGATTTTCACGTAAGCCGAATGCTCTTTCGCTACAATTAACACTTCGCTTATCCCTTCTTTAGCCAGCAGACGCTGCTTAAGGGTGTCATCTGCGGCAATCTCAGGTGGGATTTCCACTCGCAGGCTACTGACATATGGCGGCTCTTTCATTGTGCTTGCCACCAACAACCAAACTGCCGCCAGAAGCGCGCCGGCCAGGAATACCGCCTGACCATCAAACATTTCGACCACCCAACCGCCGAGCGAACCGCCAATCGCCACGCCAAGAAACTGGCTGGTGGAGTAAACGCCCATCGCCGTGCCTTTATAGCCAGCCGGAGACTCTTTGCTGATAAGCGAGGGGAGGAGGGCCTCCATCAGGTTAAAGGCGAGGAAGAATATCTGAACGCCTGCAATCAGCCCCCAAAAACGCACGTTAGCGCTCCACAATACAATCTCTGCGATAAGGATCAGTAACACGCAGGCGAGGAATACGCGCTTCATCCGCCGCTTCACTTCTGCGTAGATGATGAACGGCACCACGGAAACAAAAGACAGCAGCATCGTCACCAGATAAATTTTCCAGTGCTCTGCGGCGGGGAAACCGGCTTTCGCCAGTTGGCCCGGTAAGGCGACGAAAGTGGACATCAACAAAATGTGCAGACACATGATGCCAAAGTTGAGCTTGAGCAGTTTGGGCTCCGCCAGCACTTTGCTGAAGCTGCCTTTTACCATGCCAGATTCGCGGTTCAGCACGTGGCTGGTGCTATTGGGAACGACCCAAATGGTTAGCACGATGCCGGTGGTTGCAAGAGCTGCAATCATCCAGAACAGCGCGTGTAGCCCCAGCGCATGGGTAACGATCGGTCCTAGCACCATCGCAATGGCGAAGGTGATACCAAAGCTGACGCCGATAAACGCCATCGCTTTGGTACGGTTTTGCTCACGGGTTAAGTCGGAAAGCAGCGCCATCACGGCGGCGGCAATCGCGCCAGAGCCTTGCAAAGCGCGACCGAGAATAATGCCCCAGATTGAATCGGAGAGGGCGGCAATCACGCTGCCGAGAACGAACACCGCCAGCCCGCCGACGATAAGCGGCTTACGACCGATGCGGTCAGAAAGCAGACCAAAGGGGATCTGGAAAACGGCTTGCGCCAGACCATAAATGCCAATGGCAAGGCCAATTAGCGCTTCACTGGCACCCTGTAGCGCCATACCGTACGTGGTCAGAACCGGCAGAACCATAAACATGCCAAGCATGCGCAACGAGAATACGGTCCCTAAACCCCAGGTGGCGCGCAACTCACCGGGCGTCATTTTGTAATCGTTCATTCCCACCTCTGTATTAATTTCGCGCCTAGTGTAAAGCGGGGAAGGAGTGCGGTAAACCTCTACGATATGTGGAATTGTGTAGTGGGAAAATCGAAATAATTACAACTGCGACTAATTTACTTGCGATAATTACAGGTGTAGTCTTTTTGTGGTTATTTCTAATGGAAAGAGGGAAAAGGAAAATGGCGATTCCGGGCAATATGTGGATTTATGACGATGGTGGTGCGCTGATTAAGGGCGGGTGTGATGTAAAGGGAAGAGAATACAGTATTGAATTTAAAGGCTTTCATCACAATTTGTCTATTCCCACTGATAACGGTACAGGCAAGCCAACAGGCACACGCCAACATTCACCGATGATGATCGTCAAAGAGTTTGACTACTCTAGCCCGTATTTATACAAAGCTGTCGCTTCTGGTCAGAATCTTAAGTCCGCAGAGATTCGTTGGTACAAAATCAATGATGCCGGTCAGGAAGTTGAATACTTCAATATGTTTCTGGAAGGGGTGCGGATTGTCTCCGTTTCTCCCTCGATGGCTGGTCCAGAGGACATGAATAATAACCATCTTGAAACCATAGAATTACGCTACGAAAAAATCACCTGGAAGCATTGCGACGGGAACATTATCTATACCGACGCATGGAATGACCGGCAGACGGCATAATGGGGGATTGAATGGACACAACTGAAGAGGCGAATGGAACCTATTGGTATCATGGTCACGCTAACGTAACGTCGGGTGAACTGTTTGATTTGATATTCATTGAGCAGTTGGCAGATTCATTAGGTATCACCACGGAAGCTGTTATGCTGGTTTTGATCGGTCAACCATTTATTCCTGTCAAAGGAAAACTATCAGCAGCCACGAACACCCCAGGCACTAGTATTGCATCAATTCTATGTAGAAAACTTCTGAAAGGGGCTCGGTTCCCGTTTGGTTTAAGACTACACGCTCCTATGGGGAAGTTTTCCAAATTGAAGATGGTTCCAACAAACCAAATAGCAACTTACATAGGCCGTTGGGTTCCTTTTGTTGGGCATGCTCAGTTAATCGTGCTTTTGTTCGCGGTGACAAAACATACCCGCGATAAATACAACCTCATCGTACGACCCAAAGATCGCATACAGTGGACATCTTTCTGATGAGAAATTATGAAGCTGAAGTTATTGAGTACATCATGAAGAATTACCCAATCAGGGAACGTTGGTTTAGGCCTGGTCTTAAGCAGGTCACGAAAGAATGGACCCTGGAGGATGATTTTCAGTTTATTCCGGAAGATGCATATGATTTTTTAGCTGATTTATTTGAGCATTTTGATATTGAATATTCGAACTTTGATGGAAGGAATTATATTGAACAAGAATACCCTTTCTGGAAAAAAGATCCTCCTGAAATTGAATTAAAGCCTTTGACAGTAGAGATGATTATAGAGTCAGCAAAGGCGGGGAAATGGCTTTATGACTGAATAACATCCCTGCCAATAAAAAAGGGTGCCGGAGGCACCCTTTTCGTATCAGCAGATCTTTACCAGACGTAAGTCAGAAGGTTCTGCGAGTTTGGCACCATAAAGTCAACGGACATCATCACGGAAAGCGCGGTAATGGCGATGATGGAGAAACCGAACAGCTTGCGTGCCCAGACCCTGTCATCTTCCACTTTATAACCGCGCAGCGCCATGCCCAACCACCAGACGCTCACCGCCGCAGCAACAATCAGGTATTTATAACCAGCATAGCCGCCCAGGGTTAGCATCAGCGTGGCGATAGCAAACGCCACGATGTACAGCGTGATATGGTTCTTCGCGACCGAAATACCTTTCACCACCGGCAGTACCGGGATGTTGGCTGCCTGATAATCCTTAAAGCGGAAAATCGCAATCGCGTAAGAGTGCGGCATCTGCCACAGACTGAAAATAGCCAGCAGAATCAGCGCACCGCTATCGAACTCACCTGTTACGGCGCAGTAGCCAATCACCGGCGGCGCAGCGCCGGAGAGTGAGCCAATCAGCGTGCCATAAACGGAATGGCGCTTCATGTACAGGCTATAGACGCCCACATAGACCACGAAGCCCATTACCCCCAGCCAGCAGGCCAGAGGGTTCGCGCCAAACCACAGCAGCATAAAGCCAGCAATACCCAGCAGGGTGGCGTATACCAGCGAGACCGCAGGGGAAATCAGACCTTTAACCAGCACACGGTTTTTGGTCCTCTCCATCTTCCTGTCGATATCCCTGTCGATGTAGTTGTTAAATACACAACCCGACGCCACAACCAGTGACACCCCAACCAACGTGTAGATAAACAGGGGATAATCAATGCTGCCTTTCGAGGCCAGCAGGAATCCCCCAATCACCGAGATCAGGTTGCCAAAGATGATGCCTGGTTTTGTTACTTGCAGGTATTGCTTAAACATCATAATCGCCGCTCTTAGTGCATCATCATGTTGTAGTTAAGGTTCCACATAATCCAGATGGAGCCCACAACCAGGATGGCGATGATTAGCACAGTAAAGACAAAGGCTGTCATGTTCCAACCTTCATCAGATTTGCTATTCATGTGCAGGAAGCACACCAGGTGCACCAGAATCTGTACCACTGCCATTGCCAGAATAGTTCCCAGAATGACGGCAGGAGAGGCAGAACCTGTCATGACCATCCAGAACGGAATAACCGTCAGGATTATCGACAGGATAAAACCTGTCATGTAGGTTTTTACGCTGCCATGGGATGCGCCGCCGCTCTCGTTAGAATGACTCATTACATCGCCCCCATCAGATAAACAACAGTGAACACACAGATCCACACCACATCCAGGAAGTGCCAGAACAGGCTCAGGCACATGATGCGGGTACGGTTAGTACTGGTCAGGCCGCGACGAGCAACTTGCACCATCAGCACCGCCATCCAGATAAGACCGGAGGTGACGTGCAGACCGTGCGTGCCGACCAGCGCGAAGAACGCAGACAGGAAGCCGCTGCGATCCGGGCCCATACCGTTAACAATCAGGTGATGGAATTCATAGAGTTCCATCCCGATGAATCCGGCACCAAACAAGAAGGTCAACGCCAGCCAGGAGATAACCTGGCTCTTGTTGTTCTTGTACATGGCGATCGCCGCCATGCCGTAAGTAATAGAGCTGAATAACAGCAGGAATGTTTCAACCAGAACGAACGGCAGTTCAAAAATGTCCTTACCTGTTGGGCCTCCTGCGGTGCCGTTCACCAGAACGGCATAGGTTGCAAACAGAATAGAGAACAGAATGCAGTCGCTCATCAGGTAGACCCAGAATCCGAAGATCTTGGTCTGGCCTGCATCGTGGTGCCCGTGTTCGTGCGCGTGGGCAGTCGCGTGCGTTAAAGTATCAGTTGCCATTTTTCAGCCCTGCCTTAGTAATCTCATCGAAATGCTGGTTTTCCAGTTTTTCGACTTCCGGGACCGGCACGTAGTAATCCACGTCTTCATCAAAGCTTTTCACAATCCAGCTGATGATCATGCCTGCGAAGCTTGCAATCGCCAGCCACCAGATATGCCAGATCATGGCGAAACCAAACAGTGTTGCGAAGGCGGTAATGACGATACCGGCACCGCTGTTTTTCGGCATATGAATTTCTTCATAGTGCGCAGGCTGCTTGTACGCTTCACCTTTTTCTTTCATTTCCCAGAAGGCATCACGCTCATGAACGTGCGGCACAACAGCAAAGTTGTAGAACGGAGGCGGGGAAGAGGTTGCCCACTCCAGCGTACGACCACCCCATGGGTCACCGGTCAGGTCGCGGTTCTGCTCGCGGTCGCGAATAGAAACGAAAATCTGAATCAGCTGGCACAGGATACCCAATGCAATCAGCGCGGCACCGCAGGCGGCAACGACCAGCATCGGATGGAACTGCGGGTCAATCTGCTGGCTGAGGCGACGGGTCATCCCCATAAAGCCCAGCACATACAGCGGCATAAACGCCACGAAGAAGCCGATGATCCAGAACCAGAATGCGCGTTTACCCCAGGTTTCGTTCAGCGTGAAGCCAAACGCTTTTGGCCACCAGTAGGTCATACCTGCGAAGCATCCAAATACGACGCCGCCGATGATAACGTTATGGAAGTGCGCAATCAGGAACAGACTGTTGTGCAGCACGAAGTCCGCACCCGGAACCGCCAGCAGTACGCCGGTCATGCCGCCGACTGAGAAGGTAACGATAAAGCCAATCGTCCACAGCATCGCTGAGTGGAATACGATACGACCCTGGTACATGGTGAACAGCCAGTTGAAGATCTTCACCCCGGTCGGGATGGCGATAATCATGGTGGTAATACCGAAGAAGGCGTTTACGTTAGCGCCTGCACCCATGGTGAAGAAGTGGTGCAGCCAAACAACGAACGACAGAACGGTGATACAGACGGTTGCCCACACCAGTGAGGTGTAACCAAACAGACGTTTACGTGAGAAGGTTGCAGCGATTTCGGAGAACACACCGAAGACCGGCAGAACCAGAATGTACACTTCCGGATGGCCCCAGGCCCAAATCAGGTTGATGTACATCATCATGTTGCCGCCCATATCGTTGGTAAAGAAATGGGTGCCCAGATAGCGATCCAGGGTCAGCAACGCGACGGTAACCGTCAGGATTGGGAAAGACGCGATAATCAGGATGTTCGCACACAGCGATGCCCAGCTAAATACCGGCATCTTGAACATGGTCATTCCTGGCGCACGCATCTTAATGATGGTCACAAAGAAGTTGATCCCGGTTAGGGTTGTACCAATACCGGACAACTGGACTGCCCATATCCAATAATCGACCCCGACGCTTGGACTGTACTCTATTCCCGAGAGTGGCGGGTACGCCAGCCAACCGGTCTGTGCGAATTCACCCACGCCCAGAGACAGGTTAACCAGGATTACGCCGACAACGGTGAACCAGAAGCTCAGGTTGTTCAGGAACGGGAATGCAACGTCACGTGCGCCGATCTGCAGCGGAACCACCAGGTTCATCAGACCGATAACAAATGGCATTGCCACGAAGAAGATCATAATCACGCCGTGAGCCGTGAAGATCTGGTCGTAGTGGTGAGGTGGCAGGAAGCCCGCTTCACCTGCAGAAGCCAGCGCTTGCTGACTACGCATCATGATGGCGTCGGCAAAGCCACGAATCAACATGACGATTGCGACAATGACATACATGATGCCAAGGCGTTTGTGGTCAACCGAAGTTAGCCACTCTTTCCACAGGTAGATCCACTTACCGAAGTAAGTGATTAGGCCCAGTAAGGCCGCACCACCGATGATAATGGCAGCGATCGTAACCATGACAATTGGTTCATGGAACGGCACTGCATCCAGCGTCAATTTTCCGAACATCGTATTCTTCCTCGGCCCCTTAGTGAGCGGATTCCGCGTGGCTCATGTCCATGCCTTCCATTCCTTCGTGTGCGCTGTGCTCACCTTCGGGTTGGGTCATGTCCATGCTCTTACCGTGAGCCATAAATTTGTTAATAACGTCTTTAAACAAATCTGGTTTCACGTTGGAGAAGTATTCCACCTGGTTGTATTCGCTTGGCACAGCCACTTTTTCGAACGCAGCCATGTCGCTCATGGTGTTCGTGGACTGTTTAGCTTTAGCAACCCATTGGTCGAATTCGGCGCGGTCCTTTGTTGCGATAGCCTTGAACTTCATACCGGAGAAGCCTGGTCCGCTATAGCTTGCGGAGATACCATCATAAGTACCGACTTCGTTGGCGATCAGATGCAGTCGAGTCTGCATTCCGGCCATGGCATAAATCTGGCTACCCAGACGCGGGATAAAGAAGGAGTTCATCACGGAGTTGGACGTCACTTTGAACTCAACCGGAGTATTCGCCGGGAAGGCGATTTCATTCACGGTAGCGATACCTTGTTCCGGATAGATGAAGAACCATTTCCAGTCCATGGAAACCACTTCAATGGTAATGGGCTTCTCGTCATGCGCCAGCGGTTTGCTTGGCTCAAGAGCGTGAGTGGTTTTCCAGGTCAGTACGGCAAGGAAAATGATGATTAAGATCGGCACCGTCCAGACCACAGCTTCCACTTTATTGGAGTGTGACCAGTTCGGGCTGTACTTCGCATCTTTATTGCTTGCACGATACTTCCAGGCGAAACCAACAGCCATCAAGATGGCAGGAATAACGACAATCAACATCAGGCCAAATGCCGTCAGTATCAGAGAACGTTGTTCCAGTCCAATCTGTCCTTTAGGGTCAAGCAGCGCAGAATTACAGCCACTGAGTAATGCAGTGCCTGCAATTAATGACAACCATCCCAAACTTTTATTGTATTTCCTGAGTCTCATTTAACGACCTCAATTCCACGGGACCGGGTGGCGTTTAAAGTGTGAGGGCATTTTACGGGAAGGTTACATTACTGTAAACATCCTTGGATCTGTGTTACTGGGTTCTGCCGGGCATGTCACATATGTTGCAATATATGTCGTTTTGACTTTAAGAACCTGTTGCAACATCACGTTATAACGAAAGCGGGCAAGCGGGAGACGTGCTGAGGGCAATTGGTATAACCAATACGAAAATAAAACAATTGTTTAACAATTGATTATCAATAAAAAGACAATTGCAGAACAAAAAATAAATCTGTAGTGGCTGAATCGAGTAAGGGAAATAGTATATATAAAAGGCGTCAATAATTTCCAAATTCTTTGGCGCACAAAATAACAAATAATATTTTTAGTAATTGTTGTTTATTTAGCCGTTATAATTACGCAGGGTGATTACAACGGCGATATTAATGTGGATTTTTACGCCAGGCGGGTTTTGCGCAGTGCCAGATAATCCAGCAATCCACCAAAAACGACCCCGCAGACCGCGACCACTACCGAGATTTCCAGCAGTTCCGGCAGGAAGGAGAAGTGGGTGTAATCCAGCGCGTTCATGGTTAACAGCAGCAGCCAAACCACCAGCAGACAGCAGCCCGCAACCAACGTCATTAATGCCAGGCTGTACGCGCCACGAAATTCCGTGCGCGGAATGAAGCTCTCATTTTGCCAGCTATGTTCCAGAGTCTGACGACAAACCAGCAGCAGTATGAGGCCGGGGATAGCGGCAAACACAGAGAACAAATAAAACGTTGGCCACCCGTGCGCTTCAACAAACCAACCTGCTACCGGGCCAACGTAAACGCGACCAACGGCTGAAAGCGCGGAGAGCAGAGCGAACTGGGTCGCTGAGAAGGACTTATTGCACAGCGTCATTAATAAGGCGACAAACGCTGCCGTACCCATGCCACCACACAGGTTTTCAAAGAAGACGGCGGCGGCCATACTGAACATGTGTTTGTCAGTGATGGACAATAACCAGTAGCCCGCATTCGACGCCCCCTGCAGGATGCCGAAAATCAGCAATGCGCGAAACAGCGAAAGGCGTTGCATCAGGATCCCGCCGTACAGCGCGCCAACGATGGTTGCCAGCAGTCCGAGCGTTTTATTCACCACGCCAACTTCACCCGCATCAAATCCGACGCCGCGGATTAAAAAGGTTGTAGTCAGGCTCATGGCAAAGGCATCCCCGAGCTTATACAGAACGATAAGCAGCAGAATTAGCCAGGCGTTGTTACGACCAAAGAAGTCGCGCAGCGGGGCCACAACCGCTTGCTCCAGCGTTTTGGGCACCGGAATGGCATCAGTCGGTTCGGGCGCTAGCAGGGTAGCGATGATGCAAGGTATCAGCAGCGCTGCCATCAGCCAGTACATTCCTTGCCAGCCCAGCCAGCGGTCGGCCATCCACAGAGCCAGCCCACCGGAAACCAGCATCCCTAAACGATAGCCCAGCACGCTGATAGCCGCGCCGGTGCCGCGTTCTTCGGCGGGTAGCACGTCGGTTTTCCATGCGTCAAAGACGATATCCTGCGATGCCGAGCAAAACGCGATCACCACCGCAAGCGCGGCCATCCAGCGTAGCTGCGTGCCAGGCTCCAGAAAGCCCATCGCGGCGATAGAAATCAGTAACAGCACCTGAGTTGCCAGCAACCAACCACGGCGTCGACCTAAAAACGGCGGCGTGTAGCGGTCCATTAGCGGAGACCAGAGGAACTTAAACACGTAGGCCTGGCCGACCAGAGAAAAGAAACCGATAGTTTTAAGATCGATATTCTCGACTGTCATCCATGCCTGAAGCGTACCCGAGGTCAGTGCGAGTGGTAAACCGGAGGCGAATCCCAGTATAAGCAGGATAGCTGAACGTGGTTGCTGAAAAATACGTAAGTAATGACTGGACATGGGCTTCTATAGGCCCGACGAACGCCGGGCCATATGGGCAGAAATTAACGAGCGTTCTGCTTGATGAAATCGTGAACGCTGGTGTCCTGAGACATATCAGCGATGGTATCGGTCAGCACGCTGTTAACGGCGTCAGCGATATTTTTGTTAGAGGCCTGCAGTGCGCCTTCAACAGAATAGCTTGCGCGGTAGTTTTTGGTCATCTTGTTGCCGTTAGCAGCGGTCGCAATGATGGCGATGTCTGCCTTGGTGGCGATGTTATAGCGCACGCTACCCTGGGACACGTCTGCATACAGCTGGCTAACAATGATTTGCAGGTTAACAGCACCGTTTGGCCCAATCATATAACCGCGTGCGGTCATCTGTTTTTCCAGTACTTCTTGCAGCAGGAAGCGCAGATCGCGGGACGCGGTCAGGGTAACAAGCTGGTTGTCACGGGTAACTTTTGCCAGCGCCTGATCCTGACGCTGGTCGGCACCGTTGATGCTAACGGTCACACCCATCAGGCTCGGGTCCTGCTGTGGCAGGGTAATTTTCGGGGAAACTTCAATAGTGGTCGGCGGCGTTGCGCATCCAGCTAACATAAACAGCGCGACAAACGGGACGAGGATTTTTTTAAACATGCCAGGGCTCTCAGCGAATCTAAATTGTATGGTTGGAGAAAATTCCCGCCATCATAACATCGCCAACGATGAGGGGAAGTGGGTAACGCATGTAAATTCATTGTGTTGTCAGTTTTATGTCTTTGTGGAGACCATAAACGGACTTTTTGCAATAAATCGAAGTGAGGATTTAGTGAACTTCATCCATTTGGCTGAGAAAATCAGACAAACGCTAATTTTTTGTTGCTAAGGTGTAATGAAAGCGGTAAAAGCGGCTAGTATTTAAAGGGATGGGTGACATCTCAGCGTTGTCGGAGGAAAAACTTCATGATGATTCGTGAGCAAATAGAAGAAAAATTAAGGGCAGCGTTCCAACCCGTGTTCCTCGAAGTTGTGGATGAAAGCTATCGTCACAATGTCCCGGCAGGTTCTGAAAGCCACTTTAAGGTTGTGCTGGTTAGCGATCGCTTTACAGGTGAGCGTTTTCTGAATCGTCATCGGATGATTTACAGCACCTTAACGGTGGAGCTTTCCACAACCGTTCATGCACTTGCCCTGCATACCTACACCATTAAGGAGTGGGAAGCGTTGCAGGATACGATTTTTGCATCGCCTCCGTGTCGTGGGGCGGGAAGCATCGCGTAAAAACGGATTTGCAACAACCGACGCTTTTCCAGTATGTTGCTACAGATTATGTGAAAACGGCCTGCGGGCCGTTTTGTTTTGTCTGAATTCTGGGGCAGTCGTACAGTATTCAGACAAAAATTAGCCGGGAATTGTGAAAAAAGCCGCAGCAACGCGCGATAACCGTTCTCGACTCATAAAAGTGATGCCGCTATAATGCGCGTCTTATTTTTCGGAATGTCTTCGGGATGATTCTGACGACAGGGAATGTGATTGCTTATGAGAACATCCCAGTTCCGCGAAGCCAACAACCTGTGCTTGCGGAGAAGAGTTGACCGAGCACTGTGATTTTTTGAGGTAACAAGATGCAAGTTTCAGTTGAAACCACTCAAGGCCTTGGCCGCCGTGTAACGATTACTATCGCTGCTGACAGCATCGAGACCGCTGTGAAAAGCGAGCTGGTCAACGTAGCGAAGAAAGTGCGTATTGACGGTTTCCGCAAAGGAAAAGTACCGATGAATGTTGTTGCTCAGCGTTATGGCGCGTCTGTTCGCCAGGACGTTCTGGGCGACCTGATGAGCCGCAACTTCGTTGACGCGATCATCAAAGAAAAAATCAATCCGGCTGGCGCACCGAACTACGTTCCGGGCGAATACAAACTGGGTGAAGATTTTACTTACGCGGTAGAGTTCGAAGTTTACCCGGAAGTTGAGCTGACTGGCCTGGAAGCAATCGAAGTTGAAAAACCGGTTGTTGAAGTCACCGACGCTGACGTTGACGTGATGCTGGACACCCTGCGTAAGCAGCAGGCTACCTGGAAAGACAAAGACGGCGCTGCTGATGCAGAAGACCGTGTAACCATCGACTTCACCGGCTCTGTAGACGGCGAAGAGTTCGAAGGCGGCAAAGCGTCTGACTTCGTACTGGCGATGGGCCAGGGTCGTATGATCCCAGGCTTTGAAGAAGGCGTTAAAGGCCACAAAGCTGGCGAAGAGTTCACTATCGATGTGACCTTCCCGGAAGAGTACCACGCTGAAAACCTGAAAGGTAAAGCCGCTAAGTTCGTTATCAACCTGAAGAAAGTTGAAGAGCGCGAACTGCCGGAACTGACTGAAGAATTCATCAAACGTTTCGGCGTTGAAGATGGTTCCGTAGCGGGTCTGCGCGCTGAAGTACGTAAAAACATGGAACGTGAGCTGAAAGGCGCTGTGCGCAACCGCGTTAAGTCTCAGGCGATCGAAGGTCTGGTAAAAGCTAACGACATCGACGTTCCGGCTGCTCTGATCGACAGCGAAATCGACGTTCTGCGTCGTCAGGCTGCACAGCGTTTTGGCGGCAACGAAAAACAAGCTCTGGAACTGCCGCGTGAACTGTTCGAAGAACAGGCTAAGCGTCGCGTAGTTGTAGGTCTGCTGCTGGGCGAAGTGATTCGTACCAACGAGCTGAAAGCTGACGAAGATCGCGTTAAAGGCCTGATCGAAGAGATGGCTTCTGCTTACGAAGATCCGAAAGAAGTTGTTGAGTTCTACAGCAAAAATAAAGAGCTGATGGACAACATGCGTAACGTCGCTCTGGAAGAGCAGGCTGTTGAAGCTGTTCTGGCGAAAGCGAAAGTGACTGAAAAAGCCACTTCCTTCAACGAGCTGATGAACCAGCAGGCGTAATTCGTCGCTTATTTAGCACGAATTTCGTACGCAAGCCCGTCACCTTTTGGTGGCGGGTTTTTTTTTGTCACGGATTTTGCATGGGAAGAGTGCGAAAACAGCGTTTCAGTGTTAGCGTTACAACAAAAGATTGTTATGCTTGAATTATGGCGATGTCGTACCCATTACAGAGGGACTAGCTGATAATCCGTCCATAAGGTTACAATCAGCACAGCAGGTTTTTTCAAATTTTATCCAGGAGACGGAAATGTCATACAGCGGCGAACGAGATAACTTTGCACCCCATATGGCGCTGGTGCCGATGGTCATTGAACAGACCTCACGTGGTGAGCGCTCTTTTGATATCTATTCTCGTCTACTTAAGGAACGCGTCATTTTTCTGACCGGCCAGGTCGAAGACCATATGGCTAACCTGATCGTGGCGCAGATGCTGTTCCTGGAAGCAGAAAACCCAGAAAAAGATATCTACCTGTACATCAACTCCCCTGGTGGAGTGATCACTGCCGGGATGTCTATCTATGACACCATGCAGTTTATTAAGCCGGACGTCAGCACCATTTGTATGGGCCAGGCGGCCTCAATGGGCGCGTTCCTGCTGACTGCCGGGGCGAAAGGTAAACGTTTTTGCCTGCCTAACTCTCGCGTCATGATCCACCAGCCTCTGGGCGGTTACCAGGGCCAGGCAACGGATATTGAAATTCATGCCCGTGAAATCCTGAAGGTAAAAGGGCGCATGAACGAACTTATGGCGCATCATACGGGTCAATCTCTTGAGCAGATTGAACGTGATACCGAGCGCGATCGCTTCCTCTCCGCTTCTGAAGCGGTAGAGTACGGTCTGGTCGACTCGATTTTGACCCATCGTAATTAATGCCCAGCGCGCAGGTGTACCGCTATAATTACCTGGAGCGGCACAACGCTGACTAGCGTCTTGCGCCTGAGAATGGCATTTGCGTCGTCGTGTGCGG
This sequence comes from Citrobacter sp. Cb023, assembly GCF_030336805.1. Classification (NCBI taxonomy): domain Bacteria; kingdom Pseudomonadati; phylum Pseudomonadota; class Gammaproteobacteria; order Enterobacterales; family Enterobacteriaceae; genus Citrobacter; species Citrobacter sp. Cb023. Next base: position 1,020,499 of record NZ_JAOWCV010000038.1, on the reverse strand, counting down.
CACAAAGAACAAAGAAGAGGTTTTGACCCATGACAGATAAACGCAAAGATGGCTCGGGCAAATTGTTGTACTGCTCTTTTTGCGGCAAAAGCCAGCATGAAGTGCGTAAGCTGATTGCCGGACCATCCGTGTATATCTGCGACGAATGTGTTGATTTATGTAACGACATCATTCGCGAAGAGATTAAGGAAGTAGCACCGCACCGTGAACGCAGTGCGCTGCCGACGCCGCATGAAATTCGCAACCACCTGGACGATTACGTTATCGGTCAGGAGCAGGCGAAGAAAGTGCTGGCGGTCGCGGTATACAACCATTACAAACGTCTGCGCAACGGCGACACCAGCAATGGCGTCGAGTTGGGCAAAAGTAACATCCTGCTGATTGGCCCAACGGGTTCCGGTAAAACGCTGCTGGCTGAAACGCTGGCACGCCTGCTGGACGTTCCGTTCACTATGGCCGATGCCACCACGCTGACCGAAGCTGGTTATGTGGGTGAAGATGTTGAAAATATTATTCAGAAACTGCTGCAGAAGTGCGATTACGACGTGCAGAAAGCACAGCGCGGGATCGTCTATATCGATGAAATCGACAAGATTTCTCGTAAGTCTGACAACCCGTCCATTACCCGTGACGTTTCCGGCGAAGGCGTACAGCAGGCGCTGTTGAAACTGATCGAAGGTACGGTTGCTGCCGTTCCACCGCAGGGGGGGCGTAAACATCCTCAGCAGGAATTCCTGCAGGTTGATACCTCCAAGATCCTGTTTATCTGCGGCGGTGCCTTTGCCGGTCTGGATAAAGTCATTGCTAACCGTGTTGAAACGGGCTCCGGCATTGGTTTTGGCGCAACGGTAAAAGCGCAGTCTGATAAAGCCAGCGAAGGTGAACTGCTGTCGCAGGTGGAGCCGGAAGATCTGATCAAATTTGGTCTGATCCCTGAGTTCATCGGGCGTCTGCCGGTTGTAGCGACGCTGAGCGAACTGAGTGAAGAAGCGCTGATCCAGATCCTGAAAGAGCCGAAAAACGCCCTGACCAAGCAGTACCAGGCGCTGTTCAATCTTGAAGGTGTTGATCTGGAATTCCGTGAGGAAGCGCTGGATGCGATCGCCAAGAAAGCGATGGCACGTAAAACCGGTGCTCGTGGTCTGCGTTCTATCGTCGAAGCCGCACTGCTTGACACTATGTACGATCTGCCTTCTATGGAAGACGTCGAAAAAGTGGTGATCGATGAGTCGGTGATTGGCGGCCAGAGCAAGCCATTGCTGATTTACGGTAAGCCGGAAGCGCAGCAGGCATCTGGCGAATAATTCATCAATTCATACAGACATTTAATTAATAAGGGGGGATTTTATCTCCCCTTTTATTTTTCCGTAAACATGGCGTTGAATGTGTGGGAAACATCCCCATATACTGACATACATGTTAAAGGTGGTGTGGAGCACAGTCGTACCACCTGATTACCTGGCGGAAACTAAACTAAGAGAGAGCTCTATGAATCCTGAGCGTTCTGAACGCATTGAAATCCCCGTATTGCCGTTGCGCGATGTGGTGGTTTATCCGCACATGGTCATACCCTTATTTGTAGGGCGGGAAAAATCTATCCGTTGTCTGGAAGCGGCTATGGACCATGATAAAAAAATCATGCTGGTTGCCCAGAAAGAAGCGTCAACGGATGAGCCGGGTGTAAACGATCTTTTCACCGTCGGGACCGTGGCCTCTATTTTGCAGATGCTGAAACTGCCTGACGGCACCGTAAAAGTGCTGGTCGAGGGGTTACAGCGCGCGCGTATTTCAGCGCTGTCTGACAACGGTGAGCACTTCTCTGCGAAAGCGGAGTACCTTGACTCGCCTGCTATTGATGAGCGCGAACAGGAAGTGCTGGTGCGTACCGCTATCAGCCAGTTCGAAGGCTATATCAAGCTGAACAAGAAAATCCCGCCCGAAGTGCTGACGTCGCTGAACAGCATTGACGATCCTGCACGTCTGGCGGACACCATCGCTGCGCACATGCCGCTGAAGCTTGCTGACAAGCAGTCCGTACTGGAGATGTCCGACGTTAACGAACGTCTGGAATATCTGATGGCGATGATGGAGTCTGAAATCGATCTGCTGCAGGTTGAGAAACGCATTCGCAACCGCGTGAAAAAGCAGATGGAAAAATCCCAGCGTGAGTACTATCTGAACGAGCAGATGAAAGCCATTCAGAAAGAGCTCGGCGAGATGGACGATGCGCCGGACGAAAACGAAGCGTTGAAGCGTAAAATCGACGCGGCGAAAATGCCGAAAGAGGCAAAAGAGAAAGCGGAAGCAGAACTGCAGAAGCTGAAAATGATGTCTCCGATGTCAGCGGAAGCGACCGTAGTCCGTGGCTACATCGACTGGATGGTTCAGGTGCCGTGGAATGCGCGTAGCAAGGTCAAAAAAGATCTGCGTCAGGCTCAGGAAATCCTCGATACTGACCATTACGGTCTGGAACGCGTCAAAGACCGTATTCTTGAGTATCTCGCGGTTCAAAGCCGTGTGAATAAAATCAAGGGGCCGATCCTGTGCCTGGTTGGGCCGCCGGGGGTAGGTAAAACTTCTCTGGGACAGTCCATCGCTAAAGCAACCGGACGTAAATACATCCGTATGGCGCTGGGCGGCGTGCGTGATGAAGCTGAAATTCGCGGTCACCGCCGGACCTATATTGGTTCGATGCCGGGTAAACTGATCCAGAAAATGGCTAAAGTGGGCGTTAAAAACCCGCTGTTCCTGCTTGATGAGATCGACAAAATGTCTTCCGACATGCGTGGCGATCCGGCTTCCGCACTGCTTGAGGTGCTGGATCCAGAGCAGAACGTGGCGTTCAGCGATCATTACCTGGAAGTGGACTACGATCTCAGCGACGTGATGTTCGTTGCGACCTCTAACTCCATGAATATTCCCGCACCGTTGCTGGATCGTATGGAAGTGATCCGTCTGTCCGGGTATACCGAAGACGAGAAGCTGAACATTGCTAAACGTCATCTGTTGCCGAAACAGATTGAGCGTAACGCGCTGAAAAAAGGCGAGCTGACGGTCGACGATAGCGCCATTGTGGGCATTATTCGTTATTACACCCGTGAAGCTGGCGTGCGTAGTCTGGAGCGTGAAATTTCCAAACTGTGCCGTAAAGCGGTGAAACAGTTGCTGCTCGACAAGTCGCTGAAACATATTGAGATCAATGGCGACAACCTGCACGACTACCTGGGCGTACAGCGCTTTGACTATGGCCGCGCGGACAACGAAAACCGCGTAGGTCAGGTAACCGGTCTGGCATGGACGGAAGTGGGTGGCGATCTGCTGACCATCGAAACCGCTTGCGTACCGGGTAAAGGTAAGCTGACCTACACCGGTTCTCTGGGTGAGGTCATGCAGGAATCCATTCAGGCTGCGCTGACCGTGGTGCGCGCGCGTGCGGAAAAACTGGGTATTAATCCGGACTTTTACGAAAAACGCGACATCCACGTTCACGTACCTGAAGGGGCGACGCCGAAAGACGGTCCAAGTGCGGGTATTGCCATGTGTACCGCGCTGGTTTCTTGTCTGACCGGTAACCCGGTTCGCGCCGACGTGGCGATGACCGGCGAGATCACCCTGCGTGGCCAGGTTCTGCCTATTGGTGGTTTGAAAGAAAAACTGCTGGCAGCACACCGTGGTGGTATTAAAACGGTCTTAATTCCAGACGAAAACAAACGCGACCTGGAAGAGATTCCGGACAACGTAATTGCCGATCTGGACATCCATCCGGTGAAACGCATTGAGGAGGTTCTGACGCTCGCGTTGCAAAATGAGCCCTCCGGAATGCAGGTTGTGACCGCAAAATAGTGACCTCGCGCAAAGAGCACTAATAAAAACAGGGCTGGCAGGCCATTTCGGACTTGCCAGCCTTTTTTTGTATAGCTAATTTAGATGACGGATTGGGCTTGCCATCATTAACGGGTGTTGTAAGGGCATGGCAGGCCTGATATAACTGCTGCGCGTTCGCACTTTGAAGGATTCAGGTGCGATATAAATTATAAAGAGGAAGAGAAGAGTGAATAAATCTCAACTGATCGACAAAATTGCTGCAGGGGCTGATATCTCTAAAGCTGCGGCTGGACGTGCGTTAGATGCAATTATTGCTTCTGTTACTGAATCTCTGAAAGAAGGTGATGACGTAGCGCTGGTAGGTTTTGGTACTTTTGCCGTTAAAGAGCGTGCTGCCCGTACTGGTCGCAACCCGCAAACAGGTAAAGAGATCACCATCGCCGCGGCTAAAGTACCGGGCTTCCGTGCAGGTAAAGCACTGAAAGACGCGGTAAACTAAGTGATTTCCCCTTTGGGGATGTGACGAAGTACAAGGGCGCATCGACTGATGTGCCTTTTTTATTTGTAATTCCGGTACTTTCTACGCGTTGTGGGCTGACAATTGCCCCTGTTTCTTGTCACAATAGGCCTTTGTACGCAGCGTTCAGGAAACGCTATGCTGCGTGAAGCATATATACTCAAAATCCTTGCCGCCGCTGTTGTGACAACGCGCAGGCGGCTTGAGAGATAACGCGTATAGTCATCTACAGCGGAGTGTGGTTACACCATGATGGACAGCTTACGCACGGCTGCTAACAGTCTCGTGCTCAAGATTATTTTCGGTATCATTATCGTGTCGTTCATTTTGACCGGCGTGAGTGGTTACCTGATTGGCGGGGGCAATAACTTCGCCGCCAAAGTGAATGGCCAGGAGATTAGCCGCGGGCAGTTCGAGAATGCGTTCAACAGCGAACGTAACCGCATGCAGCAACAGCTGGGCGATCAATACTCCGAGCTGGCTGCGAACGAAGGCTACATGAAAACGCTGCGTCAGCAGGTGCTGAATCGTCTTATTGACGAAGCGCTGCTGGATCAGTACTCCCGCGAGCTTAATCTCAACATCAGCGACGATCAGGTTAAACAGGCTATTTTCGCCACGCCTGCGTTCCAGGTGGACGGTAAATTTGATAACAATCGCTACAACGCGATTGTTAATCAGATGGGAATGACCGCAGACCAGTACGCTCAGGCATTACGTAATCAGCTTACTACCCAGCAACTGATTAACGGTGTTGCCGGTACGGACTTCATGCTGAAAGGCGAAACGGACGAGCTGGCGGCGCTGGTCGCACAGCAGCGTATCGTTCGCGAGGCGACAATTGACGTTAACGCACTGGCCGCGAAGCAGTCTGTTACCGAGCAGGAAGTTGCCAGCTACTACGAGCAGAATAAAAACAACTTTATGACGCCGGATCAGTTCCGCGTGAGCTACATCAAGCTGGATGCTGCTGCTATGCAGGAGACGGCCAGCGATGCTGATATTCAGGCTTATTATGACCAGCATCAGGATCAGTTCACTCAGCCGCAGCGTAACCGCTACAGCATCATTCAGACCAAAACGGAAGATGAAGCCAAAGCGGTACTGGACGAGCTGAACAAAGGCGGTGATTTCGCTGCGCTGGCAAAAGAAAAATCTGCTGACATCATCTCTGCCCGTAAAGGCGGCGATATGGGATGGCTGGAAGATTCCACCACCCCGGATGAGCTGAAGAATGCCGGTCTGAAAGAGAAAGGCCAACTGTCAGGTGTGATTAAGTCTTCCGTTGGTTTCCTCGTTGCGCGTCTTGACGACGTGCAGCCTGTGCAGGTTAAACCGCTGAGCGAAGCCCGCGACGACATTGCGGCGAAAGTGAAGCAGGAAAAAGCGCTGGATGCCTACTATGCGCTGCAGCAGAAAGTGAGCGATGCCGCCAGCAACGATAACGAATCCCTGGCGGGCGCGGAGCAGGCGGCGGGTATGAAAGCGGTTGAAACGGGCTGGTTTAGCCGTGACAGCCTGCCGGAAGAGCTGAACTTCAAACCGGTCGCTGACATCATTTTCAATGGTGGTTTGGTTGGTGAGAACGGTACGCCTGGCAGTAACTCCGACATCATCACCGTGGATGGCGATCGCGCGTTTGTACTGCGTATTGCAGAGCACAAAGCTGAAGCCGTTAAACCACTGGCTGAAGTGAAAGATCAGGTAACTGCGCTTGTTAAGCACAATAAAGCAGAGCAGCAGGCGAAGCTTGATGCCGATAAACTGCTGGCGGATCTGAAAGCTGGTAAAGGCGATGAAGCCATGAAAGCGGCGGGTCTGAGCTTTGGCGAGGCGAAAACGCTGAGCCGTACGGGTCAGGATCCGCTGAGTCAGGCGGCCTTTGGCCTGAGCCTGCCGGCGAAAGACAAACCGAGCTACGGCGTGGCGAACGACATGCAGGGTAACGTTGTACTGCTGGCGCTGGACGAGGTGAAAGCCGGTTCTATGCCTGAAGAGCAGAAGAAAGCGATGGTTCAGGGGATTACCCAGAACAATGCGCAGATTGTCTTTGAAGCGCTGATGAGCAACCTGCGTAAAGCCGCAAAAATTAAAGTCGGTGACGCATTGGAACAGCAGCAATAACCGAGGCTACTCGCAAAAAATTGCAAAAAGTTGTATCAACCAAAGGCCGCTTTCGCGGCCTTTTCCATTTCTGATATTTGCCGTTTGTCTGCCGTTCTGCACCTCGCTATCGTGATTCCACTGTTAACAAACAAGGAGAAAACAGTATGAAACATGGAATCAAAGCCCTGCTTATTACCCTTTCATTGACCTGCGCCGGTATGGCTCAAAGCGCACTGGCTGCAGAGCCAGTCGCCAAAAGCCAGGCGACTCAAGCCAAAGTGGATGCTACGGGAGTAGCACAAAGCAAAGCCACGCAACCGGCTAAAGCGAGCGATGATGAAGGCACCAGGGTAAGCATCAACAGCGCTTCTGCGGAGGATTTAGCGCGAGTCATGAATGGCGTAGGTCTGAAGAAAGCACAGGCGATTGTCAGCTATCGTGAGGAGTACGGGCCGTTTAAAACGGTGGAGGACTTAAGGCAGGTGCCGGGCATGGGGAGTTCGCTGGTAGAGCGCAATCTGGCAGTTTTAACACTTTAATAACTTGCAGAGTGCTGAAAGTTTGCCAGACTGAAGAGGTCATACCAGTTATGACCTCTTACCCTGAAGTGTGTTCCTATAAAAACAACGTAAGGCTCCTGCGCTATGCAAACACAAATCAAAGTTCGTGGTTTTCATCTTGATGTCTATCAGCACGTTAACAATGCTCGCTATCTTGAGTTTCTGGAAGAAGCCCGCTGGGATGGCCTGGAAAACAGCGACAGCTTTCAGTGGATGACCGCACACAACATCGCTTTTGTGGTCGTGAATATTAACATTAACTACCGCCGCCCTGCGGTGCTGAGCGACCTGCTGACCATTACCAGTCAGGTGCAACAGTTAAATGGCAAAAGCGGTGTGTTGAACCAGACTATCACCCTGGAGCCGGAAGGACAGGTGGTGGCAGACGCGTTGATTACCTTCGTCTGTATTGATTTGAAAACGCAAAAGGCGCTACCGCTGGAAGGGGAGTTGCGCGAAAAACTGGAGCAGATGGTGAAGTGATGGAAGGAAGCCTGACGGCGCTTCGCTTATCAGGCTTACGGCGATATTGACCACGGTGAATGTCGAAAGCCGGATAAGGTGCGTGCACCGCCATCCGGCAAAACGATCACTTTAGTCCTGTTTTCTGCTTCATTGCCGCCATCACTGCCGGTTTATCTGCCAGATAATGGTTCAGGCCGTTGGCGCGCAGATTACAGGCCGCGCAGTGACCGCAACCGTCACCTTTGATACCGTTATAGCAGGTCAGCGTTTCTTCGCGTACCAGGTCCAGCTTGCCCCAGAAATCGGCCAGTGCCCAGGTTTCGGCTTTATCGATCCACATCAGCGGGGTTTCAAAGCGGATATCTTTCGCCATTCCCAGGCTTACGGCATGGTTCAAGGCTTTGACGAACTCATCGCGGCAGTCCGGATATCCAGAGAAATCCGTTTCACAAACGCCGGTAATGACCGCCTCCGCCTGCACCTGATACGCGTAAATCGCCGCCAGCGTTAAAAACAGAATATTGCGTCCTGGCACAAAGGTATTGGGAATGCCGTTCGCATCCGGTTCGTAATCGGGTACCGGAATGTTATCGCGGGTCAGGCTACTGACGGCCAGTTCGCTGAGCAGCGTTACATCAAGTACCTTGTGCGCACGCGCGCCAAGTTTTAAGGCCAGGTCACGTGCGACATCAATCTCAGCGCGATGGCGCTGACCATAATCAAAGGTCACGCAGTGCACTTCATCATACTGATGCAGCGCTTGCGCCAGACAGGTTGTGGAGTCCTGACCCCCACTGAATACAACAACGGCACGTTTCATGGTTTTTCCTGACAAATAACGAAACCCTTATGGTAGCGCCTGGGCGTGTCGCCGACCAGCTTCTTCACGCCGACGGAGGCGGTAGCCAGGCTTCGGTAAATTCAAACCAGCCGCGAGGATTCAGGCGTACGCCGTTCACGCCCGGCGGAGCGCTAATACGATAGTGATAATTGAACAGCGGTGTCAGGGTCGCGTCATGCATCAGTGAGGCGAAAACGTGTTGTAAAGCCGCATGACGATCGTCTTCATCGGCCTGGATTTGCAGGGCATCCAGGGTGGTTTGCAGATGAGTATATGCCGGCGAGCTCAATACATGTGACCAGAGCTGATCGCAGCGCAGCCACTGTTCGAGGGTATATTCAGGCGCTTCGCCAATCAGCCTGTCGCCCATCATCAGGTCGGCCTGGGCTAAAGGATGGTCGCCATCCCAGTTTTTAGCATTATGAAAAATAAGCGTTAATTCACAGCCGAGTAGCGCCAGCGCCTGGCGAAGCTGTTCAGCCATGGCGTGCAATTCTACCGGCAGGTGATAGGCCAGCGTAAGTTTTTCCGGTAGCGGCACGTCGTCCAGTTCATCCCATTGGGGGATCGTCCATCCCGGCAGCAGCGCATTGCTTGGCGTGATCAGGTTTTCATCCACGTCAAGCGTTTGTAGCAGGGAAGAGCGGTGGATAATATTGACCAGGCGACGGGCCTGCTGCGTATTCAGCCGCGCGCTTTTTCTGAGCGTGAGATAGCAGAAACCGAGGCTGATCCCGCTGCTTACCTGGCTTAGCATGGGAAGCTCTTCGGGTTTACCAATTGCAATTTGAACCGGATGGCGACAGCTGGTGCCCAAATCCTGGGAGAAAAGCTGCGGGGTTATCCAGTATTCAATGGCTTTTAGTAGCGGGTGACTCAGGTGGTAGTGATCGTGACTCTCGATGCGCACCAGGTCTGGGGTAAACAGCGTCAACCGGAACGGACCGGTACCAACAAACGGGAGTTCGGGATGTGCCAGGTGACTGCTGTAGCTTGCCAGACGATGCGCCAGCCAGAAGTCGGGGCGATGCAAAATAAAGGTTAGGCACTGGGGATGCGTCACCTCAATGCGCTTTACGCTGATAAACAGCTTGTTTAACGCGGGTAGCTCTAACAGCTTCAGCAACTGTTGATGTAGCTGTGTGCTGCTGACCGCATCGCCGTTATGCCAGTACAGGGTGGAACGAATATAGAAATCCCAGCGCTGGCCGTCGGCGGAGATATTCCAGTGGTGGGCTAAATCTCCGCAGGGGCGTTGCGTAACACTGTCGAACCGGGTCAGGCCCGAGAATATTTGTCCGGCGAGGTGTTGTTCTGCGCGACCAGGGAGAAATCCAGGGTGCAAAGGGTCGAGCTGGCGGTAATAGGGGATGCGCAGGGTTGGCGTGTCGTTTTGCCACTGCCCGCCCATAAACGGCTGGAGCAGCGTTCTTAATTCTCCCGGCGCCAGCTGAGCCAGCTCCAGTACGCTAAGTTGCTCCCCCTTTTGCAGCGCTTGCTCCATCATAATGCTGCGTAGCGAATCTGGCGTCACCAAAAAGCGCAGTTGCCCGCGTTTCCCACGCCCCGACTGGGCATGCCACTCCAGCCAGCCAGCATCCTGCGCTTGCTTCAGCAGGGTACGCACGTGGCGCTCGCTGCAAAAACAGCGTTCTGCCAGCTCCCCGACGGTCACCGACTGCGGTTCTCCCGCCGAAGGCTGCCACAGGCGTTGGTACTGATTCAGGCGATTCAACAATCTCATATACACGTCATCCTTCAAGCTGCCTCTTTGTTGGCGGCGTTAATTCACCCCAGTCACTGCATGCTCCTGGACGTTCATTCACTTGCCGCCTGGATGCAACTTGAATGATTTTGTGTAATAAACCCGGAACAATTCATTTTATCTATTCACTATTACTTCCGTATATCTCAGGTGATACTGAATCACAAGTTAACCGCGTCACAGTGTGGAGAAAGAAATGGCTCGTCTGGCTGCATTTGATATGGATGGCACCCTTTTGATGCCGAATCACCATTTAGGTGACGAAACGCTTTCAACGCTGGCGCGCCTGCGTGAACGCGATATCACACTGACATTTGCTACCGGCCGCCATGTGCTGGAGATGCGCCATATTTTGGGGTCTATCTCACTGGACGCCTTTTTGATTACGGGTAACGGCACGCGCATTCACTCTGTTGAGGGCGATGTATTGCACCGTCAGGATCTGGATCCGACTGTGGCGGATATCGTGTTACATCAGAAGTGGGATACTACAGCCAGCATGCATGTCTTTAATGACAACGGTTGGTTCACCGGACAAGAGATCCCATCGCTGCTACAGGCGCATGTGTATAGCGGATTTCGCTACCAGATCGTCGATGTGAAACGTATCCCGGCTCATCAGGTAACGAAAGTCTGTTTCTGTGGGGATCATGACTCCCTGATCCAATTACGCATTCAACTGAATGAGGCGCTGGGTGAGCAGGCAAATCTCTGTTTTTCCGCGGTTGATTGCCTTGAGGTGCTGCCGGTGGGCTGTAACAAAGGATCGGCGCTGGCGGTACTAAGCGACCACTTAGGTTATTCAATGGCCGAATGTATGGCATTTGGCGATGCCATGAACGATCGCGAAATGTTAGGCAGCGTTGGGCGCGGCCTGATTATGGGCAACGCGATGCCACAACTGATTGCTGAACTGCCGCATTTGTCGGTGATTGGGCATTGCCGCAATCAGGCGGTGTCACACTTTTTGACGCATTGGCTGGACAATCCGCATCTACCTTATTCCCCCGAATGAGAGATCCCTTCCAGCAAGCCAGACTTCGCGTCTGGCTTTTTTTATCCCATTAATGGGTGTTCAGAAGCCGGGTGAGTTCCGCTTTCCACGGCGTTAAATCACCGATGTGCGTGTCGATCCACTGCGGGTTGTAGTAGGTTTCAAGATAGCGTTCGCCGCTGTCGCACAGCAGCGTGACCAGTGAACCGCTTTCTCCTGCATCGCGCATACGGGCGGCAAGTTGCAGCGTTCCCCACATGTTGGTGCCAGTTGAAGCGCCGACTTTGCGGCCCAACTGCGTTTCCAGCCAGTGTGCGGTGGCCACGCTTGCGGCATCCGGTACGCGCAGCATTTCATCGACTACGTCAGGAATGAAGGAGGGTTCGACACGTGGGCGGCCGATGCCTTCGATTTTGCTTCCTACCGGGCTGCGTAACGTTGCATCGCGATCCTGCCAGAAGGGCAGAAAGACTGAGTTTTCCGGATCCACCACCATCAGGCGGGTGTCGTAGCCCTGACAGCGAATATAGCGGCCAATGGTTGCAGAGGTGCCGCCGGTTCCGGCGCTCATCACAATATGGCGGGGGACGGGGTTGGGCTCGCACTGCATCTGACGGAAGATGCTGTCAGCAATATTGTTATTGCCACGCCAGTCGGTAGCGCGCTCAGCATAAGTGAACTGGTCCATGTAATGACCGTTCAGCTCACGCGCCAGCTGTTCAGAAGCCGCATAGATTTCACAGGCGCTTTCCACGAAATGACAGCGACCACCGTAAAACTCTATCTGTTCAATTTTACGCTTCGCCGTACAGGAAGGCATGACGGCAATAAACGGCAGCCCTAACAGTCGGGCGAAATAAGCCTCAGAGACCGCCGTTGAACCGGACGATGATTCAATGATGGTGGTGCCTTCTTTAATCCAGCCATTGCACAATCCGTACAGAAACAGTGAACGCGCCAGACGATGCTTCAGGCTCCCGGTGGGATGCGTGCTCTCATCTTTTAAATAGATCTGAATGCCCGGGAACGCCGGTAGCGACAGACGAATGAGATGCGTATCCGCAGAACGCTGATAATCCGCGTTGATTTCATTGATGGCGTTTTTAACCCAGGAGCTATTCATCATTAATAGATATCCATTTGTCATTTTGTGCCAAGAATAGCGAAAAGCACGGAAAAAATTGTTGCCATTTAGCCTTTAAAATAGAATGTAAGGAGAAAATTCTTCTCTGTGGAGTGGATATGTTAGACAAAATTGACCGTAAGCTGCTTAGCTTACTGCAACAGGACTGCACCCTTTCTTTGCAGGCGTTAGCAGATGCCGTTAATCTGACTACCACCCCCTGCTGGAAACGCCTCAAACGGCTTGAGGATGACGGTATCCTGCTGGGTAGAGTCGCCCTGTTAGATCCAGAAAAACTGGGGCTGGGGCTGACCGCGTTTGTGCTGATTAAGACTCAGCATCACAGCAGTGAATGGTATTGCCGCTTTGTCACCGAAGTCACCGGTATGCCGGAGGTTCTGGGGTTCTGGCGTATGGCAGGGGAATATGATTACCTGATGCGAGTGCAGGTCGCCGATATGAAAAGCTACGATGAATTTTATAAGCGCCTGGTGAACAGCGTACCGGGCCTGTCTGACGTCACCTCCAGCTTTGCGATGGAACAGATTAAATACACAACTGCGCTCCCTATTGAATAACTCTCCCGGCGCTTATTGCCGGAAATCTTGTCAGGACATAACGCGTGCGATTATTTGCTCAATTAAGCTGGTACTTCCGCCGGGAGTGGCGTCGCTACCTCGGGGCGGTGGCCCTGCTTATCATCATCGCTATCCTTCAGCTTATTCCGCCGAAAGTGGTCGGGATCATTGTGGATGGCGTGACGACTCAACGCTTCACCACCGAGCGACTGCTGATGTGGGTGGGAACAATTGCCCTGATTGCAGTGGTGGTTTATTTGCTGCGCTATGTCTGGCGCGTGCTGCTGTTTGGCGCATCCTACCAACTAGCGGTTGAGCTGCGGGAAGATTATTACCGTCAGTTGAGTCGCCAGCATCCAGAATTTTATCTGCGTCACCGCACGGGCGATCTGATGGCGCGTGCGACCAACGATGTCGATCGCGTCGTATTTGCCGCCGGAGAAGGCGTGCTGACGCTGGTAGATTCGCTGGTAATGGGATGTGCGGTGCTGATCGTGATGTCAACGCAGATAAGCTGGCAGTTGACGTTAATTGCGCTGCTGCCGATGCCGGTGATGGCGTTGATGATCAAACGTTACGGCGATCGACTGCATAACCGCTTTAAGCTGGCGCAGGCGGCGTTTTCCAGTCTCAACGACCGTACTCAGGAAAGCCTGACCAGTATTCGCATGATCAAGGCCTTCGGTCTGGAGGATCGGCAATCGGCATTATTTGCCGCCGATGCCGAAGATACCGGTAAGAAAAACCTGCGCGTGGCGCGCATTGACGCCCGCTTTGATCCCACGATTTATATCGCCATTGGCATGGCTAACCTACTGGCGATTGCTGGGGGAAGCTGGATGGTGGTGCACGGCTCGCTGACGCTCGGCCAGCTCACCAGCTTTATGATGTATCTCGGTTTGATGATTTGGCCGATGCTGGCGCTGGCATGGATGTTTAACATCGTCGAACGTGGCAGCGCGGCGTACAGCCGTATTCGCGCCATGCTGTCTGAAGCGCCGGTGGTGGATGACGGCACTGAACCGGTACCGGAAGGGCGTGGAGAGCTGGCGGTGGCGATTCGTGAATTTTGCTACCCGCAAACGGCACATCCGGCGCTGGAAAATGTGAACTTCCAGCTTAAACCTGGGCAGATGTTGGGTATTTGTGGGCCTACCGGCGCGGGGAAAAGTACGGTGCTGTCGCTGATTCAGCGTCATTTTGATATCACCCACGGCGATGTGCGCTTTCATGATATCCCCTTAACGCGATTACAACTGGATAGCTGGCGCAGCCGGCTGGCAGTTGTCAGCCAGACGCCATTCCTGTTTTCGGATACCGTTGGCAATAACATCGCGTTAGGACGCCCTCAGGCCACGCAGGAAGAGATCGAGTATGTGGCACGCCTTGCCAGCGTTCATGAGGATATTTTACGTCTTCCGCAGGGCTACGACACCGAAGTGGGCGAACGTGGGGTGATGCTGTCTGGTGGGCAAAAACAGCGTATTTCTATCGCTCGAGCGCTACTCCTGAACGCTGAAATCCTGATTCTGGATGATGCGCTGTCGGCGGTAGATGGTCGTACCGAGCATCAGATCCTGCATAACCTGCGCCAGTGGGGCGAAGGCAGAACCGTCATTATTAGCGCCCACCGTTTATCGGCCCTGACGGAAGCCAGTGAGATTATCGTGATGCAGCATGGGCATATTGCCCAGCGCGGCGAGCATGATGCGTTAGTGCAGCAGCCTGGCTGGTATCGCGATATGTACCGCTATCAGCAACTGGAAGCGGCGCTGACTGATGCACCAGAGATAAACGAGGAGGCGGCTAATGCGTAGTTTTGGGCAATTATGGCCGACCCTGAAAAGATTGCTGGCGTATGGCTCTCCATGGCGAAAACAGCTGGCTATTGCGGTAGTCATGCTGTGGGTGGCAGCTGCGGCGGAAGTCAGCGGTCCGCTGCTGATTAGCTATTTTATCGATAACATGGTGGCGAAGAATAATCTGCCGCTGGCGATGGTCGCCGGGCTGGTTGCGGCATATATCGGTCTACAACTGCTGGCGGCTGGTCTGCATTACGCGCAGTCATTGTTGTTTAACCAGGCGGCAGTTGGCGTAGTACAACAGTTGCGCACCGACGTAATGGACGCTGCGCTGCGCCAGCCGCTCAGCGCCTTTGATACTCAACCTGTCGGGCAGCTAATCTCCCGTGTGACCAATGACACTGAAGTTATTCGCGACCTGTACGTGACGGTGGTAGCAACAGTCCTGCGCAGCGCGGCATTAATTGGCGCCATGCTGGTAGCGATGTTCAGCCTTGAGTGGCGTATGGCGCTAGTGGCGATGGCCATTTTCCCGGCCGTGCTGGTGGTGATGGTGATTTATCAACGCTACAGCACCCCGATTGTGCGCCGGGTTCGCGCTTATCTGGCGGATATTAACGATGGCTTTAACGAAGTCATCAACGGCATGAGTGTTATCCAGCAGTTCCGCCAGCAGGCGCGATTTGGCGAGAGAATGGGCGAAGCAAGCCGCTCGCACTATATGGCGCGTATGCAAACCCTGCGACTGGATGGTTTTTTGTTGCGCCCGCTGCTTAGCCTTTTCTCGGCGCTGATCCTCTGCGGATTGCTGATGCTGTTCAGTTTTACCTCTGGCAGCTCGATCGAGGTTGGCGTGCTGTACGCGTTTATCAGCTACCTCGGCCGTTTGAACGAACCGCTGATCGAGTTGACCACTCAGCAATCAATGTTGCAGCAGGCGGTTGTCGCCGGTGAGCGAGTGTTCGAACTGATGGATGGGCCACGTCAGCGCTATGGTGAAGATGAGCGGCCGCTAAAGAGCGGGGACATTGAGGTGGATAACGTTTCATTTGCCTATCGCGACGACAATCTGGTGCTGCAAAATATCAGTTTGTCCGTGCCTTCGCGCAGCTTTGTGGCTTTGGTCGGACACACCGGCAGTGGTAAAAGCACGCTCGCCAGCCTGTTGATGGGTTACTACCCGCTGACGCAGGGGGAAATCCGCCTTGATGGACGGCCGCTGTCTTCACTGAGCCACGGTGCGTTACGTCAGGGCATCGCCATGGTGCAGCAGGATCCGGTGGTGATGGCAGATACCTTCCTGGCGAACGTCACGCTGGGCCGCGATATCTCAGAAGAGCGGGTATGGCAGGCGCTGGAGACCGTGCAACTGGCAGAACTGGCGCGAGGTCTGAGCGAGGGGATTCATACCCGGCTGGGCGAGCAGGGCAATAATCTCTCCGTTGGTCAAAAACAGCTGCTGGCGTTGGCGCGGGTGTTGGTTGAAACGCCACAGGTGTTGATCCTCGACGAAGCCACGGCCAGTATTGACTCCGGTACTGAACAGGCCATTCAGCAAGCTCTGGCGGCGGTACGTGAACACACCACGCTGGTGGTGATTGCGCATCGGTTATCGACGATTGTCGATGCGGACACCATTCTGGTGCTGCATCGCGGTCAGGCGGTTGAGCGTGGTACGCACCAGCAATTACTCGCGGCGCAAGGCCGTTACTGGCAGATGTATCAGCTGCAGCTGGCGGGTGAAGAGTTAGCCGCCAGTACGCAAGACGATTCTGTTATCGCCTGATGGCGCGGCGCTTATCCGGTCTGGGGCCTGCGCGGTCTCGTAGGCCGGATAAGGCGTTTACGCTGCCATCCGGCAATCAACAATCTGGTGCAAAAATGTAACGCACTATGCACCGTTATAGTGCGTTTTTTCTTTTTCTCTCCCGGAAGTACCCTGAGAACCTGAATCATCCCGCCTTTTTCATTTCTGGCACATCCCTTGCAATATTCCTCTCGTGTATCTGCAGCCACTACTGAATTCTGACTGGAGGGGATCTATGAAGCTGGTTACCGTGGTAATCAAACCGTTCAAACTGGAAGACGTCCGTGAAGCATTGTCGTCTATTGGTATTCAGGGGCTGACCGTCACCGAAGTGAAGGGGTTTGGCCGACAGAAAGGTCATGCTGAGCTGTACCGTGGGGCTGAATATAGCGTCAATTTTCTGCCGAAGGTGAAGATTGATGTGGCGATTGCCGACGACCAACTGGATGGCGTGATTGATGTCATCAGTAAGGCGGCATACACCGGAAAAATTGGCGACGGCAAAATCTTCGTCGCCGAGCTGCAACGTGTGATTCGTATTCGTACCGGCGAAGCCGACGAAGCCGCACTGTAACGTCTGGCACACAGTGATAGGAAACCAAAAAATGAAGATAGCAACGATGAAAACAGGTATTGCTTCACTGGCGCTGCTGCCGGGACTGGCGATGGCGGCACCGGCGGTTGCGGATAAAGCGGATAACGCTTTTATGATGATCTGTACCGCGCTGGTGCTGTTTATGACCATCCCTGGCATTGCGCTGTTCTACGGCGGTTTGATTCGCGGTAAGAACGTGCTGTCGATGCTGACTCAGGTTACGGTGACATTTGCTCTGGTTTGTATTTTATGGGTGGTTTATGGCTACTCACTGGCCTTTGGCGAAGGAAATAATTTCTTCGGCAACTTCAACTGGGTATTGCTGAAGAATATTGCGCTGACGGCAGTAACGGGGAGCTTCTACCAGTACATTCACGTTGCTTTTCAGGGCTCGTTCGCCTGCATCACCGTTGGGCTAATCGTCGGTGCGCTGGCTGAACGTATTCGCTTCTCCGCGGTGCTGATTTTTGTGGTGGTATGGTTAACGCTGTCGTACATCCCCATTGCCCATATGGTCTGGGGCGGCGGCTTGCTGGCTTCCCACGGCGCGCTGGATTTTGCCGGCGGAACGGTTGTGCACATCAACGCGGCGATTGCCGGTCTGGTAGGCGCGTATCTGATTGGCAAACGTGTCGGTTTTGGCAAAGAAGCTTTTAAACCGCATAACCTGCCGATGGTCTTCACCGGTACCGCTATTCTCTACATTGGTTGGTTTGGCTTTAACGCTGGTTCAGCGGGTACGGCAAATGAAATCGCCGCACTGGCCTTCGTCAATACCGTGGTCGCCACCGCTGCAGCCATCCTCGGATGGATCTTCGGTGAATGGGCGCTGCGTGGTAAACCGTCTCTGCTGGGCGCCTGCTCTGGTGCCATTGCGGGTCTGGTGGGCGTAACACCTGCATGTGGCTACATCGGTGTCGGCGGCGCGCTGATAATCGGTGTCGTTGCGGGTTTGGCAGGCCTGTGGGGCGTGACCATGCTGAAGCGTTTTCTGCGTGTGGACGATCCGTGTGACGTGTTTGGCGTTCACGGCGTGTGCGGCATTGTCGGCTGTATCCTGACCGGAGTTTTCGCTGCCAGCTCTTTGGGAGGCGTGGGCTTTGCCGAGGGCGTGACCATGGGGCATCAGCTGCTGGTGCAACTGGAAAGCGTGGCGATCACCATCGTCTGGTCTGGCGTGGTGGCTTTCATTGGCTATAAGCTGGCGGATATGACGGTTGGTTTGCGCGTACCGGAAGAGCAGGAGCGCGAAGGTCTGGATGTAAACAGTCACGGCGAGAACGCTTACAACGCCTGATTCTCAATTTGCCGGATGGCAACGCTTTTGCGCCACCATCCGGTAATTCTCAATTGCGATTACGCATTACCCCTTCCTGTACGGTAGAAGCGACCAGCACGCCATCCTGGGTATAAAACTCTCCGCGTACAAAGCCCCGGGCACCGGATGCCGAAGTACTCTCGACGTTATACAGCAGCCATTCATTGATATTAAACGGACGGTGGAACCACATGGAATGGTCAATGGTGGCGATCTGAATCCCTTTTTCCAGGAAGCCAATCCCGTACGGTTGCAGCGCAACAGGCAGGAAGTTCAGGTCTGAGGCATAACCCAGCAGATACTGATGGACGCGCAGATCGTCCTGCAGCACGCCGTTAGCTCGGATCCATACCTGGCGCGTCGGAGGTGCGACGTGACCTTTTAGGGGGTTATGAAACTCGACAGGGCGTACTTCCAACGGACGATCGTTGATAAATTTTTCTTTCAACAGCGGCGGCAGCAAATGCGCCACTGAGCGGGCAATTTCCGTTTCTGATTTCAGCTCATCGGGACCCGGCGCATCCGGCATGGTTTTCTGATGTTCAAATCCGTCTTCCGGTGCCTGAAAAGAGGCAGTCATGTAAAAAATGGGTTTACCATTCTGGATCGCGGCAACGCGGCGCGCGCTGAAGCTGTTACCATCACGCAGGACTTCCACATCATAGATGATGGGCTTTTGGCTATCGCCGGGGCGTAAAAAGTAGCTGTGAAAAGAGTGTACCAGACGCTCTTCCGGTACGGTTTCTTTTGCGGCATATAGCGCCTGACCGACAACCTGTCCCCCAAAAACCTGACGTAACCCTAAGTCTTCACTTTGGCCCCGAAAGAGTCCTTCTTCAATTTTTTCCAGATTTAACAATGTCAGCAAATTTTTCAGTGCCAGACTCATACGTGCTCTCCAGGTGATATCGATGTCGCAGCGAGGTAGGCAGAGTATAACGCAATTTTAAAAGTGGTCCGATGGGTGCAATTGTCTGAATTACTGGCCTATTACAGGCAAAAATAGCTGTCTTGTGCCACACTTAGTCACGTTATGTTTTTGTTAACCACTCTTCTGGCGAGGAAAGTTCTCGCTGGTGCATAGATGATAAGGAGAATTTAATGAAACTCGTGCACATGGTAAGTGGTTTAGCGGTTGCAGTCGCTCTGGCGGCCTGTGCCGATAAAAGCGCTGATATTCAGACACCTGCGCCAAGCCCTAATACGTCAATTTCTGACACACAGTCTAAAATTCAGCAGCCAAATGTCTCCGGTACAGTATGGATCCGTCAGAAAGTGGCCTTGCCACCCGATGCGGTACTAACCGTTACGCTGTCAGATGCTTCACTGGCCGATGCGCCGTCAAAAGTGCTGTCGCAAAAAGCGGTTCGTACTGAAGGTAAACAAGCGCCATTCAGCTTTGTATTACCGTTTAACCCGGCAGATATTCAACCTAACGCCCGTATTCTGCTGAGTGCGGCTATTACGGTAAATGATAAACTGGTCTTTATTACTGATACCGTTCAGACGGTCATCAATCAGGGTGGGACTAAAGCCGACCTGACGTTGGTCCCGGTACAGCAAACAGCAGTACCGGTTCAGGCGAGCGGTGGGGCTACTTCCACGGTTCCGTCTACTTCACCAACCCAGGTGAATCCATCATCTGCGGTTCCGGCTCCCACGCAGTACTAAGGTCGTTGTAACCCTCTCCGCCTGGAGAGGGTTAGTACACCCAGCGATAGCGCTGTAAATCGATCTGTCCGCTTCCTGAAACCACTATTCCTTCTGCGAGCAACGCCTGACGTTGTCGTTGCAGGTCGGGACCTGTCAGCGAAATGACCCCATGGCGATTGACCACCCGATGCCAGGGCAGGGCGCTGCCTTCGGGGAGACGCTTAAGCACGCCGCCTACCTGACGCGCAGCGCGCGGCGATCCCGCAAGCCGGGCAACATCGCCATACGTGGTGACGAAACCTTCGGGGATTGAAGCGACGATTTGCCAGACGCGTTGGGGGAAAGAGTCCTGTATATCCATCATTTATTCCTGCGCTAATCCTCCAGCATAATGCCGAATGGCGAAGGAGTGAAGCCGCATTGCACAAGAAAACAGCATCCGATGCTGGATGGGTTGCAATTACAGGGTGCAGCAGTGATAATGCGCCTGCGCGTTGGTTAACAACGCTCTCAATGGGGGCTCTGTTGGTTCTCCCGCAACACTACTCTGTTTACCAGGTCAGGTCCGGAAGGAAGCAGCCAAGGCAGATGACGTGTGTGCCGGGATGTAGCTGGCAGGGCCCCCACCCAATTCTGCCGTCCGGTAATTTCTCTTCTGTTTATCTTCTTTTCTTTGTCATCGTATCGTCATTTTATTGTCATCAAATACTGTCACTGTGTTTTGGGGATGTTATTTGAGCTTTTGCCGCCGCCATTGCGCTGTAATGACATGGTCTTACATCCGGTGTGTTGTGGCTGACCACAAGGATTTTCTACGATGTCGACCGCTGTATTGAATGTCAAAGTTGATGAGACGCTAAAAGAAAAGCTTCGCCATTATGCTGAAGTGCATAATGAAAATTTGAGTATCGCCACGGAAAAACTGCTACTGATCGCGTTTTCCGCCATTGAAGAGGTGGGAGTCTCCGCTGAGGATATCGATAGCCAGCATACGGAAGAATCCGTAGTTGATGCACTGACTCCTAAAGAAATCAAAGCATTGCGAAGATTACTGAAGAAGAAAAAATGAAACAACAATCGCTCTCAACCGCCTGTAATTATGGCGAAGCCTGTGAAATGCTGCGCTCCGGTTATGTGAAACACGTTCGTCTGAGCTGGAATGTCGGTAGCGATGAGTTCTTCCGTATTGCCTCCGACTGGTGTGATGCTGGGGCAAAAATTAAGAAAGATGGTGAGAATTTCGTGATTTCCCTGAAGGGTTTTCCGGTTCCTCCTCAGCGGTAGTATTGCCTGGACCTCCTCGTCCATCACGGCATTCAAGAGCGAGTCCTTTAACTCGTCGTTTAGATTATTTTACGCATTTTCCCACTGCTGGCCTGCAAGCGCAAGCTATCCCAAATGGGTTGCAACACTCTGAAGGCGCCACACGCTGTGTCATCCGGCAACGTGAAGGGCATACGCAAAAATCGGTCGAATGCGCCATCAAGGCCGAACCGCGTACCGGTTCCCAACTGAATGCCTGCACTTTCGGCGCGCGTGGCAAAGAGCGTCGCCAGCGTATCAGGCAGTTCAACCCAGAAAGAGAGTCCTCCTTGTGGCTGGGTAAACTGCCATTCCGGGAAATGTGAGTTCATCAGGCGCGAGCACAGGTCTCGCTGTGATGTGAGTCGGCGTCTTCTGTCAGGAAGAAAGTCCTCGGCGTTATCCAGCAGCCAGCTGGTGGCGAGTTGTTCAAGCACCGGGGAGCCCAAATCGAAGGTGTCGCGGGTTTGGACCAGCGCGGCAATGGTACGCGCCGACGCCCGAATCCAGCCCAGACGTAATCCGCCCCAAAAGCTTTTCCCTGCTGAACCGAGCAGGATGATTGGGGCATCGCGATTGAATGCGGCAAGCGGCGGTGGCGGTGGGGCGTCATACCACAGGTTCACCATGGTCTCATCGACCACCAACGTCGTGCGGGTTCTTTCAGCAATATCCGCCACGACCTGGCGAGTAGCGGTGTCCATACAGCGCCCGGTCGGGTTGTGAAAATCCGGCATCAGATAGGCCATTCTCGGTGCAGTTTGCGCGATGGTGGCGACCAGACCCGCCGTATCCCAACCGTGCTCGGGCAGCGACACGCCGACGGGGCGACATGACGCCCCTTGTATTGCTGCAATGGCCAGCGGATAAGTGGGGTGATCTACCACTACGCGATCGCCGGGGCCGGTGAGTAAACGCAGGATCAGTGCCAGACCGCTGACCGCGCCGTTCACGACCATTATTTCGTCGGGCTGCGTCGGGAGTCCGCGTTCGCAATAATGCCGGGCGATGGATTCACGCAAAACCGACAGTCCCTGCGGTAGATACCCGGAGCTCAGCAGATGCTGCGGCATTGCGAACAGTGCCTGCTGGTAAGCCTGATGAATTTCAGGACCGGCACTCAGCGCTGCCGTGGACAAATCAAGCGCTGTTCCAGTGCTGGTCCGCGTTGGCACATGGCGAATGTGCTCCGGCAGGATCACCCGTGAACCGCTACCATGTCGGCTTTCCAGATATCCCTCCTCACGCAGTTGTGCCATGGCGCTGGCGACGGTGGTTCGGCTGACTTGCAGAACGGCAGCGAGCTCGCGTTCACCGGGCAAGCGGCTATCCAGCGCCAGTCGCCCATCGAGGATCAGCAAACGTAACGCTTCTGCCAACTGTCGCCAGATGGGCGTTCGCGAGGGACTTTCTTGCCAGTGTCCGAGCAGGCGTTGCAAAGACTGGCTTCCGTAACGGCGAGATGACATAGCAGTCCACTTTTTGAAAACTGGACATTAATCATAGTGCCAATTGCGGTGAAGATGAAAGTTATCTGAGAGTAAGAGGGGAAGAACATGCTGCGTCGTTTACTTCAGCTGTTTATCGGGCTGACGCTGTACGGTGTGTCGACGGCGATGTTTGTCCGTGCCGATTTAGGGGCCGATCCGTGGAACGTGTTTCACCTGGGGGTGGCAAATTTACTGTCGATGAATATCGGCGTGGTGATTATTGCCGTGGGTGTGTTGGTGCTTCTGGCGTGGATACCGCTACGCCAGCGCCCAGGGTTTGGCACGTTAAGCAACGTGATTATGATTGGGCTGGCGGCAGATGTCGCGCTGCTGGTGATTCCGGGATTTGAATCCCTGCTGGCGCGCAGCGGGCTGCTGGTGTCAGCGGTGATACTGAATGCGTTAGCAACCGCTCTGTACATTGGTGCCGGTTTTGGCGCGGGCCCGCGTGACGGTCTGATGACTGGAATTCACGCGCGTACCGGCTGGCCAGTACGACGAATTCGAACCGCAATTGAAGTGTCGGTGCTGCTTATTGGTTGGCTGTTGGGTGGAACCGTTGGGTTTGGAACGGTGCTGTATGCACTGGCTATTGGGCCGCTGATTCAAATTTGCCTGCCATGGTTTTGCCATCAGCCGCAGGCGCGTATTCGTATCAGGAATGCGCCTGGGGCACGATCGCCTGCTGGCGACTAAACTTAACCTCGACTGACGCGGCCGGAATCGGCTTGCCGCGCAGTACACTTCGGAGGTTTTTCTCATGAAGTATGTTGATGGCTTTGTGGTTGCCGTACCCGCTGAAAACAAGGAGGCGTACATTGCGATGGCGGCAAAAGCAGCTCCGCTTTTCAAGGAGTTCGGTGCATTGCGCGTGGTGGAGTGCTGGGCAGATGATGTCCCCGACGGCAAACTGACCGATTTTCGCATGGCTGTGAAAGCGCAGGATCATGAAGAAGTGGTATTCAGCTGGATTGAATACCCTTCCAAAGAGGTCCGCGATGCGGCGAATCAGAAGATGATGTCCGATCCCCGTATGAAGGAATTCGGTGAATCTATGCCATTTGATGGCAAGCGAATGATCTACGGTGGATTTGCGCCCATTATGGAAGAGTGATGTGACTGGCTGTGCGGCGTGCCGCCAGCCATCTCAACATCAAGAGCCATGCTAAAGCCGTTTTTCTGCCCACAGAATAAATTCCGCTTTCGGCAGCGCTTTACTGTAGAGCCAGCCCTGACCGTACTGCACGCCGTGCTGGCGTAGCCAGGCTTCCTGATTCTCGGTTTCAATACCTTCTGCCACCATCTCCAGCTTCAGCGTTTTCGCGATCTCGATGATATGCGGCGTGACGTTGTTGTACTCCAGCGCATCGACGAACGATTTGTCGATCTTCAAGATATCCACATCCAGATCCTGCAAATAGCTAAGACTTGAATAGCCGGTACCAAAGTCATCAATATAGATCGAATGGCCTGCCTGTCGGTATTTAGCAATAAACGGCGCGCTGTTTTTTGGGTCGGCAAATTCGCGTTCGGTCAGTTCCAGCGCGATTTGTGCAGGCTTAAGTTGCCAGTGGTTCACCTTCTGGCTTAACAGAGCAGGAAGTGTTTCGGAGGTCAGATCGGCTGACTCAAGGTTAATGGATATATGCTGGTGGGGATATTGACGCAGCCATTTTCCTAAATCGTCAAATACGCTTTCAATAATCAAACGGGTGAGCGGCTCTGAAAGCCCGGTCTCTTGCGCCAGTGCGACGAAAATCTCAGGCGACAGATAGCTCCCGTCGGCCTGTGGCCAGCGAGCCAGCGCCTCTGCCCCGACCACTTTCCCCGTTTTGAGCGAGATAATCGGTTGGTAGTAGACCTTGATATCCCGATGCTGGATAGCGTCCTGCAACTGGTGATGAGGGGACTGCAAACGGCGCAAAATACGCAGAATAAAGGCTGCGGTGAGTAAGCCGAGAAGGATCCCTGCCGGCAGCCAGATTAGCGCTTGTCGGTGCCAGCTCTTTTGCAAAGGTACAGTGGATGCCCAGGTTACAACCGTAATGCCCAGTTCGGGGAAGGGGCGGGCGTTATAAATACTGCCGTCTTTCTGCAGATGGGTAATCGAACGCTCTAGTTGCACATGTTGTAAAACATCCGGTGGCAGATCGGTGCTACTGGCTACCACCGTGTTACGCGCGGTACCAAGGATAGCGACTTCAATCGGCCATGAGCCAAACGGGATGACATCAATAAAAGAACCGGGATCGATCATCACGACGTAATGCTTGCTACCTAATGCCGCCATAAAACGCTTGATGCCCAAATCGTTTTGCATGGTCAACCATGCGTGGTAGCCATCGGGCGTGATTTTCATTGCAGGAGGAAACGCGGCTGCCCGGCTTCTTTTTTCCAGGGATGAGCATTGTGGAACGTTATCTTTGAGGTACAGCACTTCCTGAATATAGCGATAGCTATATGACAAACGACGCATTTCAAGCAGATGCTCTTCACTACAAGGTTCACCCTGAAAAGCTTCAATATGGCGCAACGCTTTTTTGGCCTGTTCACCTACGCGTTCCGTACGTAATGCGACTCGGGTTGAGAACATATCGAGCTCATCGATAAATTTCGTTTCGACCTGACGATGCGCCAGCCACAGGCTTAAACCTACGGGCGCGAGGATGGAAAGAAACAGCACCCCAGTCACCAGGCTTATCAGATGTCGTGTTATCACAGTGATATCCTTATTAACACAGCGTAGGGAAAGTATATCCGAAAGCCGAAAAAGCTATTCGATTGGCATCATATATTTACGGCCACTTATCATCCCGTTTAACTCTTAATCGCGTAAACCGGGTTGTGATTTATACAAGAGTGGTGTATTTTTATGGTTATGTTATAACGTAACAAATTGAGGTTACCATGAAGCCGGATATTCATCCTTTTTACCGCACTGTGGTGTTTCACGATACCAGCGCCAATGAATTTTTTAAGGTCGGCTCGACCATTAAAACGGAACGTGAGATTGAGTTTGAGGGGAAAATGTACCCGTACGTGACCCTGGATATCTCTTCCAAATCGCATCCGTACTATACCGGGAAACAAAAAACCTTTGATAACGAAGGCAGTGCAGCACGTTTCCAGAAACGTTTTGGTCATTTTATTGGCACTAAGCGAGGTTAAGATGCAGGTACTCAATTCACTTCGTAGTGCAAAACAGCGTCATCCTGACTGCCAGATAGTGAAACGCAAAGGGCGTTTGTACGTAATCTGTAAAACGAATCCGCGCTTTAAAGCTGTTCAGGGGCGTAAAAAAAGACGTTAGTTTCTTTACAAAAATTTCAGGAATTAAAGTGCGTTTCCTTCACCGGGACGCACTTTTTTTATCTGTGTTGAGATGTCGTTACTGGCTGGCCTGGGGACGGGTTAGCGTAAAGACATCGTAAAACGAGAGTTCACCCTTACGCGATATCATCTTTTGCAGCTGCGCTTTATGTTCGCTATCGACGGAAGGTGAGTGCAGGATGGTATCGATGAGTGAAGGGGGGACAAAGCGCGTGTTATACCATTCCCCGTTATAGCAAACTCTGAAATCCAGTACGTCGATATCTTCAAAGCGGTATCGCGGCGCAACGTCGAAAAAGAAAAACGCGTTGAGTATGACGAACAGAACCACCAGCAGCCATACTGAATCGACTAACGTTTCTGACTGCAGCATCACCGCCAGCGTGGCAAACCACGCAACATACATGCCGATGAACAAGCCGGGATGTTTGCGAATAAAGCTGATGCTAAAGCGCGGTTTGTTGTCGCGCTTTTCGCGAATATTTAAGTCGTCGATGGTTTCGGTAAGCAGGCGCTGTATTTCTGTCATCTCTTGCCTTTGTGGTGTCTGCGATATTCAGATGCGATCGCCCTATTTTAAAAGGGGATACCTTGTGAAGAAAGTAACAGATTAACCACAATTTAGCATAACAGTTACATTTAAGATCACAGCGTTTTGATAATTCTGGCGGGATTGCCCCCAACCACGCAGTTTGCCGGAACGCTTTTCGTGACCACCGCGCCCGAGGCCACAACCACGTTATCACCCAACGTTACGCCAGGGTTTATCACTGCGCGTCCACCTATCCAGACGTTGTGGCCAATAGTCACGGGTTTGCCGAGCTCCAGGCCACTGTTTCGCTCGGTGGCATCCAGCGGGTGGGTGGCGGTATAAATATGGACTCCTGGGGCTAACATGCAGTTGTCGCCAATATGGATCGGGCAGACGTCGAGCATAACGCAGTCGAAGTTGGCGTAAAATTCTTTACCGAGATAAATGTTATAGCCGTAATCACAACGAAAAGAGGGTTCAATGTAAGCCCCTTCGCTCTGGCCCAACAGCTCATGCAGGATAGCTTGTCGCGCATTTTTTTCATCGGGAGCGGTGAGGTTGTAGCGATGGGTCAACTGACGAGCGCGTAGTCGGTCGTGGCGCAATGTTTCATCCGCCGGGCGATAAAGTTTACCGGCGATCATTTTTTGCTTTTCATTACTCATTACGAATTTCCTGTGTACTGGAGGTCATTTCAACACAGTAAAACGCAATGCAAACAAGGGGAACGTTCCCACTTCTTCGCTGTGATCGTAGTCACGTGATTTGATTTAAATAACCATTGTAAATACGAAAATGGTCAGCCAGACAAATGTACCGCTATACCTGACTTAACCCGTGAGCAATTAGCGAATGAATTTCCAAACAGAAGTTGGAATCTTGTCGTAGAGCTTATTCATGGTCAATTCAGCAAGGCGGTGATCTGCTGCTGAGTAAAATACAGCCAGTTCGTTGTCGGACAATTCATATTTATTTTTTTCAATAACGCGCTCAAGTGTGTCAATTGTCTGACAACGTCGCAGGCGCATCAAATAATCAGTTTTAGTTAATGGTTTATCGGACATAAATCTTACCTATGATTGTAATAATTTTTAACAAGACAAACTAACAGGATTAGCCCTGGTGGCATTGACAAAACAGCGAAACAGTCGATTACCTGACTTCCGCCATTTCTGCAGATCCTGCGTATTAATACCATAACTGCTGAACAACATAAAAGTGTCATCCAGGTATTCATCTATCTGCGCGACCAGCTTATTGTCCTCATTGTACTTAATTTTATAATTAAGTGCGAAGGTTGCAATATGCTCTATCAGTTCATTGAGCTGCAAGCTGGTGGCAGAGGTAGGGTCATTAACCCAGCCATGGTTACTTTGTTCAAGGTTTGCAAGACAGTCATGATACAGGGTTTCGCAGAGAAATTTAAGCTGCGCGATATCATGTCTTTTGGGTGAGTATTCATCCATAACGCATCCCCTTCTTCGTGGCTTAAACTAACCGAACACCTTCGGGATGGATACAACAGACTACCTGGAACTTGCCCGCGACTCCTGATGATTTAACTATAATCTAGTCTAAAAAAGATTTCATCGTCATATCACGAAAAATTACAATTATGCAAACTTATGATGTCAGGTCATTTTTACATTTTAACAGATAAATGCGGTTATTCGGAATCGGACAATTTCTTTATCCTTCGGGCAATCATTGAGTTATCTTGATTAGGTTTAGCAACGAAAGGTAACAATCGACAATGTGAACCGCTTACCAGGAATAATCTTAATATTTATTAAAGTAAATAAGAACTCTCAATGATTTTTAAGAATAGCCTTTAAGGCTACAGGGATTATATCGCTTATTTACCCTGGAGAAAATAAACGAAATAGCAATAAGTGATTTTTATGATTTTTCCAGAAAAAAGGCCGCTTGCGCGGCCTTATCTTTAGAGATCTATCAATGATGGTCTACTGAGTGGCTATGCTCAAGATCTTCACTTTTGCGGCTAAAGCGGCGGCGTACCACCACAAAGAACACCGGAACAAAGAAGATAGCCAACACGGTTGCCGTCACCATCCCGCCCATTACGCCAGTACCAACGGCGTTCTGCGCGCCGGAGCCTGCGCCGGAGCTGATAACCAGCGGCATTACGCCCAGAATAAAGGCCAGCGATGTCATCAGGATCGGACGTAAACGCATGCGGACCGCATCCAGCGTCGCCTCTATCAGACCTTTACCCTCTTTATCCATCAAGTCTTTGGCGAATTCGACGATAAGTATCGCGTTCTTCGCCGACAACCCAATGGTTGTGAGCAGGCCTACCTGGAAGTAAACGTCGTTGGTCAGGCCGCGGAACGTTGCCGCCAGCAATGCACCGATAACACCTAACGGTACCACCAGCATGACGGAGAACGGAATTGACCAGCTCTCGTACAATGCCGCCAGACACAGGAATACGACAATCAGTGAAATGGCATACAGAGCAGGGGCCTGGTTGCCGGACAGTCGTTCCTGGTAGGACATACCGGTCCAGTCATAGCCGATACCGGATGGCAGTTTGCTGGCCAGTTCCTCCATCATTGCCATGGCTTCACCGGTACTTTTACCCGGTGCGGCCTGGCCTAAGATTTCCATGGAAGGCAGACCGTTATAGCGTTCCAGACGCGGTGAACCATATTCCCAACGTGAGGTAGAGAAGGCGGAGAACGGTACCATCTGTCCATCGCTGCCGCGGACATACCAGTTTCCAATATCTTCCGGCAACATACGGTATTTCGCTTCAGACATGATGTAAACTTTCTTCACACGACCACGGTCGATGAAGTCATTTACGTAGCTTCCGCCCCATGCTGCACCCAGCGTTGTATTAATATCACTAATGGATACACCCAGAGCCTGCGCTTTTTCCTGATCGATATCGATCTTGAACTGCGGCGTGTCTTCCAGACCGTTAGGACGTACGCCGACTAACAGATCAGGATGTTTCGCAACTTCACCAAACAGCTGGTTACGCGCCTGAGTCAGCTTCTCATGACCTAAACCTGCCTGGTCAATCAGCTGGAAGTCGAAACCGGTCGCGGTCCCTAACTCCACAATCGCTGGCAGGTTAAAAGCGAAGACCATCGCGTCTTTAATCTGCGAGAATGCGCCCATCGCACGTTGAGTAATTGCCTCAACCTTGTTCTCCTCGCCTGGACGTTCACTCCAGTCTTTCAGAGACACGAACGCGATACCGGTGTTCTGACCACGTCCTGCAAAACCGAAGCCGTTAACGGCAAACACCGATTCAACGTTCGCTTTTTCTTTGGTCAGATAGTAATCCGTCATTTCGTCCAGCACCTTCTGGGTACGCTCTTGCGTTGCACCCGCTGGCAGCTGAGCCATTGACAGGAATACCCCCTGGTCTTCATCCGGCAGGAACGAGCTTGGCAGACGAACAAACAGATAGGCCATACCCACGACGATGATCAGATACAGCGCCAGATAACGACCGGTGCTGCGCAGAATTCCGCCCACGCTGTCGGTGTAATGGTGCGTGCTCTTATCGAACATGCGGTTAAACCAGCCGAAGAAACCTTTTTTGCCTTCTCCGTGATCGCCTTTAGCAACCGGTTTGAGCATGGTCGCACACAGGGCAGGGGTCAGAATCAATGCCACCAGGACTGATAACGCCATCGCCGAAACAATAGTGATGGAGAACTGACGGTAAATTGCACCGGTAGATCCCCCGAAGAAGGCCATCGGAATAAATACCGCTGAAAGCACCATAGCGATACCAACCAGTGCGCCCTGAATCTGGCCCATCGATTTACGCGTTGCTTCCTTCGGTGGTAGCCCTTCCTCAGCCATTACACGTTCAACGTTCTCGACCACAACGATGGCGTCATCCACCAACAGGCCGATGGCGAGCACCATCCCGAACATCGTCAGCGTGTTTATCGAGAAGCCGAAAATCGCAAGGACGGCAAACGTACCCAATAGCACCACCGGCACGGCGATAGTCGGAATCAGCGTCGCGCGGAAGTTCTGCAGGAACAGATACATTACCAGGAACACGAGGATGATGGCTTCCGCCAGCGTTTTCACTACTTCGTGAATAGAGATTTTCACGAACGGCGTGGTGTCATACGGGTAAACGATCTTCAGACCTGACGGGAAGAACGGTTCCATCTTCTTCAGTTCATCGCGGATAGCGTTTGCGGTGTCCAGGGCGTTAGCGCCTGTCGCCAGCTTGATACCCAGACCGGATGCCGGTTTACCGTTGAACTTCGCAATGATGTCGTAGTTCTCACCACCCAGTTCGACTTTCGCTACGTCACGCAGGCGCACCTGGGAACCGTCCTGATTCACTTTCAGCAGAATTTTGCTGAACTCATCGGCGGAGGTTAGACGGGTTTGCGCGATGATCGAAGCGTTAAGCTGCTGGCCTTTCACCGGCGGCGTACCGCCTAACTGACCGGCTGCAACCTGGGCGTTCTGCGCTTTGATGGCGCTAATCACATCAACCGGCGTCAGCTGGAAGTTATTCAGTTTGTTCGGATCCATCCAGATGCGCATCGCGTACTGGGAACCGAACAGCTGAACATCACCCACACCTGAAGTACGGCTGATGGCGTCCTTCATGTTGGCGCCCACGTAGTCGGAAATATCCTCCTGCGTCATGGTGCCGTTGGTGTTGATAACGCCGACAACCATCAGGAAGCTACTGGATGATTTCTCAACGCTCACACCCTGTTGTTGTACTTCCTGCGGCAGAAGCGGCATTGCCAACTGCAGTTTGTTCTGCACCTGTACCTGCGCGATATCCGCATCAGTACCAGACTGAAAGGTAAGCGTGATCTGCACGGTACCCGTGGAGTCACTGTTTGAGGACATGTACATCAGGTTATCGATACCGTTCATATTCTGTTCGATAACCTGCGTAACAGTATCCTGTACTGTTTTGGCATCAGCGCCAGGGTAGGTCGCGGAGATCGTCACTGCTGGCGGTGCAATAGTCGGATATTGCGCTACCGGCAATTTGAGGATCGCGAGCCCCCCTGCCAACATGATGATAATGGCGATCACCCACGCAAATATTGGGCGATCGATAAAGAAATTAGGCATGTCTTAACGGCTCCTGTTTAAGTTAAGACTTGGACTGTTCAGGCTGGCTACCGCTTGCAGCTTGCTGGTTGTTATCAGCGGTGATTTCCTGCGCTTTTACCTGCGCGCCAGGACGTACTTTTTGCAGCCCAGTGACAATCACGCGGTCGCCCGGTTTAAGTCCATCAGTGACTAACCATTTGTCGCCAATCGCTTGTGCGGCGACAATTTGACGGGTTTCAACTTTGTTGTCTGCACCGATAACCAATGCACTGGCATCGCCACGCGGTGTGCGGGTAACGCCTTGCTGTGGAACCAGTAATGCAGTTGGGTTAGTCCCTTCTTCCAGACGAGCACGGACGAACATACCCGGCAGTAAGGTGTGATCCGGGTTAGGGAAGATTGCGCGTAACGTAATCGACCCGGTGGTTTGATCTACCGTGACATCAGAAAATTCCAGCGTACCGGACTGCGGGAATTTAATGCCGTCATTGGTCACCAGTTCGACTTTCGCTTTACCGTTTTCCTGCTTCAGCGTGCCGTTGGTCAACTCTTGTTTCAGGCGCAGGAAATCGTTGCTTGACTGCGTCACGTCCACATAGATGGGATCCAACTGCTGAACGGTTGCCAGTGCGGTTGCCTGACCGTTTTGCACCAGAGCGCCTTCAGTAACGGATGATTTACCAATGCGGCCGCTGATCGGCGACGTCACTTTGGTATAAGCCAGATTGATGCGTGCAGTTTCTACCGCGGCTTTCGCGGCGACAACGGAGGCGTTCGCCTGCTGTGCGTCTGCCAGTGCACTATCGTAATCCTGTTGACTGATGTACTTAGTACCCAACAGTTTCTGATAACGTTTGACCGTCAGTTGAGCGATATTTGCTGCGGCTTGCGCTTTTGCCAGATCGCCTTTTGCGCTTTCATAAGCGGCCTGGTAAGTAGCAGGATCAATCTGATAGAGAGATACACCCGCTTCGATGTCACCACCTTCCGTGAAATTACGCTTCAGGATAATACCGCTAACCTGAGGACGAACTTCTGCAATGCGATACGCACTGGTGCGACCCGGGAGTTCGGTTGTTATCTGTAGAGGTTCAGTTTTGAGCGTAACAACTCCAACCTCTGGCATCTGCTGGCCCCCTTGTTGGGCCTGTTTGTCGTCACATCCTGTTAGCGCTAAGCTGCCTGAGAGCATCAGAACGACTGCCAGAGGCGTTAACCCTCTGTTTTTGTTCATATGTAAACCTCGAGTGTCCGATTTCAAATTGATCAATGGCTGAAAGCCCATAAACCCATTGCTGCGTTTATATTATCGTCGTGCTATGGTACATACATTCACAAATGTATGTAAATCTAACGCCTGTAAATTCACTGACCTATGGCACGAAAAACCAAACAACAAGCACAGGAAACTCGACAGCACATTCTCGATGTCGCTCTGCGTTTGTTTTCGCAACAAGGGGTATCATCCACCTCGCTTGCGGAGATCGCAGCAGCCGCTGGTGTCACGCGCGGCGCGATCTATTGGCATTTCAAAAACAAATCGGATTTATTCAGTGAAATCTGGGAGCTAGCAAAACCTAACATTGATGAGTTAGAGACTGAGTATCAGGCAAAATTCCCCGACGATCCACTATCAGTATTAAGAGAAATTTTAATTTACGTTCTTGAAGCTACCGTGACAGAAGAACGCCGACGTTTATTGTTGGAAATTATATTCCACAAATGCGAATTTGTCGGGGAAATGGCCTCAGTTCAGCTAGCTCAACGCAGTCTGTGTATTGAAAATTACGACCGTATCGAACAAACATTGCGGCACTGCATGAACGCCAACATGCTGCCGGAAAATCTGAACACGCGTCGCGTGGCGGTGCTGCTGCGTAGTTATGTTACCGGAATTATCGAGAACTGGTTATTTGCCCCTGAATCTTTTGATCTGAAAAAAGAGGCTCGGGAATATGTCGCCGTGCTGCTTGAGATGTGTCTTCTCTGCCCAACCTTGCGGGTTAACGTAGCGGAAACCTGTTAACTCTCTGAGTCTGTACCAGGAATTCTCCTGGTCATTTTGCCTCCTGCTATTCTGCCGGTCACAGCCGTGATATTCTTGCCGCTTGACTATTTTCGGTCACTTTTCCGGTTCAGAAACCTTCATTCTCATGACTATGTTGCAGCTCTATAAACGTTCACAGCATCTTATTGCTATTACCATTCTTTTCTTCATTCTATTGCTATCCTGCCAGTCATCTGCATTTGCGCGGGCGCAACAGAGTGGTGAACTGCCGACGAAAGCGGATATTCAGAGCCAGTTAGACACGCTGAATAAACAAAAAGATCTCTCCGCACAGGATAAGCTGGTTCAACAGGATCTCATCGATACCATTGCCACGCTGGATAAAATCGATCGTGTGAAGGATGAAACCGTACAGCTTCGGCAAAAAGTTGCCCAGGCGCCGGAGAAAATGCGTCAGGCGACGGATGCGCTAAATTCGCTTAGCGATGTCGATAATGACGATGAAACGCGAAAAACGCTGAGTACGCTCTCCTTACGACAGCTTGAGTCGCGCGTGTCGCAGGTCCTGGATGACCTGCAAAGCTCGCAAAATGATCTGGCCGCTTACAACAGCCAACTGGTATCGCTGCAGACACAGCCAGAGCGCGTACAAAATGCGATGTACACCGCGTCGCAACAGATGCAGCAAATCCGCAATCGACTCGATGGCACCACTGTGGGAGAGGCGGCTTTACGCCCCAGCCAGCAGGTGCTGCTGCAGGCGCAGCAAGCGTTGCTGAACGCGCAGATCGACCAGCAGCGTAAGAGCCTCGAAGGGAATACCGTTTTGCAGGATACCCTGCAAAAACAACGCGATTATGTGACGGCGCACAGTAACCGCCTTGAACACCAGCTCCAGCTCCTGCAAGAGGCGGTGAACAGCAAACGACTGACGTTAACCGAAAAGACGGCACAGGAAGCGGTAACGCCGGACGAAGCCGAGCGTATTCAGTCCAATCCGTTAGTGAAGCAGGAGCTTGATGTTAACCATCAGCTCAGCCAGCGCCTGATTGCCGCGACTGAAAACGGCAACAGCCTGATGCAGCAAAATATCAAGGTCAAAAACTGGCTTGACCGCGCGCTGCAATCCGAACGCAACATTAAAGAGCAGATCGCCGTTCTGAAAGGCAGTCTGCTGCTGTCGCGCATTTTATATCAGCAACAACAAACGCTGCCGTCGGCGGATGAGCTTGCCGATATGACCAACCGGATCGCCGATTTGCGTCTGGAGCAGTTCGAAGTCAACCAGCAGCGCGATACGTTGTTCCAGAATGATGCGTTTGTCGCCAAACTGGAAGAAGGGCACAGCAACGACGTTAACCCTGAAGTCCATGATGCCCTGCTGCAGGTCGTGGATATGCGTCGTGAACTGTTGGATCAGCTAAATAAGCAGCTGGGCAACCAGTTGATGATGGCGATTAATCTGCAAATCAACCAGCAGCAGTTAATGAGCGTGTCGAAAAACCTGAAAGAGATCCTCACGCAGCAAATCTTCTGGGTTAACAGTAACCGTCCGATGGACTGGGACTGGATCAAAGCCTTCCCGCAAACCCTAAAAGACCAGTTTAAGTCGATGAAAATCACGGTGAACTGGGAAAAAGCCTGGCCCGCCGTGTTTATTGCGTTCCTGGCAGGGCTGCCGCTGCTGCTTATCGCCGGGTTAATCCGCTGGCGTTTGAAGTGGCTGAAGGATTATCAGGCAAAATTAGCCGCCGCGGTGGGTAACCTGCGCAATGACAGTCAGCTTAATACGCCAAAAGCGATTCTGATCGATCTCATCAGAGCCTTGCCGGCATGTCTGATTATCCTCGCGGTGGGTCTGATTCTGCTGACTATGCAGCTGAATATTAGCGACCTGCTGTGGGCGTTCAGTAAGAAGATGACCATCTTCTGGCTGGTGTTTGGTCTGTGCTGGAAGGTGCTGGAAAAAGATGGCGTGGCGATACGTCATTTTGGCATGCCAGCGAAGCAGACCAGCCACTGGCGTCGCCAGATTGTGCGTATTAGCCTTGCGCTGTTGCCGCTTAACTTCTGGTCGGTCATTGCTGAGCTGTCGCCGCTTAATTTGATGGACGATGTGCTTGGCCAGGTGGTCATTTTCCTCAACCTGCTGCTGATCGCCTTCCTGGTATGGCCAATGTGCCGCGAAAGCTGGCGTGACAAAGAGTCGCATGGTCTGCGTCTGGTCACTATTACCGTGCTGTCTATTATTCCGATTGCATTAATGGTGCTGACGGCGACAGGGTATTTCTACACCACGCTGCGCCTGGCGGGCCGCTGGATTGAAACGGTCTATCTGGTTATCCTCTGGAATCTGCTGTACCAGACGGTGCTGCGAGGGTTGAGCGTAGCGGCACGCCGTATCGCCTGGCGTCGTGCGTTAGCGCGTCGTCAAAACCTGGTGAAAGAAGGGGCCGAAGGCGCAGAGCCGCAGGAAGAACCGACTATTGCGCTGGAACAGGTTAACCAGCAAACGCTGCGTATAACCATGCTGGTGATGGTTGCCCTGTTTGGTGTTCTGTTCTGGGCCATTTGGTCTGATTTGATCACCGTGTTCAGCTATCTCGACAGCATAACGCTCTGGCATTACAACGGCACCGAAGCGGGTGCGGCAGTGGTGAAAGACGTCACCATGGGCAGCCTGTTGTTTGCGATTATTGCGTCAATGGTCGCGTGGGCGCTGATCCGCAACTTACCCGGCCTGCTGGAAGTGCTGGTGCTCTCGCGACTGAAGATGCGCCAGGGGGCTTCTTATGCGATCACCACGATCCTGAATTACGCCATCATCGCCATCGGTGCGATGACGGTCTTCGGATCGCTCGGCGTCTCGTGGGATAAGCTACAGTGGCTGGCCGCTGCTCTCTCGGTTGGTCTTGGTTTCGGCTTGCAGGAAATTTTCGGTAACTTTGTTTCCGGTCTGATTATTCTGTTTGAACGCCCGGTACGCATCGGCGATACCGTGACCATCGGTACGTTCTCCGGAACGGTCAGCAAGATCCGTATCCGTGCCACCACCATTACTGACTTCGATCGTAAAGAGGTGATCATCCCGAACAAAGCATTCGTGACGGAGCGTTTGATCAACTGGTCGCTCTCCGATACCACCACGCGTCTGGTGATCCGCATTGGCGTGGCCTATGGTTCGGATCTGGACAAAGTGAAGAAGGTGCTGTTGCAGGCGGCGACAGAACACCCGAAAGTGATGCACGATCCGGAGCCTGCAGTGTTCTTTACCGCCTTCGGTGCCAGCACGCTGGATCATGAGCTGCGTTTATACGTGCGTGAATTGCGCGATCGTAGCCACACGGTTGATGAACTTAACCGGGCGGTCGATCGTTTGTGCCGTGAAAATGACATTGATATCGCCTTTAACCAGCTCGAAGTTCACCTGCATAACGCGAAAGGTGACACCGTGACCGAGGTTAAGCGTGACATCATTAAAGGTGACGATCCGACGCCTTCGGTAGGTTAACAGAAATAATCATCAGGCCTGCGAGCTTCGATTCATTCGTAGGCCTGATAAGTGCAACGCCATCAGGTTTTCAGTTACCGCTCTTTTTTAGATAAAGAGAGCAGTTTCTTCTCGTAATCTTGCTTCACAATCTCCAGTGCTTTCAGAACTGTTTCAGGCTCCATCTGATTCTCTTCAAGCAGGACAATCAAATCGACGGCCAGTTTGACTTCATCTGGGGCGTTCTCTAATGACATAAATTCTCCGGGGATTAGCGGGTTAAACGCGCCAGCACATTATCTATTCTTGCCAGTGCATGACGACAGCGTGCCAGTCGTGCTTCGAATGCCTCTACTTCGCGATGCAGTTTTTGCTGTTCTTCAAAGCCCGTAACCTGTGCCAGGCGTTCTTTACGTTCACGCGTCATTTCAACCAGGCGGCGCTCAAACTCCTGGTGTTGAACTCGCTTACGCTGCCAGCGCGCCAGGCCAGGAGAGGCGCTGTCCCACTCCCGGAGCGACCAACTGGCGGTTTCACGTGAAATCGCCTCTAACTGTGAGGCAAGGTGTTCCGTAAGCCAGGTAATTTGTGGTAGTTGTTGCTGTTCAACTGCGCGACGTAGAGCAGTGAGATTATCATCAGCTTCATCCAGACAGGCCTGTAGCAACGTGCTGCGGGTGTGAAACAGATGCCTGTCAAAGCGGGCGCTAAGCGTGGCATGGTGTGCCAGTGGGGCACAACGCTGCCGCAAGCGGTTAAGCTGGTTTTCGAGCGTCTGAAGCAGCATGACGGTTTTCACGACAACACTCCGATGAAAATGAGAACTGTTATGATAAAGTAGCGATTCTCTGTGTTAAGTATTCATATTATGCAACGCATTATTCTAATCATCATAGGCTGGATAGCGGTAGTGTTAGGAACGCTGGGCGTTGTATTGCCTCTGTTGCCGACAACGCCGTTTATCTTGCTGGCCGCCTGGTGTTTTGCTCGCTCATCGCCGCGTTTTCACGACTGGTTGCTGTACCGTTCGTGGTTCGGCGGGTATCTGCGCCACTGGCAAAAACACCGCGCGATGCCGCCGGGAGCAAAGCCGCGCGCTATTTTGTTGATCCTGGTGACGTTTAGTATTTCACTGTGGCTGGTCAATATGATGTGGGTACGCGGCCTGCTGCTGGTTATTCTCGCCTGTTTACTGATTTTTATGTGGCGGATCCCGGTGATTGATGAAAAACAACAAAAGCAGTAAAGCGCAATAAACGCTGTTGCAATTGTCTCTCACAGCCAGTAAATTCGACCGTTTTCGAGCACAGGCGCAGGTGGTCAAAGGTTAAGCAAATATAACCTTGGCTCTTATACAGACACAAAATCATTCAAGATACGTCGAGGATGAAGTGTATAGTGCGCCGTGAAGTAATACTGTATTAATCAGGCACAAACTTATGACCGCGACTGCACAGCAGCTTGAGTTTCTCAAAAATAGCATCAAAAGCATCCACGACTACCCAAAACCGGGCATTCTTTTTCGTGATGTCACCAGTTTACTGGAAGACCCGAAAGCCTACGCCCTCAGTATTGAATTGCTGGTTGAACGCTACAAAAATGCGGGTATCACTAAAGTGGTTGGTACCGAAGCGCGTGGCTTCCTGTTTGGCGCGCCGGTAGCGTTGGGTCTGGGTGTTGGTTTTGTTCCGGTACGTAAACCCCGTAAGCTTCCGCGTGAAGTTATTGCTGAGAGCTATGAGCTGGAATACGGCACCGATCAACTGGAAATCCACGTAGATGCCATCAAACCTGGTGATAAAGTCCTGGTTGTGGACGACCTGCTGGCAACTGGCGGCACGATTGAAGCGACCGTGAAACTGATCCGCCGTCTGGGTGGCGAAGTGACCGATGCTGCATTTATCATTAACCTGTTTGATCTGGGTGGCGAGCAGCGTCTGGAAAAGCAGGGACTGACCTGTTATAGCCTGGTTCCATTCCCGGGCCACTAATTTCGGGCTATCTTATCTCGGCAGATTAATACCGAGACACACAACCTCGCCGTCGCTGCGAGGTTGTGTTAGCATTATCCCCCTGTGAATCCACCCTCCAGCCTTTCAGAGCCTGCCAATGAGTTATCAGGTCTTAGCCCGAAAATGGCGCCCACAAACCTTTGCTGACGTCGTCGGCCAGGAACATGTGCTGACGGCACTGGCGAACGGCTTGTCGTTAGGGCGTATTCATCATGCTTATTTGTTTTCCGGCACCCGTGGCGTCGGGAAAACGTCAATCGCCCGTTTGCTGGCGAAGGGATTAAACTGTGAAACCGGCATCACCGCTACGCCGTGCGGCGTGTGTGATAACTGCCGTGAAATCGAGCAGGGGCGCTTTGTCGATTTGATTGAAATCGACGCCGCCTCACGCACCAAAGTCGAAGACACCCGTGACCTGCTGGATAACGTCCAGTACGCGCCAGCGCGCGGTCGCTTTAAGGTCTATTTGATTGACGAAGTGCACATGCTGTCGCGCCACAGTTTTAACGCCTTGCTGAAAACGCTCGAAGAGCCGCCCGCACACGTTAAGTTCCTGCTGGCGACCACCGATCCGCAGAAGCTGCCGGTGACTATCCTGTCGCGCTGTCTGCAATTCCATCTTAAAGCGTTGGATGTCGAACAGATTCGCCATCAGCTTGAGCATATCCTCAAAGAAGAGCATATCGCCCATGAGCCACGTGCGTTGCAACTGCTGGCTCGCGCCGCGGACGGCAGCCTGCGCGATGCGCTGAGCCTGACCGATCAAGCGATCGCCAGCGGCGATGGTCAGGTCTCGACCGACGCGGTCAGCACCATGCTTGGTACGCTGGACGACGACCAGGCGCTCTCGCTGGTTGAAGCGGTTGTGGCTGCGGACGGCGAACGCGTTATGACGCTGGTGAACGATGCCGCCGCGCGCGGTATTGAATGGGAAGCGCTACTGGTTGAGATGTCGGCTCTGCTGCATCGTATTGCCATGGTTCAGCTTTCACCTGCCGCGCTCGGCAGCGATATGGCCGCGATTGAACAGCGTATGCGCGAACTGGCGCGAATCGTCCCGCCAACCGATGTGCAGCTTTACTACCAGACCCTGTTAATCGGGCGCAAAGAACTGCCGTATGCGCCGGACAGGCGAATGGGCGTTGAAATGACGCTGCTACGTGCGCTGGCTTTTCATCCGCGCATGCCGCTCCCGGAACCTGAAGCCCCGCGACAGTCTTTTGCCCCGGTCGCACCCACTGCGGTGATGAACCCGACGCAGGTGCCGCAGCAGCCTGCGGCAGCGCAACAGCAACAGAATGTGCCGCTCTCCGATGCTACCAGCCAGGTGCTGGCGGCACGCAGCCAGCTGCAACGCGCTCAGGGAGCAACCAAACCAAAAAAGAGTGAACCGGCAGCCGCTTCCCGCGCGCGGCCGGTGAATAATGCTGCGCTGGAAAGACTGGCTTCGGTGTCGGAACGTGTTCAGGCGCGCCCAACTGTCTCTGCGCTGGAAAAAGCGCCAGCGAAGAAAGAAGCGTATCGCTGGAAAGCGACCAATCCTGTTGCAGAAGTCAAAGAAGTCGTCGCTACGCCGAAAGCGCTGAAAAAAGCGCTTGAGCATGAAAAAACGCCAGAACTGGCGGCAAAGCTGGCGGCTGAGGCCATCGAACGCGACCCGTGGGCCGCACAGGTAAGCCAGCTCTCGCTGCCTAAACTGGTGGAGCAGGTGGCGCTTAATGCCTGGAAAGAAGAGAATGGCAACGTGGTTTGCCTGCACCTGCGTTCCACGCAGCGACACCTTAACTCCAGTGGCGCGCAGCAAAAACTGGCCGAAGCATTGAGTTCCTTAACGGGGTCAACGGTTGAATTGACCATCGTTGAAGATGATAATCCAGCGGTGCGCACGCCGCTGGAGTGGCGTCAGGCCATTTATGAAGAGAAACTCGCGCAGGCGCGTGAGTCGATTATTGCGGATAATAACATTCAGACGCTGCGTCGTTTTTTCGATGCGGACCTGGACGAAGAGAGTATTCGCCCCATTTGATCGTCAGCCCTTACGGTTTGACGGTCGTCATCCCTTAACGTGATTGAGAGAGAAGCCTATGTTTGGTAAAGGCGGTCTGGGTAACCTGATGAAACAGGCCCAGCAGATGCAAGAAAAAATGCAGCAGATGCAGGAAGAAGTCGCCAAGCTGGAAGTGACCGGCGAATCTGGCGCGGGTCTGGTAAAAGTAACCATCAACGGCGCGCATAACTGCCGTCGTGTGGAGATCGATCCAAGCCTGCTGGAAGACGACAAAGAGATGCTGGAAGACTTGGTTGCTGCGGCATTCAACGACGCCGCGCGCCGTATTGAAGAGACGCAGAAAGAGAAGATGGCCTCTGTTTCCTCCGGAATGCAGCTGCCGCCTGGCTTTAAGATGCCGTTCTGATGCAAACCAGCCCGCTGTTAACTCAGCTTATGGAAGCGCTGCGCTGTCTGCCGGGCGTTGGCCCGAAGTCTGCGCAGCGCATGGCGTTCACGCTGCTTCAGCGCGATCGCAGCGGCGGGATGCGTCTGGCGCAGGCGTTAACGAAGGCGATGTCGGAAATCGGCCACTGTGCCGATTGCCGCACATTCACAGAACAAGACGTCTGCAACATCTGCTCGAACCCGCGTCGCCAGGAAAACGGTCAGATTTGCGTGGTGGAGAGTCCGGCGGACATCTACGCCATTGAGCAAACCGGGCAATTTTCTGGACGTTACTTCGTGCTGATGGGACACCTGTCGCCGCTGGACGGTATTGGCCCTGATGATATCGGACTGGATCGTCTTGAGCAGCGGCTGGCATCTGAGCAAATCAGCGAACTGATCCTGGCGACCAATCCCACGGTCGAAGGAGAGGCGACCGCCAACTATATTGCTGAGCTTTGCATGCAATATGACGTTGAAGCCAGCCGTATCGCCCATGGCGTTCCGGTTGGTGGCGAGCTGGAAATGGTCGATGGCACCACGCTGTCGCACTCTCTGGCAGGACGACACAAGATTAAATTCTGAACAAACGGAGGCCGCGACGGCGGCTTCCGCTTGAAATCCTTCCCGCTTGTCCCCATTTCACCCTCAACCTGTTTTTACCATTGAAAATGGCATTGTTGAGGTAGACCTACATGAAAGGACAAGAAACTCGTGGTTTTCAGTCAGAAGTAAAACAGCTTCTGCACCTGATGATCCATTCTCTGTATTCCAATAAAGAAATCTTCCTGCGTGAGCTTATCTCTAACGCCTCGGATGCGGCAGACAAGCTGCGTTTTCGCGCACTGTCTAACCCGGACCTGTATGAAGGTGACGGTGAGCTGCGTGTGCGTGTTTCCTTCGATAAAGATAAGCGTACGTTGACCATTGCCGATAACGGCGTGGGGATGAACCGTGATGACGTTATCGATCATCTGGGGACCATTGCGAAATCCGGTACTAAATCTTTCCTTGAATCCATGGGATCCGATCAGGCAAAAGACAGCCAGTTGATCGGCCAGTTCGGGGTTGGCTTCTACTCTGCGTTCATCGTGGCGGATAAAGTCACCGTGCGTACCCGCGCAGCGGGCGATAAACCGGAAAATGGTGTGTTCTGGGAATCTGCGGGTGAAGGTGAGTACACCGTTGCCGACATCACCAAAGACGATCGCGGCACCGAAATCACGCTGCATCTGCGCGAAGGCGAAGACGAGTTCCTTGATGACTGGCGCGTACGTTCCATCATCAGCAAATATTCCGACCATATCGCGCTGCCGGTAGAGATCGAAAAATCCGAAGAGAAAGACGGCGAGACCGTAGTTTCCTGGGAAAAGATCAACAAGGCGCAGGCGCTGTGGACCCGTAACAAGTCGGAAATCAAAGACGACGAGTACAACGAATTCTACAAACATATCGCGCACGACTTCACTGATCCGCTGACCTGGAGTCATAACCGTGTGGAAGGTAAGCAGGAGTACACCAGCCTGCTGTACATCCCATCTCAGGCTCCGTGGGATATGTGGAACCGCGATCACAAGCATGGTCTGAAACTGTACGTTCAGCGCGTGTTCATTATGGACGACGCCGAGCAGTTTATGCCGAATTACCTGCGCTTTGTGCGTGGCCTGATAGATTCTAACGATCTGCCGCTGAACGTTTCTCGTGAGATCCTGCAGGACAGCACCGTCACCCGTAACCTGCGTAGCGCGCTGACCAAACGCGTACTGCAGATGCTGGAAAAACTGGCGAAAGACGACGCGGAAAAATACCAGACCTTCTGGAAACAGTTCGGCCTGGTGCTGAAAGAAGGCCC
Source organism: Citrobacter sp. Cb023 (assembly GCF_030336805.1). NCBI lineage: Bacteria > Pseudomonadati > Pseudomonadota > Gammaproteobacteria > Enterobacterales > Enterobacteriaceae > Citrobacter > Citrobacter sp. Cb023. Next base: position 977,015 of record NZ_JAOWCV010000038.1, on the reverse strand, counting down.
GGCGGAAGACAACGCTAACCAGGAAACGATCGCTAAGCTGATGCGCTTCGCGTCCACGCACACTGACTCCTCCGCACAAACCGTGTCGCTGGAAGACTACGTGTCGCGTATGAAAGAAGGGCAGGAGAAAATCTACTACATCACCGCAGACAGCTATGCGGCGGCGAAGAGCAGCCCGCACCTGGAACTGTTGCGTAAGAAAGGCATCGAAGTGCTGCTGCTTTCTGACCGTATCGATGAGTGGATGATGAACTACCTGACCGAGTTCGACGGTAAGGCATTCCAGTCCGTAGCCAAAGCTGACGAGTCCATCGACAAGCTGGCGGATGACGTTGACGAATCGGCAAAAGAAGCGGAAAAAGCGCTGACGCCGTTCGTTGAGCGCGTGAAAACCCTGCTGGGCGATCGCGTAAAAGAAGTGCGTCTGACTCACCGTCTGACCGACACGCCGGCCATCGTTACCACCGATGCGGACGAAATGAGCACCCAGATGGCGAAACTGTTCGCAGCTGCTGGCCAGGCCGTACCGGAAGTGAAATATATCTTTGAACTCAACCCGGATCACGTGCTGGTCAAACGCACGGCGGATACCCAGGACGAAGCGCAGTTCAAAGAGTGGGTTGAACTGCTGCTGGATCAGGCGCTGTTTGCTGAACGCGGCACGCTGGAAGATCCAAACCAGTTCATTCGTCGTATGAACCAGTTGCTGGTGTCCTGATAGCCGTAAGGTAATGCCGGATGATGCTAACGCGTGTCCGGCTTACACCATCTCGTCGATCCCTGGCCGGATACGGTGTTTACACCGCGATCCGGCATTTTCTCTCCTCATTTTTAATTTTCCCACCGTTAACCGTTTCAGCGTCGGGTGTCTTCCTTGAGCCAATTGCGTGATGGTGGTATCGTTTAGCGCTTTTTAAAAAATATCGACAACCTTTAAGGGGATTTTCGTAATGCGTATCATTCTGCTTGGCGCTCCGGGCGCGGGTAAAGGAACTCAGGCTCAGTTCATCATGGAGAAGTATGGTATTCCGCAAATCTCCACCGGTGATATGCTGCGTGCTGCCGTGAAATCTGGCTCCGAGCTGGGCAAACAAGCGAAAGACATCATGGACGCCGGTAAGCTGGTGACTGATGAGCTGGTGATCGCGCTGGTAAAAGAGCGTATTGCTCAGGAAGACTGCCGTAATGGTTTCCTGCTTGATGGCTTCCCACGTACTATTCCGCAGGCTGATGCCATGAAAGAAGCAGGCATCAACGTGGACTACGTTCTTGAATTCGACGTTCCGGACGAGCTGATCGTTGACCGTATCGTGGGTCGTCGCGTACACGCTGCTTCTGGCCGCGTTTACCACATCAAATTCAACCCGCCTAAGGTTGAAGGCAAAGACGACGTGACCGGCGAAGAGCTGACCACCCGTAAAGACGATCAGGAAGAGACTGTACGTAAGCGCCTGGTGGAATACCATCAGATGACCGCTCCGCTGATCGGCTACTACTCTAAAGAAGCGCAGGCGGGTAACACCAAATACGCGAAAGTTGACGGCACCCAGGCTGTGGCTGACGTTCGCGCAGCGCTGGAAAAAATCCTCGGTTAAGTTTTAGCGCAGTCAATGCCGGATGGCGGTGTAAACACCTTATCCGGCCTACGATTTTATGTAGGCCTGATAAGCGCAGCGCCATCAGGCAAATTCTCGTCTTACCTTTCACAGCAATTAGTTCTTCTTTATCGCTTTTCCGCTACAATTATCAACAATTTGAATCGATAAGAGGCGGTAATGCGTCAGACGAAAACCGGTATCCTGCTGGCAAACCTCGGCACTCCCGATGCCCCAACCCCCGAAGCCGTTAAGCGCTACCTGCGCCAGTTTTTAAGCGATCAACGCGTAGTCGATACGTCACCTGCGCTGTGGTGGCCGCTGCTGCGTGGTGTGATTTTGCCGCTGCGTGCGCCACGCGTGGCAAAGCTGTACCAGTCAATCTGGATGGAAGACGGTTCCCCGCTGATGGTCTACAGTAAGGCGCAACAGCAGGCGCTGGCACAACGTCTGCCACATACGCCTGTCGCGCTGGGGATGAGCTACGGTTCACCGTCGCTTGAAAGCGCGGTCGATGAACTGCTGGCAAGCGGAGTTGAACACATGGTGGTGTTACCGCTGTACCCGCAATATTCCTGTTCTACCGTGGCGGCAGTCTGGGACGAACTGGCGCGAATCTTAGCGCGTAAACGCAGTATTCCTGGTATCTCATTTATTCGTGATTACGCCGATGACAGCAGCTACATTGATGCGCTGGCCAAGAGCGTCCGTGATTCATTTGCTCAACATGGTGAACCCGATTTGCTGCTGCTTTCCTACCACGGTATTCCGCAGCGCTACGCCGATGAAGGCGATGACTACCCGCAGCGCTGCCGCGATACGACTCGTGAGCTGGTTTCAGCGCTTGGCTTGCCGCCGGAAAAAGTGATGATGACCTTCCAGTCTCGCTTTGGCCGTGAACCGTGGTTGACGCCATATACCGATGAAACGTTAAAAATGCTGGCGGAGAAAGGGACCCGACATATCCAGGTCATGTGTCCGGGCTTCGCGGCTGATTGTCTCGAAACGCTGGAAGAGATAGCGGTGCAAAACCGGGAGATTTTCCTTGAGGCAGGCGGTAAGCAATATGAGTATATTCCGGCGCTGAATGCCACACCGGAACATATCGAAATGATGGTTAAACTGACCGCAGCCTACCGTTAAAGCTGCGCTCTGAAGTAACGCGCGCCCTCCCGCAACGCATCGTCGGCGGTTTTCATCATCCGCGAATAGTGCAGGAAGGCGTGCAACGTACCGGGGTACATTTTGTACTGGCAGGGCTGCTGATGCGCCTGTAGCGTCTGGAATAATAAGCGGCTATCGTCAATCAGCGGATCAAACTCCGCACCGGCGATAAAACACGGCGGTACGTCGCGCGTCAGGTCGTTATTAAACAGGCAATAGTATGGTGATTCGCGATCGTCGGCGCTACGCAGGTACGCGTTTTCGTACATCTGCAGATCCTCGCGGGTTAAACCATCCCAGGCGCCGCCCATTAGCCGTCGGCTCAGTGAATCCTGCAGGCCGTAAAGCCCATACCACAACAGCACGCCAGCCACCTTGCCGCAGGCAATTTGTTTATCCCGCAACCACAACGCGCTGGCAAGCGCCAGCATGGCCCCGGCGGAATCGCCCGCAAAACCAATATGATTCACATTAAGGGAATAATCGCCAGAGTGCTGATAAAAGTACTGACAGACGGCGACAATCTCTTCGATGGCTTGCGGGTAGCGGGCCTCTGGCGCAAGCGAATAGTCGATGCCAATTATCGTGCACTGCGTATAGCGCGCCAGTAAACGCATAATGCGATCGTGGGTATCCAGATTACCGAGAATAAAACCGCCGCCGTGCAGGTAATATAGCGTCGCCTGGCTATGGGGCTGCGGAGCGTAAATTCGTGTGGCAACGGGGCCGTATGCGGTGGAAATAACACATTCTCGGGTATTTATCTGTGGGGCATCGGCATTCCACAACTGCCGTTCATGAATGTAGTGTTTACGCTGGGCCACAAAGTCATCGGCAGCGGGCCACGGCGGCAAATCTTCGCGATGAAAATTCACCACACTTTTCATTTCATCCGAAATGTTGTCGAGTACGGGGATCTTGTTTTCCGGCTTCATAAAGCGCTCCTTGTGAAGGTGAGTTATTGTAGAAATTCATCCCGGATAAACTGCGATCTCACCGTCCGATATTGAAACTCAGCGCCGCATCGCATGCGCAGCGGGGAATGTGCTACCATGCATCGCTCAGCTAACCACCCGTAAAATCGACCATGAAATTTCCCGGTAAACGTAAATCCAAACACTATTTCCCCGTCAGCGCGCGCGATCCGTTGCTGCAACAAATTCAGCCAGAAAATGAAACCAGCGCAGCCTGGGTGGTGGGTATTGACCAGACGCTGGTGGATATTGAAGCCAAAGTTGATGATAACTTTGTAAAACGTTATGGATTAAGTGCCGGGCACTCTCTGGTGATTGCAGATGATGTCGCTGAAGCGCTCTACCAGGAACTGGTATGTGAAAATTTGATCACCCATCAGTTTGCGGGCGGTACTATCGGTAATACGATGCACAACTACTCCGTGCTGGCGGATGACCGCTCGGTGCTGCTGGGGGTGATGTGCAGCAATATCGAGATTGGCAGCTATGCGTATCGCTATTTATGCAATACCTCCAGTCGTACCGATCTGAACTACCTGCAGGGTGTAGATGGACCGATTGGTCGCTGCTTTACGCTGATTGGCGAGTCCGGTGAGCGTACCTTTGCAATCAGCCCTGGGCATATGAACAAGCTGCGGGCGGATAGCATCCCTGAATCGGTGATTGCCGGAGCGTCCGCGCTGGTGCTGACGTCCTATCTGGTGCGCTGCGAGCCGGGCGAGCCAATGCCGGAAGCGACCATGAAGGCGATCGAATTTGCTAAAAAACACAATGTACCGGTGGTACTGACGCTGGGCACCAAATTTGTCATTGCCGATAATCCGCAGTGGTGGCAGGCATTCCTGAAAGAGCATGTCTCAATTCTGGCGATGAATGAAGAAGAGGCCGAAGCGCTGACCGGCGAAAACGATCCGCTGCTGGCGTCCGACAAGGCGCTGGATTGGGTGGATCTGGTGCTGTGCACAGCGGGACCGGCGGGTCTTTATATGGCGGGCTTTACGGAAGAAGAAGTCAAACGTAAAACCCAGCATCCGCTGCTGCCTGGGGCCATTGCCGAATTCAACCAGTACGAGTTTAGCCGCGCCATGCGCCATAAAGATTGTACCAATCCGCTGCGTGTGTATTCGCACATCGCACCGTATATGGGCGGTCCAGAGAAGATCATGAATACCAACGGCGCTGGCGACGGCGCGCTGGCGGCATTGCTGCATGATATTACCGCTAACAGCTATCACCGCAGCAACGTGCCTAACTCCAGCAAGCACAAGTTCACCTGGCTGACCTATTCGTCGTTAGCCCAGGTGTGTAAATATGCTAATCGCGTGAGTTATCAGGTGCTGAACCAGCATTCCCCGCGCCTGACGCGCGGTTTGCCGGAACGCGAAGATAGTCTCGAAGAGTCGTACTGGGATCGTTAAATCATGCACATGCCGGATAAGCGATAGCGTCATCCGGCAACGACATCAGCCTGTAACGACCACCTCACCTGCAGGCGGCGTTTCAATCAGTTCCAGCATGGTACGGGCGATTTCACGCTCACCCATGACGACCTGATTGGCGCCGCGTTCGGTAATGTATTCCACCTCGTCGTCATAATGCGCGCGCGCGATAATTTCAATCGACGGGCACTTCTCGCGTGCTGAAGCGACAATTTCACCCGCTTCATAGCCATTGGGAATAGTCAGCAGCAGCCAGCGTGCGCAATCCAGATGCGCCAGATTCATAATTTCTTCGTTGGCGGCATTTCCCAGCACCGCGCGGATCCCGCGCTCGCGCAGTTCATCCACTCGGGTGCGTGAGGTTTCGATAACTACCAGCGGGATCCCCGCAGCCATCAATTTCTCGCCCAGCAGGCTACCGACGCGCCCAAAGCCAACCAGCAGGGCGTGATTGCAGATATCCACCGGAATTTGCTTCTCTTCTTCAATAGCCTCTTCCAGCGTCTGTTCTTCCAGCGTTTCTGTTTTGGCGAGATATTTTTCTAACACCGCGAACAGCACCGGGTTAAGCATGATAGACAGGATCGCCCCCGCCAGCACCAGATTCTGTCCGGCCTGCGGCAGCAGGTTTAACGCCATGCCCAGACCCGCCAGGATAAAGGCAAATTCACCAATCTGCGCCAGGCTGGTGGCAATGGTGAGCGCTGTGCGTTGGGAGTGACCAAACAGGCGCACCAGGAAATAGGCGGCAAGGGATTTACCAAAGATGATAATCGCCAGCGTGCCCAGCACCGCCAGCGGTTGCTGAATCAGAATCATGGGATCAAAGAGCATCCCGACGGAAACGAAGAACAGTACGGCGAACGCATCGCGCAGCGGCAGGGTGTCATGCGCCGCACGGTGACTCAGTTCAGATTCGTTCAGCACCATGCCGGCGAAGAATGCCCCCAGTGCAAAGGAGACATCGAACAGCTCCACTGCGCCAAATGCGATACCTAATGCGAGGGCGAGGACTGACAGGGTAAACAGTTCGCGTGAGCCGGTTGCGGCGCTACGGGCCATAATCCACGGTACCAGGCGACGACCGACCAGCATCATAATTGCGATAAATGCCACCACCTTACCGATGGTAATGCCCATATCTACGGCCAGCGAGGCAAAGCCGACATCTTCTTTTTCCAGCATTCCAGCGACGGCTGGCAGGAGAACCAGCGTCAGCACCATCATCAGGTCTTCGACAATCAGCCAGCCAATGGCGATTTGCCCGCGCTGACTGTCAATGAGCTGCCTTTCTTCAAGCGCACGCAATAGCACCACGGTACTGGCGGTTGAAAGACACAGACCAAACACGATCCCTACCATCAGCGACCAGCCCATCACCGCTGAAAGCGCCATGCCCAGCAGCGTTGCCACCGCTATCTGGGCAATCGCGCCGGGAATGGCGATAGACTTTACCGCCATCAAATCCTTCAGCGAAAAGTGCAGCCCCACGCCGAACATCAGCAGGATTACGCCAAGCTCGGCCAGTTCAGGCGCTAACTTGGTATCAGCAACAAAACCAGGTGTAAATGGACCGGCCAGAACGCCCGCTAACAGATATCCCACCAGAGGAGAAATACGTAGTTTATTGGCAATCATGCCTAATATAAAAGCGAGCACAAGGCCGCCGACAATGGTGGTGATAAGCGGGGTGGCGTGATGCATTCCGTCTCCTTTGGTTGCTGTGATAATCCTGAAAACTCAAACGACGAGTAATAGTTTATGACAATTTTGATGTTTTTGTTTGTGAATAATTATTGAATTTTGATGAAAATAGGATTTTAGACGTAAAAAAGCACGGATCGGAAAAGTACAGCGGTATGTGAGAGGCAAAGGCTGATGGCTACTGTAAGTCTGACGGCCAAAATTTACTTTTGGCCGTCAGGAAATCACGCTTTATGTCGGTTATCAGGTAAGAATATGGTCAGTATCCCCAGTAGTGGCAGGAAAGCACATATTTTGTAGACCAAATCGATGCTGGTATGGTCGGCAATCAGCCCTAACACCGCGGCTCCCAAGCCGCCCATGCCGAAGGCAAAACCGAAAAATAGCCCAGAAACCATACCGATACGGCCAGGAAGCAGCTCCTGCGCGTAGACCAGAATGGCAGAAAACGCCGATGCGAGGATAAAACCAATGATCACGGTTAAAATCCCGGTCCATTCCAGCGTTGCGTAGGGTAAAAAGAGGGTAAAGGGTGCTACGCCGAGGATAGAGCCCCAAATAACATATTTTCTGCCAATTTTATCGCCCAATGGTCCACCAATCACCGTCCCGGCTGCGACGGCAAACAGGAAGGCAAACAGGTGAAACTGGGCATTTTGTACCGATAATCCGAATTTTTGCATCAGATAAAAGGTGTAATAGCTGCTGATGCTCGCCATATAGAAGTATTTGGAGAAAATCAGCACCAGCAGGATGCTTACCGCCAACACCACTTTATTCCGTGGTAACGGATTCACGATGGCGACTTTCGGTTTTCCTTTACTCATCCGGTGCTGCGCGGCATACCAACGGCTGATTTGCGCCAGAACGACAATCGCTAATAACGCAGCCAGCACAAACCAGGCCACATTACCCTTACCATATGGCGCGATGATGACAGCCGCCAGTAACGGTCCCAGAGAGCTACCGAAGTTGCCGCCAACCTGGAAAATTGACTGGGCAAGACCGTGACGACCGCCGGAGGCCATTCGCGCCACGCGGGATGATTCCGGGTGAAATACCGAAGAGCCGGTACCAACCAGCGCCGCGGCGAGCAGGACCATATGGAAACTGCCGGCCATGGCCAGCAAAACAAGCCCACTCAGCGTGAAGCACATCCCAATGGGCAGCGACCACGGCATCGGGTATTTATCCGTCCAGTAACCCACAACCGGTTGCAGCAGTGAGGAAGCAAGCTGGAAGGTCAGGGTAATCATCCCTATCTGCATAAACGTCAGCGAGAACTCTGACTGCAATAGCGGATAAATCGCCAGGATCAGCGACTGGATCATATCGTTTAGCAGATGGGAGAGGCTGATTGCCCCTAAAATGCCAAATGAGGTGCGTGCTTTAGCAACCGACGCTGACGCGCCAGCCACTGGCTGGGTTGGTTCACTTATTGCCATAGAAAGTCACTTCTGTTTGGGTTGCGATTATGAGGGTAATCTAATTTGTTATTATTACCTGACTAACATACCTGCGGAAGGTGTTTGAAGGAAGTCTCATTTCTGAAAACATTTTCGGCTATTATTTTCAGTAGCTGTAATTTTATGCCCGAACTAATTCGACTTACAGGCAGGCGGCAAACGCGAGAGTCCCAGGAGCTTACTGCATAAGCGACAGGGGGAAGTGAGCGCAGCCAACGCACATGTAATTTGAAGGATAACGGGTATGGCGGTTGATATTGAGTCAGGGAGTGAAATATGAAGTTTTTAAAACGGGGCGTGGCGCTGGCGTTATTAGCCGCATTTGCGCTGGCAGGTCAACCTGCGCAGGCGTACGAAAAAGATAAAACCTACAAAATTACCATTCTGCATACCAACGATCATCACGGTCACTTCTGGCGCAGCGAATACGGTGAATACGGGCTGGCGGCACAAAAAACGCTGGTGGACGGTATTCGTAAAGAGGTGGCTGAGGAAGGAGGCAGCGTACTGCTGCTTTCCGGTGGCGACATTAATACCGGCGTACCGGAGTCCGATCTGCAGGATGCGGAACCTGATTTTCGCGGAATGAACCTGATTGGCTATGATGCGATGGCGGTCGGAAACCACGAGTTTGATAATCCGCTTAGCGTATTGCGCCAGCAGGAAAAATGGTCCAAATTCCCGTTTCTCTCGGCCAATATCTATCAGAAAAGCACCGGCGAGCGTTTGTTTAAGCCGTGGGCCATCTTTAAGCGTCAGGATTTAAAAATTGCCGTACTCGGTTTAACCACTGACGATACGGCGAAAATTGGCAACCCAGAGTTCTTTACCGATATAGAGTTCCGTAAACCTGCTGATGAAGCCAAACTGGTTATCCAGGAACTGAATATGGGGGAAAAGCCGGACATCATTATTGCGACCACCCATATGGGACATTATGACAATGGCAATCACGGCTCGAACGCGCCTGGCGACGTAGAAATGGCGCGCAGCCTGCCGGCGGGATCGCTGGCAATGATTGTGGGTGGTCACTCGCAGGATCCGGTATGTATGGCCGCGGAAAACAAGAAGCAGGTTGATTACGTACCGGGTACGCCGTGTGCGCCAGACAAGCAAAACGGGATCTGGATTGTGCAGGCGCATGAGTGGGGGAAATACGTGGGGCGGGCGGACTTTGAGTTCCGCAATGGCGAAATGAAAATGGTTAACTACCAGCTCATCCCCGTCAACCTTAAGAAAAAAGTGACCTGGGACAACGGTAAAAGTGAGCGCGTACTCTACACCCCGGAAATTGCAGAAAATCAGCAAATGCTTTCACTGCTGACGCCGTTCCAGAATAAAGGTAAAGCGCAGCTCGACGTGAAAATTGGTAGCGTCAATGCGCGCCTCGAAGGCGACCGTAGCAAAGTCCGTTTCGTACAGACCAACATGGGGCATTTACTGCTGGCTGCGCAAATGGCGCGAACCAGCGCTGATTTTGGCGTGATGAGCGGCGGCGGTATCCGTGACTCCATCGAAGGCGGTGATATCACCTATAAGAGCGTGCTGAAAGTGCAGCCGTTCGGTAACATCGTGGTGTACGCCGACATGAGCGGGAAAGAGGTGATTGACTATCTGACCGCCGTGGCACAAATGAAGCCGGATTCCGGGGCCTATCCGCAGTTTGCCAACGTCAGCTTCGTGGCGAAAGACGGCAAGCTTAACGATTTGAAAATTAAAGGCGAACCCGTTGATCCAGCCAAAACCTATCGCATGGCAACGCTGAGCTTCAATGCCACCGGCGGCGATGGCTATCCGCGAATTGATAACAAGCCTGGCTATGTGAATACCGGGTTTATTGATGCGGAGGTGCTGAAAGAGTACGTGCAGAAGAACTCACCGCTCGATGCTGGTGCGTATGAGCCGAAGGGCGAGGTAAGCTGGCAGTAACAGGGCAATTTGGGGCATCATTTTATCCGCTCCTCCGGGCCGCCCTTCATGGCGGCCCAATAATCCTACTTATTACCTCTATGCTCCGGTACCTGCGCGCTGGCCGAGTCCAAACTGTCTTCACCAATCACACCCTGTAATCGCAGTAGGCGCAATCGCCGTATCACCGGGCAAAAGACAATTAATCACGGCGTGCGATATCGGCGAATTTCGCATCCAGAATTTTCGCCAAATCGCCTGCTGCCAGTTCAATATCCAGCCCGCGTTTGCCGCCGGACACATAAATGGTGTCAAACGTCTGGGCGGGAGCGTCGATGAGCGTCGGCAATCTTTTTTTCTGCCCCAGCGGGCTGATGCCGCCTACCAGATACCCGGTGGTTCGCTGCGCGATCATCGGATCGGCCATATCGACCTTTTTGGCTCCCAACGCCCTGGCGACCTTTTTGAGATCCAGTTGACCGGCTACCGGCGTAACGGCAACCGCCAGGTGCTTCATATCGCCATTCACGGCAACCAGTAGCGTTTTGTAGACCTGGTCCGCATTCAGACCTAACTTGCGTACCACTTCGTCACCAAAGTTCGTCTCGGACGGATCGTGATCGTAGGTGTGGATCTGGAAAGAAATTTTGTTTTTTTCGAGTAATTTAACGGCGGGTGTCATAGCAATTTTCCTGGCCCAGACAAAATACGACACAAGCATACGCCTGATGTCTGTCTAAAAAATAGTACCATCTTGCGCAATAGTGTTGGCAGGATGATGACTTTGAGCGACAATCGAACTACACCGATGCTTTAAGCGTCGGGATCATAATAATGATGAAATTCCTCTTTGACGGGCCAATAGCAATATTGGCCATTTTTTTACCGTAACATCTCCGGCAAATTTCCTTCTCCATACAAATGCAGCGCACCAACGGCCACGACATAGTGCCCGGCGGGCATCGCCCTGAGTCGATCGCGCCAGGCCGCATTACGCTGATGCATCAAAACGTCATACAGCGACTGGCTAAAAGTATTGGGTAGAGTGAGTTCGCTATTGCGTGGCGGCGTTTTAAGCCACCAGCCCATCATCTGTTGTAGCAGTCTGGCATTGGTATGCCAGTGCGTCAGGGTATCGTCCAGCAGAGCCAGTCCGTTATCGGGTAACTGACACAACAGCTCGATTTGGCTGGATGCGCCTTCCAGCTCGATTATGGGTTTATGCACCTGTTTTGCCGCATTCAGAAGTTGGTAATCAATGCCGTATTCTGCCCGCAACCCCAACTGTTGCGCCTGCGTTGCCTGCAAGACCATGGCGATTTGCCACAGCGGCTGGGTAGACAGCAGGGAAGGGGAAATACCCAGCTCGTCGGTGACTTTGTGCAAATTATCTAGCAGCTCTGGGCTGATGCGCTCTTCCAGTGCGGCAAAGGTCGGAAGGTTGGCAAACGGCGCGTCGTCGCCGGAAACATCGGCTTCGACAATGAGCGCATCGGCACGCTGGAGCTTTTTGAGTAATTTGGCAGGCAGAGGCGCCATATCGCGGCTGCCCATGTGAATACTGCCAATCAGATGAAAATGGCGGTTTCCGGGCAAGGAGATGTCGATGGCAGGCCAGGTATGGTGGTTGCCGCGTAGCGCGGTGAAAAATGATTTTACCCGGTACAACAGATCCATACGGCCTCCCTAAGTAGACTTCCATGCTAGCGCGTGGTCCTGGAAGGTGCAAATACACTTCATCATTCGCTCAGCCTCTTTATTGGTAGCGAGCAAAAACCCCAGTCACATAGTTGGCTATGCTCCTGGGGTTTTTATACTTGCAGCTTTGAGGCAACGCGAATGATTTGGGGCTCCGTTCAGAGCGACATCCGGTAAAGGCTTACTCTTTAGGTTTGAAGCGCAGCAGTCGATTAGCGTTGCTCACCACGGTAATGGAGGAGAGCGCCATCGCCGCCCCGGCTACGACCGGGTTGAGCAGTGTTCCGGTGAACGGCCACAAAATCCCGGCGGCAACGGGGATACCGATGCTGTTATAGATAAACGCGCCGAGCAGGTTCTGCTTCATATTGCGCAGCGTTGCCCGGGAGATAGACAGCGCATCTGCAACGCCCATCAGGCTATGGCGCATCAGCGTAATCGCGGCGGTTTCAATCGCCACATCGCTGCCGCCACCCATGGCAATCCCTACGTCAGCCTGAGCCAGCGCAGGCGCATCGTTGATACCGTCACCGACCATGGCAACCTGACGCCCCTGGCTCTGCAGACGTTTAATCGCCTCGGCTTTACCGTCCGGCAGAACGCCAGCAATCACCTCATCAATACCCGCCTCTTTGGCAATGGCGTTGGCGGTCGTTGGGTTGTCGCCGGTGAGCATCACCAGACGATACCTGGCGCGGTGCAGACGCTGGAGTGCTGCCACGCTGTCGCTACGCAGAGGATCACGTACCGCTAACAGCGCTGCTGCTTTACCGTCAATCGCTAACAGTACCGGGGTTGAGCCTTGGGAAGCCTGAGCGGTGATTTCAGCCTCCATTTCAGTGGTATCTACCTGCTGTTCATTGAGCAGCGCCTGGTTTCCCAGCAGCAGCGTGTGACCTTCCGTTTCGCCACTGACGCCTAAACCGCGCAGCGTACGGAAACCGTTGACCTGCGGCAGCGTGACATCACCTGCTTTGTCCAGAATCGCCCTGGCTAACGGGTGGCTGGAACCCTGTTCAAGGGCCGCTGCCAGACGAATTGCCAGCGCTTCGTCGGTATTGCCAAACGTTTTGATGGCGACAACCTGTGGTTTGCCTTCAGTTAGCGTCCCGGTTTTATCAAACACGATGGTATCGAGCGTGCTGGCGCGCTGCAGCGCATCGGCATCACGTACCAGCACCCCAAATTCAGCGGCACGCCCGACGCCGGAAATAATCGACATCGGCGTTGCCAGACCCAGCGCACAAGGGCAGGCAATAATCAGGACGGTGGTGGCGATTACCAGCGTATAGACAATCTGCGGCGCCGGTCCAAAGAAATACCAGATAGCCGCACTGACCAGCGCAATGGCGACCACGACCGGAACGAACACCGACGAGATGCGGTCGGCCAGTTTGCCAATCTCCGGTTTGCTGCTTTGCGCCTGGCGCACCATACGAATAATGCGCGACAGCGTGGTGTGACTGCCAACAGCGCTGGCGCGGAACAGCACGCTACCGTCCTGTACGACCGTACCGGCGTGGACGCTATCGCCTGCACCTTTTTGCTGTGGAATCGGCTCACCGGTCAGCATGGCCTCATCCAGCCAGGCTTCACCCTGAGTGATTTCGCCATCAACCGGAACGCGGTCACCGGTGGTCAGGCGCAGCAACATTCCAGCCTGCACCTCTGCCAGCGGCACGTTCTTTTCACCTTCGTCAGTGACGACGCGTGCGGTCGGCGGTGTCAGATCGAGCAGTTTTTCCAGTGCTTTAGACGAGCGTTGGCGAGCCCGCGCTTCCAGCATGTGTCCGAGGTTAATCAGACCGATAATCATGGCACTGGCTTCATAATAGAGGTGTCGCGCTTCCATCGGGAACCATTGTGGCCAGAGGTTGACGCTCATGGAATAGAGCCATGCCACCCCCGTACCCAGCGCCACCAGCGTATCCATGGTCGCGGTGCCGTTCATCAGACTTTTCCACGCATTGCGGTAAAAGTGACCGCCCGCGAAAACCATCACGGCAAGCGTTGCCAGACCAATCATCAGCCACAGGCTGCGGTTGTCGTCGCTCACCATCATGTTGTCGCCAATCATGCCCCATACCATGACCGGGATACCCAGGAGCAGCGCGACGGCTGCCTGCCAGCGAAAACGTTTCATGGTTGCCACGGCGGTTTCTTGCTGACGTTCGCGACGCTTAGCATCATCTTCAATCGCTTCTGCGCCGTAGCCCGCTTTTTCAACCGCCTGTACTAAATCTGCGGCGGAGGCACTGCCCATTACCAGCGCAGTGCGTTCCGCCAGGTTTACCCGTGCCTGCGTGACGCCCGGTACACTTTGCAATGCATTTTGTACGCGGGTCACACAACTGGCGCAGCTCATGCCGTTTAACAGCAACTGTTGGCTGTCATCATCAGCCGTAGCTGCCGGAAGCTCGGAAGGGACCGCTGCCAGTGCTTCCGACGGGATTGATGACTCCGTCAGCGGTTTAGCCTTTGGGTAGCTTAACTCCGCGCCGTAACCGGCTTGTTTGATGGTTTCAATCAGCGCTTCTGCGCTGGCGCTCCCGGTAACATGCGCTTCTGTCACGGTGACATCCGCTTGCTCAACGTCCGGACGTTGTTCCAGACTTTCTTTAACGCGTTTTACGCAGTGACCACAGGACAGGCCGTCCAGGGTTAGATCGATTGTTTGAGACATAACCAACTCCTTTTTTGCAGGATTAACTGACTGTGATAAAGGTTAAACCTTCCAGCAAGGGGAAGGTCAAGGGCGTTTTTAGAAAAGGTGAAAAAAGGGTGTAAAGGGAGAAAAACGGGAACGCCACGCCAGGGGTTCCCGGTCTGTTATTGATTGAGGACGATAATCGGCGTTCGATGCTCCGGTTCATTTATGACCGTGAGATCGGCACCGTACAGCGCGTTCAGCGACCGTTGCTTCAGGACATCCTGCGGATATCCGTTATCAACTATCCTGCCGCGCTCCATCAATACCACGCGGTCGGCATAGCGCGCCGCGAGGTTGAGATCGTGCAGGACGCAGCAGACGTTAAACTGCCGTTCACGCACCAGACGACGTAGCAGACGAAAAAGGTGCTGCTGGTGGTGAATATCCAGCGCGGAGGTGGGTTCATCAAGAAACAGCCATTTCGGCCCAGGCTCGGGCTCCCAAAGCTGAACCAGCAGGCGCGCCAGCTGTACCCGTTGTTGTTCTCCTCCCGAGAGATGCCGGTAATCGCGTGCGGCCAGCGCCTGGCAATCACACAATGCCATGATGTACTCCGTTTCATCGCCCGTGTTGCGCGTACGATACGGATGTCTGCCCATGCGAATGACCTCCTGAACGCTAAACGGGAAGGCCATATGACTATTCTGGCGCATCACGGCACGGGTTTTTGCCAGCTCGGTGATTGACCACTTGTCCAGCGGCTTGCCAAACATGCTACAACGCCCACTGTGGGGCTGCAGATATCCCGTAAGCTGGCGTAGCAGCGTCGATTTCCCGGCTCCGTTCGGGCCAAGAATCGCGATGATCTCTCCATCAGGTAGCGTCAGGGAAACTTCGTCGGTCAGTCGTCTTCCCTGAATATGGTAGACCAGATTTTCAGCGACGATCATGACACCCTCCGGCTACGCAGTATTAACCACAGGAAATACGGTCCACCGATCAGGCTGGTTAACAGGCCAACGGGCATTTCGGCTGGCTGAACAAGTGTGCGGGCCAACGTGTCGGCAATCAGAAGTAAACAGGCACCGGCCAGCGTAGAGCAGGGAATCAACCAGCGATGATCGGCGCCGGTCGTCATTCTGATCAGATGTGGGATCACCAGGCCAATAAAACCAATTACGCCGCTGACGGAAACCGCAGCGCCAACCAGGAGCGAACTGAGCAACAGTAACTGCTGCCGCTTACGTTTGACGTTTACGCCGAGGTAATGCGCCTCTTCATCACCTAACTGCAGTAAATTAAGCGTTCCCGCCATGCAGACGGTGACAACAATGGCTGGAAGAATAAACGTGCTGGCAACCAACAGCGTTGGCCACTGGGCCTGGCCGAGATTTCCCATCATCCACAATGTAAGTTGACGTAGCTGCTGCTCGTCGCCCACATAGCTCAGTACGCCAATAGCCGAACCGCACAGGGCATTGATAGCGATACCGGCTAACAGCAGTTGCATCATTCCACCGTGGTTATGACGCTGGCTTATCAGGAAAATAATCGTGCAGACCACCATGCTGCCTGCGACGGCAAAAATCATCTGCTCATACAGCACCAGCACTACGGGGAACGAAAATGGGATAACTATCGCGATGCCGACCATCAGCGCGGAGCCGCTGCTGACGCCAAGCAGGCCAGGATCGGCCATCGGATTGCGAAAAAGTCCCTGCATGATGACCCCTGCCGTCGCCAGCGCAGCACCGACCAGAACGGCCAGCAGCACGCGAGGCAAGCGGATGTTTAACCAGATATCACGATATTCGTCGTTGAACAGGGCGCTGAAGCTAATGTTCAGCGCTCCCTGGCTGGCACCGAAGAGCATCAGAGCAACCAGCAAAAGAGAAAGACCCGTCAGGATGCTGACGGAAGAAAGCGAGTCCTTAAGCACGTAACGCTCCATAACGTCTTTGCGGCGCGGAGTTCCCGCGCCGTGAGGGGTTTACGCGGGTTTCAGTCCCGGCTCAACCAAACTGTAAATCTGGTTATTGAGTGCCGGCGCAGTGGCCAGTTCGTGAATATGCTTCGCAACATCTGCACGCATTACAAAGCCGTGACACTCCTGAGCCTGTATTCGTTGCGCCTGGCCGGTGGCTGCACCGTTCAGCAAACCGCCGGGGCGGAGAATGGCGTAGTCCAGTCGACTGGTTTGTAGCCAGCTTTCAGCCAACGATTTTTCGCGTACAGCCTGACCAAATGCGGCCTTTGCGCGTGAAGAAAGAAAAGGCCAACTGTCACCGCAGCCGAGTGAGGTCACCAGAATCATGCGCTTGATCTCCGCTTTTTCTGCTTCATCAATGACGGTTCTGTGCGCCAGATAATCTTGGGCGCCGCCCATGGAGGAGATCACCGTGGCATGTTGACCCGCTGCGCGACAGGCACAGGCGGTGACCTGACTATCGCAGGCGTCGCCGATGAAGACCTGCACACCTTTTTCCTGCAACCCTGCAGCGACCTGTGCGTTGCGAACGACGGCAATCACCGGACGTTGTTCCGCCAGTGCGAGTTCAAGCGTTTTCGCGCCGACGCCGCTACCACCCGCACCAAAAATGAGCCATGGAGCCATCAGGCATGTTCCTTTAAAGATGAAGACAACGCGTGAAAGGCGCTGACCTGTTCGGCCAGTAACTGTCGATGCTCATCCCGACCGAGGAAAATTTTGAACATTGCGCTACCCGCCTGGTTAAAGAAGAGAATGGACGCGGTGTCCATTCCCATAAATTTGCGTTCAATCAGGGCAATATGCGTACAGTTTTCTGCCTTGATATGACCGGTCATGCTTTTTTTGCCGCGCAGGTTGAAGTAGCCATGACGGTGGAATCCGGAAGGTAATTCACCGGTGAATTCCAGAATGACATCAGCAGTATGGACCAGGGTGGTGACTTTGCCCCATTCGCTGACGGTTTCCCAGACGGTATCAAATTGATCGCCGGAAACCAGCGTCGGGGAGGGGAGGTTTTTCACCACCTCCAGCAGCGTGGTGTTGTACTGGGCAGCGATAGCTTCCAGCGTACCGTCCGGTTCAGTTTTCAAAAAATCCTGTAAAGAGACATGGCTCATAATTCACTCCTGGTATGGTTGTTCTACCGCAATGCGCGGCGCGTTAAGTGCCTGAATAAGTTCATCAAGAGACTGCAAAATATTGCTTGCCCAAAAACGCCCTTCATTGGTCAGGCGCACGCAGGTGCTGGCATCTCGCGTCAGTCCTGCGTGATGCCATTGGGTCAGTAGCGGGGTTAGTTTTTGTGCATGAGGCGTCAGTTCATCCAGCGGAACGCGGGCCGTTTCAATGCCCGCCTGGAGAGTGTGTCGCCACTGGAAACCACGCTCGGCGGTACGCATCATCATCATTAGCGGTTTTTTCCCGGCGGCGATAGATTCATGCCATGTCGTCAGATTGCGCTCGACCATCCAGGAATAGCCATTGACTGATCCCCCGGCGCCTGAGCCGAATGCCAGACAGTCCGCTCCCTGTTTAATCAGCAGGTTGTACAGATTGCGTTCACGCGTGGTACGCGCCCAGTGGCTGTTGCTGATGCAGCGCCAGCCCGCGCTGTCCATGAAATCGCAACCCTGAAGATAGAGATCGCGACGTTCGGCGGGAGAGGGAACGGTTGTGCGCCCGGTTTCAACTGCTTTGCCAAGCGGTGTATTGGGGATCAGGTTCAGCGCATAAAGATCTACGCCGTCGAGGCCGATGTCACGGGCAATCGCCAGATCGTCGCCCCACAGTTTTGCATCTTGTCCTGGCAGACCAAACAACAGATCGCATACCACGGCGGCACGATCCCGTTTTACCAGCCCCTGCATAAAGGCAATTGCGCTCGGGCCGTCTGAGGTGCGCGCCATTTTTTTGCGGATCCGGCTGTTAAAAGATTGAATACCGATCGAAAACCGATTGGCGCCAGCGTCAAGGCAGGCATCAATTCGCGCATCGTCAAAATTGAGCACTCGTCCCTCAATGGTAATTTCGCAGTCCGGCGCCAGCGGTAACTTTTCACGAAGCGCGGTGATGATTCTGCCCAGATCCAGTGCTGACAGCGCTGAAGGCGTACCGCCGCCAAAATAGACGGCGTGAATTGGGGCTGACTGATGTAATGCGCTATCGGCTTCCATCTCGATTTCGCGCAACAGCGCGTTGGTGTAGCGGGCGCAGTGATCTTCTTCGAACCGGTTTTGATAAAAACCACAGAAAGTACAATGCGTTGCACAAAAAGGGATATGCAAGTACACCAGCCGTTTACGCGGCGGGGTAGGCTGGCTGATAACATCCTGCCAGGTTTGTGACAATAGCTCTTTGGCAATCGGGATCGCCCCGCGCCATGGCATTGTGGCGCGGCGATCCTTAAAGGGCTGACTTCCCTCAAGCGCAAAATGCGCGGTAAGATTCAGCGAGTGTTCAGTCTTCATTCTTTTTTATAAATCCAGTTAGTGAGGCCAGAATTGCTGGTGCAGGGCTTCAACCGCATCGGCGACGCGAGGCCCTATTCCCAGAATCAGCGCCTGGTCTACCGCCACAATGCGCTGGTTTTTCCAGGCCGCAGTGTGGGTAATACCGGCAATCGCGCTCAGACGAGCCAGATCGCCATCCACCATTTGCGACGTCACCACGATCACCTCCGGGTTGGCGGCGATCAGCGACTCCGCGCTGTAACTTTTATACTGCGCGTGGGTGGCGACATTTTGTGCGCCCGCAAGGGTCATAATGGCATCTGCAACGCTGCCCTTGCCGGCGACCTGCGGCGCGCTGCCGCCAGCGGAGAGAATGAACATGGCTTTGACCGGCGCATTCTTCGCCGCCACGCTGTGCTGAACACGATCCAGACGTTGATGCAGGCGATTGACCAGCGCTTCACCTTGTTCAGGAATGCGCAGCGTTTGAGCCAGCTCCCGAATGTTGGCGTACATCTGCTCGACGGTGGCCGGTACGCGCGGCAATGTAACGACGTTAACTTTCTGCGCCCGGAGCTGATCCAAAACGATTTGAGGGCCTGCATCCTGCCAGGTGATAAAGCTGTCCGGGTGCAGCGATAAAATGCCCTCGCTGCTTAACTGCTTCCAGTAGCCGATATGCGGGAGTGCGGCAGTTTCAGGTGGGTACGAGGTGGTTTCATCGACGCCAACCACTCGGTTGCCGACGCCCATGGCGTAAATCAGTTCGCTAAGCGAACCGCCCGCCACCACCAGGCGGTCAGCGGACTGGGCGCTGAAAACACAGGCGAGGCTCAGTAAGCCAATCATGAGTTTTTTCATCGTCAGAAATTCCACGCAAAGCCAACAGCGGCATTGAAACCAGCGTCTGGGATAGATTCATGCGCGGTTCTGTAACGCTTGTCGGTCAGGTTGTTGAGCGCGAGGTTGACCTGATACTGGTCCTGCGGACCAAACTCGGTGTTGAATGCGAGGTTAAGCGTGGCCCAGCCTGGGTAGTTTATTTCCGTGGTGCCGGTATTATCTTTGGCGCGGGACGCCGCGCGAATAAAGACATCGGACGTCACGTTAGCGACATTCATCAACCAGGTATGTTTCAGGCCAACGCGCCCGGTCAGCGTGGGTTCGCCGGTATCCCAGGTTTTTATGGTGTTGCCTTCGTATTGACGGCGAATGAGATTACCGCTCAGGTAGGGGGAAACCGCCCAGCCGTTGTATTCTGCAGTTAATTCCATGCCCCAGGTTTTGGCACGATCGATGTTGTCGTAGTAGTAATAGCCGCCGCGGGAAGAGGTGGTGTTGCCGTTGCAAACGGGTTGGCCTGAACAGGCCAGACTGGCGATATAGTCTTTGGCTTCGGAGTAATAAATGGCGCCGTCAATCAGCCACATATTCCCTTTATACCGCGCGCCCAACTCATAGTTATTTGAGTGTTCCGCCTTCAGGTTTGGGTTGCCGTAGGTAACGCTGCCGCCAGCGGATGTCTGCATGAACAATTGAGTAAGCGTGGGGAAGACATAGCCCTGGGCGTATGCAGCCCGAAGTTCAAGATCTTCAAAGCCGGAATAGCGCAGGCTGGTCGAGGTCACCAGTTCATCATCGTGAACGGAATTTCCCCCGGTGGATTGCCAGGTGGTGCCGCTGCTTTGGATGGTTTGCGTATCGTTGCGATTGAGTTTCGAAGACAGCCAGTACTGGCGTGCGCCCACGGTCCACGTCCAGTCATCGGCAAAGCGCCAGTCGTTTTGCGCGAACAGTGAGGTGTTGCTTTGTTCCGCTTCGTTATATGACAGGGTACGGGTTTGCGTATCAAAGAAGCCGGTAGCCGCGGTCTGGCGCGTACTGCCGTCCGTGTCCTGTTTTATTTTGTCATGCTGATACTGGGTGCCAATCACCAGCGTGTTGTTAGCCGGAAGGGAGATATTGCCCTGCAGCGTTACACCCTGGGTATATTGTTTGTCGTTGGTATTGGTTTGATTGCTTACCGTCAGCGCTTTAATCATCGGGCTGGGGATAATCTGGGTCGTTTTGACCCGGTTTTCAAATTTGCGCTCTATTGTCTGGGTATATGCGTCAAAATGGATATTCTTCAGATAATCCCCGTCGGCCGCGTAGTCGTAGAAAAGACCGATTTTCTCGCGTTCCAGCTTAGGAATTTTGACGCTAAAGTCATCGAACTGACCTTCGGGATCGTCAAACCAGGTTTGAGTGGATAGCTTATAACGGTCGAGTGAGAGCCCAATTTTGTGGCGATCGAGGTTGTAGCCAAGCCACACTCCCTGACCGTTATTACGGAAGTTGGTGTCGGGCAATCTTCCGTCAGGTGTATCGCGATCCCCCTGGTCGGAATAGCTGCCATTGATGCGGTAGTCAAAGTTACCGATGCTTCCCCAGGCTGCCGCTGACTCTTCCCATCCTGCCGTTGCGGAGTTATAAACAGCCTTAACGCTACCACCCAAAGGCTTATCGCCGCCTTTTTTGGTAATAAAGTTCACGACGCCGCCAATTGCCTGCGAACCATAGAGGACAGAATAAGGGCCTTTGACCACTTCAATACGTTCCAGCGCGGATTCGTCAATCAGTAAACCGGCTCCGTAGTTTTGTCCGGCACGTTGGTAGCTGACGACCTGGCCGTCTATCAAAATCAGCACCCGCGAAGAAGCTTCGCCACGGATACGAATTTGTTTCCGACCTGCGAGAGCGTTATCGGTAACTTCGACGCCGGGGATATCTTGTAAATCATCAGCAAGAGAAACGCTGGTGGAGTTTTGTAGCGTCTGGCGATCGATAACCTGAATGGTTGCCGGGCTATCCCAGAGACTACTTTCTGTGCGGTTAGCCGTAACGATCACCGTATCTTCGTCGGACGTTGAACCGTGTGTTGGAGAGGTCGCTGCAAAAGTAGCGCCGGACATGCATAATGTCAGGGCTGAAAGAATAAATGGCCTTTGGTTAATCCGTGACAACATAAGAGAACCTTTATTGAATGTAAATGATCATCATTATCATTCGCGTTTGTATATAAAATTGTTTCCCTTTGTTCAAGATGAAAGGTGCAGAACCGATACATCTTTTGATTTGAGTCAATTTTGCGTGGTCAATAAATGCTGAAATGTGATCTGAATCGGATATAACGATGTGAATTAAAAGGATTTGTGCATCGCTGTGATGGTGGAAAATGCGCGGGGTTCTTGGGTAAAGGATTACGGCAATGTGGGCTATAATGTGGCTCAGTACCAACAAGATCAGCGGGGGAAATGTGAATATTAGCGATGTTGCGAAAAAAACCGGTTTAACCAGCAAAGCGATACGCTTTTACGAAGAAAAGGGGTTAGTGACGCCGCCGCTGCGTAGCGAAAATGGCTATCGCACATACAACCAACAGCATCTGAATGAGCTTACGCTGTTACGACAGGCACGACAGGTTGGTTTTAACCTGGAAGAGTGCGGCGAGTTGGTGAACCTGTTTAACGATCCGGCGCGTCACAGCGCAGATGTGAAAAAGCGTACGTTAGAAAAGGTGGCGGACATTGAGCGCCATATCAGCGAGCTGCAGGCTATGCGCTTGCATTTGTTGGCGCTGGCGGAGAGTTGCCCTGGCGATGACAGCGCTGAATGCCCGATTATTGATAATCTCTCCGGCTGCTGCCACCATAAAGCGAAGGCTTAACGGGGTGGCGGATTAAGCATAAACACCACAGTGCCGCGGTACCACGGTGATTTCTCAAGCTGCGCTTCAGCCTGCGGGTCCCGGCTACCGTTTTGTACCAGCCCCAGCTTAAATGGAATGCGCAGACGACTGAGGGCGGGCAGATACGCCTGATAATTCGGTACCGTGTGACGTCCCTGATAGCTCTGGACCACCAGTTCATCGACCGCCAGCGCGTTCAGCGTGGCGACGTCGCCCGTTTTTGCCCAATCCAGTAGTCCGGTTACGCCAAGTGCAAACTCGGTCGGTAGCCGTTGGCGTAACTGCTGCAGAAAGTAGGCGTAATCGGCAAGCTGATGGGTCGCCGCGTCAAAATCAACCTGCAGGCCGATGACGTGATTCCCGGCCGTCTGCCAGCGTTGCATCAAGCGTATGATGCGCGCCGGGATCTCCTCCGGTACGTCGAGTGTGGTAAAGCGCACGGTCAACCAGATAGAGGGGAAAGTCAGGCGATTAACCGGCAGCCCGAGACGCTGGAACACCACGTGACCTGAACGAACCAGGACTTCGCCCTGATGCAGATAGACTGTTTGTGCGTTTTTTAGCTCGTCACTGGCCTTCACTCCGGACCATAGCCAGAAGGCCGGATGTTCACGGGCGGCGACGATTTCCGCCGCCTGTGCCTGGCCCAGCAGCAGCGCAGTTACCAGTAGTATTTGAGTTTTTGCGCCCACGGACTTCCCGGATACTGCGTTTTCAGTTGGGTGAACCAGCCTTTACGCTGTAGTTTATCCACTTCCTCACCGCCGCACTCGTTAGAGCCTGACGGCGCATAGCACATGATGGCGCGATACAGCGCAAAGCTCTTATCTTCAACCTCTGCTTTTGGCGATGTGATCACCTGCTGGTAGTAGCTTTGCCTGTCGAACTGGCCGAACGGTTTCTTGCGCGAGATTGCTGATTCAAGCACATCGTTGCCGGAACTGTTTTTCCATAAATCAACGTGGGTTTGCGTAGTGCGGAAAAATTCGCCTAAGCAGTTCAGGGCGTGGGCATCATGCGCTTGTTTGCTCAGAACTGTTACCGTTTCATTGAGGCTGCGACAGGTATAACCGCTCTCGGCAGAGTCGCCGTTCCAGTCGAAAATACTCAGATTAACGTCATCAAACGCTTCGCCAATGACCGGCGGCGTAATGGCGCTGGCCAGTTTTCTGTCATTCAGCCAGTCGTCAAAGCGATGCTCAGTGAGATCCCGCACCAGCAGCGTATGCAGGGCGATGGTACGCTCTTCGTTATTAGGACCGTGGACGGCTTGCTGGCGCAGTAGTTCAGGCGTGGCCTGGGTTTTCAGCACCTGCGAGCGAAAGCGCAGGTTGGTTACTGCGCTTTCTGGGGCGAAAATTGCCGCCACGTCGCCGCTATAAACCAGCGTCGCGGCTAGCTTAGCCTGCACATACTGCTGCTGTTCGTTATCCTGGCTGAGCTTCAGCAATGTCTGCCAGAAATCACGTGCCGTGGTCCATTTCTGCTGGCCCATCAGCGCTTCGCCGTACAGCACCTGTTCGCTGAAGGCCAGCGTATCGTGGGCCGGAAGTTTCTGCGCTGGGGTAACTGCCGAAATAATCGCCGCGTAGTTGCCCGTTGCCAGCCACAGATTCAGCTGCAGATCGCGCCATAGCGGCAGTTTTTGGCTCTGCTCAAACACCGGTTTGCTGGCGTCAAGCTGGGCCTGCGTCAGCGTTGGTTTGTTGTTGTTATTCAGGCGCAATGCGCGCAGCAGTTCGATATAGCTGACAAGCGGCGCATCCGGGAAAGCCTCCACCACGGACTGTTCGTAGAACGCCATGCCGTAGACATTATCGTATTCGATGACGATCTCACGCAGTTGCTGTGCGTCAGCCGACTGCTGGAGCGTCTGCTCATACAATCCCGCCAATTGCGGCCACGCCTGTAAATACCAGTTGATACGACGCAGCATACCGTGCGAGGAAGCGGCGTACAGGCCTTGCGGGTAGTGTTGCAGATAGGCTTGCGCCAGCGTCTGAGCCTGAGAAGCGTCCTCGCGGTTAATTTTTGTGATATCAAAATCGCCGTACTCGCCCACGCTGTTCTGGCTGCTTTTGTTCAACGCCGCACGTATCAGCATGTATTGCGCGGTCTCAGCCAGCCACGGACGATCGCTTTTGGCTAGCTGAGCGAAATCCTGTTCGGCGCTGGCATAATCACCGGCATAAAAACTGGCGGCCGCTGCCAGATAGCTTTTGTAGGACTGAGCTGGAGAATCTGCCGGGAGAGTGGCAAGCGATGACTCAATCTGCTCGCGGGTTGCCCCGGATAACAGTCCTGTACGCGCCTGGGCCAGGGCCTGACGCTGATTTGCCGTTAACGTTGAGTCGGCCAGCAGTGCGGCAAAAAACGCGCTGACGCTCGCGGTATTGTTCGAAACATGACGGTTCTCAAGCTCAGCGTCGTTGACGTTTATTTCGTCTGCGCTAATGTTCAATTCGGCTATCTGTCGGGACAGGGGGCTGTCTTCGGCAGATACCTGCGCTGCGGCTGGCTGCGGGGCAATTTCATCCCACTGCGGATGATACGCAAAATAGAAATCGCGGGAGCGGGTGATGTCCGCCGGCATCGACTGCACCGGCAGAGCAAATGATTTCTCCTGGCTCAGCAGCCGCAGCAGGTTATCGCGGCTGTCGTTTTCCGGGTTGAAGGTGGGCGTGCCTTTCAGCAGGCAGCTGTCGTCGCTCCATTTGCAGTCTTCCATATCGAAAGAGGCGAATACCTGCGGGGCGGCGACCAATAATGAGCAAAGGGCAAAGGCAAGGGGTGTCTTCCTGACCATAGTCTTATTTCCTGTCTTTTTAGTGTGATACCGCTGTAATAATCAGGGTAATTCCCTCAACGGCAATGACTTCAACCTGCGTTCCGGCGCTCAAATCGTCGCGGGCGCTGACGGGCCATGAGCTGTCGCCGACGCGCATATGTCCGCGGCCATTGACCAGGGCGGTTTCCAGAATAAATCGACGGCCAACCAACTGCTGCCCGCGCTGGTTAAGATGGCTGTCGGCGGGTTTCTGATCTTGTACACGCCTTGCCAGCCACTTCCACCACAGCCAGGCCGCCAGCAGGGTGAGTACGGCGAACATCGCCCCCTGCCACGCCCAGTCAAGCGGGATAAGCCACACCACCAGGCCGGTAATCACCGCCGCCACGCCGCTCCACAGCAGATAGCCGTTACCGCCCAGCATCTCGGCGGCGAGTAGCAGACCGCCGAGGCTGAGCCAGAAGATGTGCGGGTGCACCAGAATCATCGCTATCATGATTTTTTCCGTTCGCTGGCGCTGTCTTTCACCAGTTCGGCGATCCCGGCAATGGACCCCATCAGGCTGCTGGCATCCAGCGGCATCATCACCACTTTGCTGTTATTCGACGAACCGATGTGCTGCAGCGCTTCGGTGTATTTCTGCGCCACGAAGTAGTTCACGGCCTGAATATCCCCGGCGGCAATGGCCTCCGAAACCATCTGCGTCGCGCGGGCCTCGGCTTCTGCGGAACGTTCACGCGCTTCAGCCTGTAAAAATGCCGACTGGCGTTCACCTTCCGCTTTGAGGATTTTCGACTGCTTCTCACCTTCAGCCTTGACGATTTCTGCCTGACGGATCCCTTCCGCTTCAAGAATATAGGCGCGCTTGGTACGTTCGGCTTTCATCTGCGCGTTCATGGCGTCGATAAGTTCCGCCGGCGGACGTACATCGCGGATTTCAATACGGGTGATTTTGATGCCCCAGGGATTCGTGGCCTCGTCAACGATATGCAGCAGGCGCGTGTTAATGTTGTCGCGCTGGGAGAGCATTTCATCGAGTTCCATTGAGCCGAGAACGGTACGAATGTTGGTCATGGTCAGGTTGATGATCGCCAGTTCCAGGTTGCTGACCTCATAAGCCGCTTTTGGCGCGTCGATCACCTGAATAAAGCAGACGGCATCAATCGCGACGTTGGCGTTGTCTTTGGAGATGACTTCCTGAGAGGGGATATCAAGCACCTGTTCCATCATGTTGATCTTACGACCGATGCGGTCCATGAACGGTACAACAAGGTTTAAACCCGGTTGCAGGGTTTTGGTGTAACGGCCAAAACGCTCGACCGTCCACTGATATCCCTGCGGGACGATTTTGACGCCAGCACCGACGATGACCAGCGCGACAAAAATGAGAATAGGAATAAAAATGAGCATTGATGAAACCTCCTGTTGTGTTGTCCTTTACTGCCTCATTAGTCAAATTATACCCGATTTATCAGGGTGGGCTCCCCTATAATAAATTACAGGGATAGACTGTCTGCACGAAAGAGGTAAAAAAGGGATTGGTAATGGACGAAAGCAGCATTCTGCTTCAGTTAAAAAATGTCGCATGGCAGGCAGGGGCGACGCAGGTTCTCAATAACATCTGTTTTAATCTCCGGGCCGGAGAATTTAAGCTGATTACCGGCCAGTCTGGTTGCGGTAAAAGTACGTTACTCAAGATAGTGGCGTCATTAATTAGCCCGACTGCCGGTGAAATTCTCTTTGAGGGCAAGGAGATAAACACTCTTAAGCCTGAAACATATCGCCAGCAGGTCTCTTATTGTGCGCAAACGCCCGCGTTGTTTGGTGACACCGTTTACGACAACCTCATTTTCCCCTGGCAAATCCGCGATAAACGTCCGGAGCCGGATGTGTTTCTTGCCGATCTGGCCCGTTTTGAGCTACCCGAAACGATCCTCAAAAAAAACATCAATGAGCTGTCTGGCGGCGAAAAGCAACGCGTCTCGTTAATTCGTAATTTACAGTTTCTGCCAAAAATCCTGCTGCTTGATGAAATTACCAGCGCGCTGGATGAAGCCAATAAACGGAATGTGAACGAATTAATTCACCACTATGTTCGCGATAAGAATATTGCTGTGCTGTGGGTGACGCACGACAAAGATGAAATTAATCATGCGGATAATGTCATAACCCTTCAACCGCACGCCGGGGAAATGCAGGAAGTAAGCAATGAACGAGCATAATATTACCAATGAATCACTGGCGTTAGCGATGATGCTGGTGGTGGTCGCGATACTGATCAGCAACAAAGAAAAACTGGCGCTGGAAAAAGATATTCTCTGGAGCGTTTGCCGGGCGGTGGTTCAGCTTATTATCGTTGGTTATGTGCTGAAATATATTTTCGGCGTTAACCACAGCATTCTGACCTTATTGATGGTGCTATTTATCTGTTTCAACGCGGCCTATAACGCGCAAAAGCGCAGTAAATATATTGATAAAGCTTTTCTCTCGTCATTTATCGCCATCACGGCGGGGGCGGGGTTAACGCTGGCGGTGCTGGTTCTGTCAGGCTCTATCGAGTTTACCCCAATGCAGGTGATCCCAATTTCCGGCATGATTGCAGGCAATGCGATGGTTGCGGTAGGGCTGTGTTACAACAATCTGGGGCAGCGGTTTAACAGCGAACAGCAGCAAATTCAGGAAAAACTCAGCCTCGGTGCGACGCCGAAAGTGGCCTCCGCGCCGCTGATTCGCGACAGTATTCGCGCTTCGCTGATCCCGACGATCGATTCAGCGAAGACCGTGGGACTGGTGAGTTTACCGGGGATGATGTCCGGGTTGATCTTTGCAGGTATTGATCCGGTAAAAGCGATTAAGTATCAGATTATGGTGACGTTTATGCTGCTTTCGACCGCCAGTCTGTCAACCATTATCGCCTGCTACCTGACCTATCGGAAGTTCTATAATTCACGTCACCAACTGGTGGTGACGCATTTGAAAAAAACCTAATGGAGTACCGGATGGCGCGGGCCTACGGGGAGATTGTAGGCCCGATTAGCACAAGCGCCATCAGGCAAATGCAGCGGATTAGTACAACAGCGCGTACAGCTGGCGGCGGTATTTCGAGGCCAGCGCATCGCCGGTGCCCAGTGCGGCAAGGATCTCCTGGAAGGTTTTACGCGCCTGACCGTCGGCTGCAGTGAGATCTTTCTTCAGGTGACTGAACAGCAATTCCAGCGATTCCTCGTTACGTCCAACCTGGTGTAACTGAATGGCCAGTTGAGTTGCCAGCGCCGCATCCTGTGGATTGCTGGCGACCTGCTGCTGCAACTGTTGGATTTCAGGCGTATCAGCCGCCTGCTTCAGCAGTTCGATCTGTGCCACCAGGCCCTGATAACGGGTGTCCTGATCCTGCAATGGGATAGTTTTCAGCACCGCTTCAGCTTCGTCTGAACGGTTCAGGGCGATTTGCGTTTCCGCCAATAGCAGGCCAATTTTGCTGCTCTGATTGGAGATCTGCCAGGCTTCTTTCAGCAGCGGCAGCGCATCAGCGTGATTGCCGGCTTCGATGAACTCGATCGCCTGGCGCGCTTTCAGCTCTTCCTCGCTCGGTAACACTTTCTCCAGCAGCGCGCGAATAACTTCTTCCGGCTGCGGGCCCTGGAATCCATCTACCGGCTGACCGTTCTGGAACAGATAAACCGTGGGGATCGCGCGCAGACCAAACTGGGAGGCGATCATCTGCTCGGCGTCGCAATCTAACTTGGCGAGAATAAACTGACCGTTATACTGAGCAACAAGGCTCTCCAGTACCGGCGTTAATTGCAGACAATGCTGGCTGCGCTCAGACCAAAAATAGAACAGGACCGGCGTGGTCATCGACTGTTCAAGGGTCTGCTGGAGGTTCGATTCGTTAATGTTAACAATATTCTGTGTGGACATGGAGTTACTCTCTTTTGTCGATTTCTTGTTACATGGGGGCTGACGCGCGTGCTTCAACTCAACCGTGTAAAATTTTGTCCATTATGCGGCCTGGCAACAGGCGCTTCAGTAGCATAACTGCCCAGGTCACCAGCGTAACCGGATAACGCAGCTTTGGTTTGTCGCTCTCAAACGCATGACGCACTTTGGCGACAACCGCTTGTGGCCCCAGCGTAAAACGCGCGGCAATTCCGGGGTTTTCCACGGGAGCATCGCTCTGGGTCTGGTTGACGTTTTCGGTAAAGCGGGTGCGAATAGGGCCAGGCTCAATCAGGCTGACCTTAATCCCGCTGTGGCGCAACTCCATACGCAGCGCGTCGGACCAGGCTTCCAGCGCATATTTGCTGGCGGCATAGGCCCCGCGCCCCGGCGTTGAGATCAATCCCATTACCGACGAGGTCATCACAATTCGTCCTTCGCCGTGGGGTAGCATGGCGGGTAACAGGCGCATGGTAAGCTGATGTGCGCCGAAGAAGTTGGCGGAAAACTGCTGTTCCATCTGCTCGCGGCTGATGGTGGGCAGTGGGCCATATACGCCGTATCCGGCGTTGTTAAAGATCCCATACAAACGATTATCGGTCAGGGCGATCACCTCATCAGCCGCGCGATCTACGCTCTCGGGTGAATCCAGATCCAGCAATATGCCGGTGAATCCCATGCTGTTCATACGCGCCACATCGTCAGGTTTGCGACAGCCTGCCAGAATTTGAAAACCCTGGCGCTTTAGCTCAAGCGCGCTTTCCAGACCGATTCCGCTGGAACATCCTGTTATTAAGACCGATTTTTGCATAACTTTACCTGTCAGGATCTCCGTTGTTTTACGAGTCGTGATTTACTAGAGGAGTGAGATGTTGCGCCATCCAGTCGGCAATAAACGGCTGGGCGTCACGGTTAGGATGAATACCATCATCCTGCATCCACTGGGGTTTCAGATAAACCTCTTCCATAAAAAAGGGCAGCAGAGGTATATCAAACTCTTTGGCGAGTTTTGGATAAATCGCGCTAAAGCTTTCATTATAACGGCGACCGTAGTTTGCCGGCAGACGAATTTGCATCAGCAGCGGTTCGGCATTTGCTGCTTTCACATCCTGCAGAATCGTGCGCAGGGTTTGTTCGGTTTGCGCAGGCGCAAATCCGCGCAGACCGTCGTTGCCGCCAAGTTCGACCAGCACCCAGCGCGGCTGGTGCTGCTTCAGTAATGCAGGCAGACGGGCCAGCCCCTGCTGCGAGGTGTCGCCGCTAATACTGGCATTCACCACAGGCGTTTTGGTTTGCCATTTATCATTAAGTAGCGCAGGCCACGCGGCGCTGGCGGACATACGGTATCCGGCGCTCAGGCTGTCACCCAGAATTAATAACGTGTCCGCTGCGGCGGCGCGGAAAGTTAACAGGACCAGGAACAGGAAAGGCCAATGCCAGCGGAAAACATTGTTGAAGTTCATCATCTTAAGAAATCCGTCGGTCAGGGTGATCATGAGCTATCCATCCTTACCGGAGTTGAACTGGTTGTCAAACGCGCCGAGACCATTGCGCTGATTGGCGAGTCGGGTTCAGGAAAATCCACACTGCTGGCGATCCTCGCCGGGCTGGACGATGGCACCAGCGGTGAAGTCAGCCTGGTGGGGCAGGCGCTGCACACCATGGATGAAGAAGCCCGGGCACAGCT
The DNA here is from genome assembly GCF_030336805.1 of Citrobacter sp. Cb023. Taxonomy (NCBI): domain Bacteria; kingdom Pseudomonadati; phylum Pseudomonadota; class Gammaproteobacteria; order Enterobacterales; family Enterobacteriaceae; genus Citrobacter; species Citrobacter sp. Cb023. Next base: position 945,833 of record NZ_JAOWCV010000038.1, on the reverse strand, counting down.
GCGGGCGCGACACGTGGGTTTTGTCTTCCAGTCATTCATGTTAATTCCGACCCTGAACGCGCTGGAAAACGTCGAGTTGCCCGCGTTGTTGCGCGGCGAAAACAGCGGAAAAAGTCGCGACGGGGCAAAAACGTTGCTGGAGCAACTGGGGCTGGGAAAACGTCTTGATCATCTTCCGGCCCAGCTTTCCGGTGGGGAGCAGCAGCGCGTAGCGCTGGCGCGGGCGTTTAACGGTCGTCCTGACGTACTGTTTGCCGATGAACCGACGGGCAATCTGGACCGCCAGACCGGAGACAAAATCGCCGATCTGCTGTTTTCTCTGAACCGGGAACATGGCACCACCCTGATTCTGGTGACCCATGATTCTCAACTGGCGGCGCGTTGCGATCGGCGTTTACGTCTGGTGAACGGACAGTTGCAGGAGGAGGCATGATTGCACGCTGGTTCTGGCGCGAATGGCGCTCGCCTTCATTACTGATTGTCTGGCTGGCGCTGAGCCTGGCCGTGGCCTGCGTGCTGGCGCTGGGCAATATCAGCGATCGTATGGAAAAAGGGTTGAGCCAGCAAAGCCGTGAGTTTATGGCGGGAGATCGGTCGCTACAAAGTTCGCGTACCGTGCCGAAAGCGTGGATTGACGAGGCGCGACAGCGTGGCCTGAAAGTGGGCGAACAGCTGACCTTTGCCACTATGACCTTTGCCCGGGATACGCCGCAGTTGGCGAACGTCAAAGCGGTGGATGATGTGTATCCGATGTATGGCACGTTGCAAACCAATCCGCCGGGACTGAAACCTCAGCCAGGCTCGGTGCTGCTGGCTCCGCGTCTGATGGCGTTGCTGAACTTAAAAATCGGTGATTCCATCGATGTTGGCGATGCCACGCTGCGCATCGCCGGAGAAGTGGTGCAGGAGCCGGACGCCGGTTTTAATCCGTTCCAGATAGCGCCGCGCCTGATGATGAACATGGCGGATGTCGAAAAAACGGCGGCGGTCCAGCCGGGGAGCCGGGTGACCTGGCGCTATAAATTTGGCGGGACACCGCAGCAACTGGAAGCCTATGAAAAATGGCTGCTCCCGCAGTTAAAGCCTGAACAGCGCTGGTATGGGCTGGAGCAGGATGAAGGGGCGCTGGGGAAATCACTGGAGCGTTCGCAACAGTTCCTGCTGCTGTCGGCGCTGCTAACCCTGCTGCTGGCGGTCGCTGCGGTTGCCGTGGCGATGAGCCATTACTGCCGCAGTCGTTACGATCTGGTGGCTATTCTGAAAACCCTTGGCGCGGGCAGAGCACAGTTGCGCAGGCTAATTGTTGGTCAATGGCTGATGGTGCTGGTGCTGTCTGGCGTGACCGGAGGGTTATTCGGGCTGTTGTTTGAACGCGTGCTGGTGGTATTACTTAAGCCGGTACTGCCCGGCGAACTGCCGCCTGCCAGTCCCTGGCCGTGGCTATGGGCATTAGGCACCATGACGGTCATTTCTCTGCTGGTGGGGTTACGCCCTTACCGTTTGCTGCTGGCGACTCAGCCACTGCGGGTACTGCGCCGTGACGTGGTGGCAAACGTCTGGCCGCTGAAGTTTTATTTGCCGGTGGTATTGATAGTCGTGATTGCCCTGCTCGCCGGACTGATGGGCGGAAGTCCGCTGCTGTGGGCCGTGCTGGCCGGAGCGGTAGTGCTGGCGCTTTTGTGCGGGGTGCTCGGCTGGATGCTGCTCAACGTGCTGCGTGGCCTGACGCTCACCTCGCTGCCGCTGCGTTTAGCGGTTAGTCGGCTGTTGCGCCAGCCGTGGTCAACGCTCAGTCAGCTGTCGGCATTTTCGCTTTCCTTTATGTTGCTGGCGCTGCTGCTGGTACTGCGTGGCGACCTGCTCGACCGCTGGCAGCAGCAAATGCCGCCGGAAAGCCCGAACTATTTTCTCATCAACATTGCCACCGAACAGGTGGTTCCACTCAAGGCTTTCCTGGCTGAGCATCAGGTGATCCCGGAATCGTTCTATCCGATTGTGCGGGCGCGTCTGACGGCGATCAATGAGAAGCCGACCGAAGGCAATCACGATGAGGCGCTGAACCGTGAGCTTAATCTGACCTGGCAGGATACCCGACCGGATCATAACCCGATCGTTGCCGGAAGCTGGCCGCCAAAAGTGGGCGAAGTCTCGATGGAAGAGGGGCTGGCGAAACGGCTGAACGTCAAGCTTGGCGATCGGGTGACCTTTATGGGCGATACCCAGGATTTCAGCGCCACGGTCAGCAGTCTGCGCAAAGTGGACTGGGAAAGCCTGCGCCCCAACTTCTTCTTTATCTTTCCCTCCGGCGCGCTGGACGCTCAGCCGCAAAGCTGGTTAACCAGCTTTCGCTGGGAGAACGGCAACGGCATGCTGACGCAGCTTAACCGCGAATTCCCGACTATCAGCCTGTTGGATATTGGCGCAATCCTCAAACAGGTGAGCCAGGTGCTGGAGCAGGTGAGCCGGGCACTGGAGGTGATGGTGGTGCTGGTTACCGCTTGCGGTATGTTGCTGCTATTGGCGCAGGTCCAGGTCGGAATGCGTCAGCGTCATCAGGAACTGGTGGTCTGGCGCACGCTGGGCGCGGGTAAGAAGCTGCTGCGTACCACGCTATGGTGCGAGTTCGCCATGCTCGGGATGGTCGCTGGACTGGTGGCTGCCATCGGCGCGGAAACCGCACTGGCGGTGCTGCAAACCCGAGTGTTTGATTTTCCGTGGGAGCCAGACTGGCGACTGTGGGTCGTGTTGCCGCTTTGTGGGGCATTGTTGCTCTCGTTATGCGGCGGATGGCTCGGTTCACGTCTGCTAAAAGGCAAAGCGCTGTTCCGTCAATTCAGTAGTTAATTTATATTCGTGATGATTACGCACCGGTTTTTTAAATCGGTGCGTTTTTTTATCTATGTAGCACAAATTGATAACTCATTGATATTTAACAGCACAGAACAATAAAAACCCGACAACACGAGTGTATTAATAAACGTTAATATTTGTATGCTGAATAATTGGCAGGCTATCTATCAAGGTACAAATAATGACTATAAAAAAAACGGCGCTGGCGGTATCGATCGGCGCAGCAGTGGCATTAACGACGTTCGCCTCCCAGGCGGAAATCACGGTCCTGAAACAAGATCCACAGGCGGGCAACCCGCTGAGCCGTCTTAACTTCACCGTTGGCGGGAGTATTCGTCCGCAGTTCCAGAATATGGCCGGTGATGATGGTAAGAATGGCTACAAGCGTAATGGCTTCGACGGTGGGACGCGTTTTCGCTTCGCCGCTGATTACTATCTGTTTGATGACATCAGCTGGGTGAGTTATTACGAGCTGGGCGTTAACTTCCCGGCAATGTTCAACTGGGATAATCACTATGCTAACGGCGCCAACGATACCACGCGTCGTATGTTGTACACCGGTCTGAAGAGCGCGACCTGGGGTACGCTGACCTTCGGTCAACAGAACAGCATTTACTATGATGTGGTTGGTGCGAAAACGGATATCTGGGACTACGACATGATCGGTCAGGCACCAGGTAACGGTATCAATGGCGACTATGACGGTTCCTATCGTACGCGTAAATCACTGAAGTATAAGAAAACGGTTGGCGATGTTGATCTCTACGCATCTTATCTGTTCAGCGATGATTACAACCCGAACAACGGTCTGCGCTACAAGCGCAAAGGCGGTGGCTCGCTGGGTGTGGATTATCACATCACCGATGACCTGACCTGGGGTACGGCGTGGAACTACACCCGCGCGGAAATGCGTGGCGACACCAGCAAAACCTACGATCAAAACATCGTCGGTACCGCGCTGAGCTGGAAACCGGACAACTGGACCTTCTCGATGGGCGGCGGTTGGTATCAAAACTTCATGACCACCAAAAAAGTCTCTGTTAACGATTACTTTGCCGGTGATGCCTGGGGTCTGGAATACTTCGCGGGTTACACCTTCCCGGTTGGTCAGTATGCGCTGAAATCCGTTCAACCCTACGTTATGGGCGACCGTATTGAATACGTGAATGGTCGTAACTACCTGCGTACCGACAATGGTGTGGGTATCAGCTTCCAGCTGGACTACGGTTTCCGTGTGGATTACGAACACGTCTTCACCTCCAGCACCGACAATCTGGGTGATATGAACCTGGTTCGTCTGCGTTACGATTTCTAAGTCAATTTCCCTGCCAAAACCGGGTAACCAGAAGGTTATCCGGTTTTTTACTATCCTTTGCTGAAAAACACATTAGTACCTTCAACGTACATTCAACGACATATCCCGCAACATCATGAAATAATTTCAAGGACAGCAGGTTGTGATCTGTGTCATGTTAACAATCAGCCTGTTAACAGGCCAACAAGAACAACGCCGCAAGAACGGCGTGAGACATGACACCACAACGTTAAAATGGAGAAATTATGGGATTGCGTCAGAGTTTACGCGTCGCGACCGGATCGCTGTTACTGGCCTGTGGATTACAACTTGCTCATGCGAACAGTGACCCGCATACCATCGTGTTTGGCGTCGCACCTGGTCCGTACGGCGATATGGTGAAACAGGCCATTGCCCCTACGCTGAAAGAGAAAGGCTATAAGGTAGTGGTGCGCGAATTCAGCGACTACGTGCAGCCGAACATGGCGCTTTCCAACGGCAGTATTGATGCCAACTTGTTCCAGCACTCGCTCTACTTTGACAAATTCACCGCTGATAAAGGACTGAAGCTGAGCAAGCTGATTGTGGTCCCGACGGCCGGGATGGGTTTTTACTCACATAAAATCAAAAGCCTGGATGAGTTAAAAAAAGGGGATGTGATCACGCTTTCCAATGATCCAACCAACCTGGCTCGCGGTCTGCGTTTCCTGCAGTCTATTGGCCTTATTACCATCAAAGACACTATCGATCCGACTAAAGCCTCTGAGCGCGATATCGCCAGCAACCCGAAAGGGCTGGTGTTTAAACCGCTGGAAGCGGCACAGCTGCCACGTACCCTGGACGGTGTGACCGGCGCGCTGGTCAACGGTAACTTTGCTGTGGCGGCAAAACTGGATCTCGCCAGTGCCATCAAGCAAGAGCATCTGGACGAAAATCTGAAAAATATCATAGCGGTACGCAGTGAAGATGCAGATAAACCGTTCGCGAAAGATATTGTGGCGGCGGTGAAATCTCCGGCGTATCGCGCGGTGATCGACGATCCGCAAAATATCTACAGCGCCTTCCAGAAACCGGAATGGATGTCGGCAGCCCAATAATCGCTGCGCACAAGGTTAACAGGGGCAGCGGCGACTGCCCTTTTCGCATTTCTGAGGTGGCTATGATTGAGATAGAAAAGGTTTGCGTGGATTTTAGCGCAGGCCGTGGACCATCAACCCGGGCGGTTGATGACGTCAGCTTGCGCATAGGCGCAGGTGAGATATTTGGCATTGTCGGGACCAGCGGCGCGGGGAAAAGTACGCTGCTGCGCACCCTGAACGCCTTAACGCGACCAGGCCTGGGAAGCGTAAAGGTTAACGGCGTAGAAATTTCCGCGCTGGAAGGGGCGCAACTACGTAAAGCCCGTCAGCGTATTGGGATGATTTTTCAGCATTTTAATCTGATGCATACCCGTACCGTGGCGCAAAACGTCGCTTTCAGCCTGAAGGCTGCCGGATGGGAGCGCAGTAAAATTGGCCCACGCGTCAGCGAAATCCTGACGCTGGTGGGGCTGTCTGACAAGGCGAACCGCTTTCCTGTGCAGCTCAGCGGCGGGCAAAAGCAGCGCGTTGGTATTGCCCGTGCGATTGCCAATCACCCCGATGTGCTGCTGTGTGATGAACCGACCTCTGCGCTGGATCTGGAAACGTCGGCCACTATTCTGGCATTGCTTAAGCAGATCAACCAACAGCTGGGGATCACGATCGTGCTGATCACTCACGAGATGAACGTGATCAAATCGATTTGCGATCGTGTGGCGGTGATGTCCGGCGGCAAGGTGGTGGAGTCCGGTGAAGTGTTTGACGTTTTTGCTCACCCGCAGCACGCTTTTACGCAGCAACTGGTGTCGCATACCCTCAATCTGACGCTACCCGAACGCTTGCGCCAGCATTTGCCTGGCCAGTTGCTGAAAATTCTGTTCATCGGCGATTCGGCGGAACAGCCAGTGTTGTCAGAAGTCGCGGTTAAATTTGGTGTGGCGGTGAACATTCTGCACGGCAAAATTGAATATATCGGCGAGCGTGCGCTGGGGATTCTGGTGGTGCAACTTACCGCGCCGCATAACCCTTCTGCGGTGGATGTCGCCGTGGAGCATATTCGTCAACGCACGGCACAGGTGGAGGTGATTCGTGGATGATTTATTGCCTGATTTGACGCTGGCGTTTAATGAAACCTTTCAGATGCTGAGCATCTCTACGGTGCTGGCGATTATTGGCGGTTTGCCGCTCGGTTTTCTTATTTTCGTCACCGACCGGCATTTATTCTGGCAAAACCGTTTTGTGTATCTGCTCAGCTCCGTGCTGGTGAATATCATCCGTTCGGTGCCGTTTGTGATCCTGCTGGTGCTGCTGCTGCCGCTCACCCAGTTTTTACTCGGAAATACCATTGGGCCGATTGCGGCGTCGGTTCCGCTCTCGGTGGCGGCAATCGCTTTTTATGCCCGTCTGGTCGACAGCGCACTGCGCGAAGTCGATAAAGGCATTATTGAAGCGGCGGAAGCCTTTGGCGCCAGCCCGATGCGCATCATCTGCACCGTTCTGTTACCTGAAGCGAGCGCGGGTCTGCTGCGTGGGTTGACGATAACGCTGGTGAGTCTGATCGGTTACTCCGCGATGGCCGGAATCGTTGGCGGCGGTGGGGTAGGCGACCTGGCGATTCGCTTTGGTTATTACCGCTACGAAACCCAGGTCATGATTGTCACCGTGGTGGCGCTGATTATTCTGGTGCAGGTCGTTCAGGTGCTGGGCGACTGGCTGGCGAAACGCGCGGATAAGCGCGACAGACACTGATCACTGTGCGTTAAGCCAGTCGGCAACGTCCTGCCATGTGCCGCGAAAGACGACTTTCGCGGCTTTCTTTTCCAGTTGATAACGATACATCGGGTCGTAATACTCGTTGAGCAACGGTACCAGCCAGCCCATATGGGTGTCGGTACTGCCCGTCGCTTGCTGTTCGCGCAGAGCCACGTCGAGCAGGGCGGTCAGCTCGGCAAAACGTTGTAAACCCAGACGGCGGCGAATAGCAAACAGGCCGTGGTGCAGATACTCGCTATACTCCTGCCAGCCCTGACTCTCGCCATAAGCATGGGTAAAATCGTGGTGCATCCGCACGAAATACTCTTCGCGCAGTCGCTCCAGACGACGCTCAAAAGGATCGTCTACCACTGCAATAGATGCCTGGGTCATGCGTTCGCGCAGGCATTCGGGTAGATGATTAGCCCCTATCATGCGGCCTTCATCTTCCAGTACCCACAGACGCAGATCCTGACGGCTGTCGATTCTGAGCATTTCGACCGCCAGCAGGTTTTCAAAACTCGCCTGACTCAGTTGCGGTTCAACGGTGCGACCAAACGAGGAACCGCGATGGTGCGCCAGACCTTCGAGATCCACGCCGTTCGGCTGCTGTTGCACCAGCTGCGTTTTACCGTTCCCGGTACAGCCGCCAATTAAGACGATCGGCTTTTGCACTAATTTTTCAGTCAGTTGAATCGCCGCCTGACGCAGGGCTTTGTAGCCACCGTGTATCAGCGGGTAGTCAATCCCGGACTCGTGCAGCCACTGTTGCACAATGTGCGAACGCTGACCGCCGCGCGCGCAGCATAAATAACCCGCAGGATTTTGACGACAGGCATCCAGCCAGGCCTTCATACGTTGTTGGCGAGTCTCGCCGCAGACCAGTTGATGGCCGAGCGTGAGGGCTGCCTCGGGTCCCTGACGTTTATAACAGGTACCCACGGCGGCACGTTCGTCATCGTTCATTAGGGGAAGGTTGATTGCGCCCGGCATTGCGCCTTGCAGAAATTCGACGGGGGCGCGTACATCGATTATAGGCGTACCAGCGAGCAAAATTGCGCGATAGTCCGTTCCATCGTTCATGTGTGATCCTGAAAATACAAAAACAGCAATGGAGGGGATTTTACGCGCCAGAGGAGGGGCCGGGGAAGGATAAAATCAAATCCCCGGCATTAATGGCTTATTTCAGCGTTGACTGCGCCCAGATAATACCGCTGGCATATTCCGGCGGCAGCAGGGGGATAAGCGCTTCCAGCGTCGCGCTAAGACGCGCGGTATCGCTGTCGCTCAGGTTCAGGTGTCCCACCTTACGCCCTTCACGCACCTCTTTGTCATACCAGTGCAGATGCACCAGCGGCAGCTTCAGCCAGTCATAGTTCAGGTCGCTACCAATCAGATTTACCATCACCGAAGGAGTGTTCACTATCGGCGTGGGTAACGGCAGGTTGGTAATGGCGCGCAGGTGCAGCTCAAACTGGCTGATGCTGGCACCGTTTTGCGTCCAGTGCCCGCTGTTGTGCACGCGTGGAGCCAGTTCGTTAATCAGCAGACCTTCCGGGGTGATGAAACATTCCATCGCCATCACGCCGACATAGCCCAGCTCCTGCATGATGGCAGAGAGCATCGCTTCGGCCTGTTTCTGCTGTTTGCCGTTAGCCTGCGGGAAGACCACGCTGGTGCGCAGAATGCCGTCCTGGTGCAGGTTATGGGTCAGCGGATAGAAGACGGTGCTACCGTCGTGCGCACGAGCGCCAACCAGTGAGACTTCACCAGAGAAGTTGATTCCCTGCTCAACGATGCACTCGCCGTAGCAGTCGTCCGGCAGTTGTTCGGTGTCATATGCGCGCAAACGCCACTGCCCACGACCGTCGTAGCCGCCGACGCGACGTTTCACGATCGCCAACTCACCGAGTTTGTCGAATACTGCAGGCCATTCGCTTTTATCTGCCAGCAACTGCCACGGCGCAGTTGCCAGGCCGAGCTTGTCAAAAAGCTGCTTTTGCGTCAGACGGTCGGCAATAATTGGGAAAACGTCGCGGTTGACAAATGCCGGATGGCGCGCGAGCTCGCGGGTGAGCGCCGTTTCCGGCCAGCGCTCAATCTCAGCGGTGATCACGCTTTGCTGAAAAGGGACCGCTGCTGGTTCGGCATCCAGCCCGACGGGCCAGACCGCAATGCCCAGCGGCTCACCGGCCTGGCGCAGCATGCGCCCTAGCTGACCGTTACCGAGTACGCAGACCTGCTTCATGCCGCACCTCGCGGGTCCGGATTCTCCAGCACCTCGTCGGTTTGTGCTTTGCGCCAGTCGTTCAGACGCTGGTGTAATGCTTTGTCGTGTGTTGCCAGAATTTGTGCTGCCAGCAGGGCCGCATTTGCCGCGCCCGCTTTGCCGATAGCCAGCGTTCCGACCGGAATACCGCGCGGCATCTGTACGATGGAGTAAAGGCTATCTACGCCGCTCAGCGCCGCGCTTTGCACCGGGACGCCTAAAACAGGCACCAGCGTTTTCGCCGCAATCATGCCTGGCAGATGTGCAGCGCCACCAGCACCGGCAATAATCACCTGATAGCCGTTCTCTTCTGCGCTTTCGGCGAAGCTAAACAGCTTGTCAGGGGTGCGGTGGGCGGAGACGACTTCAACATGATGCGGCACGTTCAGAATTTCGAAGATTTCGGCGGCGAACTGCATGGTAGCCCAGTCGCTTTTGGACCCCATCACGATGGCGACACGCGCCGGGTTATTGCGGGAAGACATGCGTCTGAAAACTCCTGTGATGCACTACACTCGACTTTTGAGGCCACAGAGAATAGCATAATTCGCCGTCAAGGAAAACGATTGCGCGCTTTACACTTCACCCTTCAGGCAGCCTCTGTAGCTGGCTGCATCTCAACGAGTTTTGTGTAAAGAGGAACTGGATATCTGCGGAATTAAAACGGAAATGCGATCAGTTCAACGTCATCTGGCGTGGCTTTGATCATCGACCCTTCGGTGTGCCATGCGCCTAATACCACGCGGAAAGCGGGTTGCTCATTGGCCGTAAGCTCGTGGACTGCCGGGCGGTGGGTGTGGCCGTGAATTAACCACTGGACCTGATGCTTTTCCATCTCGGTGATGACGGCCTGCGGATTCACATCCATGATCGCCAGTGACTTGCTGCTGTTGGCCGCTTTGCTGTTGGCGCGCATTTTCGCGGCGATACGTTGGCGAACGAACAGAGGTAAGGAGAGGAACAGCTTCTGTAGCCAGGGTTGATGTACTTTGGCGCGAAACGCCTGATAGCCTGCATCGTCGGTACACAAAGTGTCGCCATGCATGATCAATACCTTGCGGCCATACAGGTTGAGTACTTTTTTCTCAGGCAGCAAGCTCATGCCGCTTTCACGGGCAAAACGTTTGCCGAGCAGAAAATCTCGATTGCCGTGAATAAAAAAGCAGGGAACGCCGGAATCAACCAGTGATTTTATCGCCGCGGCTATTTCATGATGCAGTGGGGTTGGGTCGTCGTCGCCAATCCAGGCTTCAAACAGGTCGCCGAGAATGTACAGTGCATCAGCTTTTCGCGCATCACCGGCTAAAAAACGCAGAAAACCGGCGGTGATCGCCGGTTCTTCTGTGCAGAGGTGAAGATCTGCAATAAACAGTGTCGTCACGATTACTCGCTGACGGTCACGTTTTCGATGATGACGTCTTCTTTTGGCACATCCTGGTGCATACCGCTGCGACCAGTGGAAACGCCTTTGATTTTATCAACCACGTCCATGCCTTCAACAACTTCGGCAAACACGCAATAACCCCAACCCTGCATGCTTTCGCCGGAGAAGTTCAGGAAGTCGTTGTCTGCAACGTTGATGAAGAACTGTGCGGTTGCGGAGTGCGGAGCCTGAGTACGCGCCATCGCCAGCGTACCACGGGTGTTTTTCAGACCGTTGTTCGCTTCGTTTTTGATCGCTTCTTTCGTGGCTTTTTGCTTCATGCCCGGTTCGAAACCGCCGCCCTGGATCATGAAACCGTTAATAACACGGTGGAAAATGGTGTTGTTGTAAAAACCTTCGCGGCAGTAGTCCAGGAAGTTTTTAACTGTTTCAGGCGCTTTATCATCAAACGTTTTGATTACGATATCGCCGTGATTAGTGTGGAAAGTAACCATTTTTGCATCCTGTTCCGATAGATTGGTGCTTCGACCCCGTGAAGGGTCAGAGTTAGGGGTGTGTTATAGCATAACCGCAAGCTGCGATCACCTCGCAAAGTGTGCTGCTTCCGGTCTAAATTATGGGTATTATACAGACTTTACTATCCACACACGTCTACACGGAATCTTCGATGTTAAAAATCTTTAATACACTGACGCGCCAAAAAGAGGAATTCAAACCTATTCATGCCGGGGAAGTCGGCATGTACGTGTGTGGTATTACCGTTTACGATCTCTGTCATATTGGCCACGGACGTACCTTCGTTTCTTTCGACGTTGTCGCGCGCTATTTGCGCTTCCTCGGCTATAAGCTGAAATATGTGCGCAACATTACCGATATTGATGACAAAATCATCAAGCGCGCGAATGAAAACGGTGAGAGCTTTGTGGCGTTGGTCGACAGAATGATCGCGGAAATGCATAGCGATTTCGACGCACTGAATATTCTGCGCCCGGATCTGGAGCCGCGCGCTACGCACCATATCGCTGAGATCATTGAAATCACTGAACAGCTGATTGCCAAAGGTCACGCTTATGTCGCTGATAACGGCGACGTGATGTTCGACGTGCCGACTGACCCGAACTATGGTCAGCTGTCACGCCAGGATCTGGATCAGCTGCAGGCGGGCGCACGCGTTGATGTGGTTGATGTGAAGCGCAACCCGATGGACTTCGTGCTGTGGAAAATGTCCAAAGAAGGCGAGCCGAGCTGGCCGTCTCCATGGGGCGCGGGTCGTCCTGGCTGGCACATCGAATGTTCGGCGATGAACTGCAAACAGTTGGGCAACCATTTTGATATTCATGGAGGTGGTTCGGATCTGATGTTCCCGCACCATGAAAACGAAATCGCTCAATCTACCTGTGCGCATGACGGTGAATACGTTAATTACTGGATGCACTCCGGAATGGTGATGGTTGACCGGGAGAAAATGTCCAAATCGTTGGGCAACTTCTTTACCGTGCGTGACGTGCTGAAATACTACGACGCCGAAACCATTCGCTACTTCCTGATGTCTGGTCATTACCGTAGCCAGTTAAACTACAGCGAAGAGAACCTGAAGCAGGCGCGCTCTGCACTGGAGCGTCTGTATACCGCGCTGCGCGGCACCGATAAGTCCGTTGCCCCAGCCGGTGGCGAAGCCTTTGAAGCACGCTTCATTGAAGCGATGGACGATGACTTCAATACGCCGGAAGCCTACTCCGTGCTGTTTGATATGGCGCGTGAGGTTAACCGCCTGAAGGGTGAAGATATGGCGGCGGCTAACGGTATGGCTTCGCATCTGCGTAAGCTTTCCAGCGTGCTGGGCCTGCTGGAACAGGAGCCCGAAGCATTCCTGCAAAGCGGTGCGCAGGCGGATGACGGTGAAGTTGCTGAAATTGAAGCGTTAATCCAGCAGCGTCTGGATGCCCGTAAAGCCAAAGACTGGGCGGCAGCTGACGCCGCGCGTGACCGTCTCAATGAGATGGGTATCGTGCTGGAAGATGGCCCGCAGGGCACTACCTGGCGCCGTAAGTAATGATATTGATTGCCGGATGGCGGCTCGCGCCCTGTCCGGCAATCAATGTACGAATGTCGGTCGGATAAGACGCTTGTCGTATCCGGCAAATTAATATTTCCGATACCACCACAGCACACCCATCATCATAACTCCCGGTAGCCATACCCATATCAACTCCGAAATTATCACCTGGTGCCCGTATGGTGTGGCGTAGCGTGATAGCGCAAACGGGGCGACTTTAATCACCTGCCACGGTGCAAAGAAGCGTTCATCCGACCACGGCCACAGCCAGCCGACGCCTTTGCCGCCAGTGGTGACCGAATCCAACAGGCTGTGCGACAGCAGTGAAACCGTCAGGAATAGCCAGCAGCGAATTAAGCCTGCCTTGAACCATCGTCGACCCATCCATACGCCGAGCAGCGGTACCACGAAGGCGAACAGCAGCGAATGGGTAAAACCACGGTGACCAAACACGTTGCCGTAGGCGACGCCAAGCTTAAACGACAGTACGTCGGCATCCGGCAACATAGCCAGAATGACGCCAGTAAACAGTAATTGCGGGGGGATGACTTTACGCCCGAGACCTAATCCTAAACAGAGAGGAACGGCAGCGTGGGTAACGATTGTTGGCATGATGATCGCTTCATGTGGAAAAACAACATGCTAACAGTTCACTGTGAAGTGGTGATGAAGTCATTATCTGAAAAGGAGAGAGGAAGTGGCCGGACAGGGGTTAACCTCATCCGGCACCTGGGATCACGCCACGACGTTAATGCTGTGGCCTTCAAAGCTGACGGTCTGTCCTGCAACGATTTTGCAGCGTTTACGCGTTTCTACCGCACCATCGACCTTCACTAACCCTTCGCCAATAGCAATTTTTGCCTGGGCGCCGCTTTCGCTCCAGCCTTCCAGCTTCAGTAAATCGCAGAGTTCAACGTGTGGGTGTTTACCCAGTGAAAATGTGGCCATCTTAAACGTCCTTTACATCATGATATTCAACACACGCCTGCAGCGTGTTTTCGATAAGTGTGGCGACCGTCATTGGGCCTACGCCGCCGGGTACCGGCGTGATGTATGACGCGCGTGCGGCAGCATCTTCAAAGACCACATCGCCAACAACCTTACCATTCTCCAGACGGTTGATGCCGACATCAATCACAATCGCACCTTCTTTGATCCACTCGCCGGGAATAAAGCCAGGTTTGCCGACGGCAACAATCAGCAGGTCTGCATGCTCTACATGGCGACGCAGATCTTTGGTGAACCGGTGGGTGACGGTGGTGGTGCAGCCAGCCAGCAGCAGCTCCATGCTCATCGGGCGGCCAACAATATTCGACGCGCCAATAACGACCGCATTCAGACCGTAGGTGTCGATATTGTAACGCTCAAGCAGAGTCACAATACCGCGCGGAGTACACGGGCGCAGGCGCGGCGCACGCTGGCACAGGCGACCAACGTTATACGGGTGGAAACCGTCAACGTCTTTATCCGGCGCAATACGCTCGAGAACTTTAACGTTGTCGATACCCGCAGGTAACGGCAGCTGGACCAGAATACCGTCGATGGTGGTATCTGCATTGAGCGTATCGATCAGCTCGAGCAGCTCTGCCTCGCTGGTGGTTTCAGGCAGGTCATAGGAGCGGGAGACAAACCCCACCTCGTCACAGGCTTTGCGTTTACTCGCGACATAAATCTGCGAAGCCGGGTTGCTACCTACCAGCACAACAGCCAGGCCTGGGGCGCGTAATCCAGCCGCTAAACGCGCCTGAACTTTTTGAGCAACCTCAGAGCGCACCTGCTGCGCAATCGTTTTACCGTCAATAATCTTTGCTGCCATCAGAGAGAGGATTCCGTCTGTTACGTTAAATCGAAGGGGATGCCGCTATTTTGTCAGAAGCGGGACGTGCTGTCAGTTTTCGTTTGCATTTTTACGTGCGCCAGGGGGCGTCACGATCTGCGAATGGGGTCAGTACAGAGGCTTAAGCCTTACGGATAATTAATGAGCATGCTAATTAAAATTAACGTGAATGAAACAACTCATCACCCTAGTATATTCAGGGGTAATGCGCCACAAACCAGTCTGTTACGGTTAATTATGAGGGATTTTACCTCATTCCCACCCAGATTTTTCCTGGGTCCCATTAAGAATTAGCCAGGGTCATTAAAAGGATTTGCAGGTATTTTTCATTAATTGAAATGTTTAATTTATCGCTGTGACGAATAGTCATATTCGCGAGGAATAATTAGTGAATCAAATACTCAGGAGAGTTGGGGTAAAAGGTTAGCTAATTCTCATGCGATATATATCTTTACAGGATGCAGAGATAATTAGCCTGACATTTAATGTCGATAATGATTCAAACGGATCCCGCAGGATGCCGGAGCCGGATGTGTGTAATTCAAGGGAAATCCATGAAACGTAAATTAATGACCTCTTCTGTTATTGCCAGCCTGATGTTAGTCGCCGGTGCAGCGGTTGCAGCCGATCCGGTAAGCGTTAGCGGCGGTACTGTGCATTTTGAAGGTGAACTGGTCAATGCAGCCTGTGCAGTCAGTACTCAGTCATCCGATCAGGTTGTGACGTTAGGCCAGTATCGTACTGCCAGTTTTGCCGCAGTGGGTGACACTACAGCACAAATTCCGTTCTCTATCGTGCTGAACGACTGTGACCCGAACGTTGCCGCAACCGCAGCCGTTGCTTTCTCAGGCCAGTCCGATATTACCAATAACAACCTGCTGGCCGTCACTTCTGCAGACAACGGTACCACTGCAGGCGGTGTTGGGATTGAAATTCTGGACAATACGTCCACCGCGCTGAAGCCGGATGGCGCAACCTTCTCTACCGCTCAGGCGCTGGTAGAAGGGACCAACACCCTGCGTTTCTCTGCGCGTTACAAAGCCACTGCCGCAAGCGCAACGCCGGGTCAGGCAAATGCCGACGCGACGTTCATCATGAAGTACGAATAAGCCGTTTTGATTTGCGCAAGGATGATGTTCGCCTCAATGGATGAGGCAATATCCGGGGATGATGAAGGATGCGGCAGATGATAGGGAAAGGCGTGGCGCTGGCGGGAATGCTGTGCGTAATGCCTGTGCTTTCACATACGGTAATACTGGAAAGTGGCCGCGTCCACTTACGGGGGCAGCTCTTCAACGGCGCCTGTACGGTCGCCACTGACAGTCAGGATATGCGGGTGCAAATGGGGCAGTATCGCACCAATGCTTTCTCTGGGACGGGAAGCTTCGCCTCTACCAACGTACCGTTTTCACTGCGCTTAACGTCGTGCAGCTCCGATGTTTATGACCATGTTGGGATTGCGTTTGCGGGCGTGACGCCAGCAGAAGATCCGCAGGTTTTTCTTGCCAGCGGTGATGCGTCTGCGGCTTCGGGGATTGGTCTGGCGTTATTTGACGAGCGCCAACGGCAAATTATACCGAATGCCCTGCCGCTTCATTATGTGCCGATTATAACGCAAGAGATGACGTTTCATTTCACTGCCCGCTATCGGGCTGTCTCGGAAAATATAACGCCGGGAACGCTTCGCTCAGACGTGTGGTTTACGTTGGTTTATCCCTGATTTATTTCCCAACGATAATCGCATCAAAGGTATTTTTAGCTATGTTTAATTATCTAAAATCAGGTTTTATCCTTTTACTGGCCTTATTTTCTGCTGCCAGTGTTCAGGCTGCCGGAGGCATTGCATTAGGCGCCACTCGCGTTATTTATCCGGCCGATGCCAAACAAACGTCCCTGTCTATTAGCAATAGCGATACCAAAGAACGTTACCTGGTAAATTCATGGATTGAGAATAGCGCAGGCGCTAAAGAAAAATCGTTTGTGGTTACGCCTCCGCTGTTTGTTAGTGAACCCAAAAGCGAAAACACGCTGCGTATCATCTATGCCGGTGAACCGCTGCCCAAAGACCGTGAGTCGCTGTTCTGGATGAACGTCAAAGCCATTCCGTCAGTCAATAAAAACAGCCTTGAGGGCAAAAACGTTCTGCAACTGGCGATTCTGTCACGCATCAAACTTTTCGTTCGTCCGAATAATCTGCCGCAAATCCCGGAAGATGCACCAGGAATGCTGACCTTTTCCCGCTCCGGCAACCACCTGAAGATCAACAATCCGTCAGCGTATTACGTCACGTTGGTCAATCTCAATGTGGGGAAAACGAAGGTCGATAACGTGATGGTTGCGCCGAAAAGCGATGCGCAGGTCCTGCTACCCACGGGCGTTCAGGGCAACGTCACGTTCCAGACGGTCAATGATTATGGCGCTGTGACCCCGGCTAAAACGGTTAGTGTGCGTTGAGATAACGATGAATAAGACAACGTATTTTCCTGGCCTGTTACCGGGGGTTACGCCACCGCTGGCGGGGGTGGCGTTGTCCACGCTGGCGGCGCTCTTTCCCTCTCTAAGCTATGGAGAAAGCTATTTTAATCCGGCTTTTTTATCTGCGGATACGGCAACCGTGGCGGATTTATCACGTTTTGAAAAAGGCAATCACCAGCCTGAAGGCGTTTATCGCGTGGATATCTGGCGCAACGATGAGTTTGTTGCCACTCAGGATATTCGTTTTACTACCAGTGCGGCAAAAGCCGGGGAGAAGTCCGGTGGGCTGATGCCGTGCTTTGGACTCGACTGGGTAAAGCGCCTTGGCGTCAATATCGCCGCGTTTCCGGCACTCAGTAAGGATCCGAACGATACCTGTATCAATCTACCTGAGGCGATTCCCGGCAGCGAGATTGCGTTTGATTTTTCTACCCTGCGCTTAAACGTCAGCCTGCCACAGGCGTCAATGTTAAACAGCGCGCGCGGCTATATTCCACCGGAAGAGTGGGATGAAGGGATCCCGGCCGCGCTGGTTAACTACAGCTTTACCGGCAGCCGCGGCAGTGATACTGACAGTTACTTCCTCAGTATGCTCAGTGGTCTGAACTATGGCCCCTGGCGGTTGAGAAACAACGGTGCATGGAGCTACTCCAGGGGCGACGGATACCACTCACAAAGCTGGAAAAACATCGGTACATGGCTTCAGCGCGCAATTATCCCGCTGAAAGGCGAACTGGTGATGGGCGACAGCAACACTGGCAACGACGTTTTTGACAGCGTCGGGTTTCGCGGTGCGCGGCTCTATTCCTCAGACAGTATGTATCCCGACAGCTTACAGGGCTACGCGCCTACCGTTCGCGGCATTGCGCGTACCGCAGCGAAACTGACCATTCGTCAGAATGGCTATGTGATTTATCAAAGCTATGTTTCACCCGGCGCTTTCTCGATAACCGATCTCAACCCAACGTCATCCAGCGGTGATCTTGAGGTCACGGTGGATGAGAAGGACGGCAGCCAGCAACGCTATACGGTGCCGTACTCCACCGTTCCCTTATTACAACGAGAAGGGCGTTTCAAATATGACGTTGTCGCCGGGGATTTTCGCAGCGGCAATAGCCAGCAATCTTCACCGTTCTTTTTCCAGGGAACATTAATTGCCGGGTTACCAGAGGGCTATACCGCATACGGTGGTACGCAGTTGGCCTCACGTTACACCGCGGTGGTTTTAGGCACCGGTCGAAACCTAGGGGACTGGGGGGCGGTTTCTGTCGATCTCACCCATGCGCGCAGCCAACTGGCGGATGACAGTACGCACCAGGGGCAGTCTCTACGTTTCTTGTATGCGAAATCGCTGAACAATTTTGGCACTAACTTCCAGCTGTTGGGGTATCGCTACTCAACGCGTGGCTTCTATACCCTCGACGATGTGGCGTATCGCAGTATGGAAGGCTATGAGTACGAATACGACAGTGAGGGCAATCGCCACGACGTGCCCAATGTGACGAGTTACCACAACCTGAGCTACAGCAAAAAGGGCCGTTTCCAGATCAACATTTCGCAGAATCTGGGGGATTACGGATCGCTGTATATCTCGGGTAGTCAGCAGACGTACTGGAATACTTCAGACACCAATACCTGGTATCAACTGGGTTATGCCAGCGGCTGGCAGGGGATTAGCTATTCACTCTCCTGGTCGTGGAATGAATCGGTTGGCATCTCCGACACCGACCGTATTCTGGCGTTCAATATGTCTGTACCGTTCAGCCTGCTGAGCGGACGGCGTTACTCGCGTGATAACGCCCTCGATCGCACCTACGCGACCTTTAATGCCAACCGTAATAGCAACGGACAGAACAGTTGGCAGAGCGGGATCGGCGGTACGTTGCTGGATGGGCGCAACCTGAGCTACAGCGTGAATCAGGGGCACAGCAGCACCAATGGCTATAGCGGAAACGCCAGCGCCAACTGGCAGGCGGCCTACGGTACGCTGGGCGTGGGTTACAACTACGACCGTGACCAGCATGACTACAACTGGCAGCTCTCCGGCGGCGTGGTGGGGCATGCGGACGGCATTACGCTCAGTCAGCCTCTGGGCGATACCAACGTGCTGATTAAAGCGCCGGGCGCGCAGGGTGTACGGATAGAGAACCAGACCGGCGTTCAAACCGACTGGCGCGGATACGCGGTGATGCCGTATGCCACCGTCTATCGCTATAACCGCGTCGCGTTAGATACCAATTCCATGAACAACAATACCGATGTGGAGAATAACGTCAGCAGCGTAGTGCCAACGCAAGGGGCGCTGGTGCGGGCGGCATTTGATACACGAATCGGTGTGCGGGCGCTGATTACCGCCAAACATGCCGGTAAACCAGTGCCGTTTGGCTCCGTCGTGCGTGAAAACACCAGCGGCGTGACCAGCATGGTGGGTGAAGACGGGCAAATCTACCTGAGCGGCCTGCCGCTAAAAGGCGAGTTGTTGATCCAATGGGGGGAAGGCGCAAACGCGCGCTGCGTGGCGCGCTATGCCTTGCCAGAGGAGAGCCTGAAACAAGCGGTAACGCTCACGAACGTGACGTGCGAATCTCCGTCAGTACGACAGGAATAATACGATGAAACGACAAACGGGTTTGTTACTGGGAAGCGCTTTACTGCTGATGGCCCATTCGTCCTGGGCGACGGTCTGCCAAAACTCGAATGGCACGCCAACGGATGTTTTTTACGATCTGTCGAATGTCTTCAACAGTAGTAACAACCAGCCGGGACAGGTGGTGACGTTACCGGAAAAATCTGGCTGGATTGGCGTGAATGCCACCTGTCCGGCCGGGACAACGGTAAATTACACCTATCGAAGCTATGTCACTGAACTTCCGGTTCAAAGTACCGAAGGCGGCTTCCAGTATCTGAAGCTCAATGACTACCTGCTGGGGGCCATGAGCATAACCGATAGCTATGCCGGGTTATTTTATCCCCCACGTAATTACATTCGCATGGGGACTCACCCTAACGTACCTAAGCAGCAGCCTTTTGGCGTGATGGATTCAAAGCTGGTGTTTAAGCTCAAAGTAATCCGCCCGTTTATTAACATGGTGCCGATTCCGCGGCAGACGATGTTCAGCGTCTATGTCACGACCAGTACCGGAGATGCACTAAGCGTGCCGGTTTATACCATCAGCTACAGCGGCAAGGTGGAGGTTCCACAAAACTGCGAAGTAAACGCCGGGCAGATTGTTGAGTTTGATTTTGGTGATATTGGCGCATCGCTCTTTAGCAAGGCAGGAGCGGGAAACCGGCCTGAAGGCATCAATCCGCAGACCAAAACGGTAGCGATAAAATGCACCAACGTCGCTGCACAGGCCTACTTAACCATGCGTGTAGAGGCCGAGAAAGCCACCGGGCAAATGATGGTATCTGACAATCCCGATTTAGGTTTTATTGTCGCCGACAGCAGCGGTAAACCGCTGACGCCCAATAATCTGTCCAGCACTATCCCGTTTCAACTGGATGATAACGCCGCGGCGAGCGTGGGTATTCGAACATGGCCGGTTAGCGTGACGGGCAATAAACCTACCGAAGGACCTTTTACAGCCCGTGGCTATCTGCGAGTGGATTATGACTAACAAGCAAACGCCAGCCGCAGGGAAACGCCTGGCAATGGTGTGCCTGCTGACATTCAGCTCGTTGTGCCATGCCGCTTCGTCGCTGGGGGAAATCAATATTGAACTGCGCGGAAACGTGGTGGACTTTACCTGCGCGGTAATTGCCAGCGACAGCAATAAGTCGGTGGAGCTAGGCACCTGGCCGACCAAGCAGCTTCAGAACAGCGGAGATACTACTCAACCGGTCGCGTTTACGCTGAAGCTAGAAGGCTGCCCGCCGGGTTCCGCTTCGATAACGTTTTCCGGAACTCCGGCCCCGGGCACGACGTTGCTGGCGCTTGATGATGCGGTGATGGCGCAAAAGGTGGCGATCGAACTGCACGACAGCGACCGTACGCGATTGCCGCTCGAACAGGCCAGCCAGACGGTGGGGATTGATGAGAACGGCAATGCCACGCTGACCTTTTTCGCAAACTATATCGCGTTAGCTGCTGGGGTTCAGCCTGGCATTGCCAAGGCTGATGCCACGTTCATGATTAACTATAACTAATCAATGCGCTAACAAAACACTCCCGAACGAAATCTCGCCGGGAGTGTTATTACATTAATTCATGCATTTTTGCGTAATCGATCAGCTCAACGATGGTGTGCAACCCGAGCTTGGAGTAGATATTAGCCTTGTGAGCGCTAATCGTTTTATTGCTGAGTAACAACTGCTCAGCAATTTCCTTATTGGATAGCCCGTTTGCCAGATAACGCAAAACGGTAACTTCACGGTTAGAGAGCGGCATGTCATGTAAGACGCCTTTTTGTGCATTTATATTGTTAATGAAATTAAGGGTATCCGAAGGAAAAAAGGAATATCCCGATAAAATCATTTTTACCGCATTGTAGATATCATTGAGATCCTTTCGTTTACTGACAAACCCATTTGCACCGGCCCGGATAGCACGCCCGGCATAAAACGACTCGGATTTTGAGGACAGAAACAGTACCCGAGTTTTCTCCTGCAATGACTTTATTCTTTTGAGTAATGTAAACCCATCAGAACCAGGCAGTTCAATATCCAGGATGACAAGATCGACCGGGTACGTGCGCAGATGTTCTATTGCCGTACGGCTGTCATCGGTTTTCAACACTACCTGAATATTACTGTTTTTCTCGAGTAGTACTTCTATCGACATTCTGACAATAGGGTGTTCGTCCATAATGATAACGGATGCTGGTTTCATTGTTGTATGCCTCAAACTGTTTGCGTATCTTGCGAATTTGATAAAACATCAGGCGTTATAATATTGTCAAATAGCCAAGAATTGTTCTGAGGGAGAGCCGAATAAATATTATTTCATCCTTGTTTATTCGGTTGTTCTTCTGCAGAACAATGAATTTGTGGAAAATCCATTTCACACCGGGAAAACTAACAATTAATCAGGAAACTGTGGGGATTATACCTGCTCTGCTCATTCGGAAAAGACTTACAACATCCTGGTTGTTAATGTCAGTTAGGATATTCTGAAAGATCCAGATGTGTTAATGACTATTGGTATTATTTATCTGTGGTTCGAATTATGGCAGATTGAAAATTTTTTTTAAACAGTAAAAACGACACAATAAACCAATTGTTTAGGTTTTGTTAAGGCTGCAATAGGACTATTTTTTATTGAAATGCACAGGATCAGTAAGGTTAAGTGTGAGTGTGCCTCCAGGCATAATACCAGGAATAGTTGTAAATATTAAATATTTGTAAAAATTAGATCTTTTTTCTTATTCAAGAATAAGTAATTTCCTAAAAAATCTTATAGCACAATGAGTTATGGTGTTAAATTAAATGGGGTGAGGTAACGTTGAGGCGGTGTATCAGATGCAAAAAACGCTGCCTGCTGGATAATCCAAGGCGCGTAATCAACTGGTTCAGGCGATAGATGATGCGGTGGTAGGGTTGTTCCTGTAACAATGCAATCTTTTTTAAGGAGTTACCCTGCAATAGTAAGGTAATCAGCTCCCAGTCGAGCTGATTTATACGCCTGGAATGAATATAGTTAAGAACCGGAGATAATAAGGCATGGCGCATCTCGGGGAGGCGCAAATTGCGTGGCAAGATATAAAATGGACCGGACAGTGAAATAAATGTAGTGAGGTCTTCATCGCGACTGGAAAGCATTATGAAGATTTGGATGTCATTATGCTTCTTAATTAGCTGGCGCAGGCTTTCAAGTATATCGAAATAAGGGATTGTTAAGCTTTCAATGTCAATCACTAACTGGCTTATTACCGGCTCTTGCATGCTGAGCAAAGTCGATTCAACGCTCTGGAAGATCGCCGTGCGAGTACCTGAGAATAAATGTCGACTCAGCGCATAGGCCAGATAGTAGTCTGTCGTAATTATCGCCTGAGATATAGTGCCGTCCGGTAAGGTGTATTCGAGTTTTTGCGCCAGATACTCGATCCGGTCAAATACCTGTGAGGTACAGTGGGGAAATTGCCAGCTACAGTTAGCGTTTCGTATACGGCGATAGCGGTCCCGGCGTTTTGCACTGTGCATCCTTTTCCATTCCATTTCTGTTGCGGCAGGTCTGGATAAATTGCTGACTACAGGCATCCCTGAACCAAACTTTTGTCAGCGCAAATGTGAGTTGACTTGTGCCGTTGGGTTTCAGTGCTTCAACAATCATCAGACTGGCAATTGCGTACTCCATCAGAATAATCTGCCGGAAGTTTTCTGATGTCTTACTCAATGCCCAAAAGATCGTTTTATCCAGTTCAACCTCTCTCTGAGATTAGATAAAATATTACCGGGTGTGTCTTTCTGTTACCCCGGAAATAGTATGGCCGGATTATTCTCGCAGCCTGAAGCCAGGTACAGTAGGAGCCGATGCTTAATCGATGATGAGATATTTCTCAATAAAAATTAGGCAGAGACACCCCGTCTAATTTTGCAGAAAGTTCAGATGTGCGCGGATGTATCTTAAGAATTGCTGATCGTTTTTCACATGCAGCTTTTTCATAATGCTGCGGCGGGTCGCTTTGGCCTGGATATCACTGACTGAGAGCAGATGAGCCGTTTCGGCTAACGTATACCCGCTGGCGAGAAACATTAAGAACTGGCGTTCTTCGATAGAAAAGTTGCGGGTGGTGCAGTAATGGCAGATAGTCGCGGGCACGCTAGTGCGCAGTGCGCGTTTTTGCAGGATGAGGACCAGTTTTTTGGTTATCTCGTCGACGTCATCTTCCCGATAAATCAGTGGCAACATGTACAGGCAGGGGCGGAACATCAGCTTATCTTTGTCGTTTTTGCTACAGATGACCACCCGGTGTTGGCGCCTGGTGTGGACAGGAACCATGTAACAATCGGCGCTGAGCCAATCTTCATCCAGTGAGATAAACGCGATTTCAGCGCGATCGATATCTTCGACAGGTAAAAAGCTAATCTCCTGATGCCACTGATTTGCCAGATGGGAGATGATGATTTTCAGTCCATGTTCGAAGTGACTGTTTTCTTCCTTGATGGCGATACTTAACATTAAAGAGTTCCTGACCACTGGAGAGGGGATAAAGGAATGTTAAGCAAAATCATAAATATTCTAAATACATGTATCCCTAAATCTGACGTTTTGCGGGCTGAGTTGTTACCAGGTGATTTCCTGGATACCTTTGAACGAGCAGAAAAAATCAACATTCGTACACTTCGCCAGCAACCGAAACAAAAGGCATTGACTCAGCAAGCGCTGACCGTATAATTCACGCGTTTCATCTGCATGAAGTAATCACTTCGCAATGCGCCCTTAGCTCAGTTGGATAGAGCAACGGCCTTCTAAGCCGTAGGTCGTAGGTTCGAATCCTACAGGGCGTACCATTATATTTCAGTAACATACCCATTTTCTGCAAGTTCCTTATTTTCCAGATGGGACATATTTGGGACATCATCACTAAAAATCGAGTCGATTTGCTTCGCGTGTTCCGTTAAATGGTTCGGCGCAAGATGAGCATACCGGCGTACCATCTCTATGCTTTCCCATCCCCCCACGGAACGCCGGACTGAATTAACCAACTGGCCCAGGTGTGTCTCAGATCGTGGAAGCGAAAGTCTTCTATTCCAGCCCGGCGGCAAGCTGCATTCCATGCCCGCTGATCATCGACGCGCATCTTTCTGATGGTCCGCGTCTTGGAACCGTCTGGCCAGATACCTTCTTTCGTATGCACGAACACTCATTTATGATGTTTACCAATCTGGTCACGCAAAACCTTACAGGCGGTATCATTCAGCGCTACGCCAATAGCGCGGTTTGACTTGCTGTCTTCAGGATTTACCCAGGCAACACGACGCTGCATGTTTATCTGCTGCCACTCCATATTG
Source organism: Citrobacter sp. Cb023 (assembly GCF_030336805.1). Lineage (NCBI taxonomy): Bacteria > Pseudomonadati > Pseudomonadota > Gammaproteobacteria > Enterobacterales > Enterobacteriaceae > Citrobacter > Citrobacter sp. Cb023. The sequence goes on along the minus strand of NZ_JAOWCV010000038.1, from coordinate 920,884 downwards.
ATGATATTCGAACGGCGAAGGCTGGTTGCCAGCGCAAACTTAACAACCGACTTCAGCGGATCCGGACATTCATCAATCAACCTCTTCGCCTCATCAGCCTCAAGCCAACGTACGCGCTTATTACGTACAGATGGGACCTTAATAACCGGCGCTTTCTCCAGCCATTTCCAGTCACGTTCTGCCGCCCGCAGAATTGCCTTCATCAATGAAACCTTTGGTCTTGATATATGGGGGAAGATTGTAGGTATTGGCAGGTATATAACTGCGCCGATTGACAGTGATTCTTTCGGATTTTCAGAAGCTGATAATGGAGCATCCGAATACCCACTGCCATTTAATGATTCTCCATTCTATGCAGGGGTTCAGGAAACAACATCGGTAAGACTTGCAGACGATGCTTACCGAACACTGATTCTCTGCAAGGCGTTTTCAAATATCAGCATCGCCACAATCCCTGACATCAACAAATTCCTGCGTATGCTGTTCGCGGGCAGGGGGAGGACGTACTGCGTTAATTATCGTGACATGACAATCGGCATCACCTTTGAATTCGATTTAGCACCTTATGAGGAATCGATCCTCACTAATTATGACGTCGTATCTGTCCCTAGTGGAGTCCAGTTGAATATATCCCAGATTGTCCCTCCATATTTCGGATTCGCTGCAGACGCATACCCGTTTAATGACGGAACATTTTACAGAGAATAAACATGAATAGATCTGACGCACCAGCTAAAAAGCCAGAACCATTTGCTATAAATGCCTCACGCGAAGCAATTCTTGACACAACCCCTGTAGGCGATAACCAGGCATCATATGATGCTGGATTCCCTCCTATTACGATGACTCTGAAATCAGCAGGGGGCAAGCCGCCAAAAGGCGAGGATATGAACCAGATCCTCTATGAGCTTGCCCAAAATGCTCGCTGGAATCAGGCCGGCGCGGGATATCAATTTGACAACGCCTTTTCCACAGGAATTAGTGGCTATCCTTTGGGAGCAATTGTCCAGAATTTAACTGGTGACGGAACATGGATTAACACCCTGGATGGCAACACTAATAATCCTGAAGTATCCACAGCCACTCCGCTAACAGGATGGATTCCCCTGAATTCCAATGGCACAACCACAATCACGGGTTTGGCAAATGCCGATGTAACCCCCACGACCCTACAAGCATCCAAAATAATATTACTCTTGCAGGGACGCTAGCGGCTAACATCAATATTATTCTTCCAGCATGGCGGAAATCATGGAGAATCACCAATAACACTTCTGGAGCATTTTCGATCACAGTAAAAACCATATCTGGAACAGGTGTTATTTGTCCTCAGAATGCGTCTATCGAGGTTATCGGTGATGGTACCAATATCACACTGAAGACAGGAACAGCAGCGAGTCAAAACGTAGGGAATGGCACTGGCATTATCCCTGATATGTCATCGGGCACATCTAGCTTATCAACAAATGGCTGACAAAAGCTTCCTTCTGGATTAATCATCCAATGGGGGCAGAAAAATAACACAGCATCAGCAACATCTACAGCAATATATCCAATACCGTTCCCTAATGGAGCTCTTCAGGTTGTTGCATCAGGATATCAGGTGGCAGCTAATGTTCAGGATTATGTAACCATAAACGGAGTTGCCAATAGTGGTTTCTTTACCTGGCAGGTATTTTACGCAAATGGTGGATCCGCTCCCTCTCTTGCCTCTATAGCCGGACAAGTTCAATGTCGATATATCGCTATTGGGTGGTAATAAATGTATAAATATTCAGCATCAAAAAACGCATTTTATCCTGAGTCTCTTATTCCAGAATACATAAAGGCAGGAACCATGCCTGATGATCTAATTGATGTGTCTGCTGATATTTTCATGGAATACACTGGCATTCCACCGAGTGGTGAGGTGGGGGGGTGACGAAAATGGGATGCCGACATGGTTAAATGAACCTGATATTCCAAATTAGAAAAAGTTAAGTGCCGCCTTATCTGCTCTTGGTAAACAATATCAGGAGGATGTTATGACCATGAATATTGAATGGCTTGCTGCCGCAGTTAACGATGGTGTTAACGAGACTGCTAAAAAAGATGTTGTAATCGCTCAAATTCACGATAGAAAAACAAAATATGCCGCTGATCGTGCCACTATCATTGCTCAATATCCAGAGGATTAAATATGGCGAATGAAAATGAAGTTCAGGAAAACAAAGAAAACTCAGAAAGCTTGGGCACTGTCAGATTTTGTCCGATTTGTGGCGAGCAGATGTTCCAGGGAATTAGGTACGGATTTTTGTGTTGGATCTGCCCGGAATGTGATTTTGACGAACCAGTAGCATAAATAAAGAAAACCGCCTCCAAATGGAGGCGGTTTTAAATTCCTCACTCCCTTCCTTTTAAACATCTACATATCAATACAGAAGATATATACACGATGTATAAATTGAAAATGAATAACACCCTGTAAGCCGATGCATAAACGGTGGGGCTAAACCCTATAGCAATAACGGAAAGAATTCCAAGAACGAAAGGGATAGGGAGATAAAAATAATCATCCAAGTTTTTACATAATGATACCAACAGAGTTAAGATGCTGAAAATAACGAGAAGAGAAAAAATATACGGGGCAAATCGAGAAAAATGGCCAATATCACCAAGAGACAAAAATGTAGAATTAGTGTAATATCCCACCTGTTCAGACTTAACTGAAATCAAAAGTGAAGCGGCCAGCTTGAGAGAAATAATTAAAGACGCCCCAGTAGTGGCAACAGTCTGTCGAGGCGACTTAAAAAATACATATAACAACAAAGCAAGGAATAAATTAAATAAAACATTTACCTCAGTGATATGTGAACTAAGTCTGTCGAGCCCAATTGCGGTCTTGTCAATAATGTTGAAATTAACATAATCCGGCATCCATGTTAGAATTTCCGCCGATTTCCGCACTGAATTTCCTGGGGCAGTGAGTGATATTGCTGTACTAATGATTACAACTAGCAAGTAACTAATATTATATCTAGTATAATCTTTTTTGAAAATTACATACATGGCAGGATATGGCAGGGCTACAAGCACTGAAAATTGTTCGTTAAAACAAGCTATAGCAATAAAAAACAAAGATAGTGCTTTTAAAAACGCACCAGTGCTTTTAGATGATTTAAAAATTAGTAAAGAAAGCAGGCCTGCCGCAATGGGCTGAAGATAAAAATAAGACCCCGTTACCCACCACCCAGACTCAGACATTACGTTCTGGTTGATGAGAAGCATCAGTGCAGAAACTAGGCATAATGGCGTAATGGTTCCATTATTTACAAACCCAGCAAACCTCGATATGGCATAAGCTACAGAGAAGAAGGAAACTGGGATTGCAATTTTCCAGTACAATTCTGAATTGATTGTTAACGCTATTATAGCCTCTATTGGTATGCGACCTGACCATGTGTGGTAGCGCATACTAATGTATTCAAGCAAGCCACGATTTGTTAATGCGGACGTAAAATAATGATCATCTCCGTGACTGAGAACTTGTAGGCTAGGAATAAAAAAATATGCCACGGCAATAATAAATGCTAGGCATGACAGGTTTATGCTTGTCCTTTTATTTACATTCATGTTTAATCTCATGATTTTTGCCATTTCTTAAAATATGAATTGAAATATTAATTTTATTAAACCCACTCCCTACATTTAATGAAGATGAGAATCCAGATCGGTCATATAACCCAGGTTTTTTAAAGTATTGACTGACATCCGGTCTATTTTCAATCGACGTTCTGAGATATATTTTTTTTCCATCTATATCTGCTGAAACAAGAATAGAGCCATACCCTTCTTTATCAGTCGCCCACCCATTAACCTTTAGTATCCCATCACTGTATGAACACTCATCAACTCCGTATATGACACTTTCAGTTGTAGGCGCATTTGTTTCTAAGTATGGGACTACTCTATTCAAAGATAAATAAAAAGAAAATGGAATTAAAAATGACAAGATAAGACCAGCAAAAAAAATTAATGTTGCTGGATTTTTTTTAAAAGGAACAATACTGTAACGCATAATATTACCCTGGTGTTAATTAACTATCGCTGCCTTTACTTTAAAATCCCCCAGAAAATCCCAAAAGATGTAGTCCCGTTTGCAACTAAAGATAGAAACAAAAGTAATGCCAAAGTAATCGGGAGTGCCAAGGTCCCGCAAATTACATCGCTGATATCAGTTTTTTTCTTGCGTATACGATTTTTTAAGAAAATAGTACATACAGGAAAGAATAATATGGCAACAATTGTTATTGAGATCCATTGCATAAAAACACCCTCAAGAGAAATGATTTCCATAAAAACAAACGTGGAAAATACCATTAATACAACATGTTGTACATATGTTGATTGACTGCAATGTGAGACAAAAACGGGACACACAAAGCTTTGCATCGGTTTGCAAGGCTTTGCATGTTTTTCGAAGATGGGACGCGTGAGCGCAGTATTGACGGGGTATGTTATTGACTTAGAAGGTAGTTCTAGGAACTTCTAAGCCGTAGGTCGTAGGTTCGAATCCTACAGGGCGTTCAGCTTCTGCTAATCGCGACAAATTTTCTTTTGCCAACCACATTTCCACTTCTGTAAGACTTAGTTGTACTTCCTCTCTGAGTGAAAAATCAGCTAGCGGCTGCTGTTCAAGCGCTGCGCACATCCTGCTGGCAGAACGCATCCCCATGCTGGCGCAGCTGCTTTTTAGCTGATGTGCCAGACGTTTTATCTTCTCGTACTCATATGCTGCGCGCGCTGCGTCAATCTCATCTAATACAGGAAGGGTGTGTTGCTTAAAGAGCGCTAACCATTCGTGCACCTTTTGCCATCCCATTAGCTGGATATCCCCGGCTAATTGCTGGGTATCTAACCGTTGGTTGTCATTTTCTAATGCAACCGGGAGAGGGGCGTTACCATGCAGATAATGGGTAATGAGCCGACTGAGTTCATCCTGGGGAACCGGTTTTTGAATAACGCCGAGAAACAGGGTGCTGGTTCTTTGGCTTAGCGTTTCGTCGATGACGTGTGCGCTAAAGCCTATTAGCTTTAACGTCGGAAACTCGCGGGTTAACTGTTGCGCCAGCGTGATGCCGTCGATATCCGGAAGATCAAAATCAACCAGCGCGGCATTATACTGGGTGTCTTGCTGCAGTATGGTGAGCGCCGCAGCCGCACTGTCTGCAGCCGTGACCTGGGCGCCATTGAGGGTGAGCATTTCTGTACTGATGCGCTGCGTGAGGGGGTTATCCTCGATTAGCAGTAAGCGTAAACCCTGTAACGATATGGCACGTGGAACGGATTTAGCTACTGGCATCGCGCCAGCCCGTAATGGCAGACGCAGACGAAAGCAGCTTCCGACTCCCGGCGTACTGGTGACGCTCAGTTCTCCCTGCATCGCCTGCGCAAGGCTGGCACTGATAGTGAGTCCAAGCCCGGTCCCCCCACGTTTACCGCTAACCTGAACAAACGGCTGAAAAATATCGCGCTGATGGACAGGGTCAATCCCGCATCCCGTGTCCTCAACCTCAATATACCAGTCCTGATCTTTACATCGGCTACGCAGGGTGATGTGTCCGCGATCGGTAAAGCGCAGCGCGTTGTTTAATAGGTTAGTTATGATTTGCCGAATGCGGCGCGGATCGCCGCGTAGGGAGTCGGGGACATCGTCGGCAAAATCCGTAACCAGCACGACCGGGCGACCCACAACGCGACCGTGCATGAGCTGAAGCGTACTTTCCAGCAAGGGTCTGGGCTCAAAAGGTTCATCGCCGATCGCCACATTTTTTCCGCCCGCTTCGATGGCGGAATAGTCCAGGATATCGTTGAGGATGGTCAGCAGAGACTCGCCAGAGTCGGTGATTGCGCGCAGATTCTCCTGATGCTGCGCCAGAGCGGGATTGTCTGAGAGCAACTGCGCAGTGCCGAGGATCCCATACAGCGGGGTGCGTATTTCATGGCTCATGGCGGCAAGAAACGCCGATTTTGCCTGGTTGGCTTTTTCGGCTTCTGCCCGCGCCTGACGGTGTTCAGACACCATAGAACGCAGTTCGGCGGTGCGAGCTTTTACCTGAGCGGCCAGATGTTCGCGATGGCTATTAAGGGCGTGAACGCTACCGCGAAAGGCGTCCATTAACCGACCGATGGTATCCAGTTCGCGAACGCCCGCTGTTTCCGAAAATGGGGAGTCAATATCACCTTCAAGCAGACGCTGTAACGCCTGGGTTTGCTGCGCCAACGGGCGCGTGACCGAGCGGTAAACTACGCGCCAAAGAATGAGAATTAACAAGCACAATGACACCGCACCTAACAGCAGCAGCAGCGTTTGCCCGCGCTGGCTGGCCTGTTTGAGATGCGCCAGCCCGGTCTGATTGCGTTGACCAATGATTTCTACCAACTGACTGACTTCGCTACTGAAACGGGTAAATTGCTCGATATTGTTCTGCGATAAGATCTGTAAGCGGGTGGTGATGTCATTATCCTGACGATACAGGGCCAGCAGATCGACATAACGGCTTATCGAATTTACAGCGCCGGCAACCTGAGTGCGTACCACCGGATCTTCAATGCGTATTTGTCGGCGGTGAAGCACTCTGACGGCGGCATTAAGCTGGGTTTCCAGCGCTGCAAGGTTATTCTGCGCCTGGTTATTCCCCAGATTCATCACCATTTGCTGCACGCGTAGCGCGCTCAGGCGCAGTTCATTCATCTGGTTATAATATTCCAGATCGATATCGATAAGCCTGTCGAGAGCGTGTTCCGCCGCCTGCCCCTGATGGCTCTCAATCAAATCATAAATGCTTGCCTGCGTAGCGCCCGCCGAGGTGGCGGCATTACTGGCCTGACCGCGCGCCATTTCGGCAACGTCGGCGGTAGCCTCAACAATATGTTGGCTGAGCTGTTGCTGCCGATTGCGCAGTTTCAGACGTTCGCCAACCAACTCCCCCTGATGGCTTAACGACTGGGCGATCTCTTTTTCCTGTTGTTCAATGGCCGACGTGTCAAAGCCCTGCTCGCGCAGGGTTTTCAGTAAAGCGGTTATTTTCAGGCTTTGGGCGGTTAACATACGCCCCTGAGCCAGCCACATATTTTCATTATCTGCGGTGGTCAGATTCTGCGCGGAAAACAGTTCCCAGGCGCTGGCTTCGCTGAGCTGGCGCGCCATGTCCATGGTCGGGATCAGCGCCTGGGTATTGGCCTGCTCAACCTGGCTTACAAAACGCAGGTTATACCAGCCTACCAGCGTACTAATGAGGGTCAGTGCCGCCATCAGCCCGAAGCCTATCCACAGTCGTTTGGTCAGAGATAAATTCACTGTCGGGTCGCCACAGATTAAAAAGGTTGAGTCCAAAAGAGGAAAGCAACTAGGATAAAGCCTTATCAATGTTGAGGCTATCATGCGCGTATTGGTTTTCCTGCTTATCACACTTTTTCCCGGCTTAGGTCACGCGACCGGGTCCGCACTGCTGCGCTGGCCGGATACCCAGCAGGCAGTGCCGGAGCCGCTAACGGACGTTACTGCAAACAAAGTCTGGAAACTGTGCGCGCTGTATCCGAGCCTGAAGGATTCCTACTGGCTTTCCGTGAATTACGGCATGCTGGAGGCGGCGAAAAAATACGGCGTAAGCCTGAAGGTGCTCGAGGCGGGAGGGTATCGCCAGTTCGACACGCAAAAATCACAAATCGCTCAATGCCAGCAATGGGGCGCGGATGCCATTTTGTTGGGCAGCAGCACGACGACTTTTCCGGATTTGCAGGCGCAGGTTGGCACGCTGCCGGTTATCGAGGTGGTGAATGCTATCCATGACGCAACGGTAAAAGCCCGGGTTGGGGTTCCGTGGTTCCAGATGGGTTATCAGCCTGGCCGCTATTTGGTTAAGTGGAGCGCGGGCAAACCGCTAAAGGTCTTATTATTGCCAGGACCTGATGACGCCGGGGGCAGTCGTGAGATGGTGGCCGGATTCCGTCAGGCAATTGCCGGCAGTCAGGTGCGCATCGTGGATGTGGCGTTGGGCGATAATGATATTGAAATACAGCGTAACCTTTTGCAGGAGATGCTTGAGCGTCACCCGGATGTCGACGTGGTGGCCGGTACGGCAATTGCTGCGGAAGCGGCAATGGGGGAGAAGCGCAATCAGGGCGCGCCGTTAACTGTCGTCTCTTTTTATCTGTCGCATCAGGTGTATCGCGGGCTTAAACGCGAAAGAATCATTATGGCTGCCAGCGATCAAATGGTCTGGCAAGGTGAACTGGCGATTCAGCAGGCTATCAGAGTATTACAAGGGCAGCCGGTGCCGGAAAATATCAGCCCACCGATCCTGGTGCTCACCCCGAAAAATGCCGACAGCCAGCATGTAAAGTGCTCGTTGTCACCCGGCGGATTCCGTCCTGTTTATCTGTATCAGTACACGTCGGCTGCTAAAAAATAGCCTTCCCCGTGCTGCGTCACCAGTAAATCAGCCCGCAGCTTGTGGCGTAAACGGCGGATGAGTACGTCCACGGTGCGTAAGTCCGGATTGTCTACCCGTCGTGCCGAAAGCATGCGCAGTAAACGTTCGCGACTGAGAATTTCCCCCGGATTGGTGACAAACGCGACCAGCATTTCATACTCGGCGCGGGTGAGTTTGATTGCCTCGTCGCCCAGTTCCAGAGTATGACGGGAGACGTTCAGACAATACCCGGCAAACTGATAGCAGTTGTCTTTAGCCTCCGGTCGCGCCTCGCGGGTAAGGTCGATACGCCAGAGTAAATTTTTCACTCTCACCACCAGTTCACGTAGCTCCAGCGGCTTGGTGACATAATCATCAGCACCCATTTCCAGGCCAACGATACGGTCAATTTGGTCACTACGACCCGTGACCAGGATGATCCCCACCGTTGAGCGTTCACGCAGGGCGCGGGTCAGCATTAAGCCATTTTCATCCGGGAGATTGATATCTAACAGAATAAGATCGACAGAGTGTTGTGACATGATTTCACGCAGGCCGGCTCCGCTGGCTGTGACCGAGACGTGATAACCTTCCTGTTCAAAATAAGCCTGTAATCGTGCCTGGGTAACGGGTTCATCCTCAACAATGACAATGTGATGCGACATCCTGGTTGTTGTCTCTTTCTGTTCATATCTGTTCACATTGTGCCGTAAGCCATTCATCCTGACCAGTGTTGCTGTTCACATTTGCGAAATAAGATCCTCTGTAACTAAACCATATATTTACAGGGGCTATTATGCGGAAACTATGGAGGGCGCTGCTCAGACCGAGCGCACGTTGGTCAGTGTTGGCGCTGGTCGTCATCGGGATGGTGGTCGGTATCGCGCTGATCGTCTTACCGCACGTTGGCATTAAATTAACCAGTTCAACCGAATTTTGCGTGAGCTGCCACAGCATGCAGCCGGTTTATGAAGAATATAAACAGTCTGCGCATTTTCAGAATGCCTCCGGGGTACGCGCAGAGTGTCATGATTGCCACATTCCATCCGATATCCCTGGCATGGTGAAACGTAAGCTGGAGGCCAGCAACGATATTTACCAGACCTTTGTTGCCCACTCTATTGATACTCCTGAGAAATTCGAAGCCAAACGTGCCGAGCTGGCGGAGCGCGAATGGGCGCGAATGAAAGAGAACAACTCCGCGACCTGTCGTTCCTGTCATAACTATGATGCGATGGATCACGCGAAACAGCACCCTGAAGCTGCGCGTCAGATGAAGATTGCGGCCAAGGACAATCAATCCTGTATTGACTGCCATAAAGGTATTGCGCATCAGCTTCCCGATATGAGCAGCGGTTTCCGTAAGCAGTTTGACCAGTTACGCGCCAACGCAAACGACGATGGCGATACGCTCTATTCCCTGGACATCAAACCTATTTATGCCGCCAAAGGGGATAAAGAACCTGCGGGCTCACTGCTGCCTGCTTCTGAAGTAAAAGTGTTAAAGCGTGACGGCGACTGGCTGCAAATTGAAATTGTGGGCTGGACCGAGAGTAACGGGCGTCAGCGCGTGCTGGCCCAATTGCCAGGTAAACGCATTTTTGTGGCCTCCATTCGTGGCGACATTCAGCAGCATGTGAAAACCCTGGAGCAAACGACCGTCGCGGAAACGAACACGCAGTGGAGCAAGCTGCAGGCCACCGCCTGGATGCAGAAGGGCGATATGGTTAACGACATTAAGCCAATCTGGGCTTATGCCGACTCGCTCTATAACGGAACCTGTAACCAGTGCCACGGCGCACCTGAGAAAGAACACTTTGACGCCAACGGCTGGATTGGCACGTTGAACGGCATGATTGGATTTACCAGTCTGGATAAACGTGAAGAACGTACCTTACTGAAATATCTGCAGATGAATGCCTCTGACACCACGGACAAGCCGCATGGCGATAAGGGAGAAAGCAATGAAAAATAACGATCTCTTTCAGGCATCTCGCCGTCGTTTTCTACTGCAGTTGGGCGGCTTGACCGTCGCCGGTATGTTAGGACCTTCGCTGCTCACACCGCGCAGCGCCAACGCCGCAGAGGTGCAGGGAACTGGCGTCAAAGAGGGGATCCTGACCGGATCTCACTGGGGGGCAATCCGCGCCACCGTGGTTGATGGGCGTTTTATTGAAGCCAAACCGTTTGAGCGTGATAAGTACCCGTCAAAAATGATCGCCGGACTGCCGGATCACGTGCATGGCGGGGCGCGTATTCGCTATCCAATGGTCCGCGTCGACTGGTTGCGTAAACGCCATCAGAGCGATACCACGCAGCGTGGAGATAACCGCTTTGTGCGCGTTTCGTGGGATGAAGCGCTGGACTTCTTCTATCAGGAGCTGGAGCGAATTCAGAAGACCTATGGCCCGAGCGCGCTGCTGACGGCCAGCGGTTGGCAATCAACCGGCATGTTCCATAACGCCTCGGGGATGCTGGCGCGCGCCATTGCGCTGCACGGCAACAGCGTAAGTACCGGGGGCGACTATTCCACTGGTGCTGCCCAGGTGATTCTGCCGCGCGTGGTCGGGTCAATGGAGGTATATGAACAGCAGACCTCCTGGCCGCTGGTGCTGAAAAACAGCAAAACGATTGTGCTGTGGGGTTCCGACCTGATTAAAAACCAGCAGGCGAACTGGTGGTGCCCGGATCATGATGTTTATGAATACTACGAACAACTGAAAGAAAAAGTGGCGCGCGGCGAGATCTCGGTTATCAGTGTTGATCCGGTCATCACCTCGACGCACGACTACCTGGGCCGCGACAAGGTTAAACACGTCGCCGTGAATCCGCAGGCCGATGTGCCGCTACAGCTGGCGCTGGCGCACACACTTTATACCGAGAAGCTCTACGATAAGCATTTTCTCGATAACTACTGCGTAGGGTTTGAGCAGTTTCTGCCTTATCTGCTGGGGGAAAGTGACGGACAGCCTAAAGGTGCCCGGTGGGCGGAAAAAATATGCGGGATTGATGCCGATACGATTCGTGAACTGGCGCGGCAAATGGCGGGCGGAAGAACGCAGATTATTGCCGGCTGGTGCGTCCAGCGTATGCAGCACGGGGAACAGTGGGCGTGGATGATCGTGGTGCTGGCCTCAATGCTTGGACAAATCGGCTTACCCGGCGGTGGCTTCGGCTTTGGCTGGCACTACAACGGCGCGGGCACGCCAAGCCGCAAAGGGATTATCCTGAGCGGTTTTTCTGGCTCCACCACCGTACCTCCTGTGCATGACAGCACTGATTATAAGGGGTACAGCAGCACCATCCCGATCGCGCGTTTTATCGATGCGATTCTTGAGCCGGGTAAACAAATTAACTGGAACGGCAAAACCGTCAAGTTGCCGCCATTGAAGATGTGCGTTTTTGCCGGGACCAACCCTTTCCATCGTCACCAGCAGATCAATCGTATTATTGAGGGCTGGCGTAAGCTGGAAACCGTTATCGCCATCGATAATCAGTGGACCTCGACCTGTCGATTCGCTGACATCGTATTGCCCGCGACGACCCAGTTTGAGCGTAACGATCTTGACCAGTATGGCAACCACTCCAACCGCGGCATTATCGCCATGAAACAGTTGGTGCAGCCGCAATTTGAAGCACGTAATGATTTCGATATTTTCCGCGATCTCTGCCGCCGCTTTAATCGTGAAGAAGCCTTTACCGAAGGGCTGGATGAGATGGGGTGGCTGAAACGGATCTGGCAGGAAGGAAGCCAGCAGGGGAAAGGGCGCGGCGTTCATCTCCCCGCTTTTGACGTTTTCTGGAATCAGCAAGAGTACGTTGAGTTCGAACATCCGCAGATGTTTGTACGTCATCAGGCATTCCGCGAAGACCCCGATCTTGAGCCGCTGGGCACGCCGAGCGGTTTGATCGAAATTTTCTCGAAAACCATTGCCGGTATGCAGTATGACGACTGCCAGGGGCATCCGATGTGGTTTGAGAAAATCGAACGCTCACATGGTGGACCCGGGTCGCAGCGTTGGCCACTGCATCTGCAATCTGTTCACCCTGATTTCCGTCTGCACTCGCAGCTTTGTGAATCTGAAGCGCTGCGTAAGCATTATGCGGTAAGTGGTAAAGAGCCGGTGTTTATCAACCCGCAGGATGCCAGCGTCAGGGGGATTCGCAACGGTGATATTGTCCGTGTGTTTAACGCACGTGGACAAGTACTGGCCGGGGCGGTTGTCTCCGATCTCTACTCGCCAGGCGTGGCGCGTATTCATGAAGGTGCCTGGTACGACCCTGATAACGGCGGAGAAACTGGGGCGCTGTGTAAATACGGCAATCCAAACGTATTAACAATCGATATCGGCACGTCTCAACTGGCGCAGGCGACCAGCGCTCATACTACGCTGGTGGAAATTGAGAAATATACCGGCAAGGTGGATAACGTGACGGCGTTTAGCGGCCCGATAAAAATGGTGGCGCAGTGCGAATATGTTCCGGCGGAGAAGGTATCGTCATGATAAAACACTCTTCCCTTACAACAGAACAGATGGCCTGCGTTTACGCCTGGCTGGCGCAGTTGTTTTCCCGGGAACGGGACGATGACAGCCTGGCACTTTTGCAGTCCAGCGAAATGGCTGAGTGGTTCGCGGTGCTAAAAGGTGAACCGTCGCTTGAAGCGGAAGTCCTTCAGCTGGAGGAGAAAATTGCTGCGCTTCAGGTGCGTGAGGACGCAACCCTCGAACTGGCGGCTGATTTTTGTAGCCTGTTTCTGATGTCGGAAAAACACGCGGCGTTACCCTATGCGTCGGCCCATCTTGAAGGAGGGCCGAATTACGGGGTCATTAAACGATTGTTAGCCGATGCTGGCATGCAGGTAAGCGAAACGTTTAGCGAGTCAGCCGATCATCTGGCAATTTTTATCGAACTGCTGAGTCATCTGCATTTTTCTCTGGGAGAGTCCGGGCTTAGCCGCCAGCGTATTGATGCGCTGCGCAGAGAAACGCTGGCGGGGCTGTTACGCTGGTTACCGGAATTCACCGCCAAATGCCGCCGCTATGATGACTTTGGTTTCTACGGTGCGCTGAGTCAGCTGTTGCTGGCACTGGTCAGGCTGGATATTCAGAACTGAGTGATGGCCTAAGCCACAGAACAACGGGAATACATTCGCTCTAATGCTTGTCATTTTAGCGAAAATGAATGGGCGTAATGAGTAACTGAGAGTGGGACATCCGGAGGCAATGAATCTGTTGCCTCCGGTATATTGCTACATTTACCGCTGAGGTGAACGGAACCCTGAGTAAGAATCACATGTTCTCAAGAATGCTTAACTTATAAACGTTAGTGCAAATTCGCCCCCATTTTGACCCTATCACCGCACAACCAGCACGGGACATTTTGCATGGCGTACTACGGCAGCCGCCGTTGAACCCAGCAGATAAGTGCTAAAACCAGGCTTATGTGAGGCAATGACGATAAGCTCAGCGTCTACCGCCTCCGCCAGTTTGAGGATCTGATCCTTCGGCGGGCCGTAAACGACGTGAGTCTGACTCCTGCCTGCAGGAATATTGAACTGCTTAATAATCTCTTCGAGTTTTTCGCTGGCCTTGGCCTGCAGACCGCTTCTGTCCGGGAATTCTGTTGAGTAAGCCAGCCCCAGCGAGGCATAGAACGGAACGGTAGGAATAACGGCTAAAAAGTGGACCTTAGCGGTTTTGGCATGCGCCTGGACCTGTGGAACAACATGGCGGGTTAAATCGGTTTCAGAGATATCAATGGGTACCAGAATTGAGCGATACATATTCACTACCTCCTGTTTGTTTACCTCTACCCAGAGTGTAGCGAAAATCGAATTTGTATAATAAGTGACCAGATCAAGGTTGCATGCATAAATGCGCGTCAATGATAGCTGTGTGTCACAAGTCTTGTCGTGAATGTATATCTGAGCACAACCACAAGAGGGGGATCTTCATTAATACGTGTTATCACGTAATAGAAAAGGGTTCGTTTTTATGTTTTTTCATTGTATATTTTGTTATATAGCGACTATTGCCAAGGGCATAATTTTAATGCCATTCAGCACTCATCAAACTTTTATTCTGACGTTTTCATGATTAATGGTTAATTAAACCTTGGATTTGGTTTAATTCTCTGAATTTAAAAGGGTATTTTATATTTAATTTCGTTCGTATTAATTATGCGAGCGCCTTCAAACTTACCCACATGCTGATTCTCATTTCCCTCTGCGTTTGATGAATATCAATAAGTAACCGCGTTAGGGTAATTATTGTCTACCTATTAAAGGGTATTCGTCTTGTGGGAATAAAAGATGAGAAAAATAAATAAAACCATCCTCGGGACGATGCTGCTGTGCATTGTTCTTGGTGCTGTTATCGTTTTGGCAGGGCAATGGACGTTGCACAAAACCTCAAGCACGGAATTCTGTTTATCGTGCCATACGATGCAGGCACCGTATGAGGAATATACCGGTTCGGTTCACTTTCAGAATCAGAAAGGTATTCGTGCAGAGTGTGCTGATTGTCATATCCCCCAGGGCGGTCTGGATTATCTGGTGGCTAAACTGCGGGCCTCAAAAGATGTTTATCATCAGTTCATAACCAAAAAAATCGATACCCCAGAAAAATTTGAAGAACACCGTCTGGAGATGGCGCAAACCGTCTGGGCACAGCTAAAAGCGAGCGATTCTGCGACCTGCCGTAGCTGTCACAGCATGGACGCGATGGATCTTGCCGCACAAAGCGCGGAGGCCCAGAAAATGCACAAAATGGGCATTGAGGAAAAGCAAACCTGTATTGATTGCCACAAAGGCGTCGCCCATTTCCCACCTGAAATAAAAATGGATGACAGCGCGCTCAAAGGGCTTGAAGCGCAGTCAGCCTCCACCCCTGCTTCGGCAACAGAGCTTTATGCCGTAAGCAACACTGCGCTGGGCGATTTGGGAACCGTTTACCCGGCAACAAAAATGCAGGTTCTGAAAACAACGGACAATACGCGACAGGTCGAGATTCGCGGTAGCCAGATGCAGGGAAATGAACAGGTCATTTACTACGCGGCAGGACAGCGTTTGATTCTTGCCAGCCTGAGTGAAAAAGGTCAGCAATCGCTGAAGATCCTCTCCGACTGGAAAAAAGATGATTACGGCAATGTGTGGCGAGATGTCGTGCTGCAGGGTGAATGGAGCGGTTCCGCTCTCGCCAGCCGTGAACCGATGTGGGATTACGCGCGCAAACTCGACAATGTGTACTGCGCGGGCTGCCATGCGCCAATTCCGGCGAATCATTTCACGCTCAACGCCTGGCCTTCAGTAGCAAAAGGGATGGGAGCTCGCACCAATATCAGTGAAAACGAACTGGATATCCTGAGCCGTTACTTCCAGTACAACGCTAAAGACATGAACAAATAAGCGATAAATCAGGAGAAATCATGAAACTCACAAGACGTGACTTTATTAAGACGGCCGGCGCGGCAACCGGGACAATGGCGATTTCTTCGGTGATCCCAATGCCGGCCTGGGCCGAAGGCCAAAATGGCGGAGCGATTCTGACGGCAGCGCGTTGGGGCGCGGTATACGTGGAAGTAAAAGATGGCAAAGTGGTTTCCTCAAAAGGCGCGTTGCCTAAAACGGTGCCGAACTCGTTACAGCAAACCGCGCCGGATCAGGTCCATACCAATATCCGCGTAAAATATCCGATGGTGCGCAAAAGCTATCTGGAAAACCCGGGTAATGCGGATGGTAAACGTGGAAGCGATCCTTTCGTGCGGGTTAGCTGGGAGCAGGCACTGAAACTGATACACGAGCAGCATAGCCGGATCCGTAGCAGCTATGGCCCAGCGTCGATATTTGCTGGTTCTTATGGCTGGCGCTCTAGCGGCGTTCTGCATAAAGCGCAAACCTTACTGCAACGCTATATGAGCATGGCCGGTGGTTACGCAGGTCATACCGGAGATTATTCAACCGGTGCCGCGCAGGTGATCATGCCTTACGTTGTGGGATCGGTTGAAGTCTATGAGCAGCAAACCACCTGGCCGATGGTGCTTGAGCACAGTCAGGTCGTGGTGCTGTGGGGGATGAACCCGCTCAATACCCTCAAGATTGCCTGGAGCAGCACGGATGAACAGGGGATTGAATACTTTAATCTGCTGAAGAAATCAGGGAAAAGCGTCATCGCCATCGATCCGATGCGTTCCGAAACCATTGAGTTCTTTGGTGATAATGCGACCTGGATTGCGCCACATATGGGGACCGATGTGGCGATGATGTTAGGGATCGCCCATACGCTGGTGAAGAAAAATCTCCATGACAAAGCCTTCCTGGAAAAATACACCACTGGATATCCGCAGTTTGAAGAGTATTTGCTCGGCAAGAGCGACAAAATAGAGAAAACCGCCGAGTGGGCTTCCGGCGTGTGCGGCGTACCTGCTGAGCAACTGGAGAAGCTGGCGGAAATTTTCTCCAGCAATAAAACCATGCTCATGGCGGGTTGGGGGATTCAGCGCCAGCAATACGGTGAGCAAAAACACTGGATGCTGGTGACTCTGGCGGCGATGCTGGGGCAAATTGGTACCGAAGGCGGTGGTTTCGGATTCTCTTATCACTATTCCAACGGCGGTAACCCAACGCGTACCGGGGGAGTATTGCCAGCCATCTCCGCCCAAATTGAGGGTGGGTCATCTGCGGGTAACGACTGGGCGGTTTCCGATGCGGTGATCAGCCTGCCGGTAGCGCGAATTGTCGAAGCGCTGGAAAATCCAGGCGGCAAATATCAGCATAACGGTAAAGAGCAAACCTTCCCGGATATCAAAATGATCTGGTGGGCGGGCGGCGCTAACTTTACCCATCATCAGGATACTAACCGTTTAATCAAAGCCTGGCAGAAGCCTGAACTGGTTGTCATCTCTGAGTGCTACTGGACCGCAGCGGCCAAACATGCCGATATAGTTCTGCCGATAACCACGTCGTTTGAGCGCAACGATCTGACCATGACCGGTGATTACAGTAACCAACATCTGGTGCCGATGAAGCAGGTCATTGAGCCGCAGTTTGAAGCACGCAGTGATTTTGACGTATTTGCCGATCTGGCGGAGATGCTCAAGCCTGGCGGTAAGGCGGTCTACACCGAGGGCAAAGATGAAATGGCGTGGCTGAAGCAGTTCTATGATGCCGCGCAAAAAGCCGCCCGCGCCCAGCGTATCGCCATGCCTCAGTTCAACGCGTTTTGGCAGCAAAACAAACTGATCGAAATGCGTGAGAATGAAAAGAATAACAAATATGTACGCTACGCGGATTTCCGCAGCGATCCGGTGATGAATGCGCTTGGAACGCCGAGCGGTAAGATAGAAATCTACTCAAAAACGATTGAAGGCTATCAATACAAAGATTGCCCGCCGCATGCGTCATGGATTGAACCCGATGAATGGAAAGGAACTGCGGATAAAGATCAACTGCAGCTACTGACGGCGCACCCGGCACATCGTCTGCATAGTCAGTTGAACTACGCTTCGCTGCGCAAAGAGTACGCGATTGCCAATCGTGAGCCGGTAACGATTCACCCGGATGATGCGAAAGCCAGAGGTATTGCCGAGGGTGATCTGGTACGCGTATGGAACGCGCGTGGACAGGTGCTGGTGGGGGCACACATCAGTGACGGTATCAAACCGGGAATCATCTGTATCCATGAAGGCGCATGGCCAGATATTGAGAACGGTATCTGCAAAAATGGCGGCGCGAACGTGCTGACGGCGGATATCCCAACCTCAAGGCTGGCGAATGGCTGTGCGGGGAATACCAGCCTGGTATACGCAGAGAAATTCACCGGCGAAGCGCCAAAACTCACCGTCTTTGATGAGCCAGCAATCGTCACTCTGTAATGATGGTTGAAAAGCGGGGGCCGTAAGGCTCCCGCTTTTTATTGCTGTTTCGGCAATGTCTTATCGCCGTTACTCTGCCAGCACAATCACATCTCCCGTTGCCGGGGCGTCAGTTCCCGGTAGCCACAATCGACCCCACGAACCGGTGCAATGACAGCCGAGTAGTTTTTCTGGTTGTTGTTGCTTAATAAATTGTCGGGTTCGCCATAGCTTAGCGGGGGAGGCAGTGCGTAAATGGAACCCACCGACGAGGGCGTAAATTTGGTTAACGCCGGTGATGTTTTGGCAATGGCGTACGATATTCTCTATTCCCCGATGCCCGCATCCGGTAATGATGACTAACCCGCGATCAGATTTATAGATCAATACGCCTTCGTCGCTGATGTAATCCGGTTGAGGTGTTTTCTCGCTAATAACGCCATAGGCCTGTGGAGTGGCGACACTAATTTCCCCGGACCACAAAAATCGATCGCTGATCGCCAACGGTTCACGGGTGTATTCCATGATTAGTCGAGAATAGTCGTTATCACGCGAGAGTTTTTTTATTTTTCTTGGCGTTCCCGCCAGGGTTATTGAGGCGTACCGCTCGCAGGCTATTTGGGGATGGCAAATGATACGACTGTTATCCGCCAGCCACGGCACGCCGCCACAGTGATCGTAATGGCCGTGCGAAAGAACCACGGCGGTCAATTGCGTCAGGTCTACGCCCATTTGCGCGGCATTAAGTATGAAGCTGTCGTCCGGGCCGGTATCAAATAGTATGGTGGTGGTTTCATCCTGAACTAACAGACTTAATCCAGGCTTTGCCCGTAAGGATTTATCTGCGCTCGCAGCGCGCCTGTTTTCAAGCAATACCGTGAGGGTTAATGCCATGCCTGACTCCAGTATTAAAACGGCATACTGTAATACATGACCGTTGAGAGCGCTGTGATCGCAGCGCTCTTTGTGCTGACTTAGCGGTGATAGTAATGGCCGTCATCATCAGAGTGATGGTGACGATGCCGCCACGCATGCTGGTTCTCCCTTTGCTCGCGCTCCTGGCGTTCATGCTCTTTATCACGGTTGGCTTCACGGTTTTTGTGATTAGCGATCGCCGTGGCAACTGCTGCGGCCCCAATACCAGCAGCGGCTGCAGAAAGATAAGGATGTTCGGCACAGCCCGACAGACTAGCCATAATAACCAACGTGGAAATCAGTTTTTTCATTGTGGCGGTATCCGTCACTCGCGCACAATTTTGCCAGCATTCCCGGCATCGCTGTCATTCCAGCTACCGCGACCATTCGTTTTAATGGTGTAAGTGGCATAGCCGACACGGAAGGTCATCGTATCCTGATAGGTATTTACGTCACGCACTTCATTACCATTGACGTACACGCTGGAACCCTCGACGTGAATATCAACGCTGCGTTGACCATTGGCAAATTTGGCTACGTAATTTCCGCTGAATTTGCCGTAAATATCGGCATTATCGTGGTTATCCCGGTCAGCGGTATTTTGCTGCTCTTCACCATGATGATTACGGCTCTGCTGGCTGTTGCCGTTCTCAATAAAGCCATGATCGCGGTTCCACTGATAGGATTTATTGATATCGCAGCCATTGAGTTCACTCATTTGTGTACAACCTGAATGTTCATACTTTTTCTGCATTGCCGGGGTAATTGCGCATGCCGTTGTGGCCGTTGTCAGGCCGAGGACAAAGAGGGTCAGCAGACGTTTTTTCATTTTTTTGCTCACTATCATCATTAAGTTTATTTATAGGAATACGAACTGTTCGAATGTCATGTTTACGACGACGGCAGTCTCCCATTAAATATTAATGACGCATACCAGGGGGAATCCTAATTTATATTAATGGTGAGGGTGTGGGGGCTGTAATATGCAACATTACAGGCAGGTGGATTACGTATTTTATACAAGTGAGATAAAGCGCTTAATTATATTTACTTTTTAATGAAGTGTTTAAAGAAATATTAATATTGACATTAACGGCAGGAACGCAGGCTTGTAAATGTACAGGCCTGCGTGGCGCGTTTTGTCCGCAATATTCATACATAGCGTATTGATGGACATTTTATTCAACACAGGGCAACGTTACCCTTGCGCGGGGATCTGTGCGCGGTGCTGCCTGGCCTGAACCTCATGGGCATATGAATGACCGTTATTCACTGACTGGTGAACGACCATCGCTTTTTCATGTTTATTCATTTGTGAAAAAGGGCGTGCCTGGGATGGCGTTGACGTTGAATTATTCGTCTGCGCGACGTGTTCTTGCGCCATTTGTTGATGTGCAGGGGCACTGCTGTTATTCATCATTTCATGGGCTGCTGCGGCCTGCTGATGCATTTTGGGTGTGTCTGCCGCATTAACGCCAGCTGAAATAAAAAACGCGATAGCGAAAAAAGAGGATATCTTATTCATCATATTTCTCCTGTTTGGGTTTACGGAAGAAATTATAATTGGTGAGGGCTGTCAGCGGCGTGACAGGATTATGACGGTTACGTCAGAGAATCGGTGATGATATATATCGTTCATACTTCAAGTTGCATATGCGTTGGCTGCGCTCGTTCACCCCAGTCATTTACTTAAGTAAGTGACTGGGGATTCCCTCTCTTGCCGCCTTCCTGCAACTCGAATTGTTTAAGGTATCAACGCCATTACCATAAATTACATCGCATGCTTGGGCAGCGTCAGAATAAATCGGGTGGCAAGCTGATCGGATGTCACCGAGACTTTCCCCTGATGGGCGATAACAATCGATTTCACAATCGCCAGGCCAATACCGCTGCCTTCGCCTTTACGCTGTCGCGAAGGGTCAACCCGATAAAAACGATCAAATAGCCGCGATAGATGCTGTGGGGGAATGGGGGGGCCGGGATTTTCCACGACTATCTGGACCAGGCCATCCGCCTCTTTCACCCGCACGGTTACCGACTCGCCCTTTGGCGTGTAGCGCATGGCATTTGAAAGCAGATTACTCATTGCCCGGCGTAGCATTAACGGATCGCCTGAAACCCAGCATGCGCGTCCTTCAAAACGTAAGCCAACCTCGCGCTCTTCTGCCCAGGCTTCGAAAAAATCGAACACTTTACCAACCTCATCGGCCAGATTAAGCGCTGTCTTTTCCGGGATAAGCTGATTGTTGTCTGCCTGCGCCAGAAACAGCATGTCGCTTACCATTTTCGACATACGACCAAACTCTTCAAGATTGGAATACAGCACGTCTTCCAGCTCTTTTTGGCTACGGGTTTGGCTGAGCGCAATTTCCGTTTGTGTGACCAGGTTGGTTATTGGCGTGCGGATCTCATGGGCAATATCCGCCGAGAAGTTCGACTGACGTTTAAATACATCCTCGATGCGTTCGATCATGTGATTAAACGAACTTACCAGCTGTTCCAGTTCAATAGGGACCGCTTGCGGATCGAGGCGCACATCAAGATCTTTTGAAGTGATATTTTGGATGCGCCGACTGACATTACGGATCGGTTCATGGCCTTTATACACAGCGAACAGCACGATAAATACAATCATCATGCTAATCAGCGATGCCGTCATAATCAGTTTGTTTTTCAGGTCGTTAATATAGTGCAGATGAAAATCGATCGATAACGCCAGATACAGCGTATACGCCGCTTTTCCATCAGTCAGCTTTCCTACCGGCAGGCGAATCATTCGCCAGTTAGACGACGTTTTTTGTCCGTGAATATGTTTGGCCGTTTGCAGTGTTGGGCCGGATATAATAAAAACATCGCTGGCATGGGCATTTTTATCCGGTCTTGCGCTGGCGATAAATTGCCGGAGATCCGGCGCATTTGGCGAATGAAAAATGGCTTTCTGCTTACTGTCTTCCAGAGAAATAATGACGTTCGAGTAGCCCTCAACCACGTTTTTTAGCGTTTCCAGGCGGCGTGATTCTGGCTCGTTGGGTTGGTTAATAATCCGCTCCAGCGTGGCGCTGATCTCTTGTAAATCATTGATGTCCTGCTCGGCGAAATGGACCTTCACGGAGTGGATCATTATCCATGCAAAGGCGAAAAATGAAGCGATCGTCGCCAGACTGATAAAAAAGGTCAGTCGTGTCGCCAGCGAAAAAGGGCGCCGCCATCGTTTACTGGGCATCAGGAACCTCAAGCATATATCCCACGCCGCGTACGGTCTGAATCAGTTTCGGCTCAAAATCGTTATCAATTTTGGCGCGCAGACGCTTAACGGCGACGTCGATGGCATTGGTATCGCTGTCAAAATTCATATCCCAAACCTGGGAGGCGATCAGCGAGCGGGGTAAAACTTCCCCTTGATGACGAAGGAAAAACTCAAGCAGGGTAAACTCTTTGCTGGTCAGGGTAATACGCGTCCCGCTGCGAGTGACTTTTCTGCTGACCAGATCGACCATTAAATCCGCGACCTGAAACTGGCTTTCGACAATCACCGCCGCACCCCGGCGCAGCAGCGTTCTGACCCGCGCCAGCAGTTCGGCGAAGGCGAACGGTTTGACCAGATAATCATCAGCGCCTAATTCCAGACCCTTAACCCGATGTTCGATGGTACCCAGCGCGGTGAGGAGAAGAATGGGCATCCCTTTGTTAGCGGAACGCAGCATCCGTACGATATCCCAGCCGTTTACATCCGGCAGCATGATGTCGAGTATGAGCAGGTCGTAATCGCCGGTCATCGCCAGGTGGTACCCGTTCAGGCCGTTATCCGCTAAATCCACGACAAAACCCGCTTCCGTCAGGCCTTTCGTCAGGTATTCACCGGTTTTTTTCTCATCTTCGACTATCAACACCTTCATCGCATTCTCCTTCTCACACGGGTTGTGCGGACTTTCAATTCTAGGGAAGCGGGATCGGATAGCAATCGGTTATTGGGAAAATGACAGTTTTGTCATTTTCCTGTCACCGCTTAAACAGAGTCACTTCGTTAAAGTACAACGCTATAAATTCCTACATTTTTTAGGGCCATCAGTCCGGTCAGGACGAGAAGAACTATGAGCAAATTTAAGCTTCTTACCCTCAGCGCTGTATTCGTTCTCGCCGGTTGTTCATTGGCGCCGGACTATCAGCGTCCGACATTGCCTGTGCCGCAGCAATTCTCCTTAAGCCAGAACGCCCTGGTTTCTGCACCGGTGGGATATCAGGACACGGGCTGGCGGAGCTTCTTCGTTGACTCCCAGGTAAAGGCGCTGATTGGCGAGGCGCTGGTCAATAACCGCGATTTACGTATGGCAGTGCTAAAAGTTCAGGAAGCGAGAGCGCAATATGGCGTCACGGATGCTGACCGCTATCCGCAAATCACGGCAGGTTCCAGCGGTACTTACAGCGGCAAATTAAAAGGCGATAGCAGCACCGATCGTGAATTCGAAGCTGGACTCAATCTCAGTTTCGATCTGGACTTCTTTGGTCGGCTGAAAAATATGAGTGAAGCCGAGCGACAGAACTTCTTTGCCAGCGAAGAGGCGCGTCGGGCGGTACACATCTCATTAATCTCCAACGTATCGCAAAGTTATTTCAATCAGCGTCTGGCTTATGCACAACTGCAAATTGCCGAAGAAACGCTGCAAAACTATCAGCGTTCTTACGCTTTTGTTGAGAAGCAGTTGCTGACCGGAAGCACCAACGTGCTGGCGCTGGAACAGGCGCGGGGCGTGATTGAAAGCACGCGCAGCGAAATCGCGAAGCGTAAAGGTGAACTGGCGCAGGCGAACAACGCGCTGCAACTGTTGCTGGGTACGTACGGGAAATTACCCAACGACCAGATGCGCAGCAGCGGGGATATTAAACCAGTAACGCTGCCGCCATCGCTCTCGTCGCAAATCCTGTTGCAGCGCCCGGATATTTTGGAAGCTGAACACGGATTAATGGCGGCGAATGCCAATATCGGCGCCGCACGGGCAGCGTTTTTCCCGTCGATTACCTTGACCAGTTCGGTTTCCAGCAGCAGCAGCGATCTCTCCAGCTTATTTAATGCGACCAGCGGTATGTGGAATTTTGTCCCCAAAATAGATATTCCCATTTTTAACGCCGGACGTAATCAGTCCAATCTCGACCTCGCTGAAATTCGCCAACAGCAGTCGGTGGTGAATTACGAACAAAAAATTCAGAACGCGTTTAAAGAGGTGGCGGATGCGCTGGTGTTGCGCCAAAGCATTGCCGATCAAATTAGTGGTCAGCAGCGCTACCTGACGTCATTGCAAATCACCTTACAACGCGCCAGAGCGCTTTATCAAAATGGTGCGGTTAGCTACATCGAAGTACTGGACGCCGAACGTTCTTTATTCGCTACGCAGCAATCGCTGCTCGATCTTAATTACGCCCAACAGGTTAATGAAATTAAGCTGTTTGCTGCCTTAGGCGGCGGTTGGGTGGAGTAATCCTTAATATTAACTTTTCAGGAGCATCAAGTATGAATACTACCGCCAAAGCCGTGTTGTTTAGCTTTTTCTCTGTGGTCATGTTTAACGCTCAGGCCAATGAGCATCAGCATGGCGAGATGATGAACATGCAGCCAGCGGCCCAACAGGAAGACGTCATTAGCGCCACCGGGGTGATTGAAGCTATTGATAAAGAAAGTAAAAAAATCACGATCAAGCATGATCCCATTGCCGCGGTGAACTGGCCTGCCATGACGATGCGTTTTACGCGGGTTGCCGACACCAAGGCTGACGATATTAAACCCGGCGATAAGGTTGCGTTTACGTTTGTTCAGCAGGGAAATCTCTCTGTGTTACGCGATATTCACATCAGTAAATAACGTTCTCGCTGGTCTCTTTTATTCTTGCCCGGATTCTTCGAAATGCGGGTGAGACTATCGCGCAATGGAAATCACTATGGCGTCTTTAAATATTAAAAATACCGCGCTTATTCTCGCTGGCATGATTGTCGGTGGGGTTATTTCTGTCGGTATTTATACTTATTATTCATCAGCAAACGTAACGGCTGAAACCGGGCAGGCTTCGCAAAAAGAAGCCAGAAAAGTGTTGTTCTGGTATGACCCCATGTACCCGAACACGCGCTTTGATAAGCCGGGTAAATCACCGTTTATGGATATGGATCTGATCCCCAAATATGCCGATGAAGAGACCGCGAGCGCGTCAGCGCCTGGCGTGCGTATCGATCCTACTCAGACCCAAAATTTGGGTCTGAAAACAGAACCTGTGCGCCGTGGCCCGCTGCACTATGCGCAAACTTTCCCGGCTAACGTTAGCTATAACGAATACCAGTTTGTTATTGTCCAGGCTCGCTCCGCAGGCTTTATCGAAAAGGTTTACCCGCTAACCGTGGGCGACAAAATTAAGCAAGGTGCGCCGCTTATCGATCTGACGATTCCCGACTGGGTTGAGGCGCAGAGCGAATATTTGTTACTGCGGGAGACTGGCGGCAGTGCGACGCAGGTGGAAGGGATTCTGGAGAGATTACGTCTGGCCGGTATGCCGGAAGCGGATATTCAGCGCTTAAAATCGACGCGTAAAATTCAGACCCGCTTTACCCTGAAAGCCCCTATTGATGGGGTGATTACCGCATTCGATTTGCGTACCGGCATGAACATTTCCAAAGACAATGTGGTCGCGAAAATTCAGGGGATGGACCCGGTATGGGTCAGCGCGTCGGTCCCGGAATCTATCGCCTGGCTGATCAAAGACGCCTCGCAATTTACCATCACTGTGCCCGCCTGGCCGGATAAGCCTTTCACCATTAGCAAGTGGAATATCTTGCCAAGTGTCGATGCCACCACGCGTACGCTGCAGATCCGTTTGCAGGTCAATAACCCTGATGAGGCGCTCAAGCCGGGGATGAATGCTTACCTGCAACTGAAAACGCAAAGTGAACCGATGCTGCTGATCCCCTCAAAGGCGTTGATTGATACAGGCACCGAGCAACGGGTGATCACCGTCGATAACGAAGGTCGATTTGTACCGAAGCAGGTTGCGGTATTCCATGAATCTCAAGGGCTGACGGCTATCCGCTCAGGCCTGACTGAAGGTGAAAAAGTGGTGTCCAGTGGTCTGTTCCTGATTGATTCCGAGGCGAATATCTCTGGCGCACTGGACCGTATGCGCGCGCAGAACAGTGGTGCGCAAGACGCATCCGCAAAGCCAGCCCAGGCGACCCATTCACACTGAGGACATGATAAATGATTGAATGGATTATCCGCCGTTCGGTGGCAAACCGTTTTCTGGTGATGATGGGGGCGCTGTTTCTCAGTATCTGGGGAACCTGGACTATCATTAATACCCCGGTTGATGCGTTGCCCGATCTCTCTGATGTTCAGGTGATCGTCAAAACCAGCTATCCAGGGCAGGCACCGCAAATCGTTGAAAATCAGGTGACTTACCCGCTGACCACCACCATGCTGTCGGTACCGGGCGCGAAGACCGTGCGTGGTTTCTCGCAGTTTGGTGATTCCTATGTGTACGTCATTTTCGAGGATGGCACCGATCCTTACTGGGCGCGCTCGCGCGTACTGGAGTATCTCAACCAGGTTCAGGGGAAATTACCGGCAGGGGTTAGCGCGGAGATGGGACCGGACGCCACGGGCGTCGGCTGGATCTTTGAATATGCGCTGGTCGATCGCAGCGGTAAACACGATCTGGCAGAGTTACGTACTCTTCAGGACTGGTTTTTAAAGTATGAGTTAAAAACGATTCCGAACGTGGCAGAGGTGGCCTCGGTAGGCGGCGTGGTTAAACAGTACCAGGTTGTTATCGACCCGATGAAGCTGACGCAATATGGCATCAGCCTGGCGGAGGTGAAATCTGCACTGGATACGTCGAATCAGGAGGCGGGCGGCTCGTCTGTAGAGATGGCTGAAGCGGAATATATGGTCCGCGCCAGTGGGTATCTACAAACGCTTGATGACTTCAATAATATCGTCCTGAAAACAGGGGCCGACGGTGTACCTGTTTACCTGCGCGATGTCGCGCGTGTGCAGATTGGGCCGGAAATGCGCCGTGGGATCGCCGAACTGAATGGTGAAGGCGAAGTGGCGGGCGGGGTGGTAATTCTGCGTTCCGGTAAAAATGCGCGTGAAGTGATCTCCGCCGTCAAAGCCAAACTCGACACGCTGAAAAGCAGCCTGCCGGAAGGCGTTGAGGTAGTTACAACATACGATCGCAGTCAGCTCATCGATCGCGCTATTGATAACCTGAGCTATAAGCTGCTGGAAGAGTTTATCGTTGTTGCGCTGGTGTGCGCGCTGTTCCTGTGGCATCTGCGTTCGGCGCTGGTGGCGATTATTTCCCTGCCGCTGGGACTGTGTATCGCGTTTATCGTGATGCATTTCCAGGGGCTGAACGCCAATATCATGTCGCTTGGGGGCATTGCCATTGCCGTCGGGGCGATGGTCGATGCCGCGATCGTGATGATTGAAAACGCCCATAAGCGGCTTGAAGAGTGGGGACATCAGCATCCGGATGAAAAACTGGATAACGCAACGCGCTGGAAGGTTATTACTGATGCCTCGGTAGAGGTCGGCCCGGCATTGTTCATCAGCTTGCTGATTATCACCCTGTCGTTTATCCCTATTTTCACGCTCGAGGGGCAAGAGGGGCGACTGTTCGGCCCGCTGGCGTTCACCAAAACGTATGCCATGGCAGGCGCGGCGTTTCTGGCTATTGTCGTCATTCCGATCCTGATGGGATTCTGGATCCGTGGCAAAATACCGGCGGAAAGCAGTAACCCGCTTAACCGTTTCCTGATCCGTATTTATCATCCGCTGTTGTTGAAGGTGCTGCATTGGCCTAAAACCACCCTGCTGGTGGCGGTGCTTTCAATACTGACGGTTATCTACCCGCTGAATAAAGTCGGTGGTGAATTCCTGCCGCAGATTAACGAAGGCGATCTACTGTATATGCCGTCAACCCTGCCGGGGATTTCGGCGGCGCAGGCGGCGGATATGCTGCAAAAAACCGACAAGCTGATCATGACCGTTCCGGAAGTGGCGCGTGTGTTTGGTAAAACCGGTAAGGCGGAAACCGCAACGGATTCCGCGCCGCTGGAAATGGTCGAAACAACGATCCAACTGAAGCCGCAGGATCAGTGGCGTCCGGGGATGACGATGGACAAAATCATCGCCGAACTCGACAAAACCGTGCGCTTGCCAGGGCTGGCGAATCTGTGGGTTCCGCCTATTCGTAACCGTATCGACATGCTTTCTACCGGCATCAAAAGCCCGATTGGGATAAAGGTGTCAGGTAACGTTCTGGCTGATATCGACGCCACGGCAGAACAAATCGAAGAGGTAGCCAGAACCGTGCCGGGCGTCGCTTCGGCGCTGGCTGAGCGGCTGGTGGGCGGGCGCTATATTAATGTGGACATTAATCGGGAGAAAGCAGCCCGCTACGGTATGACCGTTGGCGCGGTACAGTTGTTTGTCACCTCCGCGGTCGGAGGCGCGATGGTGGGCGAAACGGTGGAAGGGATTGCACGTTATCCGATTAACCTTCGCTATGCGCAGAGCTATCGTGATAGCCCGGAAGCGCTGCGTAATCTGCCTATTCTGACGCCCATGAAGCAGCAAATCACGCTGGCTGATGTTGCAGATGTGACAGTGGTTTCTGGTCCGTCGATGTTGAAAACCGAAGATGCGCGACCCACCAGCTGGATTTATATCGACGCCCGCGACCGTGACATGGTTTCGGTGGTGAACGATCTGAAAAAAGCGATCGCTGAAAACGTGCAGTTAAAGCCGGGGACCAGCGTGGCGTTTTCCGGGCAGTTCGAGCTGCTTGAACGCGCCAGCCATAAGCTCAAACTGATGGTGCCGATGACGCTGATGATTATCTTTGTCCTGCTTTATCTGGCTTTCCGTCGCTTTGGTGAAGCGCTGCTGATTATCACCAGCGTGCCCTTTGCGCTGGTAGGGGGGATCTGGTTTCTCTACTGGATGGGGTTCCATATGTCGGTTGCGACCGGAACCGGGTTTATCGCCCTGGCCGGTGTTGCCGCGGAGTTTGGCGTAGTGATGCTGATGTACTTGCGCCATGCTATTGAAGCCGAGCCTGCGCTGGAAAATCCGCAAACCTTTACGGCGGATAAGCTGGATGAAGCGTTGTATCACGGCGCGGTGCTGCGTGTGCGTCCGAAAGCGATGACCGTGGCGGTGATTATCGCGGGCCTGTTGCCAATCTTGTGGGGGACAGGGGCGGGCTCAGAAGTGATGAGCCGCATTGCCGCGCCAATGATTGGCGGCATGATTACCGCGCCATTGCTGTCGCTGTTTATTATTCCGGCAGCTTATAAGCTGATGTGGCTGCACAGGCATCGCAGCCAAAAGTAGTGCCTTGAAGCGCTCGCCTGCGTCGGTTTTGTTGCCGAAGCAGGCGGTGCGTTATGCCGCCAGCGCTTTCACGCGTTTTCGGTACTCGCCCGGCGTGCAGCCAAATCCCCGTAAAAAGACTTTGTGAAACGATGATTCGCTGGCGTAACCCACCGACTCGGCAATAACGATCAACGGCTGCGATCCGCGTGACAGCATCTGGGCGGCGAATTGCAGGCGTAGCTCGGTTAACACCGCCAGCGGCGTGGAGTTTGAGACTTCACGAAATAGCTGCGCAAAGCTGGCCCGCGACATATGGGCACGCTTTGCCAGTTCTTCGACAGTCCAGGGAAAAGCCGGTGACTCCAGCATCATGAAGACAACGGCACCCAGCCTTGGGTGCAGCAGTAAATTCAGCACATTTTTAGCGGGTGTCGGCTCGGCTAGCCACTCACGAACGGCTAACGCGAACAGCGTAGCGCATTGCTGGCTGCAAACGATGTTGGAGCCAGGCAGATCGTTGATGTATTCCTGCTGCATCAGCGCAATCATGGCTTTCAGCCAGTGGCTAATGGGACTGTCATCTTCTGGTGCCAGTATTAATACTTCTGGAAGGGCAGTTAAAAAATAGCGTGAAGATGCCTGCAATCGCAGGCTTCCGCAGACAATATGCGTTTGTTCTTCCCCTGTCTGGCACAGCCGATGCGCGGAGTTTTGAGGCAGAATGACTATTGTTCCTGGGCGTAACGTAGAAGACGTTCCGTCTGGCATATCCAGTTGAGCAAACCCCTGGGTTACCGTATGCCAGCGGATAACGGACAGCTCACCCGCCGCGTGCGGCAGTTGCCAGTCCCTGCTCAGCAGGCAGTTTTGATCAATCGAGCCCTGCGGGTCGTTAAGCATAAGTAATCGGCTAAGTGCATCCATAAAGACTCCTGAGCAGTTCTTGTTGATGCTTGTCGAGATAAAGTAACGCTGTTACTCATTATTTCTTAAATAAATTTATGATGTTATTTTATTGCCTCGATGGATTGAGTGGAAGAGAGATAGTAGTTATTTAGACGATTTGACAGTAATTTGCGCGATATGGATACATTGTTCATGCATCGTTAAACCTATACTTCAGTTCAACAAACGAACAGTGACATGGCGGAGAGACAGCATGAATCAGTATCAGGCGATTATTATCGGATTTGGCAAAGCGGGTAAAACGCTGGCGGCTACCCTGGCGAAAACGGGCTGGCGAGTGGCGATTATTGAACAGTCAAACACCATGTATGGCGGGACATGTATCAATATCGGCTGCATTCCCACCAAAACCCTGGTACACGATGCTGAACTTCAGCATGACTTTGCTGCGGCGATGCAGCGCAAGGCCTCCGTTGTCAGCTTTCTGCGTGATAAAAACTTCCATAATCTTGCCGATCTGGAAAATGTAGATGTGATTGAAGGTCGTGCTGAATTCATTGATAACCATACGGTGCGGGTCGTGCAGCCAACAGGCGCGATTGAGCTAAGCGGCGAAAAGATCTTTATTAATACCGGCGCACAGGCAACGATGCCAAACGTGGCAGGGTTAATGACTACACCGGGCGTGTTTGACAGTACCGGGTTGTTAAATTTGACGCAACGTCCGGAACGTTTGGGGATTTTGGGCGGTGGTTATATTGGTGTTGAATTCGCATCAATGTTTGCCAACTTTGGCAGTAAGGTCACCATTTATGAAGCCGCCCCACTGTTTTTAGCCCGCGAAGATCGGGATATTGCCGACGCTATCGCCAACATTTTACGCGACAAAGGGGTTGAGATTATCCTCAATGCCAGGGTGCAGGCGATTTCGTCCCATGACGGCGCGGTGCAGGTGCAAATGCCGGAAGGCGTCCAGACTGTGGATGCGCTACTGGTGGCATCGGGTCGCAAACCGGCAACTGAAAATCTGCAGTTGCAGAATGCGGGTGTGGATGTCAACGAGCGCGGTGCCATTGTGGTGAATAAATATCTGCGTACTTCGGCAGACAATATCTGGGCCATGGGCGATGTGACGGGGGGGTTACAATTTACCTATATCTCGCTGGATGACTTCCGTATTGTGCGCGACAACCTGTTAGGCGAGGGATTACGTAACACCGGCGATCGCCAAAACGTACCGTATTCTGTTTTTATGACGCCGCCGCTTTCCCGCGTGGGAATGACAGAAGAACAAGCTCGCGCCAGCGGCGCGGCGGTCCAGGTTGTCACCCTGCCTGTCGCGGCTATCCCGCGTGCCCGGGTGATGAATGACACGCGTGGCGTACTTAAAGCGGTGGTAAATCGCGAAACGAAACAGATATTAGGCGTATCGCTGCTGTGCGTGGATTCTCATGAGATGATTAATATCATTAAAACCGTTATGGATGCTGGTTTACCTTACACGACATTGCGCGATCAAATATTTACTCATCCGAGCATGAGCGAATCACTGAACGATCTCTTCTCTCTAATAAAATAATAATATAGTTTGCATGATTGCCCCACCTGTCTGGGGCTTTTTTTTATCATATATAAAGAAATACTCATGAACAGTTATTCTGGCGTTATGGAGGAAATAAGATAAGCAACAATGTTTTATTCTATTACGAGTGAAATCACTAGTTAATGGAAATAGAAATGAACATGCTTAAAACTTCATTATTGTTGACTGCTTTACTGACTGCGCCGGTGACATTTTCTGCACTGGCACAGCAGCCGGTCGAAGTAGCCCGCGTCAGCGTGTCGGCAATTGCCGCCGCACCTTCTGTTGTTGAACATGCAATCGCCAGGCTGGCGCAGGAAAAGAAGGCAACTTCCTGGAAAATTACCTCAATGCGCATTGATAGCAGCACTCACGCAACCGCAATTTTGTACAAGTGAGGAGAGTCTGAATGGAAAAGTATCTGCGTTTACTCAGCAAGGGCGATAGAATTGGATTAACATTGATTCGCCTGAGTATTGCCATTGTTTTTATCTGGATTGGCTTATTGAAATTTGTACCTTACGAAGCCGATAGTATTACGCCATTTGTTGCCAATAGTCCGGTAATGTCATTTTTTTATGAACATCCAGAAGAATATAAGCAGCATTTAACCCACGAAGGTGAGTTTAAACCGCAGGAGCGGGAATGGCAGAAGGCGAATAACACCTATACGTTCTCCAATGGTCTGGGCGTAGTCGAAGTGCTGATCGCATTGCTGGTGCTGGCTAATCCTGTTAGCCGTTGGTTGGGATTAATTGGTGGCGTACTGGCATTTGCTACTCCGATTGTGACGTTATCATTTTTAATTACCACACCGGAAGCATGGGTGATGCCACTGGGCGATTTGCACCACGGTTTTCCGTACTTGTCCGGAGCCGGGCGTCTGGTGTTGAAAGACACATTAATGCTGGCGGGAGCGGTGATGATCATCGCAGATTCATCGCGATCAATTATTAAGCAAAAGTATTGAATTTTTAACGTTGTACCCTCTGTAAGACAGTAAGCCTCTATAGTTCGATTCGGTAATTACCGGGCCAGCAGGATGCTGGCCTTTTTTCTGCCCTAAGGTAAATTTATTTTACAGGTGAAATATAATTATTCACTTTTTCACAATTACTAGTCGGAGCTATATTCCTGGTTAATGATATAGTGCCGTAAGCATTTTCTCTTCTTCTTGCGATAGCACGCCAGTCCGCATACTGCGTGGTCCTTCCATCAAAACCCATTCATTTCCCTCTATTTTTTTTCTGTGTAGTTCTTGCTATTTGTTATCTCAAAATGACATCTCAAAAAATTTTATTATTCTCTTTTGTTATAGTTAGCCAACAACTTCATGTGGTTTTAGGCATGGCTTCAGCTAGAATTAACTTTGATTAAATGTTTTTACGTATCAATAAATGGCTAAAGATAGTTAAAAACTTAATTTTTAACCAACTGTTCGACATGGAATCCACTATGGTAATTAAGCACCAGGGGTGGATGCTGATCTCGCGTTTTGTGAGTAACCAAAAGCGAGACATATCTTAAATATGGAAATAAGGGTTTTAGAATGAGCTTTGGATTAGCAAAGGACAACAAGTTTGAAATCATCGCTACCCTTCGTGAAGAGTTGCACAAGAAAACGAAACTGGAAGTTTTATGTGAAAACCATAGTGTTATCACGCAGTTAGAGAAGATTGATTTCGAGCGGTTTGTCATCTCCGGACACGAAGACATTGTTCCTGAAAAGGTCCAGTACTTTATCCTGCACAGTGAAAGTGGGATTGTAAAATTTAGTGCCAGATTCGAACAAACCTTATCAGCAGGTGCACAAGCAGGATTATCCTACTTCATCCCGGATATGATTTTCTTTGCCCAGCAGCGACAAAATCAGCGTTTTTCCTTCCTGAAGGGTTACGACTTTTTCTGTTTTGGTCGTTACAAAAACGGAGAAAACTACTCTCTGAAGATTAAAAACATCTCGCAGGGCGGTTGTGCATTAATTGTTAAAGATGTGAACTCCCGTTTTCTCTATAAAGATGCGGTGATTAAAAATGCCGCGCTGGATTTTGATACGTTTGGCAGTTTACAGCTGGATTTGAAAGTGATCGATGTCGTCATGATCAATGAATTTGATGAGGATAATCAATTGTATGCCTGTCATCAGATCTCATGTGAGTTCGATTTTAAAAATCGTCGTGAAGAGGCAGAGGTCGAAAAGATTATTATTAAATTTTTAATGAGTAACAAGATTTGATGCTGATAAGGAGCGATAAACAGGATGTTGATGTGTGGCAGTGATAATTTTGTGGGCAACGGTTTGTTCGCCTACCTGACAAGCAAACATGTACCGATACAAACATTCCAGTTTGAGGATATGTTGCATCAGTCATCATTATGCCAGCATCAAACCATGGTTTTTAATATCATTGATAACGAACAACCATGTTCAGCTATCGTGCAGTTTTTGAATAAAAACCGCTTCAAGTTTTATAATAATGTCGTGGTAATTATTGCTGATAGTTTGGTGGCGAAATTATGTGTAGAGTTATTATATGTTGAAAAAACGATAGTTTTGACGGAGAAATCTTCTCTGCGCGATTTCGGTCAACTGGCATCGTTAACGGCCGGGAAATGGAATCCCCGGCTGTATCGTTCACAGAAAAGATTAACCGAGAGAGAGCAGCAGATTCTGAATTTATTGGTAAACGGATATACCGCCAGAGAAATTTCAGAGTTAGTCAGCCTGAATTATAAAACTATCCAGGCGCATAAAATGAGGGTCGTCACCAAGCTGGGACTGACCAATACCTCGGAATTAAATAAATTAATTGTCAGATTTACCCATCGTATGTCTTTTTTACCCTAACCTGGCCATTCTATTCTGATGTAACACACCTAATAGTAGATACAATTCGGGAGTGATATTGACTGGTTTTTAATTTTTATGATTTGTTGAGGGAGAGATGAATGTTTAATTCTAGTGAGGTGTTAACCGCGCTTGAAAAGGCATTGAATACCAGTCAGCTTTATATGGTTTATCAACCAATTTTTAATTTGTGTAATCAGCGTATTAGCGGGTTTGAAGCATTAATGCGTTGGAATAGCCCCCAGATGGGGATGATCTCTCCCGATGTTTTTATTACCTTGCTGGAAGACAGCGGTAATATCATGTCAATTGAAGATATGGTTACCCACACTCCCTGGGATGTGGCAACCCGTTGGCCAGAGCCCCTTGTATTGTCCGTCAATATTTCCGCGCTTGAATTCTGCGATCCGCTGTTACCCCAACGCGTCAGAAAAAATCTTACTGTATGTGGTCTCCCGCCCCATCGATGCCAGATAGAGGTCACCGAAACGTCGCCGCTTTGCGACAGTCAGGTCGCGGCTAAAAATATGACGGAGCTGAAGGCGATAGGGGTCAAAATTGCCCTTGATGATTTTGGAACCGGCCACGCCAATCTTAACTATTTGTTGAAATATCCTTTTGATACCTTAAAAATTGATAAGGAATTTATCGCCGGCATTGAACCCGATACCCGCTCAACAAAGATTGTCGAGGGTATAATTTCACTGGCGCACAATTTTGGTATTGAAGTTCTTGCTGAAGGGGTGGAAACCCAGTCCGAACTGGACCGGCTGATGCAGATTGGTTGTGACAAAATTCAAGGCTTTTTCATTTCTCCCCCGGTGTTGGCAGAAGAGATCCCGTTACTCCTGACGCAGTATAATCCTTAATCTTCTCCCTCTCCGTTGTTCCCCAGAACCTCGATTGTTTCGCGTTGCCAGAGGGCCGCTCCCGCGCTTTTCCTGCCTATAAAAATAAGTCCGTAGGCCTGATACGTTAAGCGCATCAGGTAGCTTTTTATCCGGGACAGGCAAAAAAAAGCCCCCTGTTAAACAGAGGGCTAGCGAGTTTATGTCAGCTTAGAACGATTTCTTAAAGCCAATTGATGCATTAACCGGCGCTTCAACCTGCGACTTACTGCCACCGTTGCTAAATTGCGTACCCAACTCTCCGTAGACCTGCAGGTTTCTGTCGATAGACCATGACAGACCGGCTGCAACTTCAGTGCTGGAGTACTGTTGTGAAGACTCAAGCGTGGTGGTGGCTACCGCATTGCTAAAGTGCGTTTTGTCTTTTGAACCCAGACCCTGCCAGACGTTGACCCTGCCGTAAGGCTGGAATTTGCCATGGTTGGTGTCATAGTCAGCGACCAGACGCACGCCCAGACGGGCGGTAAAGGAATCCGCGGTATCCATTTTCACTTTCGTTTGGGTCACACCATCAAGCCGCCCGTTATCAAAGTTGCTGTATTGATAGATCAGCTGAGCCTGAGGTTCCAGACTCCATGCGCTGGCGCCTAAACGGAACGATTTACCCACTTCTGTTGACGCCGTCAGCGTGTTGCCTCTGACGGTATACGAGCCGTTGTTACCGGTCGCCGCCAGGCGGGATTTATGGTTACCGTATTGCAGGACGTTATCAACATACATCCCGTCGCCCGAGAACCAGGTGGCGTAGCCGCCGACATAAAACGCGTTGTCGTCGATGTTGCCGCCTTTGCCGTCGCTGCCTGTCTTCGTGCCTTTCACGTTGCTGTCGATATCAAGAATGCTGGTATACATCCCGGCTTTCCAGCTTTCGTTGGCATACATATCGACGCCAACCTGAATCCCCATGGTGTGGGAGCTGGTTTGCGTTCCAGCCGCATCATCCAGTTTGGTTTTACCGGAGTAGCCAATCATTCTTGCCCAGGCGCGATTGTCTTCATCAATACCTGGTTTAACCTCGTCACCCATACGCTGGTGCATGTTGCCTAACAGGCTGATGTCGCCCTGACGAACGACGCTGGCGAGACCAGAATACAGCATAGTTTCTGGACGATATTCGCTTCTCAGATACCAGTTTTCACCCTGACCCTGAGCGTTACCCGCATGCAGTTGATACTCAAATGCGCCTGCTGCCATACGATCGGCGGCAAGATGGAAGGCGTCTCGTGACGTTTGTGCCGTAGTGGTTGCGCCATTGAGCGCGGTTACCACTTCGATACCATCACCAATAGTTGGTGCGCCGAGACCAGAACCATCGACATCCAATAGCGTACTACCGCTGGCTTTACCGCCATCGATAATCAGACGGTCGGCAATGCCTGCGCCGCTGCCAGTTTGTGTGGCCGCCATGTTGATAGTCCCTTTTTCGCCGGTGTAATCCCCTTTGACGGTTAACGTTGTGCCAGTCTGCTGGCCGATGAGTGAAACATCGCCGCCGTTGCTCAGTCCCGCTACCGTCTGGTTGTAACCTTGCGTGTTGAGGGTAGTGTCAGCGACAACGTAGTGGTGTGATGCGCTACTCAGAGTGTTGGTATTACCCGCCTGCAGTACACCGTTGGCAATCAGCGTTGCGCCGCTGTAGCTGTTTTCACCATGCAACTCCGTAACACCGCTGCCGGTTTGATGCAGTTGGCCTTCGCCGCTGATATTACCGGTCAGCGCCAGGGTATCGCCACGATTGACGTTGAGTACGCCGTTATCAACGATATCCCCCTGAATGCTGCCGATATCACCGCCGTTACCCAGCTGTAAAACGCCTTGCTCGATGGTGGTGCCACCGGTGTAGGTGTTATCCAGCGTCAGGGTGAGGGAGCCTTTACCGGTTTTGGTCAACTGACCGTTACCTTCGACTTCCGTCAGCAGAGAAACGTTATGTCCGTTGGTGTCGAATGTCCCGCCGCCGGATTCCAGAGTCACCTGACGAGCGGTATCAAACGCTTCACCATATTTCAGCGTACCACCATTAAAGGTAATTCCCGTCTCTGGTGCGCCAAGGTTGGTATCACCCGCCACCTGCAGCGTACCTGAGGTGATGGTGGTTCCACCGCTGTAAGTATTGTCGCCAGTGAGGATGAGCGTACCGAGGTCGCCTTTATTCAAGCCGCCGGTGCCGCGGATCACGCTGTCGATAGTCGCGGTGTAGTTAGCGCCGTCTACTGTGCCATCGCCGACGCGAATCAGCGTATTAGCCGTATCGGTGGTAATGGCTTCTCCGCCCACGCGATAACCATCGGTGGCGAACTGTGCGCCACTGATAATGACGTCGCCTTTGCTGTTATCGACGGTTACGTTGCCCGCTTCACCCTGGAAGACGGCGAACGCAGCATCGGTAAACGGTGCATTCAGCGCGCCTTCTGGCGTTGATTCATCCGTTGTCCAGTTGTCATTACCCTGGCTGGATTGCCAGATACCGTCGCCGCCGTTGATGACGCCGTTGTTTTTCAGCTCGCCATTCTCACCGCCGGTGCCGTCCCAGAAGCGCAGCGTCAGTCCGGCATGGTTGACCAGGTTAACCTGGTTTTTAACCGAGGTTTGTACGTACAGGCTGTCCGCAGCTTCCGGCGCGTCGGCAATGTCCATCACATTGTTGGTTAGTGTGCCGGTGTAGTTGATGACGCGGTAAACACCAACGTCAAAGCTTCCGCCTGGAGAGGTCTGGATATTGAGCTTACCATCGAGCGTCAGATCGCCATTCACATCTATCAGGTCATTGAAGGCTCCGCCTGGGGTATAGGCCTGACCAAACTGGTAATCAAGCTGTGCGTTATCGCTGAGCGTCAGTGAACCGGTAGTCAGTTTACCCACGCTGTTGATGGCCGCACCCGCGGTAATATGGCCGTCATCCAGTACATCAACAGCGCCGCCGATAATACCGTTCCCGCCGAGCGTTGACCCAGATTTCACCGTCACCTGACCGGTCGCGGCAGACTGATTACCGTTGACCAGCAGTACGCCTTCATTGACGTCCGTGGTGCCGGTCCAGGTGTTATCGCCGGTCAGCGTTAACGTGCCGTCACCGATTTTCACCAGGCTGCCGTCGTTGCCGCTGATAATGCCGCTGATGGTGTCATCAAGATGCAGATTACCCAGCGACAATTCTTTATTGCCCAGTTCGACATTCCCCGCACCGGACAACGAGCCGATAGATGTTGCGCTGTCGACTGCGCTGATATCGACCTTGCCGCCCGCCAGGTTTTTAACGACGGTATTCTCTGCTAACGCCTGGTCCGCAAAGGTCATCAGTCCGCTGTTATTCACGCTAGCAGAACCACCGCTGGCGTTTTCTTCCAGCGCCAACGTACTGTCTTTTGACACGTTAACCGTCGCCTCTCCCGCGGTGGCATTATCGGTTAACAGCGCTTTCGCTGTGCCCGTCAGGTTCAGTTTTGCGCTCGCGGCGGTGACGTTATCCGCCAGCGTTAACAGACTGTCGGCAATGTTCATGGTCAGGGATTTCAGGCTGGTCTCTGTTCCGCTGATATTGAGCGTTGCCCCGTTATTGACGTTCACGGTGCTGCTTTCATTGCTACCAAAGGCCCCGGTTTTGCTGACGTTGACCGTCACATTGTTGGCATTTCCGGTACCGGCAATTTCTGTGTCGCCTTTATAGCTGTTCGCGCGATTGAGCGACAGAGTACTGCCCGCATCGCTTGAGCTGCTGGTGACTTTCAGTTTACCGTCGCCGGTAATCTCACCGGTTGGCGTGAAATCATGTGAATTGAGGTCAAACACCGCCGCGTTATCATTCGCGCCCAGCACAATGGTGCGATTGCTGGTCAGGTCCGCGCCCATCTGCAGCGTGGAGCCGTTGTTGATAGCCAGGTCGGTTCCGCTCTGACCGAGGTTGCTGTCGGCGGAAATCTGCAACGTACCGCCATCAATGCGTGTGCCGCCGCGATACGCGTTATCACCGCTGAGGATTAGACGACCAAGGTCGGTTTTCACCAGCGTCAGCTTGTCAGTCGTGCTGGCTTCGCGGATGACGGACTCAATGGTCGCGGTATAGTTTTGCCCCGCGCCACCCGCGCCAACGCGCAGCAGCAGTTCACCGGTTCCCGGCGTCTGGCCTGCGTGAGTCGCGTTTTCCGTGGTGGCATAAGCGTTAAGTGCGTCGCCTTTAACGACATAGCCATCGGCGTCAAACTGTGCCCCGGAGAAGTTAACTTCTCCCGCGGCGTTATCCACGGTAACGGTGCCTCCTTTGGTGGTGAAGACGGCAAAGGACTTCTGCGCCCAAGGTGCGTTACCTTCGCCCGTTGCCGTGGTCCAGTTGTTATCACCCTGACTGCCGATCGCCATCCATTTGCCATCGCCACCGTCAATTTTGCTGTCGCCCTCAATGCCCGACGCGCCGTGGCTCTGACTTACCGTCGCCCCGTCCCAGAACTGCAGGGTAACGCCGTTGGCGTTCACCAGGTTGACCTGTTTGTCGATAGAGGTCTGGACAAAAATATTGCTCTTATCCTGACTGTCCGGTATTGCGCCCAGCTCCAGCGTCTGGTTATCCAGCGTACCGCCGTAATTATAGATACGGTACACGCCCGGTCCGAAGTTACCGCCTTGCGAAGTGGTAACATCCAGGGTCCCGTCCAGTTGCAGATCGCCTGCCACGTTCACCAGATCGTTTAGCGCACCGCCTGGCGTAAAGGCCTGGCCCAGTTCGAAAGCGGAGGTCGTTTTGCTGCCAAGCTGCAGATTACCGTTAACAGATAGCGTACCCGCACCGCCGTCACCGGCGCTGATGGTTGTGGCATCGTTCATCAGCACGTTACCGCCGATAATGCCCTTACCACCAAGTGTGGACGTGCCGCTGACGGTGGTGACGCCGCGCGCCGCGCTTTGATCGCCATTCACCAGCAACGTGCCGTTGGTAACGGTGGTGTTACCGGTATAGGTATTGTTACCGTTCAGACGGGTAATGCCGCCGCCGATTTGCTGTAGCGCGCCGATACCGGAGATCACACCGTTGAGCAGCACGGTGTTGGCGCGATTAATCGCCAATACGCCGTTGTCGATGATGTCAGAGACGGCGCTCACTTCGCCTTCATTTCCACCGTCACCTAACTGCAGCGTACCGGTTTGATCAATGGTGGTAGAGCCGGTGTAGCTATTGTTGGCGGTAAATACCGTGGTACCGCCCGCCGCACGTTCAAATTTCCCGTCGCCGCTGATGATGCCGCGATAGATCTGTGCTGTTGAGGTATCCCCCTGAGTATCGAAGATAACCTTGCTGTCTGCGCCCTGGGTGGTGACATTGTAATCGCCAATGCTTGCGGCAGTGCTGGTTGGTTCGACGTGGTCGCCGGTACGCAGCGTGGCGCCATTGTTTACAGCAAGGGTTTCGCTCGCCAGATTCAGGTTTTCAACGATGCGTACATCTGCATTTGACCCGCTGATGGTCAGTGAATCCCAGCCAGTGCCAATGTTGGTACCGGTATTCAGGTTGTCGCTAGCCAGCGTACCAATCTTCGCACCTTTTGTATCAGTGAAGGTGAGGGCGTTGCCCGTTCCCGCTGCGGTAAGGATGTGGCGCGTTTTATCCAGCGTCACATTGCCAATGTTGGCTTTATTGTTACCGCCAGTACCCGCGAAATTCACTTCGCCAGCATAAGAGCCGCTACGCCAGTTGAAGGTATCCGTACCTTCACCGGTGTTGATTACGCCGCTGGTCACACCGCCGCTGATATCGATGGTGTCATTGCCTTTACCAGACTGAACTGCCACGGCCGAGTCGTTGATTGCCTGCAGGGTTCCCGTGTTGGTGATGGCTTTACTGCTGTCGCCGCTGGCGTCTATTACTGGTGAGGTGGTGCTGGCAGAGATAATCTTGCCGCTGTTGGTCAATGCGCTAACGTTTTTCGCGATGATTGCAGAACCACCTGCGCTGTCATGCACGTTGATGTCGGCATTGGTGGTGATACGACCGTCCGTATTGGCGCGGATACCGCTGCCTTCGCTGTTGAGTACCTCAATGGTATAGCCTTTGCCGATGGTTAGATTACCCGTCACCGCGTCGCCATTACGTTGTTCAAAGGCGAAGCCGGTACCTTTACCGTTGACGTTGAGGATATTGTTCAGCCCATCGTTCATGGTCAGCGCCACGCTGGTGCGGATCCCTGGGCCATCGTTGGAGTCGATGGTGACATCACGCAGCGTGATATTGGTGTTGTTGGCATCGTTTTGAATACCGGCACCGGTACCATCAGCGCGGATCATCACGCTTTGCGCGGCCAGAGCGCCAGCGCCTTCGGCCAGGCGAATACCGTCAGCGGAGCCATCGGTGGTAATGCTGTCGCCAGTCATACCGTTAATCAGCAGGCTTGCCCCTTGGGTCAACAGAACGCCAGCGGTGCCATCATCAACCTGAATTTTGCCCAGCTTATTAATCTGCGCGCTGGAGCCTGAGGCGCGTACGCCGATGCCGTTGCTGACATGCAGGGCGAGGGAGGAGTTATTGGTTAAGCTACCGCCTTTTTGAACATCGACACCGATGCTGTCGACGCTGGCCAGATCGATAATCGATTTGGTATCGAGGATCAGGTTGCCCAGATTCCTCGCCACATAGGCGATTACCTTGTTGCCGCTGGCTTCAGAGGTGATCTTCGCGTTTGAGGTGAGGGTCGTGCTCGTGGCATTGCCCTGCGTATTACCATTCAACTGATGCGCCTGACCATCCACAACCCCGGCAACGGTTCTTTCACCGGTTAAATTGATGGTGGTTTTATCGCTGATGGTCCCTTTCGCGCCGCCTTCGATAACCAGCGCCGCAGAGTCAGTGCCCTTAACGGTAAACGTTGCTTCACCGGTATCTACGTTACTGCCTGCGCCGGTGGCGAGTACGCCCACGGAATTGTTACCGCTGAGAGTCAAATCCAGGTTGGAGGTGGACTGATCTTTCGGGTTAGTGGTATTACCGGCCAGCAATGCGCCATTGGCGATACGGAAAATGGTGGTGCGATCCTGACCGTTGTCATTCATCACCGCCTGACCAATATTGGCGGTAGCGCCCTTACCATACAGGTAATAACCAATCTGATCGGTGCTGTTAAATGAGGGGCTACTTAAGCTGTCAACGTTAGCGATGGCGTTATCACGCACGTGGACGCCGATGTTACCGGCTTTATCCAGCGTAATATTAGAGTAGACGTTGACCACTGCCTGACCGTTGGCGCCACCTTCCGCCCAGATGGCGTAGTTACGATTACCGACGCCGCCTTCACCGTCCACCACGATAGAGCCTGCAGCGCTGGTGGTGACTTCGGCATTTTTGTTATTGGCGCTAACGTGGATCCCTACGTTGTTGGTGCCATTCACGTTAATCTTGCCGTCGTTACGGATTTCCTGATTATTTTCTGCGCCGCTGTCGTGTACGGAGATGCCGTAGTTTTTACTGCTGCCCCCTTTAGAACCGCCATTGATCACGATATTGCCGGTATTGAGGACGTTGCCCGTGGCATTTCCGACCAAAATCCCTGCGGCGTTACGGACGCCGGTTCCCAGCGTGATAAGGCCGTTGTTAATCACCTCTTTGGCGCTCTTGATCATAATACCGGCGCTCAGGCTGGAACCGCCTGCCATGGTGACATCTTTAGCCGGATCGCTTGCGTCGCGACCAAGATAAATAGAGGCATTCTGAGCATTGGTAAAGGTGGCATTCCCGGCGACTTCTACGCCATAAGCGGTGCCGCTGGCAAAGGATGTACCGCTTTTACGTCCGTCTACGACGTTAATCTCGCCATTGTTGACCCCTTGCGCATCGTCAGACAATTGCATACCAATCGCCAGCGTCAGCGAAGAAGCGGGGACGTCTTTGCTCCAGGGATCGGCTGCCGAAGCGGTACCAAAGTTATCGGTGGTGATCGCCTGGTTGATGATGCCGTTGTTAGTGATCTGGCTGGTGCCTTGACCTTGCATACCAAATGCGCCATAGCTGTTGACGTTTTGGTTGCCGTCTTTATCGATAAACAGCCCGGAGTTGATCATCCCGTTGTTGGTTGCCGTCGCGTCTTTTGCCAGCATGCCAATCGCCAGGCTCTGCCCGGTAGACGTTCGTAATGCGTTCAGTTCGCCAAAGTTTGTGATAACCCCGCCATCAACGGCTTTCATGACGCCATTAATACTGCCGTCAACGGCAAGAATCGCATCTTTGTTCAGGGTGCCGGAGGTGCCTGCGCCGTTGGCGTAAATAGCATGCAGCTCACCGCGGTCAGCGGTCGCGTTATTGGCATGCGATAAGCCGTCTGTCCAGACGTCGTAATCCCAACTGAGCACGTCTGAGGGCTTGCTGGAATTG
The DNA here is from genome assembly GCF_030336805.1 of Citrobacter sp. Cb023. NCBI lineage: Bacteria > Pseudomonadati > Pseudomonadota > Gammaproteobacteria > Enterobacterales > Enterobacteriaceae > Citrobacter > Citrobacter sp. Cb023. Next base: position 876,710 of record NZ_JAOWCV010000038.1, on the reverse strand, counting down.
ATCAGACCATCAATCAGCTCGGCATACTTCGTTTGTGCTGCGGTGACGGTAGTGACTTCATTCGCTTCCAGCCACAGCTGGATTTGGCTGACTTTTTCGCCTTCCGGGTTTTCCGCCGCGTCGCTGCTATTACCCAACAGCCAGTCGTTAAATTCGGCCAACTCCTGCGTGTTGGTGATGTTAAATGTGCGCTTACCCGTTTCGACGACTTTGCCGTCCGTATCATAGCCGTAGGTCATGAGCGTGACATCATCGCCAAACACGGAGGTTTGCGCTGAGCCGGCGAAGGTTTTTTCAGGAATAACCGGGGCGGCGTTAAATTTTATAAAGTTATCGGATTGCCAGTAAACCTGGCTACCCGCGTCCTGAGCCTCCAGTAAGGAGGAGTCTTTGGCCAGTAATTCGATGGTATTGGCTTTGGCGCGTACATTGAGCGTGTCGTCGCCCAAATTCAGATTGGCCGTGGAGCCGTTTGTCGCCAGTGCGATGCCAAATTGTTTGTAGATTTTAGACTGCGCCGGATCGTAAGTGTTTAGTGCCGAATCGCCAATCTGTGATTCGGTAAGAAAGTTACTTAACGCGTTAGTATCAAAGACTTTAATGGTTGTTTTTTCGCCGGGGAACGCCGGGTCGTTAATCTCAAATTCTGTGCTCTGCGAAGGCGTTGATGATTGGTTATAAGTCAGGTATTCCGCCAGCTCCTCGGCGGTAGTAATCGTTTTTACGTCCTGGTCAGGGCTGGTGGCCTGTAGGGTGATTTTGCCGGTTTGCAGTAGCTCTCTGATGGTCGTTGATTCAACAACGCCACTTTGACCCGGACTGATGGTTGGGATCGCGCCGCTGATATTGAGCGCCTGACCAGCAGTGATATCTTCATATAAGAATCCGTAGTCGTGGACACCCTCATAATCCCCAACAGAAATACCTGTCTGGTAGTCGGCGAAAATATTATGTTCACCGATGTCGATGATCGGAGTTGCTGAAGCTTGCATTGAAGCAGCGCTTAATGCGCCGGCCGCCAGTACGGCGACAGTTTTACGTGAGCTGCTTTTTTTCTTTCCTTTGGTTAATTCGGAAACGACCACCCAGATACCGAGCACCGCGTTCCAAATAATGCTGTAAACTTTGTTCATATATAACCCTCGTCTACATTCCTGTTATGTGTATTGTTAATACATTGAGTTGTTGGCTATGGTTGGCACGCGGATGTGCTACCCGGTAATAGATTTTTGGAAATAGGATTTCCTTCCGTGCGATGCGGAATTAAAAAGTGAGCCGAAAGAAAATCTTTTAAATAATAACCGTGATAATTGTCCTTAAATAAGTCAGTTACGGCTGGCTATAGTGAGAAATGGTGTACTTGAGTCGGGAGTTATTTTTCCCGAGTTTTCTGGCAATGTTGCTTTTGTACGCCCCGATGGTTTTTTCACTTTTTTGTGATGCCCCAGCGATTTGAGTCAATGACCAACCCCGGGCAAGCATCATCATTACGTTAAATTCGTTTGCTGTGATTTTGTTATTTATTTCTTTGATATTACGTGGTTTTTTGTTTTGTGATATACACGTCACGGCATGCAGTAACCGATCAAGGCTGGCGTCTTGATCGAGGAACAGCATGTTCCTCCCGCAAACGGTTTGAAAAATAGAAAAAGTAGCTTCATCTGCCAAAACAATAATTTTTGTGGCAGGGCGTAAAGCCATGTTGCGGATAATCCTGGCATATTTTAAAAAATCTGAGTTGTCAGGATTAATAATGATGCAATCCATTTCATAAGGGATTTTGTTGACGGCAGAAAGCGTCTGAGAGGAGTAGTACGCGATATCAATATATAATGATGAACCACGTAGGATTTCACGCATGCCTAGCCATGGATAAATTGATTCACCCAAAAAAATAGCCTTAGACATAACGATCTCCTTGAAATTTTGGTGCAAGCGGTCGCCTCTTTTTTTAGGCTAAAAAAAGAGTTTCTTGCGACGCATGAAATGTTAATTAAATCTCGTATGACGTTCTTTGGTGTGAACGCATCCTTATTTATTGCAGATTCAACAGGTATTTTCTGTATTAATTTGAATCATTAACTATTCTTAAAGTAGATATTACACTTTGTTAAAATTTAAGATAAATCGTTTATTTCAGCTCTGAGTAAATGATTGATAGATTTCGCTTATGGATCACGCGAATAATGTTTCAGCCATTTCTATAAAGACAGGGTATTCCTATTTGTACTGGAGGAGATTTATATGAAAAATCTTATATTTCAAACAGATAACCATTATTCTTAATGGGACTATTGGCAGGTAGGAGAATTCTTAATCAAGGCCAGGATAAAGAGAAAGGGAGAGCGGTGGGAGAGAGAAATATTGTCTTATTTGCAGTTATCGACCTAAAACTCGAGTATTTAAGTTGATAACTCTGACTTATATTAATAACTAAGCATTTTGTGCTATTTTTATCATTTGGTGCTTAATCTTCAAATCTCGCTTGAAGATGTTGTATTTTCTGCTTGCTATCGCTGATAGCGCTTAGCCCGCCAACAGCTCCTGCTCAACCTGTTGCACCTGTTGTTCCAGCGTATTGCGGATTTCCGTAAGCGCCCGTTGTTGATCTGAGAAGTAAGCCTCTTTATCCGTCACGGAGGTGGCAAGGCGCCAGGCGTTCTCAGCTTCCAGTTCGGTAATCTCTTTGAGCAGTGCGTTAATTTGTTCTCTGAGCTGTTGTATTTTGCTGCGTAAATGCTGCAGATCGTTCAATCGGTCACTCGCCATCATCGGTTCGAGGCCGCTTTGCAATTGAGTCAGTAGCGCCCGAACGGCAGCAAGGTCGGCATTTTGGCGCGCCTGGTTAAGCTGCACCATCATCTGATGCGCTTTCTCTTTCAGATCGTCCGCCACCACGTCCGGATGACAAAGACGGCTGGCCTGACGCCACAGGCGTTTTAACTCATTACGCTCTTCAGAAGAAAGTCGTTGGTCCCGGCTAAAACGATGTTGCGCATCCTGCTGCTGCTCCTGATATTCATCATACTCATGGCTGGCTTCTTCCTGTGCCTGACGGGCTGCGCTGTCGTCCTGGCGAGAAAAGTCGTTTTCCAGCTCACGAATCTCCGCCAGCAGGGCGGTAATAAGCTCCGTTTGTTGCTGAATTCGTTGACGTGTTTCCACCGATTCGCGCGAATCTGAATTCTGGTTCATCCAGAGCTGCTTAAGCCTGGCCAGTTGATCAACGGCCTGGGAAATATAGTGCTGGCAGGATTGATAGTCTTGTTCCCGGCGTTTTCGCTCCGCTTCCTGTTTGCGCTGGGCGCTGGCGGCGAGCTGTTTACGCAACTCGAGGATCCGGCTCATCAGCGGCCCAAGGCGAAGATGATACAGATCGTTGAAATCATCGAGGATTTGAATGCGCGTGTTGCGCTTATCGATCAGGTCACGCAGCTGTGTTTCGAGCGCTTTTAGTTCCAGTTTACTGGCGGCAATGGCAGGATCCTGCCATGTTGAGACTGCCCGTTGAGATTGCAGCCAGGCCGTGATTTCACGTAGGGCGTCACTAAAGCGCCGTGCTTCGAGCGCCTGAACGATGGCGCCTGGCAAGACTGACATAGGCTCATTTTTCAGATGATCTACCTGCTGGAAAATAATCTCCTCATCTTCCAGTTCAATAGCGCTTTTGACGATTTCCAGTCGTTTGATGATCTTATTCATGACAGTCGTTGCCTGGCCTGGCTCAAAAACGAGTGGCTGAAACACAGCGGGTTCACCCGTTTGAAAATGTTAGAAAAACAGTAAAGCGCATTCTGTGGCCTGCGATGCCTTTTCGTCCAGAATAATTCACTGTAATTATGAACAAACGCAATGCCACGGGCACAGAGGGTCCTTATTGCGCCTTGCGACAACCAGGTTGAAATGTTAAAAGAAGCCCCTTCAATAAAAACGACACAGGGGAAGGGCGTGAAAAACGCGTCAACTGCATCTGACACCAGCGTGTCTGATGCCGCGTCAACGAATGAGCCGACGCTTCAGCGGGGGTTGCAAAACCGCCATATTCAGTTAATTGCGCTGGGCGGCGCAATTGGTACCGGCCTGTTTTTGGGCATTGGCCCGGCTATTCAGATGGCGGGACCTGCGGTGTTACTGGGTTACGGCGTTGCCGGGATCATCGCTTTTTTGATTATGCGTCAACTGGGCGAAATGGTGGTGGAAGAACCCGTTTCCGGATCGTTTGCCCATTTTGCCTATAAATACTGGGGACCGTTCGCCGGATTTCTGTCCGGCTGGAACTACTGGGTGATGTTTGTGCTGGTTGGCATGGCGGAACTGACCGCGGCTGGGATCTACATGCAGTACTGGCTGCCCGATGTCCCGACCTGGATTTGGGCCGCGGCATTCTTCGTGATCATCAACGCGGTTAACCTGGTCAACGTACGTCTGTATGGCGAAACGGAATTCTGGTTTGCACTGATTAAAGTGCTGGCCATTATCGGCATGATTGGTTTTGGCGTGTGGATGCTGTTTTCCGGTCACGGCGGGGAACATGCCAGCATTGATAACCTGTGGCGTTACAACGGCTTTTTTGCCACCGGCTGGAACGGGTTGATCCTGTCGCTGGCGGTGATTATGTTCTCCTTTGGCGGACTTGAGCTTATCGGGATTACTGCCGCAGAAGCGCAGGATCCGCAGAAAAGCATTCCAAAGGCGGTAAACCAGGTGGTGTACCGTATTCTGCTGTTTTACATCGGTTCTCTGGTGGTGCTGCTGGCGCTGTACCCGTGGGTGGAAGTGAAATCCAACAGCAGCCCGTTTGTGATGATCTTCCATAATCTTGATAGCAACGTGGTGGCTTCAGCGCTGAACTTTGTCATTCTGGTGGCTTCGCTGTCGGTATATAACAGTGGCGTCTACTCTAACAGCCGTATGCTGTTTGGTCTCTCTGTCCAGGGGAACGCGCCGAAGTTCTTAACCCGCGTCAGCCGTCGCGGCGTACCGGTGAATTCACTGATCCTCTCCGGTGCTATTACGTCTCTGGTCGTACTGATCAACTATGTCCTGCCGCAAAAGGCCTTTAGTCTGCTGATGGCGCTGGTTGTGGCGACACTGCTGTTGAACTGGATTATGATCTGCCTGGCCCATCTGCGATTCCGGGCGGCGATGCGTCGTAAGGGACGTGACACGCAGTTCAAAGCGCTGCTGTACCCGGCAGGAAACTACCTGTGTATTGCTTTCCTTGGCATGATTCTGGTGCTGATGTGTACGATGGACGATATGCGCCTGTCAGCTATCCTCCTGCCGGTGTGGATCCTGTTCCTGTTCGTTGCCTTCAAACTGCTGTGTCGTAAGTCCCGCTAAGTTTCTACCGATCCCATCGTCAGGATGGGATCGGATCTTCTCTCAATGTTTATCGTGACCGCTCTCGCAATTTTGCCTTTGCTGGCAGGATCTTTATTTTGTAATCGATTACTTTTCTATTGAATCTATTTTGTAATCGATTACTTTTTAAAGGTGAGGCAAAAAATGGTGTCAACAACCGAAAGTAGTGGAAAACAGAACGTACAGTACCGGCTGCTGGTACTCCGGCTGTCGCTAATGATGTTCTTACAGTTCTTTATTTGGGGAAGTTGGTCCGTCACGCTGGGGTTAGTGATGAGCCAGCACAACATGTCGCTGCTGATTGGCGATGCGTTTTCAGCCGGGCCCATTGCCTCTATTCTGTCGCCGTTCGTCTTAGGGATGCTGGTAGACCGCTTCTTTGCCTCGCAAAAGGTGATGGCGGTGATGCACCTTGCAGGCGCGGCGATCCTCTGGTTTGTTCCGCAGGCATTGGTGGCGCAAAACGGTGCGCTGTTGATTGGTCTGCTGTTTGGCTACACATTGTGCTACATGCCAACGCTGGCGCTTACCAACAACATTGCTTTTCATAGCCTGTCGGATAAAGACAAAACTTTCCCGGTGGTGCGGGTGTTTGGCACCATTGGCTGGATTGTCGCGGGGATTTTTATCGGCGTAACCGGAATCTCGGATACTACCGGCATCTTTACGCTGGCGGCGGTTATTTCTGTGATTCTGGCGCTCTACAGCCTGACGTTGCCCAACACGCCAGCACCGGCGAAAGGACTGCCGGTAAAAGTGCGCGATCTGTTTTGTGCGGATGCTTTCGCCTTACTCAAGGTTCGTCACTTTTTTGTCTTCTCGCTCTGCGCGATGCTTATTTCTGTACCGTTGGGAACCTATTACGCATATACCGCGTCGTTTCTGGCTGATGCGGGCGTTGGCGATGTCAGTACGGCGATGTCGTTTGGTCAGATGTCTGAAATTTTCTTCATGCTGGTGATCCCGTTCCTGTTCAGGCGTCTGGGCGTGAAATACATGTTGTTAATCGGGATGTGCGCCTGGTTTGTGCGCTACGCATTCTTTGCCCTCGGCATCAGCGAAGAGGGCCGATTCCTGCTGTATCTCGGCATTCTGCTGCACGGCGTGTGCTACGACTTCTTCTTCGTGGTCGGCTTTATTTACACCGATCGTATCGCCGGGGAGAAAGTTAAAGGTCAGGCGCAAAGCATGATCGTTATGTTTACCTATGGGATCGGTATGCTGCTTGGTTCGCAAATTTCAGGCGCACTTTACAACCGTCTGGTGGCGGGGCAAACGGTGCCTCAGGCGTGGACCACATTCTGGTGGATCCCGGCAGTGGCTGCCGCAGTGATTGCCGTGATTTTCCTTTTCTCTTTCAAGTATGACGACAAAGAGCAGGCGTAATTTTCAGGAGGGGTTATGAAAACCATCAAGGGGCCTGGCATTTTTCTGGCGCAATTTATCGGGGATCGTCCCCCATTTAACACCCTGGAAGGCGTGGCAAAGTGGGCGGCGGAGCTGGGCTATAAGGCATTACAAATCCCGTGTAATCACAAGTCTTTGTTTGATGTCGAACAAGCAGCCAGAAGTCAGGCCTATTGTGATGATATTCGTGGGATGCTGGCCGGGCATGGGCTGGTGATTAGCGAACTATCTACCCATCTTGAAGGCCAACTGGTTGCCGTCCATCCGGCTTACGATGACGCTTTTGACGGATTTGCTCCGCCATCTGTACGCGCTAATCCGCAGGCCAGGCAGGCGTGGGCCATCGAAACCCTCCACCAGGCCGCTGCGGCTTCGCAAAGGCTGGGGCTGACGGCGCATGCTACGTTTTCAGGTTCGCTCGCCTGGCCCTTCTTTTATCCGTGGCCACCGCATAACCGTCAGCGCTTTGAAGAGGCTTTTCTGGAACTGGCACGCCGCTGGAGGCCCATTCTCGATCGCTTTGATCATCATGGGGTGGATGTTTGCTTTGAAATCCATCCCGGTGAAGATCTGCACGATGGCGTAACGTTTGAGCGCTTTCTGGCGCTGGTTAATCATCATCCTCGCTGCAACATTCTCTATGACCCGAGCCATCTGTTATTGCAGCAGATGGATTACCTTGGGTTTATCGATGTTTACCACTCGCGCATTAAAGCGTTTCACGTCAAGGACGCTGAGTACCACGCCAGTAGCCGCAGTGGTGTCTATGGCGGTTATCAGCCGTGGCTCGATCGTGCTGGGCGTTTCCGTTCCCTGGGGGACGGTCAGGTCGATTTCAAAACCATCTTCAGCAAGCTCGCGCAATATGATTTCCCTGGCTGGGCGGTACTGGAATGGGAGTGTTGCCTGAAAGACGCGCAAACCGGGGCGCGTGAGGGGAGCGATTTTATACGCCGCCACATTATTCCGGTTTCTTCACGCGCATTTGATGATTTCGCCGCTGGCGATGAGGTACGCAAATGATACAGGTTGGCATTATTGGCAGCGGTTTTATTGGGCCTGCACATATCGAGGCGTTGCGTAGACTCGGCGGTGTGAACGTGGTGGCGCTCTGTGATAGCTCGCTGGCGGTTGCTCAGGAACGTGCAGATGCTCTTCATATTCCTCAGGCGTACGGCAGCGTTGAGGCGCTGCTGGCGCATCCCGGGCTGCAGGTGGTGCATAACTGTACGCCGAATCATCTGCATGCCGACATCAATCGGCAAATTCTACGCGCGGGTCTGCACGTGTTTTCAGAAAAGCCGCTGTGTATGACGCCTGATGAGGCTCGTGAACTGGAAACGCTGGCGGAGCAGGTAGGAGTGGTGCACGGCGTGAGCTTTGTCTATCGTCAGTTTGCGATGGTACAACAGGCTGCCAGCATGGTCAGGCGCGGTAGCGTGGGGCGTCTGTTTGCCGTCCAGGGGAGCTATTTGCAGGACTGGATGCTGCTGGAAACTGACTACAACTGGCGGGTCGATGCCAAACAAGGCGGCAACTCACGGGCGGTTGCGGATATCGGTTCCCACTGGTGTGACACGGTGCAATTCGTCACTGGAAAACGTATTGTCGAGGTGATGGCCGATCTGGCTATCGTCTGGCCGGTACGAAAAGCCAGCATCGCCAGTAACGCTACGTTTGGCCAGCAAACGGCTGACCTGCAATTTGAGAATAAAGCGGTGACGACGGAAGATTGTGGATCGGTGCTGGTACGTTTTGACGATGGTAGCAAAGGCTGCTTTAGCGTTTCACAGGTGAGTGCCGGGCGCAAGAATCACCTGAGCTTTGAAATTAACGGTAGCCAGAGTTCACTGCACTGGGATCAGGAAACGCCGCAACAGCTTTGGATCGGGCACCGTCAGCAGGCGAACCAGATCCTGACGGATGACCCAGGATTGATGAATGCGGATGTTGCTGCCAGTGCGCACTTTCCGGGTGGGCATATTGAGGGCTGGCCGGATGCGTTCAAGAATATGATGCAACAGTTCTATCAGGCGGTGCAGGCAGGCAAAATGCCCGCGACGGCTGAGCGTCGATTTGCGTCATTTTCTGATGGTGCGGATGTGATGTATATCATTGATGCGATTATAAAAAGCCATCAGCAGCAGCGCTGGGTATCAGTGCAGCGCTAAACACGCACCCGGTTCGCCGGGCAGTGATTTTATGGTAGCCTCAACGTAAAGCCTAAACCGCAGGACTTGTCGTCGTTATGTCTATTCAAAAAATCGCCCAGCTTGCCGGTGTGTCGGTGGCGACGGTATCGCGTGTGCTGAATCACAGTGATACCGTCAAAGCCAAAAATCGCGAGCGCGTGCTACAGGCTATTAAAGAAAGCAATTATCAGCCCAACCTGCTGGCTCGTCAGCTGCGTACGGCACGCAGTTCGATGATTCTGGTGATGGTTTCCAACATTGCCAACCCTTTTTGTGCAGAGGTTGTTAAAGGCATTGAAGAAGAGGCGGAAAAGAATGGCTATCGCATTTTGCTGTGTAATTCCGGCTCGGATACCGCCCGCTCAAAATCGGCGCTAAAGCTGCTATCGGGGAAAATCGTTGATGGCATTATCACCATGGATGCATTCTCAAAATTACCGGAACTGACCACGCTGATTGGCGACGCTCCCTGGGTTCAGTGTGCGGAATATGCTGATAAAGGCGCGGTTTCCTGCGTAGGGATTAACGATGTTGACGCTGCGCAGTCGGTAATATCTCACCTGGTGGAAAAGGGCTATCGACGCATTGCGCTAATCAATCATGATCTGAGTTATAAATACGCCCGGTTGCGCGAACGTGGCTATAAAGCGGCGCTGCATGCGCTGTCGCTTGAGTATCAGGCCGTAGAATACGCCAGCGAGTTAAGTTCCAGTGCAGGAATTGCGGCGATGAAAACATTGCTTGCCGCAGAGGTGAAACCCGACGCGGTGTTTGCCGTATCGGACACGCTTGCCGCTGGGGCGATGCGTGCTATTTTCAATGCCGGATTACAGATCCCGCAGGATATCGCCGTCGTGGGCTTCGACGGTACGGAACTGGCAGAAATGGTTTCCCCACAGCTTTCGACCATTGAGCAGCCCTCGCGGGATATAGGCCGCAAAGCGGTAGGATTGCTGCTGAATAAAATAGAAAATCCTGACGCGCAGACGGAAAGGGTGATGATGGACTGGCGCTATATTTCACGCGCCAGTACCTGAGCGTTAGCGTTGAAACGCGCCTGACAGCGCGCGAATATCATTTCCGGTGGGTGACTGATGAATGCGCAAGCCAAATTCTTCGATCACGGCGAATATATGGTCGAAAATATCAGCCTGAATACTTTCATATTCCAGCCAGACCACCGTATTGGTAAAGGCATAAATTTCGATCGGTAAGCCGTGATCGTCTGGCGCAAGCTGGCGCACCATTAACGTCATATCTTTGCGAATCCGCGGATGATGACGCAAATATTCGTTCAGATAGGCGCGGAAGGTGCCAATATTCGTCATCCGACGGTGGTTTAATACCGATTCAGGCGCATCTAACTGTTGATTCCACTCGTCAATTTCCTGATGGCGCGTGGTCAAATACGGTTTCAGCAGGTGCGCTTTATGCAGCCGCTGACGCTCATCTTCATCAAGAAAATGAATGCTGGTGGCATCAATGCTGATGCTGCGTTTAATGCGTCGCCCACCGGAAGCCGACATCCCACTCCAGTTTTTAAAAGAGTCCGATACCAGTGACCAGGTTGGGATAGTGGTGATGGTGTTATCCCAGTTGCGCACTTTTACGGTGGTTAAGCCAATATCAATCACTGCGCCATCTGCGCCGTATTTAGGCATTTCCAGCCAGTCACCCAACTTCAACATATCGTTGGCTGAAAGCTGTATTCCGGCCACCAGCCCGAGGATCGGATCTTTAAACACCAGCATTAACACGGCGGCCATGGCACCCAGACCGCTTATCAATATTGCCGGTGACTGACCAATCAGTAGGGAAATCATCAATATTCCGACGACAATAGCGCTGATGAGCTTGATGCCCTGAAATATGCCTTTTAGCGGCAATTGCGATGCGGCAGGGAATTTTTGCGACAGATTGAGAATGACGTCCAGCAGGGAAAACAAGGACAACAGGGCGTACATCATGATCCACAGCTGTGCGCAGGTCACTAATATTTCTGCTGCTTCACTGCCTTTCTGCAACCAGAGTGCGGCCTGTATATTGACAATGATACCCTGCAGGGTGAATGCCAGCCGGTGAAATAACTTGTTCTGCGTGATGATTTGTAGCCACAGGCGGGAGCTGGCGTTGGCGCGCTTTTCAAATGCGCGTAATACCACCCAGTGCAAAATAACGTGAACAATAATGGCGGTGATAAAAATAATGCCAAAAATCATCACCAGTGAGGTGGTGTGATTTATTTCAATGCCGAGTTCTTCTACCTGAGATATCAATTCCTGCATAACGTCTCCTTAATAAACAGCGGTCTATGATGACCGCTGTGTAGAGCTTATGCAAATGCGGGGATTAAACTTCCGTCAGTGTTGTTTCCAGCGGCAGACGAGATTTTGGCAGCGCGGCGTTGAAATCTTCTACGCTGTGATGACCCACCGGGACCACAACTACGCTGGTGAACCCTTTTTCTTTCAGGCCAAATTCTGCATCCATGACCGCCGCATCGAAACCTTCGATCGGCACCGCATCCAGACCCATCGCCGCCACGCCCAGCAGGAAGTTACCGACGTTCAGGTACACCTGTTTTGCCATCCAGTGGTTGTCATCTTTCAGCTCTTTGCGATGCATGTCGGCAAAGAAGGTGCGGCCTTTGTGGTTTGCGGCTTTGGCTTCAGGGGTGGCGAAACGGCCATCGTGCTCTTCTTGATCCACCACGCGCTCCAGCCAGGCATCGTCCATCGCCGTTTTGGCGCAGAACACCACGACGTGGGAAGCATCCAGCATTTTACGTTCGTTGAATACAAAGCCGCCGGCTGCGGATTTCGCCACGCGCGCTTTACCTTCGTCAGTGCTGGCAACGATAAAGTGCCACGGCTGAGAGTTGGTGCTGGACGGACTAAACTGCAGCAGCGTTTTTAATTTTTCGGCCTGCTCAGCGGTCAGTTTTTTATTCGGATCGAATGCCTTAGTGGAGTAACGTTTTAAGGCGACAGAAACAATATCCATAACTACTCCTGGTGATTTTTCATACCCTGCGGGTGCGTTTTGTTTCAGCAGGGTACAGGGTTAGCAAGAAAAAGATAAGACAGGAAAATGCAAAAACACTTATCGGAGTTAACGATAAATCAACCTGGACGCAGGCGTTTTTGATCCCGCTTCGCCAGGCCGTCTACGACGCGATGCCATGAATCATTTACCAACTCCGTCAGTAATGACTCGGTAATGTCGTCGCCTGGGTAGACCGATATCCAGTGCTTTTTATTCATGTGATAGCCGGGTTCAATGCTGGGGTAGATCTGCTGGTTTAACAGTGACTTTTGCGGATCGGCTTTCAGGTTAACCAGCGGGCGTCCGCGAAGCTCTGAGACCAGCATAAAAATTTTGCCGCCGACTTTGAAGACATCGTATTCCGGGCCGAATGGCCAGCAGTGCTCGGTAAAAGGCAGTTCGAGCGCAAGGCGCTTTGCACAGGCATGTAAGGTCTGGCCGTCCATTATTTTTCCTCACGGGTGAGTGCGCGCCACATCGCCTCAAATCCCATCGAAATATATTCTTTTGCGCGAGCTGCATCGCGGGCGGCGAACTCCATGGTGGTCTCTGCCAGAGAAAGAAACAGCGCGTCGCCAAAGGCGCGATACTCGTCAGACATAAACTCAGGTCGTACGGAGCGATGACAAAGATCGCGCAGTTCCGGGAACATATCGTCAGCCTGCTGTTCCGTTTCTTTGCTGATTTTCTCGCTGACGGCCAACTGACGAATCGTGCGATGCCCGCAGGTATGGTTCAGGCCCCAGCTAATGTAGCTGTTCCAGATGTAGTGAGTCATGGTTTTGGCATCGGTCACCGATCGATCCAAATTTGCCATCATCGACTGACAAAGGTCTTGCTTCAAAAAGAGGTAAAGCTCGTTGATCAAATCATCTTTGGTTGCGAAATAGCGAAACAACGTCCCCTCCGCAACCCCTGCATTGCGGGCTATCACGGCGGTAGATGCCGCAATGCCTGATTGTGCAAATGCTGTGGTTGCAGCTTCCAGTAATGCCAGTTTTTTGTCTTCACTCTTCGGACGAGCCACTACACTTTACCCTTAAGTCTGTAAAAAACATGATTGAATCACGGCCTTTGCAGCACCGCAACGGCGAATGTCAAAGATTGAAAATCATCTTGACGGCGAACTTTCGATTTCTATAATGAGTGCTTACTCACTCATAATCAAGAGTCAGTCGCGCAAACCAGCGGAAAGGGGCGCGTTTAAGGTCAGGATATGAAGCGTCTCACAGTTTGTGTGGTTGTTATTATGCTTATTGCCGCAGCTGCAAGTTTACCGTTTGTACTCAATGCCGGGTTTGGTCAGGCCCCGCAAGGGGCACAACTGAGTTTGGTTGAACAGTCACCTCACTATCGTGATGGACAGTTTCATAACCAGGTGCCGACACCGGGCTATACCGGCAACAAAGGCATGCTGGCGGCCTGGTGGGAGTTTCTGGTCGCTAAGCGTGATAATGCGCGCCCGGCGCAGCCGTTACCGCTGGTGGCAACCGATCTCGCCGGACTTTCGCCACAGCAGGATACTCTGGTCTGGCTGGGCCACTCCTCATGGTATTTGCAGCTGGCGGGTCAACGTATCCTGATTGATCCGGTATTTAGCAATTATGCCGCACCGTTTTCATTCCTGAACAAAGCCTTTGCCGGGGATTATCCGTGGACTGCGCAGACGATGCCGGAGATCGATCTGCTCATTATCTCGCACGATCACTATGACCATCTGGATCTCGCCACTATCAAGGCGTTAATGCCGAAAATTAAGCGAGTGATTACGCCGCTCGGCGTAGGGTCGCATCTGCGTTACTGGGGGATGCGCAGCGAGATAATCGAAGAGCGGGACTGGAATCAGTCCGTCAGAGTGACGGATTCGCTGATCGTTCATGTGCTGCCTGCTCGTCATTTTTCGGGGCGCGGTATCAAGCGCAACCAGACGCTATGGGCGAGCTTCATGTTCGAAACGCCGGAGCAGAACGTTTATTACAGCGGAGATTCCGGCTATGGACCGCATTTTAAAGCCATCGGTGAGCAGTTTGGCTCGGTTGATTTGGCGATTATGGAGAACGGTCAATATGACCAGGACTGGAAGTTTATTCACATGATGCCTGAAGAGACGGCGCAGGCTGCGGCCGATCTGCATGCGAAAGCCGTGTTGCCAGGGCATGCCGGTCGTTTTGTACTGGCGAAACATACCTGGGATGATCCCTACAAACGACTGGCGCTTGCCAGCCGTCGTCAGGATTACCGACTACTGACGCCAATGCTGGGTGAACCGGTAATACTGTCCGAACCGGACCAACCGTTTACGGCCTGGTGGCAACAGGCGACTCAATGAATACAGGGGAGAGCATGATGACGATTTCTGCTCAGGTCATTGATACGATTGTTGAATGGATTGATGATAATTTGAATCAGCCATTGCGCATTGATGATATTGCACGCCATGCGGGATATTCCAAATGGCACCTGCAGCGTCTTTTTATGCAGTACAAAGGCGAAAGCCTCGGGCGCTACATCCGCGAGCGTAAGCTGCTATTGGCGGCGCGCGATCTACGCGATACCGACCAGAAAGTGTATGACATCTGTTTGAAATACGGATTCGATTCGCAGCAGACCTTTACGCGAATTTTCACCCGTACGTTCAGCCAGCCGCCGGGCGCGTATCGCAAAGAAAATCATAGCCGAACGCATTAACGGCAAAGGGTTCTCGCGGGTCTAATCCGCCAGCGAGAACCAGCGCCGCCAGATAAAACGCAGTACAAAATATTCAATCACCCCCAGCAGTAAAAACCACAGACAAAACAGCAAAGTATAAAATTGGTTGAGATCCATTAGATGAAAGGTGGCGACGAGTTTTTGCGCCAGCACAATGCCCTGTGAGGGGGCGGGCAGCAGCAGGCAAGACAAAAAAGCCAGCAGCAGGATCCCTGCGGCGGTCATCAGTGATTCAAGCGGGTGTTTCATGGCATTGTTAAACTTGAGTTAAAAAGCCATTGTCCGGGATCTCTGTGGGCAACGCAAACGCCACGCTTACAGCCCGGCCCAAATCTCACAGTGTTTTTTCACCAGACCACTCAGAGATCCGCCGTCGGCGACGAAATCACGCATGCTCTGCGCTTCATCATGACCATTTTTAACCTGCAGGCGTAAGGATTCAATCGCGCTGGTCGCGCCCACTTTGTCCGCAGAAGCGGCGACATTCTCCAGTAGCCGTAGCGTGTCATCTGACAGGCGGTGCCCATCGCCGGTATTGACGTCGGTGATGATTCCCGCCATGCCAAAGCGGCAGGCCTGGAAACGGTTAAATTTATACAGCAGGTAATCACGCTCCTGGTGCTTGAATGGCCGTTTAGTGAGCAACCAGTGGGCGGTAGCCTGAATAAGTCCCGCCATATTGACTGCGTGTTCAAGGGTTAGCGGAGTGTCCATGACGCGAACCTCTACCGTACCAAAGTGCGGGCTGGGGCGGATATCCCAGTGTAAATCTTTAATGCTATCAATCATGCTGGTGTAAGCCAGTCGACGAAATAACCCCTCGAATTCCTGCCAGTTATTCACCCACGGCATCGGGCCATTATCGGGAAATCCGGAGAAAATATTCAGCCGCGCGCAGGCAAACCGCGTGTCGGACGTCTGCATATAAGGTGAGGCGGCAGAGAGTGCAATAAAATGGGGAACAAATCGCGACAGGCCGTGCAGGAGGTAAATAGCATCATCGCCGTTTGCGCAGCCGATATGCACATGTTGGCCGAATACCGTCGCCTGCTGAATAAGATAGCCAAAATTTTCCAGGTTGCGCCGATAGCGTTCGTCATCGCAGACTTCCTGACGTTGCCATTTTTGAAACGGATGCGTACCGCCGCCACAGATGGCGAGGTGATGCTCGGCAGCAACCCGTGAGATTATCTGCTGCATGGCGGATAATTCAGCACTCGCCTGGTCGATATTGCGACAAACCCCGGTCGCCATCTCCAGCATACTTTCAGTGATATCGTGCTTTACTTCTCCGGCGGTGAGCTGCGGCTTTACGGCGTCAATCAGTCGGGAAGAGTCCTGGCTCAGGTCGTAGCCCGGAGGATTGACCACCTGCATTTCCAGTTCAATGCCTAACGTAAAAGGGTCAGAAACATGAAAATCGGGTAGGGACATAGTGTTCTCTTCAGCGTTGATTTTTAATCAGTATAGACGCGTCATCTTGCAAGCTGCATATAGAAGGGCCGCTGATTTTCTGTTCGTTGTCAGAAATCCCCCCGCGATGCTTTGAAGGCGAAATGGCCGGTGTTATAACTATTTTTTACTTCGCAACAGGGGTTGAATCGTGCCGGAAATTAATCTTTATGGACAGACCGTCGGCGATATTGTGCCTGACTGGAATGGTGCTGCCGTACTGCCGCGGGAAGAACTTGCAGGGCAATATTGTCGACTGGTTCCCCTGGATGCCGACAGCCATGCCGCCGATCTGTTTGATGCTTACGCGCAGGCGCCAGACGATCGCGACTGGACCTGGCTTGCAAGTTCTCGTCCCACGAGCGTTGAGGCCACAGCTTGCTGGGTAGAGGGCAAATCCACGGATGCATCTCTGGTTCCCTATGCTGTCATTGAACAGCGTTCCGGTCGTGCGGTGGGACTGGTGTGCTTTATGGCGATCGAACGGGAGCATGGTTCGGTTGAAATTGGTCATGTAACCTGGTCACCGCGCATGAAAAATACGGTACTCGGCACCGAAAGCATCTGGCTGTTGCTGCGCCAGGCGTTTGCGTTGGGCTATCGTCGCGTGGAGTGGAAATGTGACTCTCTGAACACGGCTTCCCGTCGGGCGGCGGAGCGCCTTGGGTTTATCTTCGAAGGACGTTTTCGCCAGAAGATTGTGCGCAAGGGGCGTAATCGCGACAGCGACTGGTTATCGATGATTGATAGTGAATGGCCCCAGTGCGACGCTGTTTTGCAGCGCTGGCTGGCTGCCGACAACTTCGATGAAAAAGGGCAGCAACGCCGATCGCTGGCGGCGTGTCAGCCGCAGTAACTCGCTTTTGAAGAATTAACAGTGCACCCACAGTCAGTTATGGCTGCGGGCGCATTTATCATTAGCGTTGATTTATTAACGGGTTTGCCAACGGGTGCGTTCGACGGCTCCTTGCCATTCATGCCAGCGTTTTTGCAATCTCCCATGGCGCGCCATGTTTGGCTGGAACGATACGTGATCGGGCAGATAATCTCGCAACTGGCTGGTAGATGCACCTTGCAGCTTCTTGCGTGCCAGCAATCCGGCACCGATAGCGGAAAGTTCAGGGATATCGCTGCGCATCACCGGACAGCCCAATAAATCGGCTTGATACTGCATTAGCCAGTCATTTTTTGTTGGCCCGCCATCAACCATTAACGCGCTGAGTCGAAAACCGTTGTGCTGGCGCATCGCTAAAACAACATCGGCAATCTGATAGGTAATCGACTCCAGTGCCGCACGTACCAGATGTGCGCGTTTAACTCCGCGGCTGAGACCGTGAATCAACCCCCGGGCATCTTCATCCCACCAGGGCGCGCCCAGCCCGGTAAGTGCCGGAACAAAATAGACGCCCAGCGTGGAGTCAACCGTGGCGGGCAGCGTATTGAGCTCATGAAGCAGTTGCTCTTCCGGTAATTCGCTAAGACCTGTGCTATCGGCCATCCATGCGACGGCATCTCCCGTATGCGGAATATTACCTTCCAGTCCGTAGACCAGGGTGTCACCGTCATGCCAGGCTATGGTCGTTGCCAGCGCGCTCACCTCGGACTGCGCCGAGAATACGGGTGCCATAACGGAAGATCCGGTGCCATAGGTCGCTTTGACGCAGCCTTCCATACCCAGCCCATGGGCAAAAAGCGCAGCATGAGAGTCGCCAATCATCGCCAGAATAGGGATTCCATCAGGTATCCTCTCCAGACCTTTTGTTACGCCAAAATGGTGGCTGGAAGGGCAAACTTCGGGCAACGCCTGCTGCGGAATACCGAATAGAGCCAACATCTCGTTATCCCATTGTCCGCTGTTGAGATTGAGCAACTGCGTGCGTGAAGCGTTGGAGATATCGCAACGAAATTCCTCGCCGTGCGTTAAGTTCCACAGTAACCAGCTATCGATGGTCCCGAGACATATTTCCCCTTGCTGTGCGAGCGTCATACCGTTGGGAACTGACTCCAGCAGCCAGCGCATTTTAGAGGCGGAAAAGAGTGGGGCAACGGGTAATCCGGTGATGGATTTTATGTACGCCTCGTGCCCCTGTTCACGTAATGCACGGCAAAAATCGGCCGTGCGCGAACATTGCCAGGTGATAGCAGGGCCGAGAGGGCGACCGCTGGCACGATACCAGCCTATCGCCGTTTCACGTTGATTGCTGATCGCCAGCGCTGCGACGCGTTGTGCGCCGACGCAGGTAATGGCTTGTGCCACAACATCCAGTGATGCGTCCAGAAGTGCATCACCTGACTGCTCAACCCAGCCTTCACGGGGCGTGTGGATCGCCAGCGCGCGGGAGAACTTCGCGACCACGTTTCCCTGACCATCCAGCGCTACGGCTTTGGCATTGGTGGTGCCTTCATCAAGCGCAATAATAATGTCTTTTTGTGCTGACATTGTTTTCTCCAGCCCTTCGGTTTCCCTGAGTATTAGCGATGGAAAAAGGTATCCACCCCGAGATAGCGGGTGAAAGCTTCATGCAGTACCTCTGCGCTGGCGGAATGGTTCATTGCCACGTGATGCTCAAAGCCATTACGACAAATCCAGGCCAGTAGGTTCTCCAGATGAGGCACCTGGATTACCGCTCGGCAGCCGACAGTGTCCAGCGGATCGTCAACCGATAGCCCTTCACCAACGTAGGCTTTGATTTCGCCGGTTAAATCGTCGGTACTCAGGCGGAAGTAGGTCAAGGCACCGCTTTTCATACGACCGTGAACTGCACCGCAGGTGTTCTCTTTACCGACGGTGGTACCGATGATATCCGCCGTCCCCATCTTCGGGCTGTCCAGACTGGCTGATGCGAAATTACCGCAGTGAAAAAGAACGCATTTATCACGATCGTCGCCGAAATTATTGTTCCAGTCGGCAATGGATGCTGGACTTAAGTTGCTGCTGGCGAGGGCGTACATTGACAACGCGCCCATCACATCCACTTCGCAGGCACTGGGCATTAACTGCCCGGACATCACGCTCATGATTGAGCACACGTTGATGCCCAAATTTTCCTGCAGCGAGGTCCAGCACTGGATGGCAGTTGTATCAATATCATTAGCGATGACCCATTCGCTGATAACGACAAACAGTTTTGCCATGGTGACCAGTTTGTCGGCTGGAATGGCGCTGGCGTCGGCGTTATCCATCAACAGGCGGCGTTTTTCATCCACTCGGATATCGTCGTCGCGCAGTCGTTTGATGCGGGTAAATACTTCAGACAGATCCAGTGTTTCAACGGCAATACCCAGTCTTTCGAGCAATTTTTCGCTGTAACGGACGGTATTAAACCCGGCTGGACGTGCGCCGATAGCGCCGACGCGAACTCCGCGCATGCTGGCGACCACGCGACAGATTTGTTCGAAACGTTTCAGGTCTTGTGCAAACACCTCGCCTGACAGGTCGCAGACATGCTGGGTGGTTAGCGTAAACGGAATACCGTACTGGCGCATGTTATTGCACAGAGAGATCTTGCCGCAGAAGCTGTCACGGCGAGTGGCAAGCCCCATTTTATCCAGGTTGTCTTCCTGCGCCTGGATCAGCACCGGGACATCTAAACCGGAAAGTCGCAGCGTTTCCGCTATCGCTTTTTCATCGCCAAAGTTCGGCAGTAGTACCACCACACCGTGAATCTTGTCGCGGTGAGCGCGGAAAAGTTCAGCACAAACTTTCGCATCCTGACGGGTTTCAACACCGCCGAGTTCTGTCTGCGTTTCGTTGAGCATTATGGTGTTAATGCCCAGCCGCTCAAAGAGCACGCTGGCTTGTTCGCGGGCTTCAGCAACCAGATAGCTCGGGAAAAATCCCCGATTGCCAATAATCACCGCCATGGTCAACTGATGAGGAATTCGTGACATCGCTTTCTCCAGTAAGTGTTCTGTTGTTGTTATTGTTTTATCGTGTTGCCAGCAACAGTGCGGTGGCGTTTTTCACGACACCCGCCGCGTCAATTTCATGGCGTGCGCGCGTTGCTGCACGATCGGCTGCGATTGCATATTGGCCATCGGCAATCCCCAATCTACGCAGTGGAATGGCACAGCCAGCTTCTGCCAGCACTTCAGCCACCAGACTTCCCACGCCGCCATTAATGTTATGTTCTTCCACGCTAACCACTGCCTTGCAGTGGGTTAAAGCCGCCAGTAACTGTTGGGTGTTGCAGGGACGAATTGACGGTACACTGATTACGCTGGCGTCAATACCCGCCTGTTCCAGCACTGTGGCAGCCTCGACAATTTCATGCACAGTTGAGCCCATTGCCACCAGTGCGACATCTTTTCCTTTGCGCAAAATATCGATATTACCCGGCGCGAACTGGTAGTTTTCGTCGTGTAATTCGGGTAAGGCTTTGCCATCCAGGCGAATATAAACCGGACCTATGTGGCTTAAGGCGTAATCGAGAATCTGTCGGCATTCCACCGGACAGGACGGGGCGTAAATCTCAATATTGCCAAAACCGCGTAGCACGGAAATATCATCAATGCTGTGGTGCGTACTGGCGAGTGGGCCGTAGCTGGCCCCTGCGTTCAGGCCAATCAACTTCACGTTGGTATTGTTGTAGCAAATATCGACTTTAATTTGCTCATTGGCCCGTGAAATCAA
Organism: Citrobacter sp. Cb023; assembly: GCF_030336805.1. NCBI lineage: Bacteria > Pseudomonadati > Pseudomonadota > Gammaproteobacteria > Enterobacterales > Enterobacteriaceae > Citrobacter > Citrobacter sp. Cb023. Next base: position 855,908 of record NZ_JAOWCV010000038.1, on the reverse strand, counting down.
GAAGGGCGCAGCGTTACAGGTGACGGCGATTTTACCGCCCAGCGCCAGTCCGGCAGCAGCACCGACCAACGTCTGTTCGGCAATACCCACGTTGACCAGACGACCGGGAAATTCCTTCATAAATGGGGCGATTTTTGCTGTTGATGTTGAGTCAGCCACCACCGGCACAACATCCATTCCACGTTTGACCGCGGCAATTAACGTGTTCACCATGACGGTGGCGAGGTGTTCGCTATTACGCATCTTTCAGTTCCTCCAGCGCCAGTTCAACTTCTTCTCCTTTTGGCACGCGGTGGTGCCATTCCGGGCGGCCCTGGATAAAAGAGATCCCGGCTCCTTTGGTGGTGTGTGCAATGACGACATATGGCTTGCCTTCAGGGGTTAATCCTTCCAGCGTGCGCACCACATCGCTCATATCGTTCCCGCGACACTCTGTGACTTGCATACCGAAGGCTCGCCATTTTTCATCCAGCGGATCGGTGTTCATGATCTCTTTGGTTGATCCGGCAAGCTGGAGGTTATTTTTGTCGTTGATGATAATCAGGTTATCCAGTTTATAGTGGGCAGCGACCAGTGCCGCTTCCCAGTTGCTGCCTTCGGCCAGTTCACCATCACCGGTGACGACAAACACCCGGCGTTTGCTGTTGCTGCGTTTAGCCGCCAGCGCAATCCCTACTGCAACCGGCAGACCGTGACCAAGAGCTCCGGTATTCAATTCAATTCCTGGCGTTTTATGTTTTACCGGATGCCCCGGCAGATGCGAATCAGCGTGTTGATAGGTCGCCAGCCAGTCCACAGGAATAAAACCGGCTTCTGCCAAGACACAGTAGTAACCGCCCACAGCGTGACCTTTTGACTGGATGTAGATATCGCGCTCGTCGCTCTCTTTAATCTCCGGGGAGCAATTCAGGATGCGAAAATAGAGTGCTGTCAGCAGTTCAACCTGCGACAGGTCTGCGCCAGTGTGCCCGCCAGCCGGGCTTTCAGCATTCAACACGATAATGCGGCGACGCACGGCACGTGCTTTCTTTTCTAGCTCAGGTATTGAGAGCGAAAACGGATTCATAAGACACCTCTTGAATGTTTAATCTTGAATGAATAAATATTCCATGTGAGTGCAGTAGTGCAACTGTCTCTCTACCCACCACGTAATCTGCAGATAAAACAGTCAGTCGTTATTGGTTAGAATAAATATTCACTACTGATTTATTATTCATAATTAAAGATATGCCTTGTCTGGCGGTTTGTCTACGGCTTGTGCCACCAAATTTTGGAGAAAAGAGAAAAGGATCACACTAACGTGATAACTGGAAAGGTACTGATGACTTGTTATCTATTCAGGTATGAATAAAAATAACAGGCAGTTTATCAGGGGGAATGCCATGTCAAAGCAGGATGAACAGCGGTTGCTGGTTAAGATTGCCACGCTTTACTACGCCGAAAATAAAAAACAGTCTGAAATCGCCACGCTGCTGCATTTGTCGCAGTCCTTTGTCTCCCGTGCTTTAACGCGTTGTCAGAAAGAAGGGCTGGTGAAAATCACCGTCGTACAGCCGACCAATATCTTTGTGGCGCTGGAAAAAGCCATTGAAGAGCAGTTTGGTATTCGTCAGGCGATTGTCGTGGATGTCGGTGACAACCCCAGCAATACGCAAATTAAGCATGCAATTGGCAGTGCGGCGGCGCATTACGTTGAAACCCGCCTGCGAGCCGAGGACTTGGTTGGAATTTCCTCCTGGAGTAGCACCATTCGCTGTATGGTCGATGAGATGCACCCGCAAAATATCCGTGCGGCGGGGGTGATCCAACTGCTGGGCGGCGTAGGGCCGAATGGTAACGTGCAGGCCACGATTCTTACGCAACAGTTGGCAGCGCACCTTGGCTGTCCGGCCTGGTTGCTGCCTTCACAAAGTATTGAGCATTCGGTTGAAGAGCGTACACGGTTGGTTAACAGCCCTGACGTTGCCGCGGTGGTTGAAAAGTTTGCTGAAGTGGATGTGGCAATTGTCGGTATTGGCGAACTGGAGCCTTCTCAATTGCTGAAAAACTCAGGCAACTACTACAACGAAGAAATGTTGCGACTGCTCGCCGAGCGCGGCGCAGTAGGCGATATCTGTCTGCATTATTACGATGCAGCAGGTAACCCGGTACTCAGCCATGAGGAAGACCCGGTCATCGGAATGGAGCTTTCGCAGATCCGGGAGTGTAACCACGTGATTGCTTTGGCTGGTGGTGTGGAAAAACAGAATGCGATACGCGGGGCATTGCAGGGGAATTATATTGACGTATTGATCACCGACTACCCGACAGCCCGCAGTCTGGTGAAAGGGTGATGTCACGGTGAGTTAAACAATTGACAGCCCCAGGAGGCCCTGGAGCTGTCTGGTTGTGCATATCAGACTTTTCAGAGGGGATTACTGACTTTCCATCGCCGCCTTTTGTGCTACCACCGCGGCTTTTTGCTGCATCCGGTTTTGCATCTGGTCGATGATGACCGCGACGATAATCACGATACCTTTAATCACCATTTGCCAGAACTCGCTGACGCCCATCATCACCAGACCATCGGCCAGAAAACCGATAACGAAAGCGCCAATCAGCGTGCCTAAAATCGTGCCCCGTCCACCGGCCAGTGACGTACCGCCGAGAACCACTGCGGCAATGGCGTTCATCTCAAATGCCGTACCGTTGGCCGGATGGCTGGCGGAAAGCTGTGCCGAGACCACAATTCCAGCAATCGCGGCACACAGTCCGGATAGGGTATACACCCAGATTTTCACCTGTTTTACTTTTACCCCTGACAGCTCAGCAGCGCGCTCGTTATCCCCGATGGCGTAAACGTGGCGACCAAAGGGTAGACGACGAGCGACGTAAGCAATGACCAGTGCCAGCACAATCATCATCCAGATGGCCCACGGAATCCCAAACAGTGTACCGGCACCAATCTCATCAAAACCGGTATTGCCGAGCTGCGGATTGCCGGAAAGCCCGGGAAAGGTTTGCCCATCGGAGGTCAGCATCGCCGCCCCGCGCAAAACGTACATGGTTCCGAGCGTACAAATAAACGGTGCGACGTTATAGTGGGTGATGATCCAACCATTCGCCGCGCCAATCAGCCCACCAATCAACAAGACGACAGGCACAATCACCCAGACGCTGGGGAAAATTGCGATGCCGAACATTGGCAATACAATGCCTTTAGTGATTAGCCATCCTGCGACCATGCCGCACAGCCCAAGCGTAGCGCCAATTGAGAGATCAATCCCGGCGGTAATAATGACAAACGTGATCCCCAGCGCCAGAAAGGCGTTAATGGCGATATGCTTGATCATAATGACCATGCTGCCGCCAGAGAGAAATCCCGGTACGGTGAAGGCAAAGAACCCGACGATTAAAAACAGTGCAATAAAAGTGCGCAGTTTTAGGATTAGTAGCAGGATATTTTCCCGAGAGAAGGCGACTGTGGAGCGAGGCGCGTTGGCGGCAGATTGTAGTGTTTTCATATCAGAACCCCTGAGCACTTGCGGTTACCAGCGCCGATTCTTCGGCACGATCGCGGGCGATATCGGCAGTTAGCTTGCCGCCGGACATCACCAGAATGCGGTCAGAAACCGCCATAATTTCTTTTAAATCTGAGGTGGAGAAGACCACAGCAATACCCTGCTGGGAAAGCTGGACCATCATGCGGAACACATCGGCTTTCGCCCCGACATCGATGCCGCGTGTGGGTTCGTCAAGAAATAGAATTTTGGGATTGGTGAGCAGAGAGCGACCAATCACCACTTTTTGCTGGTTCCCCCCGCTCAGCGCCTGAATTTCAACCTCTGGCGAGGAGACTTTTATCGACAGATTGCCAATTGTGCTGGCGACCACGGCCTCTTCATCTTTGCGGGCAATGGCAAAGCCACGTTGCAGACGCCGCCAAAGGCTGGCAATGGTCAGATTGGTGGCGACGGATGAAATGGGGAAAATCCCTGTGCGCTTGCGATCCTCCGGCACCAGACTCATTCCCATACGGATGCGATCGGCGGTGGTTAAGCGCTGCGGGACCGGTTTGCTGTCGAGCCACAGTTTTCCGAGGTAGTTGCGCTCAGTACTTAACAAGCACTCGAACAATTCGGTTCGCCCAGCCCCCATAAGTCCATAGATACCGACAATTTCACCGGCATGAACGTTAAAGGTGACGTCATTGACGACTGCGCTGCCAGCGGTATTCACGCAGGTGATATGTTCTGCTTCCAGAACCGGAGCTCCAAACGTGCGGCCGGGTTCGAGAAAGTTGCTTACCGGATCACTGCCCAACATCTCGCGCACAATCCACGGGACATCGATGTCGCTAACCTTGGCTTCGGCTTGAAATTTACCATCGCGTAAAATAGTGATCACATCGCCAATTGCCATCAATTCTTCGAGGCGATGGGAGATATAGATTATCGACACGCCCTGGCGAGTAAGTTCACGGATCACGCGAAACAGAATCTCGACTTCAGTTTTACTGAGCGCTGAGGTGGGTTCATCAAGAATCAGGATATCTGCATCTTCAGCCAGTGCTTTGGCGATTTCGACCAGCTGTTGCTGCCCTACTTTGAGATTGCCAACCAGGTCGCGCGGTGATATCGGCTGATCGAGCCGGGTTAATAATTCCGCGGTGCGTTTCTCTTGCTCGGCCTCATTAATGGGGGCCATGCCTTTTTGAATCTCCCGACCGAGGAAAATGTTTTCCGCGACGGTGAGGTTCTCAAACAGGTTTAACTCCTGATGCACCATACCAATTCCATGTGCCGCAGCATCCCGGGTGCTGGCAAAGCGCACGGGATTTCCATTGAGCGACATCTCACCGCTACTGGGTTGCTGAACGCCAGCGAGGATCTTCATCAACGTCGATTTCCCCGCACCATTCTCACCAATAATCACATTCACCTTGCCACGCCAGACCTGATAATCGACGCTGTCCAGCGCAATTGTGCCGGGAAACAGCATTGAAATGGCATGCGTGCGCAGGATGATGTCATCAGCTGAGGTATTGCGCATTAGTGAGCCTCCTGTTCCAGCGTCAGTGCTGCTGCGTTTTCCGCTTTTCCAGCATTCAACGTCACGGCAAACAGCACCGTGGCAGTTTTCCCTTGCCAGCTAGTGTCTACGGCGGGTAACTGTTTCGCCGCTTCACGGTTATAAGCCCGTGACAGTTGGGCAAACTGAACCTGGTTAGTAAAATCTTCAAACTTGAAACCACTGGCATCGCGAATAGCATTGCCACGCATTACCGGGCCAATCTGAATCGTGACGGGCATATCATTGACCCTCACCACGATGGTGTGCTCTCGCCCATTGGTGGTGTCGACGCTATCAATCTGGCTGGTCAGGCGTACAAACACGCTTTCGGGAGCGGGTGAGGGGGCCTTCAGGCGAGTGGTCAGCGCTGAAGCATCCAGAACATGTTGCTGTGCCGCTTCCAGGACGCGGGATTGCCAGGTTTGTTGCGCGATCTGATCGGGAGTCTGGTTGTCGAAACTGGCTTTGGCCTGAGGATCGGCCGGGATAATTGGTTTGCCGTTTTCGTCGAGGTCAACTACCGTACAGGCCGTCAGCAACAGGGTGGCGCATCCAACCAGCGCGGCACCCCATTGTGTTAACGACATAGTGCCTCCGCTTAGTGGCTCAGGTTGAACTTGTTCAGCTTGCTGGCATTGGTTTCGTCAATCAGCACGCAATCCATGAGCTGTTTTTCTTCTTTCTGGGCTTTGCCGTTTTTCAGATAGTAATCCGCCTGCTCAACAGCCATTTGTGCCTGTTGCCAGCCGGGCTGCAGTACTGTCGCTTTAATATTGCTTTTATTAATGATTGAATCGCGGGTGTAGTCGCTGCCATCAAAACCGACCACGATGACATTATTTTTCCCCGCTGCTTTTAATGCGGCTTCTGCACCCAGCGCCATAGTGTCGTTACCTGAGATCACGCCTACGATATCTGGGTTGGTTTGCAAAATGGCTTCCATTCGGGTAAAGGCTTCGGTTTGGCTCCAGTTTGCCGTCTGCTGGGCTACCATTTTCATGTCCGGATAGTCATCGAGTACATCGTGATACCCCTGCGAGCGTACATGGGCGTTGGTGTCGGATTGACGTCCCAGCAGTTCAACGTACTTCCCTTTTCCGTCCAGTAACCTGGCGAACTTCTCTGCGCCGAGCTGTGCGCCTTGATAGTTATTCGACACGATTTGCGCCACCGCGATACCGGTTTTATTGATTTCGCGATCGATCAGAAAAGCAGCTACACCCGCTGCTTTGGCTTTTTCCAGCGGCCCTACGGTGGCATCTGCACCCGCATTATCGAGAATGATCGCTTTCGCTTTACGAGCAATAGCAGTCTCAATCAGTTGGTTTTGTTTATTGACGTCATCATCATGAGAGGCAACCAGCGTGGCGTATCCCAGCTCTTTTGCTTTGGCGACTGCACCGTCGGCTTCGGCTTTAAAAAACGGGTTATCGTGAGAAGGGGTAATAATCGCAATCAGTCCGTTGTCGGCAGCATACAGCGAACCCGATGTGGTAAGGATCGAGGCCAGTAATACGGATTTAATCAAGGTCTTGTTCATCTCTTTCTCCACTTTGAATATTTATTCAAATATGATTTATTATTCAAGTTAACGATAAGTCGAGATAATCGAACTGTCTACGATTTGCGCAGCTAATTTCTTAAAAAGAGAAAAGGATCACGATCCTGATGGTGAGAATGGAAATAGCGTCACGATATTTTTATCACGCTGAAACCAATGAACGTTAACTTCTTGATTGCCGAGGTTTGCCGAAAATGACGGCATGATTTGTAATGTTAATTGCTGAGTCGTGAGTGCGGTGATTTTTGCGCTGGTGAAACCTGGTAGCCCCGATGCCTGATTGGAAAACGCCTTATACAGGCTCTCCTTTGCGCTGAATACCAGGGTTAAGGCGAGCGGAAAGGGCAGGCAGGTATGCTGCAAAATCTGATGTTCGTGGTTATCAATAATGCCATCAGCCAGCTCAACTGCGGTTTGTGGTGTAAAAATAGCTTCTATATCCAGCCCAATGGGATGCGTTGATACGACCGCCAGCGCCGTTGTTGCGCTATGGCTGATGCTGCCAAACAGATCCTGCGGCCACAATGGTTGGCGTTGCACACCGATGCCGGGCACGGTTTTGTGGCCAAATTCACGCAGTGCGTGGACTGCGGCAATACGCCCCGCTAAATGCTCAGCTTTACGCTTACGCCCACTGGAGTGGAGCTGAGTGTGGTGGGGAAGCCAGAGCAGGTCGTGCTCATGGAAAGTGTCGGGATCAAATTCGACAATGTGCAGCGTATGATCTGCGAAAGGGAGCGGGATGTGCGTTGTGTGCATGATTTCTTACGGTTTCCCTCTCCCCGCAGCGAGGAGAGGGAAAAACGTTATCAGAAGTGTGTGTTAACGCTCATGAACCACGTCCGGCCCGGTTCGTTATAGGTGTGCGCGCCTGCGCCCGCCATATAGTTCCCGGTCACGATATCGCCCGTGGTCTGGGCATTCCCTTCACGCCACAGACGTTTGTCAAAGACGTTATCCACGCCGCCGGTCAGGCTGACGTTTTTCGTCACATCCCAGGTCGCACTCAGGCCTACGATGCTGTATGGGCTGACTTCACTGGCCGAGCTACCGGTAACGGGTTTACCCTGGTAATCGTATTTTTTCGGCTGCTGTTTGCCGTACCAGGTGAAGGTGGATTGCAATGACAGATCTTCACGTGCCTGCCAGCTCAGGGTCGAGTTCAGCGTGTATTCAGGAATAATCGACAGACGCTCGCCGGTCTCTTTATTCTTACTTTGCAGCATGTAGGTGATGTTGTTAGTCCAGTTAACGGTTTCGCTAACCGGCACGTTCAACGTCCCTTCCAGACCTTCAACTACCGCTTTAGGAATGTTTTCCCACTGATAGATATCGGTATAAGTCGTTTTCCCTTTGTTGGTGATAGACGTTCTGTCGAACGGGACCGTACCTGCTTCAATCTTGTTACGGTAATCGTTGCGGAACCAGGTTACCCCAGCCAGCCAGCCGTCGCGTTTGAACTCCAGACCAATCTCTTTGTTGATACTGGTTTCGGCCTTCAGATCATCGTTGCCCATCATATAGCAACCAATACCGGTCGCGGAGCCGGTGGCGTAGCAACCCTGACCTTTACTGTACAGAATGTAGTTCGGGTTGAGCTGATACAGGCTTGGCGCTTTATAGGCGCGCGCAATCCCCATCTTCAGGGTGAAGTCATCGCCCAGACCTTGGGAAAGGTTCAGGGACGGACTCCAGTTATCGCCCACAATGCTGTGATGATCGAAACGCAAACCTGGCGTCAGCATGGTGCTGTCGGTCAGTTCCATGTTGTTTTCAGCAAACAGAGAGAAAATCTCTGCGTCTGAGTACGGGCTGCGGTTGGTGCTGCTGGACCCTGGAATATCACCGCCCATAAAGGTCTGCGAATTGGACAACATGTCCTTCATGCGCTGCTGGTTCCATTCGGTACCGAGCGTCAGATTTTGGTTAACCAGCAGATCTAACGGAATGCTGATTTCACTGTGCAGCATGACGTCACTCAGGTCGGCGTCGAGGTATTTTTGTGACGCATTCGGGTCGAAAATCCCTTCGGTACCCCCCGCCAGGCCCTCCGGCGTACGGGAGTTACGCGTATGTTCATACTGCACCCAGTTACTGGTAGTGACGCCGTTATCCCAGCCGCCGTTCCAGGTCAGAGAGTAGTTCTGGCGGTAAAGACGGTTGGTCTCTTTCCCGTAGTTATCTTTCACCAGTTGGTTGGTGTTGGTGTTTTGAGTGTCGCCCGCATACAGGTTGCCCTGACGGCTATAGCCAGCTTCCAGTTCCAGTGACTGGAGCGGGGCGAAATCCCAGCGAACCACGCCGTTAATGTCTTTGTTGATCACCCCTTCACGACCGGCCGGTAAAGTATTTGAATACGTGCCGGTACGTTCTGACTGATGACCCTGGTTGATATCCCACGCGTCGGCCTGGGTTTTATCGAGATTACCGTACAAACGGAAGCTGAAATCCCCGCCCAGCGGACCGTTCAGGCTAAAGTTGGTGCGTTTGGTCGAACCTTCGTCTTTATGTTCCGGGGCGTTGAAATAGGTATCCCAGGAGCCGTGCCATTCGTTGCTGCCTTTTTTGGTGATGATATTCACCACGCCGCCAGCCGCACCGTTGCCATAGCGTGCCGCGGCAGGACCGCGCAGCACTTCAATACGTTCGATCATTTCTGGTGGCACCCAGGCGGTATCACCGCGGGTATCACGCTCGCCGCGCCAGCCCTGACGCACAGAGTTACGGCTGGTTACCGGTTTGCCGTCGATCAGAATCAGGGTGTTTTCCGGCCCCATGCCGCGAATATCGATTTGGCGGTTGTTGCCGCGTTGACCGCTGGTTGAGTTACCGGTCAGGTTGACGCCTGGCATGGTACGGATGATTTCCGACACATCGCGAGCGGGAGGATTCTTACGAATTTCATCAGCGGTAATGGTTGAAACGCCCGGTGCCTGCAGGTTCTGCTGGGCGGCGGTAACCACGATGGTGTCTTCATGAGAGACAGCGGCGCTATCGGTTTGATCTTCTGCCATCGCTGGCAGGGCTACCCCGTAAATCCCTAAATTGACCAATAAGGCCAGTGAATGAATCTTGTTGTTCATTGTATGTCCTGCTGTTCTTTTAGCCACGAGTACCAATGTGCCGTGGTGCGGCATTTGGTCTGATGTCGCCCGCATCCGCGTAAACCCTCCCTTCCAGAAAAAGTACGCAGCGCCAGGCCGGTTTATAAGTGGTGAAAAACTGTGCGCGCTTCCCACAGCGCGACAATACGCTATTGCAAATGCAAATAGTTATCAATAATATTATCAATATATTTCACGCTAGATCATAAAATTTGACAATAAACATGGGGTTATGGCGGTGACGACGTTAAAGATGGGAAGCGAGGCGTGGTGGCAGTCAAAAAAAGGCCCGGAGTGGGAGCGTGAAGACAACGGAAATTATCGGGTAACCTTCTGGTGGCGCGACCCGCAGGGAACGGAAAAAGAGTCAGCCATTCACCGCGTATGGGTCTATATCACCGGCGTCACCGACCACCATCAAAATGCCACCCCGCAGTCGATGCAACGCATTGACGGAACAAATGTTTGGTGCTGGAGTGTTTCCCTCAGCGCCAACTGGCGCGGCAGTTACTGTTTTATCCCAACAGAACGAAATGATATTTTTGCCGCGCAGACGCCGGGCGAAGCGCCTGACCGAACCGTGCTGCGTGAAGGCTGGCGGCAATTGTTGCCGCAGGCTATTGCCGATCCCCTCAATCCGCAGAGCTGGCAGGGCGGTCGTGGCCATGCGGTGTCTGCACTGGAAATGCCTGATGCACCCGTACAACCGGGATGGGATCGACCTGAAAACCCCGACTCGCCCGCAGTTTGCCTGCAATGGCGTAGCGCAAGACTCGGCAATACACGCCGCGTGTGGGTGTTTACCACTGGTGAAGCTCAGCCGGAAGCGCGTCCGCTGGCTATCCTGCTGGACGGACAGTTTTGGGCACAAAGTATGCCGGTCTGGCCTGCGCTGACTTCACTCACCCATCGCGGACACCTCCCGCCCGCCGTTTATCTCCTGATTGATACCATCGACACGGCTCACCGCAGCCGCGAATTGCCGTGTAATGCGGATTTTTGGTTGGCGGTACAGCAGGAGTTATTGCCGCTGGTGAAGACCACGACCGCGTTCAGTGACGACCCGCAGCGTACCGTCGTCGCCGGGCAAAGTTTTGGCGGGCTGTCATCGCTGTATGCCGGGCTGAACTGGCCCGCGCGCTTTGGCTGCGTGCTCAGCCAGTCGGGCTCTTATTGGTGGCCGCATCGTGGTGGTCATCAGGATGGTGCGATCGTTGAGCAACTGAAGAGCGGAAAGATAAGCGCCCAGGGGCTGCGTATTGTCCTGGAAGCCGGGATCCGCGAGCCCATTATTTATCGCGCAAATCAGGCGCTTTATGCCCAGTTACCCTCTGCACCACAGTCTATTTTCTGGCGTCAGGTTGATGGTGGACACGATGCGCTTTGCTGGCGCGGCGGACTGATGCAAGGGCTGATCACGCTCTGGCAACCGCTTACCGACACGATTTAACCGGACGATGTTCCACGACAGGAGTTGAGTATGGAATTCAGTAACCCCTTCGATAATCCGCAGGGCCAGTTTTACATTCTGCAAAATCCCCAACGTCAGTTTAGCCTTTGGCCGCAGCAATGCTCACTTCCTGCAGGCTGGACGGTCGCGTGCGAACCCCAATCACAGGAAGCCTGCCAGCAATGGCTGGATGCAAACTGGACCACGCTGACGCCAGCGAACTACGTCGATGTGCAGGAGGCTCCATGACTCAACGTTTACCGTTAGTTGCGGCTCAGCCGGGGATCTGGATGGCAGAAAAACTCTCCACATTGCCCTCAGCGTGGAGCGTGGCGCACTACGTAGAATTAACCGGCGAACTGGACGCACCGTTGCTGGCGAAAGCGGTAGTGGCGGGTCTACAGCAGGCCGATACCCTACGGATGCGGTTTAGCGAAGATAACGGCGAGGTCTGGCAATGGGTAGACTCTGCGCTTGCCTTTGCGCCACCAGAAATTATCGATCTGCGCGAAAAATCCGATCCGCATGCGGCAGCGCGCGCCTTGATGCAGGCAGACCTGCAGCAGGACATCCGTGCTGATGGCACTAAGCCGCTGGTTTTTCACCTGCTCATTCAGGTGGGAGAAAAGCGTTGGTATTGGTATCAGCGTTACCATCATCTGCTGGTTGATGGCTTCAGTTTCCCTGCCATTACCCGCCAGATAGCCGCAATTTACCGCGCATGGCTGCATGGCGAGCCCACGCCGGAATCACCTTTTACGCCATTTTCTGAGGTGGTGGAAGAGTATCAACAGTATCGGCAAAGCGATGCCTGGCAACGCGACGGCGCCTTCTGGACCGAGCAGCGAAAGCAACTCCCACCTCCGGCTTCGCTGTCTAACAAACCCCTGCCAGGGCGGTCGGCCAGCGCGGATATTATTCGTCTGAAGTTAACCGCGCCTGAAGGGGAGTTTCGCCGGCTTGCGGCACGTATGCCAGACGTTCAGCGTGCGGATCTGGCCCTTGCGCTGGTGGCGCTGTGGCTCGGACGTTTATGCAGCCGAATGGAATATGCCGCCGGGTTTATCTTTATGCGGCGTATGGGGTCGGCGGCGCTCACGTCCACCGGACCGGTTTTAAACGTCCTGCCATTTGGCGTGCAGTTGAATGCGGCAGAAAGCTTGCCTGCACTTGCCCAACGACTGGCCGCACAGTTGAAGAAAATGCGCCGACATCAGCGATATGATGCTGAGCAAATTGTTCGCGACAGCGGGCGCGCAGCCGGTGCCGAACCGCTGTTTGGCCCGGTACTGAACGTGAAAATATTCGACTATCAACTGAATATTCCTGGCATTCAGGCGCAAACCCATACGTTGGCGACAGGTCCGGTGAACGATCTGGAGCTGGCGCTGTTCCCGGATGAAAACGGCGGGCTGAGTATTGAAATCCTGGCCAATAAACAGCGCTACGATGCCGCGACGTTGGCGCAACATGCATCACGTTTAACCGCGCTTATCGCGCAGTTTGCCGACAATCCGTCGCTATGCTGCGGCGATGCCGGGATGCTGTTGCCGACAGAACATGAGCGGCTGGTGAAGATTAACGACACGACCGTGGCGATCCCGTCCACCACGCTGAGCGCGCTGGTGGCACAGCAGGCCGATAAAACGCCGGATGCCCCGGCGCTGGCTGATGCCCGCTATCAGTTTAGCTATCGTGAAATGCGCCAACAGGTTGTGGCGCTGGCGCGCCGCCTGCGCGAACGTGGCGTACAGCCTGGTGACAGCGTTGCCGTGGCATTACCGCGTTCCGTGTTCCTCACGCTGGCGCTGCACGGTATTGTTGAGGCGGGAGCCGCCTGGCTGCCATTGGATACCGGATACCCGGACGATCGCCTGCGGATGATGCTCGAAGACGCGAAGCCAAAATTGTTGATCGCGACCGAAGAGCAACTGGCGCGCTTTAGCGATATTCCGGAGCTGGAAAGTCTGTGCTACAACGCGCCGCTGCCAGAAGAGGATGCTGCACCGCTGGCGCTATCTCAACCTAATCATACGGCCTATATTATTTTTACTTCCGGTTCTACCGGCAGACCAAAAGGGGTGATGGTTGGGCAAACAGCCATCGTTAACCGTTTGCTGTGGATGCAAAATCACTATCCTCTGACCGCGGATGATGTGGTGGCGCAAAAAACGCCGTGCAGTTTTGACGTCTCGGTATGGGAGTTTTTCTGGCCGTTTATTGCCGGGGCAAAACTGGTCATGGCAGAACCTGAAGCGCACCGCGATCCGCTGGCGATGCAGCAGTTCTTTGCGCAGTCAGGGGTGACGACCACGCACTTTGTTCCCTCTATGCTGGCCGCTTTTGTTGCTTCACTGACGCCGGAAACCGCGCGGGAGAGCTGTGCCTCGCTGAAACGGGTATTCTGCAGCGGCGAAGCCTTACCTGCAGATTTATGCCGCGAATGGGAACAGTTGACTCATGCGCCACTGCACAATTTATACGGGCCAACGGAAGCGGCAGTCGATGTGAGCTGGTATCCGGCCTGGGGGGACGATCTCGCTGCCGTAACGGGCAATAGCGTGCCGATTGGCTATCCGGTATGGAATACCGGTTTACGGATCCTGGACGCCATGATGCGCCCGGTGCCCTTTGGCGTGGCAGGTGATCTCTATCTGACGGGGATCCAACTGGCGCAAGGATACCTCGGGCGAGCGGATCTAACTGCGAGCCGCTTTATCGCCGATCCGTTTAACCCTGGTGAACGCATGTACCGTACCGGGGATGTGGCGCGCTGGCTGGAGAATGGCGCAGTGGAATACCTCGGGCGCAGCGATGACCAGCTTAAAATTCGCGGACAGCGCATTGAGCTCGGTGAGATTGATCGGGTGATGCAGCAACTGCCAGATGTCGAACATGCCGTTGCCCACGCCTGCGTATTCAACCAGGCGGCGGCGACAGGCGGCGATGCGCGACAGTTGGTGGGGTATCTGGTGTCGCAATCGGGGTTACCGTTGGATACGTCTGCATTGCGGGAAACTCTGCGTGAAAAACTGCCTGCCCATATGGTGCCGACGGTATTGTTGCAACTGGCGGAGCTGCCGCTGAGTGCAAACGGTAAACTGGATCGTAAAGCGCTGCCGATGCCGCAGTTGACGTCGCGTACGTCAGGACGTGCGCCGCGAGCAGGGACTGAAACCGCCATCGCGCAGTCTTTTGCGGCTTTGCTGGATTGCGAGGTTAATGACGTAGAGGCTGACTTCTTTGCGCTTGGCGGACATTCGCTGCTGGCGATGAAGCTGGCAGCGCAGTTGAGCCGGATTTTTGAGCGTCAGGTAACGCCTGGGCAAATAATGGTGGCTTCTACTGTTGAACAACTGAGTGCACTGCTGGAGAGCAATGATGATGAACAGTCGCAGCGTCTGGGATTCGAAACGCTGCTGCCGCTGCGTGAAAGTCATGGCCCAACGCTGTTTTGCTTCCATCCGGCGTCGGGTTTCGCCTGGCAGTTTAGCGTGCTGTCGCGTTACCTCAGTCCGCAGTGGTCGATTATTGGCATTCAGTCGCCGCGACCGGATGGCCCTATGCAGACGGCGGAAAACCTTGATGCGGTATGCGAACATCACCTGGCAACGCTGCTCAGCCAGCAGCCTCATGGTCCCTATTATTTATTAGGCTACTCGCTGGGGGGGACGTTGGCGCAGGGAATCGCCGCACGCTTACATGCCAGAGGAGAGACAGTTGCATTCCTGGGGCTGCTGGATACCTGGCCGCCGGAAACGCAAAACTGGCAGGAAAAGGAGGCCAATGGGTTGGATCCCGCGGTACTGGCCGAGATCGAGCGTGAACGTGAAGCGTTTCTGGCAGCGCAGCAGGGGAATGCGTCAGAGGCCTTATTTAATGCTATCGAAGGTAACTACGCCGATGCGGTTCGCCTGCTCACCACGGCACACAGCGTGCCGTTTGCTGGTCACGCCACGCTGTTCGTCGCTGAGCGCACCTTAGTGCCGGGGGTCAGTCCTGAACGCAGTTGGTCACCGTGGATATCCAGTCTGGATGTATATCGTCAGGACTGCGCGCATGTCGATATCATAACTCCTGAAGCGTTTGAGAAGATTGGGCCTGTCATGCGTGACCTGCTCCAAAATATCCAATAAACGTCATCGGGTCAGCGTGTTAAACGCTGACCCGTGTAGTCATCCCTATAGAGATGACTGGGTATGAATTTTCGGTGTACGCCCAAGCGGCACCACTAACGGCGTTCCGGCAACCGGATCGTCGATAATCATACAGCGCAGACCATAGATTTTTTCAATAAGCTGCGCGGTGACGATCTCTTTCGGCGCACCCTCGGCAACAATTTTTCCGTCACGCAGCGCAATCAGATGCGTCGCATAGCGACACGCCTGATTAAGATCGTGCAGAACGGCGGCCAGCGTATACCCTTTCTCCCGGTTTAGCTCACTCAGCAGCTCTAGCAGATCGATCTGATGGCTGATATCCAGCCAGGTGGTAGGTTCGTCGAGCAGCATAATCGACGTTTCCTGCGCCAGCACCATCGCAATCCATGCGCGCTGGCGTTGTCCACCGGAAAGGGTATCCACACTTTGTGACGCAAGATGAGTGATTCCCGTCGCCTGCATTGCGTTTGAGACCGCGATTTCATCCTCATTTCGCCAGCGGGTAAACAATGGCTGATGCGGGTAGCGCCCACGGGCAACCAGCTCCTGTACCGTAATATCACCCGGCGTGGTGGCGTTCTGCGCCAACAAACCTATTCTGCGAGCAACCTCTTTGCTGGCATAGTGCTGGATATGCTCGCCGTCGAGCCAGACCTTACCGTGCGCGGGCGTCATCAGACGACTAAGCGTGCGCAGTAGCGTTGATTTTCCGCAGCCGTTTGGCCCGATAATTGCGGTGAAGTGACCGTCTGGAATCGACACATTGAGGTTTTCCGCTACGGTAAATTTGCCATAACCCAGCGTTAACTGGTCGCCACGCAAACGGGCTACTGATTCGATCATTTTTTGCGGGACTCCTGAATTAACAAGACGATAAGATAAATACCGCCGAGGCTTACGGTGACAACGCCCACCGGAAGCTGATAAGGCATAAACAGCTGTTGGGCGCATAAATCCGCCATCAACAGCAGCAACGCGCCACACAGCGCCGACAGGGTTAATCCCCAGCGCGATGTGCCGCTAATCCGCCGCGCGATATGTGGGGCGACAAGGGCAATAAACGAGATAGGGCCAGCCAGCGCGGTGGCGGCAGCGGTCAGTACAACCGCAACCAGCATCATCATCAGACGTGAGCGCTCTACGCTGACGCCAAGCGCACAGGCGCTGTCATCACCCATTTCCAGTAAACGCATCCGGCGCACCAGCAGCGTGGCGCACACCAGCATAAGGATAATCAGTGGGGCAGAAGGCCAGGTTTTGGCCCAGGTCAGGCCATTGAGCGATCCGGCGTTCCACAGTCCGGCGGTCAGCGCGGTTTCTAATGATGCCTTCAGCAGTAGCCAGGTGTTGAACGCAACCAGCATGGCGCGTATACCGATCCCAATAATAATCAGCCGAAAGGTGTCGATACCATTGCGCCAGGCGAGCGCCCAGACCACCAGAGACGTCAGGACCCCGCCAACCATGGCCGCAAGCGCGATAGCGGTGAGATGCTGTCCGAACAGCACCATTGCCACCAGCACACCGCTCCAGGCACCGGTATTGAAACCCATCACATCCGGGCTGCCCAGCGGGTTGCGCATCAGCGACTGGAATATTGCACCGCTCACGCCGAGCGCTGCGCCAATCAATAGCGCCATCAGCACGCGTGGCAAACGCCATTCGGTCACCACCAGCGTAATACTGCGCGGCGCATCGCCAAGCAGGGCGGCAATAATTTGCTGGGTTTCCAGCGTCACGACGCCGCTACGCAGGCTCCACAAGCCAACGGCGAGACAACCTACAACCAGCAGCAGGCTGCTGACTATCAGGCGGCGGGAGAGGTGCATCATGCGCCACCCCCGCGCGGTTTCCGGCGTACCAGAAAGATAAGCACCGGCGCGCCGATAAATGCGCTGACCACTGAAACGCGCAGTTCGCCGGGGACAATCAGGCGACCGATGATATCGGCAATTAGCAACAGAGAGGGGGTTGCCAGCAGGGTAACGGGCAGCGACCAACGGTGATCTGCCCCCACCAGCCAGCGCGCCATATGCGGCATCATCAGGCCGATAAAGGCGATAGGGCCGACAATCGCGGTCGCACTGCCGCACAGTACGGTAATCACCAACAGGCCAATAAACTGCGTGCGAGCGACTTTGCTGCCAAGCGCGGTGGCGGTGTCGCTCCCGAGGCTCAGGCTATTCAGAGCACGGCTAAGGAACAACGCGACAGCCGCGGCAATCAGTACCGGCACCAGGACGACCTTCAGCGTTTGCAGGCTGCGGATATCCAATGAACCGGCCTGCCAGAAACGCAACTGATCGTAGACATCCGGGTTGAGCAGGGCGATTCCGGTGGATAATCCTTCCAGCACCGCGCCCAGCGCAACGCCCGCCAGCGTCAGGCGTACCGGGCTTAACTGCCCGCCGCCCTGGCTGCCGGTAAAGGCCACTATAAGCGACGCGACCAGCGCCCCGGAAAAGGCCATCAGCAGTTGCTCTTGCGCAGAGGAAAAACCGAACAGCGCGGCTCCCAGCACAATAGCGAAGCTGGCTCCGGAGTTAACGCCCAGAATGCCGGGATCGGCGAGAGGGTTACGCGTGAGCGTTTGCATTAATGCGCCAGCCAGACCCAGCGCCCCACCGGCGAGCAGCCCCGCCAGCGTGCGCGGCAGTCGCGCGTCCAGCACGATGGTGCAATCAGCGCTTTGACAACTGCCGGTAAGTGCATCCAGCACCACGGAGGCAGGTAGCGACTTGGCGCCAATAACCAGACTTAATATCGTGGTGAGAACAAGTAATAACAATAGTCCGGGAACGGCGAAGGCACGTGTCGCGGAAACAGAGCATGACATATCAACTTCCCTGATAATGATAGTAATTATCGTTATCGATCTTATTTGGATATGTTAGCATGTGCAGCCATCGAATGGATATTGAAAAAGTACCTGGTAAGGCTCTGTAATGAATCGACAATCCTGGCTGCTCAATCTCAGCCTGTTAAAGACCCACCCTGCATTTCGCGCCGTCTTCCTCGCCCGTTTTATTTCCATTGTCTCTCTGGGGCTACTCGGCGTGGCGGTTCCGGTACAGATCCAGATGATGACCCAGTCGACCTGGCAGGTCGGTTTGTCAGTAACGTTGACCGGCAGCGCAATGTTTATTGGTCTGATGGTGGGCGGGGTGCTGGCCGACCGCTATGAGCGTAAAAAAGTGATCCTGTTGGCTCGTGGAACCTGCGGAATCGGCTTTATTGGTCTGTGTCTGAATGCGCTGCTGCCCGAACCGTCGTTACTGGCGATTTATTTGCTTGGCTTATGGGACGGTTTCTTTGCCTCGCTGGGCGTGACCGCGTTGCTGGCGGCAACACCGGCGCTGGTTGGGCGGGAGAATTTGATGCAGGCCGGGGCGATTACCATGCTGACGGTACGTCTGGGTTCGGTTATTTCGCCGATGCTTGGCGGGGTATTGCTCGCGACCGGTGGCGTGGCGTGGAACTACGGTCTGGCGGCGGCGGGCACTTTCATTACCTTGCTGCCGTTGCTGAGCCTTCCTGCGCTACCGCCTCCGCCGCAGCCGCGCGAGCATCCGCTAAAATCGCTGCTGGCAGCATTTCGCTTTCTGCTTGCCAGCCCGCTGATTGGCGGCATTGCGCTGCTTGGCGGTCTGTTGACTATGGCGAGCGCCGTGCGCGTGTTGTATCCCGCGTTGGCGATTAACTGGCAAATGTCGAGTGCGCAAATAGGTCTGCTGTATGCGGCCATTCCTCTTGGCGCGGCGGTGGGCGCGTTGACCAGCGGACAACTGGCGCACAGCATTCGTCCGGGACTGATCATGCTGGTATCGACCGTGGCTTCGTTCCTGGCTATCGGTCTGTTTGGGTTGATGCCGGTCTGGGAGCTTGGCGTTGTCTGCCTGGCGCTGTTCGGCTGGCTGAGTGCGGTCAGCTCTTTGTTGCAGTACACCCTGTTACAGACGCAGACACCAGAAGCGATGCTCGGGCGAATTAACGGTTTGTGGACTGCGCAGAACGTTACAGGAGATGCGATCGGCGCGGCGCTGTTAGGGGGATTGGGGGCGATGATGACACCGGTTGCTTCGGCAAGCGTAAGTGGGTTTGGGCTGGTGATTGTCGGTCTGCTACTGCTGCTGTTGCTGGGAGAAGTGCGCCGATTCCGACAAATGCCTGTGAATGCCGGATAGCGTTGTCCTCTACGGTTTATAGGCCGGATAAGGCGTTAGCCGTATCCGGCGCTGGCGATTAAAAGAGTGCCGACAGACGTTGCAGCAGCAGGGTCGCGCTGTAGTAGTCGAGACGGAAGGTTTCCGTACCCAGGGCGTAAACACGTTTATTCTGCACGGCAGGCAGATGTGCCAGCAGCGGATTAGCATAAATGGCGTCGGCATCTTTGTTGTCGCCAGCGAACAGGAACAGCGCTTCGCCGTTCAGGCCCGCCGCCAGGTTCTCACCGCCAAGCTGGATGATATCGTGGCGTTTGCCCTGACTCTGGCTGGTGTGCAATCCGGCAGGCAGCGGTGCCAGGGTGAAACCTAACTGCTCCATCAGCTTGCCCTGCGCCGACTCAGGCGTCCACAGGTTGGCGCTGTGCGCTGCAGCGGTGTACACCAGCGCGCTGACCGGTTGCGGCGGCAGGGTAATACGCTGCTTGACCGCCTGCAGTTGCTTATCAAACTCGGCAATACGCGCAGCCGCCTGTTGCTCCTGACCGGTAATTTCACCTAACTGCGTCAGCAGCGCCTGCCAGCTTTTGTCGTCGTAATTAATGATGAGCGTTGGCGCAATGGTGGACAGCTGATCGTATAGCGCGAGGGCTGAATCTCCCCCGGTGGCGCTGATCAGAATCAGATCCGGCATTTGCGCTGCCACGGCCTCAGCGCTCGGTTCGCCGATATACAGGCGGCTCAGTTTGCGCGCTTTTGCCACTTCGCTCCACTGGCGTAAAAAGCCCTGTGCATCGCCGATGCGATTGTTCGGCGTAGTAGCGCCGCTGGCGATGACCGGGGCATCAATTGCCAGCAGCGAGCCGGTGAGGGTGACGCTGGTGGAGACAATTCGCTGCGGCTTATGTTCCAGCGTATGCGTACCACGACTGTCGGTAACCTGACGCGGCCAGTCGGCGGCATAACCTGAAGAAATTCCTGAAATAGACAAACCTGCCAGTAAGAGCACGGTGCGGCAAAAAGAGGGGAGACTCACGAATCAGCATCCTGTTATCAGTATAAGTAATGCTTCTCATTTTCATTGTTAGTGGGCAAGGATGCAAGCCAAAGTCGCACATTGTGCTGCCACAAGAGTTGACATACCGCCGCTTTGCTTTTAGGTTAGCGACCGAAAATATAAATGATAATCATTATTAGAGCTTTTATCATTTTTGGAGGATGATATGGAAACGTCACTGGCCGAGGAAAAAACGCAGACTATGCCGACGCTCGCTCCCGACAGTTTTTTCTTTATGTCGCCGTACCGTAGTTTTACGACGTCAGGATGCTTCGCCCGCTATGCGGAACCGGCAATTGATGGCGATTCGCCAGACAGCCCTTTCCAACAGAAAATGCATGCACTGTTTGCTGATGCCAAAGCGCAGGGTATCGCTAACCCCATCATGGTCGGGGCGATTCCTTTTGACACCCGCCAGCCGTCATCGCTGTTTATTCCCCAGTCGTGGCAGACGTTCTCCCGAACGGCGAAGCAGCAATCATCTCGTTACTTTAACGCGCATCAGTCGCTGAACGTTGTTGAACGTAAATCGATCCCGGAACAGAACTTCTTTGAAGATATGGTCGCTCGCGCGGCTGCGCTGACGGCAACCCCGGAAGTCGACAAAGTGGTGTTGTCACGCCTGATCGATATCACCGCTGATGCCAATATTGACAGCGGGGCGCTGCTGGAGCGCCTGGTGGCGCAAAATCCGGCGAGCTACAACTTTCACGTTCCCCTTGAAGACGGTGGCGTATTGATTGGCGCCAGTCCGGAACTGCTGTTACGCAAAGAAGGCGATCGTTTCAGCTCATTACCGCTGGCAGGCTCGGCACGACGTCAACCGGACGATGTGCTGGACCGTGAGGCGGGCATCCGCCTGCTGGCGTCCGAAAAGGATCGCCATGAGCACGAACTGGTGACGCAGGCCATGAAAAATGTCCTGCGCGATCGAAGCCGTGAACTGCAACTCCCTTCTTCTCCGCAACTGGTCACCACGCCTACGCTCTGGCACCTCGGCACGCCGTTTGAGGGTAAAGCCAACGCGCAAGAAAACGCCCTGACGCTCGCGTGCCTGCTGCATCCGACGCCTGCGCTGAGCGGCTTCCCGCATCAGGTTGCGCGCAAACTGATCGCCGAGCTGGAGCCGTTCGATCGCGAACTGTTCGGTGGTATTGTCGGCTGGTGTGATGCCCAAGGCAACGGCGAATGGGTGGTGACGATCCGTTGTGCGAAGCTGCTGAGTAATCAGGTACGTTTCTTTGCCGGTGCCGGGATTGTTCCGGCTTCGTCCCCGGTTGCGGAATGGCGTGAAACGGGAGCCAAACTCTCCACGATGTTGAATGTTTTTGGACTGCATTAAGAGCCTTATTGACCAGGCCTCTAAGGAGCGATAATGAGTATTCCTTTCACCCGTTGGCCGGAGGAGTTTGCCCGCCGCTATCGTGAAAAAGGTTACTGGCAGGATTTGCCGCTGACCGACATTCTGACCCGTCACGCCGACAGCGACCATACGGCTGTGATCGATGGCGAACGCCACCTGAGCTATCGCCAACTGAATCAGGCCACTGACAATCTCGCCTGCAGCCTGCGCCGTCAGGGGATCAAACCCGGCGAAACCGCGCTGGTGCAACTGGGCAACGTGGCTGAGTTGTATATCACTTTCTTTGCGCTGCTCAAGCTGGGTGTAGCCCCGGTGCTGGCATTATTCAGCCATCAGCGAAACGAACTTAACGCCTATGCCAAACAGATCGAACCTGCGCTGCTGATTGCCGATCGTCAGCATGCGTTGTTTAGCGGAGACGATTTTCTTAACGCTTTTGTGGCTGAACACAATTCAGTGCGCGTGGTGCAACTGCGCAATGACGAAGGCGAACACAATCTGCAAACGGCGATAAGCCAGCCTGCGACTGATTTTTCCGCCACGCCATCGCCTGCTGATGAGGTGGCCTATTTCCAGCTTTCAGGCGGGACTACCGGGACGCCAAAGCTGATTCCTCGTACCCATAACGATTACTACTACAGCGTGCGTCGCAGCAATGAGATTTGCCGATTCACCGGGGAAACGCGTTATTTATGCGCGATCCCGGCGGCGCATAACTACGCGATGAGTTCGCCTGGCGCGTTGGGGGTATTCCTGGCTGGCGGCACCGTCGTGCTGGCGGCTGACCCGAGCGCCACCCTGTGCTTCCCTCTGATTGAACAGCATCAGGTTAACGTCACGGCGCTAGTGCCGCCAGCGGTGAGCCTGTGGCTGCAGGCAATTGCGGAGTGGGGGAGCAATGCGCAATTGGCTTCGCTGACGCTGCTACAGGTCGGTGGGGCACGGCTTTCCGCCTCGCTTGCGGCGCGTATTCCGGCGGAGATTGGCTGCCAGCTGCAGCAGGTCTTCGGCATGGCGGAAGGGCTGGTGAACTACACCCGTCTGGACGACAGTCCTGAACGCATCATCAATACCCAGGGCCGCCCGATGTGTCCCGATGATGAAGTCTGGGTAGCAGACGCTGACGGCAACCCTTTAGCCCTGGGAGAAACCGGGCGCCTGATGACGCGTGGCCCATACACCTTCCGCGGTTACTTCAACAGTCCTGAGCACAATGCCAGCGCCTTTGACGCCAACGGTTTTTACTGCTCCGGCGATCTGATCGCCATCGATCGAGATGGCTACATCACCGTCCAGGGACGCGAGAAGGATCAGATCAACCGCGGTGGAGAGAAGATCGCTGCAGAAGAGATTGAAAACCTGCTGCTGCGCCACCCGATGGTGATCCATGCCGCGCTGGTCAGTATGGATGACGAACTGATGGGCGAGAAAAGCTGTGCCTGGTTGGTGGTAAAAGAGCCGCTGCGAGCGGTGCAGGTGCGTCGTTTTCTACGCGAACAGGGCGTAGCGGAATTTAAATTACCTGACCGCGTAGAGTGTGTTGAGTCGTTACCGCTGACTCCGGTTGGGAAAGTAGATAAAAAACAATTACGTCAGTGGCTGGCATCACGTTCACTGGCCTGAAGGAGAATAAGAGATGGCAATTCCTAAACTGCAGGCTTATGCGCTACCCACGGCGCTTGATGTTCCGGTGAACAAAGTGGACTGGGCGTTTGACCCCGAACGCGCCGCACTGCTGATCCACGACATGCAGGACTATTTTATCGGCTTTTGGGGCGATAACTGCCCGATGATGGAGCAGGTCGTCGCTAACATCGCCGCACTGCGTCAGTACTGCAAAGAGCATAACATTCCGGTGTATTACACCGCTCAGCCGAAAGAACAGAGTGATGAAGACCGCGCTCTGCTCAATGATATGTGGGGACCGGGACTGACGCGTTCGCCGGAACAGCAGAAAATCGTTGAGGCGCTGGCGCCGGATGAAGCGGATACCATTCTGGTGAAATGGCGTTACAGCGCATTTCATCGCTCCCCGCTGGAACAGATGCTTAAGGAAACCGGACGTAATCAACTGATCATTACCGGCGTGTATGCGCATATTGGCTGTATGACCACCGCAACGGACGCCTTTATGCGCGACATCAAGCCGTTTATGGTTGCCGATGCGTTGGCAGACTTTAGCCGTGACGAACATCTGATGTCGCTGAAATACGTGGCGGGACGCTCCGGGCGTGTGGTGATGACTCAGGAATTATTACCGACGCCGGTACCGGCCAGCAAAGATGCGTTACGCAGCGTTATTCTGCCGCTGCTCGATGAGTCCGAAGAACCGATGGATGACGAAAACCTGATCGACTACGGACTGGATTCCGTGCGCATGATGGCGCTGGCGGCGCGCTGGCGTAAGGTTCATGGCGATATTGACTTCGTGATGCTGGCGAAAAACCCGACCATTGACGCCTGGTGGACGCTGCTCTCTCGCGAGGTGAAGTAATGTCTGGATTTGACTTCGCAGGGAAAACCGTCTGGGTAACCGGCGCGGGAAAAGGGATTGGCTACACCACGGCGCTGGCGTTTGTGAAAGCGGGTGCTGAGGTGACAGGATTCGATCGTGAATTTTCTCAGAATAACTACCCGTTTGCCACCGAAGTGCTGGATGTGGCGAATGCTGAACAGGTGGCTGAGGTGTGTCAGCGCGTCCTGCAAACGCGCGAGCGGTTGGATGTGTTGGTCAATGCGGCGGGTATTTTGCGTATGGGGGCCACCGATGCGCTGAGCATTGAGGAGTGGCAGCAGACGTTTGCGGTTAACGTTGGTGGGGCGTTCAATCTGTTTCAGCAGACGATGGCGCAGTTTCGTCGCCAGCAGGGCGGGGCAATCGTGACCGTCGCGTCGGATGCGGCGCACACGCCGCGTATCGGTATGAGCGCATACGGTGCGTCAAAAGCCGCGCTGAAAAACCTGGCACTGACCGTCGGACTTGAACTGGCAGGCAGCGGTGTGCGTTGCAATGTGGTTTCGCCAGGCTCGACCGACACCGACATGCAGCGTACGTTGTGGGTCAGCGATGACGCGGAGCAACAGCGCATTCGTGGGTTTGGCGAGCAGTTTAAGCTCGGCATTCCGCTGGGGAAAATCGCTCGTCCACAGGAAATCGCTAACACGATTTTATTCCTCGCTTCCGATCTGGCGAGCCACATTACGCTTCAGGATATCGTGGTGGACGGCGGCTCCACGCTGGGGGCATGACGATGATCTGGAAACGTCATTTAACGCTGGATGAACTGAATGCCACCAGTCAGAACACGATGGTGGCGCATTTAGGCATGGTCTATACCCGACTGGGGGATGATGTGCTGGAAGCCGAAATGCCGGTGGATAGCCGGACGCATCAGCCGTTTGGTCTGCTGCACGGCGGCGCGTCGGCGGCCCTGGCGGAAACATTGGGTTCGATGGCGGGTTATCTGATGACTCGCGACGGGCAGTGTGTGGTGGGTACGGAACTGAACGCCACGCACCATCGGGCGGTTGCGCAGGGGAAAGTGCGCGGCGTTTGCCAGCCGCTGCACCTCGGTCGTCAGAGCCAAAGCTGGGAAATTGTCATCTTTGATGAGCAGGGACGACGCTGTTGCACCTGTCGTTTAGGCACTGCGGTGATGGGGTGAAGTCGCCCGACAAAGTAAAATGAAATTGCAGGGTTAACGGCTAAATGAAGTGATCCAGTTAACAATGCAATGTAAATACTCAGTGATACTTCGGGTTTACATGGTTGTCAGGTTGTTAAATTCAGAAAAGATGTTATAGAAACAAAATGTAACATCTCTCTGACCAGGACAACGGAAAACCAAGTATGAATAAATCAGGGAAGTACCTCGTCTGGACAGTGCTCTCCGTTATGGGAGCATTTGCCCTCGGCTATATCGCATTAAATCGTGGCGAACAGATCAACGCGTTGTGGATAGTCGTGGCGTCGGTCTGTGTCTACCTTATCGCTTACCGTTTCTACGGCCTGTACATCGCGAAAAATGTACTGGCGCTGGACCCGACGCGTATGACGCCTGCCGTGCGTCATAACGATGGTCTGGACTATGTTCCTACCGATAAAAAAGTGTTGTTTGGCCACCATTTCGCGGCGATTGCTGGAGCGGGTCCATTAGTTGGACCGGTGCTGGCGGCGCAAATGGGCTATCTGCCGGGTATGATCTGGCTGCTTGCCGGGGTGGTACTGGCGGGGGCGGTGCAGGACTTTATGGTGCTGTTTGTTTCTACCCGTCGCGATGGTCGTTCCCTTGGCGAACTGGTGAAAGAAGAGATGGGCCCAACGGCGGGCGTCATTGCGCTGGTGGCCTGTTTTATGATCATGGTGATTATCCTCGCGGTACTGGCGATGATCGTCGTGAAAGCGCTGACCCACAGCCCGTGGGGAACCTACACCGTCGCCTTTACTATCCCGCTGGCGATCTTCATGGGGATTTACCTGCGTTATCTGCGCCCGGGCCGCATTGGTGAAGTGTCGGTCATCGGTCTGGTATTCCTGGTGTTTGCTATTATTTCCGGCGGCTGGGTGGCTGAAAGCCCGACCTGGGCACCGTACTTTGACTTTACCGGCGTACAGTTGACCTGGATGCTGGTGGGATACGGCTTTGTCGCCGCCGTACTGCCGGTGTGGCTGCTGCTGGCGCCGCGTGATTATCTCTCTACCTTCCTGAAAATCGGTACCATTGTTGGTCTGGCGGTAGGGATTCTGATCATGCGTCCGACGCTGACCATGCCTGCGCTGACCAAGTTTGTTGACGGTACAGGCCCGGTCTGGAGCGGTAACCTGTTCCCGTTCCTGTTTATTACCATCGCCTGCGGTGCGGTCTCTGGTTTCCACGCGCTGATTGCCTCCGGCACCACGCCGAAGATGCTGGCGAATGAAGGTCAGGCCTGTTTTATTGGCTACGGCGGGATGCTGATGGAATCCTTTGTCGCCATTATGGCGCTGGTGGCGGCCTGCGTTATCGACCCGGGCGTCTACTTTGCGATGAACAGCCCGATGGCTGTACTGGCACCTGCCGGAACCACCGATGTGGTTGCGTCAGCGGCACAGGTTGTGAGCAGTTGGGGCTTTGTTATCACGCCTGATACGCTGCATCAGATTGCGAACGATGTCGGCGAACAATCCATTATCTCCCGCGCAGGCGGTGCGCCGACGCTGGCGGTGGGCATGGCGTATATTCTGCATGGTGCGCTGGGCGGCATGATGGATGTGGCGTTCTGGTATCACTTCGCCATTCTGTTTGAAGCCCTGTTTATTCTGACGGCGGTAGACGCCGGTACGCGTGCCGCACGCTTTATGCTGCAGGATCTGCTGGGCGTGGTGTCACCGGGTCTGAAACGTACCGATTCGCTGCCTGCGAACCTGCTGGCAACGGCGCTGTGTGTGCTGGCCTGGGGTTACTTCTTGCACCAGGGCGTGGTGGATCCATTGGGTGGTATTAATACCCTGTGGCCACTGTTTGGTATCGCCAACCAGATGCTGGCCGGTATGGCGTTGATGCTTTGCGCGGTGGTGCTGTTCAAGATGAAACGTCAGCGCTACGCGTGGGTGGCGCTGGTGCCAACGGCCTGGCTGCTGATTTGTACCCTGACCGCCGGCTGGCAGAAAGCGTTTAGCCCGGATGCGAAAATTGGCTTCCTCGCCATCGCTAACAAGTTCCAGGCGATGATCGACAGCGGAAATATTCCGGCGCAGTACACTCAGTCGCAGCTGACGCAGTTGGTGTTTAACAACCGCCTGGATGCGGGTCTCACTATCTTCTTTATGGTAGTCGTTGTGGTGCTGGGTCTGTTCTCCATCAAAACTGCACTGGCAGCACTGAAAGAGGACAAACCTACGTCGAAAGAAACGCCATACGAACCGATGCCTGAGAATGTCGAAGAGATCGTGGCGCAGGCGAAAGGCGCGCACTAATATTCTCTTAACCAACGAGCCCTCTCCTGAATGGGGAGGGCGTTTGTTCGACAGGGAACCACTATGTTTGAAACGCTCTCTAAAGCCGGGAAGTATTTAGGTCAAACCGCCCGATTAATGATAGGTGTGCCGGATTACGACAACTATGTTGAGCATATGCGCGTCACGCATCCGGACCTGACGCCAATGACCTACGAAGAATTTTTCCGCGAACGCCAGGATGCGCGCTACGGGGGAAAAGGCGGCGCGCGCTGCTGTTAATGCTCTTCATCATTCAAGCTGCAGGCGTGTTCACCCTGGTCACTTACCTTTGTAAGTTCCAGGGTTTCGCTGCGTTGCTGCCATCAGGCATCCCACACCATAATCACACCGTAAACGATTCTACTTTTTCGAACGCTGCGCGCAGCGTCTGTGGCGTTAACGTTACCGGCAGCGCATGAATGGACTCCACCGGGCGCAGGGTGTGCGCAATCACGTTGTCGATTTCGGCACGGTTGTTGATGTCCACTTCCAGTTGAGCCAACCGGGTTGGCAGGTTGAAGCGCTGATAGGCAGTAATTAACTGCGCCAGCACATCATCTTGTCCCAGCAGCGCGCTCTGCACCAGTATGCCGTACGCCACTTTGGTGCCATGCAAAAACTTCTCCGTTTGCGGGAGCACGGTCAGGCCATTATGTACCGAATGCGCCGCCGCCACGCGGGTGTAGCGCTCACCCAGACCGCCGACCATGCCGCCTCCGGCAATAATTGCATCCACTACATCGCAAAACGTGCGGCTTAACGTACCTTGTTGCTTATCGACCAGCGCCTGCTCGCTGCTTTCCAACAGGACGTCGCGGATCGTCTGCGCAGCATGGATACCCAGACGTACGGTCAGAGGCAGGTTTTCCGGCTCAGGTGCGAGCACGACTGCCTCGTACCATTTCGCCAGCGTGTCGCCGATCCCCGCCAGTAAGTATTCTTCAGGCGCATTGAGAACGATCTCTGGCTCGACCAGCACGAGGAAATTGGCGTCAGCGAAAATTTCGAAATGCAGCGCCTGGCCTGCATCGTTGTACCAGACGGAGAGCGGTGTCCATGCGGCGCAGGTCGCTGCGATAGTAGGAATACCGACAAAAGGCAGACCCAGACGACGAGCCAGCGCTTTGGCCGTGTCGAGCAATGTCCCGCCGCCCACACCAATCACCACGCTGCGATTCTCTCCTGACTCTTTTGCCAGTTGAGTAACATCGGTTTCACTGCAATGTCCCGTAAACAGCAGGTGTCTGGCATCGGCAAGATGAAATGCCTCAGGCAGATAAGGGCGGGCCGCGTCGATGGCGCGTTCACCGTAAACCCAGACGGCGCGTGAGAGTTGCTCTGCGGTGAAAAAATCGTTGAGTCTTGACAGGCTGCCGGGATGGGAAAAATAGTTGGCCGGGCCGGTGACGACGCGAATCTCGGTATTACTCATGTTGTGTTGTCCTTTTGGCTGTCCTGTCAATGCAGGTTATTTTTATATAGACGTCCGAACGTCTTGATTGCCAAATACTAGCATCGTGCTATAGTGGCTTCAACCACAACATCACACGCTGGGATAACAATAATGAGTAATAACCCGCTGATTCCGCAAAGCAAACTGCCTAATCTTGGCACCACTATCTTCACGCAAATGAGCGCGCTGGCGCAGCAGCATCAGGCCATTAACCTCTCGCAGGGATTTCCTGATTTTGACGGCCCACTTTTTTTGCAGGAACGCCTGGCGTATCACGTCGCGCATGGCGCAAACCAGTATGCGCCGATGACGGGCGTACAGCCGTTGCGCGAAGCCATTGCGGATAAAACCGCGCAGTTGTACGGCTATAAACCTGATGCGAATAGTGAAGTGACCGTGACGGCGGGGGCCACAGAAGCGCTGTTCGCCGCAATTACGGCGCTGGTGCGTCCTGGCGATGAGGTGATTTGTTTTGACCCGAGCTACGACAGCTATGCGCCCGCGGTCGAATTATCCGGCGGCGTAGTTAAACGTATCGCGCTGCAACCGCCGTCTTTTCGCGTCAACTGGCAGGAATTTAGCGCTGTACTCAGCGAACGTACCCGACTGGTGATCCTTAACACGCCGCACAACCCTTCCGCCACCGTATGGCATCACGCCGATTTTGATGCCCTGTGGCAGGCAATTAAAGAACGTGAGATCTTTGTCATTAGCGACGAAGTTTATGAGCACATTTGCTTCGCCGGACAGGGACATGCCAGCGTGCTGGCGCATTCACACCTGCGCGAACGCGCCGTTGCCGTTTCATCGTTTGGGAAGACCTACCATATGACCGGCTGGAAAGTCGGCTACTGTGTTGCGCCAGCCGCCATTAGCGCTGAATTACGCAAGGTACACCAGTATCTGACGTTCTCAGTGAATACGCCGGCTCAGTTGGCGCTGGCGGATATGCTGCGGGAGGATCCAACACACTATCGTGAGTTGCCAGCCTTTTATCAGAAAAAACGCGATGTGTTGGTGAACGCGCTGCGTGACAGCCGACTGGAAATTTTGCCGTGTGAAGGCACCTATTTTCTGCTGGTCGATTACAGTGCCGTCTCCACGCTTAACGACGTTGAGTTTTGCCAGTGGCTGACCAAAGAAGTGGGCGTTGCCGCGATCCCGTTGTCGGTTTTCTGCGCCGATCCTTTCCCGCATAAGCTGATTCGTCTATGTTTTGCCAAGCAAGAATCGACGCTGCTGGCGGCAGCCGAACGTCTGGTTGCGCTGTAGTTATTTTACTGTCCAGGCTTTGGAGAAGCGACGGTCGGCAAATAACTCTTGCAGACCGTTAATTTGTTTCAGACGTAAAACCTCATCGTCGTCCATACCTAACTCTTTACTGATTTTCTCTTCGCTCCATCCCAGGAGCGATAATTCACGAACGATTTCCGACATGGCATGAATTTTATGCCGCCCGCGGGCACGGTTATGACGAATTGTCGCTGCCATGCGTTCATGGCGTTCACGCTGTAAACAGGTGACCGGCAGGTAGCCATGCAGGCGTGATTTCAGCGACGGTTTGCTTTTACCTAGCTCATGACGGTGGAAACCATCGACAATTTCGTATTCTTCCGCCGTGGAGTGAACTACCACGATGGGCTGCGTGAATCCGTCTGCTTCGAGGGATTTCTGCAGCAGCTTTTTCTCCGGAGGCGCAACGTTATTAGGGTTATAGTCATTGGGTGAGATATGCTCGTTTTTAATCCATAGTACACAGTCTACTGGCTCTTCACGAAAAGGGCTGACGCTGTGGATAGCCATTCTGAATTGGTTGATTGCTTCAATTCGCTCTTCTTCTGACAGCCCAGAAAGAAAACCAGTGAGTTCTTGAGTTAGTCGGTGTTGCATAAGATTCCCCATTGCTGGCGTTTTATTTTCATGCGTTCATTATAACGTTGGTAGTTTTTGGGTTTTGTGGGGCTGAATGACAGCGCCCGGCACCAGTAGTCGTTATTCAGCAGGACTTTACAGATACGCCGCCACGACGGAATATCCGCTGAGCCAATATCTTTTTCCTGAGTTTGCGGGATATTGTCCATGCCCTTTTTCTTATACCACTGCAAATAGATGGCGATTTTATTGCGATAATGCTCAGCGGTCTTTTCCGGCATGCTATTGAGTAGCAGCATGGCGTATTCCTGCCAGTTTAAATGTTCGGGTTTTAATATTTTGCGGTGCCCGTAAAAATGGTTGTCCTGACCGGCATAAATTCCGCCACTTTTTACACCGCTGACACGGGCACACATGGCTGCCCAGCGCTCGGGTTCAATGACGTGATATAGCCATAATCCCTGACGCTGTTCCGGGCCAAAGGGCTCACAAATACGCATGTAACGTGTTGGGACACCGGCCTGATACATGAGATTGTATAAGGGATTGCACGACATTCTGGTTTTTGCGAACCAGGTCCAGATATCGGCAGTTTTCCAGTCATAAATCGGGTAAATATACCAGGTATGCCCGCCGGGGGCGCTGGTGGTCCAGGGTTTATCATCGGCAAAGCGCTGCTTTTGCGAATTGGCAATGGCGACAAAACGATTATATGACTCATCGGCGCGGATCCCGACCATCATGCCGGCTGGACGTTTCTCTGAATACCAGTCAGCGAACTCGCGAACAAATTGTTCAAAGGTCATGCCGGGTTGATAGAAGGAGAAATACTCTGGATCGGATATGGCATCCGTGGGAGGCTGGCGAACCCACGGAGTACCTGGTTCCCAACACTGCCATTCTGGCTGAAATTGAGAGAGGGAATTCTGGGTGGTGAGCGGTAAAGCCACCCAATAAAAGCGCTCGATGACATCAGAATAACGTGCACGAAGCGCCTCAACATAATCAATAGTGCAGGAAAACTGGGCTTCCCAGTCGATAAATAGTACATCAATTTTTTTATGCAGTTGGCGTGCAAGCATAGCTGTCAGATGTAACATCAGTCCTGAATCTTTCCCGCCGGAGAAAGAGACACAAACCCGAGGCAGAGTTTCCAGCGCCCAGGTTATGCGCTCCAGAGCGGCGTCCAGCACGTTTTGAGCAAGCGGGATTTTATAAATAGACATATTAAGCTCATATCAGAATTATTATTCAAAACAATAACAAATGCTGACAATAAGATATGCTAATTTTTTTCAGGTGCAACGTTTTAATACATTCATGGTTGTTTTGAATTGCCTTTATTCATAAAAATATAAAATGAATAGCTAAAGCTCTATTTGTTAGTCCTCTGGTCATTTTTATCATTTATTTTATTAATTAAATTAACGAAGCCAGTATTGTTGAGTGATGCTCTGTTATACATCAAAAATAAATTTATTTTTGGTAAGGGGATATCGATACAGATCTCTTTTAAATTAAATGAGCCGGTATATTGTTCGTAAACATCCCTTGGTAGCAGACCTATGATATCTGTGTTTGAAATAATATTAATGATCGTTATTAATGAGTCGCTGCGGAAACCAATATCTCGATTAGCCAGCAAGGCGCTGGTTTTTTGCCAGTATTCTTTAACGCCAGGGTCTTCAGAGATAAGTTGCGTGAACTGTTCTTTTAATATTGTTTCAAGCGTGCTTTCTCCATTAATTCTTGGATGGTTTTTGTTGCAAACTAATATTGTTTCAGCAGTTTTAAATGGTGAGCATATTATCGAGCGATTACTCACTGGGGCGGTAGCAATGACTAAATCTGCTTTTCTGTAAGCCAACAGATTTTCCGTACTTTCAGCAGTGATGAGTATGTTATGGTGCTCAATTTCGACATGTGAGTCTTCTCTGAGAAAATGAATAACTTCCTCGATGTTGATAATGGTTGGCAGTTGTGGACAGTAAATAATGAATTTTTTCTTCAGACTGGAGTTATTCATGATGTTTATTGTCTGCTCCAGACTGTTGAGGTTTTTCTCAAGATGATGATGGAGGTTAATCCCCATAATCGTTGGCGTTAGGCCTTTTCCGGAGCGGATAAACAGTGGGTCATTAAATTGTGTGCGTAGCCGTTGCAGTGACTGGCTAACGGCAGAGGGGGTAATATACAAAGTTTCAGCAGCTTTAGTGATACTCAAATGTTGATAAATACACTCAAAGATAACCAACAGATTGAGATCGAACTTTTTGAGGTCATAGAGGTTAGCCATGCATACCTTCCTGTGATGGTCATGTTTTGAAAGATTTAATTTTGAAATATTTTAAGTTGTGATTATTCTTGTGATTTATGTTTGTGTGCTTAATGAATTATTAATTTAAACTAAAATAGCACATATTGCATAATTTTGACCAAAAAAGTTAATTTAAATGAGTGATTGACATGAAAATGATAACAACCACTCATTTTGTTACTTTTATTTATTACCCATGATAATGTTTAATTTCTCCTTATCCGGCAAGCCGACTTCCTGTTGTAACGTATCGTCTTTACTCATGTAATAGATAGCCGGCGTGACGTTGGCGCCTAAATCATCCATCAACTTTTGATTGATATTCAATACCTTCATCTGCTCCGGTGAAATGGAGGTCGGGATTTCTAGCTTCATATTCCCACCAGATGCCTCATAGTCATGCCAGGTCTTGGCCGGATCTTTTGCGGCCAGAATCGCAGCGGCGGTAGCCGGGCTTTCGGGTTTAATTACGCCAACCAGTATTGTGCGCAACTGAACTTTACCTGAGTCTACCCACGGGCGAGCCTTTTGCCAGAACTGTTTGCAATAGGGACAGAAGGGATCGGCAAACACATAGACAATGACTGGAGCCTCTTTTTTCCCGTCCAGAATCCAGGATGTTTTTTCCATTCGCTGCCACATTTCGCGTCCGGCAGGGGCGTAGATCTCTTTTTCTATCAGCGTATTACTGAGGTTTTCACCTTTTTCGTTATACATATAACCGGAAATGGCGTGTTTGCCGTCAGGCGTAACATAGATAGTAACGCCCATATCCTGGTATTTTCCCAGGTAGCCCTTCATTCCACCCGGCGCGTCGAAGGGTTTGAGAATAGTAATGCCCTGTTTCTCAATAGCTTTAACGGGGGCAGGAAGTTCTTCGGCGTGCACCACGGCAGGAAGCAGGGTTAAGAGTAAGGTACGTTTAAACATTAATTTTCCTTATAAAATCAGAAGGAAAGGGGGCTAAGTTGCAAAACCTATCGCAGCCATAGGTAAGATCGACCGTCTGTCGATTGCCCTTTCTTGAGTGGGGTGATGTAATCCCAATCGCTGTTACGACCTTTGTTAAGGTAATGTAGAGCGCAACACATAGCCAGCCCTGCTGGCACTGACGTTACCTGCGGGTAGCTCGGGTAATGAGGCTCCCTGCAAAGGGGGCCTTTTTTACTTTTATCTTTAGGTTCACAACATGAGTTTGAGTGGGTTGTTAGTTAACGCTTATTGATTTGATAAAGGAAACACATTAGCCCTGCGAAGAGATTTTCGTTAACTTATCTCTCAACGAAAACACGGAGGAAGTACAGATGTCTTTGATTAATACCAAAATTAAACCTTTCAAAAACCAGGCGTTCAAAAACGGTGAGTTCATCGAAGTAACCGAGAAAGATACCGAAGGTCGCTGGAGCGTCTTCTTCTTCTACCCGGCTGACTTTACTTTCGTTTGCCCGACCGAGCTGGGTGATGTGGCTGACCACTACGAAGAACTGCAGAAACTGGGCGTAGATGTCTATTCCGTATCTACTGACACCCACTTCACCCACAAAGCATGGCACAGCAGCTCTGACACCATCGCGAAAATCAAATACGCGATGATCGGCGACCCGACTGGCGCCCTGACCCGTAACTTCGACAACATGCGTGAAGATGAAGGTCTGGCTGACCGCGCAACCTTCGTTGTAGACCCGCAGGGTATCATCCAGGCAATCGAAGTTACCGCTGAAGGTATCGGCCGTGATGCGTCTGACCTGCTGCGTAAAATTAAAGCCGCACAGTACGTTGCCTCTCACCCAGGTGAAGTTTGCCCGGCGAAATGGAAAGAAGGCGAAGCGACCCTGGCTCCATCCTTAGATCTGGTCGGTAAGATTTAAGTCGCATAATTTGTAGGCCGGATAAACGCAGTGCATCCGGCCATTCCACAGGCGCAGTTTGCGCCTGTTTCATTCCAGCACCATGACGCAAGTTGCATTAATGCAGTCCCGCAAAGTCGGCTTGCATGATGATGTTTTCAGAGAGGGAAGAAGAATGCTCGACACAAATATGAAAACCCAGCTCAAGGCTTATCTTGAGAAACTGACCAAACCTGTTGAGCTGATTGCTACGCTGGATGACAGCGCTAAATCGGCAGAAATCAAGGAACTGCTGACTGA
This sequence comes from Citrobacter sp. Cb023, assembly GCF_030336805.1. NCBI lineage: Bacteria > Pseudomonadati > Pseudomonadota > Gammaproteobacteria > Enterobacterales > Enterobacteriaceae > Citrobacter > Citrobacter sp. Cb023. The sequence goes on along the minus strand of NZ_JAOWCV010000038.1, from coordinate 820,232 downwards.
AATTGCTGAACTGTCAGAAAAAGTCACCTTTAAAGAAGACAATACTCTGGCGGTACGCAAGCCATCGTTCCTGATCACCAATCCAGGTTCTCACCAGGGGCCGCGCTTTGCCGGTTCTCCGCTGGGCCATGAGTTTACCTCCCTGGTGCTGGCGCTGCTGTGGACCGGTGGTCATCCGTCAAAAGAGGCGCAGGCGTTGCTGGAGCAGATCCGCGATCTCGACGGTGATTTTGAGTTTGAAACCTATTATTCGCTTTCCTGTCATAACTGTCCGGACGTGGTACAGGCGCTGAACCTGATGTCGGTACTGAATCCACGCATCAAGCATACGGCGATTGACGGCGGTACATTCCAGAACGAAATTACCGATCGCAACGTGATGGGCGTTCCGGCGGTGTATATGAACGGCAAAGAGTTCGGTCAGGGGCGTATGACGCTGACTGAGATCGTGGCGAAAGTAGATAGCGGCGCAGAAAAACGTGCGGCACAAGAGCTGAACAAACGTGATGCTTATGACGTGCTGATTGTCGGTTCCGGTCCTGCGGGGGCGGCAGCGGCAGTGTACTCTGCACGTAAAGGTATTCGCACCGGTCTGATGGGCGAACGTTTTGGCGGTCAGGTTCTTGATACCGTTGATATTGAAAACTACATCTCGGTACCGAAAACCGAAGGCCAGAAACTGGCGGGCGCGCTGAAAGCACACGTTGATGACTATGATGTTGATGTGATCGACAGCCAGAGCGCAAGTAAACTGGTTCCGGCGGCGCAGGAAGGCGGTTTACATCAGATTGAAACGGCATCCGGCGCGGTGCTGAAAGCACGCAGCATTATCATTGCCACCGGTGCGAAATGGCGCAACATGAACGTTCCGGGTGAAGATCAGTATCGCACCAAAGGCGTAACCTACTGCCCGCACTGCGATGGCCCGCTGTTCAAAGGCAAGCGCGTTGCGGTGATTGGTGGCGGCAACTCCGGTGTTGAAGCTGCTATTGACCTGGCAGGCATTGTTGAACATGTGACGCTGCTGGAGTTCGCACCTGAAATGAAAGCTGATCAGGTGCTGCAGAATAAGCTTCGCAGTCTGAAAAACGTCGATATTATTCTGAATGCGCAAACGACAGAAGTGAAAGGCGATGGCAGCAAAGTCACCGGCCTGGAGTATCGTGACCGCGTGAGTGGCGACGTTCACAGTGTGGAACTGGCGGGTATCTTTGTACAGATAGGTCTGCTGCCAAACACCAACTGGCTGGAAGGTGCCGTCGAGCGTAATCGCATGGGTGAAATCATCATCGATGCCAAGTGCGAAACCAGCGTGAAGGGGGTTTTCGCCGCTGGTGACTGCACCACCGTACCATATAAGCAGATCATCATCGCGACCGGTGAAGGCGCGAAGGCCTCATTGAGTTCGTTTGATTATCTGATTCGCACGACAGTAGCATAAAAAAAGTAAGACACACCTGCAATGCCAAAACCGTCAGCCATCCGCTGGCGGTTTTTTATTTCCACGCTTTCAGATTGTCAATTCTTGAAACAATAAACCGCATAACACATTCATTTAATGAGTCTGAACATTAGTTTCATCAAAGAAAGATGAGGCGTTTTCTTTATTATATCAACCTGCATTACGTTTTCATTTGTTTTATGAATAAATGGTTGGTTAATTCATGGGTGAAATATATGAAACCCTGACGATCTTTGAATCGACAGGGTTATTGTTGCGTGATTTTTTTATTTCTCACGATAGTCACACGCTGAAAGCGGCTTATTCAGCTCTGGAAACACATGCCTCGACGCTTACAGAACAGGAGTGGTTGGACGCGGAGTACGACTTCAATGCGCTATTTGTCGGGCCACAGACGTTAAAGGCTGCGCCGTTCGCTTCGGTTTATCTCGAAGAAGATGCCCTCGTAATGGGTAAATCAACTTTGAGCATTCGGGAATTCATGGCAAATATAGGTTTATCTATAAACCACAAAAATAATATACCGGATGATCATATTTCATATGTATTGGAATTGGCGGTTTTATTATCGGCTAATGCCAGAACATCAGCTAAATACCAGGTCGCCTTCACTCGATATATAAGTGAGTATATAGCGCTGTGGGTGCCCGAGTATATCGAAAAAATAAATATAAATGCACAAACCGCCACGCTGAAAACCGTAGCGGGAAGGTTGTCTTCTTGGCTTAATGAATTAAACACGAGAGTATCAATATGAGTAATGAACCGGGAGTTCTGAACAGACGTTCATTTTTGAAAGGGTTAGTTGCCCTTGGAACCGTGGCTGCCCTGCCTGGGGGGTTGCTGACTTCACGCTGCGCATTGGCGCAACCGCCAATTCCGTTTAACCCTAAAACTTACAAAATTTCTCGCAACGCCTGTCCGCGTAACTGCTATGACACCTGTAGCCTGAAAACCTGGGTGAAGGATGACGTCATTACCTTTGTGGAAGGCGCGCCTGAGTCAACGTTTACGCATGGAACACCCTGTGTAAAAGGTCTGACTTATCCTCGCCGGGTGTATAGCCCGGATCGCATTAAATATCCGATGGTTCAGGATGTTCGCGGCAGCGGTAACTGGCGTCGTATCTCCTGGGACGAAGCAATGCAGCGCATTGCGACCAAGATGCTGGAGATTAAAAAGAAAGACGGCTCAATGCTGGGGCTGGCGCTGTCAAAATACTCAGGCAACCTTGGGGTGATGGGTTATGCCGTTGAAGGGATGATGTCTTCGCTGGGTTACACCACCCGTTTTGCCGGGACACCTTGCTGGCCAGCCGGTATCGACGCCCAGAACTATGATATGGGGGATATGTGGTGTAACGACCCGGAAGATTTTGTAAAAGCAAAATATATCATCATCTGGGGCGCGAATCCGGCCTGGTGCTCTATGCACACTATGAAATACATCTATCAGGCGCGGGAGAAAGGCGCAAAAGTTGTCGTTATCGATCCGCTGTTAACGCAGACCGCCGCGAAAGCCGATCTTTATTTACGTGTTCGCCCAGGCTCAGATGGCGCTCTGGCGCTGGGCATGGCGCGTCACCTGGTGGATAAAGGTTTAGTTGATCAGGATTTCGTCAATAACTATTCCCACGGATACCCGGAATTCGAAGCTTATCTGCGCAGCAGTGTGACCGTCGAGTGGGCCGCTGAAATTTGCGGTCTGTCGGCGGATGCCATTCGCCAGTTAGCGGAAGAGTTTACGGCGGTTAATCCTGCCACCGTGTGGATTGGCTACGGCATGCAGCGCCATGTTAACGGCGGCGCTAACGTACGGGCGATCGATGCCTTTGTGGCAATGACCGGCAATATTGGTATTGAGGGCGGCGGTGCCCGCTACGGTCATCTGCAGACATGGGGTTATAACTACCATGGAATGATGCAGAAGCCTCCTGCAGGTTCTGTCGGAATAAAAGGCGCAGGTGGTCCGGTGGGTGAGTTTGTCAGCGATAGCGGTGAGAAGAGCGAATACTCCGATCGTGCGCTGAATATCAACCAGACGGCGCAAGGGATTCTGGACGCCAGTGAACCACCGGTACGGATGCTGTGGGTGGCCTCTAAAAACCCGTTTGCTCAGGATTTCGACCGCAACAAGATGATCAAAGCGTTTGATAAACTGGAAATGGTGGTTTGTGTCGACCAGTTCTTCAACGAAACCGTCCAGCATGCGGATATCGTGCTGCCTGTCACTACCACCTTTGAACAATGGGATGTCTCTTCGTCTTATTGGCACTACTGGTTATCCGTCAACGAGCCGGCTATCAAACCGCTGTATGAGTGCAAGAGCGATCCGGAAATCGCGGCGCTGCTGTCCAAAACCATCAATAAACTGGAACCCGGTTCATGTACCTTCCCGCAGGCGTTTGATGCTAAACGCTGGTTGGATCAGGAATTTAATGAGGGGATGGGGAAACAGTTTGGCATTGCGGGCTGGGATGACCTGCTGGAAGGACCACGCAAAGCAAAAATGGTCAGCACCGCGGCCTGGTACGATCGCAAGTTCAAAACGCCGTCAGGCAAGTACGAGTTCAAATCAGAACGTTGTGCGGAAAATGGTCACACGGCTTTGCCGGAATATAAAGCGGGTGCACAGGGTGCGCTGCCGTTCCACCTGTTTACACCTCATCTTCAGTACGGTCTGCACTCGCAGTTTGTCAATCTGGACTGGATGCAGGTTTTCTGGCCAGAACCCTTTGTTTATATCCACCCGCTTGCTGCACAGAAAAAGGGCATCACTGAGGGCGCTCACGTCAAAGTCTTCAACGAGGTGGGCCATGTTGAGTTGCGAGCCAAAATTACCACTAATGTGCCGGAAGATTTTCTTGTGATGTACGAATCCTGGTTCAACAAGCTTAGTTACAACGTACAGAATGTGGTCAAAGATACGCCCGCCGATATGGGAAAAATGGCGACAGGCGCGCCCGGTGCGGCCATACACAGTCAATTTGTAGATATTACTCTGTCAGGAAATGAAGGAGCTGCGGCATGAGACGCGCGTTTTTAGTCAATAGCGATAAGTGCATCGGCTGCCGTGGCTGTGCGATGGCGTGTAAGAGTTTTAATCAGCTGGAGCCTGAACGTTTCTGGCGCTATGTCTACCCGCTGGATAAAGAAATTTACCCGCATGAGGAGCGAGCGTTCTACTCGCTGGCCTGTAACCATTGCGAAAATCCGGCCTGCCTGGCGGCTTGTCCGGTAGAGGCGTACACCAAACGCGAGGATGGTGTTGTGGTGCATAATCCGGAACGTTGTATCGGATGCAAAAACTGTATCCGCAATTGCCCATACGGTGCGCCGCGCTTTAATGAAGAGACGAAAAAAGCGGAAAAATGCAGCATGTGCTACGAGCGTCTCGATGTCGGTATGCAGCCGGCGTGCGTGAGTGCCTGCCCGGTAGGCGCCCTGACGCTTATCGATCTGGATGCCGATCCGATCCCCAACAATGCCGTACAGTATCCGCCGGGATTCCCACGTATGCCGCAGCTTAACCCTGGCACGCGTTTTATCCTCGCGCGTCAACCGAAGCAACCGGAGGGCAAGTAATGGAAAAGTATGAATTCCCTCTGGTTATTTTTACCGTATTGAGCCAGATGTCGGTTGGTATAACGCTCATTCTGACGCTGCGCACGCTGCAAGGGAAACTGGAAAGCAAGCGCCTGTACTGGCTGGTAAGCGGGCTGGTTCTGGCGGCTGCTTCCGTGGCGGCGGTATTGCACCTGGCGCATCCGGATCGCGCCTACAATGCCCTGATTAACCTCCAGCATGCCTGGCTGAGCCGTGAGATTCTCGGCGCAACTTTATACGGCGCGGCGGTGGGCGTGACGTTTTTGGCAAAAGGGCACAAAGCGCCGGCCATTCTGGCCTCTGTTCTCGGGATCGCGCTGGTGGCGGTACAGGGGATGACCTATGCCGCCCCGGCGATGGTGGCGATCGCCAACGGTCTGACGATGCTGCTGTTCTTCATCACGGTGTGGGTTATGGGTTGTGCGGCGATTCCGCTGCTTAACCTCACGCCTGCCGTTGCCGCATTGCGTCAGGGGATTTTCGTTTGTATGGCGGTCATGATTGCCGCGCCCATTATCTGGCTAAGCGGTGGCACCATCATGCAGATGACGGCACATGCCTGGCTGACGTCGCCGCTTTATCTGGCAAGTCTGGTGTGTCTGGCGGTGGCCTTTGTCCTCAGCAGCCAGGGCGAGCGTCGTGCAAAAGCGCTCTTTGTCCTGCTGTTTGTTGGCGTATTCCTGGGTCGTCTGACGTTCTTTGGCGATACGGTTAGTACTATCGTGAATATCGGTCATTTGTACTGATCGTCAGGCAATAAAAACCCCTGTCAGGCATTAACCTGGCAGGGGTTTTCTTTAGCAAATTAGAGACTATTAACGTACAACCAGCACTGGCAGAGTAGCGTGGCGAACAACGCTGGAAGCGTTTGAGCCGAGCAGATGAGTGCTGATTGATGGGTTGCGCGATCCAATGACGACCACATCCGCATTCAACTCTTCACCCAACTCGTTGACGACGTCACGTACGCTGCCAAAGCGGACGTGTTGTTTAATACGGGAAGGATCGATGCTGAAGTGACCGACCATCGTTTGCAGACGAGTTTCCGCTTCGTGTTGTAGATGCTCTTCAAAACGACGGACATCGGCTGCAAAGCGGTGCAGGCTTAAGCTTGCTGAGCCTGGCAGCACATGCAGCAGATGGATAACCCCGTTTTCCTGTGCCAGAAATTCTGCATGGCGAATAGCCTTGTCGCTCAGTTCCATTTCGAATACATCAACAGGCATTATGATTGTGTTGTACATAAACATTCTCCTTGTCATTACATGAACACATATCAGCATAGTATTAAAAATGATTCTGTCAGTCACGACACAGATTTATGTTTTGCGAACAGGAGATAAGGTGAGAGTCAGGAGCAGAGGACTAACCGGAAAGAGGATGCGGATGCATCCCCTGTAAGATAAAGCGAGTGGCTTTGATAAGACAGAGTTAGCGCAGGTAGTCGCCCGCAGCTTCAGGTTGGTACTCAAGCTCGATGACTTCGAGGTGTGTTGAGGTCCCGCCTGGTAGTTCCCAGTGAATGGTGTCGCCAACGCGCAGGCCCAGAAGTGCAGCGCCAACAGGTGCCATTACCGAAAGCTGTGTGCTGCTGTCAGTCATATTGGCCGGATACACCAGGGTACGCACACGGACTTCGCCATCACTCAGATTGCGGAATTTCACGCGGCTGTTCATGGTCACGACATCGTGCGGCATGGTTTCTGGTGAACACATTTGGGCACGATCCAGCTCGGCGTTCAGGGCGTCGGCAATCGGTAAACCAGCAAACGCAGGTTGCTCCAACAGGCGGTCAATGCGTTCCGCATCGAGGTCGTTAATGATGATAGTTGGTCTGGACATTTGTTACTCCATGTCGTCGATACTGCGGGTGCGCAGGTAAATAATCCCAAAAGAAAACCCTCACCGTCAGGCGGCAAGGGTTTAGCTTTTATGATGATACTGAGACTTACCCCTGGTTTGAAGTGATTTAGTTCACATTCAGGCAAATCATCAATATTGTTGCGTATGGTGTGATTTTAGCCGAAAAACGCGATCGTTCTCCAATTTGCATTATGCTTTTTAAGCGCTCGCTGCGGGCGCGTCAAACAACTCAGTGTTCCGCGACAGGAGATCTCATGAGCCAGTACGACAAACTTACCTTGAAAGACGGCAGCTATTTGCATTTTAAAGATTGGGGAAGTGGGCAGCCTATTGTCTTTAGCCATGGCTGGCCGCTGACGGCAGATGCGTTTGAAGATCAGATGCTGTTTCTCGGGTCGAAAGGATTTCGGGTGATCGCCCATGACAGGCGTGGGCATGGGCGTTCAGCCCAACCCTGGGATGGTCACAATATGGATCAGTATGCTGACGATCTGGCTGAACTTACCGCGCATCTCAATCTTAAAGATGCCGTACATGTCGGACACTCTACCGGGGGCGGGGAAGTGGCGAGGTACATTGGTCGCCATGGAACGCAGCGGGTAGCCAAAGCGGTGTTAATCGGCGCGGTGACGCCCATAATGATCAAGACCGACTTTAACCCAAATGGTGTGCCGAAAGAGGTGTTTGATGGCATCCGTGAGGGAGTGATAAACGATCGCGCTGCCTTCTTCTATGAACTGACCGCTGCATTCTATGGCTACAACCGCCCGGGCGTAAATGCGTCGAAAGCCGTTCGTGAAAGCTTTGTTGAACAGGGCTTACAAGGTTCCATCAAAGCGTTGTACGACTGTATTCACGCGTTTTCAGAAACTGACCTGCGTGAGGATCTCAAAAAGATGACTATCCCGACGCTGGTGATCCATGGTGATGACGATCAGATTGTCCCGTTTGAAACCTGCGGAAAGGTTGCGGCGGAAATACTGCCGGACGCGCAGTTGAAGGTGTATGTTGGCGGTTCGCATGGCATTTGCACTACCCATAAACAACAGATCAACGGCGATCTGCTCAACTTTATTCAATCGTAATCTTTAGCGGATTGTTCTACGCTGATCTTCTTTTTCCAGGGAGATGAGCGAAGCATAATTTGTGCTGCGCTGATGTTAACTTCAACAGAGAACGCTATGTATTTCTATCAACCATCACAAGGACACGGCTTACCGCATGACCCGCTGAATGCCATCATTGGACCGCGCCCTATTGGCTGGATTGCCTCCCGCGACAGCGACGGTCGGCATAACCTTGCACCGTACAGTTTCTTTAACTGCTTTAATTATCATCCGCCGATTATCGGTTTCGCCAGTAGCGGCTGGAAAGATAGCGTGCAGAATATTATCGACACCGGTGAGTTTGTCTGGAATCTGACGACTCTTGAGCTGGCCAGCGCGATGAACGAAACGTCAGCCAGCTTGCCTCACGGCGAGGATGAGTTTTTTGCCGCCGGGCTTAGCAAAGTAGATAGTCGGATAGTCAGCGTGCCGCGCGTGGCGCAAAGCCCGGTCAATTTTGAGTGTCGCTTATCGCAAAGTCTGCAACTGACCACCGCTGATGGTTCGCCTGTTGAAACCTGGCTGGTGCTGGGAGAAGTGGTGGGTATCCATATTGATGAAACGCTACTGGAAGGCGGCATCTACCAGACGGCGAAAGCAAAACCGGTACTGCGTGCGGGCGGGCCAACGGCGTATTATTCGATCAGTGAAACACACCGCTTTGATTTAATTCGCCCGGATGCCCGTTCAAAACGCTAACCATATGGACCGACGCCAGCTTGCCGCGCCGGTCGTTATTTTCAGTATCCCACTTTGTCGATAATAAACTTTTTACCGCAGTTACCCGGATGCGGTTGCGGTAAGAATGACTGTGCGGATAACGTCTGGTTAATGGTGTCGGCTTTCAGGGACAACTGGATTTCTGTGAGATAGGCCGGATTGCCGTGGCAGCTTAGCTTCACGGCTTTAACGTTCTCTCTGCCCCAGCTTTTAGCGACGGCCGCGTCAAATGCGCTGCGGCTGACGGTTTTGCCGTAGTTTTCCGCGAGGAATTTGCCAGCTTCGCTGTTCTTAACCTCATTATTCATCCGTACCATCGTGCCGAAGTATGCGTCGGGATCAAAACCGAAACAGGCGCCATGTTTGGCATATTCGTAACGTTCCAGACACGATCTCCCGCCGGCACCGGGCATTACGGCACTGAGTTTTGCCGCGCTTTCCAGCGACAGGCCCGTTTCGGGAGCCGCGCATTTACGGCTGGCGCGCGCTTCAGGCAGGTTGGGAATAGGGCGAGTCGCGCAGCCAAAGCGCATCCAGCGGCGGTTGTCTACTCCGCGGGCGGCGATGGATTTTGGCAGGCTGGGCCATAAACCGTGAACGGTCAGGAAATCTGCTTTGTCCGCGCTCTCTTTTTGCAGACGACATTCGGCGGGCTCTTGACGATTTCTCTCGTGTTGGCTCTGACAAAATCCGGTTTGCCAGGAGAGGGCCAGCACGTAGCTGTCAAAATCAGCGTACTGTTTTGCCTGAAGTTCGTCGGCCTGAGCTACAGAAACTGGGAGCAGAAGTGCTGCCAGCAGCGAAGAATAACGCCATGTTGATGTCATGATGATTTCGGATACTTATATCAATTCTGAATATCATCTATTTAATCATAAAAAATGCCAGTCAGGTTTAGCTGACTGGCATCATTTTCATCAGGCGGGAACCCGAATGATTAGCTCCACATTGCCAGAATCGGCCAGCCGACCAGCAAAAGCATAGAGATGTAGATAACGCCGAAGATAGCACCCAGACGCCAGTAGTCTTTGGACTTCACATAACCGCAGCCGTAGATAATAACGCCAGGGCCAGTTGCATACGGAGTCAGACAGCCCATGATACCGATGGACAGTACCAGCAGGATACACAGGTGTTCCATCGGAACGCCCGGGATGCCTTTACCGACGGCCAGAATAACCGGCAGCATGGTGGCGGTGTGTGCGGAAAGGCTGGCAAACAGGTAGTGAGCAAAATAGAACACCAGCACCAGAACGATCACGGTCGCGTTAGGCGAGAAGCCTTCCAGGTGCGAGCTCATCGTGTTGGCGAACCAGTCGATGAAGCCTGAACGGGTTAAACCATTCGCCATAACGACCAGCGTGGCGAGGTTAACCAGGGTGTTCCATGCGCTGTTATAACGGGTGATGTCTTTCCACGGGACAACGTGCAGCGCCAGCATCAGCGAGACTGCCAGCAGACCCACAGCGGTCGCATCAATCAGTTTACCGCCAAAGACCCACAGACCCAGGCTGAGCAGAACCAGACCGATCAGGGTCAGCTCTTTACGCGTCAGTTTACCCATGGTTTTCAGTTCATCACCAGCCCACGCGGCAACTTCAGCACTGTGAGTAACTTCTGGCTTGTAAAGAACATAGGACAGCCACGGAGCAACGATCAGCAAAATAATACCAACCGGCAGGAAGCTGAGGAACCATTGCAACCAGCTGATTTGAATACCGGCAATTTTATTGACGAATTCCAGACCCAGCACGTTAGGTGCAGCACCGGTAACGAACATAGAGGAGCTCAGGCTGGTACTGATTACCATCATCCACATCAGATATCCGCCGATACGGCGCGCGGACGGATCGTTCGGGAATGATTTAAACAGCGGCGGCAGGTTTTTGATAACCGGGAATACGGTACCACCGGTACGCGCGGTGTTGGACGGTGTAAACGGCGCCAGCAGAATGTCGATGATGACAATCGCGTAGCCCAGCGTCAGGGTGCGCTTACCCATGAATTTTACCAGGAACAGCGCGATACGACGACCCAGACCGGTGACTTCATAGCCCAGCGCGAAGATAAACGCGCCAAACACCAACCACACGGTAGTGCTGGAGAAGCCTGCCAGACCCCACTTCAGCGCTTGCTTACCCGCTTTAAACGCCGGGTCGGCCAGCTCTGAAGCATCAAACAGCAGATAGTTGCTGCCGATGACACAGATCGTTACGGCGATAAAGCTTATCGCTGTTGCCGGGATTGGCTCCAGGATCATCCCAACAATCATTGCCACGAAAACGGCAAAATAGTGCCAGGCTTGCGGGGGCATTCCATCAGGGACAGGGATAAGAAACATGACGCCCATTACGACCAATGGGGCCAGTAATTTCCATATTTTATCTTTTGCTAAAGACATGTGTGTGATTCTCCGGAAAGGATCTTTAATTGTGATAATGATGAACTTGTGAAATCTGAGCTAAGAACCAGGTGACGATCAGCAGATCGGCGCAGCCTCCTGGGCTGAGGTTGCGTTCAATGCACTGTTGGTCGAACTGGCGCAGGTATTCGAGATCGGCAGGGGTGCGAATCCCCCCTTGCTGCAATAGAGCGGTGGCCTGCTGCTGTAGCCAGCGCAGACCTTCTGCGCCGCCACGTGAAGCCACGTTGGTGTCGCCATTGATAGACATCAGCAGCAATAACGTGTCGAGTAGCGCCAGTTCAGGATCGCGGCCCTGAGTCAGCAGTGCGCGGTAGTGCGGCAGGGCATGCTGGATGACTAGCGGGTATCCCGCTTCGGCTTCGCCCCGTGCGCCGGTTAATCCCAGTTGTTGATAAAGACGTTGGCCAGCCGTGAGTTGTTGATTGTTCTGGCGCAGTTCGCGCTCGGTCAGGCCACGGCAAAATGTTGCTGCCGTAGAGCAAAGGGTTTCAGCGGTAACAGTCAGTTGGAGCTGGTGCAGGCGGCCAATGGCGGCACACAGCAGCCCCAGTGAAAAGATGCTCCCTTTATGGGTGTTTACCCCTTCGGTGGCGCGAAACATATCGGCTTCGCAGGCCATGCCCAGTGGGCGCAGTCCTTTCAATACATCTTCAGGCGACAGCTGTGCGCTAAACGCCCCATATTCAATAAAACGCGGCAGCCAGGCCTGAATTGCCTCAGCGCTGCGATGAAAATCTTCCAGCGCCATATCTTTATGTGCGCCGTTGTTAATACGATCCACCAGACCCGGTTTGGGCGACAGGTTGACTTCAGTCAACATGGCCCGCCACGCAAGCGTTGCGTAAGCGTCAGGCAGATCCAGAGGAAGGACTGCGTTATTGGTTGATGTTGCGGGAATCGGCATCATGCAGCAGAGCCTCCATCTGAGAGAGTAAGTCGGAAAGCGCGTGGGTTTTACCCCGCGCACATTCGGCAGCGCTTTGCTCGCACAGCAGACAGCGGCGGGCAGGGAGTGCGAAATGACGCCGGGACAGAATTTCCCCTTCAGGGGTCAGGACATCGATGTCCCATAACCGTCCCAGCGGATGTGAATACTCAAGTTCAATCGTGGCGAGCTTGAGATCGTGGGCCGGGGCCTCAATAGACAAAAGACCTTCCGGACCGCTGGCAGAAACCAGCGCCGTTTGCTCCCTGATAATCCAGGTGGATTTTTCCGCCAGCGCGAGCAGGGCGGTGACGCCGTGATTAAAGATGCGACGGGTTAATGCGCTGTCTTTAATCGGACCCGGTGCGACCACGGTAAACGAGACCAGTGGCGCGTGATGACGCGTCAGCCAGGCATGTTGCCTTGCTTGTCTCTCATCCCGGCTGGCGAGCAGCTCGGGAATCGAAACTGCGTGTTGGGTGGCGTGTTCAGGGAGCAGGCGCATGGCTTATTCCTTCACCTGATGCACAACGTCAATCACCGAGCCATCGCGGTAACGCACAACGGCAATCACGCGGTCGGTGAATTCGATAGCGCGTGGCTGACCGGTGAGCTGCTGTGCACGTTCGCGCAGCCATTCAATGGACACCACTTTCATACCGGCTTCTTTCAGACGTTCAGCCAGTTCCGGACGCGCAGGGTTAACGGCGATACCGTGGTCAGTGACCAGGATGTCTACGCTGGAGCCTGGGGTTACGCAGGTCAGGACGTTATCAACCAGCGTCGGGATGCGTCCGCGAACCAGCGGAGCGACAATGATGGAAAGCGCAGCGGCAACCGCAGTATCGCAGTGACCGCCGGATGCGCCGCGCAGTACGCCGTCAGAACCGGTCAGTACGTTAACGTTGAAGCTGGTATCAACTTCCAGCGCACTCAGCACCACGACGTCCAGACGATCGACGGAGGCGCCTTTTGAGCCCCAGTTGGCATATTGGTTGGCACTGATCTCAATGTGGTTTGGATTGCGGGCCAGCGACTCAGCCGCGTTACGGTCAAAGCTCTGTACGTCCAGCAGTTTGCGAATCAGGCCTTTTTCGTGCAGGTCAACGATGGTAGCGGTGATGCCGCCAAGGGCGAAGTCAGCACGGATATCGCGGCTGCGCATCTTGTCTTCCAGGAAACGAGTAACGGCCAGAGAAGCGCCGCCGGTTCCTGTCTGCAGTGAGAAGCCTTCATTGAAGTAACCGGAGTTAGCAATGACGTCTGCCGCGCTACGGGCGATTAACAGTTCTCGCGGGTTGGTGGTCATGCGTGTCGCATCAGCACCGATTTTGTCCGCATCGCCGACCTGATCGATCTGTACAATCAGATCCACTTGATCCTGCGTAATGCTGGCCGGGTTATGCGGATAGGTCAGCAGCTGTTCAGTCAGCAGGACAACCTGTTTTGCATTTTCGGCATCGACGCGGGCATAGCCCAGTGAACCACAGCACGCTTTACCGGTATAGCCGTTAGCGTTACCAAACTGGTCACAGGACGGTACGCCGAGGAACGCCACATCAATGCTGAGTTCGCCACTTTGCACCAGGTGTACACGGCCGCCATGGGAGTGGACCTGCACAGGCTCGGCCAGCAGGCCACGCGAGATCTCTTCCGCCAGCGGGCCACGCAGCCCGGAGGTGTAAATACGGCTGACCACGCCCTGACGGATGTGCTCAACCAGCGGAGCATGGCAGTCGCTCAGGGAGCTGGAGGCCAGCGTCAGATTTTTAAAGCCCATTCTGGCGATGGCGTCCATCACCAGGTTAATCGTCAGATCGCCACCGCGAAAAGCGTGGTGGAAAGAGATAGTCATGCCATCCTGTAAACCTGAACGACGAATGGCGTTTTCCAGGTTAGCGCACAGCTTCTTGTCGCGCGGTTTTTGCGCCTGTAATTCTACTTTTGCGGTGCTCTGATAAGCGGAAAGCTCACTTTCTGCATGACGGCTCCAGGTCGCCACGCGATCCTGGCGTTGAGACTGTTCGATTTTCTGCGTCATTTTTTTGCCTTATTCTTCGCGAATGCCGGAAAGTTCTGCACGGGAGATAACCAGAAGGGCGCGCTCGATAACCGGGCTGTCGACCATTTTGCCGTTCAGGGAAACTACGCCACGGCCTTCGCGAGCGGCGGCTTCAGCGGCTTCCACGACCAGGCGCGCGTGAGCCAGCTCTTTGCGTGTCGGCGCGTACAGGTTGTGCAGGAGCTCGATCTGGCGCGGGTTGATGAGCGACTTACCGTCAAAACCCAGTTGCTTGATGTGTGCGGCTTCATGCAGGAAACCCGCTTCGTTGTTGGCATCGGAATAAACGGTGTCGAACGCCTGAATGCCGGCAGAGCGTGCCGCCTGCAAAATAGAGCAGCGGGCAAACAGCAGTTCAGTCCCTTCCGCAGAGCGCTCAGTGCGCAGGTTACGCACATAATCTTCCGCACCCAGTGCAATACCGATCAGGCGCTCGGAAGCGTGGGCAATTTCTACCGCACGGGTAATGCCTAACGGCGATTCGATGGCGGCTAACAGACCGGTACTGCCTGGCTCACGGCCACAGGCTTTCTCGATACGCAGGATTTCGCTTTCGATGTCGATGACATCCTGCGCGGTATCGGTCTTCGGTAAACGCACGATGTCAGCGCCGCCGCGTACCACGGCTTCGAGATCGTTAATGCCCCATTCGGAGTCGAGGGCGTTTACGCGCACGATAGTTTCAACGTCGTGATACAGAGGATGCTGCAGCGCGTGGTACACCATACGGCGAGCAGTATCTTTCTCGCGCAGCGCGACGGAGTCTTCCAGGTCGAACATCAGCGCATCTGCCGGATAGATGAACGAGTTGCTGACCATGGCGGCATTGGCGCCCGGTACGAACAGCATGCTGCGGCGGGTACGGGTTTTACGTTGCTGCAAAGATTCACTAATCACTGGCAATCCTCCCATGGCAGTGCAGGAATACCGCCAGCGCGGGCCAGTAGTGCTTCCAGTCGCGCACGTAAAATGCAGTCCAGTGCGCCTTTATCATCAACATTTAATTGCACGCCGCGTACGTTGTAGCGGGACAGAACGTCCAGAATGGTGGCCCGGATGGCATCACCGAACTGCTTTTCGACGCTACTGTTAACCTGCAGGTCAATATCCTGCGAATCGAGTGGGGCGATGCGAATCATCACATCACCGGACTCGAGTGTGCCTGCGACGGCTGCCTGGTTTATTTTCATTTTTCACCTGTTGCTAATGCGGGGGTATTTTGGCGGACTGCCGCACCCGATGAGGCCCGCTCAACCATGCTTTGCAGATAGTGCAGCGTGGCGTCAGGGACCAGGGATGCGATAGCCGTGAGATCTTTTTTAACCAGCAGCTTGCGCACCCAGGAGGCAGAAATCGGCATCTCCTGGAAGCACAGCCGCTCAATTTCCACCAGTTCAATCGGTGGGGCGGGAAGCGTTGGGGTCTCCAGCCAGTAGCGCATATCGTTGTTGTACTGGGAGGTGACGGTGCAATACGGCTCGGTACCGACGAAGCGGTGCGTGACGCCGAGAGCCGGGGCCAGATACTGGCGGAAGATTTTCAGGTCTATTTCGGTATAGCAGTGGTTAATAACGCTCTGCTCTTTGATGAAGTAGCACGGGAATGTGGCGCGGGAAATGATGTATTCCGAACCGCGATGAACGGTTAAACGTGGAATGTCTTTTGTCCCTTTAAGCACCAGATCCAGTCGGTCTTCATACGGAAAACGCGAGGTATCTTCTTTCACCAAAAACAGATGCAGCCAGTCACATTGCGCGGCTGCTTGTTGGATCAGAAAACGATGTCCGTTGGTGAAGGGGTTGGCGTTCATGACGATACAACCAATTTTTTTCCCTTCATGGCGCTGTTTCGCCAGTGATTCAGCGTAGCGTTTCAGACGTGTGGTGCTGTTTTCCATCAGCACCATAATGCCGGGAACGCTGGTCAGCGTAGAAAAACCGCACTGCTTAAACAGCGACTCGTACTCGGTTTTGGTATAGATGAAGAGGTGCGTACAGTGGCGCTCATAGGCGAGGTTGATTAACTCGGTCGCCAGCGTCAGCGCTAAGCCTTCACCCCTTACGGATTCGCAGATGGCGACGCACTTTATGATATTGCCGGCAATGCCACCGCAGGCAATCAGGCGGTCATCACGGGTGACGGTGATAAATACTTCGACAGTTGTATCAACGCTCAAATCATTCTCTTTCAGAAATTGCGCGATAGCCGCCATCTTTTTATTTTCTGAGCGTTTAACTTGCGTGAATATATTATTACCGAACATAGTGAATAGAGCCCCGATGCTATATTTGTTACTGGGTTTCTGTTTTTGTTGCTCTGTTTAGCAACCTGATAACTTCTTGTTTGCAATTGAAGGGAATGTTTTTTTATTACGGAGTATTTCTTTTTTTCCCTGCTGCATACATCGTAAGGAGTATTTTGGAGGTAATTTTTGATTTATTTCACAATAAGTTAGAAGGTTTTAATGTGTTTTATGGTTTTAAGTTTTTTAATTAATTTAACTCCGAAATAGCGTGTGGTTTTAATTTGTTTAATTGATTTAAGGTGGGGAATCTGCAACGATCCTGTTTTATACCGCGACTTGCAAATAAAACATTTTTATTACAACTACAATGAGAAATAAGTTTCGGGTAACGTCGCTGAGGAAGAAATATGGCAGAGCAGAAAAATAAAACACGGTTTCCTTTTTTTCGCAGTCTGGCGTTTCCATTGCGTATCTTTCTGCTTATTTTGGTCGTTTCTGTTTTTATTATCGCCGCGTTAGCACAATACTTTACCGCCAGTTTTGAAGATTATCTGGCAACGCATGTCCGCGATATGGCGATGAACCAGGCCAAAATCATCGCCTCTAACGACAGTATCATCGCGGCGGTGAAGCATCGTGATTACAAGCGTCTGGCGACCATTGCCGACAAACTGCAGAGCGGGACTGACTTCGACTATGTGGTTATCGGGGATACCAACTCTGTCCGCCTTTACCACCCAAATCCGGAAAAAATTGGCTACCCGATGCAGTTCACCAAACCCGGCGCGCTGGAAAGAGGGGAGAGTTACTTTATTACCGGCAAAGGGTCGATTGGGATGGCGATGCGCGCCAAAACGCCCATCTTTGATGACGATGGCAAAATCATTGGCGTGGTCTCAATTGGCTATCTGATCAGTAAAATCGATAGCTGGCGATCGGACTTTTTACTCCCAATGGCAGGGGTGTTTATCCTGCTGTTGCTGGTACTTATGCTGCTCTCCTGGTTATTTGCCGCCCATATTCGCCGGCAGATGTTGGGGATGGAGCCTAAGCAAATCGCGCGGGTAGTGCGTCAGCAGGAAGCGCTATTCAGCTCGGTATATGAAGGTTTGATCGCCGTGGACCCTGATGGGTATATCACCGCAATAAACCGCAGCGCGAGGAAAATGCTGGGGCTGTCTTCGCCTGGACGAAAGTGGCTTGGAAAACCGGTTAGTGAGGTGGTTCAGCCGACTGACTTTTTCACCCAGCAGATTGCGGAAAAACGACAGGACGCGATGGTGAACTTTAATGGCCTGAGCGTTATCGCTAACCGTGAGGCGATTCGCTCCGGCGATGAACTGCTTGGGGCAATCATCAGTTTTCGTAGTAAAGATGAAATTGCTACTCTTAATGCGCAATTAACGCAGATCAAACAGTATGTAGAGAGCCTGAGAACGCTGCGTCATGAACACCTTAACTGGATGTCGACCATTAATGGCCTGCTGCAAATGAAAGAGTATGACCGGGTGCTGGCAATGGTGCAGGGGGAGTCGCAGGCGCAACAGCAACTGATTGACAGTCTGCGCGGCGCGTTTGCCGATCGTCAGGTAGCCGGTCTGTTGTTTGGCAAGGTGCAGCGTGCGCGTGAACTGGGCCTCACTATGACTATCGTTCCTGGCAGTCAACTGCATCAACTCCCTGAGGGGCTGGATAGCACAGAGTTTGCAGCAATTGTTGGCAATCTGCTTGATAATGCATTTGAAGCGAGCTTGCGCACCCAGCAAGGCAACAAGATCGTCGAACTCTATTTGAGTGATGAAGGGGATGACGTGATCATCGAAGTTGCCGATCAGGGATGCGGTGTACCGGAAGCATTGCGTGAAAAAATATTTGAACAGGGTGTGAGCACCCGTACCGATGAACCAGGTGAACATGGCATCGGTTTGTATCTGATTGCAAGTTATGTGAGGCGCTGTAACGGGGTGATTACACTCGAAGATAACTCCCCCTGCGGCACCTTATTTTCTTTATTTCTTCCGAAAGTGAAAAAAAATAATGACGGAACCATTAACGCTATTGATCGTTGAGGATGAAACGCTACTGGCGGAAATGCATGCTGAATATATCCGCCATATACCCGGCTTCAGCCAGATTTGGCTGGCGGGTAATCTTGCGCAAGCGAGGATGATGATTGAGCGTTTTAAGCCCGGTTTGATTCTACTCGATAACTACTTGCCGGACGGCAAGGGAATTACGTTGTTGCATGAGCTAACCCAGACGCGTTATCCGGGCGGCGTGGTGTTTACCACGGCGGCCAGCGACATGGAAACGGTCTCCGAGGCCGTGCGCAGCGGCGCGTTTGATTATCTGGTTAAACCCATTGCCTACGAGCGCCTGGGACAGACGCTGACGCGTTATCAACAGCGCAGACGCATGTTGGCCGGTAATGACAGCGCCAGTCAAAAGCAGATTGATGAAATGTTTAATGCTTATGCGCGCGGCGAACCGAAAGGCGATTTGCCGACCGGAATTGATGCGTTAACGCTGAATGCGGTGTTGAAATTATTTGCCGATCCGACGGTACATCATACTGCGGAAACGATCGCTCAGGCGCTCACTATCAGCCGTACCACCTCCAGGCGCTACCTGGAGTACTGTGCCAGCCGTCATTTGATTATTGCGGAGATTATTCACGGTAAGGTGGGGAGGCCGCAGCGTATTTATCACGGCGGCTAATTCACGTCATCCTTGAAGCTGCCTCTTTGTGGGCTGCGTGAAGAAACCCCAGTCACATAATTATCTATGGTACTGGGGATGTCTTCACTTGCCGCTTTGAGGCAGCTTAAATGATTTTGCGTATCAAGGTCAGATGCTGACAGTTATCGTTAACCGCCAATCAGGGCGGACGTCGCCGGCACCATCACTTCAGTTGCGATAATCACAACCAGCAGTCCAACCAGAACCGGAACCGAGGTACGTTTCACTACTTCGAACGGAGAGATCTTTGCCATCCCTGCGACAGCAACAACCACACCGGAGACCGGAGAGATTGTGCGTCCAAGGTTTGATGCCTGCAGCATCGGGATAGCAAGGTAAGCCGGGTTAATGCCAGAAGAGTGCGCCAGTTTCGGGATCATCTCAACGAAAGCATAGAAAGGTGCGTTACCGGACCCCGTGGTCATTGCCGCCAGCATAGTCAGGATCACCAGTACCAGCATCAGAATAATGCTCGCGGAGCCAAACGAGGTGGCGATAGAAATCAGACTCTGAATAAAGCCGATTGTGCTCAGACCCTGGGCAAAAACGCCCGCCGCGACTAACAGCATCACCACGTTAGCAAAGGCATCCGCCATACCACGGTAGGCGACTTCCAGACCCGAGAAAACCTTCTGGGTGTTGAATCCTCGTACGAACTCCAGTACAGCAGCGATGAGCATGCACAGCACCAGAATCGTAATGATATGCAGCTGTGGGCCCCATTTTCCATCGAAAATCAGGACGCCAACGATCGGGGTAAATGGCAAGATGGCGTAAAACGACGGGGCGGTAGTGGTAATTTCAGCCACATCTAACATTTCATGAGAAATGTTCTCTTTTTTATCCAGATAACGCTGCCAGAAAAAGTGGGCAATCGCCATAGCAATGATGGCGGCAATGGAAATTGGTAGCGTGGTTTTAAACGCGAAATCGATCAGCGGCATTTCCGCGGCTTTTGCAGCCAGCACTACATCACCGGATGTTGGCGAAAGAATAATAGCGGCTGGGGAGGCGCAAATGGCCGCTGCGGCGCCACGGCTAATCCCAACGTTGACCATGACCGGGAACAATGTCGCCATCAGCAATACGCCCAGACCGGTTGCTGAAGAGACCGCCAGGGACATCAGGCAGGCGACAAAATAGGCGGCAATCATAAGCAGATAAGGTGAATTGATATACTGCAGCGGCTTAGAGGCCAGCTTAACCACCATATCATTCGCGCCAATATGCGTCATGTAGGCGGCAAAACCACACAGCATCATAATCATCATGCCGAGATCGCCGCCACGGCTCATCAGCAAAATTTTAATATATTCAACAATGTCTGTTGCCGTATAGCCCGTCGTTGCCGCGCTAGACGGCAAAACTTTATGGCCCATCAACGCACTGATTATCAGCAAAACCAGACCGCCGACAAACAGTACGCCTGTCGCGGAATAACCTTTAATGATGTAGCGCGCTACACCCACAATAACCACAACTCCAATAAGGAGTTCAATAAATGTCAACATTGTTTCCCCTGTCGCATTGCTGCCCAGAAAGTTAAAAAACTAAAAAAAGTAAAAAGTGGTGACAGAATGTGCCTAATAAACCGATAACTCTTGCTGATTGAAATCAATAAAAATACGGATTCAAGCGATGGCTAAGCCGTTTTTTCAGCATCGCGATTAAAAAAAGAATATCACAATAAAAAACTGTGAAGCGCAGCGTTGGTGTGTGTGTTTTGTGGTGACATTGATGCTTTATTGTTAATTTATTGTGATGTTATTTAACTCTCGCCGCAGGAAAGCACAATTTATTGGCAATAAAGAGAAAATAGTTCCTATGAAATGGCTCAGTAAATAAAGGGGTAGGTTATAGGCTGAGGAATATTCTGATTTTTTATTTGCGCATTTTTGTTAAGCTGACATTAAGGTTGGGTTTGCTAAAATTAATAATAAATCCCAGGATGGTAATTAAGTTGTGATTTTCGCTAAACGATATTTTCTCATTTTTTCATTTATTTTTATTCAGTTAGCTTTCACTTCCCAGGCTGCTGCTGAAGATAAAGGCTGGTTTGCTACTTTTAAAGATAATGTCAGTGAAACCTGGCAGCAGCCGGAACATTATGATCTGTATGTACCTGCTATTACCTGGCATGCGCGTTTTGCCTACGATAAAGAAAAAACGGATCGCTACAATGAACGGCCGTGGGGTGCAGGATTTGGTCAATCCCGTTGGGATGATAAAGGTAACTGGCACGGACTTTATATCATGGCGTTTAAGGATTCCTACAATAAATGGGAACCCATTGGCGGCTATGGCTGGGAAAAAACCTGGCGACCGCTGGCTGATGAAAACTTCCATACAGGTCTCGGCTTTACCGCCGGTTTCACCGCGCGTGATAACTGGAACTACATTCCGGTACCGGTGCTGTTACCGCTGGCATCAATTGGTTATGGTCCGGCAACGTTTCAGATGACCTACATTCCTGGAACGTATAACAACGGCAACGTCTACTTTGCGTGGATGCGGTTCCAGTTTTGATGGACTACCTGTATTGTCAGGTGGTTTATTGGAAAGCCTTTTAAAAACATAGTGATAGGAAGTTTAACTGAAAAATAACGCGACATTTATCACTTTTTGATAAAGTTCGACTGGACAAAGTGCACCACAATTGTTGTACTGATACCCGACACAGCATTTGTGTCTATTTTTCATGTAAAGGTAATTTTGATGTCTAAGATTAAAGGTAACGTTAAGTGGTTTAATGAGTCCAAAGGATTCGGTTTCATTACTCCGGAAGATGGCAGCAAAGATGTGTTCGTACACTTCTCTGCAATCCAGACCAATGGTTTTAAAACTCTGGCTGAAGGTCAGCGTGTAGAGTTCGAAATCACTAACGGTGCCAAAGGCCCTTCTGCTGCAAACGTAATCGCTCTGTAAGCATACGACAGCAAGCATTCAAAACCCGCTTAATTGCGGGTTTTTTTCGCTTCAATGTGCGGGAGAGGCAGATACCAACCAGAATGCCAGGGCGGTCATCGCGAATGATCCCAACAGATTAACCAGTACATTCACCATAGCCCAACCAAAGCGTCCTTCCTGCAGTAAAAACACTACCTCAGCAGAGAAAGTGGAAAACGTTGTCAGTCCCCCGCAAAAGCCAGTAGTAATCAGCACCTTCCACATTGGGTCAATATTTGTCATGCGATTAAACCATGCCAGACCCATACCAATGATAAATGCGCCAAGTAAGTTTGCAGCCAGCGTACCGAATGGAATGGCCTGATGCAGCGGGTTAAACCGCATACTCAACATCCATCTTGCTACGCTACCTGTGCCACCACCGATAAAAACTGCTAAAAGGAGTTGTAACACTGCGTAATCCTGCTATTTGATTGTATAGAGGGTGAGTGTAACGCTGAATAATTGTTGTTGGCGAGCCTAACAAAGTTTTCTGGAGGGAATATGTTCGTTGCAGCAGGGCAATTTGCCGTGGGACCTTCATGGGAAAAAAATGCAGAAACCTGCGCCTTACTGATGTCTCAGGCTGCTGGAGAGGGGGCGTCGCTACTGGTATTACCGGAGGCATTGTTGGCGCGTGACGATTTAGACCCTGACCTGTCAGTGAAATCAGCTCAGCTTTTGGAAGGCGGGTTTCTGACGCATTTGTTGCGAGAAAGCGCACAAAATGAGATGACGACAATCCTGACGATTCATGTTCCCTCTGTGCCAGGCCGGGCATTTAACATGCTGGTGGCGCTACGGGCTGGTCGGGTAGTGGCCCATTACGCTAAATTACATCTCTATGATGCCTTTTCGATTCAGGAGTCACGTAATGTCGATGCAGGGGACGCCATAGCACCGCTGCTGGACGTAGGCGGATTAAAAGTAGGGCTAATGACCTGCTATGACCTGCGCTTCCCTGAGCTGGCGCTGGCGCACGCGTTGCAGGGGGCTGAGATTCTCGTTTTACCTGCGGCTTGGGTGCGGGGATCGTTAAAAGAGCATCACTGGGCCACGCTTTTGGCGGCAAGAGCGCTGGATGCCACGTGTTATCTGGTTGCGGCCGGAGAGTGCGGTAACAAGAATATCGGCCAAAGCCGGGTCATCGATCCCTTTGGCGTGACTATTGCGGCGGCGGCTGAAACGCCCGCGCTCATTATGGCCGAGGTTTCCGCCGAGCGGGTCAGGCAGGTCAGGGCACAACTTCCGGTGTTAAGTAACCGACGCTTTGCGCCACCGCAATTATTATGACGTTTTTTTAAACAAGGCTTGATTCACCTTGTTACAGATTGCTATTGTGTGCGCGCGTCGAAAGGCCGTTAATATTCTCAGGTTAATATGGCGCTTTATGTAGCCTGGTTTAAGTCAAGAAGGTATCTATGGGTGAGATTAGTATTACCAAACTGCTGGTGGTTGCCGCACTGGTTGTTCTGCTGTTTGGTACCAAGAAGTTACGTACTCTGGGTGGAGACCTGGGGACGGCAATCAAGGGCTTCAAGAAAGCAATGAACGACGATAATGCCGATGCCAAGAAAGAGGCTGATGGTAGCGTTCAGGCTGAGAAGCTTTCTCATAAAGAGTAATACTGCAAACTCTGCATGAAAAAAAACCGGCGATTTGCCGGTTTTTTATTGCTGATATGTAAGTGAGTATTACACGATTACTTCACTTCCAGCCCTTTGGCCTGCATGTCAGCATGGTATGAAGAGCGCACGAATGGACCGCAAGCAGCGTGGGTAAAGCCCATAGCCATGGCTTCTGCTTTCATCTCATCGAACTCATCCGGGCTTACATAGCGTTGAACCGGGAGGTGATGGCGGCTTGGCTGTAAATACTGCCCCAGCGTCAGCATGGTCACGCCATGGCTGCGCAGGTCGCGCATAACCTCAATGATTTCAGCATTAGTTTCACCCAGACCCACCATCAGACCCGATTTGGTCGGAATCTCCGGGTGCGCTTCCTTGAAGCGTTCCAGAAGCTTCAGCGACCAGTTGTAGTCAGCCCCAGGGCGTACATTACGATAAATACGCGGTACGTTTTCGAGGTTGTGGTTAAACACGTCCGGCGGCGTGGCTGTGAGGATATCCAGCGCGCGATCCATACGGCCACGGAAGTCAGGCACCAGCGTTTCGATTTTAATCGACGGGCTTTTCTCACGAATCGCGGTGATGCAGTCAGCAAAGTGCTGAGCGCCGCCGTCACGCAGATCGTCGCGGTCAACGGAGGTAATCACGACATAGCGCAGCGCCATGTCCGCAATCGTCTGAGCCAGTTTTAACGGCTCGTTGGCGTCAGGAGCAACCGGACGGCCATGGGCAACGTCACAGAATGGGCAACGGCGAGTACAAATTGCGCCGAGGATCATAAAGGTTGCTGTTCCGTGATTGAAACATTCAGCCAGGTTAGGGCAGGAAGCTTCTTCGCAGACAGAGTGCAGGCCATTTTTGCGCATTGCCGCTTTGATGCCCTGGATGCGAGTGGAGTCCGCTGGCAGTTTTATTTTCATCCATTCCGGTTTACGCAGCAGGGCTTCACGCTCTGTTGCCACATTTTTTACCGGGATAAGAGCCATCTTATCGGCATCGCGGTATTTAACACCGCGTTCCATCACAATGGGTTTACTCATAGCTTGCGTGTTCCAGTTGCGAATTACGAAGGAAAGCGTTTCAATTCAAGGGAATGTTGCATTTATCAACTATTTTTGAATTAGTGATACGCAGTATATCATTGAAACGGGCCAGAAAGCAGCCTGACAGGCTGGCAAAATGTAAAATAGTTGTTGTTTTGTGCCATTTGCCACAACATATGCCGTGGCAAAGTATGACCGTATTTTCAGTCCGCGATGTACTCGTGCGGTGGGTTACCCAACAGCGCGAAGATGTTGGCCAGCAGGCGGGGGCGAATGCTCTCGGTCGTGGCTGTGCTATCCCACTGCGATACTTTCGCCATCTCCATTCCGGCATAACCGCAAGGATTGATTCGCAGGAAAGGTGACAAGTCCATATCCACGTTGAGCGCTAAGCCGTGAAATGAACATCCTTTACGGATACGTAATCCCAAAGAGCAGATTTTCTTCTCACCCACGTATACGCCAGGCGCATCGGCTCGCGGGTGGGCGTCAATGCCGATTTCGGCAAGGGTATTCACGACGGTTTGCTCCAGCAGCGTAACCAGTTCGCGCACGCCAAGTTTACGACGCTTCAGGTTCAACAGCACATACATGACCTGTTGGCCTGGCCCGTGGTAGGTCACCTGACCGCCACGATCGCTCTGGATCACCGGAATATCTCCCGGCATCAATACGTGCTCAGCTTTACCTGCCTGACCCTGGGTGAAGACAGGATAATGCTCTACCAGCCAGATTTCATCATGACTGTTTTCATTACGGGTATCGGTAAATTCATGCATGGCCAGAGAGACTGGCTCGTAAGGTTGAAGACCGAGCTGGCGGACCAGAATTTTATCCTGATACAAAACGGCATCTCCGTAGAGAATGTTAAAGAGGGGAAAAGTATATCACAGGGGGGAGGGGTTACCCGAGCGGGGATGCAGCGGGTAACCGACAGGTTTTTACAGCACCATGCGTACGATATCGATATTGCCTAATTCTTCGTACAGCGTTTCAACCTGCTCAATGTGTGTAGCAGTGATGGTGATTGAGACCGAGTGGTAGTTGCCTTTGCTGCTCGGTTTTACCGTCGGAGAGTAATCACCTGGCGCATGGCGCTGTACCACTTCAACCACCTGATCAACCAGCTCAGGCAACGCCTGCCCCATTACTTTGTAAGTAAATGGAGTAGGGAATTCAAGCAGTTCGTTAAGTTTGGTTTTCATGTCAGCTCCGGCGTTACATCAAAAAATAATAACTCCCACTGCGCGTGGGAGTTATCTGGATACCTAGTATATGGGGACGTAAATCACACTTTCAAGTGTTCGATTTTTAGCCAAACCAGTGATGGAACATTAATTTAATGTAATCAATGATTTTCCCAAAGAAGTTGCCTTCAGGGATTTCCTGCAGCACCACCAGCGGGCGCTGTTCAATGGTTTTGCCATCCAACTGGAAGTTGATAGTGCCGACAACCTGGTTTTTCTGCAGCGGGGCGTGCAGTTCAGTGGTGTTCAACACATAGCTGGCTTTCAGGTCTTTCATGCGGCCGCGCGGAATGGTCAGGTAGACGTCTTTATCAACGCCTAACGACGCACGATCGGTGTTACCAAACCAGGCGGGTTCTGAGGCAAATTCTTTACCCACTTTCAACGGGTTCACGGTTTCGAAGAAACGGAAGCCCCAGGTCAGCAGTTTTTTACTTTCGGTTTCTCGGCCTTTATAGGTGCGACCACCCATAACGGCGGAGATCAGACGCATCTGGCCTTCGGTTGCGGATGCAACGAGGTTATAGCCAGCCTTATCGGTGTGACCGGTTTTGATACCGTCGACATTCAGGCTGTTATCCCACAGCAGGCCGTTGCGGTTTAACTGACGAATGCCGTTAAAGGTGAACTCTTTTTCTTTATAGATAGAGTATTCGTTAGGCACGTCGCGAATCAGAGCCTGACCAATCATCGCCATGTCGCGAGCCGAGCTGTACTGACCGTCAGCATCGAGACCATGAACGGTCTGGAAGTGGGTGTTTTTCAGGCCCAGCGCATTCACATAGCTGTTCATCAGGCCGACGAAAGCATCCTGGCTACCGGCTGCGAAGTCTGCCATCGCCACGCACGCGTCGTTTCCGGATTGCAGGTTAATACCACGGATCAGCTGAGAAACAGGAACCTGCATGCCTGGCTTGAGGAACATCAGCGATGAACCTTTGAAGACCGGGTTGCCCGTAGCCCATGCGTCATTGCCGACGGTGACCAGATCGGTTTCTTTGAATTTCCCGGCTTTCATCGCCTGGCCGATGACGTAGCTGGTCATCATTTTGGTCAGACTGGCGGGGTCGCGGCGAGTGTCTGCGTTCTGTTCTGCCAGAACTTTACCTGAATTGTAATCAATCAGGATATACGACTCCGCATCGATCTGCGGAACACCCGGGATCATGGTTTTAATATTCAGGTCATCGGCATGGGCAGCAGAGAGAGAGGCTGCGCAGAGAGCCGCGGTGAGCGCCATACGCTGCACGAAACGAGCGGAAAAAGTGGTCTTCATGGTCTGAACTACGACGTCCGTGATGAAATTTAAAAAAGTGCCCTACTATAGCAAATGCATAACTGGCAGGCATCTGACTTTCCGCGTGACTTTGTTAATGTCATTTACAGAAACTGACAGTTCAGATACCTGATTTACGTTATTACACGCCGGTGATGAAGGACTGTAATTGCGCCTCGGATTGAAGACGCTGCTGCAATGTGGAGGCTTCAGCTTTGCTGGCAAACGGCCCCATCTGGATACGCCAGACTGCGCCGTTTTGTACCACCCGGCCAGGAACGCCAAACTGCTGGCTTAAACGCTTTTGATACTGCTGCGCGCGCGACTGCTCGCTGACTGCGCCAACCTGAACCACATAGCGTCCGTTGGCAGTTGCCGCGGGCGCTGTGACGGCTGCTGGGGTTGCTGCCGGCGCGGTTGACGTGACCGGTGCGGTGGTTGTCGATTGCGGCGCCGGAGTCGGCTCGCTGCTTTCCAGCACGCCTGATGCGAGCGTGGTTGGCGCACCGAGGAATCCACTGCTGTTTACTGGCGCACCGGTTGGGTCATCGCTTTTCAGCGTGGAATTACTGATCGGACGAATATCGCCTTGCGGCTGACCTGCATCTGATGGCGAAGGCATGCTTCCCATATTGCCGCCACCGCTTAAATCAGGACGCGCAGGCAAGGCATAAGTTTGTTTCGCGACCGTGGTACAAGCCATACCCGGTCCGGACAATGAACCATCCTGGGCGACGATGATTGGGTCGATACGCACTTTAGTGTTGTTGGAGGTGTTCAGACGATCGGCTGCGGCGCGCGAAAGTGAAATCACGCGATCGTTACCATAAGGCCCGCGATCGTTAATGCGCACGACGATCATCCTGCCGTTCGCCAGATTGGTAATTCTGGCATAGCTGGGGACTGGCAGCGTCGGATGCGCAGCGGTCAGCTGCATCGGATCGAACGCTTCGCCAGACGCGGTTAAGTTGCTTCCTGGTTCCGCATCATAGATAGCGGCAAGTCCGGCCTGGCTAAAGCGGGAGGGATCCTGCACGATTTTGTAGCTTTTACCATCACGCTGGTAGTCCTGATTCGCCGTTGGGTTCAGGGGTTCAAAGCGCGGATCGGCCCCGCTGATTTCAACAATCGGACCATTACACACCGCAGGCTGCGGCGCGACAGCAACCTGTTGCTGACCATCATCACTCGAACACGCCGCGAGCATTCCTGCTGCGATGCAGATACCAAGCCACTGCTTACGCATTGCGTACCCCTTACACGCTTTTCGACAACATTTTTCTATGGGTGTGGATCGACATAACAATCCCGAACCCGGCCATCAGCACGATAAGTGCCGAGCCTCCGTAACTGACCAGTGGGAGTGGAACCCCAACCACGGGCAGAATACCGCTCACCATACCAATATTTACGAAGACATAAACGAATAATATCAACATTAAGCCACCCGCCATGACGCGACCAAAGGTGGTTTGCGCGCGGGCAGCGATCCATAATCCGCGCATAATCAGCAAAATGTAGAGCGTCAACAGAATCAAGATCCCCACCAGACCCAGCTCTTCCGCTAAGACAGCAAAGATAAAGTCGGTGTGGCGTTCGGGTAAAAACTCAAGCTGCGACTGCGTACCATGCAGCCAGCCTTTACCGCGTAACCCACCGGAGCCAATAGCTATTTTAGACTGAATTATGTGATAACCCGCGCCCAGCGGATCGGTTTCCGGGTCGAGCAGCATCATGACGCGCTGACGCTGGTAATCATGCATCAAGAAGAACCACAGTATCGGGATAAACGCCGCGACCAGAACCACCGCAACGCCGATTAAGCGCCAGCTCAAACCAGAAAGGAACAAGACAAACAGACCGGAAAGTGCGACCAGAATTGAAGTGCCGAGGTCAGGTTGGGCGGCGACCAGCAGCGTGGGCATAAAAATCAGCACCAGCGCAATGGCGGTATTTTTTAGCGATGGTGGGCAAACGTCACGGTTAATAAAGCGCGCAACCATCAGCGGCACGGCGATTTTGGCAATTTCAGAAGGCTGAAAACGCACGATACCCAAATCCAGCCAGCGCTGCGCACCTTTGGAAATGGCGCCGAAGGCGTCTACCGCCACCAACAGAATGATGCAAAAGATATAGAGATAGGGCGCCCAGCCCTCATACACCCGGGGGGGAATTTGCGCCATCACTACCATGATGACCAGGCCCATTGCGATCTGGCCGACTTTGCGCTCCATCATGCCAATATCCTGGCCGCTGGCGCTCCAGATGACCAGTGAGCTGTAAACCAGCAGAGCCAGCAAAATAAGCAACATTGTGGGATCGATGTGGATTTTGTCCCAGAATGTTTTTTTGTTCGGATTATCCGTCACGATTATTGGTCCTCCGCTGCTGCAACCGCTGGGTTTTCCGCAGGCAGATTGGTGTTGTTGTCGCCCAACATAATATGGTCAAGGATCTGGCGCATAATGGTACCCACCGCCGGACCCGCACCGCCGTTTTCAAGGATCATGGCGACAGCGACCTGGGGTTTATCATAGGGGGCGAAGGCCGTCATCAGCTTGTGGTCACGTAAACGCTCGGCGATCTTATGTGCGTTATAGGTTTCATTAGCTTTCAGGCCAAAGACCTGCGCGGTACCGGATTTCGCCGCAATTTTGTAAGGCGCGCCAGCAAAATACTTATGCGCAGTTCCGTTAGGGCGGTTCGCAACACCGTACATACCGTCTTTCGCGATTTCCCAGTAACCAGAATGAATATCGCCAACGGGCGGTTCGTGCGGCTGTACCCACGGCACCTGCTTGCCGTTTTCTGCCGTGCTCATCAACAGATGCGGGACTTTTATCAAACCGTCGTTGATAAGGATCATCAGCGCTTTACTCATCTGGATTGGGGTTGCTGTCCAATAACCCTGGCCGATGCCGACGGGAATGGTATCACCCTGATACCATGGCTTTTTAAACCGTTTTTGCTTCCACTCGCGGGTTGGCATATTGCCGGAGCGCTCTTCGGCAAGATCGATGCCCGTATATTTGCCGTAGCCAAATTTGCTCATCCACTCTGAAAGCCGGTCAATCCCCATATCATAGGCGATTTGATAGAAAAACGTATCCGCGGACTCTTCCAGAGAGCGGGTGATATTCAGATGACCATGCCCCCACTTTTTCCAGTCGCGGTAACGTTTTTCAGAGCCCGGTAGCTGCCACCAGCCCGGATCGAACAGGCCGGTATTGCGGGTGATGACGCCTGCGCTTAACGCAGAAACCGCAACGTAAGGTTTAACCGTCGAAGCAGGGGGGTAAACACCCTGTGTGGCGCGGTTAACCAAGGGGGTGTTCGGGTCATTGAGCAACCCGGAGTAATCTTTACTGGAGATACCATCCACGAACAGATTCGGGTCATAGCTCGGCATAGATACCAGCGCCAGAACGCCACCGGTACGCGGGTCGGTAACCACCACGGCGGCACGACTGCCCGCCAGCAGCGTTTCAATATACTGCTGGAGTTTCAAATCAAGGGTGAGATAGATATCGTGCCCGGCCTGCGGCGCTACTTCTTTCAGCTGGCGAATGACGCGGCCGCGGTTGTTCACTTCAACTTCTTCATACCCGGTTTGGCCGTGAAGCACGTCCTCATAATAACGTTCAATACCCAGCTTGCCGATGTCATGCGTTGCCGCGTAGTTAGCCAGTTTGCCGTCTTTGTCCAGGCGGTCTACGTCTTTATCGTTGATCTTCGATACGTAGCCAATTACGTGGGTCAGCGCAGAGCCGTATGGGTAATAGCGGCGTTTATAGCCTTTAACTTCGACCCCAGGAAAGCGATATTGATTCACGGCAAAGCGTGCGACCTGAACTTCAGTCAGGTTGGTTTTTACCGGAATTGAGGTGAAACGGTGTGAACGGGCGCGCTCTTTTTTAAAGGCAGCAATATCGTCGTCCGTCAGGTCTACGACGTTACGCAGCGCGTCGAGGGTATCCTGAATGTTGTCTACCTTTTCCGGCATCATTTCTATCTGATAAATGGTGCGGTTAAGGGCGAGAGGAATTCCGTTGCGGTCATAAATGATGCCGCGACTCGGCGCGATAGGCACCAGTTTGATGCGGTTTTCGTTCGAACGGGTCTGATAATCAGTGAAGCGAACGATTTGCAGATTATAAAGGTTGGCGATCAGCACGCCGGTTAGCAGCAAAATCCCCAAAAAAGCGACCAGCGCCCGGCGCACAAACAGCGCGGACTCAGCCGAATAGTCGCGAAAAGAATTCTGTAGTTTCATCCGCTGCTTAATCTACTCAAGAATCAATGATCACTCACGGTGATAAGGATGGTTGGTGGTAATGCTCCACGCCCTGTACAGACTCTCCGCAACCAGAACCCGAACAAGAGGGTGTGGAAGGGTTAATGCAGAGAGTGACCAGCTTTGTTCCGCTGCGGCTTTACAGGCAGGAGAGAGACCTTCCGGCCCGCCAATTAACAGACTGACGTCACGACCGTCCAGTTTCCAGCGCTCCAGTTCGGTCGCCAGCTGCGGCGTGTCCCAGGGTTTACCCGGGATATCAAGGGTGACTATGCGGTTTTTGCCTGCGGCAGCCAGCATCTGCTCACCCTCTTTGTCGAGAATGCGTTTAATGTCCGCGTTCTTGCCGCGCTTTCCTGCCGGGATTTCGATCAGCTCAAAGGGCATATCTTTCGGAAACCGACGGAGATACTCGGTAAATCCGGTTTGTACCCAGTCAGGCATTTTCGTACCCACAGCGACAAGTTGCAGCTTCACGCATTAACTCCAGAGTTTTTCCAGTTCATACAGGCGACGACTCTCTTCCTGCATCACGTGGACAATCACATCGCCGAGGTCAACGACGATCCAGTCAGCGACATTCTCGCCTTCCACGCCGAGCGGCAGCAGGCCAGCAGTGCGGGACTCCTGAACCACGTGGTCTGCAATAGACATAACGTGACGGCTGGATGTACCGGTGCAGATAATCATGCAATCAGTGATGCTGGATTTGCCCTGAACGTCTAAGGCGATGATGTCTTGACCTTTCAGGTCATCAATTTTGTCGATTACAAAATCCTGGAGTGCTTTACCCTGCAAGTGTTCCCCCTGGGTGAAAAGAGTTAAAAACGTCTGTTAGTATACCTGAACCAGAGGCGATATCGGGACAAATGTCTCCGAATGCGCTTGTGAAGTGCGCTATCATCCCACCCCACGCCACAGAATGCATCGCCATTTTTGTAAAACAATTTCTGCAAAGCTCTGAAGGGCGGGAAAAGTCAGGCTGCGGAGAATAACAGCCTGTCATGGGGTGTCAATGGGAGAGAGGCCCTTCGGCATAAAAAACAGCGCTTTCACTCCCCGTCGCGCCACACGGCCCGGCTGTTAAGCACTTTCAGAACCGCAAAATCGTCACAAAAATCAATTGCGCTCCAGCAGCCTTGTTCGACGCGGAAATGCCACATTGCCGCAGCGGGCATGGACAGCAGACGGGCGATCAACACGCTCAGCACGCCTTGATGACTCACCACCAGCAGGTTTTGGCACGCTTTATAATCAGCAAGCTGGGCAATGAAACGTTCCACTCGCCGGGAAAACGCCTGAAAACCTTCGCCATTGGTGGGCGTCGCATTCTGCCAGTCGTTACACCACACGGCGTAATTTTCGGCGTCTTCGCGCGCCAGATCGCGATGGTGACGCATTTCCCAGTCACCAAAAAACATCTCATTAAGCTCAGGCATGTTGCGCACAGGAACTTCACGTTCTGCCAGAATCAACTGCGTTGTATGGCGGGCGCGTTCCAGTTCGCTGCACAGAACGTTGTCGACAGGGACATTGCGTAACAGCGTACCCAGCGTTTGTGCCTGAGCGATCCCCCGTTCCGTTAGCGGTGTGGGGGCGTGGCCGCTATATAAACCAGCGACATTGGCTTCGGTTTCGCCATGACGTACTAACCAGAGTCTCATGTTTTCCTCGTGAGGCTATTCGCACAAAATATGATGTTTGCCCTGATTGCGCAGTGATTTTTCACTAAAATACCCTTTTTTACGTGGAGCGGCACGATGTCTTTATTGAAGAGCGCACATGGCGGTAACACCCGAGAAGCCGCCGAATTGTTGGGCATCTTGCCTGAACAGTTGCTGGATTTTAGCGCGAATATTAACCCGCTGGGTATGCCGGTAAGTTTAAAACGGGCGATTATCGACAATCTGGACTGCACGGAGCGTTACCCGGATGTCGATTACGCGCAACTGCATGCCGCGCTGGCGGAGCATCATCAAATTCCGTCCTCGTGGATCCTGGCCGGGAACGGTGAAACCGAATCCATTTTTACCCTGGTGCATGGCCTGAAGCCACGCCACGCGATGATCGTGACGCCTGGGTTTGCGGAATATCGTCGGGCGCTGCAATGGGAAGACTGTACGATCCATGAGTTTGCGCTGTGCGAAGACGATGGCTGGCAGCTTACCGATGCGATCCTCGATGCGTTAACGCCTGAGCTGGACTGCCTGTTTCTCTGTACGCCCAATAATCCCACCGGGTTGTTGCCCGAAACCCGCCTGCTGCGTGAAATTGCCACGCGTTGTGAGTCGCTGGGGATCGCCCTGATCCTTGATGAAGCGTTTATCGATTTTATTGCCGGGGAGTCGGGGTTTATCCCGTTACTGCACGAGAACCCGCATATTTGGGTGCTGCGTTCGCTCACCAAGTTCTATGCGATCCCGGGACTGCGCCTGGGGTATCTGGTCAACAGTAACGAACAGGCGGTTGCACAGATGCGCAACCAACAAATGCCGTGGTCAATTAATGCGTTTGCTGCCCTGGCAGGCGAGATTATCTTACGCGATAGCGCATATCAGCGGGCGACGTGGAAATGGCTGGAACAAGAGGGGGAGCGGTTTGATCAACAACTGCAAGATCTGCCCGGCCTGACGGCGTATCCCGGCCGGGCAAATTATCGTTTATTACGCTGCGATCGTGCGGATATTGATCTGCAACTTGCGTTGCTGAAACAGCATGTCTTGATTCGCAGTTGCGCCAATTATCCGGGGCTGGATGCGCGCTATTATCGGGTAGCCGTTCGCAGCCAGGAAGAGAATAACCGCCTGCTGACGGCCTTACGCAAGGCGCTTAGCGGTACAGTCCCTGTTGATTGATATAGTCAAGCACCGCGTCTGGCATCAGGTCGTCGCACGGCTCGCCCTTTTCCAGGCGCTCACGGATGAGCGTGGCAGAGATGTTAAACCACGGCGTTTCGGCCAGGTAAATTTTCCCGCAAGGCAGGTTGTGCAGGTCATCTGCTGAATGGGTCAGATGATCCTCCAGCCATTGCTGGTGTTTTTCCTGTGCCATTTCGAGTGGATAGCCCGGACGTCGGCACACGATGAGGTGGGTATTACCCAGAATCGTGTGGTAGTCATGCCAGGAAGGGAAGGTAAGCAGCGAATCCTGACCAATGATAAACGCTAATGGCACGTTCGGGCCTTGCTCCTCGCGCCACTCTTTTAGCGTTTGCGCGGTGTAGGAGGCGGTATCGCGTTTCAGCTCGCGTTCATCCAGGGAAAACAGCGGCTTATCAGCAATGGCCAGTTCAACCATACGCTTACGTTGCTCAGCGGACGCTTCGGGCTGCGCACGATGTGGCGGCACGTTATTGGGCATGATGATGACCCGGGAAAGGCCAATCAGATTCGCCAGAATTTCAACCGGTTTAAGATGACCGTAATGCACCGGATCAAAGGTGCCACCGAACAGAGCCTGCAATGATTTCATATCAACCATCAATAAAAACATCGGCCAGCGATTTATGACAGAGCAAAAGGGAAAGCCCCTCAAGTTCCGCCCACACTGACTGACCATAGTCTTGTTTAAGCGTAATTTCCGTACGCGTTAAAAGCGTAACAGCCTGACGCAGTTGCGCCGGGTTCAGCCGGTTTAACGCATCTCCCATCATGCCCCGGCGATTTTGCCACACCCGGTGTTTATCAAACAACGTGCGCAAAGGCGTATGGGCCGACTGCCGTTTTAAGTTAACCAGCAACAGCAACTCACGCTGGATCGTACGCAGCAAAATAACCGGCTCGCTACCTTCCAGGCGTAGCTGCTGCAGAATGTGCAGCGCGCGTTTGCTTTTGCCCATCAGCAGCGCGTCTACCCAGTGGAATGGGGTAAAGTGCGCGGCATCGTTAACCGCTTTCTCTACGCGAGGCAGCGTTAGTTTGCCGTCAGGCCAAAGCAACGCTAATCGTTCCAGCGCTTGCGCCAGTGCTAACAAATTACCTTCATAGCAATAGCACAAAAGCTGATTGGCCGCGTCATCCAGTTGCAGGTTGTTAAGTTTCGCCCTGGCGGCAACCCAGCGAGGAAGCTGTGCTTGTTCCGGTGTCTGACAGCTTACCTGCACCGCGTTATTCGCAAGCCCCGTATACCATGCGGCGTTTTCCTGTGCCCTGGTGAGTTTGTTGCCGCGAACCATCAGCAGCAGATCGTCATGTAACAGAGTGACGAGTGACGCGAGCTGTTCATTAATGGCGGCATTAGGGCCATTTTCAGGCAATTGCAGAAGCAGGGTTTGACGGCTGGCAAACAGGCTCATCGCCTGGCAGAGTGAAAATATCTCTCCCCAGTCGGTGCTGTTGTCCAGAGTGAAGGCGTGGTGTTCTTCGAATCCTTGCGTTGCGGCAGCCTGACGGATGGCATCCTGGCTTTCCTGCAATAAGAGGGGATCGTTGCCCAAGAGTAAATACGCCGCGCGCAGCCCTTCATTGAGCTGTGCGCGGAGTTGTTCAGGGTACAACTTGAGCATCAGTTACCCAGCGTGGTGGAGACACGCGCCGGAGATGACGCAGGCGCTGCGGTTTTATTCACCGCAGGCTCAGCATCAGCATTGGATGACTGAGTATCGGCCAGATGTACGCTTGGCAGCTTACGAATCAACTGTTCAGCCGCTTTGTCATACATCTCTTTTATGATCATGTCCTGCTCGTTATCCTTCGCCAGTGCAGCCTGTGGGTTGTCAAAGAACGAACGATAAACTTTGGCGCTGATTGGGTAAATATCATGACCTGGAATCAGCACAGTAGCACTTACGGACATCACCATCTGGTATTCAGCCGTTTGACCGTTCTGGAATACCGATGCCGTATCTTGCGAAAGGCTGACCGCACCCAGACGTAAGGACGTCACATCTTTACGCATGGTACCGTCTTCAAGCAGCGTAACGCCGTTCAGACGCAGCTGATTACGCACCGCGCGGCTTAACGGGCCGTTCGGATCGCCAGAGTTCAGGATCATGGTTTTCATTGAGGGTGGAACCTGCGTAGTACTACGCAGATGCCAGCCACACCCGGCGGTGACAAGCACCGCCAGCGATAACAACAATGTTGTCAGAAGTCGCACGCTTCCTCCCGCGCTTAGCCAACGACCAGATTGAGGAGTTTACCCGGTACATAAATCACTTTACGTACGGTAACGCCATCAAGATATTTTGCCACCAGATGCTCCTGGCCAGCACGTTCACGAACCTGCTCTTCAGTGGCGTTTACCGGAACGGTGATTTTGCCACGTACTTTGCCGTTTACCTGAACCACAACCAGCGTTGAGTCTTCAACCATTGCTGCTTCGTCCGCCACCGGCCACGGCGCGTTGTCGATATCGCCTTCGCCTTTCAGCGCCTGCCACAGGGTGAAGCAAACGTGTGGGGTGAACGGGTTGAGCATGCGTACAACAGCCAGCAATGCTTCCTGCATCAGGGCTCTGTCCTGCTCGTCTGCCTGCGGTGCTTTCGCCAGCTTGTTCATCAGCTCCATAATCGCCGCAATCGCGGTGTTAAAAGTCTGACGACGACCGATATCATCGGTGACTTTAGCAATGGTTTTATGCACGTCGCGACGCAGCGCTTTTTGATCTTCGCTCAACACATCAACGTTCAGGGCAGCAACATCTCCCTGGGACGTATGTTCGTAAACCAGTTTCCAGACACGTTTCAGGAAGCGGTTCGCCCCTTCAACGCCGGACTCCTGCCATTCCAGCGTCATATCAGCCGGAGAAGCGAACATCATGAACAGACGTACGGTGTCGGCGCCGTAGCGTTCAACCATGACCTGCGGGTCGATACCGTTATTTTTCGACTTGGACATCTTGCTCATGCCGGTATACACCAGTTCATGGCCTTCTGCGTCCTTAGCCTTGACGATACGACCTTTTTCGTCACGCTCAACGATGGCATCAACCGGAGAAACCCAGTTACGTTCGCCGTTGGCGCCAACGTAGTAGAACGCATCGGCCAGAACCATCCCCTGACACAGTAGCTGTTTAGCTGGTTCATCAGAGTTGACCATGCCTGCGTCGCGCATCAGTTTGTGGAAGAAGCGGAAGTAGAGCAGGTGCATGATGGCGTGTTCAATACCGCCAATGTAGATATCAACCGGCAGCCAGTAGTTCGCCGCGTCGGAATCCAGCATACCTTCCTGATACTGCGGGCAGGTGTAGCGCGCGTAGTACCAGGACGACTCCATAAAGGTATCGAAGGTATCAGTTTCACGCAGCGCAGGCATACCGTTAACGGTGGTTTTCGCCCACTCCGGATCGGCTTTGATTGGGCTGGTAATGCCGTCCATGACTACGTCTTCCGGCAGAATAACCGGCAGTTGGTCTTCTGGCGTTGGCAGGACGGTACCGTCTTCCAGCGTCACCATCGGAATCGGCGCGCCCCAGTAACGCTGACGGGAAACACCCCAGTCACGCAGACGATAGTTAACTTTACGCTCACCCACGCCTTTAGCTACCAGCTTGTCAGCAATAGCGTTGAAGGCCGCTTCGAAGTCGAGGCCGTCAAACTCACCGGAGTTAAACAGCACGCCTTTTTCAGTCAGCGCTTGTTCAGACAGATCCGGCTCTGCGCCTTCAGCGGTCAGAATTACCGGCTTGATGGTCAGGCCATATTTAGTCGCAAATTCGTAATCGCGCTGATCGTGACCCGGAACGGCCATAACTGCGCCTGTACCGTATTCCATCAGCACGAAGTTTGCCGCCCAAACCGGGATCTCTTCGCCAGTCAGCGGGTGAACGGCTTTGAAACCAGTGTCGACGCCTTTCTTCTCCATGGTCGCCATTTCGGCTTCAGCAACCTTGGTGTTGCGGCATTCGTCAATGAAGGCAGCCAGTTCTGGGTTATTTTCAGCGGCTTTCTGCGCCAGCGGATGACCTGCAGCAACGGCCAGGTAGGTCGCACCCATAAAGGTGTCCGGGCGTGTGGTGTAGACGGTCAGCGTGTTGTCGTAATCGTTCACATCGAAGGTGATTTCCACGCCTTCAGAACGGCCAATCCAGTTGCGCTGCATCGTTTTCACGGTGTCAGGCCAGTGATCCAGATTATCCAGATCGCGCAACAGTTCGTCAGCGTAAGCGGTGATTTTGATGAACCACTGCGGGATCTCTTTACGCTCAACTTTGGTGTCGCAACGCCAGCAGCAGCCGTCGATAACCTGTTCGTTCGCCAGTACGGTCTGGTCGTTCGGGCACCAGTTAACGGCAGACGTTTTCTTGTACACCAGCCCTTTTTTGTACAGCTCGGTGAAGAACTTCTGTTCCCAGCGGTAGTATTCCGGGGTGCAGGTCGCCAGCTCGCGGCTCCAGTCGTAACCGAAACCCAGCATTTTGAGCTGGTTTTTCATGTATGCAATGTTGTCATACGTCCACGGTGCCGGGGCGGTGTTGTTTTTAACCGCAGCGCCTTCGGCAGGCAGGCCGAACGCATCCCAGCCAATTGGCTGAAGTACGTTTTTGCCCAGCATACGCTGATAGCGAGCGATCACGTCACCGATGGTGTAGTTACGTACGTGGCCCATGTGTAGTCGACCAGAAGGATAGGGAAGCATAGACAGGCAGTAATACTTCTCTTTGCTCTCGTCTTCGGTAACTTCAAATGTGCGCTTCTCATCCCAGTGAAGCTGTACTTTGGATTCTATCTCTTCCGGGCGGTATTGCTCTTGCATGGCAGCCAGTGGTCCTGTTTTCAATACAGCTACAAACGTAGCTCTAGATGTGGTGTTTTAGATCCGCATAGCATAGCCCAAACGCCCGCGCCAAAACAGCCTTTCGCGCATTCAACGTTGAATTCCCGTAAGGATAATTCTTGCACGAATTTACACACTCTGTGGACAGTCTTGCAAAGCGTAGCGTAAATAACGTCTATTATTATAGACAGTTAACGACCCAGGAGGCGAAGCGATGAACAAGGTTGCTCAATATTACCGTGAACTGGTGGCTTCACTGAGTGAACGCCTGCGTAATGGCGAACGCGATATTGATGCGTTGGTGGAACAGGCGCGTCAGCGCGTTATGCAGACCGGGGAGTTAACGCGCACCGAGGTGGAAGAGCTCACCCGGGCCGTCAGACGCGATCTGGAAGAGTTTGCTCTGAGCTATGAAGAAAGCCTCGATGAGGAGACCGACAGCGTCTTTATGCGGGTTATCAAAGAGAGTATCTGGCAGGAACTGGCCGATATTACCGATAAAACGCAGCTCGAATGGCGCGAAGTGTTCCAGGACCTCAGCCATCACGGGGTTTATCACAGCGGCGAGGTGGTCGGGTTGGGCAATCTGGTCTGCGAGAAGTGCCACTTCCATTTAGCGGTGTACACTCCTGATGTGCTGCCGCTATGCCCGAAATGCGGACACGATCAGTTCCAGCGTCGACCGTTTGAGCCGTGATTTTCACCTGAGAGCCGCTAACGCGGCTCTGTGAGGGATTGCGAATGTGTTACGCCACAACGCGTTGATTCCAGGCATCCGTATAGATGATATTTCCATCGCAATGCTTCCATGTGATGCTTTCATAGCGTAGTAGAATGGTTTCAAGATGTGTCCCGGTTGAA
Organism: Citrobacter sp. Cb023; assembly: GCF_030336805.1. NCBI lineage: Bacteria > Pseudomonadati > Pseudomonadota > Gammaproteobacteria > Enterobacterales > Enterobacteriaceae > Citrobacter > Citrobacter sp. Cb023. Next base: position 780,070 of record NZ_JAOWCV010000038.1, on the reverse strand, counting down.
GCTCCAGGATAAAGATCTGCGGTAATGGATGTGATTTTCACATTGTTTAGAATGATATTAAAATACTCCTTTTCCATTCCAGCTTCGGTGAGCGTGTACATTTTTATCGTTGCGCATTTAAGTGTCGCTCCTTCGCTTTGAGCCTTATATAGCAGGGGAGTTACACGATCAAATTCTTTCTGAAATTGGATTGGAGCATGAATGCGCGTACCTGTTAGCCGCCCTGTATTACCATCTGTTGGAATATTTACATTATGGGTAAGGGATTTTATTTCTATAGCACCTACTCGATCAGAGACCAGAGACGAACCTACAAGCGGGGAACCATTAGTATCAACTAACCAAAGGTAAGCTGGATTAGACATTATAAATTCCTTTTATGTATTGGCTTAATAAATATATAATATTGGGTTATTTGAATTTTTCGAATTTTTCTGTAATGAACGGATAAAACCAAAAAATAACAATAATACTGATTAGCATTAGCTCCCACCAGTATTCAGGAAATAAATATAACCAGAGTACGGCAAAAAAAATCAAGATTGCTGGGAGTACAAGATTATAGAGTACAACTGATATTAGACTCTTAAACATCGAATCTTTCCATGATTTCGTCGGCAAGCTGATCGAGGTTAGAATAGATACCAGCATGAACTTTCTGTATTATTTCTGAAAGAGCTGGCTCAACGAAGTAATAGAGCATCTCCAGCTTTGCTTGGTAAAGAATCCAATAATAACTTGGATCTATTGCTTTCAGTGCCCGGGCTGCCATAGCTGCTTTTTTGCTGAAACCCATAGACCTGCAGAAGATAAACGCCAACTGGCATTTTACCAGCCAGTTTTTGCGCAACGGCTTTTGACAGAAACTCTGACTGTGCAATAGCTTCCGCCATAGCTGAGGCTACAGCAAACCGCGTACCACTTGCCACTGTTATACGAGCAGCAAGGTTTGCTGCGTTGCGAACCATCTTTTGGGCAGATCCTTCTTTGTTACCTTCTTTAACATCTTTGCTCACGGTCAGGAAATATAAATACAGCATATATGTAATAACATCACGGTATCTGAATATAGACATGATGGAATAAACAGTCCTTATCTCTTCAGATTTCAATTCCTGACATACATCATTATATCTGGGGATTAAACAGCTCGAATACCAGCTAGCTCTTTCTATTCCTGAATAAATATCAGAGGCGATACCTTTTGCGGCCTGTATCGTATTTGTGAATCCATTCTCAATATATATAGATAACTGCCTGTCATTCTGAAACCTTACCCTGAGATAATCTGAAGCATTCATTCAGTGTTCCTCTGATTTGTTGTGCCGGATGTTGCATGATACATTAATCTGCTGGGGGGATTTATTCGGTATTACCTGACAAATTAATGAAGTAACGCAGTATTCACGTTCGCTATTAGCTAACAGTAAGATCGCTATGATTCAACATAGCGATCTTACTCAATGATAAATTTCAGGCGTAAAATTTCAAACGCTCCGCTAGCAGATCGACAAAACCTTCGCGATCCACGTCCACCATTACGGTGGCGTTTGGCTTATTGCCGCTCAGGAAGTAGTAGTCAACCACGGTCATTCCCTGGGTGTATTTGCCCTGAGTTTCCACACCAACCCAGCGTTCAACGGTGGTAAACAGTTCAGGTTTCAGCAGCCAGGCAATGGTGCATGGATCGTGCAGCGGCGCGCCAATAAATCCCCATTTTTCATCTTTGTGATATTCAAAGAAGAAGTCGAGTAGCTCTGCAACGATTGTCGAAATGGGATTGCCGATAGCGCGGAACCGTTCGGTATCTTCACGATGTATTTGCGCTTTATGCGTGACATCCAGTCCAGCCATCACCACCGGAATGCCCGACTGGAACACGATCTCAGCGGCTTCTGGATCCACGAAGATGTTGAACTCAGCGGCGGGCGTCCAGTTTCCGAGGCCCATTGTCCCACCCATGATCACGATACGGGCGATTTTGGGGTGCAGTTCAGGATGGCTATTCAGTAGCAATGCCACGTTAGTTTGCGGCCCGGTGGAGACAATCGTCACCGGTTCCTGACTGTTACGCAGGGTTTTCGCCATCAATTCCACGGCGGTACAGTCCTGTGGAACAAAAGCGGGTTCAGGCAGCGCCGGGCCATCAAGCCCGCTCTCACCGTGGACGTTATCGGCAATTATCAGGTCGCGCATCAGCGGTTTGACTGCGCCACCGGCCACTGGGATATCCGTGCGGTTGAGCAACGTTAACATACGCAATACGTTACGCAGTGTTTTGTCGGGGGTCTGGTTACCGGCAGAGGAGGTTATCGCTTTCACATCCAGTTCAGGTGAAGCGAGGGCGAGAACAATTGCGATAGCGTCGTCATGACCTGGATCGCAATCAAACAGGATAGGAAGTGCCATTGTTGCTCCTTGTAAGTGGGACTTTGTGACAAGGTTAACGCTGGGCTGTGCCTGTTTCGAGAAGTGAAGAGATAAATCGTGAGGTGGCGCGCACATGGAGGTGCGCGCCAGCAAGATTAGTGCAGGATTTTCGCGAGGAAGTCTTTGGCACGGTCTGATTTTGGATTAGCGAAGAACTCTTCTTTCGGTGAGTCTTCAACAATCTTCCCTTCATCCATGAAGATCACCCGGTTCGCCACTTTACGCGCAAATCCCATTTCGTGGGTAACTACCATCATGGTCATCCCTTCATTGGCCAGTTCAACCATGACGTCCAGTACTTCGTTGATCATTTCTGGGTCGAGTGCTGACGTCGGTTCGTCAAACAGCATAGCGATAGGATCCATGCACAGCGCCCGGGCGATGGCGACACGCTGTTGCTGGCCCCCGGAGAGCTGAGCTGGAAACTTCTCGGCATGCGCTGACAGACCAACGCGTTCCAGTAACTTTTGCGCTTTATCGCGGGCCGGCTTTTTATCGCGTTTAAGCACTTTTACCTGCGCCAGAGTCAGGTTCTCAATAATCGACAGATGCGGGAACAGTTCAAAGTGCTGGAACACCATGCCAACGCGAGAGCGCAGTTTGGCCAGATCGGTCTTTTTATCATTCACCACGGTACCATCAACGGTGATGACGCCCTGTTGTACCGGCTCCAGCCCGTTCACCGTTTTGATAAGCGTTGATTTACCTGAACCTGACGGGCCGCAGACCACCACCACTTCACCTTTTTTCACTTCCGTGGAGCAGTCGGTCAGCACCTGAAAGTGACCATACCATTTAGAAACATTTTTCAGGGTAATCATTAAACTGTCCTTTTCTTCAAATAGCTGACCAACAACGATGCGCTCAGACTGAATACAAAATAAACGGCGCCAGCAAACAGGATCATTTCAACCTGCGTGCCGTCACGCTCGCCAATGGTGGAGGCGGTACGGAAGAAGTCTGCCAGACTCAATACATAGACCAGCGAGGTATCCTGGAAGAGTACGATGCCCTGGGTAAGCAGCAGCGGCACCATCGCGCGAAATGCCTGCGGCAGAATGATGAGCTTCATCGACTGCCAATGGGTCATCCCCAGCGCCAGCGCGGCACTAGACTGCCCGCGAGAAATACTCTGGATACCGGCGCGGATAATCTCGGAATAGTACGCGGCTTCAAACATCGAAAATGCGACCATCGCTGAGATCAGGCGAATATCGGTTTTTGGCGACAGACCCAGCACGTTTTGCAGGAAGCCGGGCACAATCAGGTAGAACCACAGCAGCACCATCACCAGCGGAATGGAGCGGAATACGTTGACGTAGCCCTTCGCAAACCAGGCAATCGGCGTGAAGCTGGACAGACGCATTACTGCAAGGATGGTCCCCCAGACGATACCAATGACGACTGCCGTGACGGTGATTTTCAACGTGATGATCAGCCCATCCAGCAGATACGGCAGGGAAGGGACGATAGAACTCCAGTCAAATTCGTACATTATTTGCCTCCCAAATTGCCAGGCAGGCGGATTTTGCGTTCGACGAGATTCATCACCAGCATGATGACGGCGTTAATCAGTACGTAGGCCAGAGTGATGGCCGTAAACGATTCCCATGCGTGGGCGGAGTAATCCAGTAGTTTACCCGCTTGCGCAGCCATATCGACCAGGCCGATAGTGGAGGCGATCGCGGAGTTCTTTACCAGGTTCATCATCTCTGAGGTCATTGGCGGAACAATCACGCGGTAAGCGTTTGGCAGCAGAACATAGCGGTAGGCCTGCGGCAACGTCAGTCCCATCGCCAGCGCGGCATTTTTCTGTCCGCGAGGCAAAGACTGAATAGCGGCACGAACCTGTTCGCAGACGCGCGCAGCGGTAAACAGCCCCAGACAAAGCATGGATGAGAGGAAGAACTGAATGTTGGGATCCAGTTCTGACTTAAACCACATCCCGATGTTTTCCGGCAGCAGTTCAGGAATGACCAGATACCAGGTAAAAAACTGGACGATGAGCGGAACGTTACGAAACAGCTCGACGTACAGCGTGCCGATCCCGGAAAGGAAACGATTTGGTACGGTACGTAAGATGCCGAATAAAGAGCCGATGAGGAAAGCGATAACCCAGGCGGTGATAGATAACGCGACAGTGACCTGGAAACCACTCCAGAGCCAGCCGAGATAGGTGGTGTTGCCGAACGGGGCTTGTTGTAAAAAAATACCCCAGTTCCAGTCTATAGACATAAATCTACTCCAGAAAAAAAAGGGTAGCAGCGCTACCCCCGAAGATTGTTATTCAGCGTTTTGCGGTTTTCAGGCCTGATGGGGAACGACCATCAGGCTTATAGTCTGTCCGTGCTGAGTAGCAATCGAGAGGGAGGGGAAGCCTCCCTGATTACACTTCATCCTTCAAGATATCTCGTTGTTGGCTGCCTTTATTCATCCCGGTTACTTACTCATGTAAGCGCCCGGGAATTCGCTCAGTTGCCGCCTCGATATAACTTGAAAGGTTTTGTGTACTCTTCTAATTAATTAGTTAAGCGCTTTATCATTCGGTTCTTTGAACAGGGCTTTCATCTCGTCTGACAGTTCGAAATTCATGTTCAGGTTCTTCGGTGGAATTGGATTTTTAAACCACTTATCAAACCATTTCTCAGCTTCGCCTGAGGTCTGCGCCTTGGCGATAGTGTCATCCATCAGCTTTTTGAACTGAGGGTCATCTTTACGCAGCATGCAGCCGTAAGCTTCCTGAGACTGTGGCTTGCCGACGATCTCCCAGTTGTCTGGTTTCTTCGCCTTCGCGCGCTCGCCAGCCAGCAGGGCGTCATCCATCATAAAGGCAACGGCGCGGCCGCTTTCCAGAGTACGGAAAGAGTCACCGTGGTCTTTCGCGCTGATGATGCGCATATCCATTTTTTGCTCTTCATTCAGCTTGTGCAGCAGCACCTCTGAGGTGGTACCCGAAGTCACGACTACGGCTTTACCTTTCAGATCGGTGAAATCTTTGACGTCGCCGCCTTTTTTCGCCAGCAGACGAGTACCAACAACGAAAATGGTGTCAGAGAAAGCCGCTTGTTTTTGGCGCTCGACGTTGTTGGTGGTGGAGCCACATTCAAAGTCGAAGGTGCCGTTTTGCAGCAGCGGGATACGGTTTTGTGAAGTAATCGGGATCAGTTTCACCTGCAGGTCAGGCTTGTTCAGCTTTTTCTTCACGGCTTCAACGATCGCGTTGGAGTAATCCTGTGAATAACCGACCACTTTTTGCTGGTTATCGTAGTAAGAAAACGGTACCGATGATTCACGGTGGCCGACCACAATCACGCCGTTTTTGGCGATCTTGTCCAGCGTGCTGCCTGCCGCTGGTGCTGCGTCTTCTGCGTGCGCCAGACCGGCGGACATTCCCATGACCAGCATGGCAGTGGCGAGCTTACGTAATTGCATATCCAACTCCTTTATCGTCTGCGCCAGGGACGCATTGATACCCATTGTGATGTTGTTATTGTTTGCTACTAAAACGTGCAGTCTTGTATATGTTTGTTAACATTTAGTTTGGATGAATGTAAAGAATTTGCTGTTTTATTGTTTATTTTTGCGAGGTGCGCCGCACCATTTGGGGGCAAAAATATCTTGTTGCACTTTTCAGGTGCTACCGGCGCTCAACGTTGGTGCGACCAGGTTGCACATTCAGCCAAAACTGCATTTGTCTTGTAGAACAAAGCAATAGACGTGCCAGAATGGGGAGCGGGAAATGTTTTGTGGGCCGGATAAGCGAAACGTTATCCGGCCGGGAATGGAAGGTTACTTACGACGTTGGCGCAGGCTCATTACCACCGCACCAAAGCCAAACAGCGCGGTAAGCAGCCAGAGCGGCCAGTTACCGGTACGGGCATAAGGGGTTAAGCCCGTCGTTGGCGTCACGCTGGTGGTCAGGACCTGGCGGGTAAACTGCGGGATCATCGCCTGAATCTCACCCTGTGGACCAATCACCGCCGTAATACCGTTGTTGGTGCTACGCAGCAGAGGGCGCGCCAGCTCGAGGGAACGCATACGCGCCATCTGGAAGTGCTGCCACGGGCCGATGGATTTACCAAACCATGCATCGTTGGAAATCGTCAGCAGGTAGTCCGTATCCGGGCGGAAATTATCCCGTACCTGTTCGCCAAGAATGATTTCATAGCAGATGGCAGCCGTCAGCTTAAAGCCGTGCGCATGCAGCTGTGGCTGCACATAAGGCCCACGGCTGAAAGACGACATTGGCAGGTCAAAGAACGGCGCTAACGGGCGCAGGATCGATTCCAGCGGGACGAACTCGCCAAACGGTACCAGATGGTTTTTGTTGTAGCGGTTGCTGGAGTCGTAACTGTACGGGCTGTCTTTACCCAGCGTGATGATGGTGTTGTAGGTGTCGTAACGATTCTGCTTGTTCAGACGTGCGTCAACGATACCGGTAATCAGCGTGCTGTTTTTCGATCTCAGCAGGTCATCCATCATGCCCAGAAAACGCTGCTGATTAATTTCCAGGTCCGGGATAGCGGATTCTGGCCAGATGATCAGCTGTGATTTGCCCATCTCAGGCTGGGTGGCGTCGAGATAAATCTTCAGGGTGTTGAGTAACTGACCTTCATCCCATTTGAGCGACTGCGCAATGTCACCTTGCACCATCGAGACCTGAGTGGTTTTTTCCGGCTCAAGCGTGTACCACTGGATATAGCGCAGCGGAAAGGGCAGAGCAAAGAGCACTAGCGCGGCAATCAGCGGCTTCCAGTTACGCGTCACCAGCGACAGCGCCAGCAGGCCGCTAACCACCATCAGCAGGAAGTTAATCGCCTCAACGCCCATTACCGGAGCCAGCCCTTTTAACGGACCGTCGATCTGGCTGTAGCCGAACTGTAGCCACGGGAAGCCGGTCAGTACCCAGCCGCGCAGGAATTCGGTTATTTGCCAGACGACCGGCGCGGCAATCGCCACGCGTATCCAGGTGGTTTTCGGCCACAGACGCGCCAACACGCCGGCAAACAGGCCGTTGTAGAGGGAAAGGTATGCGGCAAGCAGAACCACGAGGAACACATTAATGGGGCCCGGCATACCGCCAAACTGCGCGATGCTGACGTAAACCCAGTTGATGCCGGAGCCAAACAGCCCCAATCCCCAGAAGTAGCCGATTGCGGCAGACTGGAGCGGACGGCGATTGAAGGTAAGAGCCTGCAGGCCCATCAGCGAAACGATCGCAGCGGGCCAGATGTCATACGGAGAGAAAGCCAGCGTCCCGCAGGCACCGAATAATAACGCCAGCAGCAGGCGAATGCGCTGGCGTTCAATTAATGGGGCAAATGCCATGTAGTCTTAGATCCAGTTTCGGGTTTATTCGTCCAGTTTGGGCTGGGGTGAGTCGTCCGGAATTCTGACATGAACCTGAATAATACGACGGCTGTCGGCCATTGCCACTTTGAACTGGTAACCATCAATGTCGATAGTCTCCCCGCGCGCGGGCAGATGACCAAAGGCCTGCATGACCAGCCCGCCGATGGTATCTACTTCTTCGTCGCTAAAATGGGTACCGAAAGCGTCGTTGAAGTCTTCAATCGGCGCCAGAGCGCGAATGGTCCAGGTGTGGCGACTGAGCTGACGGAAATCGATATCGTCTTCTTCGTCGTACTCATCTTCAATTTCACCCACGATCAGTTCAAGGATGTCCTCAATGGTCACCAGACCTGAGACACCGCCGAATTCGTCGATGACGATAGCCATATGATAACGCTGGGAGCGGAACTCTTTCAGCATGCGGTCAACTCGCTTGCTTTCAGGTACGACAACCGCCTGGCGCAACACTTTCTCCATGCTGAAGGCTTCGGCATCGCTGCGCATAAACGGCAGCAGATCTTTGGCCATCAGAATCCCTTCAATGTGATCTTTGTCTTCGCTGATCACCGGGAAACGCGAGTGGGCAGACTCGATAATGACATCGAGACATTCGTCCAGGGTCTGGTTGCGTTTCAGGGTAATCATCTGAGAGCGAGGGATCATGATGTCGCGCACGCGTTGGTCCGCAATATCCATCACCCCTTCGAGCATATCGCGCGTATCTTCATCGATAAGGTCGTTTTGCCCGGAATCACGGATCAGCTCCAACAGTTCGTCGCGGTTTTTTGGTTCACCGTGGAAAAGTTGGCTCAGTAACAGGGAGAAAAATCCCTTTTTGCTGTTTAAGGTGTCACTACTGTGTGAGTTGTCGTCGCTCATGGCGTCGTATGGGTTCTCATGTTAGTTAATACAAAGCTCGTCATGCGTATATTCAGCTGTTGACGGCATGTCTCTTCATCGTACTTCAAACCAGGTAAGCCGGATAAGGCGCAATACCTGATGGCGGCTGCGCCTTATCAGGCTTACAAGATTTCGAAATGCTTATTCTTTCTCGGCAATGTACGGATCCTCATAGCCCAGAGCAAGCATAATCTCTGTTTCGAGGGATTCCATCTCTTCCGCTTCATCGTCTTCGATGTGGTCGTAACCGAGTAAATGCAGGCTACCGTGCACCACCATGTGCGCCCAGTGGGCCTCAAGCGGTTTGCCTTGTTCCTGCGCTTCTTTCTCGACTACCTGACGGCAGATGATCAAATCGCCCAGCAGCGGCATTTCAATGCCCGGCGGGGCTTCAAACGGGAAAGAGAGTACGTTGGTTGATTTATCTTTCCCGCGATAGGTCAGGTTCAGCTCGTGGCTTTCCGCGTCATCGACCAGACGAATGGTAACTTCAGACTCTTCCTGAAACTGTGGGATCACCGCATCCAGCCAACCCTGAAACTGACTTTCTGTTGGTAAACCGGATTCGTCTTCACATGCCAGCTGTAAATCGAGAATAACCTGACTCATTTTTGTTCCTGCTCCTGAGCTTCGCGCTTGCGTTCTGCAGCCAGCTCGGCTTTGCGTTTCTGTTCTGCTTCTTCCCAGGCTTCATACGCCGTGACGATACGGGCGACCACCGGGTGGCGAACCACGTCTTCGCTATGGAAGAAATTAAAACTAATTTCGTCGACTTCAGCCAGTACTTCAATGGCATGACGCAGACCGGATTTGGTGCTTCGCGGCAGGTCAATCTGGGTGATATCGCCGGTGATAACCGCTTTGGAGTTAAAGCCGATACGGGTCAGGAACATTTTCATCTGTTCGATGGTGGTGTTCTGGCTCTCATCAAGAATGATGAACGCATCGTTTAATGTACGACCACGCATGTAGGCCAGCGGCGCAACTTCAATGACGTTACGCTCAATCAGCTTTTCGACCTTCTCAAACCCGAGCATTTCGAACAGTGCGTCATACAGCGGTCGTAAGTAGGGATCGACTTTCTGGCTGAGGTCACCCGGCAGGAACCCGAGTTTTTCGCCCGCTTCCACTGCCGGGCGGGTCAGCAGAATTCGACGGATCTCCTGACGCTCAAGCGCATCAACCGCAGCGGCAACCGCAAGATATGTTTTACCCGTACCCGCAGGGCCAACGCCAAAGGTGATGTCGTGGTCGAGGATATTCGCAATGTATTGTGCCTGGTTCGGCGTACGCGGCTTAATTACCCCGCGCTTGGTTTTGATGTTCACCGCTTTGCCAAATTCCGGCACGCTGTCTGCGCTTTGCTCAAGCACTCGCGCTTCTTTAATTGCCAGATGAATTTGTTCAGGCTCAATGTCCTGCGTCTGACCACGCATTGGGGCAGTATCGACGTACAGGCTACGTAAAATATCTGCCGCCGCGGTGACGCAAATTGGGCGACCGGTCAGCTTAAAGTGGTTATCACGGCGGTTAATTTCGATGCCGAGGCGACGTTCCAGCTGCTTGATGTTGTCATCAAATGGGCCGCAAAGGCTCAACAGGCGGGCATTGTCTGCGGGTTCAAGGGTGATTTCACGAGTGTCTATGTTCAAACTGTTCCTCTTTTGCATGTCTTGCCGGACGCTGAACATTTACCGGCATCTAAGGAAATTATTCACGCCATGGGGGAAAGGCGCAAGCATTGCGATAAATATGGGGATGATGAGGTAGATTACAAGGCCCGCCGGGGCAGCGAGCCCAGAAGAGTAAGCCCGATAAGCGTAGCGCCATCGGGCATTGAAGATTAAGGCTGATAAATACCGACGCCCAGATCGTTTTCTTTGCGGGTACGCGCAATAACCGACTCAGGGGATTCAGCGATGCGCAGGCCCATTTCGTCTTCGGTGCGCACCACTTTACCGCGCAGGGAGTTCGTCCAGACATCGGTAATTTCTACATCCACGAACTTACCGACCATCTCCGGGTTGCCTTCAAAGTTCACCACTCGGTTATTTTCGGTACGGCCAGACAGTTCCATGATGCTTTTACGCGATGTGCCTTCAACCAGAATGCGCTGGATCGTGCCGACCATGCGACGGCTCCAGGCCATAGCTTGCTGGTTAATACGCTCTTGCAGAATATACAGGCGCTGTTTTTTCTCTTCTTCCGGCACGTCGTCAACCATATCGGCGGCAGGGGTGCCTGGACGCGCAGAGAAGATAAAGCTGTAGCTCATGTCAAAATTGACGTCTGCAATCAACTTCATGGTCTGCTCGAAATCCTGCGTGGTTTCGCCTGGGAAGCCAACGATGAAGTCGGAGCTAATCTGGATATCCGGACGCGCTGCGCGCAGTTTGCGGATGATCGCTTTATATTCCAGCGCGGTATGGGTGCGTCCCATCAGGTTCAGTACGCGATCTGAACCGCTCTGTACCGGCAGGTGCAGGAAGCTCACCAGTTCTGGCGTGTCACGATACACTTCAATGATATCATCGGTGAATTCGATCGGATGGCTGGTGGTGAAGCGGATACGGTCAATGCCATCGATCGCCGCGACCAGCCGCAGCAGATCGGCAAAAGATCCGATCGTGCCGTCGTAGTTCTCACCGCGCCAGGCGTTCACGTTTTGTCCCAGCAGGTTCACTTCACGCACGCCTTGCGCCGCAAGCTGGGCGATTTCAAACAGGATATCGTCCGCCGGACGGCTCACTTCCTCACCGCGGGTGTATGGCACCACGCAGTAAGTACAATATTTATTACAACCTTCCATGATTGACACGAAAGCGCTTGGACCTTCAGCACGCGGTTCCGGTAGGCGGTCGAATTTTTCGATCTCCGGGAAACTGATATCAACCACCGGGCTACGGGTGGTACTTCCACGCACTTTGTTAATCATTTCCGGCAGACGATGCAGGGTTTGCGGCCCAAAAATAATATCGACATAGTGCGCGCGTTGGCGAATATGGTCGCCTTCCTGAGACGCAACACAGCCACCGACACCGATGATCAGCTTGGGGTTTTTCTCTTTTAACAGCTTCCAGCGGCCCAACTGATGGAAGACTTTTTCCTGAGCCTTCTCACGGATAGAGCAGGTATTCAGCAGCAGCACATCCGCCTCTTCGGCCACGTCGGTCAGTTGATACCCATGGGTGGCATCCAGCAGATCGGCCATCTTCGATGAATCGTATTCGTTCATCTGACAGCCCCAGGTTTTAATATGGAGTTTTTTGGTCATCGACTTGCTCTTGCGAAATTGTGGCTGAAATGCAGGGCGCATAGTGTACTGCTTTGGCGCGGTTGTGACCAGTATGACGGATGTCAGCCTCAAGGGGTAAAAAATCCTGTAAACTTACACAATACATGTAACAGGATAATTGACCATGACAAATCAACCAACGGAAATTGCCATTGTCGGTGGGGGGATGGTCGGCGGTGCGCTGGCGCTAGGACTGGCGCAGCATGGATTTACGGTAACGGTCATTGAGCATGCCGTTCCCGCGCCGTTTGTGGCTGACGGACAGCCAGATGTCAGAATTTCGGCCATCAGCTCCGCCTCCGTGTCGTTGCTGAAAGGGCTGGGCGTCTGGGATACGGTTCAGGGGATGCGCAGCCATCCTTACCGTCGTCTGGAAACGTGGGAATGGGAAAATGCCCATGTGATGTTTGATGCCGCCGAGCTTAAGCTGCCCTTGCTGGGCTATATGGTGGAAAACACGGTCCTGCAACAGGCGCTCTGGCAGGCTCTGGACGTTCACCCCAAAGTCACGCTGCGCGTGCCTGCGTCGCTGATCTCTCTGCATCAACATAACGATCGGCATGAGCTTGAGCTGGCTGGTGGCGAAAAAATCAGCGCGAAGCTGGTCATCGGCGCCGATGGCGCAAATTCTCAGGTGCGGAAAATGGCCGGGATTGGTATCCATGCCTGGCAATATGCGCAGTCCTGTATGTTGATAACCGTACAATGCGAGAATTCGCCGGGAGACAGCACCTGGCAGCAATTCACCCCTGACGGTCCGCGCGCATTTTTACCGCTGTTTGATAACTGGGCCTCGCTGGTGTGGTACGACTCACCGGCGCGTATCCGTCAGTTGCAAGGTTTGAATATGTCGCAACTGCAGGCGGAGATCGCCAAACATTTCCCATCGCGACTCGGTAAGGTTACGCCTGTGGCAGCGGGGGCATTCCCGCTAACGCGCCGTCACGCGCTGCAATATGTGCAGCCAGGACTGGCGCTGGTGGGTGACGCCGCGCATACCATTCATCCGCTGGCGGGGCAGGGCGTTAATTTGGGGTTCCGTGATGTGGATGCGCTGATTGACGTGTTGGTGAATGCGCGCAGCTACGGTGAGTCCTGGGCAAGTCAGCCGGTGCTGAAGCGCTATCAGAACCGTCGCATGGCTGACAATTTCATCATGCAAAGCGGCATGGATCTTTTCTACGCAGGATTTAGCAACAACCTGCAGCCGCTGCGTATCATGCGTAATCTTGGGCTAATGGCCGCAGAGCGCGCCGGTATGTTGAAACGCCAGGCACTCAAGTACGCGTTAGGATTGTAATTCAGACAGGCCTACAGAGAACGTTGTAGGCCTGGTAAGCGTAGTGCCATCAGATAATAAATGCAGAAAAGCAAAAAGCTCGCCGAAGCGAGCTTTTTTAATATGGCTGGGGTACGAGGATTCGAACCTCGGAATGCTGGTATCAGAAACCAGAGCCTTACCGCTTGGCGATACCCCAACGGGTGCATCCACAGAATGGACGGCTTTTTGAAATTGGCTGGGGTACGAGGATTCGAACCTCGGAATGCTGGTATCAGAAACCAGAGCCTTACCGCTTGGCGATACCCCAACAATTTTTTGGATTTACCGAACGAGTCGATACGTCCTTAATATGGTGGCTACGACGGGATTCGAACCTGTGACCCCATCATTATGAGTGATGTGCTCTAACCAGCTGAGCTACGTAGCCAGATATTATCATATTCTTCGATGGCTGGGGTACCTGGATTCGAACCAGGGAATGCCGGTATCAAAAACCGGTGCCTTACCGCTTGGCGATACCCCAATGACCGTTGCGGTGAACCGCTACATCGAAGAAAAAATGGCTGGGGTACCTGGATTCGAACCAGGGAATGCCGGTATCAAAAACCGGTGCCTTACCGCTTGGCGATACCCCATCCGTGCAACGCTTACGGGTGAATGGTGCGGGAGGCGAGACTTGAACTCGCACACCTTGCGGCGCCAGAACCTAAATCTGGTGCGTCTACCAATTTCGCCACTCCCGCAAAAAAGATGGTGGCTACGACGGGATTCGAACCTGTGACCCCATCATTATGAGTGATGTGCTCTAACCAGCTGAGCTACGTAGCCATCTTTTTTTCGCGTAACCTTATCGGCGTTGCGGGGCGCATTATGCGTATTGAGCCTTGAAGCGTCAACCCCTTTTTCATTGAAAATAGCTGGAATGTGACTGTTTGGTTAGGTTGCGAACAGCATGACGCAATATTCGGCAATTATTAGTTATTAATTGTTTTTTTGCACAGAAAATAGACATAAAAAAGAGCCCCGCAGGGCCCTTTTCTAAGGATTAACTTATTTATAAGCGGACTGATGTACGCCAACCGCACGACCAGAAGGATCGTTCATGGTTTTAAACGCCTCATCCCATTCGATTGCTTTGGCAGAAGAACAGGCAACAGACGGCCCGCCAGGTACACATTCCGCAGCGCTCGCAACCGGGAACAGCTCTTCGAAAATCTCACGGTACAAATACGCTTCTTTAGAAGATGGCGTGTTGTAAGGGAAACGGAAGCTGGCGGTTTCCAGTTGTTGGTCAGAAACTTGCTCAGCGGCCACCTCTTTCAGGGTATCAATCCAGCTGTAACCGACACCATCGGAGAACTGCTCTTTCTGGCGCCATGCAACGCTTGCTGGCAGGTAGGACTCAAAACATTCACGCAGAACATGTTTTTCCATTTTGCCGTTGCCGCACATTTTGTCCTGCGGGTTGATGCGCATCGCCACATCAAGGAATTTCTTATCCAGGAAGGGCACGCGAGCTTCCACTCCCCAGGCCGACATAGCTTTGTTGGCACGGGCACAGTCGAACATATGCAGCGCCTGCAGCTTACGCACGGTCTCTTCGTGCAGCTCTTTTGCATCTGGTGCTTTGTGGAAATAGAGATAGCCGCCAAATACTTCGTCAGAACCTTCGCCCGACAGCACCATTTTAATGCCCATAGCTTTAATTTTACGCGACATTAAGTACATCGGGGTCGAGGCGCGAATCGTCGTAACATCGTAAGTTTCGATGTGATAAATCACGTCGCGGATAGCATCCAAACCTTCCTGCACGGTGAAGTGGATCTCATGGTGTACAGTACCCAGATGGTTCGCCACCTCTTGCGCGGCTTTCAGGTCCGGAGCGCCTTCCAGGCCTACGGCGAAGGAGTGCAACTGCGGCCACCAGGCTTCGCTACGCTCCTGATCTTCAACACGACGCGCGGCGTATTTTTTGGTGATTGCGGAAATGACGGATGAATCCAGACCGCCGGACAGCAATACACCATAAGGAACATCTGACATCAGGTGGCTTTTCACTGCATCTTCCAGTGCCTGACGCAACTCGTTTTTATCGGTAACGTTGTCTTTTACCGCATCGTATTCAAACCAGTCGCGCTGGTAGTACTGACGAATTTCGCCGTCTTTACTCCATAAATAGCTACCGGCTGGGAATTCTTTGATCGTGCGACACACGGGAACCAGAGCTTTCATTTCAGACGCAACGTAGAAGTTACCGTGCTCGTCGTAACCCATATACAGCGGGATGATCCCGATATGATCGCGACCGATCAGATAAGCGTCCTGCTCGCTGTCGTACAGAGCAAAAGCAAACATGCCTTGCAGGTCATCCAGAAACTCTGGGCCTTTTTCCTGATACAGAGCAAGGATAACTTCGCAGTCGGAACCGGTCTGGAACTGATAGCGATCGCCATATTCAGCGCGCAGTGCCTGATGGTTATAAATTTCACCGTTAACCGCCAGGATATGCGTTTTCTTCACGTTGTACAGCGGCTGAGCACCGGCGTTGACGTCGACGATGGACAGACGTTCGTGCGCCAGAATGGCGTTATCACTGGCGTAAATACCCGACCAGTCCGGGCCGCGATGGCGCATCAGACGAGACAATTCCAGGGCTTTTTTACGCAGTTCAACTGCGTCAGTTTTAATATCGAATACGCCAAAAATAGAACACATAACCTTCTCCGTTAACCTGTTGCGTGATGCTTTTTATGTTTGCTTGATAAAGAAAATGCCGCAAACCTGGAGAGGGCGCAAGTGAATTACGGGTCAGAAAATAAAAAACGCAATGGTCATTGTGGATTGGTGAAAAAAGATTACGGAATAGACGGGTTTATTAATGAATCGATAATTTTATGGCGGTTTTATTAAATGGAAGGATTTCTTCTGGCCGGATATGACGCGGGGGCGTCTTATCCGGCTTACGCATCAAATCACATCAATTTCCGCAACGGACGGGTAAATCCAGCTTGGTCTGAACGGCATGCTGTCAATGTCGTCGAGCGTCGAAACGCCAGACAATACCAGGATAGTTTCGAGACCCGCCTGGAAGCCCGCCAGAATATCGGTACGCAGGTTGTCGCCAACGATAACGGTCTCTTCCGAATGCGCCTGCATTTTGTTGAGCGCCGCGCGAATAATCCACGGGCTGGGTTTGCCCACATAAAACGGCTTGCGGCCAGAGATTTTTTCGATACCGGCGCACAGCGCACCACAGGCGGGATAAAAGCCGCGTCCGTGAGTATCCGGGTTTGTGGCGATGAAACGCGCGCCGTTGGCCACAAAATATGCTGCTTTATGCATCATGTCCCAGTTATAGGATCGCGTCTCGCCAACAATCACAAAATCGGGGTTCACGTCAGTAATAGTAAACCCGGCTTTATACAGCTCGTGAATTAACGCACCTTCACCTACCACGTAGGCCTTTTTCCCTTCCTGGCGGCGAAGAAAATCAGCGGTAGCCATGGCGGAAGTATAAAAGACGCTATCAGGGACATTCACACCCGCGGTGGCGAAGCGGTTTGCCAAATCCTGCCCGGTCTGTGAAGGATAGTTAGTCAGCAAAACTAACGGCAGGCCTTTTTCCAGGATCCCAGTCAGAAATTCTGCCGCACCCGGTACGGCAACATTGTCGTGCATCAGCACGCCGTCGATATCACAAATTACATTCTTAATGGCCATGGACAATCCGACATCAAAAAAAGAAGGCATTACTATACACAAAATACACTAAATCATTCGAGTTGCATCAAGGCGGCACAAGTCTGAGAACCCCGGGAGCTTACTGAAGTAAGTGACTGGGGTGAGCAGATGCAGCTAACGCAGAGGCTGCTTGGTATTAGCTTTCCAGCAAACGTTGCAGCAATGTACCGTTGAGCATCGCACGCTTCACCAGCGCAAAGGCGCCAATGGCTGAGCGGTGATCCAGCGTGGAACGAACCACCGGTAAATTGTGGCGAAACGCTTTCAACGCCTGCGTGTTGATACAGCTTTCTATAGCAGGCAGCAGCACTTTATCAGCTTCGGTAATTTCGCCCGCAATGACGATTTTTTGTGGGTTAAACAGGTTGATGGCGATGGCGATGGTTTTACCCAGGTGACGACCAACGTGCTCAATGACTTCTGATGCCAGGTTATCGCCTTTATTAGCCGCCTTACAGATGGCTTTAATGCCGCAATCATCCAGCGTGAGTCGGCTTGGATAACCCTGTTTCAATAAGTTCTGCACGCGGTGTTCAATAGAGGCATTGGCGGCAATTGTTTCCAGACAGCCGAAATTACCGCAGTGACAGCGCTCACCCAGCGGCTCTACCTGAATATGGCCAATCTCACCCACGTTGCCATTGCGACCAATAAAAATTCGGCCATTGGAGATGATTCCCGCCCCGGTTCCGCGGTGAACACGCACCAAAATGGAGTCTTCGCAATCCTGGCTTGCCCCGAAATAGTGCTCGGCCAGCGCCAGACTGCGAATATCGTGACCGACAAAGCAGGTGACCTTAAAGCGTTTTTCGAGTGCTTCGACCAGCCCCCAGTTTTCGACCTGAATGTGCGGCATATAGCGGATGACGCCGCTTTCAGGATCAACCAGGCCTGGCAGAATGACGGAAATCGCAACCAGCTCGCGGATTTTCCGCTGGCAGTTCTCAATAAAGGTGGCAATGGTGTTGAGCAGCGCATACTCCAGCGTTTCCTGGGTGCGCTCCGGGAGGGGATAATGCTCTTCAGCGACCACTTTACTGCTCATATCATAGAGCGTGAGCGTAGTATCGTGGCGGCCTAAGCGAACGCCAATCGCGTGGAAATTGCGGGTTTCGGTGACGATAGAGATAGCGCGGCGGCCCCCGGTGGAGGCCTGCTGGTCGACTTCTTTGATCAGCCCGCGTTCGATCAATTGACGCGTAATTTTCGTTACGCTGGCGGGGGCAAGCTGGCTTTGCTCGGCAATTTGAATTCGCGAGATTGGCCCATGCTGGTCAATCAGGCGATAAACCGCCGCGCTGTTAAGCTGTTTTACGAGATCAACATTACCTATTTGAGCTTGTCCGCCTGGTGTCATTCTTTCTCTTACTCAGTAACGACCTCGTTGCCATTAACGATGGTCTTGATAATTTTAAAGTCGTGCGTGAACGCAGTCAGGTTGGCTACTTTGCCTGGCGCGATGCTGCCGAGTTGTTTGTCGACGCCAATGGCGCGAGCAGGGTAGAGCGTTGCCATACGTAAGACTTCGTCGAGAGCGATATTCGCATGTTCGACCAGATTGCGTACGCCTTCAATCATGGTTAATGATGAGCCGCTCAGTGTACCGTTCTCATCAACGCACAATCCATTACGGTAGTATATTGTTTTGCCAGCGAAAATGAACTGTTCAATGTTTGCACCTGCTGGTGCGGTTGCGTCGGTGACCAGGCACAGCTTGTCGCCTTTCAGGCGTTTGGCATTACGAATGTTAACGTAATCAACGTGGAGGCCATCAGCGATGATACCGCAATAGATATCGGCTTCATCAAGAATAGCGCCCGCCAGACCAGGTTCGCGGCCGGTAATGTACGGCATCGCGTTGAACAGATGCGTCGCAAAGGTGATACCTGCGCGGAACCCGATTTTTGCTTCTTTTACCGTTGCATTTGAGTGACCCGCAGAAACCACAATACCCGCATTCACCAGTTTGGTAATGACCTCTACCGGGACCATTTCTGGCGCCAGCGTTACTTTGGTGATTACATCGGCATTATTGCACAGGAAATCAACCAGCGCAGCGTCCGGTTGACGGACAAATCCCGGATTATGGGTGCCTTTTTTCACCAGATTCAGCCACGGGCCTTCCAGATGAAGCCCTAGTGCCTGATTCGGGTGTTTCGCCAGGTATTCACGCATGACGCGAACGCCTTGTTTCATCAGGTCATCGCTGGTGGTGATAAGCGTTGGCAGGTAGCTGGTGCAGCCAGATTTTTCATTGGCTTTCTGCATGATTTCCAGCGTTTCAACGGTCACGGCTTCTGCCGTATCGTTAAACTGTACGCCGCCGCAGCCGTTTAGCTGTACATCGATAAAACCGGGGGAAACAATGGCCCCATTCAGTGAGCGCTGTTCAATTCCTGACGGTAACTCAGCCAGTGGGCAAACGCTGTCAATCAGGCCATTGGCGACAACAATCGCATGGTCATCAAGAATTTCGTGACCGGTAAAAATCCGGCCCTGGGTTAAAGCATACATTCCGACCCCCGATTTCAAAAAATGCCGCCCTGCAACTTATCGACAGGGCGGAGACATCAATTACAGACCTTTAATATTTTCCGCTTCTAACTCGTTAAAGTATTTCAGCGTCTTCACTTTCAGTTCCATGGTGGAAGGCTCATCGCAGACCACAACGGCTTTCGGATGCAGCTGCAGACAGCTGATGGTCCACATATGGTTAACGTTGCCTTCAACGGCGGCTTGCAGCGCCTGCGCTTTCTGGTGGCCCAGTACCAGGATCATCACTTCTTCGGCATCCAGCAGGGTGCCCACGCCAACGGTCAGCGCATATTTAGGTACCTGGCTTACGTCGCCGTCAAAGAAGCGTGAGTTCGCAACACGCGTGTCGTGAGTCAGCGTTTTGATGCGGGTACGGGAAGCCAAAGAAGAGGCTGGTTCGTTGAACGCGATGTGACCATCGTTGCCTACGCCGCCCATAAACAGGTGGATTTTACCGTAAGAACGGATTTTCTCTTCATACTGACGGCATTCTGCATCAATATCCGGTGCGTTACCATTGAGGAGGTTGATGTTTTCTGCTGGAATATCAACGTGATCAAAGAAGTTGCGATGCATGAAGCTATGGTAGCTTTCCGGATGCTCTTTCGGCAGGCCAACATATTCGTCCATATTGAACGTCACAACATGCTTGAAGCTTACCTGGCCCGCTTTGTGCATTTCAACCAATGCTTTGTAGGCTGTCAGCGGAGTACCGCCAGTCGGCAGGCCCAAAACGAACGGACGATCAGCCGTTGGTTTGAACGCGTTAATACGGTTAACGATATGGCGAGCAGCCCATTTGCCGACTTGTTCAGCGGTATTCAGGGGGATCAGTCTCATTCTTCACCTCAAAAGTAAATGTAAGCAATTGGCGGATTGAGTCTCTGTGCAGTATTAAGCGTAACCTGGTTTTGCATCGGTAAGGATCAATCCGTTTCGATTTTTTGAATGATAAAATAAGTTTTCGTAGTTAGCCAGTGGAAGGGAGGGTTAATAACGATATTTGGTGACTGGAATCACAAAAAACACGCATTTAATTTGCGATACGAATTAAATTTTCACACACTCTGAATGTAGATGAATGGTTAATATTGTTGTTCCAGAATCTTGCTGTCAGGAATGGTCGCACAATAAAAATATGGCTTCAAAGAAGCCTAATCGGGGTCTCGTAGGGGGAATAAAATGAATATTTTAGGTTTTTTCCAGCGGCTGGGTAGGGCGTTACAGCTCCCCATCGCTGTGCTGCCAGTCGCGGCACTGCTGCTGCGATTCGGCCAACCAGATTTACTTAACGTACCCTTCATCGCGCAAGCGGGTGGGGCTATCTTTGATAACCTGGCGTTAATTTTCGCTATCGGTGTGGCTTCCAGCTGGTCAAAAGACAGCGCGGGTGCTGCAGCGCTGGCGGGTGCGGTCGGTTATTTCATATTGACCAAAGCAATGGTTACCATTAACCCGGCCATCAACATGGGCGTGCTGGCAGGTATCATCACTGGTCTGGTCGGCGGTGCAGTGTATAACCGTTGGTCTGGTATCAAACTACCTGACTTCCTGAGCTTCTTTGGCGGCAAACGCTTCGTGCCGATCGCCACTGGCTTCTTCTGTCTGGTGCTGGCTGCTATCTTCGGCTACGTGTGGCCGCCGGTGCAGAACGCCATCCATGCGGGAGGTGAGTGGATCGTAGGCGCTGGCGCGCTGGGTTCCGGTATCTTTGGTTTCATCAACCGTCTGCTGATCCCAACCGGTCTGCATCAGGTGCTGAACACCATCGCCTGGTTCCAGATTGGTGAATTCACTAACGCTGCAGGTACCGTATTCCACGGTGACATCAACCGCTTCTACGCGGGTGACGGCACTGCGGGTATGTTCATGTCTGGCTTCTTCCCGATCATGATGTTTGGTCTGCCGGGTGCGGCGCTGGCAATGTACTTCGCCGCTCCGAAAGCACGTCGTCCGATGGTTGGCGGTATGCTGTTGTCCGTTGCGATCACCGCGTTCCTGACCGGTGTTACCGAGCCGCTGGAATTCCTGTTCATGTTCCTGGCGCCATTGCTGTACCTCCTGCACGCACTGTTAACGGGTATCAGCCTGTTCGTTGCAACACTGCTGGGGATCCACGCGGGCTTCTCCTTCTCCGCAGGGGCTATCGACTACGTGTTGATGTACAACCTGCCGGCGGCGAGTCAGAACGTCTGGATGCTGGTCGTGATGGGCCTGGTGTTCTTCGTCATTTACTTTGTGTTGTTCAGCGCGGTTATTCGTATGTTTAACCTGAAAACGCCGGGCCGTGAAGATAAAGAAGACGATATCGTTACTGAAGAAGCGAACAGCAATACTGAAGAAGGTCTGGCTCAACTGGCAACCAACTACATTGCAGCAGTTGGCGGTACCGATAACCTGAAAGCGATTGATGCCTGTATCACTCGTCTGCGTCTGACCGTTGCCGACTCCGGTCGCGTAAATGATGCGATGTGTAAACGTTTAGGCGCATCTGGAGTGGTTAAGCTGAACAAGCAAACTATCCAGGTCATCGTGGGTGCGAAGGCCGAATCTATCGGCGACGAAATGAAGAAAGTTGTCGCGCGTGGCCCGGTGGCTGCAGCGTCTGGTGAAAGTGCGCCAGCAGCAGCGGCTCCGGTTGCTAAACCGCAAGCTGTAGCGAACGCTGTAACCGTTGAAACTTTAGTTTCTCCGATTACCGGTGACGTGGTTGCGCTGGAGCAGGTGCCTGATGAAGCCTTCGCCAGCAAAGCTGTAGGCGACGGTGTGGCGGTGAAGCCAACGGATAAAATCGTGGTTGCTCCGGCTGCCGGCACCATCGTGAAAATCTTCAACACTAACCATGCGTTCTGTCTGGAAACCGTTAAAGGCGCGGAAATCGTGGTCCACATGGGCATCGATACAGTAGCGCTGGAAGGTAAAGGCTTTAAGCGTCTGGTTGAAGAAGGTGCGGAAGTGACTGCAGGTCAACCGATTCTGGAAATGGATCTGGAGTTCCTGAACGCTAACGCACGTTCCATGATTAGCCCGGTTGTGTGCAGCAACAGCGATGATTTCGGTGCTCTGGTCATTAAAGCCGAAGGTCATGTGGTTGCTGGTCAAACACCACTGTATGAGATTAAAGGTAAATAACTGCTCCTGAGTAAAGTGAGTTAAGTGCCTTAAGCGGCGGGGGATATTCCTCCGCCGCTTTTTTTTGCAGCAAATACCCTCATATATCCTGTTGAAACACCTTTTTTGTGCAACTAATAGTTGTCTCCTGACGTCGCTTATAAGATCATGTTCCGTTATACGTTGTTTACGCTTTGAGGAATCCACGATGAGTGAGGCTGAAGCCCGCCCGAGTAACTTTATTCGTCAGATCATCGATGAAGATCTGGCCAGTGGTAAGCACACCACTATCCATACACGTTTTCCGCCGGAGCCAAATGGCTATCTGCACATTGGCCACGCGAAATCCATTTGTCTGAACTTTGGCATTGCGCAAGATTACCAGGGCCAGTGCAACCTGCGTTTTGATGATACGAACCCGGTTAAAGAAGATATCGAGTACGTTGAGTCGATTAAAAACGACGTTGAATGGTTAGGTTTCCACTGGACTGGCGATATTCGCTACTCTTCGGATTACTTCGATCAGCTTCACGCCTATGCGGTAGAGCTTATTAATAAAGGCCTGGCGTACGTTGATGAACTGTCAGCGGAGGAGATCCGCGAATACCGCGGCACTCTGACGCAGCCAGGTAAAAACAGCCCGTTCCGCGATCGTAGCGTCGAAGAGAACCTGGCACTGTTCGAAAAAATGCGTACCGGTGGTTTTGAAGAAGGTAAAGCCTGCCTGCGCGCGAAAATCGATATGGCTTCGCCGTTTATCGTGATGCGTGATCCGGTGCTGTACCGTATTAAGTTCGCCGAACACCACCAGACCGGCAACAAGTGGTGCATCTACCCGATGTACGATTTTACCCACTGCATCAGCGATGCGCTGGAAGGCATTACGCATTCACTGTGTACGCTGGAGTTCCAGGATAACCGTCGTTTGTACGACTGGGTGCTGGACAACATCACCATTCCGGTTCACCCGCGCCAGTACGAATTCTCGCGCCTGAATCTGGAATACACCGTGATGTCCAAACGCAAGCTGAACCTGCTGGTGACCGACAAGCACGTTGAAGGCTGGGACGATCCGCGTATGCCGACGATTTCTGGCCTGCGTCGTCGTGGTTATACTGCTGCCGCTATTCGTGAGTTCTGCAAACGCATTGGCGTGACCAAGCAGGATAACACCATTGAGATCGCTTCTCTGGAGTCCTGCATTCGCGAAGATCTGAACGAAAACGCCCCGCGCGCGATGGCAGTTATCGATCCGGTGAAACTGGTTATCGAAAACTACCCGCAGGGCGAAAGTGAGTTGGTTACCATGCCTAACCATCCGAACAAACCGGAAATGGGCAGCCGTGAAGTGCCGTTTAGCGGTGAAATTTGGATCGATCGCGCAGACTTCCGCGAAGAAGCGAACAAGCAGTACAAGCGTCTGGTGATGGGCAAAGAAGTACGTCTGCGTAATGCTTACGTGATCAAGGCTGAACGTGTAGAGAAAGATGCAGAAGGGAATATCACCACCATTTTCTGCACCTACGATGCCGACACCCTGAGCAAAGATCCGGCTGATGGCCGTAAAGTAAAAGGTGTTATTCACTGGGTGAGCGCGTCCCATGCGCTGCCGATTGAAATCCGTTTGTACGATCGTCTGTTTAGCGTGCCAAACCCAGGTGCGGCGGAAGACTTCCTGTCCGTTATCAACCCGGAATCGCTGGTCATTAAGCAGGGCTACGGTGAGCCGTCACTGCAGGCTGCGATTGCAGGTAAAGCGTTCCAGTTTGAGCGTGAAGGCTATTTCTGCCTGGACAGCCGCTATGCAACGGCTGACAAGCTGGTATTTAACCGCACTGTAGGTCTGCGCGATACGTGGGCTAAAGTCGGCGAGTAATTCCTGTCACACTGCCTCAAACGCCGCCAACGCGACGTTTGAGGCGGATTTTTCTGTTTTACTTATGCTGCATTAACGCCTGAACCCGCTGCTGGCTGCGTGCCAGCACCACCGATGTCTCCTGCTTACCCACCGTCGCCTGATTGACCATTTCACTGAGGATCATGGAGCCGGTAATATCCCCCATCCGCGTAAAGTTCTTCTCGCCGACCGATCCAAAGACCTGCATATTCGGGTACTGGGCAATCAGCTGTTCAGGGAGAGTTCCAAAGACTTTGACGGCAGGGTTGTCCTTCCAACTGACGTTTTGCGCGGCGGCCTTCGTCACCGGCAGCATCGCCCCCGGAGACATCAATACCCAGTCAGCCGCGTTCTGCGCCTGTCCCATAAAGCTGACAAATTTTTCGGCGGCTTTCGTCTCTGCCTCAGTCTGACCGGTCGTGAGCGTTAATGATGTGATAACGCCAAATACGGCAGGTGATTTTTCGCTCGGCACGACAAAGCCTAAATCCGCCAGTGAACCATCCTGATAAATCGCTGGCAGGATGTAGGTCGAATAGACCGCCATCGGCGCGGTGCCGTTCATAAAGGCGTCTTTGATCTCTGTTACGTTGTTCGAGCCAGGCATGGTATAGCGGGCCAGTTCGCGATAATAGTTCAGCGAGGCCTGCATTTCCGCTGAGTTAACCGTGATGTCGCCGTTTGCGTTGAACACATTGGCACCGTTTGAAAGTGCGAACTGGGAGAAGGTTTGTTCGCTCATGACGCTTTCAGCCGTCGGCAGCGCGATGCCATATTTTTTACTGGTGCTGTCGGTCAGCCTGCGTGCCGCTTCCAGCAGTTGCGTCCAGTTTTTGGGTTCGTCGATTCCTGCTTTAGCCAGTACCGATTTCCGATACCAGACTCCCTGTAGCCAGGCGCTGATCGGCACGCCGGTATAGGCCGTTCCGTCTTCGGTACGAACAATGCGCAGCACGCCGTCGTAGAAGGCGCTTTCGCCTTGCCTGTCGATCAGCGTTTTCACCGCTTTGTGGTCGATAAGCTGCTCTTTATCCATGACTTTGGCATAGTCATGGCTGACCTCGACGACCTCCGGCAGTGAGCCTGAGCGGGCAAGGGTAATGATTTTGGTATTATAGGCATCCTCTTCGACGGGAACCTGCTTCACAATAATATCCGGATTCTCTTGCTGAAAGCGGTTGATGATCCCGGCAATGACGGTCTGGCGCTCCTGCTCAACGGCGGAGTGCATAAATTCGATGGTCACCTGCTGAGGTTTATCCTCACAGCCTGAAAGCAAAACGGCGGTTACCAGCGCCAGCATTGTTTTTGGTATGTTCATTTTTAATCCCTTGTTGTCGTCCATTTCCGTTAATTAACAACTGGCGCTGATATGGATAGCGTCCGTCGACAGCGCACCCGCACAAATCAGTAAACCGATCCCGCCATCCATCAAGGCTTCGTGTTCAGCGTCCTCCACGTGCAGCGTTTTACCGTCAACGGTCGCGGAGATAATCTGCCCGTTGACGCTGATATCGAACGACACAGGGCGCTCGTACACGTCGGACAACGCCGCTTCTGCCAGAACTTTGGTGCTGGTGTCGCGCACGCGGACGATCTGTAATTTTCCGTCGCGCATGATGCGTGCGGCGTAATAGCGCCTCATCCCCTGTACCCGAAAAGCCAGACCGCCGTACTCCCCTGAATGCAGCGTAATGTCACTCTGAACGCGGTAGTTATCCCACTGCCGCGTTCCGTGAATAATCAATCCCTCGTCGTACTCTTTGGAGATGCGAAAGCTGGTGGGATAGTGGCGTGAAAAGAGATCCACGCCGTTTACCCAGGCTCGCCACCAAAAATTAGTTTCCCCTGTGGGTTTACGCAGGGTCAGCTCAGGTGCGCCGTCCCAGCGCATACTGTCGATGAGCAGGCGACCGCGGGCAACGCGGGCATCGGTGCTGATTGTTACGCCAATCTCGCCGATCGGTTGGCCCTGGCAGTCCGGGAGATCCAACGCCAGCGTTAGCGATTCACCCGGGGCTATGCTCTGCGCGTCGCCGTACTGGGGTGTCAACTGATTGTTGTCATCATAAACCCGGTAGCAGAGCCGCACGTTTAACGCGGATGTGTTATCCGGTGGCGCAATCAGGGTGGCCTGAAGACGCTGACCTGGGTAGATAAGTGGGGTAGCCATTAAATCGTAGCTGCGCATTTCCACGATTTCAGGCGGGGTAAAGGTTTGCGTGGTCACGCTGGCATGAAGTCCGGGCGCAAGATGGCGATAGTGCAGACTCAACATCTGCCGCCCCAGGTGCGCCTCATTCTTAACCTCAACCGCGGCCGCATTTTCTTCATTAAGCCAGCGGAAACCCTGCACGCTGCCCGGTAGTGAGAAATGGTACTGCGCGCCGGATTTTTTGGCTGCAGGGCGCGGCAGACCGGCAATCTGGTGTCCCAGACCGACCAGGTAATCGGTGATCCGCACGGCGTTGTTTATGGAGAACCCCCCGTCGGCTGAGGAGATCAGCATTCTGTCCGCCAGCGGCCCGCGCCAGTCCGGGCCTGCGTCAATACCCTGGAGTCCCAGCATAATGCCGGACAGACAGCCGACATTCCCCGCATTGCAGTCGGTGTCCCATCCTGACGTATTGACAATGCACTGGGCCTGCTGGAAGTCGTCCGGCGCGTAAAGGATCGCCATAATCATCAGCGCATGATTAGGAATGATGTGGCAATTGCTGGGATATTTGTGATAGCCATAGTTGTCGTCGATTCGCTGGCGGGTCGTCTGCCAGTCGTTATCTTCCCGTCGCCAGCGACGGATATCGCCAACCAGCTGGGCTATTTGCGACTCTGCCGGGATCACGGATAGTCCGACGTCAATAAGCTGTTCGATCTCCTGGCAAATAAAGGCCTGTGATTCCATCGCCGCCCAGAGCATAGCGGCATACACCGCTTCACCGTCATGGCTCACGCTGGCGGCATTTTTGGCAAGTTCTGCCGCCAGACGGGGTTGTCCCGGTGCGACAAGCGCCCAGCTATCAATAAAGATTTGTGCGCCAATCTGTTCGGCAATCGTTTTCCCGTTGGTCGCAATGGCTCCGCTTAGCGGAGCCGGAATGCCTTTTTTGAGATTCAGCCAGGCGGTGTGTTCCGTCGAATTACCGTTGCCGCCCCACCAGAGGATGGTGCGCTTATCAATGATGTAATTAAGCCAGCAGTGCCCCATCTGTTCCGCGCTCAGATCCGGCGGCAGGGCATAATCTTCCAGTGCGCGGATAAAGGTAAAGGTTCCGGCGACATCATCGTCGGTGACAACCAGCGGACGCTTAAATTTTTCGTGGACGTAATACTGGATTGGCCCCAGCTCCTGCATAATTTTTTCGTAGGTCCACCCTTCAAAAGGGCGGCCAAGGTAGACGCCGATTAATTTCCCTAACACCCCTGCATAAACGCGCGACTCATAATCTGAAGGCAATTCCATCTGTTTGATCCTTGTATGG
This sequence comes from Citrobacter sp. Cb023, assembly GCF_030336805.1. Lineage (NCBI taxonomy): Bacteria > Pseudomonadati > Pseudomonadota > Gammaproteobacteria > Enterobacterales > Enterobacteriaceae > Citrobacter > Citrobacter sp. Cb023. Next base: position 752,045 of record NZ_JAOWCV010000038.1, on the reverse strand, counting down.
TGTTTTATCAGCCGTTCAGGCGGATTCTCTTTTTACCAGGCCCCAGGGCATTTCAGTGGTGCTGCCCTGGAGCTGTGCGGTGATATCAGTTTGCGCCAGGAGGAGGGCGGCCGCTTTTTGCCCAAGCTGCTCCGGGTACTGGGCGATAGTAGTCAGGGAAGGGGTCACCAGCCCGGCGGCGGGAATATCATCGAAACCCATCACCGCAAGCTGCTCCGGGATAGTGATGCCTTTCTCCCTTGCGGCACGCATCACGCCGATAGCCATTAAATCGTTGGCGGCGAAAATCGCATCCGGGAGCGTGCCGTCATTAATCAGCTGCATCGCGATCTGATAGCCGCTTTGTTCGTTAAAACCTGGCAGAATTTTGATGCGCGGAAGGCGGCCGGCCTGGGTCATCGCCTGGCGATATCCTTCCACTCTGGCAGGCTCAGGACCGCCAGCGCTGGCGATCATCGTGATATTTCGGTGCCCCTGTGCCAGCAGATATTCGACGGCGCTGCGCGCGGCAGCGGCGTTGTCGATATAAACATTATGCAGCGGCAGCGGGCCGCTTTTTTTCATCCTGGCTTCAATACGTGCAATCGGGATCCCTGCCTGAAGATACGGGGCAAAATCTTTCATCCCGACGTTAAAAAATGTCCCCACCACGGCGTCGACCCGCCCCTGCGCTGACCAGCGCAAAAAATGCAGCTCTCTTTCCCGTAATCCATCGGTGCTGGCCACGATCGCATCGTAGTGATACCTATCCGTCACCGACTGAACGCCACGGACGAGTGAGGCATAAAAAGGGTTGGCGATATCCGGCACGATGCAGGCGATCGACATGGTTTTATTGGTTTTCAGCGCTTGTGCAAAACGGTTCGGTATATATCCCAGCTGATTAGCCGCTTGCTCAACCCGGCTCACTGTCTCCTGTGGATAGGTGTGATTTCCTTTGGTGAGTACCACGGATACCACCGCCTGTGAAACGCCAGCCAGGGCCGCGACGTCTTTCTGTGTGATGCGTTTTGTCATTTATTTATCAACTTATACGTATAACCTGCATCTTTGAATAATGGGACACCCGGTAGCTGTCAATAAAAACCTTATAAAGTGAGTGTATTTGTGTGGAAAATCCGAGGACGGTCACATCAACGACGGAGAGTGAATTCAGGAGCTCGAACGTTCTGTTTGCAGAGCGAATTAATGACGTTCGAGAATTAATTTGTTTTGCGAATGCAAAGACAATTATTAAGGGTTGAATTATATATATAATAATAAAATTGAAGATATCTATATGTATATAAAGTGTTTTTTCTTGTTTTTGTGACTTTTTTTACTCCCAAAGCAAAATGTAACAGAAAACAAGAAAATATGTGCGGTTGCTCATACTATTACATACTCGTTACAGAAAGAGATTGATAATTCGCGTCGCGAAAAATAGTCTATTCATTGTAGTCACTGAGGTTTTCTCAGCGCTACTTTTTTAATTTTTGTTTTTTCGCTGTCCGCTTTTGTCGGCAGCATTTTATACCCAATGGATTTCGAGTTGCATCAAGGCGGAGACGCAGCGTGTGCGCTGTCCCCGATGGGGCGAGGCCAAAGGCCGAGTAAAGCCAACACCGATGCAGCTTGAAAAACGAAGGGTTATACGTCAAAGAGGATTAACATATGCGTACGTTTAGTGGCAAACGTAGTACGCTGGCGCTGGCTATCGCCGGTATCACAGCAATCTCGGGTTTCGTTGTCGCTCCCCAGGTACACGCCGAAGGATTTATTGATGACTCAACCTTAACCGGCGGCATCTATTACTGGCAGCGTGAGCGTGACCGTAAAGATGTGACCGATCACGACAAATACAAAACCAACCTTTCTCACTCCACCTGGAACGCTAACCTCGACTTCCAGTCCGGTTATGCGGCTGATATGTTTGGTATTGATATCGCAGCATTTACCGCTATTGAAATGAACGAAAGTAGCGAAAGCGGCCATCCAAACGAAATTGCATTCTCGTCAAAAAATAAAGGCTATGATGAAGATTACTCCGGCGATAAGAGCGGAATTAGCCTTTATAAAGCAGCAGCCAAATTTAAATTCGGCCCAACCTGGGCGCGCGCTGGTTACATTCAACCAACCGGACAGACTCTGTTGGCTCCGCACTGGAGCTTTATGCCAGGTACCTATCAGGGTGCTGAAGCCGGAGCCAACTTCGACTATGGTGATGCTGGTGCACTGAGCTTCTCCTATATGTGGGCCAACGAATATAAAGCACCATGGCACACTGAAGTCGATAAATTCTATCAGGCTGATAAAAAGACCAGCGTAGATTATCTGCACTCAATCGGCGCGAAATATGACTTCAAAAATAACCTGTTGCTGGAAGCCGCATTTGGTCAGTCTGAAGGCTACGTCGATCAGTACTTCGCAAAAGCCAGCTATAAATTCGATTTAGGCGGTAACCCGTTTACCACCAGCTATCAGTTCTACGGCGCGCGCGACAAAGTTGACGATCGCACCGTGAACGATATTTATGATGGTACGGCCTGGCTGCAGGCGCTGACCTTTGGCTACAAAGTGGCGGAAGTGGTTGACCTGCGTCTGGAAGGGACCTGGGTTAAAGCGGACGGGCAGCAGGGGTACTTCCTGCAGCGTATGACCCCGACCTACGCCTCATCAAACGGTCGCCTGGATATCTGGTGGGATAACCGTTCCGACTTCAACGCCAACGGCGAAAAGGCTGTCTTCTTCGGCGCAATGTATGACCTGAAGAACTGGAATTTGCCGGGCTGGGCAGTGGGCGCGTCCTACGTTTACGCATGGGATGCCAAGCCATCAACCTGGCAGATCAATCCGGATGCGTACTACGACAAAAACCGGACTATCGAAGAATCTTCTTACAGCCTGGATGCGGTCTATACCCTGCAAGAGGGGCGTGCGAAGGGCACCATGTTTAAACTGCACTTCACCCAGTACGACAACCATTCAGACATTCCGAGCTGGGGCGGTGGTTACGGCAACATCTTCCAGGATGAGCGCGACGTGAAATTCATCGTTATTGCTCCGTTCACCATCTTCTAATGCCAACAGCGGCAGGCCGGGCGCCTGCCGCATCGTTGAGGAAAGTGCTATGAAAAAACTGATACTCATCGCTGTTATGGCATTCGGGCTGGTGGCTTGCGCGCAATCCCCGGCACCAAAAGAAGACAGTCGTCTGAAAGAAGCCTACAGCGCGTGCATTACTACCGCGCAAGGATCGCCGGAGAAAATCGAAGCCTGCCAAAGCGTGTTGAATGTGCTGAAGAAAGAAAAGCAGCATCAGCAGTTTGCCAATGAAGAAAGCGTACGCGTACTGGATTATCAGCAATGCATCCAGGCCACGCGCACGGGTAATGGTCAGTCCGTTAATGCTGATTGCGACAAGGTCTGGCAGGAAATTCGTAGCAAGAATACTGCGCAGTAAATCGAAAAATGAAACAGACAACGGGCGGAGAGTTTTCCGCCCGTTTGCATTTCAGGGTTTATATTCCACCGGTTGATAACTCCGACTCAGCCGGACAAACAGCATTGCCGTGGCGGCGAGCCCGCAAAGTGCCGCACACATCAGCCACCACCCCGGTGAGCTTTTATCCCCGGTTAGCTGGACCAGCGCTGTGGAGATGACTGGCGTAAGGCCGCCAAAAATCGCCGTGGCAAGACTGAATGCCAGTGAAAAACCCACCGTACGCACATAGACAGGCATCACTTCGGTGAGTGCGGCGACCATTGCCCCGTTGTACATACCAAAAAAGAACGAGAACCAAAGCAGAACCAGCGTCATGCGCGTGAAATCTGGCGCGGCGGTGAGCCAGTGCATAACCGGCCAGGTGGTGATTAGTGCAAGGATGGTAATCCCCATCAACACCGGACGACGACCAATTCGGTCAGAAATCGCCCCGCCAATCGGCAGCCAGATAAAATTAGAAATACCGACCAGCATGGTGACGATCAGGCTGTCGCGAGCGCTCAGGTGAAGTACAGCTCTACCATAGGTCGGTGTGTAAACGGTAATAAAGTAGAACGTCGTTGTGGTCATCGCCACCAGCAGCGTACCCGCAGCGATGAGACGCCAGTTTTTGATGATGGTAGTAAAAATTTCCCTGGTGTCGGGACGGTGCGTACGTTGTAAAAAGGCGTCTGTTTCCTGAAGCGAGCGGCGGAGCACGAAGATCAAAGGAATAATCATGCAACCAATAAAGAATGGAATACGCCAGCCCCATTCAGAGATCTCATCGTGTCCCAGGGTGGCGTTCAGGCCGTAACCAATCAGAGCTGCCACCACAATGGCGACCTGTTGACTGGCTGACTGCCAGCTAGTGTAGAAGCCTTTATTGCCAGGGGTGGCGATTTCAGAAAGATAAACCGAGACGCCGCCCAGTTCCACCCCTGCAGAAAAGCCCTGTAATAATCGGCCGAGTAATACCAGGACAGGGGCCAGCAGACCAATACTGTGATAACCAGGTACCAGGGCAATCAGCAGGGTACCGCAGCCCATAATCGCCAGCGTCACCATCAGTCCTTTACGGCGACCAATTCTGTCGATGTAAGCACCCAGCACAATTGCGCCAACAGGCCGCATTAAGAAACCTGAACCAAACACGGCGAAAGTTAACATTAGCCCGGCAAATTCACTCTCTGCAGGAAAGAAGGTCTTTGCGATATAGGTGGCGTAAAAACCGAACAGAAAAAAGTCAAACTGTTCGAGGAAATTACCGCTGGTTACCCGCAGTATTGCGCCGAAAGTTCCGGCGCGCGATGGTTGTTGTGTCATTGGGTTTGCTCCACTGTCTTATCATAATATTTATAGAGGTAAGAGTTTGCGGGTTAGTCGCCTGCGACCCCCGCCTGTTTGCCGCGCCGTTTCTCAATCGCCCACTTGAGTAAGGCTGCGCAGCGGTAAAATCCGTGGGCAAATTTTCCATAAGGAATGGTCAGAAAGAGCGCCATGACCACGCCGAGGTGAATGGCGAGCAAAATAGCCATCCAGGAGGTGTCTCTTCCCGCCAGCAGCGCTAAACCGGTCAGACTGGTCAGGAGCAGCAGCAAAATAAAACCGCGATCCATCGGTTTTTGCCGTGCGTCGCCATGCAGCGGTGAGCGCTTAAAATTGAGCCATAGCAAGCCAGCCGGGCCGACAACCAGGCCAATGCCGCCCAACGTGCCCAGCATTACCGGAACGCTGAAGAACGGATAGGGCGCTTCTATACCTGCAAAGTAGTGATAGCCCGTTGCCACCACGGTGGCGGCAAAGCAGAGCATAAAACCGTAGAAGGTGAAGTGATGGAAACGGCGGCGCATCAGGGTGAAGGCATCATCTGCTTCGTTACAACCTTTGCCATGCCCACCATCGAGATACTTCAGCGTCAGCGCATTGTGTGAGGCTTCAGCAATTTCAGCGGAACGCGGCACACCCGGAGAGATTTCGCGCCAGAAGCGCAGAACGCCCGCCATCAGCAGACCTATCGCCAGAATAAATACCGAACCAAACATCCATGCGAGCAGGTTATGCGGGAAAATCTGATAAAAATCCCCGGCTAACGGAGGATGGAATAACGAGCCCTTTAAACTCATGGCGAGGAGTAAAAACAGGATCAGACCGAAAACCAGCGCCAGCGTCACAGTGATGCCTGCGCGACGATAAAGCGCGCCAAAGGCGGCGGGTTGCGCGTAGTGCTGATAGGTTTCGAGCCGCACTTCCGCCATCGCCTTCGGTACGTTGATGGCAAATTCATGGGGTGGGGCATACTGACACGCGTGCAGGCAGGCGCCGCAGTTATGGCACAAGTTAGCCAGATAATTGATATCCGCTTTACCGAATTCCAGGCGCTGAGTCATTGCCGGGAACACGGCGCAAAAACCTTCACAATAGCGGCAGGCGTTACAGACCTGCATCACACGTTCAACTTCTGCTTCCGGCTCGGTGATAATTTGTGCTTCGATGATCAGTTTCTCAAGCTGCTTCATGACGTGCCTCCTTACGTGCTGCCAGCGCGGCTTCTTTTCCGGCAATGCGGCCAAAGGTTGTCCCGATCGACATGCCCACGCCAGCGGTGTAACCCTTGCCCAACACGTTGCCCGCCATCATCTCTCCGGCGACGAACAGGTTGCGGCTTGGCTGCCCGGCAAAGTGCACGGCAGCGCGTTCGTTCACTTTTAACCCAAGATAGGTGAAGGTGATCCCTGGCCGCAGGGCATAGCCGTAGTAAGGTGGCTGGTCCAGCGGTCGCGCCCAGTGTGTTTTCGCGGGGGTTAACTTCTTCGTCGTGCAGTTGTCCAGGACGGTATGGTCGAACTGACCTGGCTGGCAGGCGTTGTTGTACGCCGTCACGGTGTGGGTAAAGCGTTCGGCATCCAACCCCAACTGATGCGCCAACTCCGCCAGCGTATTCGCCTGTGCGCCGGGGAATACCGGTGGCATAAAGTGGCCGATGGCTTTACTGTCGATAATGGAATAGCCAATCTGTCCTGGCTGTTGGGCGACCAGGCGTCCCCAAATGGCGTAGCGTTTGGGCCAGAAATCTTCGCCTTCATCATAAAAACGTTCTGCGTCACGGTTGACTACAATGCCGAGTGAAACGCAGTCCACGCGGGTGCAAATCCCGCCGTCATATAATGGCGCTCTGGCATCAATGGCGACGCAGTGTGACTGGGAGGGGTCGCCGATGATGTCCGCCCCGGCATCCATCATAAATTTAAGCAGTACGCCCTGATTAAAGCGCGTGCCGCGAATCAGGAAGTTATCCGCAGGCCACTCGCCGCGGGCGTTCTCTCCCCAGGCTTCGCGCAGCCATTCTCGATTTGACTCAAATCCGCCAGCGGCAAGCACGCAGGACTTAGCGGTTATGCGCTCTTCGCCTGCCAGCGCTGCCACAAACTCACCGTTATGCAGTTCAAGCGCCTGCACCGGTGTGTTGTAGCGGATTTGCACGCCTAACTTTTCTGCGCTGCGATAATAGGCATTCACGAGGGCTTTCCCGCCCCCCATAAAAAAGGCGTTGGTTCGCGCTACGTGTAAAGCACCGGAGAGAGGAGGTTGAAAATTAACGCCGTGTTGTCGCATCCAGTCGCGGCATTGTGAAGAGGTGCGGATCACCAGACGCGCCAGGGCTTCGTTAGTATTTCCCTCGGTGACGCGCCGCAGATCCTGCCAGAACTCCTCTTCAGGATAGCTTTCCACCAGCACATCCTGCGGCGCGTCATGCATACAGCGCAGATTACGCGTGTGTTGAGAATTTCCCCCGCGCCATTCCCGTGGAGCCGCTTCGAGCAGGAGTACCGAAGCTCCTTGCTCCCGGGCGGTTAGGGCAGCACATAACGCGGCATTGCCACCGCCAATCACCAGAACATCAACCATCGTATACTCCATTACCATTGAACTAATTGTTAAATTTGTAATTGAAATGTATACGCGCAGCTTGTACGGGCGCTATGACGAAGTGCTAAAGAGGGCTTTAGTTATTGTAAAGGATGGCGCCTGGCCAGCTTCCTGCTTCCACCAGTTGATGCATCACTTTCGTTAGCACCACGCGGGCGGCGAGGCCCGCGGGGGGGAGCTCATCATCAGAAAGGCTGACCAGAAAGTTGGGGCGACTCAGTATTGGATTATGGACGCCGATCACTCTTAGCGTCTCTTTATCGAGATGGGAAATCGCCGCGCCGGGCTGGAGAGTAGCGCCGATTCCACTGCGAACGGCGCGCATTAGCAGCGCCAGACCATCAATTTCTGTGGCGATCTCAATGCGCAGCGCGTGTTCCTGACAAATTGCTTCCAGCCTGCCGCGCAGACCGTGGCCTGGGCTGGGCATTATCAATGGGATACTTGCCAACTGGGCTGGCGCAATATTGTCATCGGCAATATCGGCCAGTAAGGCATGAGTCCCAATCAAAAACAGGCGCTCTTCGAGAATCGGTCTGGCGCTCCAGCGCAGGAGCTTTTCTTTTTGAAATACCACGGCCAGATCAATCTGGCGGGTATTAATCATCCGTTCCAGGTTGCCAGAGAGGCTTTCCACCACATGCAGGCGGACATCACTATAGCTTTCCCGCATGGCGTTAATAAAAGGCATGCCGAGAACGGAAGCGGTACTGGGGGCCATACCGACGCTGACGTGCCCGGAAAGCCGGGACTCTCGCGCGGCGAGGATTGCATCGTCTGCGTGGCGGAGCGCCAACTGCGCCTGGGAGTAAAAAGCCAGTCCGGCGCTGGTGGGCGTCACGCCACGCGAGGTGCGCTGCAGCAGTCGAATAGCGAGTTCGTTTTCCAGGCGGGACATTTGCTGGCTGAGTGCCGAAACCCCAATATTGAGATCGAGCGCCGCGCTACCCATGCTGCCGGTTTCTACAATGCGAACAAAATAGCGTAGCTGGCGAAGTTCCATTTCGACTCTCCGGGAAGGGACAATTGATTTTACATTAAAGCAACACAGGAGTGGAGGGAAGGGGAAAAGGGGTGATAGTCGCCCATAAAAAAAGCCAACCGAATGGTTGGCTTTTCAGAAAGCATTACATTATTTACCGTCGTGAGCATGCTCATCTTCGCGGCAATCGCCTTCGGCGCAGTGACCGTAAAGATAGAGGCTATGGTTGGTTAAACGAATACCATGTTTAGCCGCAATCTCACGCTGGCGCGCCTCGATGGAATCATCGCTGAACTCGACCACTTTGCCGCAGTCGAGGCAGATGAGGTGATCGTGATGATGCTGTTGAGTCAGTTCGAAGACGGATTTACCACCTTCAAAATTATGGCGGGTCACGATACCGGCATCATCAAACTGGTTCAGCACGCGATACACGGTCGCCAGACCAATTTCTTCACCCATATCGATCAGACGTTTGTATAAGTCTTCCGCACTGACGTGATGGTTATCCGGTTCCTGAAGAACTTCCAGAATTTTTAAACGAGGAAGCGTTACTTTCAGGCCAGCCTTCTTTAATGCGGTATTGTTGTCAGTCATGCGGAATCTGTCCTGTAGCTAAACGATTCACTTCATTAACAGAAGTGACAGAAATTGCACTTGAGATAATGCGATTCATTATAGAACTGCCATGGCTAAATGAAAACTGCAAGTCTCTGGCATATATTGTTAATCAAAACGTGGTATCGCCGACAAACACACTGTGCAATACCCGATTGGCATCCGGCCATTGTACAGGGTCAGACGAAAAAGTTACAAATTTGTAGCAATTATTTTGATTGGTTTTATCTATTGATGTGGCGCAGATGGAAATCTGCGCCACACAAAATCAGGCATTGATGATTTCGTCGAGGTGCAGCTCCTCAGAGATCTGCTTAACCCATTTTTCTACGCGTTCGGCGGTCAATTCAGGCTGGCGATCTTCATCAATGGCCAGACCCACAAAGTGGTCGTCGTCAGCCAGGCCTTTGGACGCTTCAAAGTGATAACCCGCCGTTGGCCAGTGACCGACGATGGTTGCGCCGCGTGGTTCGATGATGTCGCGAATTGTACCCAACGCATCGCAGAAATATTCTGCGTAATCTTCCTGGTCGCCGCAGCCGAACAATGCAACCAGTTTGCCGTTAAAATCAATGTCTTCGAGGGTAGGGAAGAAATCGTCCCAGTCACACTGCGCTTCACCGTAGTACCAGGTTGGAATGCCGAGCAGCAAAATGTCATACCCTTCGAGGTCTTCTTTGCTGCTTTTTGCAATGTCATGTACATCGGCAACGTCTTTACCAAGCTGTTTTTGAATCATTTTTGCGATGTTTTCGGTGTTACCGGTGTCGCTGCCGAAAAAGATGCCAGTGATTGCCATGAGTAAAATAACCTCTTGAAACTTATTGAAATGGTGGTGGCGCATTGCCCACGGATAAGGGCAATCATAGCAGAACAGTCAGGCATGCGGAAACAGCAAACACACAGGACTGCACTCTGTGCTACACGATTTATGATTTAGAGCAGAAATTCAGACTAAGCCTGACCGCGCAATGCGCTGAGTTGGTTCATCAGCATCTCTTCGATGAGTTCACTGCGACTCATGTTGCGCGCCTCGGCCAGCTCGTTCAGAGCGTCAACAGCATCAGCGTTCAGTTTCAGTTCGACACGCTTAAGCCCGCGAACTTTATCGCGTTTAAGCTGATTACGTTTGTTAATACGTAACTGTTCATCACGCGAGAGCGGATTAGTTTTGGGTCGTCCCGGGCGACGCTCCTGCGCGAACAGATCTAATGTCGTACGGTCCGTTTGTTCTTTGGCCATGATCTTGGTGACTTCGGGGAAACAATCAGCCAGGCGTCTGCCCGGATGGATAGCCCGCCATAATACATCAGCAGGGGAGACACGCCAACGCCCACGCGCGTAATCACGCGCAGACGCTGAGTTTTTAATCAGTTAGCCTGTTCGCTCAGATAACGACGGATGGCGCGCAGTACCGCCTCCGGTTTTTCCGCATGCACCCAATGGCCCGCGCCTGCAATAACGTGCGCCCGAGCCTGCGGGAATTGCGTCAGCAGCTGTTCGCGATACGCTTCGGTTACATAAGGTGAGTTGCCTCCGGGGATAAACAGCGCCGGGTGTTCCCACGCCGGGATGGTCTCCCAGCCGACAATATGAGGATATTGCTCCCACAGCACGGGAACATTAAAGCGCCATTCGCCGTCCACGAAGGATTTGAGCAGAAACTGGATCACGCCTTCCTCTTGCAGATGCTGGCGCATGACGCTCGCCGCCTGCTGACGCGAAGAGGACTGCGCGTCAGTTACTGCGTTAATGGCAGCAAAAATCTCATCGTGACGGCGAACATGATAGTCAACGGGAGCAATGTCGATGGCTACCAACCGTTCGACACGTTCCGGGGCCAACGCGGTTAACGCCATGACGGCTTTGCCCCCCATCGAGTGACCAATAAAGATCGCTTTTTCGATCTGTTGATCGTCCAGCGTATCCAGCAGATCTTGCGCCATGGCCGGATAATTCATCACAGGTGAACGCGGGGAGAGGCCATGATTTCGCATATCAACCTGGATGATATCGTGATCGGCCACCAGATCGCGCGCCAGGATCCCCAGGTTATCCAGACTGCCAAACAGGCCGTGCACCAGGACGATGGGAGAATTATTGTGCAGGTTTTGCGCAGATTGCGCTCGGATATTCAATTTCATGGCAAAGTTCTTTTTTTCACACTCACGGGTTAGGGTATCATGTTGACCATTCTGCCACATGGCTGCAACAACTACGGTTACTCTGAGTTTTGCCAGCCACCAGGCTTGACGCTATCCGCTGTTGGGATTTGCCTTTACACTACGCGTGTTGACCCCAACAACTTGTATTCAGCTAAACACTGCACTGGATTAAGATGAAAACGATTGAAGTTGATGATGAACTCTATAGCTATATTGCCAGCCACACCAAGCATATCGGCGAGAGCGCATCCGACATTTTACGGCGTATGTTGAAGTTTTCCGCCGCATCACAGCCTGTCACTCCGGTAGTAAAAGAAGTCCGCGCTGTGCAAGCTGTCGTGGAAGCGAAGCCGGTTAACCCCGTAAAAGATAAAGTGCGCGCGATGCGTGAACTGCTGCTGTCCGACGAATATGCGGAGCAGAAGAAAGCAGTAAATCGCTTTATGCTGGTGCTGTCTACACTCTATTCACTGGATCAAAACGCGTTCGCCGAAGCAACGGAATCGTTGCATGGTCGTACGCGCGTTTATTTTGCAGCAGATGAACAGACGCTGCTGAAAAATGGTAATCAAACCAAACCGAAACACGTGCCAGGCACGCCGTACTGGGTGATCACCAATACCAATACCGGCCGTAAATGCAGCATGGTTGAGCACATCATGCAGTCAATGCAATTCCCTGCGGAATTGATTGAAAAGGTTTGCGGAACAATTTAATCCTTGCATTAGAAGGACCAGGCAATGGCAATCCACAACCGTGCAGGTCAACCTGCGCAACAGAGTGATTTGATTAACGTCGCCCAACTGACGGCACAGTACTATGTACTGAAACCAACGGCAGGGAACGCTGAGCACGCCGTCAAGTTCGGTACGTCCGGACATCGCGGCAGTGCAGGTCGTCATAGTTTTAACGAGCCGCATATTCTGGCTATCGCTCAGGCGATTGCTGAAGAACGTGCGAAAAACGGGATCACTGGCCCGTGCTACGTGGGCAAGGATACCCACGCGCTGTCTGAACCGGCTTTTATCTCTGTACTGGAAGTGCTGGCAGCGAACGGCGTGGACGTCATCGTGCAGGAAAATAACGGCTTTACGCCAACCCCTGCCGTGTCGAATGCTATCCTGGTCCACAACAAAAAAGGCGGCCCGCTGGCTGACGGCATTGTGATCACGCCATCCCACAACCCGCCGGAAGATGGTGGCATTAAATACAACCCGCCAAACGGTGGTCCGGCAGATACTAACGTCACCAAAGTGGTGGAAGACAGGGCTAACGCTCTGCTGGCTGACGGTCTGCAAGGCGTGAAGCGTATGTCGCTGGATGCTGCGCTGGCATCTGGTCATGTAAAAGAGCAGGACCTGGTTCAGCCGTTTGTTGAAGGACTGGCCGACATCGTCGACATGGCGGCGATCCAGAAAGCGGGCCTGACGCTGGGCGTCGATCCGCTTGGCGGTTCCGGTATCGAATACTGGAAGCGTATTGCCAAGCACTACAACCTGAACCTGACTATCGTTAACGATCACGTTGATCAGACTTTCCGCTTTATGCATCTCGACAAAGATGGCGCAATCCGTATGGACTGCTCCTCCGAGTGCGCGATGGCGGGACTGTTGGCGCTGCGTGACAAGTTCGATCTGGCCTTTGCCAACGATCCGGACTATGACCGTCACGGTATCGTCACCCCGGCGGGTCTGATGAACCCGAACCACTACCTGGCGGTGGCGATCAACTACCTGTTCCAGCATCGTCCGCAGTGGGGCAAAGACGTTGCCGTTGGTAAGACGCTGGTCTCTTCGGCGATGATTGACCGCGTAGTGAATGATTTAGGGCGTAAACTGGTCGAAGTTCCGGTTGGCTTTAAGTGGTTCGTTGACGGTCTGTTTGACGGCAGCTTTGGCTTTGGTGGTGAAGAGAGCGCGGGCGCTTCTTTCCTGCGTTTTGACGGTACACCGTGGTCGACCGACAAAGACGGCATCATCATGTGCCTGCTGGCGGCAGAAATTACCGCAGTGACCGGTAAGAATCCGCAAGAGCACTACAACGAACTGGCTGCCCGCTTCGGCGCGCCAAGCTACAACCGACTGCAGGCAAGCGCGACCTCCGCGCAGAAAGCGGCGCTGTCTAAGCTGTCTCCGGAAATGGTGAGTGCCAGCACGCTGGCGGGCGACCCGATCACGGCACGTCTGACGGCGGCACCGGGTAACGGTGCTTCTATCGGCGGTCTGAAGGTGATGACTGATAACGGCTGGTTTGCTGCGCGTCCGTCAGGTACTGAAGACGCCTATAAAATCTACTGCGAGAGCTTCCTTGGTGAAGAACATCGCAAGCAGATCGAAAAAGAAGCCGTTGAGATTGTCAGCGAAGTGCTGAAAAACGCGTAAGTATTGTTTGTACTGACGCGTTTTGTAGGCCCGGTAAGCGTTAGCGCTACCGGGCTTTTTTATGCCAGGATTTAACTATGCTTATTTTTCAGTTCAAAACGCGGTGATACCAGGCCATACAGCGTCCAGCCGAGGAAGGTCACGATAGAACCATAAAGCATTGCTTCTTCGCCAGAGGAGTAGAGCGCATAGAAGCTGTACAATGCGCCAACAAACGCCACGAAGTTTGCCGGTTTTGCTTTCGACGACGGAACATTCGCCATTTTTTGAATAATTACCAGCGCGGCCATCGACAGAATATACGGAATGATGTTCGTTACCACCGCCAGGTTGACCAGCACGTTGAACTGACTGTTCAGTGACGGGCTGATAGTCATCAGCGATAAACCACTCTGGATGATCACGATAGCCAGCATCCCCTGTACCGGCGCGTCTACTTTGGTCACGCGAGAGAAGATTTTAGGGAAGTAACCCCCATCAGCCGACGATTTGAATACCTGAGCGATAGTGAACTGCCAGCCCAGCAGTGAACCGCAGCAGGACATCACCATCAGCGCCATGATCACCTTACCGACTTCCGGGGTGAACATTTGTGCGAAGGCTAAACCGAACGGTGCTGTAGAGTTAGCCAGATCCATATTCGGCACAATCCCGGCTATCACGTTGGTGGAGATGATGTAAATCACCGCCGCGCCCAGCGTACCGCCCAATACGGCGATGGGCACGTTGCGTTCCGGGTTGTCTACCACTTCAGCGTTGGCGCAGGCCGATTCCAGACCCAGAAAAGCCCACAAGGTCATCGCAATGGAAGAGCCGACAGCCGTGAAGAACGGGACGTGGTGTGGATTCCAGGAGTTAGCGTACAGCGTCGGACTGAACCAGAACCAGCCGATGATACACAGACCGACAACCGGAATAATGACGCCCCAAACGGTGATGCTGCTGATCTGCCCGGTAATGCGCGCCCCGCCAAAGTTAGCCACGGTACAGATCCACAGTACACCAATGGTTGCCAGGCCAATCTGCACCGGTGTCAGTGTGGCACCAAACAGCTCGGTACCGTAGCCAACGGCGGAGATGGCGATAGCCACGTTGGCGATTAACAGCGAAACGCCATAAGTGTAGTTCGCCATAAAGTTACCGGATTTGCCAAAGGCGTATTCAGCGTAACCACCCATACCACCGGATTTACGGCTGAACATACCGCATTTTGCGAAGGCCCAGGCCAGCGCCATTGAACCGACAGCAGTCACCAGCCACGAGATGATCGAGATAGTACCGACTTCCGCAAGCTTGGTGGGCAACATGATGATTCCGGATCCCATCATATTAACCATGGTCAGGATAGTGAGCTGGACGACGCCCATTTTGTTGGATTTGGCTTTGCTCATAACATTTCCCCTTTCAACAGAGCGTGTTGCGCGCTTTGTTGCTTAATCACGTAGCACCACACCTGTTTACGACCGTCGTGTTCTTCGATGTAGACACCCTGGAGTTCAGGCGCAAAACCCGGTAGCAAATTGATTCCTTCTTCCAGTGCGCTGAAGTAACGTAATACTGAACCGCCCCAGATTTCACCCGGAACCACACACAGCACGCCCGGAGGATAAGGCAGCGCGCCTTCTGCCGCGATGCGACCTTCAGCGTCCGGCAGACGCACCAGTTCAACTTCACCACGCAGATATGCATAGTTGGCATCCTGGGGATTCATGCTGACGCGCGGGAAATGTGCCTTACGGAACATCTCTTTCTGTAGCAGCTTCACGTTGTGACGCGCATACAAATCGTGCATCTCCTGGCACAGCTGGCGCAGGGTGTAACCGGCGTAACGGGCTTCATGCTGCTTGTAGATCGAGGGCAGAACCTCGGCTAGCGGGGCATCGGCTTCCAGCAGTTTTTCGAAACGTACCAGCAGGGCGACAAGCTGCTGCAACTTCGCCATATCTTCTGCGGGGGTCAGCAGGAACAGGATGGAGTTGAGGTCGCATTTTTCGGGCACCACACCATTTTCGCGCAGGAAGTTAGCCAGAATGGTAGCCGGAACGCCGAAGGTATCGTATTCGCCGTTACGTGCATTAATACCCGGAGTGGTGAGCAGCAATTTGCATGGATCCACAAAGTACTGGTGTTCGGCATACCCTTCAAAAGCATGCCAGTGTTCACCGGGGACAAAATGGAAGAAACGCAGGTCGCTGGCGATTTCAGCGGTGGGATAATCCTGCCACGGTTTACCTTCTACTATCTCCGGCACGAACGGGCGGATATGGTGGCAGTTTTCCAGGATCAACTTACGAGTATCAATTCCGTTGACGACGCAGTCCATCCACATGTTGCGCCCGCTGACGCCTTCATGCATTTTGGCGTTGATGTCCAGTGCGGCAAAGAGCGGATAGAACGGGCTGGTGGAGGCGTGCATCATGAACGCGTTATTCATTCGTTTATGAGGCACGTAGCGAGACTGGCCTTTAATATGGCTGTCTTTTTTGTGGATCTGCGAAGTCTGAGAGAAGCCTGCCTGTTGTTTGTGCACTGACTGGGTGACCAGAATGCCGGGGTCATTTTCGTTAAGATCCAGCAACAGCGGAGAGCAATCGGCCATCATCGGAATAAACTGCTCATAGCCAACCCACGCGGAGTCAAACAGGATGTAGTCGCACAGATGACCGATCTTATCCACCACCTGACGGGCGTTATAGATTGTGCCGTCGTAGGTACCTAACTGAATCACGGCCAGACGGAACGGACGCTCATCTTTCGAACGTTGTGGCGCAACTTCACTCACCTGTTCACGTAGATAGCCTTCTTCAAAGCAGTGCGCGTCGATCCCGCCGATAAAGCCGTACGGGTTACGCGCGGTTTCCAGATATACCGGCGTTGCCCCGGCCTGCAATAACGCGCCGTGGTGGTTTGACTTGTGGTTGTTGCGGTCGAATAACACCAGATCGCCTGGGGTGAGCAATGCGTTAAGCACCACTTTGTTCGATGAGGAGGTCCCGTTCAGTACAAAGTAGGTCTTATCCGCGTTGAAAACTTTAGCTGCGTGCTGCTGTGCGATGCAGGGAGCGCCTTCGTGAATCAGCAGATCACCCATTGCGACATCGGCATTACACAAATCGGAGCGGAAAAGTGTTTCGCCGAAATATTCGACAAACTGATTACCCGCAGGATGGCGACGGAAAAACTCGCCCCCCTGATGACCAGGACAATCAAAGGCGCTGTTACCCTGATTGACATAGTCGACAAGCGCACGGAAGAACGGCGGACGTAACTGCGTTTCATAATGGCTGGCGGCGGTTTCTAACTGCCGGCCATAAAAGGCGGTACGGGCTTCATTACATTCGAATACACCTGAGATCCGCGGCAGATGTTCAGATGGAACACGTTCTTCATTTTCGGTGGCGATAAAAACAGGAATCCCATAGCCGGTGGCGTCAATTTCATCGAGTTTTCCACGTTCAATATCATTGATGGATAACACGATAGCAGCAACATCAATAAAATTACTTTCATCGATATTTACACAAGAACGCTGCGTAGAAAAACAATCAGGACAGGAACGGCTTACGGCAATTTTTAATTCTGACATTTTCATCTCTTTATTTTTAGGTAATAGCAGGTCCTCAATTTCTCAAATGAGAAATTGATAACTCCGGAAAAAAAGCAAAGTCATACCGCTGATAAATAAATCAGTAAATTGCTTTTTTGAAGATGCAATAAACCCTAACCGGTCCGGTCACAGGTAATACAGGGTTATGCAGGGAGAGCACTGCGGATACAGGCGTTAGCCTGCGATACAGAGAGTCAGGAAGACCTGTATACTTGAGTGCCCTTAGTCGGAAGACTAACGGGCATTAAAGAAATGAAAGTCGAAACTGTTGCGGTGGGCAAACATCATAATATGCGTTGTTCGCCTTATATGTGGCATTGTACGGCTATTATTTTCCATTTTAGTTACCTTTACTGGATAAGTGGAAGGTGCGGGTATTTTATCCAGGAAATGGCTATGAACTGTGAAGAAGATCAATAAAAAAAGATCGTTTATAAAATATTTAGTCGCCATTTATGCATAGTGCGGGACAAGATGCTGTTTTGTTGTTTATATGTTATTTATTTGTATTTTATTATTTTTTTACAATATTCTACTGGCTGCATAATAAGTATTATGCAGTGGAGTGAGTAATGAAAAATATATTTATTAATTAATCAGAAAAAATGAATAAGAATTCACGGCATAAACCGATAGCCAATTCCGGTTTCGGTCAGAAAATGACGCGGACGGGCCGGGTCCTGTTCCAGCTTCTGGCGCAGGTGTCCCATATAAATACGTAGATAGTGACTATGTTCGACGGCGTTTGGTCCCCAAACCTGATTTAACAACTGGCGTTGCGTCAGTACCTTCCCGGCATTATTTAGCAGAACCGCTAACAGACGAAACTCAATCGGCGTCAAATGAATTTCCTCGTCACCACGGTGAACGAGGCGCGCGGCAATATCCACTTTGACGTTGGAAAAATGTACCACCGGTTCGGGAGACGCGCCGCTGGCGTGGCGACGCAATGCTACGCGCAATCTCGCCTGTAGCTCGCCAATACCAAAAGGTTTACTGAGATAGTCATCGGCACCGGCATCCAGCGCAGCAATTTTATCGCTTTCCTCACTGCGGGCTGAAAGCACAATCACCGGAATCGCGCTCCATTGTCGCAGGTCGCGAATAAAATCAATGCCGTCGCCGTCCGGCAGGCCGAGATCGAGAATGATGAGATCGGGTTTTCGCGTGGCGGCTTCCAACAGACCACGTTGCAGCGTTTCCGCTTCATATACACGCAGGCCATCGGCTTCCAGAGCAGTGCGCAGAAAGCGGCGAATGGCATGTTCATCTTCAACAATCAGTACGTTCGTCACATATCCTCATGAAAATCTTCAAGTTCAGGGGGGATTTCCTGGGGCAGTGTAACACGAAAACAGGCTCCTCCTTGCGCGCGATTGTGGACCGAAATAGTACCGCCGTGCACGTCCACAATAGCCTGACAAATTGCCAGCCCCAGCCCAACGCCGGGCACCGATGACTCTTTGTTTCCCCGGGAAAATTTGTCAAAAACGCGCTGTTCCATACCCGACGGAATACCCGGCCCATTATCCCAGACGTCCAGTTGCAGATGTGCGCCATCGACGCTGGCATTAATACCGATTTGCGCCTGTGGCCCCGCGTATTTGACGGCGTTTTCCAGCAGGTTAATCAGCACCCGTTCAAAGAGCGGACCATCGACGTGAATCAATGTTAACGGTTCAGGTAACGACAGATTTATTGGAGCAGAGAGACCGGGCTCCAGCATCTGCAGGGCGCTGCCGACCACCTCTTCCAGCGTTAACCACTCCTTCTTAAGATTAAAGCCGCCAGACTGAATTCGCGCCATATCCAGCAGGTTATTAACCAGTCGGGTAGTATTCAGAACGTGCTGGCGAATCTCACTGGCCTGGCGCGCGTGCGGCGATCCCTCGCTGGCCAGATCCAGCGTTAAGATTTCCGCCTGACCGAACAACACCGTCAACGGCGTGCGTAAATCGTGGGACAGAGCAGCGAGCAGGGCGTTGCGAATGCTTTCGCGCTCGCTGGCAAACCGCGCCTGCTCTTCGCTGGCGGTCAGCGTCAGGCGCTCCAGCGCACTGGCTACCAGTAGAGTGAAGGTTTCCAGCAGGCGTTGCTGTTCGGGGATCATAAGCTGGCGTAAATTTCCCGGTTCGACCACCAGCAGCCCATGCGTTTTATCGGCGCTTTTTAACGGTAAAATCTGATACGGCACGCCCGGTAACGTGTCGGTGCCTGCACCGGCCGGTTGCCCTTTGTCAAAGCTCCATTGGGCAATGGCGTCATCCCACGGTGTCATGCCCTGTTGATGGGTGAGCGGGGCCAGCTTACCGTTCTCACCGGGCAGTAAAACCTGGCTGCGGGCCTGAAACGTTGAAGCGATAAACTGTTCACTGGTGGCGGCGATATCCGTCTGACTCCGACCGACGGCCAGCGCTTTCGACATCTCATACAAATGACGCGTACGCTGTTCACGATAACGCGCAACCCGCGCCTGATAACGCACCCCGGCGGTCAGATTACCAATAACCAGCCCTACCGTTAGCATTACGGCAAAGGTGAGCAGGTACTGAACGTCTGAAACGGCCAGCGTCCCGCGTGGGGCAATAAAGAAGAGATCGAAGCTGGCGACGTTAATAAAGGTTGCCAGCACTGATGGCCAGCGTCCGTAAAAGAGTGCGATAACCACCACACCCAATAAATAGATCATCACCAGGTTGGCGGCGTCAAAGGCCATTAGCCACTGCATGGCGATTAGCGTAATGATGGCGCACAGCGCAACGGCAACCACACAACCCTGAATTTGTACCCGCCATTTATCCTTAAAGGTGCGGCTATCAGCCGTTTGCAGCACAGGGCGTGAAGGGGGCTCATCGAGCGCAACAATCATCAGGTCGAGATCCGGTGCGCGATGAGCGAGTTTGTCGGCAAAGGAATCGCTACGCCACCAGCGACGCGAAGTCGGACGCCCGAGCACAATTTTTCCCAGATTATGCTCACGGGCATAGTGGATGACCGCTTTGTCTTCGGCGGGGTCGGAAAGGGTAGCTGTTTCTGCGCCTAACTCCTGAGCCAGCCGCAGAGCGCTTAAAATTGCGCGGCGTTGTTTTTCGGGCAGTCGGTGCAGCGCTGGCGTTTCGACATACACCGCATGCCAGACGCTGCCGAGACGCGCTGCCAGACGTGCGGCGGCGCGTACCAGTTTTTCGCTGCCGGTATTGTGCCCAATGCACAGTAAAATAGCGTCGCGGGTATGCCAGACTTTCTCTTCTCCCGGACGTCCTCGCCAGGCACGCATCTGATCGTCTACCCGATCAGCCGTGCGGCGCAGGGCCAGTTCACGTAGCGCGATCAGATTACCTTTGCGAAAGAAATGCTCAATTGCTCTTTCTGCCTGACCGGCGATATAAACCTTGCCTTCGTTCAGGCGCTGGCGCAAATCGTCGGGGGGGAGATCGACCAGCACCACATCGTCGGCGGCATCGAAAAAAGGGTCGGGTACGGTTTCACGAACCTGAATGCCGGTAACGCCGCTGACCACGTCATTGAGACTTTCCAGGTGCTGCACGTTAACGGTAGTAAAGACATCAATCCCGGCTTCTAGCAGCTCTTCAATGTCCTGCCAGCGCTTAGGATGCCGTGAGCCTGGCGCATTACTGTGCGCCAGTTCATCCATCAAAATGAGCGCCGGACGGCGAGCCAGCGCCGCGTCGAGATCGAACTCATTGATATGGCGGCCGTGACGCGCTTGTCGCTTTAGCGGCAGGATGCTGAGGCCGTCCAACAGCGCGGCGGTCTCTTTGCGTC
Organism: Citrobacter sp. Cb023; assembly: GCF_030336805.1. Classification (NCBI taxonomy): domain Bacteria; kingdom Pseudomonadati; phylum Pseudomonadota; class Gammaproteobacteria; order Enterobacterales; family Enterobacteriaceae; genus Citrobacter; species Citrobacter sp. Cb023. The sequence goes on along the minus strand of NZ_JAOWCV010000038.1, from coordinate 731,113 downwards.
CATGGGTTTCCACCACGCCAATCAGCACATCTAACCCTTGCGCCCGCAGTCGCTGGGCCTCTGCCAGCATGGCCCAGGTTTTGCCGACGCCAGCACAGGCACCGAAGAAAATTTTCAGTTTTCCCCGGTGCGGGGCCGTGGTCTGCTCCAGCAGGCGATCGGGGTCGGGGCGTAAGGGTTCGTTATGCATGTCCTTTTTCTCAGTGCTTATCCAGCGCTAAATTAAGTTCCACCAGGTTCACCACCGGCTGACCAATAAAACTGACCAACGGCTTGTGCGTATATTGTGCAACCAACCGCGTAACCTCTTCAACGCTGAGGTTGCGAGCCTGCGCCACGCGGGGAATTTGCCAGGCCACCGCGGCTGGCGTCAGGTTGTTATCCAGCCCGCTGGAAGAAGCCGTTACCAGCTCTACCGGGACGGCAGGATTGGCCTGCGGGTTGGCGGCACGCAGCGCGGCAATCCGGCTTTGCAGCTGTTTATCCAGTTCCGGGTTGCTGGCTGCCAGATTACTGCCGCCTGAAGCCATTGGATTATAGGGCATTTCAGCTGTGGCAGACGGACGCCCCTGAAAATAACCGGCAGCGGTAAAATGTTGCCCGATGAGCTCTGAGCCGCGAACAACCTGACCTTCGCTAAGAAGCGAACCGTTAGCCTGGTGGGGAAACCACCACTGCCCCAGCGCGGTCGTCAGCAACGGGTAAGCCCCGCCGGTGATAAGCATCAGGAAAATCAATGTTGATAATGCAGGACGTAATCCACTCATCTGAAACCTCACACCAGACCCAGCAGGGTCAGCAGTAAATCAATCGCTTTGATACCGATAAACGGCACAACCAAACCGCCCAGACCATAGATCCACAAATTGCGGCGCAACATCGCGGATGCGGACAAAGGTTTGTAGCTCACGCCTTTTAGCGCCAGCGGGATCAGAAAGACGATAACCAGCGCGTTAAAGATAACCGCGCTGAGGATCGCCGAGTCTGGCGAATGCAGTCCCATCACGTTCAGCGCATTGAGCTGCGGATAGGTGGCGGCGAATGCGGCCGGGATAATAGCGAAATACTTCGCGACGTCGTTGGCAATACTGAAAGTGGTCAGCGAACCGCGCGTCATCAGCATTTGTTTACCAATGTGCACTACTTCAATCAGCTTGGTGGGGTTGGAGTCGAGATCCACCATGTTACCTGCTTCTTTCGCTGCCTGGGTTCCAGAGTTCATGGCGACCGCAACATCGGCCTGCGCCAGGGCAGGAGCGTCATTGGTTCCGTCGCCGGTCATTGCCACCAGACGACCTTCCGCTTGATACTGACGAATCAGCGCCAGCTTGGCTTCCGGCGTGGCTTCAGCTAAGAAGTCATCCACTCCGGCCTCAGCGGCGATCGCGGCAGCGGTCAGGCGGTTATCTCCGGTGATCATCACCGTTTTAATCCCCATTTTGCGCAGTTGGGCAAAACGTTCTTTGATCCCGCCTTTCACAATATCTTTCAGCGCAATCACGCCCAGTACGCGGGAGCCTTCGGCAACCACCAGCGGCGTTGCGCCAAGGCGAGCGACGCTTTCGACCTTCTGCTCCACATCGGCGGGAAAGTGGCCGCCGTTGGCTTCAACGTGCCGACGAATGGCATCGACCGACCCTTTGCGGATCATTCGGTTGTCGATGTTGATGCCGCTCATCCGGCTTTGGGCGGTAAACGGCACAAAGGTAGCGTGCAGCGATTGCACGTCGCGAATACGCAGATTAAAGCGCTGTTTTGCCAGGATCACGATGCTGCGGCCTTCCGGCGTTTCATCGGCCAGCGATGAAAGCTGTGCGGCGTCGGCCAGCGTTTTTTCGTCCACGCCGTGGGCGGGCAGAAAATCCGAAGCCTGACGGTTACCCAGCGTAATGGTGCCTGTTTTATCCAGCAGCAGTACGTCTACGTCACCTGCCGCCTCTACTGCACGTCCGCTGGTAGCGATGACATTCGCGCCCAGCATGCGGCTCATCCCGGCGACGCCAATCGCTGAGAGCAGTCCGCCTATCGTTGTAGGGATCAAACACACAAGCAAGGCAACCAGCACTGTGATGCTGACCGCACTACCACCCCAGGCGGAAAACGGCCATAGCGTGGCGGTCGCCAGCAAAAAGATAATGGTCAGGGCAATCAGCAGGATCGTCAGGGCGATTTCATTGGGCGTTTTACGCCGCTGCGCGCCTTCAACCATGGCGATCATCCGGTCGAGGAACGTTTCACCGGGGTTTACGCTGCATTCGATAACCAGCCAGTCGGAGAGGATGCGGGTCCCGCCGGTGACGGAGGCGAAATCGCCACCGGATTCACGAATCACAGGCGCGGATTCACCGGTAATGGCACTTTCATCTACTGATGCGCCACCTTCAATGACCTCGCCGTCACACGGGATAATATCGCCAGCTTCCACCAGCACGATATCCCCTTTCCGTAAATCATCGGCAGGAACGTGATCCATTGCCGCGCCGTATTTGGGTTCGCGAAGTTTACGGGCAAAGGCGGTTTTTTTGACTCCCTTTAGGCTGTTAGCCTGAGCTTTACTGCGACCTTCTGCCAGCGCCTCAGCGAAGTTGGCGAACAGAACGGTAATCCACAGCCACAGACTTATCGCGCCGGTAAACCACGGGCTGCCCTGCATATGACCTGTTGCCATCGCCACCGTTAACAGGGTTGTTAACAAACTGCCCAGCCAGACGATAAACATCACCGGGTTACGCCACTGGGTATGTGGGCTTAATTTTTTCACGGCGTCCATCAGCGCCTGTGCGACCAGAGAGGGTTCGAACAGCGCCAGTTGCTTGCGACTCATAGTAATGTGCTCCGCATCACTCAGTGTAATGACAGGTATTCTGCGACCGGGCCAAGCGCCAGGGCAGGAACAAAGGTGAGAGCGCCAACCAGTAACACCGTACCGATTAACAACCCGACAAACAGCGCGCCGTGGGTAGGTAGCGTGCCTGGGCTTGCTGGCTGGATCTTTTTACTGACCAGCGACCCGGCAATAGCCATCACGGGGATGATCACGCCGAAGCGACCGAAGAACATGCACAGGGCCAGCAGGCAGTTCCAGAACGGGCTATTGGCGCTTAATCCGGCAAAGGCGCTACCGTTGTTGTTCGAGGCAGACGACACGGCATACAGGACTTCACTAAAGCCGTGAGGACCTGGATTAAGCATGGCGCTGCGCCCGGCATCGCTCATCATGGCGATCGCTGTACCGAGCAGGACCAGCGTAGGGGTGACCAGAATCGCCAGCGCGGTCATTTTCATTTCGCGCACGTCGATTTTCTTACCCAGATACTCCGGCGTACGGCCAATCATTAACCCGGCGATAAATACCGCCAGCAGCACGAACAGCAGCATGCCGTACAGACCTGAACCCACACCGCCGAAGACCACTTCACCAATCTGCATCAGCCACATAGGTACCATGCCGCCCAGTGCGGTAAAGGAGTCATGCATCGCATCGACAGCCCCGCAGGATGCTGCTGTGGTGACGACGGAAAAGAGACTCGTGGCCAGCACGCCAAAGCGGCTCTCCTTGCCTTCCATGTTGATATTGCTGTCGGCACCGAATGCCATCAGGTGCGGGTTGCCCTGAACTTCGGCCCACATCACGACGGCAACGCAGACTGCAAAAATCAGTGACATGGCCCACAGTAAGGTCCGCCCCTGACGACGATCGCCCACTACATCACCAAAGGCAAAACACAGCGCGGTGGGAATTAAGAAAATAGCCAGCATCTGTACCAGATTGGTCAGTGCGGTTGGGTTTTCAAACGGATGCGATGAGTTAGCGTTAAAGAATCCCCCTCCGTTAGTGCCGAGCATCTTAATCGCTTCCTGTGAGGCGACTGGCCCCATTGGCAGCAGCTGTTTCACCCCTTCAAGGGTGGTGATGGGCTGATAAGGCAATATGTTTTGCAACGTACCTTGCTGAATGAAGAACAGGGCAATGAGCAACGCAATAGGGACGAGGATCCACAGCGTAATGCGAACCAGATCGACCCAGGCGTTGCCCAGCGTGTTCATACTCTGGCGTGTGAAAGCGCGGGTCAGGGCAAAAATCACCGCAATTCCGGTCGCCGCAGACAGGAAATTCTGCACGGTCAACCCGGCCATCTGGCTGAAATAGCTTAAGGTGGTTTCGCCAGCATAGGATTGCCAGTTGGTATTAGTGACAAAACTCACCGCCGTGTTGAGCGCCAGATCCCACGAAAGCCCTGGCAGTTGCTGGGGATTTAGCGGCAGCAGGTTTTGCGCCATCAGCATCGAAAACAGGACCAGCAGGCCCAGCACATTGAGAGCGAGGATAGCCAGCAGATACTGCCGCCAGTTCATCTCCTGCTGCGAGATGCCCAGGCTGCGCCAGAGTAGATGCTCCGCGCCAACCAGACCCGGCAGGGGCGTATTGTTGATCAGTCGAGCCAGCCCAAATCCCAACGGTCTGGCGATGACAAATAGCACCAGCAAGAAACTGGCAATGAGTAAAAATACTTGGGCCGCCATCAGAACGCCTCCGCATTGATCAGGGCATAGACCAGGTAACCTAATAATAAAAAGACCAGCACAATGCCGGTTATCACGCCTGCACTCACAGTGCACCTCCAGTGGCATAAATGTGATAACCAGAGCGTAGGTTTTTGTTTGCAAAGATTTCGCAAAAATCAGCGGGTGGGGTGTAAAAAAAGTATAAAAATGGCAAAAACCATTATTTAACTAATGGTTAGTATTAATTTAACCTTTATGTAACTTAATTACGGTTTTATGCTAAACGGAGCATCAATAGATAAAAATAAGTGGTCGGATGAGTAGCAAAATTACACACAAGGCGGTATTATTTTCATCAGTTAACCAAGTTTATTTTCCGGTGCTATTCACCGAACAGATATATGGGAGAGGATTATGGACTTTTATAAAGAATATCCAGCACACATTGTTTTCTTGCGCCGTACCTTTGCCGTAGTGGCGGGCGTGCTGGCGCTACCGGTCATGCTGTTCTGGAAAGACCGCGCTCGTTTTTACAGCTACCTGCACCGCGTCTGGTCTAAAACCAGTGATAAACCGGTGTGGATGGAGCAGGCTGAAAAAGCCACCTGCGATTTCTACTAAGTTATCGTTCTTGCTCAAGAAAACCGCTCACAGTAATGTGGCGGTTTTTTTTATGCGCCGACGTCTACACTTGTCGGTGTAATAGATAACGAGTGGCAATGATTAATTTATATCCGGGAGTATTATGACCACCCATCTGGTCTGGTTTCGACGTGATTTACGTCTGCATGACAACCTCGCGCTGGCGGCGGCTTGTCGGGATCGTACTGCGCAGGTCATCGCGCTATATATCTCTACTCCTGAGCAGTGGAAGGCGCACGAAATGGCCCCACGTCAGGCGGCATTTGTGAGTGCGCAGTTGAATGCGTTGCAGGCGGCGCTGGCGGAAAAAGGCATCCCGCTTCTGTTTGATGAAGTCGCAGATTTTGCGGCCAGCGTGGAAACCGTTAAAAACGTCTGCGCACAGCATAGCGTCAGCCGATTGTTTTATAACTATCAATACGAAATAAACGAACGTCAGCGTGATGTCGCCGTTGAGAAGGCATTACCCCATGTGGTGTGTGAAGGGTTTGACGACAGCGTGATCTTGCCTCCGGGGGCGGTCATGACCGGCAATCACGAAATGTATAAAGTCTTTACACCGTTTAAAAATGCCTGGCTGAAGCGGATTAAAGAGGGTGTTCCAGAATGCGTTAGCGCGCCGAAGGTGAGAGAAAGCGGCGCTCTTGACGCTCCGTTAACATCAATAACGCTGAGCTATCCGCAGCAAGATTTTGATGCGCAGCGGTTTGTGGCAGAAGAAAAACTGGCTATCGCGCAATTACGCCAGTTTTGCCAGCAGGCCGCGAGAGAATATGAGCAACAGCGTGATTTCCCTGCGGTTGACGGTACCAGTCGATTATCCGCGAGCCTGGCGACAGGGGGATTGTCGCCGCGCCAGTGCCTGAATCGACTGCTCGCGGAGCAGCCGCAGGCGCTTGAAGGAGGGGAAGGCAGCGTCTGGCTGAACGAACTTATCTGGCGTGAATTTTATCGTCATCTGATGACTTACCATCCGGCGTTGTGTCGGCATCAACCGTTTATCCGTTGGACCGATCGCGTGCAATGGCAGAATAATCCTGCACATTTGAAAGCCTGGCAAACAGGGAACACGGGATACCCGATTGTTGATGCGGCGATGCGTCAGCTCAACGCCACGGGCTGGATGCATAATCGATTACGCATGATTACGGCCAGCTTTTTAGTGAAAGATCTGCTGATCGACTGGCGTAAAGGCGAGCAATATTTTATGTCGCAACTGATCGATGGCGATCTGGCGGCCAATAACGGCGGCTGGCAGTGGGCGGCCTCAACCGGGACCGACGCCGCACCGTATTTCCGTATCTTTAACCCCACGACTCAGGGCGAAAAATTTGACCGCGACGGCGAGTTTATCCGCCAGTGGCTGCCGGAACTGCGCGATGTGCCGGGTAAAGCCATTCATGACCCGTGGACATGGGCTGAAAAAGCGCAGGTTACGCTTAACTATCCTCGTCCGATTGTCGATCATAAACAGGCAAGACTGGCGACGCTGGCGGCCTATGAGGCGGCGCGTAAAGAGTAGGCATGGTGGATTTCAGCGTAATGCTTTCCAGCAGAATGAACATGTTGCAGTCGGGAGCTTTTAGCGCTGAAGCGTGCTCTCAGTACAGTGAATACCCTGCTGCATAAGTTTTCCCTCAGCAGTAAATTTCCGTCATCTTCATTCAGATGACGGAAATTAATGACAACGCCAACGCCAACGACATCAACACCGCACGATGCGGTGTTTAAAACGTTTTTACATCATCCCGAAACTGCGCGGGATTTTCTCGACATTCACCTGCCAACTGAACTGCGGACGCTTTGCGATTTGAATTCGCTGAAGCTGGAGTCAGAAAGCTTTATTGAAGCGGATTTACGTTCGCGCTACTCCGACGTGCTCTGGTCTTTGCACACTCGCGACGGCGACGGTTATGTCTATGTGGTTTTAGAGCATCAAAGTTCAGCCGAGCCGCATATGGCTTTTCGTCTGTTGCGTTATGCGATGGCGGCGATGCAGCGCCATCTGGACGCAGGGCATAAGGAACTGCCGCTGGTGATACCGATGCTGTTTTATCATGGCTGCCGAAGCCCTTATCCGTACTCGTTGTGCTGGCTGGATGCCTTTGCCGACTCCGTGGTGGCAAGACAACTTTATTCCAGCGCATTTCCGTTGGTGGACATAACGGTGGTACCCGATGATGAGATCATGGCTCACAGGCGAATGGCGCTGCTGGAATTAATGCAAAAACATATCCGTCGGCGGGATTTGATGGGGCTGGTAGAGCAACTGACCACGCTGCTACTTACTGGATGCGCTAATGACACGCAATTACAAGCGATGTTTAATTACATTCTACAATCTGGCGATGAATCTCGCTTTAATGAGTTTATGCAAGAGATGACACAACGGATCCCCCAACACAAGGAGAGGCTGATGACTATTGCAGAGCGGTTACGGTTAGATGGATTACAGGAAGGTCTACAACAAGGACTACAACAAGGACTACAACAAGGAAAACAAGAAGCGGCATTGCGTATAGCGCAAACCATGTTGGAGCAGGGAATAGAACGCGAAATGGTAAAACTGGTGACCGGTGTTTCAGAAGCAGATTTGGCTGTAAACCATGCATAATCTCCAGAAAAACAGGCCCGAATCTTATTACATCATCGGGCCTGTAAACTCAGGACTCTACCGCTAGCGGACGATTTCTGAACTTCAACGACTGGTACAGCCAAATCAGCAGCACCAGCACCACACAGGCCAGCGCGCCCCAGGTTATTTCGCTAAAGACATCAATATATGCATTGATGGAATAGTTGATAGCGCCCGCTGAATCAAACGAGCCTTGTGAGGTCTGATCGGCGATAACGCCGGCCAGGTAGTTGGCGATGGCCCCGGAAAGCAGCATGTAAATACCCGTTAATACGCCGGTCACTCCTGGGATCTCAATACGTGTAATCTGAGACATAGCCACCGGATCGATAAACAGCTCGGCAAAGCCCATGACCGCCAGCCCCAATACCATCAGCGGCATGGAAGAGTGACCGTAAGCCGCGGACCAGCGGGCGCTCAAGGTCAGAATACAAAATCCGGCGCTCATTAAACCGAGGCCAAGGGCAAATTTACCCCAGATACGTACGGTACGATTACCGCTAACGCTTTCTTTGACCACCCAGGCCAGCACGATACCGCACAGCATAACGGCAAAGGCGTTAACCGACTGGAACATCGCGGTAGGGACGGAATATCCCAGAATATCGCGATTAACGAAGCGGTCGATATACAGGCTAATCGAACTGCCGCCCTGTTGAGCAAAGGCCCAGAACAACAGACTGAAGAAGGTCAGCGTAACGATAAGCCCCAGTTCTTTACGCTGTTTCTGGGTCTGCGCCTGGCGGTAAATCTTCGCCAGAACCGCCAGACCAATAACAGTAGCAACGATCAGTGCGTAAACGGACCACTCTTTCCAGAACAGAACGGTAATCAGCAGCGGTGCTGCAACCAGCAGAACTAATAACCAGGCCCAGTTTGGCAGCATATATTTTTTCGCACACAAGACGGCCTTGTTGACGCCGGTGGTATGGGCGAAATGGCGATTACCGCATACGAAAATCACCAGCCCCGCCAGCATGCCAATCGCCGCCAGCGCAAAGCCCATCGCCCAGCTGTACTCTTCCTGCACGTAGCCGCAGGCAATAGGCGCGATGATTGAACCAATATTACCGGCAGCGTAGAGCAGAGAGAACCCACCGTCACGGCGAGGGTCTTCAGGCTGATACAACTCGCCTAACAGGCAACTGATGTTGGATTTAAACAGACCGTAGCCACAGACAATAATCGCCAGCGATAAATAAAGGAACGCTGGGGCCATTTCGCTGGCGCCCAATACCAGATGCCCCACCGCCATTAAAAATGCGCCGATCATCACCGCCATTCGATTGCCGAGCACTTTATCGGCCAGGTATCCCCCAAGAATGGGCGTGACGTAGACCAGCGAGCAGTAGGCGCTGAACAGTTCATATGCGTGATTATCGTCGTACTTAAGCTGGTTAGTGAGATACAGGATCAGCAATGCACGCATGCCGTAAAAACTGAAGTATTCCCAAATTTGTAGCGCAACGACGTAATAAATCGCCCGTGGTTGAGATGCTTGTTTATTCATTCTTTTCTCGAAGTAAATGCCTCGCGACAGGCTGAATGTGCTGCGCAAGTGTGTTTCCTTAAAGTTTTAACTTTGATACAGATCTGATTATTTTTGCAATATGCTGTCTGATTGCATAAATATACATGAATTAGATCGCGTGGGGGTAAGCAAATTGCGTTCAAATCGGGTGTGATTGTTTCTTGATGTGTCAGTGAAATGTCTATCGACGAACGCAAGCGGGGACGCTATTTTAACCTAAGCTGTGTTGCTGATTGGGCAGGCAGAATTTATGACTACGAGGACGATGATGAAAAACACCGAACTGGAACAACTGATCAACGACAAACTGAACAGCGCCGCCATTAGCGACTATGCGCCGAATGGTTTGCAGGTTGAGGGCAAAGAGACGGTGCATAAGATCGTGACCGGCGTGACCGCAAGTCAGGCGTTACTGGACGAGGCGGTACGTCTGCAGGCGGATGCGGTCATCGTTCATCACGGTTATTTCTGGAAAGGCGAATCTCCGGTTATTCGCGGTATGAAGCGCCATCGTCTGAAAACGCTGTTGGAAAATGATATCAACCTGTATGGCTGGCACCTGCCGCTGGATGCTCACCCGGAACTGGGTAATAACGCGCAGCTGGCAGCGCTGTTGGGGATCACCGTCATGGGTGAAATCGAGCCGCTGGTGCCATGGGGAGAACTCTCCATGCCGGTTCCGGGGCTGGAGCTGGCATCGTGGATTGAAGCGCGTTTAGGCCGTAAACCGTTATGGTGTGGTGATACCGGGCCGGAAAAAGTTCAGCGCGTCGCCTGGTGTACAGGGGGCGGTCAGAGTTTTATTGATAGCGCAGCCCGGTTTGGTGTCGATGCCTTTATCACCGGTGAAGTTTCAGAGCAAACCATTCACTCAGCCCGCGAGCAAGGGTTGCATTTTTATGCTGCTGGTCACCATGCGACCGAACGCGGCGGCATTCGCGCATTAAGCGAATGGCTGAATGAAAATACCGATCTGGACGTAACCTTTATCGATATTCCTAATCCAGCGTAATAAAGAGGGACGAAAGTGCAGCGAGCGCGTTGTTATCTGTTAGGTGAAAGTGCGGTGGTTCTTGAGCTGGAACCTCCCATTACGCTGGCGACTCAGAAACGCATCTGGCGTCTGGCCCAGCGTCTGGTTGATGCCCCGAATGTGCTGGAAGCTATTCCGGGAATGAACAATATCACGGTTACCCTGCGCGACCCGAAAACGCTGGCGCTGGATGCGATTGAACGCCTGCAGCGCTGGTGGGAAGAGAGTGAGGCGCTGGAGCCGGACTCGCGCTTTATTGAAATTCCCGTGACCTATGGCGGTGAGTTCGGCCCCGATCTGGCAGAGGTCGCCCGGCACAGTGGATTAAGCGACAAGCAGGTCGTCGAACTTCATGCGTCGGTTGATTATGTGGTGTGGTTTATCGGTTTTCAGCCGGGATTTCCCTATCTCGGGAGCTTACCTGAACCGCTCCATACTCCGAGGCGTGCGGAACCGCGTCTGCTTGTTCCGGCAGGTTCTGTAGGTATTGGCGGATCCCAAACGGGGGTCTATCCGCTTTCCACGCCAGGTGGATGGCAATTGATTGGCCGTACCTCCGTTGCGTTATTTGATCCAAAACGGCAGGAGCCGATTCTGTTACGGGCTGGCGATACCGTGCGTTTTGTCCCGCAGAAGGAGGGGATATGTTAAACATCATTCGCGCTGGCATGTACACCTCAGTACAGGACGGGGGACGCCATAGTTTTCGTCAATCCGGAATCAGTCACTGTGGCGCGCTGGATAAACCGGCGCTGAACGTTGCTAACCTGCTGGTGGGTAATGATGCGAATGCCGCTGCGCTGGAAATCACACTGGGGCAGTTGGTGGTGGAATTTGAAACCGATGGCTGGTTTGCCCTGACCGGTGCGGGATGTGAAGCGCACCTGGATCGTACTCCCGTATGGAGCGGATGGCGGCTGCCGGTGAAAGCCGGGCAACGTCTGACGCTAAAACGTCCACATCACGGCATGCGCAGCTATCTGGCGGTAGCGGGCGGTTTTGATGTACCCGAAGTAATGGGCTCGCGCAGTACCGATCTCAAAGTCGGAATTGGCGGGCTGGAAGGGCGTCTGCTGCGTGATGGCGATCGGCTGGCAATTGGCGCATCGACCCGGCAATTCAGCGGGCCGCAGGGCGTAAAACAGCTGATGTGGGGCAACCACATTCGTGCGCTCCCCGGGCCTGAATACCAGGAGTTTGACGAAGTATCGCAGGCTTCTTTCTGGCGCTCCCCGTGGCAACTGAGTCCGCAAAGCAACCGTATGGGGTATCGCCTGCAGGGGCAGTCGCTGACGCGCACGACCGATCGCGAGTTATTGTCGCATGGTTTGCTCCCTGGCGTAGTGCAAGTTCCGCATAATGGTCAGCCCATCGTGCTGATGAACGATGCTCAGACGACGGGCGGCTATCCGCGTATCGCCTGTATCATCGAAGCGGATATGTATCATCTGGCGCAGATCCCGCTCGGCCAGCCGATTCATTTTGTGCAGTGTTCGCTGGAGGAAGCGCTTAAGGCGCGCCAGGATCGGCAGCGTTATCTGGAACAGTTAACATGGCGACTTAACAATGAAAATTGATCTCAACGCAGACCTCGGTGAGGGATGCCCTAACGATGCAGCTCTGCTGCAACTGGTGTCATCAGCCAACATCGCCTGTGGGTTTCACGCCGGTGATGCGCAGACGATGCTTTTAAGCGTGCGCGAAGCGCTAAAAAATGGCGTAGCGATAGGCGCGCATCCGAGTTTTCCGGATCGGGAAAATTTTGGCCGTAGCGCCATGACCCTGCCTGTGGAAACGGTGTATGCGCAGACGCTGTATCAAATTGGTGCGCTGGCTGCCATCACGCGTGCGCAGGGCGGCGTAATGCGTCATGTTAAACCGCACGGTATGCTTTATAACCAGGCGGCGAAAGATCCTCAGTTGGCGGATGCTATTGCTAAAGCGGTGTATGCCTGCGATCCGTCGCTGGCTCTGGTAGGGCTGGCGGGAAGCGAACTGATTCGTGCCGGAGAACGCTATGGTCTGGTAACACGTCAGGAGGTTTTTGCCGATCGGGGTTATCAGGCGGATGGCAGTCTGGTGCCGCGCAGCCAGCCGGGCGCATTGATTGAGGATGAAGAGCAGGCGCTGGCGCAAACGCTAGAAATGGTGCAATCCGGCAGAGTAAAAAGCCAGAGTGGAACGTGGGCGAGCGTGACAGCCCAGACGGTATGCATTCACGGGGATGGTGAGCACGCACTCGCTTTTGCCCGTCGCTTGCGAGCCGCATTCAATGCATGCAATATTCAAATTAGCGCATAAATTTATTCATACAAAACAATAATATATTACACAACAACATATACAGGACTGAATTATGGGAGAGGTAATTTCTCTCTGGCCATTGACGGGGATCGCCGTCATCGTGGTCGGATTTCTTTTACGTTTTAACCCGGTATTGGTGGTCATTATTGCCGGGATCGTCACGGGGCTGGCGGCGCATATGCCGGTAGCCACTATCCTTGAGAAGCTGGGTGAAGGTTTTCTTAACACCCGCAACCTGCCATTTATCCTGCTGATCCCGCTGGCGGTTATTGGCCTGCTGGAACGCCACGGACTCAAAGAGCGTGCTCAGGCGTGGATTGCAAAAATCCGCAGCGCCACCAGTGGCCGTCTGCTTATTGTCTATCTGTTCATTCGCGAAGCGACCGCTGCGTTAGGGCTGACCAGTCTGGGGGGGCATCCGCAGATGGTGCGTCCGCTGCTGGCGCCGATGGCGGAAGGGGCCGCAGAGAAAAATCACGGCGAGATACCTGGGGCGGTACGCTATCGTCTGCGCGCCATGTCAGCTGCGACCGATAACGTCGGACTGTTCTTCGGTGAAGATATCTTTGTTGCCTTCGGCGCCATCATTTTTATGCACAACTTTATGCTGGAGTCTGGTGGGATCCAAACCGAACCGCTGCATATTGCCTTGTGGGGGATCCCAACGGCAATTTGTGCATTCCTGATCCACGGTACGCGTCTGTGGCGTCTGGATAGCTATTTGCAACGTGAGGTGGCGAAAGCGAATGCCGCAGCGAAAGGGGAAGCGAAATGAATTTTCAACAAAGCTATCTCTACTGGCTGGCGGGAGCGGTATTACTGATTGTGGCGCTGATGTCCTGGCAGGACAAAGCGAACCCGCGTCGCTTCACCACCGGCCTGTTTTGGGGCATATATGGCGTACTGTTTCTGCTTGGCGACTGGACATACTCGCTGTTTGGCGACAAACGCACGGTGCATATTGCCGTTGGCGTTGCGGTGGTCGTGCTGGCCCTGATCGCCGGTTTTGGCGGCGTGAAGCTGGGAAGCTACCATCAACGAACGCAGCAACAGCGCGAAGAAAGCGCCAGTCGTCTGGGTAACCGCCTGTTTTTCCCGGCGCTGGCAATTCCGGTGGTAACGGTTATTGGCGTGCTGATGTTCAACCATATTCCGGGCTTACAGGATGCGCTGTTTGGGCCGGGTAATCACGCCACGCTGGTGACGCTCTTTTCCATGACCGCAGGCTCGTTGATTGGTCTGGCGATGGCGATAAAAATGACCCATGAGCGGGTTCATCAACCGATTCAGGAGGCGCGTCGTCTGCTGGACTCCATCGGCTGGGCGTTCATCCTGCCGCAGATTTTGGCCACGCTCGGGCTGTTGTTTACGGCAGCGGGCGTAGGCAGCGGTATTTCCTGGCTGACGCAAGAATACCTGGCGGTGGATAGCCGCTTTATCGCAGTGGCGGTGTACACCCTCGGCATGGCATTGCTGACGATGGTCATGGGCAATGCGTTTGCCGCTTTCCCGATCGTGACCGCTGGAATTGGGATTCCGATCCTCGTGCTGCAGCACGGCGGCAATCCGGCAGTAATGGCGGCAATTGGCATGTTCTCTGGCTATTGCGGGACGTTAATGACGCCGATGGCGGCAAACTTTAACATTGTTCCTGCAGCGCTGCTGGAGCTGCCGGATAAAAACGCGGTGATTAAAGCGCAGGTGCCAACCGGCATACTGCTGCTGCTGGTCAACGTGTTCCTGATGTATTTCCTGATGTTCTTGTAAGGAGACAGGATGAAAACAGTACTCATCACGGGATTTGAACCCTTTGGCGGCGAGTCAGTTAACCCTTCCTGGGAAGTGGTCTCGGGCCTCGACAATGCTATCATCGGCGGATGCCGCGTCGTTGCCCGCCAACTGCCGTGCGTCTTTGGCGAGTCTCTTGCCGTACTCAATGGTGCGATTGACGCGCTGTCGCCATCACTGGTGCTGGCGGTGGGGCAGGCGGGTGGACGCACGGATATCACCGTAGAGCGCGTGGCGATCAACGTTGACGATGCGCGTATTGCGGATAATCAGGGTCAACAGCCGGTAGATGTGCCGATTGTGGCCGATGGTCCGGCGGCGTGGTTTAGTTCGTTGCCGATCAAAGCGATGGTTGTTGCCATGCGCAACGCGGGAATTCCGGCTTCGGTTTCCCAGACCGCGGGCACTTTCGTGTGTAACCACGTGATGTATGGCCTGCTGCATAAACTACATGACGTTCCGGCGGTGAAGGGTGGATTTATTCATATCCCTTATTTGCCGCAACAGGCTGCACAGCACCCCGGGGCGCCAAGTATGGCTGCGGACACGGTGCGCCGGGCGCTGGAAGTCGCGATTGCCACCGCGTTGCAGGTGGAGAGTGATATCGCAGTGACGGGCGGTGCAACACATTAAAAAAGGACAGTCTTATGCCTGAAGGCCCGGAGATCCGCCGCGCGGCGGATAACCTGGAGGCGGCAGTCAAAGGCAAACCCCTGACCGATGTCTGGTTTGCCTTTGAGCAGCTAAAACCGTATCAATCTCAACTGATTGGGCAGAGTGTTACCCAGCTTGAAACGCGGGGTAAAGCATTGCTGACCCATTTTTCTAATGGATTGACGCTGTACAGCCACAATCAGCTCTATGGCGTGTGGCGAGTAGTGGATACCGGAAAAATACCGCAGACTTCGCGGGTTCTGCGTGTCAGGTTGCAAACATACGACAAAACTATTCTGCTCTATAGCGCCTCTGATATCGACATGCTGACGCCGGAACAGCTCGCTACCCACCCGTTCCTGCAACGGGTTGGGTCGGACGTCCTGGATTTACGTTTAACGCCCGATGACGTGAAAGCGCGTCTGTTATCCCCGCGTTTTCGCAATCGCCAGTTTTCTGGCCTGCTGTTGGACCAGGCGTTTCTGGCGGGATTAGGTAACTACCTGCGGGTAGAGATTCTCTGGCAGGTAGGGCTGACCGGGCAGCATAAAGCGTCGATGCTCGGAGATGAGCAGTTGGATGCGCTGGTGCATGCGCTGCTTGATATTCCTCGTTTGTCCTATAACACCCGCGGGCTGGTGGATGAGAACAAACATCACGGCGCGCTGTTTCGCTTTAAGGTCTTTCACCGGGATGGTGAAGCCTGTGAGCGCTGTGGCGGAATCATCGAAAAAACGACGCTCTCTTCACGACCCTTTTACTGGTGTCCAGGATGTCAGCACTAAGCGGGATGCTTTGGCGCGTGTACTGAAATAAACCGCGCCACCGCCGGGCCAGTCAATAAAATACTGAATAGCCGCAGGGTTTGCATCGCCATGATCAGCGCCATATCGGCGTGACTCCCTGCGGCAATCACCGCAACAGAATCCACGCCGCCTGGACTGGTCGCCAGATAGGCGGTAAGAAAATCTATCTGCATGTAATGCGCCAGTCCCCAGGCCATAGCGGCACAGATCGCCATCAGTGAAAAAATGGACAAGAGGATTTGCGGTAAGGGGCGCAACGCCATTAAAAAGATCTGCTTGTCAAAGCCCAGGCCGATTTGCCAGCCGATGGCCATATAGGCAATCGCCAGCAACCATTCCGGTAGTTCGATCACCATCACGCCTCCGGCATTCAGCAATGCGCCTGCCAGCATCGGTAGCAACATGACGCCAGAGGGGATACGCAATACACGTCCGGCCGTACCGGCAACGGCGGCCAGCGCCAGGGTACTGAACAGATTGCTGCTCAGCGGCGGAAACCAGACAATTTGCTCACTGACCGTTTGGGCCTGGTCGCCCATCATCACTCGGGTGACCAGTGCCGCCGCACCAACCACCAACAATACGCGCAGATACTGCATAAACGCCACCAGCCGGATGTCGGCACCATATTCCTGCGCCATCGCCACCATTGCCGCCGCACCGCCAGGTGATGAGCCCCATGCACCGGTGTTTCCCGGTAGGTTACTGTAGCGAACCAGCAGCCAGCCGATTAGCGCGCTGCTGATAAGGGTCGCCAGCAGGATGATAATCACCATCGGCCAGTGGGCCGTAAGGGTCGTTAAGATTGAGCCCGTCAGGTTTTGGGCAATCATGCAGCCGAGAATCGCCTGCGCGCCAAGAAATGTGCAGCGGGGAGGGTGCAGTGAGATGCCGCGCATACTGAATATGATGCCGACGATCATCGAACCGAGCAGCAGCGGTCCTGGAAGGTGTATAAACAAAAAGAACAGGGAAAGAAGGAGCGATAGCAGAAACAACAGGCTCCACTGCAAAACAGGCATCCCATGCTCCTGAGTGAAATGACGGAAATCTCAGTAAATCATAGAGAAAGCATGATGAGAATAAAATAATATGCATCAAAAAAAACAGGTCGGATTCTGGCTTCAATGCCTTGTCCGACCCGGGAGAATTAATGGCTGTAAGCCGGACAGGCGCTGGCACCATCCGGCAGACAATTAACGCTTAATATCAGACTTAAAATCGCGCTTGTCGTAGCCGGTGTACAGCTGACGCGGACGAGCGATTTTCATGCCGTCGGTGTGCATTTCGTTCCAGTGTGCAATCCAGCCCACGGTACGCGCCATGGCGAAGATAACGGTGAACATGGAGGACGGAATACCCATCGCCTTCAGGATGATGCCGGAGTAGAAATCTACGTTCGGGTAGAGTTTCTTCTCGATGAAGTACGGGTCGTTGAGCGCAATGTGTTCAAGTTCCATCGCCACTTCCAGCAGATCATCTTTGGTGCCCAGTTCTTTCAGTACTTCATGGCAGGTTTCACGCATGACGGTGGCGCGCGGGTCATAGTTTTTATAAACACGGTGACCAAAGCCCATCAGGCGGAAGGAATCATTCTTGTCTTTCGCGCGGCGAACAAATTCCGGAATGTGTTTAACAGAGCTGATTTCTTCCAGCATTTTCAGCGCAGCTTCGTTTGCGCCGCCGTGTGCCGGTCCCCACAGGGAAGCAATACCGGCCGCGATGCAGGCAAACGGGTTAGCGCCAGAAGAACCGGCGGTACGAACGGTAGAGGTTGAGGCGTTCTGTTCGTGGTCAGCGTGCAGGATCAGGATACGGTCCATT
Source organism: Citrobacter sp. Cb023 (assembly GCF_030336805.1). Taxonomy (NCBI): domain Bacteria; kingdom Pseudomonadati; phylum Pseudomonadota; class Gammaproteobacteria; order Enterobacterales; family Enterobacteriaceae; genus Citrobacter; species Citrobacter sp. Cb023. Next base: position 713,390 of record NZ_JAOWCV010000038.1, on the reverse strand, counting down.
GCGCGTTCCAGAATCGGATTCACTTCGTATTTTTCGCACGGCGTGGAGAACATCATGTTCAGGAAGTTACCGGCGTAGGAGAGGTCATTACGCGGGTACACGAACGGCTGTCCGATGGAATATTTGTAGCACATCGCTGCCATGGTCGGCATTTTGGATAGCAGACGGAAGGCGGCGATTTCACGGTGACGCGGATTATTCACATCCAGCGAGTCGTGGTAGAACGCAGCCAGCGCCCCGGTAACACCACACATAACGGCCATCGGGTGAGAGTCGCGGCGGAAACCGTGGAACAGGCGGGTGATCTGTTCGTGGATCATGGTATGGCGAGTGACTGTGGTTTTGAACTCGTCGTACTCCTCCTGCGTCGGTTTTTCGCCGTACAGCAGGATATAACACACTTCCAGATAGTTTGACTCGGTCGCCAACTGATCAATCGGGAAGCCGCGATGCAGCAAAATACCTTCGTCACCGTCGATGAAAGTAATTTTGGATTCGCAGGATGCGGTAGAGGTGAAACCTGGGTCAAAAGTAAACATCCCTTTTGAGCCAAGACTACGAATATCAATAACATCTTGACCGAGCGTACCTTTCAGCACATCCAGTTCAATAGCAGAGTCACCATTTAGAGTGATTTTTGCTTTAGTATCAGCCATTTACGGTCTCCTTAGCGCCTTATTGCTTAAGACTGCTGGAACTCACATTTGCCTTCGTACATCAATGAACCGTTACCAGTTTGTTATTTGGCTCGCCGCTCTGCGAAAGAGGGGATAACCTGGGTACAGAGCTATGGGCGCTTGCAGGTAAAACGGTCTTTTCATGGCGAATAAACTGCAAATCAAGAACTTAGCAATCCGAATTATTAAACCTGTCTATCACTAATAACTGTCCTGACTGTATTGGTCAATACTTCCACACTGTTACATAACTAAATGTCCGGTGAAAGAGTGACCCCATAACTTTTACGCATTATATGCTTTTTCTGGTGTCGTTTGTAACAACTTTGTTTAATGATTGTCAAATTAGATGGTTAAAAATTAAAATAATGTTGTTATCGTGACCTATGTCACTGTTCGGGATAAAACCCGACAAACTATATGTAGGTTAATTGTAATGATTTTGTGAACGTCCTATACTGCCGCCAGGTCTCCGGAATACCCTGCAATCCCGAGCCAACCAGCGTTGTAACGTGTCGTTTTAGCATCTGGAAGCAGTGTTTTATATGACGCGTAGTTATAGTAAGGACGCTGTCTGACCCGCACGCAGACCGGAGGAAGGAAATCCCGTCGTCTTTCAGGCTACAGGTGTCTTCATCTTCTGTACCCGAAGTCCAAAGGGAATAATAAGAACAGCATGTGGGCGTTATTCATGATAAGAAATGTGAAAAAACAAAGACCTGTCAATCTGGATCTACAAACGATCCGGTTCCCAATCACGGCGATAGCGTCCATTCTCCATCGCGTATCCGGAGTGATCACCTTCGTGGCGGTCGGGATTCTGTTGTGGTTATTGGGTACCAGCCTTTCCTCCCCTGAAGGTTTCCTCGCCGCGTCATCCATTATGAATAACTTCTTTGTGGAGTTAATTCTGTGGGGGATCCTGATTGCGCTGGCATATCACGCCGTAATGGGCATTCGCCATCTGTTGATGGATTTTGGCTATATCGAAGAAACCCTCGAAGCAGGGACACGTTCCGCCAAAATTTGTTTCGTTATCATTGTCGTGCTTTCACTTCTCGCAGGAGTCCTCGTATGGTAAGCAACGCCTCCGCATTAGGACGCAACGGCGTACATGACTTCATTCTGGTCCGTGCTACCGCTATCGTTCTGACGTTATACATCATCTATATGGTCGGCTTCTTCGCCACCAGCGGCGAACTGACGTTTGAAGTCTGGACCGGTTTCTTCTCATCGGCATTCACCAAAGTCTTCACCTTGCTGGCTCTTTTCTCCATCTTGATTCATGCCTGGATCGGCATGTGGCAGGTGTTGACCGACTACGTTAAACCGCTGGCCGTGCGCCTGATTCTGCAACTGGCTATCGTCGTTGCGCTGGTGGTTTACGTCATTTATGGATTTGTTGTGGTGTGGGGTGTGTAATGAAACTGCCAGTCAGAGAATTTGATGCTGTTGTGATTGGTGCCGGCGGCGCAGGTATGCGCGCGGCGCTGCAAATTTCCCAGAGCGGTCAGACCTGTGCGCTGCTCTCCAAAGTGTTCCCAACCCGTTCCCATACCGTATCTGCGCAAGGTGGCATCACCGTTGCGCTCGGTAATACCCATGAAGATAACTGGGAATGGCACATGTACGACACCGTCAAAGGGTCGGACTACATTGGTGACCAGGACGCTATTGAATATATGTGTAAAACCGGTCCGGAAGCGATTCTGGAGCTGGACCACATGGGGCTGCCGTTCTCTCGCCTCGATAATGGCACAATTTATCAACGTCCGTTTGGCGGCCAGTCGAAGAATTTCGGCGGCGAGCAGGCGGCACGTACCGCGGCAGCGGCAGACCGTACCGGCCATGCGCTGTTGCACACGCTGTATCAGCAGAACCTGAAAAACCACACCACCATCTTCTCCGAATGGTATGCGCTGGATCTGGTGAAAAATGCCGATGGCGCGATTGTTGGTTGTACCGCGCTGTGTATTGAAACCGGTGAAGTGGTTTACTTCAAAGCCCGCGCAACCGTGCTGGCGACCGGCGGTGCTGGCCGTATTTATCAGTCCACCACCAACGCCCACATCAACACCGGTGACGGCGTCGGTATGGCTATCCGCGCTGGCGTGCCGGTGCAGGATATGGAGATGTGGCAGTTCCACCCAACCGGTATCGCTGGCGCGGGTGTTCTGGTAACAGAAGGCTGTCGTGGTGAAGGTGGCTACCTGCTGAACAAACACGGTGAGCGCTTCATGGAGCGTTATGCCCCGAATGCGAAAGACCTGGCGGGTCGTGACGTGGTGGCGCGTTCCATCATGATCGAAATCCGCGAAGGTCGCGGTTGCGACGGTCCGTGGGGGCCGCACGCCAAACTGAAACTCGACCACCTGGGTAAAGAAGTGCTGGAGTCCCGTCTGCCGGGTATTCTCGAACTGTCCCGTACCTTTGCTCACGTTGACCCGGTGAAAGAGCCGATCCCGGTTATCCCAACCTGCCACTATATGATGGGCGGTATTCCGACCAAAGTCACCGGCCAGGCGCTGACCGTGAATGAGCAGGGCGAAGATGTGGTGATCCCAGGGCTGTTTGCCGTCGGTGAAATCGCCTGCGTATCGGTTCACGGTGCTAACCGTTTGGGCGGCAACTCACTGCTTGACCTGGTGGTATTTGGTCGTGCTGTGGGTCTGCATCTGCAGGAATCTATCGCAGAGCAGGGTGACCTGCTGGATGCAACCGAAGATGAAATCGACGCTTCTCTGGCGCGTCTGAATCGCTGGAACGGTAACCGTAACGGTGAAGATCCGGTGGCAATTCGTAAAGCGCTGCAAGAATGTATGCAGCATAACTTCTCGGTATTCCGCGAAGGCGATGCGATGGCGAAGGGCCTGGAAGAGCTGAAAGCGATTCGCGAACGCTTGAAAAATGCCCGTCTGGACGATACCTCCAGTGAGTTCAACACCCAGCGCGTTGAGTGTCTGGAGTTGGATAACCTGATGGAGACCGCGTACGCCACTGCAGTATCTGCAAACTTCCGTACCGAAAGCCGTGGCGCGCATAGCCGCTTCGACTTCCCGGAACGTGATGACGAAAACTGGCTGTGCCATTCCCTGTACCTGCCAGAGTCGGAATCCATGACGCGACGTCAAGTCAATATGGAACCGAAGCTGCGCCCGGCATTCCCGCCGAAGATTCGTACTTATTAATGCGGAGACAGGACAATGAAACTCGAGTTTTCAGTTTATCGCTATAACCCGGATGTTGACGACGCTCCGCGCATGCAGGATTACACCCTGGAGGCGGAAGAAGGGCGCGACATGATGCTGCTGGATGCGTTGATGCAGCTGAAAGAAAAAGATCCGTCGCTGTCGTTTCGTCGCTCATGCCGTGAAGGGGTTTGCGGCTCCGACGGTCTGAACATGAACGGCAAAAATGGACTGGCCTGTATCACACCTATTTCTGCGCTGAATCAGCCGGGCAAGAAAATTGTCATTCGCCCGCTGCCAGGTTTACCGGTTGTGCGCGATTTGGTGGTAGACATGGGGCAATTCTACGCACAGTATGAGAAGATTAAGCCTTACTTGTTGAATAATGGGAAAAATCCTCCGGCTCGTGAGCATTTACAAATGCCAGAGCAGCGTGAGAAGCTCGATGGGCTGTATGAATGTATTTTGTGTGCATGCTGCTCAACGTCCTGCCCATCATTCTGGTGGAACCCGGACAAGTTTATTGGCCCGGCAGGCCTGTTGGCCGCGTATCGCTTCTTAATTGATAGCCGCGATACCGAGACCGACAGCCGTCTGGAAGGTTTAAGTGACGCTTTCAGCGTATTCCGTTGTCATAGCATCATGAACTGCGTCAGCGTATGTCCTAAAGGGCTGAACCCGACGCGCGCCATCGGTCATATTAAGTCGATGCTGCTCAAACGTAGTGCATAAGTAGTTGTAGTTGCCGGGGAAGAGATTCCCCGGCCGTGCAGGGAAACCTCTAAAAACTGCCACATTGATAGCAATAATCGCAGCCTGAACGACGACGATTATTAGACAGTTTTTAAAGGTTCCTTAGCGGACGCAGATGACACGACAGTCCGCAACAAGTGAACCCCGGCACGCACATCGGTGTGCGTGGTAGTATCCACGGCGAAATAAGCATACAAATGCTTAAGGGATCACGATGCAGAACAGCGCTTTGAAAGCCTGGTTGGACTCTTCTTACCTCTCTGGTTCTAACCAGAGCTGGATAGAACAGCTCTATGAAGACTTCTTAACCGACCCTGACTCGGTAGATGCTAACTGGCGTTCGACGTTCCAGCAGTTACCTGGTACCGGAGTCAAACCGGATCAACTCCACTCAAAAACACGTGATTATTTCCGTCGACAGGCGTTGATTACCCCACGTTACTCTTCTTCTATTTCCGACCCTGATGCCAATGTGAAGCAGGTTAAAGTCCTGCAGCTCATTAACGCCTATCGTTTCCGCGGTCATCAGCATGCGAATCTCGATCCGCTGGGACTGTGGCAGCAAGAAACTGTGGCCGATCTGGATCCCTCCTTCCACGATCTGACCGATGCGGATTTCCAGGAAAGCTTTAACGTGGGTTCTTTTGCCGGTGGCAAAGACACGATGAAGCTGAGCGACCTGGTTGTCGCGCTGAAACAAACCTACTGCGGCCCGATTGGCGCCGAGTATATGCACATCACCAGCACCGAAGAAAAACGCTGGCTTCAGCAGCGTATCGAGTCTGGTCGTACTGCGTTCAGTAGTGAAGAGAAGAAACGCTTCCTCAGCGAACTGACCGCAGCGGAAGGTCTGGAACGCTACCTGGGCGCGAAATTCCCGGGCGCGAAACGCTTCTCGCTGGAAGGCGGTGATGCGTTAATCCCAATGCTCAAAGAGATGATCCGCCACGCCGGTAACAGCGGTACCCGTGAAGTGGTACTGGGTATGGCGCACCGTGGTCGTCTGAACGTCCTGGTTAACGTGCTGGGTAAAAAGCCGCAGGATCTATTCGACGAATTTGCGGGCAAACATAAAGAACACCTCGGCACCGGTGACGTGAAGTACCACATGGGCTTCTCATCAGATATCGAAACCGAAGGCGGTCTGGTGCATCTGGCGCTGGCGTTTAACCCGTCGCACCTGGAAATCGTTAGCCCGGTGGTTATCGGTTCCGTACGTGCACGCTTGGATCGTCTGGACGAGCCGAGCAGCAATAAAGTGCTGCCAATCACTATTCATGGTGATGCGGCAGTAACCGGGCAAGGCGTGGTTCAGGAAACCCTGAACATGTCGAAAGCGCGTGGTTACGAAGTGGGCGGTACCGTTCGCATCGTTATCAACAACCAGGTGGGCTTCACCACCTCTAACCCGCTAGATGCACGTTCTACACCGTACTGCACCGACATCGGTAAGATGGTTCAGGCGCCGATTTTCCACGTGAACGCGGATGACCCGGAAGCGGTCGCTTTCGTAACGCGTCTGGCACTGGATTTCCGTAATACCTTTAAACGCGATGTCTTCATCGATCTGGTGTGCTACCGCCGTCACGGCCACAACGAAGCCGACGAGCCAAGCGCAACCCAGCCGCTGATGTATCAGAAAATCAAAAAGCATCCGACTCCGCGCAAAATCTACGCTGACAAGCTGGAAGCGGACAACGTCGCTACGCTGGAAGATGCGACCGAAATGGTCAATCTGTATCGTGACGCGCTGGACGCAGGCGAATGCGTGGTGAAAGAGTGGCGTCCAATGAATATGCACTCCTTCACCTGGTCGCCGTACCTCAACCACGAATGGGATGAAAACTACCCGAACAAAGTTGAGATGAAGCGTCTGCAGGAGCTGGCAAAACGCATCAGCACCGTGCCTGAAGCGGTGGAAATGCAGTCGCGTGTTGCCAAAATTTACGGCGACCGTCAGGCCATGGCCGCAGGCGAGAAGCTGTTCGACTGGGGTGGCGCAGAGAATCTGGCTTACGCCACGCTGGTTGATGAAGGCATTCCGGTACGTCTGTCGGGTGAAGACTCTGGCCGCGGAACCTTCTTCCACCGTCATGCGGTGATTCATAACCAGGCGAATGGTTCAACGTACACTCCGCTGCAGCATGTGCATAACGGCCAGGGCACGTTCCGCGTATGGGACTCCGTGCTGTCTGAAGAAGCGGTGCTGGCATTCGAGTACGGTTATGCCACGGCAGAACCGCGCACCCTGACTATCTGGGAAGCGCAGTTCGGTGACTTCGCCAACGGTGCGCAGGTGGTTATCGACCAGTTCATATCTTCCGGCGAGCAGAAATGGGGCCGTATGTGCGGTCTGGTTATGCTGCTGCCACACGGCTATGAAGGTCAGGGCCCGGAGCACTCCTCCGCGCGTCTGGAACGTTATCTGCAACTTTGCGCTGAGCAAAACATGCAGGTTTGCGTCCCGTCTACCCCGGCACAGGTTTACCACATGCTGCGTCGTCAGGCGCTGCGCGGAATGCGTCGTCCGCTGGTAGTGATGTCACCGAAGTCGCTGCTGCGTCATCCGCTGGCGGTGTCCACGCTGGACGAACTGGCAAATGGCACCTTCCTGCCAGCCATTGGCGAAGTAGATGAACTTGATCCTAAAGGCGTGAAGCGTGTCGTGATGTGTTCTGGTAAGGTTTATTACGACCTGCTGGAGCAACGCCGTAAGAACGACCAAAAAGATGTCGCCATTGTGCGTATCGAACAGCTCTATCCGTTCCCGCATAAAGCGGTGCAGGAAGCGCTGAAACCGTTTGCTCATGTACATGATTTTGTCTGGTGCCAGGAAGAGCCGCTCAACCAGGGCGCATGGTACTGCAGCCAGCATCATTTCCGTGAAGTAATTCCATTTGGGTCAGCTCTGCGTTATGCAGGTCGCCCGGCCTCTGCCTCTCCGGCAGTAGGATATATGTCCGTTCACCAGAAGCAGCAACAAGATCTGGTTAATGACGCGCTGAACGTCGATTAAATAAAGGATAAATAATGAGTAGCGTAGATATTCTTGTTCCCGACCTGCCTGAATCCGTAGCGGATGCAACGGTTGCAACCTGGCACAAAAAACCGGGCGATGCAGTACGTCGTGATGAAGTACTGGTAGAAATCGAAACTGACAAAGTGGTACTGGAAGTACCGGCATCAGCGGACGGTATTCTTGATGCGGTTCTGGAAGATGAAGGGACAACCGTCACTTCTCGCCAGATCCTCGGTCGCCTGCGTGAAGGCAACAGCTCTGGCAAAGAGACCAGCGCCAAGTCTGAAGAGAAAGATTCTACTCCGGCACAACGCCAGCAGGCGTCTCTTGCTGAACAGAACAACGATGCCCTGAGCCCGGCGATCCGTCGCCTGCTGGGTGAGCATAATCTCGAAGCCAGCGCCATCAATGGCACCGGCGTCGGTGGTCGTATCACGCGTGAAGATGTTGAAAAGCATCTGGCCAAAGCACCGGCTGCGAAAGCAGAAGCCAAAGCGCCGGCAGCCGCGCCTGCACCACAGGCTCAACTGGGCGCTCGTGGCGAAAAACGTGTTCCGATGACCCGTCTGCGCAAACGCGTAGCTGAGCGTCTGCTGGAAGCGAAAAACTCCACCGCCATGCTGACCACGTTCAACGAAGTCAACATGAAGCCAATCATGGATCTGCGTAAGCAGTACGGTGACGCGTTCGAGAAACGTCACGGTATCCGTCTGGGCTTTATGTCTTTCTACGTGAAAGCGGTTGTTGAAGCGCTGAAACGCTATCCGGAAGTGAACGCGTCCATCGACGGTGATGACGTGGTTTACCACAACTACTTTGATGTCAGCATGGCGGTCTCCACGCCGCGTGGCCTGGTCACGCCGGTCCTGCGTGATGTGGATCTGCTGGGTATGGCTGACATAGAGAAAAATATTAAAGAACTGGCAGTTAAAGGTCGCGACGGCAAGCTGACGGTCGACGATCTGACGGGCGGTAACTTCACCATCACTAACGGTGGCGTGTTCGGTTCCCTGATGTCTACCCCGATCATCAACCCACCGCAGAGCGCCATCCTGGGTATGCATGCCATCAAAGATCGTCCGATGGCCGTAGACGGCAAGGTTGAAATCCTGCCGATGATGTATCTGGCGCTGTCTTATGACCACCGTTTGATCGATGGTCGTGAGTCAGTAGGCTTCCTGGTAACCATTAAAGAGTTGCTGGAAGATCCGACGCGTCTGCTGCTGGACGTGTAGTAAATAAGAGTATCACCTGCCCCGTAGGTCTGGAGGCTTATCAGGCCTACGGGTAAAAGATAACGATTACCTGAAGGATGGACAGAACACATGAACTTACATGAATATCAGGCAAAACAACTTTTTGCCCGCTATGGCTTACCGGCACCGGTGGGTTATGCCTGTACTACTCCGCGTGAAGCTGAAGAAGCTGCATCTAAAATCGGCGCAGGCCCGTGGGTAGTGAAATGTCAGGTTCACGCTGGTGGCCGTGGTAAAGCGGGCGGTGTGAAGGTTGTGAACAGCAAAGAAGACATTCGCGCTTTTGCTGAACACTGGCTGGGTAAACGTCTGGTCACTTACCAGACAGACGCCCATGGTCAACCGGTAAATCAGATTCTGGTTGAAGCAGCGACCGACATTGGTAAAGAACTTTACCTCGGCGCAGTTGTTGACCGTAGTTCCCGTCGCGTGGTCTTCATGGCCTCTACCGAAGGCGGCGTGGAAATTGAAAAAGTGGCGGAAGAAACGCCGCACCTGATCCACAAAGTAGCACTCGATCCGCTGGCCGGTCCGATGCCTTATCAGGGTCGTGAACTGGCGTTCAAACTGGGTCTGGAAGGTAAACAGGTCCAGCAGTTCACCAAGATCTTCATGGGTCTGGCGACTATCTTCCTTGAGCGCGATCTGGCGCTGATCGAAATCAACCCGCTGGTGGTGACCAAGCAGGGTGATCTGATCTGCCTCGACGGCAAACTGGGCGCTGACGGCAACGCGCTGTTCCGCCAGGCTGACCTGCGTGAAATGCGCGACCAGTCTCAGGAAGATCCGCGTGAAGCACAGGCTGCACAGTGGGAACTGAACTACGTCGCTCTGGACGGCAACATCGGTTGTATGGTTAACGGCGCGGGCCTGGCAATGGGCACCATGGACATCGTTAAACTGCACGGCGGCGAACCGGCTAACTTCCTCGACGTTGGCGGCGGTGCGACCAAAGAACGTGTAACCGAAGCGTTCAAAATTATCCTCTCTGACGACAATGTTAAAGCCGTACTGGTTAACATCTTCGGCGGTATCGTACGCTGCGACCTGATCGCGGACGGTATCATCGGCGCGGTAGCAGAAGTGGGCGTTAACGTTCCGGTCGTGGTACGTCTTGAAGGTAACAACGCTGAACTCGGCGCGAAAAAATTGGCTGATAGCGGCCTGAATATTATTGCAGCGAAAAGTCTGACGGATGCAGCTCAGCAGGTTGTTGCCGCAGTGGAGGGGAAATAATGTCAGTTTTAATTAATAAAGATACCAAGGTTATCTGCCAGGGCTTCACCGGTAGCCAGGGGACATTCCACTCTGAACAAGCGATTGCTTACGGTACGCAAATGGTCGGCGGCGTTACGCCGGGCAAAGGCGGCACCACGCATCTGGGTCTGCCGGTGTTCAACACCGTACGTGAAGCGGTAGAAGCGACCGGCGCAACCGCCACCGTTATCTACGTTCCGGCTCCGTTCTGCAAAGACTCCATCCTGGAAGCTATCGATGCAGGCATCAAGCTTATCATCACCATCACCGAAGGTATCCCAACGCTGGATATGCTGACTGTGAAAGTGAAGCTGGATGAAGCTGGCGTACGCATGATCGGCCCGAACTGCCCAGGTGTTATCACCCCTGGCGAATGCAAAATCGGCATCATGCCGGGCCATATTCACAAGCCTGGTAAAGTCGGTATCGTTTCTCGTTCCGGTACGCTGACCTATGAAGCGGTTAAGCAGACCACCGACTACGGTTTTGGTCAGTCTACCTGTGTGGGTATCGGCGGCGACCCGATCCCAGGCTCTAACTTCATCGATATCCTGAAGCTGTTCCAGGAAGATCCGCAGACCGAAGCGATCGTCATGATCGGTGAGATCGGCGGTAGCGCGGAAGAAGAAGCGGCGGCGTACATTAAAGATCATGTGACCAAGCCGGTTGTGGGTTACATCGCGGGTGTGACGGCGCCGAAAGGTAAACGTATGGGTCATGCTGGTGCGATCATCGCAGGTGGTAAAGGTACGGCGGATGAGAAATTCGCTGCGCTGGAAGCCGCTGGCGTGAAAACCGTTCGTAGCCTGGCCGATATCGGCGAAGCGCTGAAAACAGTGATTAAGTAAGAAAAAAAACAGCCCTGACTCTCTGCATAGTCAAGGGCTGGTCCCGTTTCGACATGGTTGGCCATCTGATGATGGCCTTTTTTAATGGCGTCGTTTTGCCACCAGCGTAAATTTATAATCGTCGCTTTTGAAGGTGTTGCGGCTGTATTCAAAAACACGACCATCGAGCAGAAACCCGCGAGAGATTTTCTCCAGCACTGGTTTCCCCTGCGGCATGCCCAGCATTTCTACAGTATCCTCATCCGGAATAATCGGGATCAGTTCCTGCTCGCTGCGATCGATAACCATCTTTTTGATCTGTTCTATATAGTGATATTTAGAATTTTCCATCACCTCCCAGGTGAGATCGGGAAAGAGGGCGAGCGGCATCCATGTCTCTTCGAGGGTAACGGCTTTCTGCTTAATAAAACGAACCCGTTTTACATGCCAGACTTTATCTTCAGCCGCCAGCTGTAGCCACTCGGCCAGCATCTCTCCTGCTGGAATGACCTCAAAGACCTTCACTTCGCTGTGCGTTTCAACCTGACGGTCGGCAAGCTTCTCATAAAAACTGGTGAGCTGATAAATGTCGTAATTAACGCGCTCCTCTTTCACATACCAACCGCTGCCCTGAATGCTCTCGATAATATTCTGTTCCGTTAGCAGCTTGAGTGCTTGCCTGATGGTCACGCGGCTGACCTCGAAACGGCTCTGTAGCGTAGATTCTGTGGGAAGTGCATCACCTGGTTTTAATTCACCTTTTGCAACTTGTTCGCGCAGAACGTCGGCTATCTGGCGGTACATCGGTTTTTTGCTCATCTCTTTTCGCTTTTGTCGGCAATAAAGTCAGATATTCAAGACAAATTATGCGTACATTTTATCAATAGTAAATAATACAAATTAAATACAAATATTGTCTTGTTAGTGAAATTGATCACGTAAAGGTATTGTTTTGTCTGCGACAATCGCGGCACATAATAATGACAATCCTCTGAGGACCATGATGAATTTGACAATACTGTCCCACCCTCGCGCAGTCTGTGTGCAGGCGAGATTTACCGATCGTGACGATGCCATTCGCCAACTTACGCAGCGGCTGACCGAATTAGGCAAAATCACCGATGCCGACGCTTATCTGGCGGAAGTTTTTCACCGCGAATCGCTGGGACCTACGGCGCTTGGCGAAGGATTGGCGGTACCGCACGGTAAATCGTCGGCCGTGAAAGAGGCGGCTTTCGCGGTGGCGACGCTGAGTGAACCGATGGACTGGGAAGGTATTGATGGCCCGGAGTCTGTTGAACTTATTTTTTTGCTGGCGATCCCACCAGATGAAGCCGGTTCAACTCATATCCAAATCCTGACCGAACTGACCACCTGCCTTGCGGATGAGGATCTGCGTGCTCGCGTGATGGCGGCGACCAGCGCCGAAGCGGTGCTGGCGGCGTTAGTGGTCGAAACAGCGCCGCAGGCCGCAGTGGCGACGGCGGATGCGCCAACGATTGTTTGCGTTACCGCATGTCCGGCGGGCATTGCGCATACCTATATGGCGGCTGAGTATCTGGAGAAAGCCGGCCGACAAATGGGCGTTAACGTGGTGGTGGAAAAACAGGGTGCCAATGGCATTGAAGACCGCTTAACGGCTCAACAACTGAATGATGCGCGCGCCTGCATTTTCGCCGCAGAGGTCGCCATTAAAGAAAGTGAACGTTTCAACGGTATCCCGGCGATCTCCGTTCCGGTTGCCGAACCGTTGCGCCACGCAAAGGCGCTGATTGAACAAGCGTTAGCGCTGGAGCCCCTGCAAAGCCAGCGTGTTTCTCAGCCACAGACAGAGGTGAAAAAGGGGCTGAAAACCGACCTGAAACAAGCACTGCTGAGCGGAATTTCGTTTGCCGTGCCGTTAATCGTCGCCGGAGGGACGGTACTGGCGGTGGCGGTATTGATTGCACAGATTTTCGGCCTACAGGATGTGTACAGCTTAGAGAAATCCTGGCTGTGGATGTATCGCCAACTCGGCGGCGGGATGCTGGGCACGCTGATGGTTCCGGTACTGTCGGCCTATACCGCTTATTCGCTGGCGGATAAACCAGCGCTGGCTCCAGGCTTTGCGGCGGGTCTGGCGGCGAACTTAATCGGCTCGGGTTTTCTTGGCGGTGTTGCCGGTGGCCTGATTGCCGGTTATCTCATGCGTTGGGTGAAACAGCATCTGCGTTTAAGCAGCAAATTCAATGGCTTTTTAACGTTCTACCTCTATCCGGTGATTGGCACGTTGGGCGCGGGTAGCCTGATGTTGTTTGTGATTGGCGAGCCTGTCGCCTGGATCAATACCTCGCTGACGGCTTGGCTAAATGGGTTATCAGGCACCAACGCGCTACTGCTCGGTATGATCCTGGGCTTTATGTGTTCGTTTGATCTTGGCGGTCCGGTCAATAAAGCGGCATATGCATTTTGTCTGGGCGCGATGGCCAACGGCGTATTCGGCCCCTACGCCATTTTCGCTTCGGTAAAAATGGTTTCTGCTTTTACCGTCACCGCCTCAACCATGCTGGCGCCACGCCTGTTCAAACAGTTTGAGATTGAGACCGGTAAATCCACCTGGCTGCTCGGCCTTGCCGGGATTACCGAAGGCGCGATTCCGCTGGCGATTGAGGACCCGATTCGGGTGATTGGCTCTTTAGTGATGGGGTCGATGGCGACCGGAGCCATCGTTGGGGCCATGGGGATTGGGCTTTCGACCCCAGGTGCCGGGATTTTCTCGCTCTTTTTACTTATCCCCGCAGACCTAAGCGCGGTGATGGCCGCCGCGGGCTGGTTTGGCGCTGCGCTGATTGGAACGATTATCTCCACGGCGATTTTACTGCTCTGGCGGCGTCAAGCGGTTAAACAGGGGAAATACGTCACCGATAGCGTGATGCCGTAAGCACTTACTCAACAGGAAATGACGATGAAAGCAGTATCTCGCGTTCACATTACGCCGCATATGCACTGGGACCGTGAGTGGTACTTCACCACCGAAGAGTCGCGTATTTTGCTGGTTAACAATATGGAAGAGATCCTGACTCGCCTTGAGCAGGATGCAGAGTACAAATATTACGTGCTGGATGGTCAAACGGCGGTGCTGGAAGACTATTTTGCGGTGAAACCTGAAAACCGGCAGCGGGTTAAAGCGCTGGTGCAGGCCGGGAAGCTTATTATCGGCCCCTGGTACACGCAAACGGATACGACCCTCGTTTCCGGTGAGTCAATTGTCCGCAATCTGATGTACGGCATCCGCGATTGTATGGCCTTTGGAGAACCGATGAAGATAGGTTATCTACCTGATTCATTTGGGATGTCCGGGCAGATGCCGCATATTTATAATGGTTTTGGTATCAACCGTGCTCTGTTCTGGCGTGGGTGCTCTGAACGTCATGGCACCGATAAAACCGAATTTTTATGGCAAAGCGCTGACGGTAGCCAGGTCACGACACAGGTGTTGCCGCTGGGCTATGCGATTGGTAAGTACTTACCCGAGGATGAGGCCGGGCTGCGTAAGCGACTTGACGGCTACTTCGAGGTGCTGGAGAACGCCTCGGTGACTAAAGAAATCCTATTACCCAACGGGCATGACCAGATGCCGTTACAACAAAACATCTTTGCGGTGATGGATAAACTGCGTGAAATCTACCCGCAGCGAAAATTTGTCATGAGCCGCTTCGAGGAGGTTTTTGCTCATATCGAAGCGCATCGGGAGACGTTGGCTACCCTGCACGGCGAGTTTATCGACGGTAAATATATGCGCGTGCATCGTACGATTGGCTCCACACGAATGGATATCAAAATTACCCATGCGCGTATTGAGAATAAAATCGTTAACCTGCTGGAACCGCTCGCCACGCTGGCCTGGAGTTTAGGTTTTGAATATCACCACGGTCTGCTGGAGAAAATGTGGAAAGAGATTTTAAAGAATCATGCCCACGACAGCATCGGCTGTTGCTGTAGCGATAAAGTGCATCGTGAAATCGTTTCACGCTTCGTGCTGGCCGAAGATATGGCCGACAATTTGATTCGTTTTTACCTGCGTAAAATCACTGACAACATGGCGCACAGTGAAGAAGACAAGCTGGTGATGTTCAACCTGATGCCCTGGCCGCGTGAGGCGGTGATCAATACGACCGTACGTCTTCGCGCCAGCCAGTTCCGCCTGCTTGATGGCAGTGGAAATGAAATCCCTTATTTTATTCGTGGCGTGCGCGAGCTTGATCCTGGTCTTATCGACCGGCAAATCGTCCATTACGGAAACTACGAGCCGTTTATGGAGTTTGATATTCAGCTCAACCAGATTCTACCTTCGATGGGGTACTGCACGCTGTATATCGAACCGCATGTTGCTGGCCGTCAGGCGATACCCGCTCCGGCGACCCAGGCACTGTTGGAGAACGCGTTCTGGCTGATCGATCTCAATGACGATGGAACGCTACAGCTACGCGATAAGGACTCAGGGATTGTTTATCAACGCGTACTGGAGATTGAAGAAAGCGCCGACGACGGGGATGAGTACGATTACTCCCCCTCGCGCGAGGATTGGCGCCTCACGTCTGCGGGCGTTGCGTTTGAGCATGAAATTATCCGCGAGGGATGGCAAGACCGGGCAATCATTCGCTACCGGATGGCGGTTCCGGCGGATCTGGAGGCGCGCGCGTCACGTCAGCGCAATGGTGAAGTTAGCATCGAAATAGGTGTTACGCTGAGCCATAACAGCCGGCGGATTGAGGTTGATATTCGCATTAACAATCAGGCTGACGATCACCGAGTTCGGGTGCTTATCCCCACGCCATTTCACACTAATGACGTGTTGGCTGATACCCAGTTTGGTTCGCTGCTGCGGCCTGTTCACGATGAAGCGATGGCCAACTGGCAGGCTGAGGGATGGAAAGAAGCGCCGGTGCCGGTCTGGAATCTGCTCAACTACGCCGCGCTGCAGGAGGGGCGTCATGGACTCGCGGTGTTTAGCGAAGGATTGCGCGAATTTGAGGTAGTGGGCGAGGAGAGAAAAACGTTTGCTCTGACGCTGCTCCGTGGCGTCGGCTTACTCGGCAAAGAGGATCTCTTATTGCGTCCCGGCAGGCCGTCAGGCATAAAAATGGCGGTACCGGATTCCCAGATGCGGGGTGTGCTGCACGGGCGCTTTTGCCTGTTTAGTTATAGCGGGACGCCGCTTAACGTTGGCCTGGCTCAGCAGGCGCGTGCCTGGCTGACGCCCGTCCAGTGTTATAACAAAATCCCGTGGGATGCGATGAAGCTCAACAAAGCAGCGTTTACTGTTCCCGATAGCTACAGCCTGTTGAGTATGTCACCGGTCGGCTGTCAGCTTAGCGCGTTAAAAAAAGCAGAGGACAGAGATGAAATCATCCTGCGTTTATTTAATCCCTCTGACAGCGTCACCTGCGATGCCGCCGTGTCGTTTAGCCAAAGCGTAATGCATTGCCGCGAAACCGGTATGGATGAGATACCCGCTGGCGAGCAGAGCGATGCGAAGGGGATTAACGGCGAGTTTCGGCCAGGGCAGTCGCGGACGTTTAGTCTGAAACTGGCCTGAAAGAAGTGATGAGTCAGCGCCAGCAATCTTATGCTGGCGCTGACCGGCCGCTATCAGGATGATGCCAGTGTTTTCAACCAGCGAATTCCGCTTTCCGGCGAGGTCATTACCGGCACCGGCGGGGAAGGGAGCTGCTGTAAAACGCGCGCCATTGAGGCCTGCGCCAGCATCACAACATCTGCCTGGGTAAAGGCGCTCTGTAACCCTTCACTGACGATACGGTCATGGGTATCCATGTCTCCCGCCAGCAGCGCGTGGAATGCCTCTTCCATTAATATAGGCGTGATGGTGCGCGATTTACCGCTCTGCTGCACTTTGCGCTGTACGTAATCCAGCGTTGGCTTCAGCGTGGTTGCCACGGTCGCCAGTACGGCGATCCGCTCACCTTTTTCAATCGCCTCTTCCACCATTGCGCAGTCAATGCGCGCGAGCTGCAGTGGGGTCATAAACTGGCATTGCTCCACCGCAGTACCAATTGAGGAGCAGGCGGTAATAAAGATATCGCAGTCCGCCTTTTCGGCAATATGCACATAGTCGGCGATGCGGGCGGCAATATTGGGCGTCACGCCCTGGGCCTTCATTACCTGCTTGATCATGGATTCTTCTACCAGGTGCATGACTTCCACATCCGGCATGATGTCGGCAATCAGCTGTTGCATCATCGTAAGCGTGGCGGCACTGGTATGCAGCATGGCGACCTTTTTCATTGGGCAATCTCCTTAAGTAACGTTTCCGCGACGGCCAGCGCCGCATCATGATCTTCCTGCGCGGATAAACCGCCTACCGCGACGGCCCCAAGGCATTTTCCTTGGTGCAGAATCGGGATCCCGCCCGGCAGTGCCGTAAACAGCGGGTCGGCAAAATAACCAATATCCAGTTGCTCTTTCTGCAGTCGCTGTAAAAATGCCTGCGTGGTACAGCCCAGGCGGCTACTGGTGCGTGCTTTGCGCTGGGTTAACTCGATGGTTAACAGTTTGGCGTTATCCATCCGCGCAAAGCTGAGTAGTTCGCCATTGGCATCGCATACGGCCACGCTTAACGGGCGTTTTGCATAACATGTTTCGGCGAGGTCGAGCGCAGAGGCCACGGCGCGCAGGGCATGCCCCAGAGTGAGAGTTGTCATCGTGATTATCCTTTTGACAGATTTTCGCAAGCGGGTTGAACGGGATCTTTGGCTGCGGCGGCCTGCGCCTGTCTGGCGTCTTTCTTGCGCCAGTAGTTCGCGAGCAGCGAGCCGCTGACGTTGCCAAGTGGAGTCATCACCGCCGAGGCCAGGCCAACCGTTGCCAGTTTGCCCATCGCTGCGGCAAGACCGGACGCCATGCCGCCGTTTTGCAGGCCGACTTCAAAGGCTACGGTGCGGGCAGACTGTACGTCCATGCGGAAGATCCAGCGGCTCATCAGATAGCCAATCAGGAAGCCGCCGAGGTTATGCATCAACATGGCGAAGCAGAGCAGGAAGCCGACCTGCACCAGGTTCTCGCGCCCGGCTGCGGCTGCGGTGGTCGTAAAGAAAATGATCCCCATCATTGAGATGGTCGGCATGATTTTCTTCACGCCCGCCACGCGGCCATACAGCCAGTTGTAGAACAATGCCCAGGCGAGACCGCCTGCCACGAAGTTGAGCACCACCGCGTACATTTGCGCGTCGGCGCTGGCGTGACCAAACAGCGCGTCCCAGCCGCCAGCAATCATATACAGCAGCCAAAGAGCGCCGATCCCGGCCAGCATCTGGACGACACGGCGTCCGCGCACGCCCGCATAGGTTTTCAGATAGTCATGCAGAATTGCCGCGCCGATGGGGATCAATACGATTTTCACCACATCCATTACCATTGCGGTGAGCTGGATATCGATCATCGACCCCGCCAGCAGATTAACCCACAGCGGCGTCATCACCGTCGCCGCCAGCGTTGAGACTGCGGCGATCGAGACCGCCAGCGCCAGGTTGGCGTTCGCGATATAGACCATGACGGTAGAGGAGAGTCCGCTTGGGCAGGCGCCAATCAGCAGAATCCCGACCGCCACCTCAGGCGGAAAGTTAAAAATAAGCGTAATGCTCAGGCCGAGCAGAGGCATGATGACGAAGTGGCAGAAGGTGCCAATAAACACCGCCCACGGCATTTTGGCGACGTCAATAAAATCCTGGATCGTTAGCTTAGTGCCCATGCTAAACATGGTGGCCTGAATGACGAGGAATACGATCCATTTATGGGTGATATTGAAACCGCCCCAGACGATCAGATCCGTAGACCAGGTCATGGCGGCGACAAACCCGGCGATGATCCATAGCGTAAACTGATAGCTGCGTAGACCCGGCCAGTAGCCTGCACCGGCGGCGAATCCGGCGGTGAACATCACCAGCCCGGGCTGCCAGAGCGCCGCGGACTGGATTAGCGCACCGATAATCGCCAGCGCCGCGCCCGCAACGCTGACGCCGAGTCCGGTTTTGTGAATAACAGTGGTCATAGTCATGTTGAAATGTCCTTGCTGTTGTTATTGCTGCCGGGATGGAATAGATAACATGTGCCGCGCAATTTCTGGCGTGGCGACTTTTTTATCCATGCTGCGAATGAGCGTGGCGAGTTTGGCAACCTGCTGGTAATTATGCTGTGCTTTTTCTTCAGCGCTTAAATAATAGCTATCCTCAAAGCCGATTCGCACTTCACTGGCCCCCATGCCGACGGCAGCGGCAATAATATCGAAATTCTTTCTGCCAAAATGAGTAATACCCCATAAGGCATCGCGCGGGATCATGCTACGCAGAGCAATTAAAGCGTCAATGGTTGCTGGCGTACTGCCGCGATGGCCGAGGACGATATTAAAGAGCATGGGTTTTTGGAATTTTATTTTATCTTCAAGGTTCAGGATGTTATTAATCATGCCAATTTCAAAAACTTCAAACTCGGGAATAATATCGCGCTCGACAATTTGCCGGGAGCAATATTCCACGTCCGGACCGGGATTAAAGTACACCGCATCTCCGAGGTTGACGGAACCGACGTTCAGCGAAGCCATCTCTACGCCGGGGCAGGAGAGTGGCGCGCAGCGTTCGGCGATGGACATTGAAGAGACGCCGCCGGTAGATGCCTGAATAATAAGGTCTGAATGGTGCATGACGCTATCAATGGTCGCCTGAAAATCGGTGGTGTCCGGCGTCAGGCGACCCTGTTTATCGCGAACGTGTAAATGCACGATGGACGCGCCATGCTCTACGCTGGCGAGTATTTCCTGCGCCAGTTCTGCGGGTATAACTCTGGGGCAATCCGCGGCAACGGGTGCCAGCGAAATAATAACAGTATCCGACATATTTTCCTCCGGTACAGAGATATTTAAATTATAGGTAAGGCGTTATCCAGTTTAATGAGTCGGGCCCTGATGTTGATGGTTGATATTCACAGCCAATCCAGCCCTGGTAATTCATTTTTCTAATAAAATCGAATAGCCATGTTTCATTTAATTCACCTGTTCCCGGTTCATGGCGATAGGGGACAGAAGCAATTTGAAAATGTTTAATTAAGGTGAAGTAGCGTTCAATATTTTTTGCCACATTGCCATGAATTTTCTGACAGTGGTAAATATCAAACTGTAAACCGATATTTTTCTTGCCAACCTCTTGAATAATAGATTCGGCCAACGGAAAGCTGTCAATAAAATAACCGGGCATATCCTGCGAATTTAACGGTTCAATCAGCACATCGATTTCCGCTTCAGCCATCATATCGCAGGCGATACGCAGCCGGTTGGTCAGGAGAGTGCGCTGAGCGTGAAGCGTCAGATCGTCGCAGCGCGAACCGGCCATAACGTGAACCCGACGACAGCCCAGCGCCGTGGCGTAATCACGCGCCACGTTCAGGCTATGGTGAAATTCCTGGTCTCGACCGGGCTGCGCGGCCAGTCCCCGCTCACCTTGTGCCCAGTTACCCGCCGGTGCGTTCATCAGCACCACCGGCAGGGATGTTTCCCGCTGTGCAGCGTGCAAATGCGCCAGCGGGTGCTGCCAGAGAAATAGCCCTTCAACGCCGCGAAAACCAGCCGCCTGCGCCGCCGCAAATCGCGCTGCTATCGGTAAATCTGTAAACAACCAGTCGAGGTTAGCCGCTAACTTCAGCATGGCGCGCACCCTCCCGGTTATCAACCAGATGCAGCTTAACGCCCTGGCTGGCAAGAGTTTGCTGGGCGTTTTCCGGTAACCGGTTATCAGAAATAATGTCGGTTAACTGTTCCAGCCCACAGATATGGAACATGCCGTATTTGCCAAACTTACTGCTGTCGCAGACCAGCACCCGACGCCGGGAAACGGTGAGTACCGCTTCTTTAACCGAGGCTTTCCCTTCGCTCGGCGTCGACATGCCGCGTTCGGTATCCCACGATGAGGAGCTCAGAAACGCCACGTCAATATTAATGGTGCGCAGAAAACTGGCGGCGCTTTTTCCAAGGCATGAGCGGTTACGCTGATCCACCAGACCACCGGTGTGATAGAGCGTTATGTGCGGCATATCCATCAGATAGTGGCTGATGGAAAAATCGTTGGTTACTACCGTCAGATTGAAACAGTGGCTGGCGGCGACCGCTTTCGCCACTTCAAACAACGACGTACCGGCATCCAGATACAGCGTTTGTCCGGGCTCAATGAGCATGGCGGCGAGCTGGCCCATTTTACGTTTCACGTCATGATTCAACTCGGCTTTTTCCCGCCATGGTAGCTCGGATTTCAGCAGGTTATTGAGCTTCACTCCGCCGTTAATGGCGATAACTTTGCCTTCTTCTTCCAGCAACTGGATGTCGCGACGCACGGTCATATGCGACACGCTCATCAAATCTGCCAGTTCATTAAATGAGGCGGCATTTTTTTCGTGCACGTAGCGGTAGATAAAATCACGTCGTTGCTCGGGGATCATTATGTCACCTCACGCTTGCCGGGAATGTTCAAGTTCGGCCACCGCTTCTTCTGAGAGCGGAACATAGCCAAGCGGTTTTAACGTCAGCCAGATGCGGGCGCTGTCTTCCAGTTCTTCAGCGTTAAACACCGCCTCACGCAGCGAGCGACCGCTTACTACCGGCCCGTGATTGGCCAGCAGCGCGGCCGTATGGTCTGCCGCGATTTCACTCAGTGCGCTGGCAATGCCTTCATGGCCAGGCTTGAAATAGGGCAGCAGCGGTAACTGCCCGACGCGCATCACATAGTACGGTGTTAACGGCGGCAGGCAGTTTTTCGGCGTGGTGCACGGCAGGCAGGAGAGCGCGGTCAGCCATGGAGAATGCAGGTGCACGACCGCGCCGCAGGACGGCCGATGTCGATACCACGCCAGATGCATGGGCACCTCTTTTGAGGGTTTGTCGCCGCTAAGATGAACGCCGTTGGCATCCAGCCGACTTAGCGTGGCAGGCTCAAGCTCGCCCAGACAAGAGTTGGTCGGGGTCACCAGATAGCCGCCATCCGGCATTTTGACGCTAAGATTGCCGGAACCGCCGCTGCTGTAACCGCGCATAAACAGGGAACGGCCATAGTGGACGAGTAGTTCGCGCAGTTGGTGTTCACTCACCGAATTCATAATGCGTACTCCTGGGCAGTAAAAAAGAAATCATCGTCACCAAAGTTGCCTGACTTCAGCGCCAGCGCCAGACCGGAGGAAAATACCCACGGTACGCCTGGCGCAATGGCTTTGCCGACGGACAGACGCTTCACCTGCAAGGCTTCCACAACGGTGCCGGAGGTTTCTCCGCCCGCGACGATAAAGGTGTTTACACCCGCAGTTCGTAGCTTTGAACTCAGCCGGGCAAAAGCGTGTTCGATTGCCTGGCTGGCGACCTGTTCGCCGTGCTCCTGTTGAATACGTTTGAGTACGTCTGGCGGCTGGGTGGCGTATATCAGTGGCGCTAATGGGTCGCTGATATGCGTCATCGCCCAGGCGCTCAGTTCATCGGTGTAGCGTTCGGCATCAGACAGGCAGCGGGACACATCAAGCAAACGAGACGCTGCCGCGGCCTTGTAGCGATTAACCTGACGATTGCTCATTGCCGAACAGCTACCGGAGAACACCACCGTTTTGGCAGGCAGTGGAAAAGAGTCCGGCGGCATGGATTGCTGGCCTCCGCTGCAGGCGGCCAGCGCGCCGCCGAGCCCGGAGCCCCCGGCTAACAGAGGGCTGGCATGGAGAGCTTGCGCCAGCGTGTTGAGATCTGCTTCATCCAGCGTATCGACGATAACGTGACGCGTACCTTCAGCCTGAAGTTGGGCCAGGGCGTAAGTGACCGCTTCCACACCTTGACGCAGGGTCGTGAGGTTGATGCAACCAACCGCGCCTGGCGTTTGCGCGCTCAGCAGGCGCGGCAGGCTGGCATCGTTCATTGGATTGAGCGGATGCTTTTCCATCCCGGATTCGTTAAGCAGTACACCGTGTACAAAAAGATGACCATGCACCACCGTGCGTCCGTTTTGCGGCAGAGCGGGGCAGTGGACGATCAGCGGAACCTGCAGGTCGTTCATCAATGCATCGCTGACCGGGCCAATATTGCCTGTTGGCGTGGAGTCAAACGTCGAACAATATTTAAAATAAATCTGGCGGACACCTGCATTTTGTTTCAGCCAGCGGGCACAGGACAGGGATTGGGCGACGGCCTGTTCTGCGGGTAATGAGCGGCTTTTCAGCGAGATGACGATAGCGTCAACCTCTTCATTCCAGCATTGCGCGGTATCGGGCATACCGGGCAGAAGCGCGACGCGCCACCCCTGCTGTGCCATAAAGCTTGCAATGTCCGTTGCGCCGGTAAAATCGTCGGCGATAACGCCTGTGGTGACGGCCATGGATCAACTCCGTTCAGATTGTTTGCTAATTGAACATATTATTCAGGAGGGCCTTTCACATTCACATGATGATTATCACAAATAAGCACATCATCGATTCAGATTAAAAACGGGTAATTTATTGAAAATAATGAAGTTAGGTGTTGAGTGTTGCGAAAAGAGTTTCACAAGAGAGTGTGAAGATTCGTTAATCTTTGAGAAAGCGAAGTTGCGGTGTGCTGCAGAGTATTATCGTGGTCGCTATAATTTTCTTGCCAATTGATCATAATCATCTGCACAAATGAGATTATTTTTTGCGGTGAGCATCATTCTTTCCTGAGGCTAATTTTTGCATATTAGCGGCCTTAATATTATTAATGCCGGAGGATAACGTGCCGCTGAAAATCCAGGATGACTATTTACACCGTTTTTTCTCTATCGCAGAACTCTTCTCCCGAGCCACTGGGTTAGCCACAGTCGTCGTTGATATTAACGGTATAGCGTTGTCTAAATGTCATAATTTTAATTCGTTTTGCACATTAATGCGTGCGGATGAGCGCTATCGAGCAGGTTGCCAAAAGTGCGACAAGTACTGTGCTTTTGAGGCATTAAAACAGCTTAAACCCAGAATACTCACCTGTCATGCAGGGCTAAGCCTGTTCTCGATGCCATTAATTCATGAGGGACACCTTTACGGTTTTATTATCTGCGGGCAGGTGCGGGTAAAATATCAGGAATATAAAACTATCGCTATTGATAACAAAAACTCATGGATTAATAACCCCGAAATTAAAGCAGAGTGGGGCCAGTCTGCGGTGGTGGATAATAATGTGCTGGTGGCGTCGGCAAATTTGTTAAGTTTTATTGTTGATAATTTTGAGAAAGAACAATTGATCTCTGAGAAGATTGTAGTTCCGGCAATCCGTTACGCTCATCATTATTTTACTGAGCCTTCACGTCACGAGAAAAAACTTATGGCGGCGCTGCGTTATATTGACGAGAATTTGTATGGTGAATTGTCTTTGGAATCTGTCGCGGCTCATGTGTGCTTAAGCGCGAACTATTTCAGCCGTTTTTTCAAGAAACGCCAGGGTGTTAATTTTAAAACCTGGGTGAGTCAGAAGAAAATGCAAAAAGCAGGGGAGTTATTACACGATCCGGATCATTCCATAGACAGTATTGCCAGGAAACTGCAATACGCGCAAACCAGTTACTTTTGCCGCGTTTTCCGGGCGGCGCATCAAACGTCGCCCCAGTCTTTTCGTCACGCCAGACTTTCGCAGTAAAGATTGTCTGGCAGCGTGATGGCTTCAGGTATAAAAGAGAGCCGATCGCTCAGGGTCACCACATCTCCGATTACAATCAACGCCGGTGGAACAATATTAGCTTCCTGCGCCTTGCTCAATAATGAACCGAGCGTGCAGGTCAGGCGGCGTTGATTTTCCCGGGTCGCAGACATAATTAGCGCGGCGGGCGTGTCTGCTGATTTTCCGCCCATCAACAGCTCTTCACAGATAAACGCCAGATTGGCGATACCCATGACGATGACCAACGTGCCGTTAAGTTTCGCCAGTTGACGCCAGTTCTGCTGCTGATTGCCTTCACGCGTGTGGCCTGTCACCACGTGAAAACCGGAGGCAAAATCGCGATGCGTCACCGGGATACCGGCATAGGTCAGGCCGCCAATCGTAGAACTAATACCCGGTACAACTTCAAAAGGGATGCCCATTTCAACCAGATCCTCCACTTCTTCAGCCCCACGGCCAAATACATACGGATCGCCACCTTTGAGGCGCACAATGTTGTGGTGTGTTTGGGCATACTGGACCAGCAGTGCGTTGATTTCATCCTGGGGAACGCAATGGAAGCCTGGATTTTTGCCGACATTGATAAGCAGGCAGTCAGGTAATGCCCATTCCAAAATTTTAGGATTGACCAGCCGATCGTAAATAATGACGTCGGCCTGTTTAATGCACATCATTGCTTTGAGGGTCAGTAATGAAATATCACCAGGACCTGCTCCAACGAGCCAGACCTTTCCGAAAGTTTTCACAATGTGTCCTTTATCACGTCTGTCAAAAAATGGCACAAACGACATCAATAAATGATTAAAAGCAGTCGTTTGCCCGTAAGTTATAACGTGAAATTATCCAGGATTAGCGCATGGATAATATTGATTAATCTCGCAAAGTTTTTTCTGCAATAAACAAGAAGACTTGAAAAATTATTAAGAACTTATTGGCACTATTTACTTAGGTTTAACCTTATTTAAATTGTGTTTATTGTTGTGCTTGAGTATTATTGGTTAATATTTATCCGCCATCAGTGTGAGCAAATCATGGATTGGATCAATGACATCAATGGAGAAAATAAAATATAACTCTCGGTGCTTATCTGGGTGCCTTGAATTATTTTTTATAAATTAAACTATTTTTGTACGCTGCATATGGAAGAGGTTATGAGAGGAAAAATACCCAAGACGGAGTTGCTGGTAACTTTTGAAGTGGTTGCGCGTCACGAAAGTTATACCCGGGCAGCTGAAGAGTTGGCGTTAACACAAAGTGCTGTTTTCCGCCAGGTGAATGCACTGGAGGATTTTCTTAATACCGCGCTATTTAATCATGCCAAAAAACGTATTTTTTTAAATGCGGCCGGCAAACACTATTTAAGTATCGTTAAAGAAACGTTAAATAAACTCGAGCGCGATACGACCACAATAATGACCTGGCAACCGACCGTACAGGTTATTGAGCTGGCGGTAAATCCGACGTTCAGTACGCATTGGTTGATCCCCAACCTGCGCGAGTTTAACAAACTCAATCCTGATATTATTGTGAACATCCATTCGCTGGCGAATATCGGTGATTTTCTTAATCGTGAGTATGATGCGGCAATTATGCGCGAAGATTTCTACTCACCGTGGTCAGAGGTTGAGTACCTGTTTGAAGAGGAAATTCTGCCAGTTTGCAGCCGCTGTCTGCTGGCCGAACCGGAACGGAAACTGTCAGTCCACGAACTGCTGAACGAATACCCGCTGTTGCACCAGAGTACGCGAATCAAAGGCTGGCAGGAATGGTTTGCGCTGTCCAACGTCAGCAGTCCGCTGGTAAATAAAGGCCCGAGATTTGATCTGTTGTCGATGTTGATTGCGGCGGTTCGTTCTAATCTGGGGGTTGCGCTGCTTCCTCGTTTTGCCATTCAGCACGATCTGGACAATGGAGATATGGTCATTCCTTGCGATGTTCCGATGCGCACCGGGAACCGTTTCATTATGACGTGGCGTGAAGAGAAATCGGAGTCTGCACATTTACAGACATTTCGTAACTGGTTGCTCAGTAAGTCCGTGGTGTCGGCTACCTGACGGTGGTTTGCGCTTTATCAGGCCTACAACGATTGGTAGGCCGGATAAGACGCGTTAGCATCGTTATCCGGCAAAAGAACGGCTACCAGTCGATTCCAATCTGTGCCTGAATCCCGCGGTCAAACGCGTGCTTGACCGGGCGAATTTCACTGACCGTATCGGCCAGTTCCAGTAACAGCGCATGGCATCCGCGCCCGGTAACGATGACGCTTTGCTCCGCAGGGCGATTTTCGATGGCGCTGATAACCTCCTGGGTGTCCAGATAGTGGTAAGCCAGCATGTAGGTGAGCTCATCCAACACCACCAGATCGTACTGCGGATCAGCCAGCATGCGCTTACTTTCCTGCCAGACTACCGTTGCCGCCTCGATATCCGCTTGCCGATTTTGGGTTTCCCAGGTAAATCCGGTGCCCATAATATGAAATTCGACACCGAGCGGTTGCAGCGTGTTGTACTCGCCATTATCCCACTGGCCTTTAATAAACTGCGCGATGCCAACGGTTTTTCCGTGACCAACCGCGCGCGTTGCCGTACCAAAGGCTGCGGTGGATTTTCCTTTACCGTTGCCGGTGAAGACAATCAGGATCCCTTTCTTCTCCGTTGCCGCCGCCACGCGGGTATCAACCTGTTCTTTCAGTTTCTGCTGACGCTGGCGGTGTCTGTCATTATTGGCTCGCGCTTCCATGGTGACTCCTTAATGTCCTGCCGGACAGGTTGCGCAGCGATGCTGCTGCTCAAACTGGCTAAAGAAGTTATTGCCTTTGTCATCCACTAATACGAAGGCCGGCATATTTTTAACTTCCATCATCCACACCGCTTCCATTCCGAGCTCGGGATATTCAAGGCAGTGCAGGCTCTTCACGTACTGCTGCGCCAACAAGGCTGCGGCGCCGCCAATGCTGCCAAGGTTAAAACCACCATGTTTGCGACACGCATCCGTGACTTGCGCGCTGCGGTTGCCTTTCGACAACATGATCAGACTGCCGCCCGCGGCCTGGAAAGCATCGACGTAACCGTCCATGCGCCCGCCGGTTGTAGGACCGAGCGAACCGCAGGCCAGATTACTGGGGGTTTTAGCCGGGCCCGCGTAATAGACGATATGGTTTTTCATGTAATCTGGCATCGGTTCGCCGTTATCCAGGCGCTCTTTGATTTTGGCATGCGCGATATCGCGAGCCACAACAATCGGGCCGTTTAACGATAAACGCGTCCCAATTGGCAGAGTGGTGAGATCCTGCAGGATCTCGCGCAACGGACGATTCAGATCCAGTTGTACGGTCTGGGCGCCATTTTCTACCCGCTGTGAATCGGGAATAAATTTGCCCGGATTATGCTCGAGTTTTTCCAGCCAGATTCCGTGTTTGTTGATTTTGGCCTTAATGTTGCGATCGGCTGAGCAGGAGAGAGCCATGGCGATAGGGCAGGAGCCGCCGTGGCGTGGCAGGCGGATCACCCGGATATCGTGGGCAAAGTATTTGCCGCCAAACTGCGCGCCGATGCCAAACTCGCGGCTGGCGTTAAGCAGCTCGGCTTCCAGCGCCGTATCGCGGAATGCCTGACCCAGTTCGTTCCCGCTGGTGGGCAGGTTATCGTAATATTTAGTTGAAGCCAGTTTAGCAACTTTCAGCGTCTGGTCGGCGGACAAGCCTCCAACGACGAAAGCGATGTGATACGGCGGGCAGGCGGCTGTACCCAGTGATTTCATTTTTTCGATCAGAAACGCGGTGAGCTTTTCCGGCTGCAGAATAGATTTGGTTTCCTGGAACAGCGCCGCTTTGTTAGCAGAGCCGCCGCCTTTGTTGACAAACAGGAAACGGTATTCGTTACCCGGCGTGGCGCTGATGTCGATTTGCGCCGGCAGGTTAGTCTGGGTATTGACCTCGGTATACATGTCCAGCGGGGCATTTTGCGAGTAACGCAGGTTGTTTTCGGTGAAGGTGGTGTACACGCCTTTGCTTAATGCTTCTGCATCATCGCCGCCGGTCCAGACATGCTGTCCTTTGCAGGCCACAATGGTTGCCGTCCCGGTATCCTGGCAGTTGGGCAGGACGCCTTTGGCCGAAACCTCAGCATTGCGCAGCAGTTGCAATGCGACGTACTTATCGTTACTGCTGGCCTGCGGATCGTGCAGAATGCTGGCTATCTGTTTTAAATGTCCGGCGCGCAGGAAAAATGAAGCCTCATAAAATGCCTGCTGGGCTAATAAGGTTAGCGCTTCTGGCGCAACCTTAATCACTTCCTCTCCGTCTAACTCCGTTACCGCAACGTGCTGGTTACTCAGTAATTCATATTCGGTATTATCTTTACTCTGAACAAAGAGTTCCTGCCAGACAAATGGTTTAGACATGTTTACATCTCACCTTTTAGTTAATATGTCGGATGGCGCTCACGCCATCCGTAATTGCTTAATGCGCTAAAAAGACATTGGCTTTTGTCGCTTCGGCGACATATTCGATCGTTTTCTGGGCGCGAACGCTGTTACCGGCTTCATCCAGCGGCGGAGAATAGACGGCAATTGCATATTTGCCCGGGACAACGGCGACCATGCCGCCGCCGACGCCGCTTTTTGCTGGGATGCCCACGGTGTAGAGCCATTTACCGCTGCCGTCGTATAGTCCGGCAATCGCCATTTCTGCCAGCACCTGCGGAACATATTTTTCATTCAGCAACTGCTTGCCGTTGAATGGAGATTTGCCTTTGTTCGCCAGTACCGCCCCCATTTTGGCCAGTTGCTCAACGGTGATATCCACCGAGCACTGACGGGTATAAATTTCGACGGCTTCGTCGGTATTGCCATAGAAGCTGTTATAGGATTCCATCAGCTTCGCCAGCGCCTGATTGTGCTGGTTGGTTTCCATCTCGGATTTAAATACCGGCTCATTAACCGTAAGCGTGGCGTCGGCCCAGACGTTCAGGTTGTCGAGGATTTTGTTCCAGCGATCGGTTTTGTCTTTGGCTTCAATCAGGCTAACGGTGCTCATCGCCCCGGCGTTTACCAGCGGGTTCTCAGGCGCGCCTTTGGTCAGCTCAACCGCTAAACCGGAGTTGAAGGGCATGCCAGTGGCATTGGCCCCGAGTTTGTCCAGCACCACCTGAGGGCCGTGCTGTTCCATGGCGAGCGCCATGGTGAAGACTTTGCTCAGGGATTCCATGGGGAAGGGTTTGTTAACATCGCCAACCTGGTAGATCTTGCCGTCCACCGTGGCAATGGTGATGGCAAAGTTATTCGGGCTGTAGGTCGCCAGGGCAGGGATGTAGTCGGCGACTTTTCCATCGTGGTTACTTTTATATTTTTGATGTGCCTGGTCGATAAGCTTTGCGTAATCCGGCGTGGTTTGCGCGAGAGTCGTTGCGCTAAACAAAACGCTGAAGGAAAAAATACTCACGCCGAGAAGAGTTTTAGTCATGGTGCAATCCTGTTGGTGTGCTCATCATGGTGCCGGATGGCGGCTTACCGCCTTATCCGGCCAACGGATAGTTAAACGTTATGCAGGCCGGATAAGCGCAAGCGTCATCCGGCAATAACGTCGTATCAGGACAACGCGACTTCTGTTTCGGTAACCGGACGTTCTTGTTCCGGGGTCTTCACTGGTGCAGTGCCACGACAACCCTGGCCGAAGTGTTCACCTTCCCAGCGACCTACAATGGCAGCACCCATTGCGTTACTCATGACGTTGGTAGCAGAACGACCCATATCGAGGAACGGATCGACGCCCATCAACAGGATCAGACCGGCTTCAGGAATGTTGAACTGGTTCAGGGTTGCGGCGATAACCACCATTGATGCACGCGGTACGCCCGCCATCCCTTTAGAGGTCAGCATCAGGATTAACAGCATGGTAATTTGCTCGCCCATGCTCAGCTCAATGTTGCACGCCTGAGCAATAAAGACGGTGGCAAATGAGCAGTACGCCATGGAGCCGACCAGGTTAAAGGAGTAACCGATAGGCAGAACGAAGCTGGCGATTTTTGAAGAAACGCCGAATTTTTCCAGCTTGTCCAGGGTGCCAGGGAAGGCGGCTTCTGAGCTGGAGGTAGTAAAGGCCAGCAGTGCAGGCTCGAGGATTGATTTGGTCAAACGCGCGATGCAAGGCCCGACTATCATGGTTGACAGGCCAATCAGGATTGCCCACAGCATACCCAGGGTCAGATAGAATTCACCCATGAAGATCCCGGCGCTGACCATTACACCCAGACCACGTTCGGCAATCAGACCAGAAATAGCGGCAAAAACGGTCAATGGTGCAAACAGCATGACGTAGCCCGTCAGCTTCAGCATCACGTGTACCAGTGAATCCAGAACCTTCACGATAGGCTCGGCTTTTTCACCAATCGCGGCCAGGCTGCAACCGAGGAAAATTGAGAACACCACGATCTGCAGAATTTCGTTACGCGCCATCGCATCGACAATACTGGTCGGTACCGCGTGCGAGATAAACACTTTCAGCGTGAATGGCTCTGACTTAACGGCGGCAACAGCCCCGACGTCATGTGGCACGAAGTTGATCCCCGCGCCTGGCTGGAAGATGTTAACGATAACCAGACCCAGTGCAATTGACACCAGAGAGGCGCAAATAAACAGGAAGAAGGTTTTCGAAAATATACGTCCCAGCGTTTTGGCATCGCCCATTTTGGCAATACCAACAACCAGAGTTGAAATAACCAATGGCGCGATAATCATTTTTACCATGCGTAAGAATATGGTGGTAAAAATAGAAATATCTGCTGCATAGGATTTTGCGGTTTCAGCCGCGGCCATATTATTTATGGCCACCCCGGCAATCATGCCGAGTATCAGGCCTAATATGATCATCTTCGTTAAACTTATTTTCTTCATGTGTACTCCATCGGATAAAGGCTGGTAATTGGAATTGTGTAGGGTGGCGTGCGCCTGAGCCTGGACAGCAGCTCAGACGCACGCCTGTTGTGACCAACCGCATGAATAATTCGAAGCACTGTGATACCGCTGAATTCTGTGCTCCAATGGTTGTTATTGTGTTTTTTGTTACAAGTCGAACTCAATACTTAATAATGGAGCGTGTTGCTGAGCACCATAAACATCATTATCACCGACGTTGCCGGAAATAATATCGCGCGGCATGACGATTTTTACGGCATTCGCCGGATCGAACCACACGATATTGTGAATGAAGTCAGGTTCAACATTATATAAACTGGCAATGAGCTGCGGTGTTAATTGCTCGCAGGCTTTTACCCGCTGATAGTCTTCCCTGGTTTTAAATAAAATATCTAAAACCAGTTCGTACGGTCCGGCGTTTTTGGAGCGAATAACCTGCGCCAGTGAACAAATTGAGTGTTTCATGCCTGAACTCCTTCTGGCGTCACCTGTTCAATGTGGAAATCAAATCGCAGCGCATCGCTCGCTTCAATCAGGTGATAGATCGAGAACTCATACACCGGTCCACTTTGAATATCAGATGGCGAGAACGGGAAGGCGAGGTTGCCCGCAGTCGCAATGCGATTTTCATAGCCGTAGTGCAGCAGGGTAGAGCGTACCAGCGAGCAAACGCTGTTGGCGATATCCTGCGTCGGCGCAACGACATCCAGTAAAATCCCCAGCTCATGACCGGCAGTTTTCATCGGTTCATGGTTGCCCATCACACCGTTCTTACCATACAGGTGGAACGTCATGCGGATACTGTCGTCATTCAGTGAGAGGTTACGCGCCACGCTTGCCTGTACCTCTTCGAGAATGGTGTCAATCCCGGCAATCATAATTGGGTCGCGCGTTCCGGCGATGGTCAGGCAACGGAAGCCAACCTGACGCGCGCCTTCCAGTTTCAACGCATACGGTGTTTCTTCATGACGTGAACCACTGACATACACTTCGCCCTCGTTAACCTGGGTAAAGGTGCACGCTTTCAGGTTCAGCACGCCGCCTGGTCCTGGCAGGAAGTACGGATCGGACTTCTCATACAGGGTGTGCGCCGCAGCGGAAGTTTCAGTGAACTTACGCTTGGGATTGAACGCCTTCAGCGTAAAGCCGTTGTCATCAATGATCCCCATCGCACAATCTGAGCCGGAGCCAGGGGTGGCGGCAATGGCAGCACACTCAAGGATCTTCCCGCAATGGAGTGCCAGACCTTCATCAAAGCCCTGCATTATTGGCAGCGCGGCGAAGCAGGCCGGATCGTAGGCACGTCCGCCCAGAACCACCTGCGCGCCAGCTTCGAGCGCACGCTGAAAAGGCTCGACGCCCATCTGCGCGACAATGTAGGTGCTCTCTTCAATTGCATCGTGAGTCAGTTCAGGCACAAAATCGAGCGCGGTGATTTTGCCGTTATCCAGCGCCTGATGAACGATTTCTTTGTCGACATCAGACGGGATTAACGCCATTGAGAAGGACAGTTTTTCTTCCTGTGCGATCTCATGGATTATCTGGCGACACCACTCCAGATGCGGAGCTGCGCCAGAACCACCGGCCGTGCCGATCACTACCGGGATGTTGTTCTTCACGCCTGCCACGATCATATAGCGCAGATCGCGTTTCACACCGGCCCGGTCGGTAAAGGGTTTACCCGCCCCCAGATAGTGGGGGCCTGGATCGGAGGAACCTGCGTCAACAGCAATAAGATCCGGTGACTCTTCCATGGCTTTACGAAAACTTTCTTCCGGGAAGCCATAACCCAGGATAGCCGTAGGCGATAAGATCTTAAATGTGCGTGCCATCTCTTAATCCTTAGTTTGCAACAGCGCGATGGTGCGGTTCATTTCGTTAAACACGATGTTGAGACCTTCATCGAAACCCATACCCGGCTTGATCAGCATGCGCATTGGACGCGCAGCCAGCGCGACGTGTACGCAGGTACGCGCACTGATTTCCGTTTCGTTACAGGTACCGCCCTGATAGGCTTCCATTCCGTGTTTGTTGCAATACAGCACCGCATCGACGATGTTGTGAATACCGCCCAGATCCGGGGTCTTGATCTGCACCATGTGGCAACTGCCCGCGTCGGTGAAGTCCACGATATCCTGATAGGTGTTACACCATTCATCCGCAACAATTTTCACGCCGGAGCCCAGACGGGTAAGCTCCTGAGTGATCTCGGTGAGCATGCGGATCTGATCCGGCTTGTTACCGGCATCTACCGGGCCTTCAATGTACAGCGGCAGGCCTTGAGCTTCGGCTTCCAGGCTGGCGATGTATTCGGCGCAACGCACCGGATCCATATCGAAGATCAGACCGATGGTGCCGTAGACATCAATATGCAGCGTCGGGTGATAGGTTTCGTTGGTGCGCAGGCTCAGGATGCGGTTTGATAACCAGCGGACGTACTCACGCAGTTTTTCGCCTTTGAAGCCCAGCTTCTCTTCTACGTTATTGATCAGCGCATGCGGCAGGACGTCCACACCTTTGAGGATCATCTTGTCGACGGCGATATAACGGTCGTCGCCGCTCTGGCCAAATAATGGAATGGCTTCCGGGACGCACGGCAGTTGCCATTCATCACAAACCACTTCTGCTTTCAGACGACCGGTAGCCAGTGCCGCCGCGTCGAGCAGCGCCTGAGACAGACCATAACGTACGGCGGTATGCAGCAGATGGCCGTCAATACGCAGTTCGTCAAAGAAACGGGCGTTGGTCAGGAACGAATCAACGTCGCGGCCTTCCAGCAGCGGTTTGATGTGATCGTTAAGGAACGGAATGAAGTTTTCAGCCAGGAACAGCGGATCGCGTCCACCTGCACCTGAATATTGCACCGCTGCACAATCGCCCACTGCTACTGCGCCGTTTTCCAGAATCAGCTGTACGGATACGCATTCACCCGCCTGACGAACAGACGTAAATCCAGGCGTTACCGGAGCGCCGGTATAGATAAACCCGTCATGACCGGCGCCGTTTTTGATGGCCTGCTGATCGTCAAAATAAAATGAGGAGTAGCCAGCTGTGAAAAGGGCCTGTTTAATTTTCATTATGGTCTTCCTATTAATTTACTGTGGGATACGGCGTTGATGTCATCAATGACCATCTGGAAAGAAGGCTTGCGGCCTTCGAAATGCGCGCGCTCTGCGACGTAGTCGTGGTGCAGGGCGAGAATGTCTTTCGGCAGCGGAACGGAGCCAGCTTCGAGAATACGGATGGCGCCTGTGTTATCGCGAACAGGCAGGATCTTACCGGCGTTACAGGCGGCAGGCGCGAAAGGTACATCCAGTACGCCTGCTTCAAAGGCCAGCACCGTACCGCGCGCAATGTCGCCATTGCCCAGTTCGAAGACTTTCTTCAGCACCGCGCGGACTTCGCTCTTAATCAGATCAACTTCCTGCTCCACGGCAGCGCACTGCGGGAATTTCTGGTCGCTGACCATGTTGAGCATCTGGCGCGAAGCTTTCAGACCCTGGGCGTTCGCTGCCGCCGTTGGGATACCGAACGCTTCGTGCGGGCTTTTGGTGATCACTTTGGTGGCACCTGACATACCGGCAACCGCTGCGCCCCAGGCGATAACGGAGAAGGCTTTTGCTTCATCTTCCGGGAATCCGCCCATCCACTGGTGGAAAACGGTACTCAGTTCGTAATCGTCGAAGCCGTGGTTATGGAAATATTCGTGGGAAAGTTCGCGCAGCGCCTGAATCGCTGCAATATCCTGCGTTAGGCTACCGACCTGGCCGTAGCCAACGGTAATTGACTTCACGCCTTGTTCCAGAGCCAAAAGACCTTCGATAATCGCCACCGAGTGGGACATAAACGGCGGGATCAGGGTGCCGGTCAGTGGGCCAAATGGTTCACGGTTGATACGAATACCGTTCTCTTCGTACAGGCCCATCAGGCGGTCACAGTACTGCCAGTCGCGGATGGATTTTTCCAGAGTGACACGTTTAGCGTAAGGAATGTTGTAGGAGATGCCGCCGCCTTCGTAGCTGGTAAAGCCACTGGCCATGGCGATTTCTGCCAGCAGGCGCGCATCCGGCGTGCCGTGACGAACCTGGATCGGTTTTTCCAGCGCTTCAGTCATACGACGGCAGGCAGCAACCCCGTGATTGACGACCGGTAAACCATTCAGCTTGGAAGTACCTGCTTCGATAGATTTCTGGATCCCGACAGCGGCTTCTTCATAGCGGTTCAGACGGGTATAGGCATCGATCGTACTCGGCAGGAGGTCGCACTCTTCCTGCAATGTTTTGAGCAGCGCAATATGCTCATCCATTAATGCTACGCCTGCGCGCGGCTGGCTCAGGGTTTTCCCTTCCTGATCGGCCTTCAGCAGAGCAAGGGAGAAGCGCTTTTTATCCGGAATTGATTGCTGGTACTTCACGCCATCTTCGAAGTTCTCAACGTCTTTGCCGGTTTCCCAGGTTTGTAATACCTGATGCCTTTCGGTCATGAATTCGTCATGGGTCAATTTTTTATTTCGAAGTTCCATTCGTAGCTGCCTTAAGTTTTATAGGGTTAAACACTGAATGCTGGTGCGAGCAGCGGCTTGCGGGTACAGCCTGGCGACGTTTGCCAGTAGCGGGAGCAGGCCATTTGAATCGCGGTAATACTCAAACTGATTCGGTAACAAAATTCTTTTACCCTGGTCGTCCAGCTCCCGGTATTTGAGCCAGTTATGGATATCGAACTGGCTGGCGCGAGAGAGCCATCCCCCTGAACCGACGACTTTGCGTACGGTGGTGAGATCGCGACCCATCTGTAAATCCACGTTACCCACGCAGGTGCAAACCTGCTTTTTAGTGCCCGCGTGGCGCTCAGCGGCATAGCCCACGCACAAACCTGCCAGCAGGGTGTCGAAATATTTCTCCTCCTCGCTGAGCGGCAGGTAATCCGGTTGCCCAACCAGATGACGCAGGTAGCGGTAAAATGCTTCCTCGCGCTGCGGTTGTTGGGCGAAGATGACTTTCACCATATCCTGCGTGCTTTCTCCCACCACGACGGCGGAAACGCGCATTCCCAGGTCGCCTTCAACGGTACGTTTGACGAACGGTTCAGGAACACCATGCAGGACGGTATCGGGGGAGAGGGTATTCGCGCTGGCCGAATAGACATCCGTGGTGGCTCCGCCCATATCAATCAGCATGAATTCCTTCCATGCGCTGTCGTAATCGCTAATGGCTTTGACTAACTCATATACCGTCCATGGCGTCGGCATTGGCTCTTCGCCGGTTTCGCCGACGATGACGTCCAGACCTTTACCTTTGACAATGCGTGACAAGAACACATCGCAAATCGCCTGGCGCGCGGCAAACGGATTCGGGTGATCGAGGTCAGGCAGAATGTTGTCTACCGTGGTCAGATCTTTATGTCCCAGAATCGTTTGTATTTCGTCCTGAATGTCCCGATTTCCAGCGTAGATAATGGCGCAATCAAGCGTTGAGCCTGCCAGCGCATGCGCATTCGCCAGGCCGTAGCTTTCTTCGCCACCGTCTGTACCACCGGTAAACAACAGAATGTCTGGCGGTGATGATTCCAGCTCCTGGATGTCATGCCGGTTCAGTTTGTACGAATAATATTGCGCGATTTTCGCTCCTGCCGAATGGGCGGTAACTTTTGCTGATTCCAGCGTAATGGAAGGCACCAGCCCCATTGCTGCAACGGCGAGTCCACCCTTGGCCGACGAGGAGTATTTCAACTGCACTTCACCACTTTTCAGTAACGGGCGAGCATCGGCAACGTTCAGCACCTGATTCAGGCTGGCAAAAAAACCGTCTGCCAGATGATGTGTGGTGGTTGGGGTCAGGACATGGTTTACCAGGGTTAATTCCTCGCCTTCATGGGCGAAGAGGGCAGCCTTGGTCCATGTCGAGCCGATATCGACAGAAACTGTTTGCATCAGATAGCCTCTTCCAGGCAACGCTGCTCGAGGCCATTGTGTTGGCGAATATCATTGGTGATAAGCGCGCAGACATCTTCCAGGTCGTGGCTCGGTGCGAAGACGCGGTTAAAACCCATCTCCTTAAACTTCACTTCCACATCGCCGAAGTCATGTTTACCGACAACCAGGTTGCCACCGACGTACAGCAGAATGTCGCCGAGGCCGCGTTCGATGCAGCGCTCACGTAACCCGAGGCAGTCAATGTCGCCATGACCGTAGATAGAGGACACCACGATGGCATCGGCGCCTGTTTCAATCGCGGCATCAATATATTCATCCTGGCTCACCATCACCCCGAGGTTGATTACGTGAAAATCATGAGCAGTAAAAATGCGATCCAGAACTTTATTACCTACTGCATGGCAGTCAGCACCGATGACGCCAATAACAAGTGTAGATTTCTTCATGGGTAATCCTCTGTAGGGCTGATGGTCAATAAGTGAAAATTATTTTCTAATATTTAGAACATGGCTTGTGACAACCTCTTAATAGGGTCGGAGTTTCTGTGTAAGCGGAAAAGGAAGCAATTGATCTATTTTCAAAATATCCTGCGCAAAATGATTGTTATATTTTTTATTTGTAAAAACCCTTGTTTATCAGGTTGTTGGGTTTTGTTTTTGCGGCTTTTTTTAATTTACCAGGAAAATGACGAATAAATGACTTGCCATGTTTGTGATCGAAATCTTATTTTGTTGTGCGCCTCATTTATGCGTCATTTTTAATAATTTAAAAAATTATCTTTACTAAATAACTTGTGAACGGGATAACGGTTTTTTATTGTTTAATCTTATATGACATAATTATATTTTGTTAAATTTAAGATAAAAATGATAATGAATTGTTTGTGGCATATTTAAACGTTGCCACATAAGAGAAAAAGAGAAGTGAGTGATAACTTTCAGTGATGCTTTAAGCGAAACGCCTGCGCTGTGCTGAGGAACGTCAAACCCAATGCGTCTGTCAATGAGGGACGCTTTCGCTTCCATTTGAGATAGTTACATCTTGGTGTTAATTATAAGTAAAATTTAAATGAATAATTTGTATGAAATAACAATTCCATGACTTGCTAAACAAAAAACTGTGAGCTACCCGGCAATAGTGACTCTTTATCTGCTGGCAATTTTGTCAGTCGGGCGGGTTAAAAGATCGTGTAGATTTAAATAAATATCCTATCATTTGTAGTAACGGCAATTACTCATTGAAAAACATACCGTTAACATGGCGTTCACTAGTCGCCTGACTGTTAAACACTATTAACATTAAATTTGAAAATTGATTTAAATCAATGTTTAAAACTTGGTAAACAGCCTCAAAAGAGGTTAAATTGCTGCAGATCAAATTGGTCTGAAAGTGATAAATTAGCTATAAATTGATCACTATCGAAAAATGCAAATTTACCTCGATAAAAACCTGTTTATTGTAAGGATTTTACGGCGTAATATAATTGCGGGATCAATTTGAGTGTTTTATTAACATGTTTGTAACCTTTCATCATTGTCCTTTCTTCAAATGAGAAGAAAGAGCAGCGGCGGAGGGAAGCAGATAAATTTGTATTGGGGCATGCGTGTGACCCTTTCTAACGGGGTTCACTCTCGGAGTCTTCATGCGATGAGCAAGGAGTCATGATGTTAGATATAGTCGAACTGTCGCGCTTACAGTTTGCCTTGACCGCGATGTACCACTTCCTGTTTGTGCCACTGACGCTAGGTATGGCGTTCTTGCTGGCCATCATGGAAACGGTCTACGTCCTTTCCGGCAAACAGATTTATAAAGATATGACCAAGTTCTGGGGCAAGTTGTTTGGTATCAACTTCGCTCTGGGTGTGGCAACCGGTCTGACCATGGAGTTCCAGTTCGGGACTAACTGGTCTTACTACTCCCACTATGTAGGGGATATTTTCGGTGCGCCGCTGGCGATCGAAGGTTTGATG
The DNA here is from genome assembly GCF_030336805.1 of Citrobacter sp. Cb023. Lineage (NCBI taxonomy): Bacteria > Pseudomonadati > Pseudomonadota > Gammaproteobacteria > Enterobacterales > Enterobacteriaceae > Citrobacter > Citrobacter sp. Cb023. Next base: position 673,927 of record NZ_JAOWCV010000038.1, on the reverse strand, counting down.
GCCTTCTTCCTCGAATCCACCTTTGTAGGTCTGTTCTTCTTCGGCTGGGACCGTTTGGGTAAAGTCCAGCATATGTGCGTCACCTGGCTGGTGGCCCTGGGTTCTAACCTGTCCGCATTGTGGATTCTGGTTGCGAACGGCTGGATGCAAAACCCAATCGCCGCGGATTTCAACTTTGAAACCATGCGCATGGAGATGCTGAGCTTCTCTGAACTCGTGCTCAACCCGGTAGCACAGGTGAAATTTGTTCACACTGTGGCATCTGGTTATGTTTGTGGCGCGATGTTCGTTCTGGGGATCAGCTCCTACTATATGCTGCGCGGTCGTGACTTCGCGTTTGCTAAACGTTCTTTTGCAATCGCCGCCAGCTTTGGTATGGCTGCTATTCTGTCTGTTATCGTTCTGGGTGATGAATCCGGTTACGAAATGGGCGACGTGCAGAAAACCAAACTCGCTGCTATTGAAGCGGAATGGGAAACGCAGCCTGCACCGGCTTCCTTTACCCTGTTCGGTATTCCGGACCAGGATGCGCAGGAAAACCATTTTGCGATTCAAATTCCTTATGCGCTGGGCATCATTGCCACCCGCTCTGTTGATACACCGGTCATTGGTCTGAAAGACCTGATGGTGCAGCACGAAGAGCGCATCCGTAACGGGATGAAAGCGTATCAACTGCTGGAAGAACTGCGTGCAGGAACTACCGATCAGGCCGTTCGCGACCAGTTCAACAGCATGAAGAAAGACCTGGGTTATGGTCTGCTGCTGAAACGCTATACGGATAACGTCACCGACGCGACCGAAGCGCAAATTCAGCAGGCAACGAAAGATTCTATTCCTCGCGTTGCGCCGCTGTACTTCGCTTTCCGTATTATGGTGGCGTGCGGCATTCTGATGCTGGCAATCATCGCAGTGTCCTTCTGGACCGTGATTCGTAACCGTATCGGTGAGAAAAAATGGCTGTTGCGCACCGCGCTGTATGCGATTCCTCTGCCGTGGATTGCCATTGAATCCGGTTGGTTTGTTGCAGAGTACGGCCGCCAACCGTGGGCGATTGGTGAAGTGTTACCAACAGCCGTAGCGAACTCTTCGCTGACCGCTGGCGACCTCATCTTCTCGATGCTGTTGATTTGCGGCCTGTATACCCTGTTCCTGGTGGCTGAACTGTATCTGATGTTCAAGTTCGCACGCCTTGGGCCGAGTAGCCTGAAAACCGGTCGTTATCACTACGAGCAGTCCACTGTGACTTCTCAGCCGGCACGCTAAGACAGGAGTCGTCAAATGATCGATTATGAAGTATTGCGTTTTATCTGGTGGCTGCTGGTTGGCATTCTGCTGATTGGTTTCGCGGTCACTGATGGCTTCGACATGGGGGTGGGCATGCTCACCCGTTTCCTCGGTCGTAATGATACCGAGCGTCGAATTATGATTAACTCCATCGCCCCGCACTGGGACGGTAACCAGGTTTGGCTCATCACCGCGGGTGGCGCACTGTTCGCTGCCTGGCCGATGGTGTATGCCGCTGCGTTCTCCGGTTTCTATGTGGCGATGATCCTGGTACTGGCGTCTTTGTTCTTCCGTCCGGTCGGTTTTGATTACCGCTCCAAGATTGAAGACATGCGCTGGCGCAACATGTGGGACTGGGGCATCTTCATTGGTAGCTTCGTTCCACCGCTGGTTATTGGCGTGGCGTTCGGCAACCTGCTGCAAGGGGTTCCGTTCCACGTAGACGACTACATGCGTTTGTACTATACCGGTAATTTCTTCCAGTTGCTGAATCCGTTTGGTCTGCTGGCGGGTGTCGTGAGTGTTGGGATGATCATCACCCAGGGCGCGACCTATCTGCAGATGCGTACGGTAGGTGAACTGCATCTGCGTGCGCGTGCAACGTCGCAGGTTGCGGCACTGGTCACTATGGTCTGCTTCGCGCTGGCTGGTGTGTGGGTGATTTACGGTATTGACGGTTATGTTGTGACCTCAGCACTGGATCATCATGCCGCCTCTAACCCGCTGACCAAAGAAGTGGCTCGCGTGGCTGGCGCATGGATGGTGAACTTTAACAATGCACCTATCCTGTGGCTGGTTCCTGCACTGGGCGTGGTTCTGCCGCTGTTGACCATCCTGACTTCTCGTATGGAGAAAGGGGCATGGGCGTTCGTCTTCTCTTCACTGACGTTAGCCTGCATCATCCTGACGGCTGGTATCGCAATGTTCCCGTTTGTGATGCCATCCAGCACCATGATGAACGCAAGTCTGACCATGTGGGATGCAACGTCCAGCCAGCTGACGCTGAATCTGATGACGTATGTAGCTTGTGTGTTCGTTCCGATCATTCTGCTGTACACCGGCTGGTGTTACTGGAAGATGTTCGGTCGCATCACCAAAGAAGATATTGAAAGCAACACCCACTCTCTGTACTAAGTAAGGAGCTTAAAATGTGGTATTTCGCATGGATTTTGGGAACGCTTCTTGCCTGTGCATTTGGGATAATCACAGCGCTGGCGCTTGAGCACGTTGAATCAGGCAAAGCCGGACAAGAAGATAGCTGATGACCAACATTATCGCGATGCAGTATAACGCGATGGACAAGCGCCCCTTGCGGGCGCTTTCCTTTGTGCTGGCAATCGTGTTGGCTGGCTGCATATTCTGGGATCCGTCACGTTTCGCGGCCAAAACCAGTGAGCTGGAAATCTGGCATGGTCTCCTGCTGATGTGGGCGGTCTGCGCAGGCATCATTCACGGCGTTGGTTTTCGTCCTCGCGCCGTACACTGGCAGGGCATTTTCTGCCCGCTAATCGCGGATATCGTCCTGGTTGTTGGTCTGATTTTCTTCTTCTTTTGAATAAGAAACATCCTTAAATATTTATGGGCTTGCATAAGCCCATAAATTTTTACTCTCCGTTTACTTTCCCCCATTCCAAACCACCATTCCCGCGCGTATAGTAGCGAAGTTTGAAAGCATTAACCTAAGGTTGTGCCCTGGAGTTGTGTGCGGTGGCGACACTGGACCATCAGGACGCAACTTAATTGCATTACCGGGATGTAAAGTGAATACAGCGCGATATACAACGACATTCTTGAAGCATCGCGGCGGCAAGAACGCGAGTCACCAGGCGCTTACAAAGTTAAGCGACCGGTGTGAGTGGGCGAAGCCAACAAAGAGGCAGTAAGAATGAACAAGTATATGTTTCGATGGCCGGTTCGTGTCTACTATGAAGACACCGATGCCGGTGGAGTGGTTTACCACGCCAGCTACGTCGCTTTTTACGAAAGAGCACGCACAGAAATGCTGCGTCATCATCACTTCAGTCAGCAGGTCCTGTTGGCCGAACGTGTAGCCTTTGTGGTGCGCAAGATGACGCTGGAGTATTTTGCGCCTGCCCGGCTCGACGATATGCTCGAAGTCCAAACCGAAATTACGTCAATGCGTGGCACCTCATTGGTTTTCACGCAACGCATTGTCAACGCAGAGAACACCGTGCTGAATGAAGCCGAAGTTCTGATTGTTTGCGTTGATCCACTCAAAATGAAGCCTCGTGCGCTTCCCAAGTCTATTGTCGCGGAGTTTAAGCAGTGACTGACATGAATATCCTTGATTTGTTCCTGAAGGCAAGCCTTCTGGTTAAACTTATCATGTTGATTTTGATTGGTTTCTCAATCGCATCCTGGGCCATTATTATCCAGCGGACCCGTATTCTTAATGCGGCTTCACGTGAAGCCGAAGCATTTGAAGACAAGTTCTGGTCCGGCATTGAATTGTCGCGCCTGTATCAGGAAAGCCAGGGGCGTCGTGATAACCTAGTGGGCTCGGAACAAATTTTCTACAGCGGATTCAAAGAGTTTGCGCGTCTGCATCGAGCGAATAGTCATGCGCCGGAAGCGGTCGTTGAGGGGGCATCCCGTGCGATGCGTATCTCGATGAACCGTGAACTGGAAACGCTGGAAACGCATATTCCATTCCTCGGCACCGTCGGCTCCATCAGCCCGTATATCGGTCTGTTCGGTACCGTTTGGGGGATCATGCACGCATTTATCGCGTTAGGCGCGGTAAAACAGGCAACGCTGCAAATGGTCGCACCGGGTATCGCGGAAGCGTTGATTGCAACGGCTATCGGTCTGTTTGCGGCAATCCCGGCGGTTATGGCTTACAACCGACTGAATCAGCGCGTGAACAAGCTGGAACTGAATTACGACAACTTTATGGAAGAGTTCACCGCGATTCTGCACCGCCAGGCGTTTACCGTTAGCGAGAGCAACAAGGGGTAAGCCATGGCCAGAACGCGTGGACGAGGTCGTCGCGAACTCAAGTCCGAAATCAATATTGTACCGTTGCTCGACGTACTACTGGTGCTGTTGCTGATCTTTATGGCAACTGCGCCGATTATTACGCAGAGTGTGGAAGTCGACCTGCCGGATGCGACCGAATCGCAAGCTGTCAGCAGTAACGACGAACCGCCGGTCATTATTGAAGTTTCCGGGATAGGGCAATACAGCGTGGTCGTTGAGAAAGATCGTATGGATCAACTGCCGCCGGAGCAGGTTATCGCGGAAGCGAAAAGTCGCCTGCAGACCAATCCGAAAACGGTCTTTTTAATCGGTGGTGCGAAAGACGTGCCTTATGATGAAATAATTAAAGCGCTGAACTTGTTACACAGTGCAGGCGTAAAATCGGTTGGCTTGATGACGCAGCCAATCTGATGACTGCGTTTTGCTGGCTTGAAAGATAGCGCGTAACAGGCGAACAGTTTTTTGGGAACCGAGAGTGTCAAAGGCAACCGAACAAAACGACAAGCTCAAAAGGGCGATAATTATTTCAGCGGTGCTGCATGTCATTTTATTTGCAGCGCTGATCTGGAGTTCGTTCGATGAGCACATTGATGCTTCAGCCGGCGGCGGTGGCGGTTCGTCCATCGACGCCGTTATGGTCGATCCTGGCGCCGTTGTGCAACAGTACGACAGGCAACAGCAACAGCAGGCAAGTGCTAAACGTGCAGAAGAGCAGCGTGAAAAACAGGCGCAGCAGCAAGCTGAGGAACTTCGCGAGAAGCAGGCGGCCGAGCAAGAGCGACTGAAGCAACTTGAAAAAGAACGTTTAGCCGCGCAAGAAAAAGTGCGCGAACAGGCGGAACAGCAGAAACAGGCCGAAGCCGCCGCCGCGAAAGCGCAAGAGCAACAGAAACAGGCTGAAGAAGCTGCGGCGAAGGCTGCTGCAGACGCGAAGGCCAAAGCTGATGCTCAGGCGAAACAAGCGGCAGATGCCGCGAAGAAAGCCGCTGCGGACGCACAGAAAAAAGCAGAGGCTGAAGCCGCTAAAGCCGCCGCTGATGCGAAGAAAATTGCCGAAGCACAAGCTGCTAAGGCTGCCGCAGACGCTGCGAAGAAAGCTCAGGCTGAAGCCGCTAAGCAAGCAGCAGCCGAGAAAGCTGCTGCGGAGAAAGCAGAAAAAGCCGCTGCCGCGAAAGCTGCCGCTGCTGAAAAGGCTGCGGCTGATAAGAAAGCCGCAGCGGAAAAAGCAGCAGCAGATAAAAAAGCTGCAGCCGAGAAAGCCGCTGCCGATAAGAAAGCTGCGGCAGATAAAGCGGCGGCTGCGAAAAAGGCTGCGGCCGAAAAAGCAGCTGCAGCCTCTGGCGTTGACGACTTGTTGGGCGACTTAAGCTCCGGTAAGAATGCACCGAAATCAGGTGGTGGAGCGAAAGGAAACGGTCAACCGGCGAAAGATAGTGGTACAAGTGGTGCAAATGGCGGTGCATCTGGCGCTGATATCAGTGCTTACGCATCTCAAATTCGTAATGCGATCCAGAGCCGTCTGTATGGTGCCGATTTGTATGCGGGTAAATCTTGCGTATTACATATCAAGTTAGCACCCGATGGTCTGTTACTGGATGTGACCGAAGAGGGCGGAGATCCGGCATTGTGTCAGGCTGCGCTGACGGCTGCGAAAACAGCCAGAATTCCTAAACCGCCTAGCCAGGCTGTTTATGAAAAAGTAAAAGATGCCAAGCTGGACTTTAAACTGTAATAACGTCCCTGAGAATTCAGGGGAAACGGTCTAAGGTTGAGACAGCGTTCTGGTAGTTTTGTGTATTTGAGTTTGTTAACATTCTGCTAAATTATCGTGGGCTTTCCGTCCAGATAAGGGAGATATGATGAAGCAGGCATTACGAGTAGCATTTGGTTTTCTGATGCTGTGGGCAGCGGTGCTGCACGCAGAAGTACGTATCGAGATCACCCAGGGGGTGGACTCGGCACGCCCGATTGGTGTTGTCCCCTTCCAGTGGGCAGGGCCGGGTGCTGCACCTGAAGATATCGGTGGTATCGTAGGCGCTGACCTGCGTAACAGCGGTAAATTTAATCCGTTAGACCGTTCTCGTCTGCCGCAGCAGCCGGGTACCGCACAGGAAGTTCAACCTGCCGCATGGTCTGCGCTGGGTATTGATGCCGTGGTAGTAGGTCAGGTTACGCCAAATCCGGATGGTTCCTACAGCGTTGCTTATCAACTGGTAGATACCGGTGGCGCACCGGGTACCGTACTGGCACAGAACACCTATAAAGTGAACAAGCAGTGGTTGCGTTACGCGGGCCATACTGCAAGTGACGAAGTGTTTGAAAAACTGACCGGTATTAAAGGTGCATTCCGTACCCGTATCGCTTATGTTGTTCAGACGAACGGCGGCCAGTTCCCGTACGAATTACGTGTATCCGACTACGATGGCTACAACCAGTTCGTGGTACACCGTTCTCCGCAGCCGCTGATGTCTCCGGCATGGTCTCCGGACGGTTCGAAACTGGCATACGTCACTTTCGAAAGCGGTCGTTCTGCGCTGGTTATTCAGACGTTGTCTAATGGCGCGGTTCGTCAGGTAGCGTCGTTCCCACGTCACAACGGTGCACCTGCGTTTTCTCCGGATGGCAGCAAACTGGCGTTTGCCCTGTCTAAAACCGGTAGCCTGAACCTGTATGTCATGGACATTGGTTCCGGTCAGATCCGTCAGGTGACGGATGGTCGCAGCAACAACACGGAACCTACCTGGTTCCCGGACAGCCAAAACCTGGCCTTTACCTCTGACCAGGCCGGTCGTCCGCAGGTATATAAAGTTAACGTCAACGGCGGTGCTCCGCAGCGTATTACCTGGGAAGGTTCGCAAAACCAGGATGCGGATGTGAGCAGCGACGGTAAGTTTATGGTAATGGTAAGCTCAGCCAATGGTCAGCAGCACATTGCCAAACAAGATCTGGTAGCGGGTGGCGTACAAGTCCTGTCGTCAACGTTCCTGGATGAAACGCCAAGTCTGGCACCTAACGGCACTATGGTAATCTACAGCTCTTCTCAGGGGATGGGATCCGTGCTGAATTTGGTTTCTACAGATGGGCGTTTCAAAGCGCGTCTTCCGGCAACTGATGGTCAGGTTAAATTCCCTGCCTGGTCGCCGTATCTGTGATAATAAATAATTGATTAATAAAGGAATCATTGAAATGCAACTGAACAAAGTGCTGAAAGGGCTGATGATTGCTCTGCCTGTTATGGCTATTGCAGCGTGTTCTTCTAACAAGAACGCCAGCAATGACGGCAGCGAAGGCATGCTGGGTGCCGGCACTGGTATGGATGCAAACGGCAGCGGCAACATGTCTTCTGAAGAGCAAGCGCGTCTTCAGATGCAACAGCTGCAGCAGAACAACATCGTTTACTTCGATCTGGACAAGTACGATATCCGTTCTGACTTCGCTGCAATGCTGGATGCTCACGCTAACTTCCTGCGTAGCAACCCGTCTTACAAAGTCACCGTAGAAGGTCATGCGGACGAACGTGGTACTCCTGAGTACAACATCTCCCTGGGTGAGCGTCGTGCGAACGCCGTTAAGATGTACCTGCAGGGTAAAGGCGTTTCTGCTGACCAGATCTCCATCGTTTCTTACGGTAAAGAAAAACCTGCAGTACTGGGTCATGACGAAGCGGCTTACGCCAAAAACCGTCGCGCCGTACTGGTTTACTAAGAGAATTGCATGAGCAGTAACTTCAGACATCACCTGTTGAGTCTGTCGTTACTGGTTGGCATAGCGGCCCCCTGGGCCGCTTTTGCACAGGCGCCAATCAGTAGTGTCGGCTCAGGCTCGGTCGAAGACCGTGTCACTCAACTCGAGCGTATTTCTAACGCTCACAGTCAGCTTTTAACCCAACTCCAGCAACAACTCTCCGATAATCAGTCCGATATCGATTCCCTGCGTGGTCAAATTCAGGAAAATCAATATCAACTGAATCAGGTTGTTGAGCGACAGAAGCAGATATTGCTGCAGATGAATAATCTTGGCAGCGGTAGTGCGCCTGCGGCACAGTCTACAGGGGGCGATCAGAGTGGGGCGGCAACCCCTGCACCTGATACGGGAGCTGCAGCAACGTCAGGGGCTCCCGTGCAAACTGGCGATGCGAATACCGATTACAATGCAGCGATTGCTCTAGTGCAGGATAAATCCCGCCAGGATGATGCAATTGAAGCATTCCAGAACTTCATCAAAAAGTACCCGGACTCTACTTACCTGCCCAATGCGAATTACTGGCTGGGTCAGTTGAATTACAACAAGGGTAAAAAAGATGATGCTGCGTTCTATTTTGCTTCGGTAGTTAAAAACTTCCCAAAATCACCTAAGGCTGCAGACGCGATGTATAAAGTCGGCGTCATCATGCAGGACAAAGGTGACACAGCAAAAGCTAAAGCGGTTTATCAGCAGGTTATCACTAAATATCCTGGCACTGATGGCGCGAAACAAGCGCAAAAACGCCTTGGCGCGATGTAATGACCACCATGCGACCAGAAATCGTGTTATTTCTGGTCGTGTCGTGTGATTCCTAAGCAGTTGAGTTATTTACATCGAAATTTTTGTTGCGCTAAAATCTGAAATCAGTAATATATGCCGCCGTTGCCAAGGGATATCAAACAGCCCGAAAGCGGCGAAAAAAGTGGGGCGTTAGCTCAGTTGGTAGAGCAGTTGACTTTTAATCAATTGGTCGCAGGTTCGAATCCTGCACGCCCCACCACTTAATGCAGTATCCAGCGTAGTATCGGGTGATTAGCTCAGCTGGGAGAGCACCTCCCTTACAAGGAGGGGGTCGGCGGTTCGATCCCGTCATCACCCACCACTCGGGGCGTTAGCTCAGTTGGTAGAGCAGTTGACTTTTAATCAATTGGTCGCAGGTTCGAATCCTGCACGCCCCACCAACTTTAACATTGTACTTAGGTGTTAAACGTGAAGGATAACGTTGCTTTAGCAACGGCCCGTTAGGGCGAGACGAAGTCGAGTCATCCTGCACGCCCCACCAATTCTTATATTGGTGTCGAGTAAAGAATTTTCAGGTGACATCCGAGCGGGTCGTTAGCTCAGTTGGTAGAGCAGTTGACTTTTAATCAATTGGTCGCAGGTTCGAATCCTGCACGACCCACCATCCTGAATAATTGAAGCAGTAAACCCCATACGGGGGCGTTAGCTCAGTTGGTAGAGCAGTTGACTTTTAATCAATTGGTCGCAGGTTCGAATCCTGCACGCCCCACCAGTGTAAAAAGGCGCCCTAAAGGCGCCTTTTTGCTATCTGCGATTTATAAGATTCGAACCTGCAGCAGGTTCGGGTCGAACGCAGTGAGACAACGGAGCCGTTCACGGCGACGGCCCGAAGGGCAAGCGAAGCGAGTCATCCTGCACGCCCCACCAGTGTAAAAAGGCGCCTTTTTACTATCTGCGATTTATAAGATTGCCTGATGTCCTTTGCTTATCAGCCTACAGACGACACTACTCGTGTAGGCCGGATAAGACGTCAGACGCCATCCGGCATTCATCACACGCAATTATTGTGACTTTTCTGCGCCAATCCGCTATCTTGTTTAGCATACAAAACAAATCAAACCGAATATGGCGTGCGTCACGCTTTTAATCGGTTATTTCGTTAAGCCAGTGAAACGAGAAAGCAAGATGAGCGTGATGTTTGATCCAGAAGCAGCAATTTATCCGTTTCCGCCGAAGCCAGTACCGCTAAGTGTGGATGAAAAGCAATTTTATCGTGAAAAAATCAAGCGCCTGCTGAAAGAGCGTGATGCCGTTATGGTTGCGCATTATTACACCGATCCTGAAATTCAGCAGTTAGCGGAAGAGACCGGGGGCTGTATTTCTGATTCTCTGGAGATGGCGCGGTTCGGTGCAAAGCATTCTGCCTCTACGCTGCTGGTTGCGGGCGTGAGGTTTATGGGAGAAACCGCCAAAATTCTCAGCCCGGAAAAGACCATACTGATGCCGACCTTACAGGCGGAATGTTCATTAGATCTGGGCTGTCCGATTGACGCGTTCAGCGCATTTTGCGACGCGCATCCGGATCGTACCGTGGTGGTTTACGCCAATACCTCTGCTGCCGTTAAAGCACGTGCGGACTGGGTCGTGACTTCCAGTATCGCGGTTGAACTTATTGAACATCTTGATAGTTTAGGTGAAAAAATCATCTGGGCTCCGGACAGACATCTGGGCAACTACGTGCAAAAACAGACCGGCGCAGACGTGCTCTGTTGGCAGGGGGCCTGTATCGTCCACGACGAGTTTAAAACCCAGGCTTTAACACGCATGAAAGGGCTTTACCCTGATGCCGCGGTGCTGGTGCACCCGGAGTCCCCTCAGTCTATCGTTGATATGGCAGATGCGGTTGGCTCAACCAGCCAGCTCATCAACGCGGCTAAATCGTTACCGCATAAGCAGTTGATTGTGGCGACTGACCGGGGCATTTTTTACAAAATGCAGCAGGCCGTTCCGGATAAAGAGCTGCTTGAAGCTCCGACGGCTGGCGAGGGGGCAACCTGTCGCAGCTGTGCGCATTGTCCGTGGATGGCGATGAATGGCCTGAAAGCGATTGCTGAGGGCCTGGAACATGGCGGCGCGGCTCATGAGATACATGTTGAGGACTCGCTGAGAGAAGGGGCGCTGTTGCCGTTAAACCGTATGTTGGAATTTGCGGCTACACTTCGAGCGTAATTATTTATTTTTGCTCTGGGGGAAAAGATGGACTTTTTTAGCACGCAGAACATTCTGGTACATATTCCGATTGGCGCGGGTGGTTACGATTTGTCGTGGATCGAAGCCGTGGGAACGATCGCTGGGTTGCTGTGTATTGGCCTGGCGAGCCTTGAGAAAATCAGCAATTACTTCTTCGGTCTGATAAACGTCACGCTGTTTGCAATTATCTTCTTTCAGATCCAGCTCTATGCCAGCTTGTTGCTGCAAGTTTTCTTCTTTGCCGCAAATATCTACGGCTGGTATGCCTGGTCCCGGCAAACCAACCAGCATGAAGCGGAACTGAAAATTCGCTGGCTACCGCTTCCAAAAGCGATCGGCTGGCTGGCGGCTTGCGTGGTGGCGATCGGCCTGATGTCGATCTATATCGATCCGGTCTTTGCGTTTCTGACAGGCATTGCAGTGAATATTATGCAGGCATTGGGATTACAGGTTGTTGTGCCTGAACTACAACCCGATGCATTCCCGTTCTGGGACTCCTGCATGATGGTGCTGTCGATTGCAGCGATGATACTGATGACGCGCAAATACGTTGAAAACTGGCTGCTGTGGGTGATCATTAACGTCATTAGCGTTGTGATCTTTGCCCTGCAAGGCGTATATGCCATGTCGCTGGAATATATGATCCTGACGGTTATCGCCCTGAACGGTAGCAGGATGTGGATTAACAGTGCGCGTGAGCGGGGTTCCCACGCGCTTTCTCATTAATGGTATTAATGGTGATGATGTGAATGGCCGGACACGCCCTGATACAGGTGACAGTCCGGCCCATTGCATGGCTGATACTCCATTTGGATTGTGGCGTGTTCAATCTGGTAGTGATGGATAAGGAAATGTTGAATACGCTCCAGCAACGCATCGTGATCGTGTGGCGGGATCACCTGAACATGCAGCGTCATTACCGGTTTTTCGCCCACCATCCAGACATGGACATGGTGAACGTTGCGGACTTCAGGAATATCCCGGCTGAGATGGCGCTGCAGTGCGGCGATATCCAGCGTCAGCGGGGCACCTTCCAGTAATTCATTAACGCTATCTTTTAGCAATCGCCAGGCGCTACGCAGCACCAGCACGGAAACCAGAATCGAGAGAATTGGGTCCGCGGGTGTCCAGCCCGTCCAGATAATAATCAGCGCAGCGATGATTGCCCCGACCGAGCCGAGTAAATCGCCCATCACATGCAGCGCCGCGGCGCGGACGTTCAGATTTTTCTCTTCACTGCCGCGATGTAAAACCCAAAAAGCGAGCACGTTGGCCAGTAGACCCGCGACAGCAATAACCATCATCATGCCGCCAGCCACGGGGCGAGGTGTCTGGAAGCGCTCAATCGCCTCCCAGACGATTAAAATGGTGATAACGACCAATGCGATGGCATTAACAAATGCGGCGAGCGTCGTGAGCCTCAGCCAGCCGAAGGTGTGTCGTATTGTGGGCGGGCGACGGGAAAACCGGACGGCCAGCAGCGCGAAAAGTAGTGCCGCAGCATCCGTGAGCATATGCCCGGCGTCGGCCAGCAAGGCCAGTGAACCAGAAAGTATTCCACCCACCACTTCAACCAACATAAATCCGGCTGTAATGCAGAATGCGAACATCAGTCGGCGGGCATTATTGTCCTTGGGTTGCTCAGAGGAAGTATGAGTATGTGCGTGCGCCATTATGCCATCCCTTTGTTATTCTCATCTTTACTGTATGCCATCATACCGTTTTTGGGATGATAAAATTAAAAAGGAGAGCTATTGCTCTCCCGTTATTAGCTTTAATTTCAGCGTTACTGCGTGGTGCCATCAGTTTTTGTGTCAACATCATTGTTAATGCCGTTTCCGGTCTCAACCTTCTTATTCACATCAGGGCAGCGACCGTCCTTACACATCGTGTTTTTGTGCATCTCATCTTTGGTCATCCCTTCATGGTTCATTGATGAACCGTCCGGGTGCAGCATTGTGCCACCTGAATTCACGTTACTGTTGTCGACATTATTTGGCGCCACGTTTTCGCGGGCGTCTGGGGCGACTTGTCCTGCATCAGCCGAGGAATTTGCCTGACCGTTATTGGACTGCGTGTTGCTTTCAGCAGCCAGTGCCGCGCCGCTGGCGAGGCTGAGTGTAGCGGTAAGGAAGAGTGAAGCCAGCTTTGTCATATGCATAATATGCTCCTGTTAAGGTCGATATGTCGGATAACGTCTTCCAACAGTGCATGTGCCAGTTACATCATCAATATGTGGTTAATCGTTTTGCTATGGAAATTAAAACCAGCATAGAATCTTGAAATATATGAAAATTAAAGCTGTTACAGTTAGAAATTGTAGTTTGGATCTCGTTTTTCGCTACTTTATTGCGTTTTTTTGGCCAATTCCAGGATTAATCCGTCCAAAGTGTAAAACCCCGTTTACACTTTATGACTGAAGATATAGATTGGAGGGATTGCATTCATTTATATAAGTATGGCAACGCTGGAATAATCATGAATTATCAGAACGACGATTTACGCATTAAAGAGATCAACGAGTTATTACCACCAGTCGCACTGCTGGAAAAATTCCCCGCTACTGAAAATGCCGCCAATACGGTGGCTCATGCCCGTAAGGCGATTCATAAAATTCTGAAAGGGAGCGACGATCGCCTTCTGGTGGTGATTGGGCCGTGCTCTATTCATGATCCTGCAGCTGCCAAAGAGTATGCCACTCGTCTGCTGGCGCTGCGCGAAGCGTTAAAAGGTGAGCTTGAAATCGTCATGCGCGTCTATTTTGAAAAACCGCGTACCACCGTTGGCTGGAAAGGGCTTATCAACGACCCGCACATGGACAACAGCTTCCAGATCAATGATGGGCTGCGCATTGCGCGTAAACTGCTGCTGGATATCAACGACAGCGGATTGCCGACTGCGGGTGAATTCCTCGATATGATTACCCCGCAATATCTCGCCGATCTGATGAGCTGGGGCGCGATTGGGGCACGTACAACAGAATCTCAGGTGCACCGCGAGCTGGCATCGGGTCTGTCCTGCCCGGTTGGTTTTAAAAACGGTACCGATGGCACCATCAAAGTGGCGATTGATGCAATAAACGCTGCAGGGGCACCACACTGCTTCCTGTCTGTCACCAAATGGGGTCATTCAGCGATCGTGAATACCAGTGGTAATGGCGATTGCCATATCATTCTGCGCGGTGGCAAAGAGCCGAACTACAGCGCTCAGCACGTTGCGGACGTAAAAGAAGGTCTGGTCAAAGCAGGACTCTCTGCGCAAGTGATGATCGACTTCAGCCATGCCAACTCCAGCAAGCAGTTCAAAAAGCAGATGGATGTTGCTAAGGATGTTTGCGGACAAGTCGCCGGTGGCGAAAAAGCAATTATTGGCGTGATGATCGAAAGCCATTTGGTGGAAGGTAATCAGAATCCGGATAGCGGTGAGCCGCTAACCTACGGTAAGAGCATCACCGACGCCTGCATTGGTTGGGAAGATACCGATGCTGTGTTGCGTCAACTGGCGGATGCGGTAAAAGCGCGTCGCGGTTAACCAAGTCCCATAGGCCTGAGAAGCGTAGCGCCATCAGGCATTCCGGTGCAGACTGCCGGATGGCGGCGATGCCTTATCCGGCCTACATTTTCTTGTAGGGCCGAAATAAAAAAGCGTGGAGAAATCCACGCTTTGTCTTCAACTTACCGCGAAAATTACTTCGCTTTACCCTGGTTCGCAACGGCCGCCGCTTTTGCTGCGATCTCGTCAGCGTTACCCAGATAGTAGTGTTTGATCGGCTTGAAGTTTTCGTCGAACTCATACACCAGCGGTACGCCGGTCGGGATGTTCAGTTCAAGGATCTCATCTTCGCCCATGTTATCCAGGTATTTAACCAGCGCACGCAGAGAGTTACCGTGAGCGGCGATAATTACGCGCTCACCGCTTTTCATGCGCGGCAGAATGGTTTCATTCCAGTAAGGGATAACGCGATCGATAGTCAGCGCCAGACTTTCGGTAACCGGTAACTCTTTGTCGGTCAGCTTCGCATAACGCGGATCGTGACCCGGGTAACGCTCGTCGTCTTTGGTCAGTTCCGGCGGGGTAACCGCAAAGCCGCGACGCCACTGCTTAACCTGCTCATCACCGTATTTTTCAGCGGTTTCTGCTTTGTTCAAACCCTGCAGCGCACCGTAATGGCGTTCGTTCAGTTTCCAGGATTTCTCAACCGGCAGCCAGGCCTGATCCAGTTCGTCCAGTACGTTCCACAGGGTGTGGATGGCACGTTTCAGCACGGAGGTATAAGCAAAATCAAAGCTGTAGCCTTCCTCTTTCAGCAGTTTTCCTGCCGCTTTTGCTTCGCCCACGCCTTTCTCGGACAGATCAACATCATACCAACCGGTAAAACGGTTTTCGTTGTTCCACTGACTTTCACCGTGACGTACCAGAACCAGCTTAGTTACAGCCATACATTCACTCCTATAAATCATATCGAATGATAATAATTCTCATTATATTGCCGTAATGTGTAAGCGGCAATGCTTACGCATAACCATAGCGAAAATAGCGCTACAGTGTAAGGTTCTTGTGAACTCAAGGTTGCGATTTTGTCTTTGAGTGGTGGGGATTTGAGCGGTTCTACTGTGATTAACAAGCACCAGGCCCGAAAAGATACGTCATCGGGCCTGGGAGGGGAAACGATCAAGCTGGAATAAACTGATATTCCGTCACGCTGGCATACTCTTCACCCGGACGCAGGAAGCAATCCGCCTGTGGCCACTCGGGGTGGTTCGGGCTGTCCGGCAGAAATTCACTTTCCAGCGCCAGGCCTTGCCAGTCTTCGTAGGCCTCTGGCCCGCGGGAAGGCGTACCACCGAGGAAATTACCGGAGTAAAACTGCAATGCCGGGGCCGAGGTGTAGACCACCATCTGCAGTTTTTCATCCTGTGACCACAACTGAGCGACCGGCGTACGCGCGTTGCCCTGTGCCTGAAGCAGGAAGGCGTGATCGTAACCTTTCACCTTGCGCTGATCGTCATCGGCCAGAAATTCACTACTGATGATTTTAGGGGTGCGGAAATCGAACGTGCTACCGGCGACGGATTTCAGTCCATCATGCGGGATACCCATTTCGTCAACCGGTAAGTACTCGTCCGCCAGAATTTGCAGCTTATGCTGGCGCACATCCGTTTTATCGCCGTCGAGGTTAAAATAGACGTGATTTGTCAGATTCACCGGGCAGGGTTTATCGACCGTGGCACGATAAGTTATCGAAATACGATTATCATCAGTCAGGCGATACTGCGCGGTGGCGCAAAGATGGCCTGGGAAGCCCTGATCGCCATCGTCAGACGTTAAGGCGAACAGCACCTGACGGTCATTCTGATTGACTATCTGCCAGCGACGTTTGTCGAAACCGTCCGGCCCGCCGTGCAGTTGGTTATTGCCCTGACTCGGCAGTAATTCAACGGTTTCGCCAGCAAAGGTATAGCGGCTGTTGGCGATACGGTTCGCGTAGCGGCCAATCGAAGCCCCCAGAAATGCAGCCTGTTCCGGGTATTGTTCCGGGCTGGCGCAGCCGAGTAATGCTTCGCGCACGCTACCATCGCTAAGCGGTATACGCGCAGAGAGCAGGGTAGCCCCCCAGTCCATGAGCGTGACTACCATCCCTGCGTCATTGCGCAGGGTGAGCAGGCGAAACGGTTGACCGTCCGGAGCCTGCACGGGGATTTCGTTTAACATTGTCCGGCTCCTTGTGAAGGTTTGCAGACGTAGAATGTTTCTTTAATACCGGTTTTTGCCTCGTACTGTGCGGCGACAGCCTGCTGAACGGCAGGAACCAAATCTTGCGGGATCAGCGCCACGATGCAGCCGCCGAAGCCGCCGCCGGTCATCCGCACACCGCCTTTATCACCGATGGTCGCTTTGACAATCTCTACCAGCGTATCAATTTGCGGCACCGTGATTTCAAAGTCATCGCGCATTGAGGCGTGAGATTCCGCCATCAGCTGGCCCATGCGCAGCAGGTCGCCTTTTTCCAGTGCCTGTGCGGCTTCAACGGTACGCGCATTTTCCGTGATGACGTGGCGCACGCGTTTGGCAACAATCGGATCCAGCTCGTGGGCGACAGCGTTAAACGCTTCGAGGCTGACATCACGCAGCGCTGGCTGCTGGAAGAAACGCGCGCCAGTTTCACACTGTTCGCGACGGGTGTTGTATTCGCTGCCGACCAGCGTGCGTTTAAAGTTGCTGTTGATGATCACCACCGCTACGCCCTCAGGCATAGAAACGGCTTTGGTGCCCAGCGTACGGCAGTCGATCAGCAGCGCATGATCTTTCTTGCCAAGAGCGGAGATCAGCTGATCCATGATGCCGCAGTTACAACCGACAAACTGGTTTTCAGCTTCCTGGCCATTCAGGGCAATCTGCGCGCCGTCGAGCGGCAGATGATAGAGCTGCTGGAATACCGTACCAACAGCGACTTCCAGTGAGGCAGAAGAGCTTAAGCCCGCACCCTGCGGGACGTTACCGCTGATCACCAGATCCGCGCCGCCAAAGGCGTTATTGCGCTTTTGCAGATGTTTTACCACGCCACGCACGTAGTTTGACCACTGCTGGCTATCGTGGGCGATAATCGGCGCATCGAGAGAGAACTCATCAACCTGATTGTCGTAATCAGCGGCGATGACGCGTACTTTTCGATCGTCGCGCGCCGCGCAGCTGATGACGGTTTGATAGTCGATGGCGCAGGGCAAAACGAAGCCGTCGTTATAATCGGTATGTTCGCCGATCAGGTTTACACGACCCGGTGCCTGAATAGTATGGGTGGCAGGGTAGCCAAACGTTTCTGTAAACAGAGATTGTGTTTTTTCTTTCAGACTCATTATTTACACTCCGGATTCGCGAAAATGAATGTCGCTGACCGCACGCAGTCGCTCAGCCGCTTGTTCTGCAGTCAGATCTCGCTGGGTTTCTGCCAGCATTTCATAACCGACCATAAATTTACGCACGGTCGCGGAACGCAGCAGCGGCGGGTAAAAGTGCGCGTGCAACTGCCAGTGTTCGTTTTCTTCACCGTTAAACGGCGCGCCGTGCCAGCCCATGGAGTAGGGGAATGAGCACTGGAACAGGTTGTCGTAACGACTGGTCAGTTTTTTCAACGCCAGCGCCAGGTCAGCACGCTGCTCGTTGGTCAAATCGGTAATACGCAGCACATGCGCTTTCGGCAGCAGCAGCGTTTCGAACGGCCACGCGGCCCAGTAAGGGACAACCGCCAGCCAATGCTCAGTTTCAACGACCGTACGGCTGCCGTCTGCCAGTTCACGCTGGACGTAATCAACGAGCATCGGCGCGCCCTGTTCGGCGAAGTATGCTTTCTGTAGGCGATTTTCACGTTCAGCTTCGTTGGGCAAAAAGCTGTTGGCCCAAATTTGACCGTGCGGGTGCGGGTTCGAGCACCCCATCGCCGCGCCTTTATTCTCAAATACCTGCACCCAGGGATAGGTTTTCCCTAAGTCTTCGGTCTGCTCCTGCCACGTTTTTACGATTTCTGTCAGCGCAGGGACGCTGAGTTCTGGCAGCGTTTTGCTGTGATCGGGCGAGAAGCAAATTACGCGGCTGGTACCGCGCGCGCTCTGGCAACGCATCAACGGATCGTGACTGTCCGGCGCGTCCGGGGTATCAGACATCAGCGCCGCAAAATCATTGGTAAAAACATAGGTCCCGGTGTAATCCGGATTTACATCACCGGTCACGCGCGTATTGCCAGCACACAGGAAACAGTCCGGGTCATGTGCAGGCAGTACCTGCTTAGACGGGGTTTCCTGTGCGCCTTGCCAAGGGCGTTTGGCGCGATGCGGTGATACGAGGATCCACTGCCCGGTGAGCGGGTTAAAACGGCGATGTGGATGATCGACAGGATTGAATTGCGTCATGATTAGTCCTTAATCCGAATATCCTTGCGGGTGGCGTGACTGCCAGTGCCAGGTGTCTTGTGCCATTTCATCCAGTGTACGGGTCACGCGCCAGTTGAGCTCGCGATCGGCTTTGCTGGCATCTGCCCAGTAAGCTGGAAGATCGCCATCACGGCGCGGGGCGAAATGGTAATTAATGGGTTTACCGCAGGCTTTGCTGAAGGCGTTGACCACGTCCAGTACGCTGCTGCCGATGCCTGCTCCGAGGTTGTAAATATGCACACCCTGTTTGCCCGCCAGTTTTTCCATCGCGACGACGTGGCCGTCGGCGAGATCCATCACGTGGATGTAGTCGCGAACGCCGGTGCCATCTTCAGTTGGGTAGTCGTTGCCAAATATGGCAAGGGACTCGCGGCGGCCCACGGCAACTTGTGCGATGTAAGGCATCAGGTTGTTGGGAATACCTTGCGGATCTTCCCCCATATCGCCCGACGGATGAGCACCAACCGGGTTAAAGTAGCGCAGTAAGGCGATACTCCAGTCGGGTTGTGCTTTTTGCAGGTCGGTCAGGATTTGTTCTACCATCAGCTTGCTTTTGCCGTACGGACTTTGCGGCGTGCCGGTGGGGAAGCTTTCAACGTAAGGAATTTGTGGCTGATCGCCATAGACGGTCGCGGAGGAGCTGAAAATGAAGTTTTTCACGTTGGCGGCGCGCATTGCATTCACCAGACGCAGGGTGCCATTGACGTTGTTGTCATAGTACTCCAACGGCTTGGCAACCGATTCTCCAACGGCTTTTAAACCCGCAAAATGAATGACCGTGTCAATGGCATGATCGTGTAGAATTTCGGTTATCAGCGCTTCGTTACGGATATCCCCTTCCACGAAGGTCGGCTGCTTGCCACCTAAACGCTCAATGACGGGCAAAACGCTGCGTTTGCTGTTGCAGAGATTGTCCAGGATCACCACCTCGTGACCGTTTTTCAACAACTGCACGCAAGTGTGGCTTCCAATGTAACCGCTACCACCTGTAACCAATACTCTCATAATTCGCTCCGTTAAGCCTATGGTATGCAATAACCATAGCATAACAAAGATACGAAAAGTGTGACATGGAATAAATTAGTGGAATCGTTTACACTCCATAAGTTTCACGCATTTTTAATGGTTATTTTATTTTAAATCATTATGTTAGGTTGTTATTTCAGCGTTTGTCTGAAAAAAAGCAGAAAAAAAGGGCGTGATAAACGCCCTGCAATGAAAACTAACGCAGAGACGTTAGTCGATAGGCGTAGATGTCGTTCTCGGGCACAAACTCCAGTCGATGGGTAATGCAGGCTGGGGCATCTTCGGCGTGGTGAGAGACGAACAGCAGTTGAGTTTCACCTTCACCGATTAGCACATCCACAAAACGGCGAATCAGTTGGCGATTGAGCGGATCTAACCCTTGCAAAGGCTCGTCAAGGATCAACAACGTCGGGTGTTTAACCAGCGCGCGAACAATCAGTGCCAGCCGCTGCTGTCCCCAGGAAAGACTATGAAATGGCGCATCCGCGGTACGTTTATCGAAGCCAAGGATATCCAGCCACTGTTGCACCAGCTTGTGCTGCCTGTCGGAAACGGCCTGATAGATGCCGATTGAATCAAAATAACCAGAGAGAATAACGTTGCGAACTGTGGTACTCACCCGGTAATCCAGATGCAGACTGCTGCTGACGTAGCCGATGTGTTTTTTGATATCCCAGATAGTTTCACCGCTGCCACGGCGACGGCCAAACAGGGTCAGGTCGTTGCTGTAGCCCTGGGGGTGATCGCCGGTGATTAAACTGAGCAGAGTTGATTTTCCCGCTCCGTTGGGGCCGACGATTTGCCAGTGTTCCCCCGGATTTACCTGCCAGCTCAAATGGTGAAGGATAGGGCGATCGTTATACGAGACCGTGCCATCGTTAAGCACAATTCGCTGCTCGTTATCTGACAACGTACGGCGCACCGAAGGCTCGTCCGGTTCAGGTAACTGAATTCCTTCCAGCCGCTCGCTATGGGCAAGCTGAGCGATTAATGCCTGTTGCAGAAGGTCGGTTTTTGCGCCGGTTTCTGTCAGTGTGCAATCGGCAAGTACGCCAGCAAACTGCACGAATTCGGGAATTTCATCAAAGCGGTTAAGTACCAGCACCAGCGTAAAGCCGGCCTGATGCAACTCCGCGAGCAGTTCTGCTAACTGACGGCGTGACGCCACATCCAGCCCGTCAAAGGGCTCATCAAGGATCAGTAAATCCGGCGCGGACATTAACGCCTGACAGAGCAGGGTTTTGCGTGTTTCACCGGTGGAAAGGTATTTGAAACGCCTGTTGAGCAGGGAAGAAATGCCAAACTGCTGCGCCAACGCAGCGCAGCGGGCGGGATCGTTGACCTCATCCTGGATGATTTCAGCGGTGGTTCGCCCGGTGTCGTCTTCACCGGGACTAAGAAGATCGGTGTTGTTTCGCTGCCACTCGTCGCTGACTAGCTTTTGTAGCTGCTCAAAGGAGAGTCGGGTAATACGCGTGAACTGACAGTGGCGCTCGCCTTTCAGAAGCGGCAGCTCACCCGCCAGTGCGCGGGCCAGCGCGGATTTCCCGCTCCCGTTAGCGCCAACAAATGCCCAGCTATCACCCGCGTTTAACGTCAACGCATCTAACTGGAGCGTTTTTGTGTCGCTAAGACGAAACGTGCCTTGCGAAATTTGCAATGATGACATTTTGTATCCCATTATTTGCAGCGATTAATAACAGGGATACGTGTTCTTCAGGCTGATGTCAATCTACTCAGCACAGCGTGGCGATAATCACTCTGTCAGCATTAAACCAGGCGGTGACGTTAGCGCCTTCTTGCAGCGTTGCGGCGTCTTGGGCCGGAACGGTGGCGCACAGCGTCTGGCCGTCTGGCAACGTCATCAGCACTTCACACTGTTCCGCACCGCGTTCAATATGGCTAATCGTGCCCTGCAACTGGTTATCGGCGGCCTGAGCGATGGCGTCGTCCTGAGTGATTCCCACCCATGGCGCTTTCAGCAGAATCAGTACTTCTTTGCCTTCCTCAAGACCCAGACGCTCGCCGCTTTGCGCAGTGATCGCCACTTTCAGGCGCGTTTCGCCATCGGCCAGCAGGACGTCGACATGCTGCTGGACCTGATCGTGGTCGCGGGCGGTGATTGTGCCAAACCATTGGTTACGGGCGCTGGTTTGCAGTGAAAATCGAGAGATAGCCGCCAGCAGGCTATTGAGCGGTAGCGCATCGTCATCGCTCAAAACATCAAAGGCTTTTTGTTGGATCTGCGCCAGCAAATCATACAACTGGATTAAGCGTTGGCCGTAGCGCGTTAATACCGCGCCGCCGCCGCCTTTGCCGCCGGTGGCGCGCTCAACCAGCGTCTGCTCGCTGAGTTGGTTCATTTCGTTAATCGCATCCCAGGCGCTTTTGTAGCTAATACCTGCATCCTTCGCGCCCTGACTGATAGAACCGGAAAGCGCAATATGCTTAAGCAGAGAAATGCGACGGGGATCGGCAAACAGTTTTTGCTGAAGTTTCAGCGTAAGAAGGATTTCGGCCTGCATCACAAGCTCCTGGCAAAAAAGGGTATTGTGACGGAAAACCGTGCCTGAGCAAAGCCGACCGCACAAAAGGGGAGTGCTTTTCTGCGTTATGTGGTTAGAATACAGCTAAGGACTACATCTGGAGTTGACCATGTTAGAGTTATTGAAAAGTCTGGTATTCGCCGTAATCATGGTACCTGTGGTAATGGCCATCATTCTGGGTCTGATTTACGGACTGGGTGAAGTGTTCAACATTTTCTCCGGTATCGGTCAAAAAGACCAGTCCAGACAGAATCATTGATTCCCCAAACGCCCGCTCAGTCGGGCGTTTATATTTTTTATGCCTTCCAACCCGTTTTCTCTGTCTACCGTTTCTCAAGATCCTGCTTTCCCTGCCGATATTTTCTTCGTGTAACCTCAAATTGGTATCAATAACCACTGGGAAAATCCTGGTTTACTCGTTATATTTGCGACTACATAACGAAACGCAAAGGAGTTACAGATGGCACGTACATGGTTACGCTTGTTTGCCGGGGCAACACTTTCTCTTACTGTTGCCGGGCATGCGCTGGCGGATGAAGGAAAAATTACTGTTTTCGCAGCGGCTTCACTGACTAACGCGATGCAGGATATTGCGACGCAATACAAAAAAGAGAAGAACGTTGACGTTGTCTCTTCTTTTGCGTCTTCTTCCACGCTGGCGCGCCAGATTGAAGCAGGCGCTCCGGCCGATCTGTTTATCTCTGCCGATCAGAAATGGATGGATTACGCGGTAGACAAAAAGTCGATTGATACCGCAACGCGTGAAACGCTGTTGGGTAACAGCCTGGTGGTTGTCGCACCGAAAGACAGTGCGCAGAAAGACTTCACCATCGACAGCAAAACCAACTGGACCCGTTTGTTAAATGGTGGGCGTCTGGCCGTTGGCGATCCGGAACATGTTCCGGCGGGCATTTATGCTAAAGAAGCGCTGCAAAAATTGGGGGCATGGGATACCCTGGCCCCGAAACTGGCACCTGCCGAAGATGTGCGCGGTGCGCTGGCGCTGGTAGAGCGTAACGAAGCGCCGCTGGGGATCGTCTATGGTTCCGATGCTGTCGCCAGCAAGGGCGTAAAAGTTGTTGCGACTTTCCCGGAAGATTCACACAAAAAAGTGGAATACCCTATCGCAATTGTTGATGGGCACAAAAACGCAACGGTCAGCGCGTTCTATGATTACCTGAAAGGACCGCAGGCTGCTGAAATCTTTAAACGTTATGGATTTACGACCAAGTAATGATACTGACCGATCCTGAATGGCAGGCCGTTATACTGAGCCTGAAAGTTTCTTCCCTGGCTGTGTTGTTTAGTCTGCCGTTTGGGATCTTCTTTGCCTGGCTGCTTGTGCGATGCAAGTTCCCGGGCAAAGCGCTGCTCGACAGCGTTCTGCATTTGCCGCTGGTACTGCCGCCGGTCGTGGTGGGCTATCTGCTGTTGGTCGCCATGGGACGCCGCGGATTCATTGGCGAATGGCTGTATGACTGGTTTGGCATTACCTTTGCCTTTAGCTGGCGCGGTGCGGTATTGGCTGCGGCGGTGATGTCTTTCCCGCTAATGGTACGGGCTATTCGTCTGGCGCTGGAAGGTGTCGATGTCAAGCTGGAGCAGGCGGCCCGCACGCTGGGCGCTGGACGCTGGCGCGTATTTGTCACGATTACTTTACCGCTGATGCTACCCGGCATTATTGTCGGTACGGTGCTGGCGTTCGCGCGTTCCCTCGGGGAATTTGGCGCAACGATTACCTTTGTCTCCAATATTCCTGGCGAAACCCGCACTATCCCGTCGGCGATGTATACCCTGATCCAGACCCCCGGCGGCGAAAGCGCGGCGGCAAGGTTATGTATCATTTCTATTGTGTTAGCGCTGATTTCACTGCTGATTTCTGAATGGCTGGCGCGTATTAGCCGTGAACGGACGGGGCGGTAATCATGCTGGAACTTAATTTCTCCCAAACGCTGGGGACGCATTGTCTGACGCTTAACGAAACGCTGCCAGCCAGTGGGATCACCGCTATTTTTGGCGTTTCCGGCGCGGGTAAAACCTCGCTGATTAACGCCATCAGCGGCCTGACGCAGCCGCAGTCCGGGCGCATCGTGCTTAACGGTCGGGTTTTGAACGACGTCGAGAACGGTATCTGTTTAACGCCCGAAAAACGCCGGGTGGGCTATGTTTTCCAGGATGCGCGCCTGTTTCCGCATTATAAAGTGCGCGGCAACCTGCGTTACGGTATGGCGAAAAGTATGGCCGGACAGTTTGATAAGCTGGTGGCCCTGTTGGGCATTGAATCGCTGCTTGACCGTCTGCCCGGCGGGCTTTCTGGCGGTGAAAAACAGCGCGTAGCCATCGGTCGGGCGCTGCTTACCGCGCCGGAACTGTTGTTGCTTGATGAGCCGTTAGCCTCGCTGGATATCCCACGTAAGCGCGAACTGTTGCCTTACCTGCAACGCCTGGCGCGTGAAATTAATATTCCGATGCTGTACGTCAGCCACTCGCTCGATGAAATCTTGCACCTGGCAGACAAAGTGATGGTGCTGGAAAATGGGCAGGTCAAAGCGTTCGGTTCGCTGGAAGATGTCTGGGGCAGCAGCGTGATGCACCCGTGGCTACCAAAGGAACAGCAAAGCAGCATTCTGAAAGTCAGCGTGCTGGAACATCATCCACATTACGCAATGACTGCACTGGCGCTTGGCGATCAGCATCTATGGGTCAATAAGCTGGATCAACCGCTGCAAACTGCGCTGCGTATTCGTATTCAGGCATCTGATGTTTCGCTGGTGCTTCAACCGCCGCAGCAGACCAGTATTCGTAACGTGCTGCGGGCGAAAGTCGCGCAGTGCTATGACGATAATGGTCAGGTGGAGGTTCAGCTTGAAGTGGGCGGTAAAACGCTGTGGGCGAGGATCAGCCCGTGGGCCAGGGATGAACTGGGTATCAAACCTGGCCTGTGGCTGTACGCGCAAATTAAGAGCGTATCGATTACCGCGTGATTACAGCAGGTGGGAGTAGATAAATTTCGCGATGCTGTCGGTGGTGTTGTCACCAATTACGATGTTGGCGCGCGCTTTGACCGCGTCGTCCGCATTACCCATCGCCACGCCGGTACCTGCGGCTTCCAGCATGCTGATATCGTTAAAGTTATCACCAAAGGCAATGACGTTTTCCATTGACCCGCCCTGTGCTTCAATCCACTGGGTAAGGCGTCGTCCTTTGCTGTTGCCTTTACGGGCAATGTCGACCTGATCGTGCCAGGACCATTCACACTCCAGCCCCAACTGTTGTTCAACATGCTTACCAAACTGCTGCAGTTTCGGAATATCTTCGTCGGTGAGGGCAAATTTCCAGACGGCGTTAACGTCATGTGCGGCCTGCGCCAGCGAAGGCACCTGGGTGAAGGTCGGGCGCTGTTCCGGCGGCAGGGTTTGCGCCCAGTTAGCGGTACGCACCACATGCCCGGTTGGGCGCTCATACAGCATGGCCTCATCCACATACATCAGCCCGTGGATCTGATGTTCATCCAGCATTTCGATCAGCTGTAATGCCTGGTTTACCGGAAGGGGATCGGATTCCAGTACCGTTTTTGCCTGATAATCATACAAGTAGGTGCCGTTGCAGCAAATTGCAGGTGTATCCAGCGCCAGTGCCTGATAAAAAGGATGAATAGCAACGTGATGGCGACCTGTGACAATGATAAGTTGGTATCCTGCTTCTCTGGCGCGCGCGAGCGCTTCAACAGAAGATGGCAGCAAGGTTTTTTTCGGGGTCAACAGGGTACCGTCTAAATCCAGGGCAATCACGCGTGCGGTCATAGTTATTTCCAGATTAAGGTTGAGAATTTTATCTGCTGGAATGGTACACCGAGACGGGAGCCGGACAAAATTCTGCGCCTTAATTAAGCATTCACCGTTAAAAGCGTCTACCTTAGGCGTGTGTCAGGCAATTGCAGCCACCTGCCAAAAAGCAAAGGAGTATTCATGAAGCAAACCGTTTATACCGCCAGCCCTGAAAGTCAGCAAATCCACGTCTGGAGCCTGAATCATGATGGTTCTCTGACGCTGACGCAGGTGGTTGATGTGCCGGGTCAGGTACAACCGATGGTCGTCAGCCCGGATAAGCGCTACCTCTATGTTGGCGTGCGCCCGGAGTTTCGCGTGTTGGCTTACCGCATTGCGCCTGATGACGGTGCGCTGACCTTCGCGGCGGAGTCTGCGCTGCCGGGTAGCCCGACGCATATTTCTACCGATCATCAGGGACGTTTCGTGTTTGTCGGCTCTTATAACGCCGGGAGCGTGAGCGTCACGCGTCTGGAAGATGGTCTGCCGGTGGAACAGGTTGACGTGGTTGAAGGTCTGGACGGCTGCCACTCGGCTAACATCTCACCGGATAACCGTATCCTGTGGGTTCCGGCGTTGAAACAGGATCGTATCTGTCTGTTTGAGGTAAGCGATGATGGACATCTGGTGGCGCAGGAACCGGCTGAAGTGACCACCGTTGAAGGTGCTGGCCCGCGTCATATGACGTTCCATCCGAATAAGCAATTTGCCTACTGTGTGAATGAGCTGAACAGCTCCGTTGACGTCTGGGCGCTGAAAGATCCGTACGGCAAGATTGAGTGTGTGCAGACGCTGGATATGATGCCGGCTGATTTCACTGATACCCGTTGGGCAGCGGATATTCACATTACACCGGATGGCCGTCATCTGTACGCCTGTGACCGTACCGCCAGCCTGATTACGATCTTTAGCGTGTCTGAAGATGGCAGCGTGCTGACCAAAGAGGGTTTCCAGCCTACTGAAACTCAGCCGCGCGGGTTTAATATCGATCACAGCGGTAAATACCTGATTGCTGCCGGGCAAAAATCGCACCATATCGCAGTGTATGAGATTGCTGGCGAGCAGGGGCTGCTGGCAGAGAAGGGGCGTTATGCGGTGGGGCAGGGACCGATGTGGGTCGTGGTGAACGCGTACTAACGGCATCAGTCAGAGCAGGAAAAGCCTGTTCAAAGATAAAAGCGAGGTTTACATCCGTGTGAACCTCGCGGGGAAAATAAGTTATTTCAACGGATAAACACACTTAGCATCGGCCCAGGGGAAACATATTAAATCCGTCTTTTCTAATTGAAAATAAATCCCCGTTTGCTCAGGGATGTCATAGTCTGGGTATTGAGAATTATAGAAAAGCTTCACCTTGAGAACGTCAATATTTGTGAAATCGATTTCAGTTGCATCACCATGAATAGACGTAGCACCGACATCCCAATATCCATCCGTCTCGTTATTGGGGGGCGTCGAAGGGAAAGTAGCCGCAAACATTTCCATCCCCATTCCTGGCTTGGCATGCCTATCCGATCTTAATATCTTCATTTTCTTGCCCTGCCCCGTGGGAACATATTTCACAGCCGCAATAGGGAAGGTATAAAAGGCGTCCTTTTTAAACATTCCCTTATTTGTATGCTGGAAACCAATGACTTCAATAACGAGATATTCCAGATCGTTACTTGATATAAGTATGTCTTTAGGGACTTGATGTCCATCCTGGCCACCGCAGAATCGACTGCCTGCTTTCTCACAGGGGGCTTCGCTTTGGGAAAAAAAGATCGCTGAGAGCCGGACATTAGGATCGTCCACCTCATCCTGCTTATTCGCCGGTGGATACTCGTAACCGCCATAGCGATGTCTAAAGAACCGTGTCGCTCTTTGAAGTTTATCGGGGACCTTGCCCTGAATATAAATACCATTGTCAATCTCGAGATAACTATAAAGCAAACCTTCAAGGTGTTCTGACGAAGCCTCCGAATTACCTCTAAGTTTGTCTCTACCGTTATCACATTGCCTTTCCTCTTTAAATGGACAACGCGGTAAATTTGGTGCAGTAACACTAAGATTATTACGACCTTTATCCTGATCGTACCCTTTCGTTTTCCAGTACACGTTCACGCCAAACGATTGTATAGCATCAGTACTAAATTGCCGACTAAACATCTCTGCCGTTACCCGAACGGTAAAATAATGCGGCCCCAGCGAGGCCGGCGTGCGTGTCAGAAAACCAAAATTTGCGCTGACGTCTTTTCCTGAATTGGGAGCATTATTCGAAGATATTGCACTTGTGCTAAAAAGCAGCATTGCCGAGATCAGCCCTGCCGATAAAACAGTCCTTTTCATTTGTCACTCCCTCTTTATGCGACGGAAATAATCTGATATTTACCACTGCGCAACAGCACGACCTGATAGTCGCCAAACACCATACTGCCTGGTGCCACGGTGCGCGTTTTGTTGTTAAACCGGACGGTAATCCGGGTTCCGCCCGGTCCCTGAGAAACCAGCACCACCCGAGGCTGAGCGTCGGATTTTTCTTCCGTGGACGCCCGCCCGGCGCGCGCCAGCATCGGGGTGTTGTTCAGCAAGGGCTGCGGGTCGAGCGCCACGCCCCTCCAGGCAATTTCCAGATGCAGATGGGGACCTGTGCTAAAACCGCTGCTGCCGGATGCGGCGATCTCTTCGCCCGCCGTCAGCTTTTCGCCCTTACGCACCCGCGTAGAGGCGAGATGAAAATAGCGACTCAGCCAGCCGTCTGCATGACGGAGAGTGATAAAGTATCCGGTGCCGCGACCGTAGCCGCTCTCCACCACTTCGCCGTCGGCAATTGCATGCACGCTGCTGCCGAATGGCACAGGAATATCCATGCCTTTATGCTGCATCATGCGCCCCAGCACAGGGTGCAGGCGTTGTCCAAATCCTGAGCTGATCTGGCGCTTCGCCACGGGCCAGATAAAGCGTACTGGGGCGTTATCATCATCCACCGCCGCAGCGCTGGACGGCATCCTCAGGTTCTCTTCTGACCACATTTGCGCCGCCTGTAATGACGGAACGAAAGCCTGCTGCCAGGCCTGCTCGCAGCTGGTCGTCGCCAGCGGCGACATTGTCAGCCATATGCTCCATATCAGACACGACACGATCGACCCCCGTCAGAGCAGCAGTAAAAACGCGACCAGCGCGATAGCCGGACCGAACGGAATATAAAAGCGATGTTTGTCATCCTCTAGCGTATAAAAGAACCGCACACCGGCGTAAAACAGCAGCCCGGCCAGCGCCGAAAAACAGAGTAATTCCGGCAGGCGCTGCCAGCCAAGCCATGCCCCGCAGGCGGCGTAGAGCTTGACGTCGCCGTAGCCCAGACCGTCGCGTTTGCACAACGTCTCCCACAGCTTCATCACGCCCCACAGCAATAGCCAGGCGATGGCGACGCCATAAACCGCGTCCTTCACTCGCACCATGGAGTAGCCCGATGCGGCAAGCAGCAGCCCGCCCCAGAGCACGGTGAAGACCAGCGCGTCTGGCAGAATCAGATGTTTAAAATCGATAACCGCCGCGCTGTAGAGCACCATAAACAACATCGCATACGCCAGCGCGAGCTGAGGAGACCATTGCGGCAGATAAAACCAGGCCAGCGCTCCCCATACCAGCCCCATCGCCAGTTCAGAAACTGGATAAATAACCGGGATCGCAATGCCGCACTGGCGGCATTTGCCCTTCAGTAACAGCCAACTGAGAACCGGAATATTATCCCAGGGCTTAATATCCGATTTACAGGCAGGGCAGTGCGACGGCGGCCACCACAAATTAACCGCCGCCCCTTCTGAATCATCCTCATCTATTACGCCAAGCATCAGCGGCAGACGATAAATAATCACGTTGGCTAAGCTGCCAAACAGCAATCCAAGTGGGATAAAAATAGCCACCATCCATGGCATTAACAGTTCCATAATTTAATTTTCCTAAAAAGAACCGCTGGCGCCCATCGCCGCCAGCTTGTCGCTGAGCGCAAACAACGCGGCAAAAACCCAAATAACGCAACCGCCTAATATCAGCGTGGAGAGTGCTTTTAATAACCCGGAAAGTTTATTGATATATTCCCGAATGTGTTCACGTGATTTATTCGATACCGCCAGCAGCACCTCATTAAACGAAGGTAGCGCGGCGTAAAGGCTGATATTGAGCAGCGTTTCCGTGTTCAGTAAACCCGAGTTGAGCGCTTCTCCATAGCTGACGCCCGCCGCCATTTTCTTCTGCATCCCGGCCAGGTGCCAGCGCAGCCAGCGGCTGGAGTTCAGGCTAATAATGCTGAGCGCATCGTTGAGCGGAATGCCGTTTTTTAACATCAGCGCAAGGTTGTTGAGAAAAATAGAGGCGGTCAACTGCTTATACGTTGAGAACGGCATAATTCGGTCAAGAAACTGATTACGAATATTCCCGGTCATTTTGCCCATTGCTATTTTGATCACGGTAACCAGCGCAATAAAACCAATGAGGATATATATCCACAGCCCTTTACACAGTGCCATCCCAAAAATATAGAGCGCGCTGGTGACGCCAGGCCATTTTTCAACCGGTACAACGCCTTCAAAAGCCGGGAACACCTTATAGGCATAACCGCCTATCACCACCAGCGACAGGACCAGCATAATGAGCGGGAAGGTGATGGCGCCGACGATTTTCTTGCGCAGTTCATCGTTATAATTAATCACGTTTACCAGGGTGATAAAGCCGTCGGCAAGGCTGCCGCTGCGCTCCGCCGCGTTAATCACGCTCAGTTCAGATTCAGGGACCAGCCCCTCGAAAACCATCGCAATGGAGGTGGTTTTCGCCATTTTGCTTGTCAGATCTTCCAGACGTTTAGCAAATCCTTTGCCGAGCAGTTTTTCCCCTTCCGCGCGTAATTTTTGCAACGCGTCATATAACGGAAGTTCAGCGTTAATCATGTCTGCGCAAAACTGATAAAGATAAATACGCTGTTTCTTACCGAATTTTTTCAACTATTACCTCCAGCTCTTCCTGAACGACTTGCCCAAACTCCATTTGAAACCAGGTCGCGCACACGCGTCCCTGAAGTACCGCCGCCATCGTTTTTTCTTTAATTTCGAATCCTTCGCTCAGGCCGGTCTGTTTTAATCGCTTCGCGCGCCAGACGGTATAAACTTTAAGCCATTTCTGTTCAGCAATGGCCTCCAGCTCGTCATACACCGGCAGCAAATACTCCATCACCAGCTGGCGTCCGCCAATACCGGTGTGTTTGCAGTCCGGACAGCCTTCAGCGTTTTTTTCATAAAGCTGGAACTCACGCCCCTTAATGGCAGTGGTCCGTAACGACGTTTTACACTGCGGGCACAGTACAGGTATTAGCTTCTGGCACTGTAAGCCCGCAATAAAACCCGGCGTTGAAAGTTTATCGCTGGTAATCCCGAGCGCGGATAAGCGTTGCAATAACGAAACGATGTTGCCTGCGTGCACGGTGGTAAAGCAGTAGTGACCACTTTCCACCGCCCCGGCCAGCGCGTTAGAAGAGATATTGTCGCGAATTTCCCCCACCATCAGTACGTCCGGGTCGCGACGCAGCGAGGATTTGATCGCTGAATGGAATCCTCCGGATTCGCCGCTTAATACCGAACTTTGCGTCGCGCCATAGATCTGATATTCGACCGGATCTTCTACGGTCAGAAAACAGCCACGATTGTCGTAGCGGTTGATCTGCATCCACTCCATCAGATTTTTCAGGGTGGTGGATTTTCCCGAACCGGTTGTTCCGGCAATAATATAAGCCCCGTAGGGGTTACTCAGGATCCTTTTGAGGTCGCTAATTTCCTCATCGGAAACGCCAAGCTTATCCAGGCTCGCGACGCTGGCTCTGTCCAGACCCGATGGAATAATTCGCAATACCGCGTGATAGCAATCGCTGGTCTCGCCAAATATCGGATAGTGCGCATAGCGGAAGCGGTAGCTTTTCCCCGCCAGCGAATAGAGGATATTGGCGTTTTGCGCAATATTGCGGTTCCAGGTGGTGTCGCGGGTGCTTGCCTCAACGTTGTAGAGCACGAACACCAGCTCATCGCAGCGTGACGCCTTCATCTGTATAAACGGACAAAGCACGCCGTTAATGCGCAGCTCAATATTCGCCACCATATCATTACGGGTGATATGCAGGTCGCTGGCCTTCAACGCCACGGCCTTTTTCAGCATCTCTTCCAGCGCAAGCTGTGTGTTACTGCTTTCCTGCTCAAGCAGCTTACTTCCCGCCGACAGCAGCTGTTCAACGATCAGGTAATAATTTTTCTCAGTAACCTGCGCTATTCCCTTAACCTGAATATTATGGGAAACCTGCAGGCGGTGGCACACCGCCTGCATCGGTGCCAGATTATCAATCAAAGGCGTGGATACCAGTAACCAGGCTTCATCCGCATGCTCAGCAACCAGAATATCGCCGTCATACTCCTGGAATTGCCACTCCTGAGAATGAATGTTCTCCTCGTTAAACTGGATATAATCGATCACTTACCCACAACCTCGACCGTCACGTCATTTGCCTGGTTATGACGCGCAATATAGTCATAACCGCCGTAGCTAAAACGCTGATTCAGCGGCACCATCTTCACGCCGCCGTCGGCGCCGGCAATCGCCACGCGTTTTTGACCCGCGATTTCGGAAATCAGCAGCGGCCGCAGCCCAGGCGCAGATTCTGAGGTTGCTCCTGGGGAAGCGCTAATATAATCCATTGTGCTGGCGGTGCTCACCGGCATAACCGCTGCGCTACCCTCCTTTTTCTCACCGCGCAGCTTACGCAGCTCGCTGCGGACTTTTTCCAGCGCAAGCTGATTCACCAGCTCACGGTACTGGCTCTCGAAGTTGAAATCTTTTTCTATCATCTCAACAACGTGATCCTGCATCGGCGATACGTCGCTTAATGGCGGCGTGCCTTTCGCTTGTACAACCTCCTGCGCAGGGATGATTTCTGCCGTATCTGCGGCGTAAAGAGCAGGTGAAAGCGTCAACACTATTCCCGCAATAATTAATTTCCCTTTTTGCATGCCAGTCCTCCGGTAACAAGCGTTGATTTTTCATTGAATACGATTGATTTGATAATAAACGCGTCGGCAAAGGGTTGTTTATTCAACACCAACGACACGCCTGAGAAATCCATTTTGGTCGGTGAGGTGATCGTCCAACCGGCGAACAGCATGCCGAATGACGTTACCGCACTTTTCAGCTCGCTTTCATTTTTCTCGACGGCAGAGGAGGGCATCCCCGTTAATACCAGTTCGGTATTTCGTCCGCCTAATGAGTTCCAGGTGCTGATATAACTTAATACATCGGTACAGACCGGCAGATTGACCGTATTTTTACTCTGCCACGCGCTGAGCCATGGGTGTTTATTCATCCCGGACTCAACGCCCGTATAGTCCAGCGTGTTTTTTGAAAAACTGGGCGACCAGGTTTTGCCCCAGAGATTAATATCGGCCACGCTAAATATCCGCCCTGGATTCAGCGCATAGCTGAGTGAGCAACCCGTACTGGTACATTCAATACTTTTTGGCGCAAAGCCCACCTGCGACAGTTTTTTATTTGCCAGCAAGAGCTGCTCCAGCAGCAGGCTGGCATCAGAAATGCTGCCGCCCGTGAGTGACTTGCGATAAAAATCTTCGATAGCTTTGATTTTTTGCTGGCGGGCAGCCTGTTCAGCCTTGACTCTGGCCAATCGTTCCTGCTCCGGTTTCCAGATAAAATAGTAATAGCCCGACCCGCCGCCGCCAGCTAATAAAATCAGTAGCGTAACGACCCAGACGATAATATTACCTCCTCGCCCGGTAGAACCGCCCCCTATATTACGACGCTTCCAGAAATAGAGATTTTCAGAGACCGCCACGTTCTCATCCTTTTATAAATAATTTCAGTAGTGTCATAAACACCAGTAAAAATACGATGCCGCCTGCTATCAGAGCGCCGATCATCATCTGTCGCCGCTTTTTCTGCCGCCGCTGATGTCCAGTACAGCCTTCAATCACCGCCTCAATGTGCTGTTCCGTTAACTGAATTAACGGTAGCTCCGCATACTGTGGCGATTCTTTCAACTGCTCTTTCAGCTTCATCCAGAAGCGTCTGGAGACCAGACGATCGCTGCCCGAAACGGGAACACCGTGCGAGATAATCAGGAAATAGCAGCTTTCCGCCTGCTCGTAATAATAAATACCGTCACCGTACAGAGCTTTCATCCACAGGGCGAAAGGCTCATATAAGGTGGAGTGTTTAGTACAGAAACCCGTAACCATTTCCCCTTCATCAGACTGGCCCGTTAACTGGCGATGGGTTCGCCGTAAATGCGCCAGCCAGTCAAGATAATAAGGTTCGTGAGAGGCGGGCTCGTAGCTCCAGACCAGATCAATTAATACCCGATTTTCTGATAAGTGCTTAAGCATGATGCCCTCAGCGGGTCTGCGTTGGGGCACGGTAATTATCAATACCGACTACCATCACCACGGTTTCGACATGATCGCTGTTGGTAACCGAGCCTGCCAGCACCGACCATCCCTGACCGTCAGCATCCTCTTTCGCTTCGTATTTGCTGACCAGCAGCAGGCTACCCGGCGTAATTGTGGAAATGTTAAACATTTCCGTCGTGCTTACCGACGGCAACTGAACTTCATCAAAGGTATCGATTGAGTTGAGGTAGCGCTTGGTAAAGCCGCTGGCCACTTCAATTC
Organism: Citrobacter sp. Cb023; assembly: GCF_030336805.1. Taxonomy (NCBI): domain Bacteria; kingdom Pseudomonadati; phylum Pseudomonadota; class Gammaproteobacteria; order Enterobacterales; family Enterobacteriaceae; genus Citrobacter; species Citrobacter sp. Cb023. Next base: position 638,888 of record NZ_JAOWCV010000038.1, on the reverse strand, counting down.
GCCCGTCGGTTAAGATACGCGGGGTAAGAATAAAGCTGGTGCCGGTGACCAGTTCCGTGGTTTCCACCTCCGTGCTGACGTCTCCTGAATTGGAATCTTCTTCCCTGGTGCGACTGGAGACATAATATTGCGACGTGGTCATGTTGAGTGGAATAGGGATGTTATTACGGGTAATAAACGAACCGCTCTGGATCACCTTACTGCCGGTGAGTTCGTACAGGGCATCCAGTTGAGAGCTGATATTCATATGCTGATTGGTCCAGCCTGCGGTTAAGCCTCCGGAGAGCTTCATCAGCATTTCTGAGCTGTCGATACCAAAAGAGGAGGTCCCGTCGTTGAAGGTCATATTGACCCCACCGCCCAGCTCTTTCGTTTTGCGCTTATCAAGGGTAAATATTTTGTAAGTCACGACAAACTGACGGGTATTATCCGCCTGGAATTTCTTCAGCGACTCATTCAGCGCGTGATACTCCGAAGGGCGCGCGGTGATCGTCAGAATCGAGGCGTCTTTAAAAATGCTGTAAACGCCGCTGGAGACAAATTTTTCTGCCATATCCTCAACGTCGTCCCAGAAGCTGGATTCAAATTTGGTTTCGGCTTTGCCTTTCAGACCGCCGCCGGTAGTGGCTTCATTACCGGACAGGTCGAGACTGGTCTCAAACTTGTTGTCTTCGCCGTAAAAATCCAGCTTCAGCACATAGTTCTGGAAATAAGAAACGACCAGCACGCCGTTGTTATCCAGCACTGGGTTCACGTCATATAGTGCGGAAATATAGCGGGTAAATTCCTCAAACGTTCCGTTGAACTTAACGCTGCGGAACTCCGGTTCCCCCGCATCCGATTTTCCACCGGGAATGGAAGTATTAATACGGTAGCTAATACCGGTTTGCGCGGTCACCGCCTCAAGAATTGTCGCCAGATCGGTAGGCTCGTAAGACTGAATACTCACCTGCTTACGCAGCAGCGCCTGTTTACGGGAGTTATATTCAACCTTTTTGCCCAGATAAGGCTCATTATATTTCATATAACCGGTCGTTTTCATCTCATCCGGAGTGGTCGGGTTGCCGGTTTCCTGCGGGACAATACTTTTATCGTACTTGGTATCAATAGACGTACAACCCTGAAGAGCCAGCGTCAACGCCAGAAGCGAAACTTTAATTTTCATAGCATTATTCCCTTGCTTAATTACTGCTCATCAATGATCAGTACGTTATTCGCCTGGTAGTCTTTAATCACCAGCCCGTAGTTTTCTGACGTAAATACTTGTCCAAGTTTAACCAGCACATCCTGTATTGATTTACCCTGCAAATGAATTGCCTTGTAAATAACAAAATCAGTTGAGCTGTTCCAGAGCAGCTTATAGCCATTTTGCTGCGCCCATTTTGTGAGCTGCTGGCTTAATAACTCCTCCTCCAGTAAATCAATTTTTATTTCCACTACTGGCGCACTGACAGGTGCGACGCTTTTCACCGTATCATCCCCGGAAAAGGGATTTCGCGGCGTGGTTGTACTTTCTTTCACTGGCGTGGTGGTTAACATCCCTGCGTCAATTTTTTGCCCGGCTGGTGCGCTGGCGGCAAAACTTCCTTGGCTGCCTAATAATGCGGACACGGCAGCCCCAATTATCCATGTTTTTTTCATCTTACTCTTCCAATGATTAATAGGTGATTCTTTCATGGTCCGGAATATCAAGTTTATTACCGTCTTCTTTATAAAACTTAAGATCGTTATCTTCCGCAACAAGAGAATGGAGCACATACTTATTCGGTACCGCCTCATCCCAGGCGTAACCTTCGGATGAAATCATTCCCCCTTGCGGGATCGTGCTGCACCACTGGTTAATCACCACTGAGAGAGACTGCGGATTCATTTTATTGATACCATCACCATCGGGATTAATCATTGCCGAGGTGGCGCTGATTAACCAGAAGGGGGCGGGGTCGTCCCTGGTACCTGCACCTTTGAACCAGTCTTCCGCGATCCAGTCCTCAAAGGTTCCGTTTTTGTCCCTTTTCACCGGATCGTTGGCAGGGGCTGCAGTATCTTTGTTAACCACTATATTGGCCTGGATCGCAACACCCGCTACCGCTCCCACTTTGTTGCGGGTTTTAACGGTATTCAAACGCGTTGCCCCTTGCTGGGTGTAGTCAGTATAACCAGTGTCTGTTTCACCAGTTTCTGTTTTACCATTCTGATCTGCCGCGACCGATGATATGGCGACCGACAGGCGGGGATAGAGGCTTCGCAGCGTGGTGTTACCGTCTTTATCGATACCGGTGACTTTAGGACACGTTTGCAACGGTAAACGAATCACGCCTGGCTCACTTAAGAGACCAGCGTAATTTGCACTATCATTTGCGGCTGTATAAATAGCATCAGCCCCTGTTGGACCTTCACCCTGCGGATAATCGTTTTTAAATGACTGATAAAAAGTGGTGGTGGGCGTCACCAGCTCATACTGACCACTGAAGGCATCAGAAAATACGCGTTCGGCATTATCACCACCCTGTTTGCCATCCTTAAGCGCATTCGCCTCTGCTTGATCGTAAGCCACATGCCATTTTTCCGGATGCTTGCGCGAGGTATTTTCCATCACGATATTGGCGTACAGCGTGCCGGTGGTGCCTTTGAGTGAACTCGGCGAAGCAGGTTCCGCCTCGCTACCGTCTGTTTTATCCGCACTGGTACGCAGGTGCAGAATGCGATCGTCCGGGTTATCCGTGCCAGGATTTACGCCGTTGCTGTTCATTGCCGCCAGGCACAGCGTGCTCTTGTTTTGCTCTCTGCTCCAGCACATCGCCGGTTCGTTTTTATCTTTGCCTTCCGCATCGCTGCTGGTAATCAGCAGGCGGTCTTCATCAATCGCCGTAATACACGGTCCGGCTTCATCTTTGGCATCGTTCCAGCATAGTTTGGCCGTTGGAACGGAACCATCGGCAGAGATATCTTCACTGCTTTTGTCGAAGCTTAAGCGAATGCCGTAACGTTTATTTGCATCGAGCCTGTCCAGATTGTTGGGAATGTCACCCATCTGCAGCGGCTGGCCTGAGGCCGTTGTTACCAGTTTAAAATTACCGCTACCCTCGATTTCAAACACCACCGCCTGCAGATAGCTGAGATCGACGCCTTTAAGCGCTTTTTCCAACGGTTTAATAAACCCGGCAAAATGGAGACCTTCGTTCTCAACCTCGTTCTGGTAGGCAAGATAGAAGTCGACACGTTCAATACCAGGCCCGATGGTGCCGGCTTGCCGAATGTTGTTGACGAAGTCCACACGTTCCAGCACTAGCTCCAGCGATTCTGCGCCAGGGCGCAGTTCACACGGCAGCATGGACTCCGCAAGTTCGAAGGGCAGTTTCCCTTTCGGGTTATTGCCATTTTTACATTCACTGCCCAGAAACAGATAGCGAGAACCCCGGGTGGGCGATACCTGGGTTTGCGTTGACACACCAACAGACCAGCCGGAATAAAACTTGTCTGTATCCGTATTAGGATAAGGTTGATCCTGTAAGGTTTTATTAGATACGCGATTATCATAATTCGCGACGGTGACGTTAGTATTTTTCGTCCCGAATAGTGGGTTGGCTTCTGGTGTGCCAGAAACCACAGCCAGCTTGTTCTGTGCCACAAAGCGCATCACGCCAAAAATATCACGGACGACCATATCAGCGACAATAAGCTGGTGACTTTGCTGGGCTTCTTTGCGTTTATAATTGGCATATGTCATCAGGCACATGCCGATAATGGCAAGCACAACAATCATTTCAAGAAGGGTGACGCCTGCCTGACGTTCGTAAATATTAGCGTTGCGCTTACTTATCATCTATTAAATCCATTTAGCAAAACTGCCCCCTTCAGGGGGCAGAACAAGTACAACATAAAATATAAGCGTATTAGCGACTGCCCAGGATTAAAGCATTAGCTGAATCATTGGCATCACAGAAACCTGCGGCAGATATGGTTACCGGACTCAAGCGGTTTCCTGCAAGGCTTTTCAGAACTACGCCAGTAGCATCCGCGGCCATGTCGATAGGAGTAGTCGAACCCAGTTGTGCGCCAGATGCTGCCGTACCACTTGCAACGTAATCCCATTGTGGACCTACCTGCGATGCAAGGTTACGACAGTCTTCCACTTCCAGGCCGTTAATAACAACATAGAAACCTTTATTTACAGTAGCGCCGGTAGTGATGATTGATGGACCGATTTCAAAAGCATCGCTGGAAATTCCGTTAAAAGCTTCAGCTACGTCAATTTTACCCATTCTCACCAGGCCAACGATTGGCGCATCATTGTTGGCTGTGGCGGCGATATTTGCTTTCGTCAAACCAATAACACTACCTGTCGGAAGCGGATAACTAGCCTCGTCTTTATACGCTTCGGCCATTGCAACACGAACAGAGTTCGTATTTTCAATGACATCAGAAATATCCTGCGCTTTAAACGCACGCTGTGCCAAAACAACCACGCCTGCGGCAATAATACCGATAATGCCCAGTACAATGATAATTTCAAGCAGCGTCACGCCTTTCTGCTTTTTCAGCTCACGATACTGCGCTGATTTCCTTTTCCATGAATGAATCATGCTTTTCATATCCATAAATCCTTAGATATTAGTTGCTGTAAAAAATTAACCCTGCACACATTGTGCCAAAATATTATATGCGACATTTTTAAGAAAGCACCAGAAGCTAAAAGTTGTGACGGGATAATTAGGAAAAAAGGTGACTGGTCAGATGAGTTTTTTTGAATCATTTTCCCCATATATATATTTTATATATAACAAATATCATAAGGTTTTTTTTGATTTATTTTTAGATTACGTTACGGTAATTTTCCTTTTCCGGAGAGTGATATATATTGATGGGGTTAATATATTAAAATTAATATGGATTGGCTTTTATCTATTTTGGGTTAAAAATTGAGTTTAGCGGCAGAATGATATTTATCAAGTTAATCGTTTCTGTAACTTACTTATGTATGCGCCTGGGCTTGCCTTCATACAACTCGGATTATTTAGGCTATAAATAGATCGATTTCAAACCTGCATTGGTGAAAATATGACCTGTGTGAAGAAAAGACGTTAAAAGCGGTGAAGGGGGCTGGCGGGAGTGTTCCCGCCAGCGGTTTGATGGCTGTGATTACTGCTTCGGTTCGGCAACCACTTTGCTACCGATACCGCGGTTGTTGTATTCCCACATGCGGTTAAAGTTGGTGTCGTTCAGGTTGCGCTGGATTTCACCTTTGTCATCTTGTGCACCGGTATTACCGGCAAAAGGACGCTTCGAGATAACGCTGTCAGCCCATGGTTTTGCCATGTTAAAGCCTTCGTTGATCACGCTGTCGCGGATAACGACCTGACCGTTAGTGTTTGAATCGACATCCAGCGAGCGGCCCAACTGTGCCACGCCATCACCACTCGCCGTGAAGCGGCTATTTGTGGCGAGGAAGCCGTAGTAGATGTTTGACAGCGTCGCGGGTGCAAACACATAGGCTTCCTGCTGCGTACGGGAGTTCACAACGCGGAAATCGGTGTTATCGAACACCACGGCGCCGCGACCGGAAACAATATCCACATCGCCTTCAATGTAGCTGTTGGTTACCAAAGTACGCGGTTGACGATCGTTTTCCAGACGGTTTTGTACGCCGCTGTTGGTCACGAAAAACGTATTCTGGCGACCGAGGATGTTGACCTTATTGATCTGCACTTTATCGCCATCGGTACGTAGCGCAACGGCCGGGTGATTACCCGCATCAACGCTGTCACCCAGATTGTTTTCGATGGTCAGGTTCTGCAATTGCAGACCATTATTTTGCGACCAGACGACGGCAGAACACATCACGCCAATATTCGTGCCGCGCTTGTTCTGGCAATTATCAAACATATACCACGCCGGTTTACCCGGCATGTATTTACCGCCCGGGTTCACCGTACGACGCCAGTCTGCGGTGCTCATGTCACCATCAATAGCCTGGCCAATTTTCACATCCAGCGGTTTTTCGCCCATACCGTACAGCGTCAGACTTCCCGTTGCTGCCGGGATATATACCGTGCCCTGATACTCGCCCGGCATAATCGCGATGTACTGACGTTTGTTAGTACGCTTGATGATTGCCGCATCAACCGCAGCCTGAATGCTGGTATGGGTGACGCCCTGAGTCCCAGCCGGGCCAACCACGAAGTCAGGCTGTGCAGGCAGAGAAATAGCAGAAGGGCTCCACGGCGCGGTGTTTGGCGTCAGCGCGGAAAAATAGTGCGCAGCAACGAAGTTATTCGCTTCATTGGCCGACAAGATCGGGCGCGAAGAAGTACCTGGCGCGGTCTGATCGGAAGGAATTTGATCGGGCGGCGTAGAGCTACAGGCGGTCAGCGTCACGCCAAAAGCCATTGCCAGCGCCAGACGGGAAACTGATGATATGTTCACAGGTTGCTCCGGGCTTTGAAAGTTATCCATTGAAGCCTGCTTTTTTATACTAAGTTGAGCGAAACGGGAAGGTTAAAAGGTAAAAAGTTGTTTTTATCGCCGTAATGCCCGGTGCGGAGAGTTCTTATATCACAAATACATAACAATTACGGTCCTTCAGGTTGACAACATCCGTATAATCAAAAATAAATGTCTATACAACCTATGACAAGTGGTGAGTCGAATGCAGCAATTCTTCCCTGATGATGTTATCTGGCGCAATGTTCGTCTGGCGACCATGGATCCCGAACGTAACACCCCGTATGGGCTGGTGGAGGGTCATGCGCTGATCGTCCGCCAGGGGAAGATTCGCGATATCGTCCCGGAGTCATCGCTCTATCTCACACATGACAATACCTTTGATATGCAGGGCAGGCTAATTACACCTGGCCTGATTGACTGTCATACGCATCTGGTCTTTGGTGGAAACCGCGCAGGCGAATGGGAGCAGCGGCTAAACGGTGTCTCCTACCAGCAGATAAGCGCCCAGGGCGGGGGGATCAATGCCACCGTATCAGCAACCCGCAGCGCCAGTGATGAGCAACTCTTACATCTAGCGCATCAGCGTATGGAACAGCTAATCAAAGAAGGCGTTACGTTGCTGGAAATAAAATCCGGTTACGGCCTGGATTTGCAGACAGAAGAGAAAATATTGCGCGTGGCAGCCGCGCTGGCGGCGGAGAATATCATTGAAATAAGCCCCACGTTGCTGGCTGCCCACGCGACTCCAGCAGAATACCGGGATGATCCTGACGGCTATATTACGCTGGTGTGCGAGACCATTTTGCCGCAGCTGTGGGAACAAGGGCTGTTCGAGACTGTGGATCTGTTTTGTGAAAGCGTGGGTTTTTCGTTGGCGCAGAGCGAGCGGGTGTTTCAGGCCGCGCAGGCGTTGGGCATCCCGATTAAGGGCCATGTTGAACAGCTGTCATTGCTGGGTGGCGCACAGCTGGTAAGCCGCTACCACGGGTTATCCGCCGATCATATTGAATATCTCGATGAAGTGGGCGTGGCGGCGATGAGCCAAAGCGGTACGGTCGGCGTGCTGCTGCCCGGCGCATTCTATTTCCTTAAAGAGCAACAGCGTCCGCCGGTGGCGTTGCTGCGTCAGTATCAGGTACCGATGGCGGTGGCGACAGATTTTAACCCGGGTACCAGCCCGTTTATCAGCCTGCACTGGGCGATGAATATGGCCTGCGTTCAGTTTGGCTTAACGCCGGAAGAAGCATGGGCGGGCGTAACCCGTCATGCGGCCCGGGCGCTGGGACGTCATGCCACTCATGGTCAATTGAAGGCCGGGTTTGTGGCCGATTTTGTGGTGTGGGATGCAACTCTCCCGGTCGAGATCCTGTATGAACCGGGGCGTAACCCGCTCTACCAACGCGTATTCAAAGGACAAATAGTATGACTCACTGGCAACCTGTTTCACCTGCGCTGTGGCAGGGACGTGATGATCGCGCCGAATCGCCGAATGCGCTGCGCCTGTTTCAGACTATCACGCTGAGCCCGACATTTAGCCCAGAAATGTATCGCGAGCAGATAGCGCTGCTTGGGTTTGCCTGCGACGAAGGCGTGAAACGTAATCAGGGCCGGACGGGAGCCGCCGGAGCGCCTGATGTGCTGCGCAAGGCGCTGGCGAATTTAGCCAGCCACGATGGGCATCATCGGCTGGTGGATCTGGGAAATATTGTGGCCCAGGCCCCCGACCTTGAGGGCGCGCAGCAGGCGCTACGCAATGCGGTGCAGCGCTGTCAGCAGGAGAATATACGTACCTTTGTTCTGGGAGGAGGACACGAAACCGCATTTGCGCACGGCGCAGGCGTGCTGGATGCGTTCCCGCAGGCGAAAGTGGGGATCGTCAACTTCGATGCCCACCTCGATTTGCGCCATGCCGATCAGGCTACTTCCGGCACACCGTTTCGCCAACTGGCGCAGCTTTGCGATGAACAGCAGCGGGAATTTCACTATGCCTGTATCGGTGTCAGTCGGGCGGCAAACACCCAGGCGTTATGGGATGAGGCGCAGCGGCTTGGTGTGACCGTGGTGGAAGATCTGTACTGTGCAACGGCGCAGGCGCAGTTAGCGCAGTTTGTCGCCAACCTGGATGTTATCTATCTGACTATCGATCTCGACGTGCTGCCGGTGTGGGAAATGCCCGGCGTGTCGGCACCCGCTGCGCTGGGCGTACCGTTGGCGACGCTGCTGAGTCTGATTGAACCCCTGTGTCGTAGCGGTAAACTGCAGGCGGTGGATATGGTTGAATTTAATCCACGCTTTGACGATGATGGCAGAGCGGCGCGCGTTGCGGCGCGATTAGGTTGGCAAATCGCGCACTGGTGGCACTGATATACCTGATGGCGTTGCGCTTATCAGGTTCGGGTAATGCCTGTAAACTGTACCCACTCACATTCTCAGCTTAAGGAAGGCTTACGCATGCTCCCATCCCGTTCTGCTCCGGCACCTTTTTACGAAAAGGTCAAACAGGAGATCAGCGAAAAGATTGCCAGCGGTATCTGGCAACCTCACGATCGCATTCCCTCTGAGGCGGAGCTGGTGGCGCAGTATGGTTTCAGCCGCATGACCATCAACCGGGCGCTGCGTGAGTTAACGGATGAAGGGTTACTGGTTCGTTTGCAGGGCGTAGGGACGTTTGTCGCCGAGCCGAAGGGCCAGTCTGCGCTGTTTGAAATTCGCAGCATCGCGGATGAAATCAACGCCCGTCAGCATCAGCACCGCTGCGAGGTGATCACGCTTGAACGAACCCAGGCAAGCGCGCAGCAAGCTTTGGTGTTAAACGTCAAAGAAGGCACCTCCATTTTTCACTCTGTCATGGTGCACTACGAGAACGAACTGCCGGTGCAGATTGAAGATCGCTGCGTGAATGCCGAAATTGTGCCGGCGTATCTGGCGCAGGATTACAGCCAGACTACGCCGCACGCGTATCTGTCGCTGATAGCCCCTTTAACGGAAGGCGAGCATATTGTTGAAGCGGTACGCGCCAGTGCCGAAGAGTGCGCGCTGCTGAATATCAAAGAAAACGATCCCTGCCTGCTGATCCGCCGTAAAACCTGGTCTGCGTCATCTATTGTCTCTCATGCCCGTTTGCTCTTCCCGGGTTCCCGCTATCGCCTGCAAGGGCGGTTTATGTCCTGAAAAGCGTGATTGCTGCCGCAGTATAATAAAATTGTATCTTTTTTGTTAAAAGCACGCTTGCGACAACTTGTATAGACAAGTATATGTTACTTATCTGTCCGATCGTTCGCGAGGAGTGCTCTACCATGTCTCATAGCAAGTACCGTCAGCAGGATATTCGTGCCCCACGCGGCACCACTTTAACGGCCAAAAGCTGGCTGACCGAAGCGCCGCTGCGCATGTTAATGAACAACCTGGATCCCGATGTGGCGGAAAATCCGCATGAGCTGGTGGTATACGGCGGGATTGGTCGCGCCGCGCGGGACTGGGAATGTTATGACGCCATCGTCAACGCGCTGACCAAACTGGAGACCGATGAGACCCTGCTGGTCCAGTCCGGTAAACCGGTTGGCGTTTTCAAAACCCATGACAATGCGCCGCGCGTGCTGATTGCCAACTCCAACCTGGTGCCACATTGGGCTACATGGGAACACTTCAACGAGCTGGACGCCAAAGGGCTGGCGATGTATGGCCAGATGACCGCCGGGAGCTGGATCTACATCGGCAGCCAGGGCATCGTGCAGGGGACTTATGAAACCTTCGTTGAGGCCGGGCGTCAGCATTATCAGGGTAACCTGAGCGGACGCTGGGTGTTGACCGCCGGGCTGGGCGGCATGGGAGGGGCGCAACCGTTAGCCGCAACGCTGGCAGGTGCTTGCTCGCTGAATATTGAGTGCCAGCAAAGCCGGATCGATTTCCGTCTGCGTACCCGCTACGTAGACGAGCAGGCGACATCGCTTGACGACGCGCTGGCACGTATCGAAAAGTACACCCGCGAGGGGAAAGCGGTCTCCATTGCGCTATGCGCTAACGCCGCCGACGTTGTGCCGGAACTGGTGAAGCGTGGTGTGCGCCCGGATATGGTCACTGACCAGACCAGCGCCCACGATCCGCTGCATGGTTATCTGCCGTCCGGCTGGAGCTGGGAAGCGTATCAGGCGAAAGCGGTGTCCGATCCGCAGGGCACGGTACAGGCGGCGAAACGCTCAATGGCAACGCACGTTGAGGCAATGCTGGCGTTCAGCAAAATGGGCGTGCCGACGTTTGATTACGGCAATAACATTCGCCAGATGGCCAAAGAGATGGGCGTGGAAAACGCCTTTGATTTCCCCGGTTTCGTCCCTGCTTATATTCGCCCCCTGTTCTGCCGTGGCATTGGCCCGTTCCGTTGGGTGGCGCTTTCCGGCGATCCGCAGGATATTTATAAAACGGATGCCAAAGTGAAAGAGATCGTGGCTGACGATAAGCATCTGCACCACTGGCTGGATATGGCGCGTGAGCGGATTAACTTCCAGGGATTACCGGCGCGTATCTGCTGGGTCGGTCTGGAATGGCGTCAAAAACTGGGGCTGGCGTTTAATGAAATGGTGCGCAGCGGTGAAGTATCTGCGCCGATTGTTATTGGCCGTGATCATCTGGATTCCGGCTCCGTCGCCAGCCCGAACCGCGAAACCGAAGCCATGCGCGACGGTTCTGATGCAGTATCCGATTGGCCGCTGCTGAACGCGCTGCTTAACACCGCCAGCGGTGCAACCTGGGTGTCACTGCATCACGGTGGCGGGGTAGGAATGGGCTTCTCCCAGCATGCCGGGATGGTGATTGTTTGCGATGGCACTGATGAAGCCGCAGCGCGTATCGCCCGGGTATTACATAACGATCCGGCTACCGGGGTGATGCGCCACGCCGACGCCGGGTATGACATTGCGGTGGAATGCGCCGTCGAAGAAGGGCTGAATTTGCCGATGGTCGCGGCGACGCAGGAGAAACGCTGATATGAACACCATGACATTAACGCCGGGTCATCTGAGCTTTGCGCAACTGCGCGACATCTGGCAGCAGCCGGTCAAACTGAGCCTGGATGCCGGGGCGATTGATGCTATCAACGCAAGCGTCGCCTGCGTCAATAATATTGTCGCTGAAGGCCGTACGGCGTATGGCATTAATACCGGCTTTGGCCTGCTGGCTCAGACCCGTATCGCCACGGAAGATTTGCAGAATTTACAGCGTTCGCTGGTGCTTTCCCATGCGGCAGGCGTTGGTGAGGCGCTCGATGACGCGATGGTACGCCTGATTATGGTGCTGAAAATCAACAGCCTGGCGCGGGGTTTTTCGGGTATTCGTCTCAGCGTGATTGAAGCGCTGATTGCGCTGGTGAATGCCGGGGTGTATCCGCTGATCCCGGCGAAAGGGTCAGTGGGCGCATCGGGCGACCTGGCACCGCTGGCGCATATGTCTCTGACGCTGCTGGGCGAAGGTAAAGCGCGCTGGCAGGGGGAATGGCTTCCGGCGACCGAAGCGCTGAAAAAGGCCGGGCTGGAGCCGATTACGCTGGAGGCGAAAGAAGGGCTGGCGCTGCTCAACGGTACCCAGGCTTCCACAGCCTTTGCGCTGCGCGGGTTAATTGAAGCCCAGGAGCTGTTCGCGTCTGCGACGGTGTGTGGGGCGCTGACCACCGAAGCCGTTTTAGGCTCTCGTCGTCCGTTTGATGCCCGTATTCATGCCGCACGAGGACAGCGTGGGCAGATTGATGCCGCAACGCTGTACCGCCACGTGTTGACCGACACCAGCGCGCTTTCCCAGTCGCATCATAACTGTGAAAAAGTGCAGGATCCGTATTCTTTGCGCTGTCAGCCGCAGGTGATGGGGGCGTGCCTGACGCAAATGCGTCAGGTAATGGAGGTCTTGCTGGTAGAAGCCAACGCGGTTTCCGACAACCCGCTGGTGTTTGCCGAAGAGGGCGATGTCATTTCCGGCGGCAACTTCCATGCTGAACCGGTGGCGATGGCGGCAGATAATCTGGCGCTGGCGATTGCGGAAATCGGGGCGTTATCAGAGCGACGCATTGCGCTGATGATGGACAAACATATGTCGCAGTTGCCGCCGTTCCTGGTGAAAAACGGCGGGGTGAACTCCGGCTTTATGATTGCTCAGGTAACCGCGGCCGCGCTGGCGAGCGAGAACAAAGCGCTGGCGCATCCGCACAGCGTGGACAGCTTGCCGACCTCCGCCAACCAGGAAGATCATGTGTCTATGGCGCCGGCAGCGGGCCGCAGGTTGTGGGAGATGGCGGCGAATACGCGCGGCGTGATTGCCGTGGAGTGGCTGGCGGCGTGTCAGGGGATTGACCTGCGTGAAGGGTTAACCTCAAGCCCGCTGCTGGAGCAGGCGCGCCAGGCTCTGCGCGAGCAGGTTGCCCACTATACGCAGGATCGCTTTTTTGCTCCGGATATTGAATGTGCAACCGAACTGTTAGCCCAGGGGACGTTGTTGAAATTGTTGCCTGAATTTCTGTAGAGAAGCCTTGTTTAGTAGGCCGGATGCGGCGAAACCGACATCCGGCACAACACAGCTTAACTGAACATTGCCGTAATCGAGGCGCTGGCGAGCGAGTGGAAGTGAACGTTAAAGCCAACCATCGCGCCGCTGGCGTCCTCATCGACATCAATACGCTCCACATCCAGCGCGTGAACCGTAAAGATATAGCGATGGGTTTCCCCCTTCGGCGGCGCAGCACCGCCATAACCTGCTTTCCCAAAATCCGTACGGGTCTGAATCACCCCATCCGGCAGCGCAACCAGCCCGGAGCCGAAGCCTTGCGTGAGTACGCGGGTATCTGCTGGCAGATTTACCACCACCCAGTGCCACCAGCCGGAGCCGGTTGGCGCATCAGGATCGTAGCAGGTCACGACAAAGCTTTTAGTCCCTGCGGGCACGTCATCCCACGCCAGATGCGGGGAAATATTATCCCCGTCATATCCCATGCCGTTAAAGACGTGGCGATGCGCAAGCTTTTCGCCATCGCGCAGATCGTTACTGATTAGTTTCATGCTGACTCCTCTCGTTAGCCAAAAAGTGTAGCCAGGAACCGTATGTAGCGTGGCGAAATATTCTGGACTGTTTTGCGTTCAATCAAGGGGGGCAAATCCGGTCTCGTGCAAACCAAGGTATGTGAGAATGTCGGCAATAGCGTTCTTGCTGATAATGTCACGACCAACAGAAGTTAAATCAGCCAGCGCTGCCTTATCCTCTCCGGGAAGTCGGGTACTTTATTCGCACTGGTGACCAGTCCAGCCAGTTCGGCATCGAGTAAACTCCAGATACTCCTTCTCGGCGGTGTCAGGGAAAATCTGGCGAATAATCCAGCCCTGATAGGCGTAGAGACCGTCCGCCACGCCTGATACAGCATTAGCCCGGACGGCGTAGTCGCTGTCGCTGCTGGTGTCGACGTTCTCATCGGGTAGCGCGTGCTGAATATCGCGTAACTGGCGGTCGGTACTTTCCGCAACGGTTGGGACGGGAAATGTCATTAAATAATCCTTACTGGGTGCCGGAACGTGTGCGGCGTGCCGGTGCTGTCGGTTAAACCCACTTCATGAGTGGTTATTGTGTGGTGTTGAGTATTCAGGGAGCGGCTGCGGCACGAAAAATCAAAGGGAAGCGGAGGAAAGGACCCGGCCATATTGACCGGGTTAATTATCTTACTTAACCTGACGGGCTTTGTCTGCTTTCCATTCCTCATATGTTGCTTCGAGGAACCACAAGCAGCGAGCGCCCTTATCAGTGCTTAACAACGCAGGACGTGTCCGCTGATAAAAATCCTCAACGGTTGCTGGAGCTTCAACAGGCACTCCGCAGACAATATCAGTCCCGATCATGTGCGGCCATTTTCCCGCGTCAATGACGCTGAGCGCATCAAGAGCGCCGGTTGTATTTGCTGTTAGGGCAGCAGATAAAGCATCTTCCAGTTTAATGGCCTGCTTAACATCTGCCGCAGCCGCGAGTTCTGGCGTTTTATTCAGCCACGCTTGATCGCCCGCAGCCACGCCTTTCAGCGCATCGGGCCAGTTCACTTCGCCAGCTGCTGAAGTGGCCACAATAAACGGAAGTAGTAGCAATAATGCGAGCCGTTTCATCGTACAACCTCAAGCGGGCCGTCTTCACGTCCATGAACATCGACGGAACCTTTGATATCAGCGCCGCCGTCATCTTTGAGCCATAAATAAGCTGGAATAGCCATTTTCTTAAAACTCCATTTAAGGAAAATCTCATAAAATCCTTTCACTTTAATCACTTACGTGACAAATTCACGCTATCGCTTATTAAATCACCCGTCAATTTTTGCTCAGCATCGATATAAAACGATTTACAATTTCTTTGATGCAAATAAAAAAAGGCCGGAATAATCCGGCCTTCATGTCTAAATATTGTTACTTCATCAGTCATCGAATAATCCGGGCTGTTTCACTTTTCCACGTCCGGACCGGGCGATGATTAATCGCTAAAAAATGTTGCACTGCGCACTGCCTCGTTTACGGCCTGGGTCAGACGACGCAACTGATTGGGCTGAATAATGTACGGCGGCATCAGATAGATCAATTTGCCAAACGGTCGTACCCACACACCCTGTTCAACAAAGAACTTCTGTAACGCCGCCATATTCACCGGATGCGTGGTTTCGATCACGCCGATGGCGCCGAGTACGCGCACGTCGGCTACCCAACTCGAGTCTGCCGCCGGGGCGAGTTCTGTCCGCAGTTGCGCTTCAATAGCCGCTACCTGTAAGCGCCACTCACCGGTTTCGAGTAACGACAGGCTGGCGGAGGCGACGGCGCAGGCCAGCGGATTACCCATAAAGGTTGGACCGTGCATGAAGCATCCGGCTTCACCGTTGCTGATGGTTTCCGCGACCTGACGCGTGGTCAGGGTGGCGGAAAGGGTCATCGTTCCGCCGGTTAACGCTTTGCCCAGACACAAAATGTCCGGGGTTATGTTGGCGTGTTCACAGGCAAAAAGCTTGCCTGTACGACCAAATCCCGTGGCGATTTCATCGGCAATCAGCAGGATCCCTTCACGGTCGCACATCTTACGGATGCGTTTTAACCATTCGGGATGATACATGCGCATGCCGCCAGCGCCCTGCACAATCGGCTCAAGGATCACCGCCGCAATCTCGTGGCGATGCGCGGCCATCAGGCGGGCAAAAGGCACCATATCCAGTTCGTCCCACTCGCCGTCCATGCGGCTTTTCGGGGCGGGCGCAAACAGGTTCTCCGGCAGATAACCCTTCCACAGACTGTGCATCGAGTTGTCGGGATCGCAGACCGACATCGCACCGAAGGTATCGCCGTGATAACCGTTTCGAAATGTCAGGAAACGCTGACGGGATTCGCCTTTGGCCTGCCAGTATTGCAGCGCCATTTTCATTGCTACTTCTACGGCGACCGAACCTGAATCCGCGAGAAAAACGCACTCCAGCGCCTCTGGCGTCATCGCCACCAACTGGCGGCACAGCGCAATGGCCGGGGCATGGGTAATGCCGCCAAACATCACATGTGACATGGCATCAATCTGCGTTTTCATCGCGGCGTTCAGCTGTGGGTGATTGTAACCGTGGATCGCCGCCCACCAGGACGACATGCCGTCTATCAGCTTCTCACCGCTGGCTAAAATCAGTTCGCAACCTTCGGCACGCGCCACCGGATAAACCGGTAACGGGGAGGTCATGGAGGTGTAAGGGTGCCAGATATGGCGTTGGTCAAACGCAAGATCGTCCGTTGTCATAATCGACTTGTAAACCAAATTAAAAAGATTTAGGTTTACGAGTCTACACCAAACTCATAACGAAACGTATACCAATATGGCTCATTCTTCTCGCTGGACAATGTCGCAAGTCACCGAATTATTTGAAAAACCGCTGTTGGATCTGCTGTTTGAAGCGCAGCAGGTTCACCGTCAGCACTTCGATCCGCGGCAGGTTCAGGTCAGTACGCTGCTGTCGATTAAGACCGGTGCCTGCCCGGAAGACTGCAAATACTGCCCACAAAGCTCCCGCTATAAAACCGGTCTGGAAACGGAACGTTTGATGGAGGTTGAACAGGTACTGGACTCTGCGCGTAAAGCGAAACAGGCCGGTTCAACGCGGTTTTGCATGGGCGCGGCGTGGAAGAATCCACACGAACGCGACATGCCTTACCTGGAACAGATGGTTCAGGGCGTAAAAGAACTGGGGCTAGAAGCGTGTATGACGCTGGGTACGCTGAACGAAAATCAGGCCCAGCGGCTGGCCAATGCGGGTCTGGACTACTACAACCATAACCTCGACACCTCGCCGGAATTCTACGGCAATATCATCACAACCCGGTCGTACCAGGAGCGTCTGGATACGCTGGATAAAGTGCGTGAGGCGGGCATAAAAGTTTGCTCCGGCGGGATTGTGGGACTGGGGGAAACGGTGACCGACCGCGCGGGTCTGTTGCTGCAATTAGCGAATCTGCCAACGCCGCCAGAAAGCGTGCCGATCAACATGCTGGTGAAAGTGAAAGGCACGCCGCTTGCCGATAACGACGATGTGGATGCCTTTGATTTTATTCGTACTATCGCCGTGGCGCGGATCATGATGCCGACTTCATATGTCCGTCTTTCAGCCGGACGCGAGCAAATGAACGAACAAACCCAGGCGATGTGCTTTATGGCCGGGGCTAACTCGATTTTCTACGGCTGCAAACTGCTGACCACGCCGAATCCGAACGAAGATAAGGATTTGCTGTTGTTTCGCAAGCTGGGTCTCAATCCGCAGCAAACGGCGGTGCTGGCGGGCGATAACGAACAGCAGCAACGCCTGGAACAGGCGCTGCGTACCCCAGATACCGACGAATACTACAACGCGGCAACCGTATGACCTGGCAGCAAAAAATAGACGATGCGTTAACGGCGCGTCGTCGTGCTGATGCGTTGCGTCGGCGCTATGCGGTGACGCAGGGCGCCGGTCGCTGGCTGCAGGCCGACGGTCGCCAGTATCTGAACTTTTCCAGCAACGACTACCTTGGCTTAAGCCACCATCCGCATATTATCTGCGCGTGGCAGCAAGGCGCTGAGCGTTTTGGCGTCGGCAGCGGCGGCTCGGGTCATGTCAGCGGTTATTCCGTTGCTCATCAGGCGCTGGAAGATGAGCTGGCGCAATGGCTCGGCTATTCACGGGCGCTGCTGTTTATCTCCGGTTTTGCCGCTAATCAGGCGGTCATTGCCGCGCTGATGGGCAAAGAGGACCGGATTGTTGCTGACCGGCTCAGCCATGCCTCACTGCTGGAAGCTGCCAGCCTTAGCCCTGCCGTGCTACGTCGCTTTACCCATAACGATCCGCAACATCTGGAACGTCTGCTGACCACCCCCTGTCCGGGGCAACAACTCGTGGTCACTGAAGGTGTGTTCAGCATGGATGGCGATAGCGCACCGCTGGCGGAAATTCACGCGGTAGCAGAGCGGCAGGGCGCGTGGTTGCTGGTGGATGATGCGCACGGGATTGGCGTCAGCGGTGAGGAAGGGCGCGGTTCGTGCTCCCGACAGCAGGTGAAACCCGAGCTGTTAGTGGTGACGTTTGGCAAAGGTTTTGGCGTCAGCGGTGCGGCAATCTTGTGCTCAGACAGCGTGGCCGATTATCTGCTGCAGTTTGCCCGTCATCTGATCTACAGCACCAGTATGCCTCCGGCGCAGGCCCAGGCCTTGCGTGCCGCGCTGGAGGTGATCCGCAGCCGCGAAGGCGATGAGCGCAGAGAAAAACTGGCGATGCTGATCCAGCGTTTTCGCGCTGGGGTGAATACGCCGGACTTTACGCTGGCGCAGTCAGACAGCGCCATTCAGCCACTTATCGTGGGCGACAATCATAAAGCCTTGCAGCTGGCGGAGGCATTACGTCAACAGGGATGCTGGGTGACGGCTATTCGCCCACCGACGGTGCCGGTTGGTACGGCCAGGCTGCGGCTTACGCTGACCCAGGCGCATGAAGTCCAGGATATCGATCGCTTACTGGAGGTGCTGCATGGCTCAGGTCAATAAGCAGGCGATTGCTGCCGCGTTTGGTCGCGCGGCTACTCACTATGAGCAACACGCGGAACTCCAGCGTCAGAGCGCCGATGCGTTACTGGCGCGACTCGATGGTCGGGCATTCTCTCAGGTTTTAGATGCGGGCTGCGGACCCGGGCGTATGAGCCGTTACTGGCGGGAGCAGGGGAGCGAGGTCTGCGCGCTGGATCTGTCGGCGCAAATGCTGACTGAAGCACAGCGTCACGATGTCGCCCACCGCTATTTGCTGGCGGATATTGAAGCCATTCCGCAGGCTGCTGCTACTTTCGACCTGGCCTGGAGCAATCTGGCCGTACAGTGGTGCAGCGATCTGCGCGGCGCGTTACGTGAGCTTTACCGGGTGGTGCGTCCTGGCGGGACGGTGGCGTTTAGTACCCTGGCGCAGGGGTCAATGCCGGAGCTTCGTCAGGCGTGGCGAGCGGTTGATGAGCGGGAGCACGCCAATCGTTTTTTGCCCGTGGAGCAACTGGAAAACGCCCTGCATGGGTGGGACGTTGAATACCAGTCTCATGCCGTCACGCTGTGGTTTGACGATGCGCTGAGCGCCATGCGCTCGCTGAAGGGCATTGGCGCGACGCATTTGCATGATGGCCGCGAGCCGCGCGTCCTCACCCGCTCACAGCTGCGCCAGCTGCAGCTAGCCTGGCCCTGCCAGCAGGGGAAATATCCGCTGACCTATCATCTATTTTTGGGAGTGATTCAACGTGACTAACACTTTTTTTGTCACCGGGACGGATACCGAAGTGGGTAAAACTATCGCCAGCTGCGCGTTGCTGCAGGCGGCGGGGCAGAGGGGATTGCGAACCGTCGGCTATAAGCCAGTGGCGTCGGGCAGTGAAATGACGGTTGAAGGTCTGCGTAATAGCGATGCCCTG
Organism: Citrobacter sp. Cb023; assembly: GCF_030336805.1. Lineage (NCBI taxonomy): Bacteria > Pseudomonadati > Pseudomonadota > Gammaproteobacteria > Enterobacterales > Enterobacteriaceae > Citrobacter > Citrobacter sp. Cb023. The sequence continues at coordinate 619,500 of NZ_JAOWCV010000038.1, read as the reverse complement.
GCATTACAGCGCAACAGCGTTGTGACGGTGGACTATGCGGCTATCAACCCCTATACCTTCGCGGAACCTACCTCACCGCATATCATCAGCGCGGACGAAGGTCGCCCCATTCAGGCCTCTGTAATGTCTGCGGGTTTACGCGCGCTGGAACAACAGGCTGACTGGGTGCTGGTGGAAGGTGCCGGCGGGTGGTTTACGCCGCTTTCGCCAACGCTGAGTTTTGCTGACTGGGTGAAAACAGAGCAGTTGCCGGTTATTCTGGTGGTTGGCGTTAAGCTCGGCTGCATCAACCACGCTATGCTGACCGCCCAGGCGGTGCAGCAGGCCGGACTGACGCTTGCCGGATGGGTCGCCAATGATGTGACGCCACCTGGCAAGCGTCATGCTGAATATATGGCAACGCTCAGGCGTGTGCTTGCGGCTCCGCTGCTGGGGGAAATTCCCTGGCTGGCAGAAGAGCCGGAGCGGGCATCGACAGGACGTTATATCGATCTTAGCGTTTTGTCTGTAGCGCCCCCCAGTCGGTGATTAGCGGGTTGCTGAGCTGTGTGATTTGCCCCTGAGCCACGTTGCGCCCACGGTGTAACAGGCAGTAGCAGTCAGCGACCCGACGAATAAACGGCAGGCTCTGCTCCGCGAGCATTATGGCGATGCCGAGCTCCTGGCCTAACCTTACAACCAGGTTCCCCAGTTTGTGGATATATGCCTGGCCACTTCCCCGCGTGGGCTCATCGAGGATCAGCAGGCGCGGGCGTGTGACCAGCGCGCTGGCGAGCGCAAGCTGGTGCTGATCATCTTCCGATAATGCCGCCCCTTTGGCCTGACGCAGTACGAACAACTGTGGAAACAGGCGGTAAATATCACTGCTGTTCATCGTTTCGCTTTCCTCAACCGCCTGACGCGCAATATGCAGATTTTCCTCTACCGTCAATTGCGAAAAAATCCGTCTCTCTTGTGAAACGTAGTTAATGCCCAGCGCGATGCGATTTGCCGCCGGAATGGGACTCAGGTCGCGCGGCGGCGCGCCAGCCTGATGCCAGAACATGGTGCCGCTTTCGATCGGTAAATTGCCGATAATGCAATTGGTCAGCGTAGTCTTTCCCATTCCTGGAAGCCCCAGCACACCGGTACATTTACCGGGCAGCAGGTCGAGATCCACATCCCATAGGGAGTGTTGATTACCGTAATAATGATTCACTGCGCGAAGACTCAACATAGATTCCTCCAGCATGATGCTATCCGCCCCACGTACAGGTCGTCGGAAGAAAATTGCAATTCTCTTGCCAGAAGAGGGATTGGGGTCAAAAAACAGCAGGAGAGTGTGCCGCGCAGGCGGTAACGTCTGGCTAGCCGGAGGGCTGGCGTTGTTTTGTGCACATTGCCAGTGCCTGGCGGTGTCGTAATGGTGCAGGCAAGAAAATGATGAAAATGCGAGCAAGATCCCGGCCATTCCAGGCCGCTTCGTTAGCTGATAAATATCAAAAAATAGCGATAAATTTTTTTTATCCCTCCGGAAAAGGGAGTGAGGGCGTTTTTGCCAGGCTACAGTCCATACGGGCTGGAGGCAGTTATCCACTATTCCTGTGGATAACCTTGTGTATTAGAGTTAGAAAACACAATGTAAGCGAGAGAAGACGCGGCCTGCGACTAAATTGATGCGAAAGACGGCTCGGGATAATAGTCATTAAATTACAGAATGTTAGATAAAATCAATGGCTGTCGCAGAAGTGTCATGCGTTGCCACAAAACTTTCATCGGGCAGCTTGACAAATGTTAAAAAAGTCATTGCTTTGGGGATAACACGTTTTTGCTGGTGTTTTATCTTGTCTGAGGCCAAATTTTAGCCTGCAGTCACGGTCATTCTGATGGCGTATCAGAAATATTCTGGTGCGTTACTGTTTTTTCATCCAGTATATTTTACTGGCAAAATATACGACTGCGAGTAAAATTACACACCTGCCCGCCCATTGCTTCAGGTAGCTGCTCATGAGTAAACCGTTCAAACTAAATTCCGCTTTTAAACCCTCTGGCGATCAGCCTGAGGCTATTCGCCGTCTGGAAGAAGGGCTGGAGGATGGTCTGGCGCATCAGACGCTGCTGGGGGTGACGGGCTCGGGGAAGACATTCACCATCGCTAACGTAATTGCGGACTTGCAGCGGCCTACCATGGTGCTGGCTCCCAATAAGACGCTGGCCGCGCAGTTGTACGGTGAGATGAAAGAGTTCTTCCCGGATAACGCGGTGGAGTATTTCGTCTCCTACTACGACTATTATCAACCGGAAGCCTACGTTCCAAGTTCTGACACCTTCATCGAGAAGGATGCCTCGGTTAACGAACATATTGAGCAGATGCGTCTGTCAGCGACCAAAGCGCTGCTGGAACGTCGGGATGTCGTTGTCGTCGCGTCAGTTTCCGCTATCTATGGTTTGGGCGATCCGGATCTGTATCTGAAAATGATGCTGCATCTGACGGTAGGGATGATTATCGACCAGCGTGCGATCCTGCGCCGCCTGGCGGAACTGCAATATACCCGCAACGATCAGGCATTTCAGCGCGGAACCTTCCGCGTGCGTGGTGAAGTGATCGACATTTTCCCGGCTGAATCCGACGATATCGCGCTGCGCGTGGAACTGTTTGATGAAGAGGTCGAACGTTTATCGCTGTTTGACCCGCTTACCGGGCAGGTTGAATCCACGATTTCGCGCTACACCATCTATCCTAAAACGCACTACGTGACGCCGCGCGAACGTATCGTGCAGGCGATGGAAGAAATCAAAGTTGAGCTGGCAGAGCGGCGCAAGGTCCTGCTGGCAAATAACAAACTGCTGGAAGAACAGCGGCTAAGTCAGCGTACGCAGTTCGATCTGGAAATGATGAACGAGCTGGGTTACTGCTCGGGGATTGAAAACTACTCCCGCTATCTGTCCGGGCGTGGCCCCGGCGAGCCGCCGCCGACGTTGTTTGATTACCTGCCTGCCGACGGCCTGCTGGTGGTGGATGAATCCCACGTCACTATCCCGCAAATTGGCGGTATGTATCGTGGTGACCGGGCGCGTAAAGAGACTCTGGTCGAATACGGATTCCGTCTGCCGTCGGCGCTGGATAACCGTCCGCTTAAATTTGAAGAGTTTGAAGCGCTGGCCCCGCAGACCATCTACGTCTCAGCTACGCCGGGCAACTATGAACTGGAGAAATCCGGTGATGACGTCGTCGATCAGGTAGTACGACCGACCGGTCTGCTGGATCCTATCATTGAGGTACGCCCGGTGGCGACGCAGGTTGACGATCTGCTGTCTGAGATCCGCATCCGTGCGGCGATTAACGAACGTGTGCTGGTCACTACGCTCACGAAACGGATGGCAGAGGATCTCACCGAATACCTCGAAGAGCACGGTGAGCGGGTGCGCTATCTGCACTCAGACATCGATACCGTGGAACGTATGGAAATCATTCGTGACCTGCGTCTGGGCGAGTTTGACGTGCTGGTGGGTATCAACCTGTTACGTGAGGGTCTGGATATGCCTGAGGTCTCACTGGTGGCGATTCTGGACGCAGACAAAGAAGGGTTCCTGCGTTCGGAACGTTCGCTTATTCAGACCATCGGTCGTGCGGCGCGTAATATCAACGGGAAGGCTATTCTCTACGGCGACAAAATTACCGCCTCAATGGCTAAGGCGATAGGTGAAACTGAACGCCGTCGTGAGAAACAGCAGCTCTACAACGAAGAACACGGTATTACGCCGCAGGGGCTGAACAAGAAAGTGGTCGATATTCTGGCGCTGGGTCAGAATATTGCGAAGACTAAGGCGAAAGGCAAAGGGAAGTCACGCGCAGGCGCGAAGTCTGAAATTGTCGAACTGGATATGACGCCAAAAGCGCTGCAGCAGAAGATTCATGAGCTGGAAGGGCAGATGATGCAGCATGCGCAGAATCTTGAATTTGAAGAGGCTGCGACAATCCGCGACCAGTTGCATCAGCTGCGCGAGTTGTTTATCGCGGCATCGTAAGATTGTTTCCACTTTCCAATTCGCCATCGCGTAAATGCCATGGCGATTGGAAAAATACAGAATGTATTATCACTTATAATTATATTATTCGTTTTTCTATTGCCATTTATTTTACTTAAAATTAATGCACTCACTCTAATTGATTCTTTGCTGAATTGATTTTTGTTTTTCAGCTTTGTGAACCTCATCGTTTTATTCTTTACATTTCTGACGATTCTTTCAGCATTTTGGCAGCAAGAAAAAGGCTGTCATTGTTCCTTTTTTTATAATTGTCCTGTTATAGAAATTTCCCTGACGAAAATATAAAGGAAAATTATGAAAGAGATAATATACAATTACGCTGAGAATGATTATGCCGTTCAGGACGCCATGATATGTTCTGGCGTTGGTGAACAACACCAGAAAAATTTTGGTGCAGTCAGCCCTCCGCTAGTAAAAACCAGTCTGTTTGTGCAGCAGAGCTATCAGCAATACTGTGATGATATGCAGCACGAAGCTGAACGTTACATCTATTCCCGGGGGCTTAACCCAACAACGGAACTGTTAGAGCATAAACTGGCAGCGTTGGAGCGTGGCGCGGCCTGCAAAGTTTTTGGCTCGGGCATGGGCGCGATAAGCGCAACATTGTTTGGCCTGCTGAAAAGTGGTGACCATATTATTCTGGTGAATAATGTTTATGGTCCAACAGTTGTGCTGGTGAAGCAAATGCAACAACGATTTGGTATTGACTATGACATTGTTCTCAGTGGCGATGTCGAGGATATTCGGCAGAAAATAAAGCCGAATACTCGCATGATATACACGGAATCCCCAGGAACAATGACCATGCGAGTTGTGGATCTGCAGATGATAGCAGAGTTGGCGAAAGAGAATAATATTATTACTGCCATTGATAATACATGGGCTACGCCACTCTTCCAAAAGCCATTGACTCTTGGTTTCGATTTAGTGCTCCACTCTTGTACTAAATATATCGGCGGTCACAGTGATTTAACGGCGGGTGCTGTGGTAGGCGCAAAAGTCTATCTTGATATTATTCGTGATTTTTCACATCAGCTTCTTGGCGCAGTGCTGGCCCCAGATAGTGCATGGTTAGTGATTCGCGGTTTACGAACGTTGCCGCTGCGCATGAGACAACATCAGAATAATACCTATGCAATTCTTACTTTTCTCAATAGCAGAGCAGAGGTTGAGAATATCTGTCACCCTCTTATGGCAGATGCAAAACAACGTGAAATTGTTTCACAACAAATGTTTGGTACTTCTGGTCTCATTAGTTTTGAACTTAAAGATGGCAGTTTTGAAAAAGTTAAAGCCATCATTGATAGTTGTAGAATTTTCAAACCGGGGTGCAGTTGGGGGGGATATGAAAGCCTGATTATTTCTCCAAATCGCGGTTATAACCAGGATGTAATATGCAAAGATGGGATGGCACTTGGTTTAATTAGGATTTCAATTGGACAAGAATCTCCAGAGATGTTAATCGCGGACTTAGAGAATGCGTTTGATTCTATAAAAACATATTAATAGCGGGAAAATAACATGGTAAGCACAAATAAGCAACCGAGCTTTTATGCAGCATTGATGTTATTAGTGGCTATTTTCCTGGTTTTCTTTATAGGTATTGGGATTTTAAATTACCCAGTTGAATTTATCTTAATTGTTATTACGATTATTACAGGTTTTTTTGCCAGATACTATGGCGCGGGCTGGAAGGAAATTCTCCAGACTTTTATAGAAAAAATAAAAGATGCCGTCCCTGCAATGTTAATTCTACTGTCGATCGGTATGTTGATTGGATGCTGGATGGTTAGTGGTACCATTCCGTTAATGGTCTATTATGGCCTGGAAATTATCAACCCAGCTTACTTATATCTTACAGCTTTTTTAGTGACGGTTTGCATCTCGACATTTACAGGCACTTCATGGGGTTCCGCAGGAACAATTGGTGTGGCGTTGGTTGCCGTTGCTGCGGCGATGAATGTGTCATTGCCGATTACTGCTGGAGCCGTTATCTCCGGTGCCTATTTTGGTGATAAATTATCTCCTTTATCAGATACCACAAACATGGCCGCGTTAGCTGCGGGGGCTGAGCTTTATCAAAGTATTAGAAATATGTTGTATACATCGGTTCCTGCTTTTTTGTTTGCCTGCCTGGGGTTTTATATCGCGGGGTTAGATTTAAATTTGGTAAATTCAATCCAACTAGATACTATCCCGGTCATGAAAAAAGCGCTAAACTCATTATTCTGGCTTAACCCTTTATTAATATTACCGACATTGCTGGTCTTTATTGGTGCGATAAAAAAATGGGATACCATTATTGTTTTGATCGCATCTTCTTTTTTTGCTCTGGCAATATGCGCAATTTTTCAGCCGTTTACCATGATGGACCTTGTTCAAGCATCGATTAATGGCTTTAATACCAATATGATCAGCAATTTTTCAGATGTCGCGATGAATGAATCTACGACTAAAAATATTAATATATTGCTTAATCGTGGCGGTATGTATTCAATGGTTAGCCCAATTGTGGTTATGCTTTGTGCATTTATGTTCGCTTCGGCACTTGATGTTTCTGGTGGCCTTAATGTACTGCTTGGGCGACTGGTTCAGAAATTAAAAACGGTGACCAGTACTCTGTTGGCGACAATGTTCACAAGTTCTTTATTAGTTGCCTGCACTGGCAATGCAGTCATCAGTTTCTTTCTGGTGAAGAATATTTATGATCCTTGTTTTAAAAACAAAAAATTGCATATGGTTAATATGTCCCGATCAATGGAGTCTGGAGCCACGCTACTTGAAGGGCTTTTCCCTTGGACAATATCTGGTATGTTCATGGCGAAAACGCTGGGGGTGGCGACGCTGGATTATGCACCCTGGGTTTTGTTCAATTTAAGTTGCCTGGTTATGGCCGTATTCTTTGCCATTCTTGCCCGGTGGTCTAATTTTGGCACAAGATACGAAGAGCCAATATCCGCCGAGCAGGTACCTGTGCTGAGAGGTTAATGCAGTAAGCTACAATCCTCATTACGATGAGGATTGTATGCTAATCACGCACTTGGGATTACCCCAGCGCCTGTACCGCTTTCTCCAGCGCGTAATGCAATAGCTGGCGGTCATGGCGGTAGGGAATGTCGCTGGCTTCCAGCACTTCCTGAATAACAACGCGGTCGGTAACGGTGGATACATCTACTTTCGGGCCCACAACCACCGCATCAATCACTTTCCTGCCAACGTACTGTTCAATGATTGCCAGCTTATCGTTAAGCGTCAGGCTGGCTGCTGGCAGGCTTAATTCACGACCCAGATTGCCGATGTAGACCATCGGGGCAGGTGTGCGACGTAATGCCTGCGCCAATTCGTCGAGTAGCAGGAGCGGCATCAGGCTGGTGTAAAAACTGCCGGGTCCGATCAAAATCAAATCCGCTTCGGCGATAGCTTCAACTGCCTCCCGCGTGGTGGGGACTTTTGGCGACAGCATCAGTTCCTGAGGCGGGATGGTGAGCTGATCGATATTCACTTCGCCATAGACTTCATGTCCCTGATCGTCGATAGCCATCAGATCCACCGGCAGCTCCGACATCGGAATTAAATGCGCGTCAACTTTCAGCAGATTACGAATTAAATTGATGGCTTCCAGAGGCCGCACACTGAGGTGATCGAGCGCCTTTAACATCAGATTTCCGAGGTTATGCCCGGAAAGCTCACCATTACCGCCAAAACGATACTCAAACATGGCGGATGCAACGCTGGGTTGAGTAATTAACTGGTTCAGACAGTTACGCATGTCTCCCCAGGCAATTCCTCCTTCAGAGCGACGAATACGACCTGTCGACCCGCCGTTATCGGTCGTGGTGACGATCCCCGTCAGGCGTGAGCCTAAAGGGGAAAGAGAGGAGAGAACGCGTCCCAGTCCATGCCCTCCGCCGAGAGCGACAACGCGGTCCAGATCTGCCAGCGTGCGAGTGCGCATATATTTTCCTGATATCAATTGATCGGCGCTACAGTAACGTAAATAGTGTGTTTTCAGCAATTATCCAGGCGGAATCTGGCGTAATTTTTTTCTGCGATCTACTCCTTTCTGACGAGATTCACCTGCCGGCAAGATGATGTATATCAATGCAAAACTGTGGTTTTTGCTTATTCTGTAGCGAAATTGCACGATTATGTCGCTATGTATGTGTTTATACAGCGAAAGTGTACATGGCAAAAGCGTCATTTACACGCTAGTATCGGCATAACCACAATGTACTCTGAATAATTTGAGTTGCAGGAAGGCAGTGAGGGAGAGAATCCCCCGTAAGCGGACATAAGTACGTGACTGGGGTGAATGAACAAAGCCCACGCTTCTGCAATTTGAAGTATGACGAGAATAAACACTCTAGCCTCTGCACCTGGGTCAAATGATACGGTGCTTTGGCCGTGACAATACTTGAATAAGTTTGTCACCAGGGCGTAGGAAGAAATGACTACGTCTCCCGTATTTGGAAAGGTGTACATGGGCTCTCAACTTACCGATGCTTTCGCACGTAAGTTTTACTACTTACGTTTGTCGATTACCGATGTGTGTAACTTTCGTTGCACCTACTGCCTGCCGGATGGCTATAAGCCCGGCGGTGTCACCAATAACGGCTTTTTGACCGTTGATGAAATTCGCCGCGTCACGCGCGCGTTCGCCAGTCTGGGAACGGAAAAAGTGCGTCTGACAGGGGGCGAACCTTCATTGCGTCGCGACTTTACCGACATTATCGCCGCCGTGCGCGAAAACCACGCCATCCGTCAGATTGCGGTGACCACTAATGGTTATCGTCTGGCGCGTGATGCCGCTGCCTGGCGCGATGCCGGACTGACCGCACTTAACGTCAGCGTCGACAGCCTCGATGCCCGTCAGTTTCACGCCATTACCGGGCAGGACAAATTTCAGCAGGTGATGGCAGGCATTGACGCCGCCTTTGATGCGGGTTTTGAAAAAGTGAAAGTCAATACCGTGCTGATGCGCGACGTAAACCATCATCAACTGGACACCTTCCTGGCGTGGGTTCAGCCCCGTCCTATCCAACTACGCTTTATTGAACTGATGGAAACGGGCGAGGGCAGCTCTCTCTTCCGTAAACACCATATCTCAGGCCAGGTCCTGCGCGATGAGCTGCTGCGTCGCGGCTGGATCCACCAGATCCGACAGCGCAGCGACGGCCCGGCTCAGGTTTTCTGTCATCCTGACTATGCTGGTGAAATTGGTCTGATCATGCCTTATGAGAAAGACTTCTGCGCCACCTGCAACCGTCTGCGCGTTTCCTCTGTCGGCAAGCTGCATCTGTGTTTATTTGGTGAAGGCGGCGTAAGCCTGCGTGATTTGCTGGAAGATGACGCTCAGCAGTCGGCGCTGGAAGAACGCATTTCAGCCGCGCTGCTGGAGAAAAAGCAGACTCATTTCCTGCATCAGAACAATACCGGTATTACGCAAAACTTATCTTACATTGGCGGCTGATCGCTAAAAGGAGTTTTTCATGAGTCAGGTAAGCGCTGAATTTATCCCGACACGCATTGCTATTCTTACTGTTTCCAACCGTCGCGGCGAAGAAGATGACACCTCCGGCCATTATCTGCGTGACTCGGCGCAAGAGGCGGGTCATCAGATTGTCGACAAGGCGATTGTCAAAGAGAACCGCTACGCCATTCGCGCCCAGGTTTCTGCATGGATTGCCAGTGAGGATGTGCAGGTTGTGCTCATTACAGGCGGCACGGGCTTAACCGAAGGGGACCAGGCGCCAGAAGCGCTGCAACCGCTGTTCGACAGAGAAGTCGAAGGGTTTGGTGAAGTATTCCGTATGCTGTCGTTTGAAGAGATTGGCACCGCGACGCTGCAATCCCGGGCGATTGCCGGAGTGGCCAACAAAACGCTGATTTTCGCCATGCCTGGGTCGACTAAGGCGTGTCGTACCGCATGGGAAAATATCATTGCGCCGCAGCTCGATGCCCGTACGCGTCCGTGTAATTTCCACCCACATTTGAAGAAATAAGTATGTCGCAACTGACTCATATTAACGCCGCTGGCGAAGCGCATATGGTGGATGTCTCCGCCAAAGCGGAAACCGTACGCGAGGCGCGTGCAGAAGCATTCGTGACCATGCGTAGCGAAACGCTGGCGATGATTATCGACGGCAGCCACCATAAGGGCGACGTTTTCGCCACGGCGCGTATTGCCGGTATTCAGGCCGCCAAACGGACCTGGGATCTTATCCCGCTGTGCCATCCGCTGATGTTGAGCAAGGTTGAAGTTAATCTGCACGCCGAGCCGGAACACAACCGCGTACGCATTGAAACGCTGTGTCGCCTGACCGGGAAAACCGGCGTCGAAATGGAAGCGTTAACGGCGGCCTCCGTGGCAGCGTTGACCATCTACGATATGTGCAAAGCGGTGCAAAAGGATATGGTGATTGGTCCGGTGCGTCTGCTGGCTAAAAGCGGCGGTAAATCGGGAGATTTTAAGGTGGATGCGCATGATTAAGGTTCTTTTCTTTGCTCAGGTACGGGAATTGGTGAACACGGATGCGATAGAGGTCGCCGCTGAGTTTGCAACGGTAGAAGCGCTGCGCCGGAGTCTTGCGGCAAAAAGCGATCGCTGGGCGTTGGCGCTGGAAGACGGCAAGCTGCTGGCAGCGGTAAACCAGACGCTGGTCAGTTTTGACCATCCCCTTAATGCGGGTGACGAAGTGGCTTTCTTCCCACCGGTAACCGGAGGCTAAGATGGCTGAAACGCGAATTGTTGTTGGTCATGCGCCGTTCAGCGTCGGGGATGAGTATCCCTGGCTGGCCGAACGCGATGAAGATGGCGCGGTGGTCACTTTCACCGGTAAAGTCCGCAATCACAATCTCGGCGATAGCGTGCAGGCGTTAACGCTGGAACACTATCCGGGAATGACCGAAAAAGCGCTGGCGGAGATTGTCGACGAAGCGCGTGCGCGCTGGCCGCTGGGACGAGTAACGGTCATTCATCGCATTGGCGAACTGTGGCCGGGTGACGAAATCGTTTTTGTTGGCGTGACCAGTGCGCATCGCAGCAGCGCGTTTGATGCCGGGCAGTTCATTATGGATTATCTGAAAACCCGCGCACCGTTCTGGAAGCGCGAGGCCACGCCAGAAGGTGAGCGCTGGGTTGATGCCCGCGACAGCGATAAGCTAGCAGCAAAACGCTGGTAGAGTACAATTGGTGTAGGCTCATACTGATTCAGGAGATTGTCATGGACCGATTCCCACGATCCGATTCTATTGTACAGGCCCGTTCCGGCCTGCAAACGTATATGGCGCAGGTGTACGGCTGGATGACCTGCGGATTGTTGCTGACGGCGTTTATCGCCTGGTATGCGGCAAATACGCCCGCGGTGATGATGTTTGTCTTCTCCAGCAAAATCACCTTCTTTGGACTGATCATCGCCCAGCTAGCGCTGGTGTTCGTCCTGTCCGGCATGGTGCAAAGGCTCAGCGCGGGAATGGCGACCACGCTGTTTATGCTCTATTCGGCATTAACCGGGCTGACGCTATCAAGCATTTTTATCGTCTATACCTACTCGTCTATCGCCAGCACCTTCGTGGTCACCGGCGGGATGTTCGGGATCATGAGTTTGTACGGCTACACCACCAAACGCGATCTCAGCGGTTTCGGCAATATGCTGTTTATGGCACTGATCGGTATTGTGCTGGCCTCGCTGGTTAACTTCTGGTTGAAGAGCGAAGCGCTGATGTGGGCGGTGACCTATATTGGGGTGATTGTGTTTGTCGGCCTGACCGCTTATGACACGCAGAAGCTGAAAAATATCGGTGAGCAGATCGACCTGCGTGACAGCTCAAATCTGCGTAAATACGCAATTCTTGGGGCCTTAACGCTGTATCTGGACTTCATCAACCTGTTCCTGATGCTGCTGCGTATCTTCGGCAATCGTCGTTAACTCTCTGTTGCCGGATGGCGTAAGCCGCCATCCGGTGAATCATTTCGCCATCGCCTTCTCGTTTTTTACCCGCAACTTTTTCGCCCGGCTCTCCAGCAGCAAATAGCACATCAGCGCCAGCAGCAGCGGAATAAAATAGTACAGCACGCGATATGCGAGCAGGGCGGCAATGATTGTCCCCTGAGAGGTGTTCTCTCCTGCCAGCAGCGCCATAAAGACCGCCTCCAGCACGCCAATCCCCGCCGGAATATGCACGATAACACCGGCAATACTGCTCACCAGTAGTACGCCCAGCACGAAGAAATAGTTGATATTCTGACCCAGCAACAGCCAGATAATCGCCCCCATTACCATCCAGTTAGTACCGGATATCGCCATTTGCGCGAGGGCAAATTTCCAGGAGGGCAGCACTAGTTTTTGGCCCTTGATGGTGATGTGGCGATGTTTAGCGAAAGCGCAAAACCACAGATAAACAACAATCATCAGCAGCAGCGCAATGCCTAAGAGACGTAGCGTACCTTCATCGATATACCAGTGCGCGGGCAGTTCAACAACGCCGAAAGTGAAAATAAAACCGCCCAGCAGAATATAGCCCAGCCAGTTGGTGGTAATGCTCAGTGAAAAAATTCGCGTAATTGTGCTCCCCGGTAATCCGAGACGCGAGTAGAGACGATAACGCATCCCAATACCGCCCACCCAAGTGCTTAACGTCAGGTTGAAGGCGTAACAGATAAACGACACCAGCATGACCTGGCGTTTTGCCAGCTTGTGCCCGCAGTAGTAGCGCCCGAGCAAGTCATAGCAGCCGTAAAGTAAATAACTGACGATCACCAGCCCTACGGCGCTGAGCAGGGCGATCCGATTGTAATCGCGAATTACCGTCCATACTTCCTGCCAGTTGACCTTACTGGCATAAACGACCAGCAATACGATGACTGCAATAAAAAATAGCCATGTGAGGATCTTTTTCGCTAAGCGCCAGCGTCGGTGGTTTTTTGGCATCAGGTTTCCCCTCCTGCATCCTCAGTTGGAATACGATCCTGGGTTTCCAGAGTTGGCTGTGCGGGTGGTTCTACCTCGGCCAGATGCGGGGTATGCGCCGGTAGCCAGCCGACCAGCGCCGGGAAGTGGCGTAAAAAGTGGAAGGCCAGCACGCTTTTGGTCAGGTTCCACCAGGTGCGTTTTGGCAGCATTGATTCATCAACTCGCTTGCAGTCCTGCGCAATAATGGGGTTCAGGTTGTCACGCAGGGTCTGGTTAAACGTGCGGTCATGAATAATAAGATTTGCCTCCAGATTGAGCGACAGACTAAGCGGGTCGAGATTGCTGGAACCTACCGTCGCCCAATGATCGTCCATCAGCGCGACTTTACCATGCAGGGGCTTACGCCGGTATTCATAGACATGGACGCCGCCTTTAACCAGATAGTTATACAGCAGGCGGGCACCCACTTTCACAATCGGCATATCCGGTTCACCCTGGACGATGAGTTTTACCCGAACGCCGCGTCGCGCAGCTTTTCGTAGGGCATGCAGCAGGCGATAACCCGGAAAGAAATAGGCATTGGCAATGATCACTTCCCGCCGGGCCTGGGTCAGCATTTTCAAATAGTGGCGTTCAATATCATCGCGATGCTCTTCGTTATCGCGCCAGACAAACAGCGCCTGCGCTTCGCCTGGCCGATGATTTTCAATTGCCCGGTGATGACGTCGCCACCAGCGTCGTACGGCGCTCTGTCCCGGTAAGTTATCCAGCACGAATTTCAGGATGTCGGCCACGACTGGACCTTCCACGCGAACGGCGTAATCCTGCTTGGCCTCGGGACCGTAATCAGACATGTGTTCAGCGGAATAATTAATACCGCCGACAAAGGCAACACGATCATCAATGACCACAATTTTGCGATGCATACGGCGAAAGAGATTGGTGCGCATACCGAACAGACGCGGGCGCGGATCGTAGTAGCGGAAAACAACGCCTGCTACGGTCAACTCTTCGACAAAACTGTCGCTAAGATCCGGCGAGCCGTAACCGTCCAGCAACACCTCTGCTTTGATTCCGCGCTGGGCGGCGCCGAGCAAGGCGGCATGCAGCTGTTTTCCGACCGCATCTTCAAACCAGATAAAAGTCTCAAGGATAATTTTTTTCTGTGCCTGTGCAATGGCGTCAAAGACGGCGGGATAGTATTGATCGCCGTTTTCCAGTAGTTGAATTTGATTGCCTTCACGCCAGCCATTTTTCATAAACGAATCTCCGCACTCAGGGGGGCATGATCGGACAAATGTCGCCAGTGACGCAGCGCCAGCGTCGTTGGGGTACTGGCATTCGCGTTTTTCACATAGATCCTGTCCAGACGCAGCAGGGGAAACTGCACCGGAAACGTCCGCGCCGGGCGACCGTGGGCGCGGGTAAAAATCTCGTCAAGGCCGGCCCTGGCTTTCAACGGGTGATTGGCCGTTTGCCGCCAGTCGTTAAAATCTCCGGCGATCACCACGGGCTCCGCGTCGGGCAGGGCATTGACCCAGTCAGCCAGCATAGCGAGCTGGGCCTGGCGGTGTGCTTCACGCAAACCGAGATGCACGCACATGACATGGATTGGGTGCGAGAGCATTGGCGGCACGATGCGGCAGTAAAGGACCCCGCGCTTTTCACTCGCGCCGACGGACACATCGCGATTTTCATAATGTTCAATAGGATAACGCGACAACACCGCGTTACCGTGATGCCCTTGCGGGTACACGGCGTTACGCCCGTAGGCGAAGTCGCTCCACATGGTGTCCGCCAGAAATTCGTAGTGGGTGGTATCCGGCCAGTTCTCAATCTGCAGCGAGTGAGCATCGTGCGCGCCCATGACTTCCTGCAGGCACACAATATCTGCACCGACCGTTCTGACAGCCTCCCGTAGCTCAGGCAAAATAAAACGCCGGTTGAAGGCGGTGAACCCTTTGTGAGTATTAATAGTGAGCACATTGAATGAAAATTGAACTCCCGATCCGCTCATGAGCCTCCCGTTGGCGTCACTTCCTAAATAAAATAGTGTAGTCGTCGTCACAAAAAGATGCGGTGTTGCGGAATTTTTCGTAAAGTCCGGTACTCTGAATAATTAGTTGAAAATCCTTCAGGAGAAAAGCCATGAGGTGGCAACAACGTGTTCGTGTCGCAACGGGTCTAAGTTGCTGGCAGATTGTGTTGCATTTACTGGTAGTGGCGTTGCTGGTAATGGGCTGGATGAGCGGTACGCTGGTGCGCGTCGGCCTGGGATTATGCGTCGTTTACGGCGTAACGGTTTTATTAATGCTGGCCTTGCAACGTCACCATGAACAGCGCTGGCGCGACGTAGCTGATGTGCTGGAAGAGCTGACTACCACGTGGTATTTCGGTGCCGCGATGATCGTACTGTGGTTGCTGTCGCGCGTGCTGCAAAACAACGTCTTGCTGGCCCTGGCGGGGCTGGTGATCCTTGCCGGACCCGCCGTGGTCTCGCTGTTGGCGAAAGAGAAAAAGCTACATCACCTTGCGTCTAAACATCGCATACGCCGCTGAGCCGGTCGTGGCCGCTATTACCAACAGCGGCCACAAACTTCCCCACACAATCTGCAGACTCGCATCCTTCAGGTAAATCTGTTTCGTGATGTCCGTAAAATGGCGGATTGGGTTTATCCACGTCAGATTCTGTAGCCAGACCGGCATATTTTCGACCGGCGAGACGTAGCCTGAAAGTAAAATCGCCGGCATCATAAACACAAACACGCCGATAAATGCCTGCTGCTGGGTGGCGCACAGTGATGAAATCAGCAGACCAAAGCCGACCAGCGACAGCCCGTAAATCACCATCGTGAAATAGAACAGCGCCAGTGAACCGGCAAAGGGGATGTGATAAGCCCAGATGCCGATCGCCAGCACAATGGTGGCCTGAAACGTTGCCACAATTAACGCGGGCACCGCTTTACCGATGAATATCTGCCAGGTGGTAAGCGGGGAGACCAGCAACTGATCCAGCGTGCCTTGCTCGCGCTCACGGGCAACCGAGAGCGAAGTGACGATCATGACGCCGATGGTGGTGATCATGGCGATCAGCGACGGAACCACAAACCATTTGTAATCCAGATTCGGGTTATACCAGTTACGCACCACCAGCTCGCTGTTGTTCGGTTTCTGCTTGCCGTCCATCAGCTCCTGCTGATACTCCTTAACGATCTGCTGCAGATAATTCGCGGCAATTTGCGCACTGTTAGAGTTACGCCCGTCGAGAATAATCTGCATGGGAGCCTGCTGGAAGGTATCCAGATTACGCGAAAAGTTGGCCGGGAAGCGCACCAGCAACAGGGCTTTTTGCGTGTCGATGGTGGGCTGGATCTCCTGCGGGCTTTTCAGCAGCAGAACGTGCGTAAAGGCGCTGGCGCGAGCGAAGCGCTGGGTTAGTTCCACCGAATGTTTACCGTTGTCTTCGTTATAGATAGCGATAGTGGCGTTGGTGACTTCCAGCGTGGCCGCGAACGGGAACAGAATAACCTGAATCAGCACAGGTAAAATCAGAATGGCTCGCGTCTGCGGTTCACGTAACAGCGATTGCAGCTCTTTACGAATTAATGTCCATAAGCGATGAAACATGCCCGTCCCCTTAATCCAGCCGACGTTTGGTTTTAAGCCACGTCAGGCCAATAAACATCACCGCCGAAGCGATTAAAAACAGCACGTTGATAATCAGCACCACCGGAATATTTCCCGCCAGAAACAGGCTTTGTAGGGTGCTGACGAAATAACGAGCCGGAATAATATAGGTTACTGCCCGGATAATCGCCGGCATGCTGTCTATCTGGAAGATAAATCCCGACAGCATAATCGAGGGCAGGAAGGCGGCGTTTAGCGCGACCTGCGCGGCGTTAAACTGGTTGCGGGTGATGGTGGAGATAAGCAACCCCATGCCGAGCGTGCTGAGCAGAAACAGGCTGGTAATGAAAAACAGGATCAGCAACGAACCGCGATAAGGCACGCCGAGAATAAACACCGACACCAGCATACACAGCAGCATCGCCAGCATGCCCAAAAAGTAATAGGGGATCAGTTTGCACAGCAGCAGTTCGACGCGGGTGACTTCGGTAGACAACAGCGCTTCCATGGTTCCGCGCTCCCATTCGCGCGCCATCACTAATGAGGTGAGGATAGCGCCAATGACCGTCATGATGATGGTTACCGCCCCGGGAATAATAAAATGTTGGCTGATGGCCGCCGGGTTAAACCAGTAGCGGGTCTGCACGTCGATCAAAGGTTCAAATGATTCTCCGCGATCTTCCGCCCGCTGTTGTTGCCAAATCTGCCAGATGCCTTCGACATAACCCTGTACAAAGTTAGCGGTATTCGGTTCACTACCGTCGGTGATCACCTGAATTGGCGCCACGTCGTTGGGTCGCGCCATCTGCTGGGCGAAATCCACCGGGATCACCACCAGCCCGCGAATGCGCCCGGCCTGCATTTTCTCAATCAATTCCTGACGGTTATCGCTGATGGTGGCGTCAATATACGGTGAACCGGTCATGGTATGGGTAAAATCCAGCGCCTCTTCGCTTTGCTGTTCGAGCAAAATCCCTACCCGCAGCTTGCTGGAGTCGAGGTTGATCCCGTAGCCGAAGATAAACAGCAGCAGCAGCGGGATCACCACCGCAATCAGCCAACTGCTGGGATCGCGGACGATCTGGCGCGTCTCTTTCACACACAGCGCGCGTACGCGACGCCAGGAGAGAACGGAGTTACTCATGCGTATGCTCCTTATCCCAGTCATTGATTAGCGTGATAAAGGCCTGTTCCATGGTCGGGTCTGGCGTCTCACTGTCAGCAGCCTGAGCTTTCAGGTCGTCCGGCGTACCGCTGGCAATCAGTTTTCCGCGATACACCAGCCCGATGCGATCGCAGTATTCTGCCTCATCCATAAAGTGGGTGGTCACCATCACCGTGACGCCTTTTTCCACCATGCTGTTGATATGTAACCAGAACTCCCGACGGGTGAGAGGATCGACCCCGGAAGTGGGTTCATCGAGGAACAGAATGTCGGGTTCATGCATCAGCGAACAGGCCAGCGCCAGGCGCTGTTTAAAGCCCAGCGGCAGTTCGTCGGTGGCGTGGGAGGCGATACTCTTCAGGCCGAATGCCTCGCTCATCCGCTCGATTTTCTCCTTCTGCGCCCGACCGCGCAGGCCGTAGACGCCGGAGAAAAAGCGCAGATTCTGTTCAACCGTCAGGTTGCCATACAGGGAGAATTTCTGTGCCATATAACCCAGATGCTGACGCGCTTTACCGGAGCTGACCTTCAGGTCCATGTCCAGCACCAGTGCTTTACCCGAGGTGGGGACCAGCAGGCCGCACATTATTTTAAAGGTGGTGGATTTGCCCGCGCCGTTGGGTCCTAACAAACCAAAAATCTCGCCGCGCTGCACGGCAAAGTCTACGTGGTCGGTAGCGGCAAAATCGCCAAATTTTTTGGTCAGCGCTTTGGCTTCGATCACCGTTTCACCTGGCGTGCCTTCCACGGTATGCAGGATAGCGCCCAGCGGGGACTCCGATGTTCCGGCTCCGCCGAGTAAATCGATAAAGGCATCCTCGAAGCGGGGGGCGGTTTCGTTGATGGTTATCTCCGGCATGCCGTCAGCGTTTTGAATCTGCTGGGCCGTCGCTTCTTTTTTCAGGATTAAGCGGACGGATTTCCCCTGAATCATCCCGTCGCTAACCTGCGGCAGTTTTAACGTGCGTTGCAGAAGTCGGCGGTTATTTTCCTGCGAACTGCTCATCAGGAAGCTGCGACCCGACATGGTTTGCGTAAGCTGAGTGGGATCGCCCTGATACAGCAATTCACCTTCGTTCATCAGCAGCACATCACGGCATTGTTCAGCTTCATCCAGATACGAAGTGCTCCAGAGGATCAGCATGCCGTCCCCGGCCAGCTCATGAACCATTTGCCACAGTTCGCGACGGGAAATAGGGTCGACGCCCACGCCAGGCTCATCCAGCAGTAACACGCTGGGTTCACCGACCAGCGTACAGGCAAGTCCGAGCTTCTGCTTCATGCCGCCGGAAAGCTTGCCGGCCAGTCGTCCGGTAAACGGCCCCAGCGAGGTAAATTCCAGTAGTCGGGCAAAGGTTTTTTCTCGCGCTTCACCGGTAACGCTACGTAAATCTGCATAGAGATTAAGGTTCTCCATGACGGTCAAATCTTCATACAGACCAAATTTCTGCGGCATGTAACCCAGTACCGCATGCAGCGCGCTGTCGTCTTTGATGGGATCAAAACCAATTACCGTTGCGCTACCGGCGTCGGGTTTCAACAGCCCTGCCAGCATTCGCATCAGCGTGGTTTTGCCAGCACCATCCGGCCCGACCAGCCCGGTCACGTAGCCCGCATGAACGGTACAGTCGAGCGGGGCGACGGCCGGTTTATCCATTCCGGCAAAGTTTTTCGTCAGTCCATTCAGCGTAATGACGGCGTCATTCATGCCGTGCCTCATCGCTGAACTTTATCGTTACCGGCATTCCCTGGCGCAGCGCATCGTCCGCGTCGGTCACCACAATACGCAGGCGATAAACCAGGTCGGTGCGCAGGTCAGGGGTCTCGACTGTTTTTGGGGTAAACTCCGCGGTGGGCGACACGAAGCCGATTTTACCGTGATACGGTTTGTCCGGACGGCCATCGGTGTAAAGCAGGATTTCGCGTCCTGGCTGCGCCTCGCTTAGATTTTGTTCGTCAACGTAGGCGCGAACCCATACCGGACGCGTGAGTGACAGCGTCAGTACCGTGCCCCCTTCGTTCAACATGCTGCCGGGTTCGACCGCACGGGTGAGTAACGTGCCGTCAGACGGCGAGGTCAGCGTGGTGTCATGCAAATTAAGCTCTGCCTGGGCCAGCTCGGCCTGAGCTTGTTCGAGCGTGGCTTTCGCCTGCTCAATGTCCTGCACACGATTACCGCTGCGGTATTGGGTGAGTTTATCCTGTGCGGACTTCAGAGAGGCCAGCGCCTGATCGCGTGATGAACGGGCGTTTTCCAGATCGTTGGCGGAGATAGTGCGGCTTTTCCACAATCCCACCTGCCGATTGTAAAAGTTTTGCGCGTAATCATAGGCTGCCTGCGCCTGTTTGACTGCCGCTGCGGTTTGCGCGATCTCTTCTTCACGATACCCTGCCAGCATCAGATCGTATTGCGCCTGCGCGGCGGCAACATTCGCTTTTGCCTGCATTAATGCGTTTTCATACGGTGCACGGTCCAGTTCGCCCAGCACCTGACCGGCGGTAATGGCATCGCCTTCGTCAACCGCTAGCGAGGCCAGCCTGCCGCCGACGCGAAAACTCAGGTTGACGCTACGTATATCGACATTGCCGTACAGCGTCAGACCGTTATCTTGCCGACTTTGATACCACCACGTTCCACCGGCAATCACGGCAACGAGGGCCGCGATGACCAGCCCGAGAACGACAGGTTTTTTCATGACTCCAGACTCCTTTGCGTTAAACCTTGCAGAATAAGATCGATGTGACAGGTGATCGTTTGGTCAATCAGCGCGGTTTTATCCTCATCAAATTGTGACCAGCCCGTACGCAACAGAATGGTTTCTTTCCCCAGACGAAAGGCCAGTACCTCGCCGAGTAGGGCGTGGGTGTGCAGGATCATTTGGGTATCGTTGGCATCGCCGCCGGTATAGGCAGCAATCAGGCGCGTCAGGTGAGTATGTAGCGGATTGATAACCTGGTCGTGCACCAGTTGATAAGCCGCGGTGGGGGAAAGCTGTTCGCGCGAAATAAATTTGCTCAGGTTAACGGTATCGTCCTGGGTTAACAGCATGATCATATTTTTGCAGGCGCGGAGGATCAGTTCGCGCATCGCGCCACGATCCGGTTCCGGCTGAGCAAACAGACGCTCGGCTTCTTCAGCATGCGGGCGAAACTGTGAGCCGATAAAATCCGCAATCCACTGGGCGCAGGCGAGATATAAATCCTCTTTTGAGCCAAAATAGTAGGTGATGGCAGCAATATTTTGCCCGGCCTGCGCGGCGATATCGCGAGTAGTGGCGTGCAGACCATACTCGCCAAACTGCGCCAGCGCGGCGGCAATAAGCTGATTTTTCGCCTGTTCACCTTTGGTTGTCATGGTGGGTGTATTCATAGCACGACTCAGATCTTAATCAATCGATTGATTAAGATTATGACTGATGTGTAACCTTGTCCAGTCCGGACCGTTATTTTTCAGCGCAGGGATAATTTATGCGGCACATCACAAAAACTGCTACACTCCGCCCCTTCATGACATTGTGGTTTTTGTCATCTTTATTATATGTATCTCCCTGAAAACGACACCGGTAACGGTCAGGGTGGTTCGGAGTTGTTATGTCTTTTGATTCCCTTGGTTTAAACCCTGATATTTTACGTGCCGTTGCCGAGCAGGGTTACCGTGAACCTACCCCTATTCAGCAGCAGGCGATCCCTGCCGTGCTGGAAGGCCGCGATCTGATGGCTAGCGCCCAGACCGGTACGGGGAAAACGGCAGGTTTTACCCTGCCGCTGTTGCAGCACCTGATTACCCATCAGCCGCATGGCAAAAGCCGTCGTCCGGTGCGTGCGCTGATCCTTACGCCAACCCGCGAACTGGCGGCCCAGATTGGCGAAAACGTACGTGATTACAGTAAGTATCTGAATATTCGCTCGCTGGTGGTCTTCGGCGGCGTGAGCATTAACCCGCAGATGATGAAGCTGCGCGGCGGTGTGGATGTGCTGATCGCCACGCCTGGTCGTTTGCTCGATCTGGAACACCAGAATGCGGTGAAACTGGATCAGGTTGAGATTCTGGTACTGGATGAAGCTGACCGCATGCTGGATATGGGCTTTATTCATGATATCCGTCGCGTTCTGGCGAAACTGCCGGCAAAACGCCAGAACCTGCTGTTCTCAGCAACATTCTCTGATGATATTAAGTCGCTGGCCGAAAAGCTGCTGCACAATCCGCTGGAAATCGAAGTGGCGCGCCGTAATACCGCGTCAGAGCAGGTGACTCAGCACGTTCATTTTGTTGATAAAAAGCGTAAACGTGAACTGTTGTCGCAGATGATCGGTCAGGGCAACTGGCAGCAGGTGCTGGTGTTTACCCGTACCAAACATGGTGCGAACCATCTGGCGGAACAGCTGAATAAAGACGGCATTCGCAGCGCGGCGATCCACGGTAATAAATCTCAGGGGGCGCGTACGCGTGCGCTGGCTGATTTTAAATCCGGTGATATTCGTGTGCTGGTGGCGACCGATATTGCCGCGCGCGGTCTGGATATTGAAGAGCTGCCGCATGTGGTGAACTACGAGCTGCCAAACGTCCCGGAAGATTATGTGCACCGTATTGGTCGTACCGGTCGTGCGGCCGCTACCGGCGAAGCGTTGTCTCTGGTGTGCGTTGATGAACACAAGCTGCTGCGTGACATCGAGAAGCTGCTGAAAAAAGAGATCCCGCGAATTGCGATGCCTGGCTACGAGCCAGACCCGTCCATCAAAGCCGAGCCGATCCAGAATGGTCGCCAGCAGCGTGGCGGCGGTGGTCGCGGTCAGGGTGGCGCTGGGCGTGGTCAGCAGCCGCGTCGTCAGGATGGCGGTGCGCCAAAAGCGAAACCGCGTAGCGGCGAAGGCAAACCGGCGGGCGATAAGCCTCGTCCACCGCGCCGTCCGCGCAAACCGTCTACAGCGCAGTAATTGCGAGCCCGGCCGAAAGGTCGGGCTTTTCTTTTTGCGACACGTATCAGAAAGTGCCACAATAGTGGCTGTTTATACAGTATTTCAGGTTTTCTCATGGCACTAACGGCTGCGCTAAAAGCGCAAATTGCCGCCTGGTATAAGGCGCTTCAGGAACAGATCCCCGACTTTATTCCCCGTGCGCCGCAGCGGCAGATGATTGCTGACGTCGCGAAAACGCTCACTGGGGAAGAAGGGCGGCATCTGGCAATTGAAGCGCCGACCGGGGTGGGGAAAACGCTGTCGTACCTGATTCCCGGTATTGCCATCGCGCGTGAAGAACAAAAAACGCTGGTGGTCAGTACCGCCAACGTTGCTTTACAGGATCAGATCTACAGCAAAGATTTACCGCTGCTGCGCAAAATTATCCCCGATCTGCGTTTTACCGCCGCGTTTGGTCGCGGGCGTTATGTCTGCCCGCGTAATTTAGCGGCGCTGGCCAGTAGCGAACCCAATCAGCAGGATCTGTTGGCCTTTCTCGACGATGACCTGACGCCCAACAACCAGGAAGAACAAAAGCGCTGCGCCAGGCTAAAAGGCGATCTCGATAGCTACAAGTGGGACGGGCTGCGCGATCACACGGATATCGCTATCGACGACGGACTCTGGCAGCGCCTGAGCACTGATAAAGCCAGCTGTTTGAATCGTAACTGTCACTACTATCGTGAATGCCCCTTTTTTGTCGCCCGCCGTGAGATTCAGGAAGCCGAAGTGGTGGTGGCTAACCACGCGCTGGTGATGGCAGCCATGGAAAGCGAAGCTGTTTTGCCGGAGCCGAAGAACCTGCTGCTGGTTCTTGATGAAGGTCACCATTTGCCGGACGTCGCGCGCGATGCGCTGGAGATGAGCGCAGAAATCAGCGCCCCCTGGTATCGACTGCAGTTGGATCTGTTTTGCAAATTAGTGGCCACCTGCCTGGAACAGTTTCGTCCAAAAACCACGCCGCCGCTGGCGAATGCCGAGCGTCTGAACGGTCACTGTGAGGAACTGTATGAGCTGATTTCATCGCTCAATAACATTCTTAATCTGTACATGCCTGCGACCCAGGAGGCGGAACACCGCTTCGCGATGGGCGAACTGCCTGCGGAAGTGATGGAGATTTGTCAGCGTCTGGCGAAGCTAACAGAAATGCTGCGCGGTCTGGCGGAACTGTTCCTCAACGATCTCAGCGAAAAAACCGGCACCCACGATATTGTGCGTCTGCATAGGGTTATTTTGCAGATGAATCGGGCTTTGGGCATGTTTGAGGCGCAAAGCAAACTGTGGCGGCTGGCTTCGCTCGCGCAGTCGTCAGGCGCGCCGGTGAGTAAATGGGCGACGCGCGAAGTGCGTGACGGGCAGATCCACGTCTGGTTCCACTGTGTGGGGATCCGTGTGAGCGATCAGCTTGAACGACTGCTGTGGCGCAGCGTACCGCATATTATCGTGACCTCCGCCACGCTGCGTTCGCTCAACAGCTTCTCGCGTTTGCAGGAGATGAGCGGGCTGAAAGAAAAAGCAGGGGACCGGTTTATCGCGCTGGATTCACCGTTTAATCACGTTGAGCAAGGCAAAATCGTCATTCCACAGATGCGCTACGAACCGTCAATTGATAACGAAGAGCAGCATATCGCGGAAATGGCCGCCTATTTCCGCGAACAGCTGGAAAGTAAAAAGCATCAGGGCATGCTGGTACTCTTTGCCAGCGGTCGGGCAATGCAGCGTTTTCTTGAGCACGTTACCGATCTGCGTCTGCTGTTGCTGGTACAGGGCGACCAGCCGCGCTATCGACTGGTGGAGCTGCACCGCAAGCGGGTGACCAACGGCGAGCGTAGCGTACTGATTGGGCTGCAATCTTTTGCCGAAGGTCTGGATTTGAAAGGCGACTTGCTGACCCAGGTGCATATTCACAAAATTGCTTTTCCGCCTATCGACAGCCCGGTGGTGATCACCGAGGGCGAGTGGCTGAAAAGCCTGAACCGCTACCCCTTTGAGGTGCAGAGCTTGCCCGCGGCGTCATTCAATTTGATCCAGCAGGTTGGGCGACTCATTCGTAGCCACGGCTGCTGGGGAGAAGTGGTTATTTATGACAAGCGTTTATTGACCAAAAGCTATGGCAAGCGTTTACTGAACGCATTACCCATATTTCCGATAGAGCAACCTGCTGTGCCAGACGTTATAGTAAAACCAAAAGAAAAAGCGAAACCCACGCGTCGCCGTCGGCGTTAACGATGCGAGCAACAGGCAAGGAGTTATCGATGGATTACCGCAAAATCATCAAAGAGATTGGGCGAGGAAAAAATCACGCGCGTGACCTGGATAAGGATACTGCTCGCGGACTGTATACCCATATGATGAACGGCGAGGTGCCCGATCTTGAGATGGGCGGTGTACTGATTGCGCTGCGAATTAAAGGCGAAGGCGAAGCGGAGATGCTGGGCTTTTACGAAGCGATGCAGAACCACACCATTCGCCTGACTCCGCCAGTGGCCAAACCCATGCCGATTGTCATTCCCAGCTACAATGGCGCGCGCAAGCAGGCAAATTTGACTCCGCTGCTGGCGATTTTACTGCATAAACTGGGCTTCCCGGTGGTGGTGCACGGTGTCAGCGAGGATCCAACCCGCGTGCTGACTGAAACCATTTTCGAACTGATGGGGATTGCGCCAACGCTGCATGCCGGGCAGGCGCAGGCAAAGCTGGATGGTCATGAGCCGGTGTTTATCCCGGTGAGTGCGCTGTGTCCTCCGCTGGAAAAACAGCTGGCGATGCGCTGGCGAATGGGCGTGCGTAACAGTGCGCATACGCTGGCTAAATTAGCCACGCCGTTTGCCGAAGATGCCGCGCTGCGTCTTTCCAGCGTTTCTCACCCGGAATACGTATCGCGCGTGGCGAAATTTTTCGGCGATATCGGTGGGCGTGCCCTGTTGATGCACGGTACCGAGGGTGAAGTGTACGCCAACCCGCAGCGCTGCCCGCAGATAAGCCTGATAGATTCGTCCGGCGTGCGAGTGCTACAGGACCGGCAGAGCGAGATGCCCGATGAGCCGGTCCCACTGCCGGTGGCTAAAGACCCGGAAACTACCGCGCGCTGGATTGAGCGTTGTCTGGCGGGCAGTGAGCCGGTTCCGGCATCGCTGAAAATCCAGATGGCCTGCTGCCTGGTAGCAACCGGTGAATCCGCGACGCTGGCTGAAGGACTTGACCGCGTCGAGCAAAGCTTCTGATTTTTCTTTCTCCCGACGGGTCATTTGCCAGTCCCGTCGGTTCACGCTTTCCGGCAACGTGAAATTTCTGCACGTTTATTGATCTCCTGAGCGCTGTGGCGCAGCATAGTTTGTTGAAAAATAAGAACCACAATCAACACGCGACACAACAGGAGATAACAATGAACAGTGGACATCGCTTCCATGCGCCAACGCTGCACGCCTTTATCCAGGCCGTTTTTCACCAGATGGGAAGCAATGAGCTGGAGGCGCGACTGGTGGCCGATCATCTGATAGCCTCTAACCTCGCCGGCCACGACTCCCACGGTATCGGCATGATCCCAAGTTATATTCGCTCATTTTCGCAGGGACACCTGCAGATCAACCGCCATGCCAAAGTGGTCAACGATGCGGGAGCGGTGATTACGCTTGACGGCGACTGCGCATTTGGTCAGGTGGCGGCCCACGAGGCAATTACGCTTGGGATCGAAAAAGCGCGCCAGCACGGTATCGCTGCTGTGGCATTACATAATTCGCACCATATTGGACGCATTGGCTACTGGGCGGAGCAATGTGCTGCGGCGGGTTTTGTTTCGGTGCACTTTGTGAATGTGGTAGGGATCCCGATGGTCGCACCGTTTCATGGCCACGATAGTCGATTTGGCACCAACCCCTTCTGTGTGGTGTTCCCACGTAAAAATACGTTCCCGTTGTTGCTGGACTATGCAACCAGCGCCATCGCGTTTGGCAAAACCCGTGTGGCATGGCACAAGGGTGAGCCGGTGGCTCCGGGATGCCTGATTGATGCTAATGGGGTACCCACAACCGATCCTGCCGTAATGCAGGTCTCTCCACTGGGGTCGTTGCTGACCTTCGCCCAACACAAAGGTTATGCGCTGGCGGCAATGTGCGAAATTATGGGGGGAGCGCTTTCTGGTGGTAAAACCACACATGAAGAGAGCCTGCAGACCAGCGCGGATGCCATCATTAACTGTATGACGACCATCATTATGAATCCGGAACTGTTTGGCGCGCCGGACTGCGACAACCAGGTCGCGGCCTTTGCTAAGTGGGTGAAAGCGTCCCCACATGCTGAAGATGCCCCGATCCTGTTGCCAGGGGAGTGGGAGGTGAATACTCGTGAAGAACGGCTGGAGCAAGGTATTCCGCTGGATGCCGGAAGCTGGCAGGCGATTTGCGAGGCGGCGTTGCAAATAGGGATGCCAGACGCCGTGTTGCAGGAATTCCGTCAACGACTGGAACACTAAGCAAAAAAAAAGCCCGTCCAGTGGCGGACGGGCAAACAAAGGGTAACAAACAGGGTCAATGAGGGTTGGAGCATTGGGTCGTACAGGTAATCTTTCGGTTATTTATAGATAACCGCGGTGCCGCTCATTTTGTCTTTGCCGATAGCGGAAGTGATGCTGTAACCCGTTGCGCCAGCAGCAGTCGCTTTTTCAGCCAGTTTTGCTTCCAGGCCGTCCAGCGTGGTGGCGCCGTCAGCAGATACCACACCAATTTTGTTCATGTTTTGCGCCTGAGTAGAGGAAACTGGCTCGGCAGCGAAAACGCCAAATGACAGGGTAGACAGAGCGATGGCGGCAACAGCAAATTTGATATTTTTCATGATTAATTTCTCGCAGGTTTGTTCTGTTAGTCAGTGTTCTTTAAGAAGACGTTGTTTCGTCGATGTGAGAAGTATCACGTTTTTTTATGCGAGATAAAATCGAATAGAATTGACGACATCAATCAAAAAAATTGAATGACAAATAACTTATTGAATATTAATAAATTCGAAAGAGGGATTTACAGTTCTTGTCATTGCGCTTTACAGAGAAACCGACAACGGCACATTTTGCTACACAGAGTGCAAAAAAGCGTGCTCGTAAAGGAAATCGTATGCGCTGAAACTTTCGGTAAAGATAAGTCAACGTAGCTGGCTGTCTTTCGAACCTCTGCGATTATATCCTGAAAATCCTGCGCTATGTGAATCTTTATCCTGCTGGCATGTGATGCACAAGCGTACGCCGGGCACGGCCTCCCGTCTGGCCTGAGGGATTGGATTACCACATTCTTCGCATTCATACAGACTTTCCCCCGTCGGTAACTCACCGCGGGCGCGGGCAACAGCATCTTCAATAGTATTGTTGATCTGTTCGTTAACAGCGTCGTCATTTGCCCATCCGGATGCCATACCTACCTCCTGCTGATGTCTACAGAATAACTATAGCGAATGTGATGGCTGAAAAACGACCACGTGTCAGCGGTATCAGATTTCAGACCATTCGCGCAGCAGGTTATGGTAGAGATTGAGAAGCGACAGGATCTCGCTACTCTCCCCATGACGTGTCTTCAGGGACTGGATGTTTTTATCCAGTTCAAAAAGCATGGCGCGATTTTTGTCGTCCCGGATCATCGACTGGATCCACATAAAGGATGCCACCCGAACACCACGGGTCACCGGCGTAACGCAGTGCAGACTGCTGGAAGGGTAAAGTACCAGATCGCCTGCCGGAAGTTTTACCGCATGCTGGCCGTAAGTGTCATTGACCAGCAGCTCTCCTCCCTCATAATCGTCGGGATTACTCAGGAATAAGGTGGCAGAAAGATCTGTGCGCATCCAGCCGTTTTGCGGATGACTACGCACCGCGCCGTCAACGTGAAAACCGTAGGTCTCGTTGTGCTGGTAGCGATTGAACAGCGGTGTGGAAAGCGTTTTCGGTAATGCAGCGGCGAAGAATAACGCGCTGTTTTTCACCGCGTTTTGTACCGCCTGTTGTAAAACGCTGTAACGCTCACTTTGCGTATCCACCTGCTGGTTGTTTTTAACCTGCGCACCCTGAGCGCCGGTGGTTGCGCGTCCATCAACCCAGTCGGCAGCGTCCAGTTGTTCGCGAAACCAGGCGACATCCTGCGCCGACAGAATGCCGGGAATGTGATACATCATCAGTGTTTCTCCTGAAAGTGGGGCTTACGCCCCACGTAAAAGATCAGAAATGCATATTTGCCGTGAGCAGGAAGGTTCTTGGCTCGCCCGGATGGTAACGGTATCCGCTCTTGTTAATGGAGGATACATAATCGGTGTCGAACAGGTTATAGACGTTCAACTGGAAATCGAGATTGCGATTCACGCGATAACCCAGTTTCGCGTCGGCGACCCAGTAACCTTCGGTGTAGGATGGCGTACCCACGGCCCCGTCGGAACCGCGATGCATACTGCCCACGTAGCGAGCGCCCGCGCCAACAGAGATATCATCGGTAGCCTGATACTGGTTCCACAGCGTGAACGCATGTTCTGGCGTGTACGGCAGGGATGAAGAACCATCCTGAGCAACGTTTTTGCCGCTGTGGATCGTCGCGCGCTGCTGGGTGTAACCCCCAATAACCTGCCATGCGGGAGTGATGTTCCCTGCTACCGAGAGTTCGTAACCTTCAACGCGCTTCTCCCCGTACTGGGAATATGTGCCGTCGTCGTTCTGCTCAACTTCGTTCTCAATATCCGTACGGAAAATCGCGGCAGTTAACAGCAGGCGCTTATCCAGCACCTCCCATTTGGTGCCGATCTCGCTGGTTTTCGCTTTCTGCGGTTTGAAATCGGTACGGTTCGCACTGTTACCGCTTCCGCCCTGAGCGAGGGCAAAGTTGCTGCCGCCCGGCGGTTGCTGAGAAACGGCGTAGTTAATGTAAACGTTACCGTTATCGGTCAGGTGATACAGCGCGCCCGCTTTCCAGTTCACCAGATTGCCTGATTTGGCAGTATCCACGGTGGTGACCGGAGAACCTTTCGCCACGCCTGTCGGACACGCGACCGCGCCGCGACCAGAAGCGCCGCAAGCGGTGGCGCTGTCATATTCCGTGCGATAATTGTCGAGGCGAATACCACCGTTTAGTTCAAACTCACGGGTAATCTGTAGCGTATCAAACGCGTATACACCGAAGGTATCGGTTTGCCCGTTAGCATTAGCGCCGTTACGAGACAATCCGCCGATATTCACATTGCTGTTGGGGTGATAGATATTTACCGACGGCGGAGTGATCGGGTTTACACCATAGTTGGTTTGCGTTTCACGCGTTAGCTCCACGCCGGTGCTGATGTCGTGACCGATGGATCCGGTGTAAAATTTTGAGGTCAGGTTGGTTTGGTTGGTCAGGATCTTATTGCTGACATCTTTGGTATTTGCCAGGCGTGACCAGGTCCAGGTGTCGACGCTGCTGGAGGGTTGGGTGATGTTAGTCGCGCCGCCCATCACCGCCGTCATCAGATAATCCTGCTTAATGCGTGACCAGCGGGTGGTGTTGCGAATAGTGGTGCTGTCGTTCAGGTCATGTTCAAAACGCATCGTTGCAGTATCGGTCGTCGAATCGTCGTAATCCGAGTTGGTACCGTAGAAGTTATGTGTATCCACTTTTCCTGACTGATTCAGTGCAGCAGTCCCCGCGGAAGGCGCGGAATATCCCGGCAGACCGATGGTGGGGACACCGCCATCCGGGGTGTTGTGCTGGGTGACATGCAGATAGTTCAGATACAGTCGGTTCTCAGTGCCTAAGCCAAAGGCGAGCGAGGGGGCCACACCATAACGTTCATTCTTAACGTTATCGCGACCGGCATCATGCGTTTTTTCACCCATCAGGTTTAACCGTGCAGCGGTGGTCTCGCCGATGACCTGGTTAATGTCCAGCGTACCACGGCGGAACCAGGCGCTACCGACGCTGGCCGAGGCATCGATCCCTGAGTCGGTGCGCGGCTGTTTGCTGATCATATTGATGGAGCCCGTTGGCGCGCTACGGCCATAGTCGGTGCCGGAGGGGCCTTTGATCACTTCAACCTGTTCGGTATTGAAAGTGTCGCGCGTAACGCTGCCAATATCACGGATACCGTCGATATAAATACTGTTCGAGGTATCCGCACCACGCATGTATACCGCGTCACCGGTAGTGGAGTTGCCGTTCTCACCGGCGAAAAACGCGCCAACGCCCGGTACGTTTTTCAGCGCATCGGTCAGATTGGTTGCGCCTTGATCCTTAATCACTTGCTCAGAAATCACTGTCATGGTGCGGGTTGTATCCGCTAGCGGGCGGGAGAACTTAGGGTCGGCAGACTGCGTTGGGGCGTATAACGAAGGTTTGGCCGCTTCAACAACCAACGTATCTTCTTGTTTTTTATCTTGATCGCCCGCGGCGACAGCCTGAGCTACCGGAGACAGGCCAATACACAGACCGGCAAAAAAAGTCAGTGAATGAAAACTACTGGCAGGCAAATTGCGATTTTTATCCATGTTAGTGAGTGACTTATTATTTTTTGAGTAGACGGTTTCACTCGCGCGAAGGGACATCTCTGTGGATGTTATACCCTGCAGGCCTCGCGGGAGTGAATGTATAATTGATAATGATTTTGATAAGCATTACTAATCAGTGCGACGTTTTAGCATTCATTAATTCAAAAATAAATACATTTATTTACATTGGATTCAAAATTGCTACACGATGATTACAATTTGAGCGGTGAACGACGTGAACAGCAGGTAGCAAACTGCATTCGGGGTGAATGCAGTTGGGCTAAGGTGAGGGACTACTTATAGATAGTTGCGCTGCCGTACATCTGGTTTTTACCGCCCGCAGAATTGACGACAAAGCCTTTTGCGCCTTGCTCTTTCGCTTTCTCTGCCAGCTTGTCTTCGAGATCGCTCAGGTTAGAAGCTCCGGTAGCGAAAACAGTGCCGGAAGCTTGTAGCTGGCCGGTTTGGGGGCTGGTGTAGGGCTGTGCAGCAAAGGACGCAAATGTCATGCCGGTCAGTACGGTAGCGGCAAGGAATGTGAGGCATTTCTTCATGGTGATATCCTCTGAGAAACAACAGGTCGTGCCTGATAAGTTTAGGCCGTCAGCGGATGACATTTACCGCAAAAAACTGGTGATGAGCTATCTGTTTTTTGAACAATCAGCAAGCCATCAAATAGGTATAAAAAAAGCAAATTTCCTTGCTGTGTGTTTACCGCGTGGCGTTATGCGGGTATCTTACGCCGCTGTTAAAAGGAGAATGCTATGTCCCCCCAGAAACCGGGATTACACCCACGTAACCGCCACAATGGCCGTTATGATCTTGCTACTTTATGCCAGGTTACACCCGAGTTGACGCAATTTCTCACCCTCACGCCTGGCGGCGAGCAGAGTGTTGATTTCGCGAATCCGCAGGCAGTGAAGGCGCTCAATAAAGCACTGCTGGCGCATTTTTATGCGGTGAAAAACTGGGATATTCCAGACGGTTTTCTGTGCCCGCCGGTTCCTGGTCGCGCTGACTACATTCACCATCTGGCCGACCTGTTAGGTGAAACCAGCGGAACCATTCCGGCAAATGCGAGCGTGCTGGACGTGGGAGTAGGGGCAAACTGTATTTATCCGCTGATCGGCGTGCATGAATATGGCTGGCGATTCACCGGTAGTGAGACCAGTAGCGAAGCGTTTAACAGCGCTCAGGCGATCGTAAATGCCAATCCGGGGTTAACCCGTGCTATTCGTCTGCGTCGCCAGAAAGATGCTACGGCAATCTTCAACGGTATCATTCACAAGAATGAGCAATATGAAGCCACATTGTGTAACCCGCCTTTCCATGATTCTGCGGCTTCAGCCCGCGCCGGAAGCGAGCGCAAACGTCGTAATCTGGGGCAGGATAAAGATGATGCGCTGAACTTTGGCGGGCAGCAGCAGGAGCTGTGGTGTGAAGGCGGTGAAGTGGCGTTCATCAAAAAAATGATCGCCGAAAGCCAGGCCTTTGGCCGTCAGGTGATGTGGTTCACCACGCTGGTTTCGCGCGGTGAGAATTTGCCACCGCTGTACCACGCGTTAACGGATGCGGGCGCGGTGAAAGTGGTTAAGAAAGAGATGGCCCAGGGGCAAAAGCAGAGTCGCTTTATTGCCTGGACCTTTATGGATAACGATCAGCGTCGCCGTTTTATGGCGCGTAAACGCTAAAGCGTTGGCTCGGTTGGCGGCAGCGGTTCGCTTGCTGCCGACGCAGGGCCATTCACCGGTGCAGGCAAGACCTGATAGGTCTGTACCGGCGCGCGTACGTTGGCCAGATCGAAGTATTTCTTCACCTGGCTGTCGAGCGCGAAACGTACCGTCCACTGTTTCAGCGGTAATGTGGTAAATGAGACCCGTAGCGTGAAGGCCGTATTGGTTAACCCCACAATCCCGGCAAACGACGGCTCGCCAATAATCAGCCCGCGAATATCGTCCTGTTCCATCACTGCAGCCACAGCGTCTTTCAACGCCTGATTCGCTTTATCCGCATCCTCATGGCGGTCTACGTCGTAATTGGCGACGACCGATCCAATCCCGCGCACAAAGTTGGCGAAGGTCGTTATCGATGACCAGGGAATGATATGGTACGCCCCGGTGTCCTGACGGACGCCCACAGAGCGGATGGACATCCGTTCAACCGTACCGGTGAGTGGACCGATGGTCACCAGGTCGCCGGTGTTCATACCATTTTCGAACTGAATAAAGATCCCGGTAATAATATCTTTTACCAGCGTTTGCGAGCCGAAAGAGATAGCCAGCCCCAGCGCCCCGGCCCCGGCCAGTAAGGGTGCGATATTGACGCCAATTTCGGATAGCACAATCATGATGGTGATCGTGCTGATGATCACCGCCAGCGCGTTGCGAAACAGCGTCAGCAGGGTGCGGGTACGAGCGCTGGGGAGCGGGCGGCCGTGAATATCGGAAGCCAGACGATTTTCAATCAGGCTGGCAAGGATCGTCCAGCCGATGGCGGAGAAGAATAAAATCAGCGCGATACGGATCAGGATGTCCACCGTTTTTTCTCCTGCGCCGTAATGCAGCCAGTTCCAGAAGTCGAATAATCCCCAGGCATTCAGTAACAGCATTACCGCGACGCACACCGTCAGGATCCTGGCCACGCTTAACGCCGTCGACAGCCAGCCATTCAACCGTTTTTGTAATTCCGGATAGCTGCGCTGGGTGTGTGGAGAAAGGGTAATGGTCTTGGCTATCCAGCGGGAAAGCATACCGGAAACAAAAGCGGCGATCCCAATGATCACCAGGCTGCGCAGCGTAGCGCCCATCATGAATTTCAGGCTGTTGCCAGGATCAAACAGCGAGAAGAAAAACAGCACAATGAAGTAGGCGCTGGCCAGCCAATGCCATACCAGCGCAAAGGCGCGGATAAACAGGCTGAAAAACGCTAACGATCTTTCCGCCAGATTCAGCAAATGCTGCGTTATCTCTTTCTTGTTTCTGAAAATCAGGTACAGCGCCCATAGCGTGATACAGAGCATGATGATGACGTTTGCCATCGCGCCGACCTGCACGTTGACCTGATTCGAGATAATGGGAACGGCAACGATAAGTCCGTATCCAATCAGGCTGCTCAATGAACTTAAACGGCGATTCCAGTAGCGCGCACCGGCATCCTGAATGTTAAACGGGCGCAGTTCGGCCACCGTTGGGCAAAATATCAGGCGCAGAATGGCTTTGAAGAACTCAATCAACGCAAAGGCATTGAGAAACAGACTTTGCTGAAAGGCGATAGTGCGGCTACCGGCGTTCATTCTGTCACTCAGTATCTGCCCGACAAACAAAGTCAGCGCCAGCAGAAGCAAATCGATAATGAATGCGCCGATGATCATCGCCGGAAGCTGGAGCCAGTTGCTGCGTTCGCGGTTTTTCCGTCGTGCCCATTGCCCCATTTTGCGATACAGCGGCAGCGCGCACAGGCGAAGCAGCCAGAAAAAACCGAACACTGACGCCGCCAGCATTAAAAAATGGGTCAGGGCATTGGTGAACGTTTGCGGGTTGAAGGTCTTGTGTGGTGCATCGGTAATATTGCGGTAAAGCTGAGCAAAGCGGCTGGAGAGCGCCTCACCGTAGTGGCGGGTGACATCCGTGACGTTTTCCAGCACCGTTTTTTCTTCCGTTAACGTGGGCGGAACAATGGTTGGCACCGGCTCGGCAGGGGGCGCTGTCGCCACTTTGCGTAACTGACCGATCAGTTCCTGGCGCGAGGCGTCATTTTCCAGCACATCAGCCAGTGCGCCGTAGGCCGCTTTTTTCTGTTCAACATCCGGCTCTTTCGCCGGCGCGGTTTGCGCGTTGGTTGACGTTGGCGTAGTGACGCCAGGTATCGTCACCGCCTGAGTCGGGAGACTCACCAGACAAACAAAGATGAACAGGATCCAGCGCATGACTCCTCCCATGAGAAAATAAATTCAAAAGGATAAGTATAGATGTCAGGGCGGGGGAGAAATGAAATGAGAGGATTCTGGTGAAAAACCTCCCTTCAGGCGAAGGGAGGGAGAGCTATCAGGAAACGTGCTGCAAGAATTCCTGTAAACGTTGGCTGGGCGGATTTTCAATCAGGGCCTGCGGATTACCGTCTTCGGCAATACGTCCCTTATCAATGAAAATCAGGCGTGAAGCCACTTTTTCGGCAAAGCCGATTTCGTGGGTCACAATCACCATGGTCATCCCTTCCTCCGCCAGATCCTGCATAACTTTCAGAACTTCGTGGCGCAGTTCCGGGTCCAGCGCTGAGGTTGGCTCATCAAACAGCATCATTTTCGGCTTCACCGCCAGCGCACGGGCGATCGCCACACGCTGCTGTTGACCGCCAGACAGTTCAGAAGGGTAGTGATGCGCACGCTCGGCCAGACCTACTTTCGCCAGCAGCTCTTTAGCCAGTTTCTCGGCCTGTTCTTTATTCGCCCCGCGTACGCGCTGCGGTCCGAACATGACGTTTTCCAGCGCCGTCAGATGCGGGAACAGGTAGAACTGCTGAAACACCATCCCGGCTTCCTGGCGGATTAACCGCTCGTCTACCTTTGGATCGTTTACCTTCAGACCGTCGACGATCAGATCGCCAGAGGTTATCTCTTCCAGTTTGTTAATGCAGCGTAGCAGGGTTGATTTGCCGGACCCGGATGGCCCGATAATTACCACCACTTCGCCCTGCTGAATGTTCAGGTCAATATTGTGCAGCACCTGGGTTGGGCCAAAGTGCTTAGAAACGTTTTTAAATTCAATCACAGGATTTTCATCCTTCTTTCCAGACGACGCAGAATGAAGCTCAGCACCAGCGTAATGATCAGATAGAACACCGCAACGGCGCTCCAGATTTCCAGTGCGCGGAAGTTACCGGCAATGATTTCCTGGCCCTGACGGGTCAGTTCAGCGACGCCAATGACAATAAACAGCGAGGTATCTTTAATGCTGATGATCCACTGGTTGCCCAGCGGTGGCAGCATACGACGCAGCGCGAGAGGTAAAATAACGTGGCGGATAGTCTCTGTACGTGAAAGCCCAAGCGCCAGTCCGGCTTCACTGAATCCTTTATGGATTGAGAGCACCGCGCCGCGGGTGATTTCCGCAATATAGGCGCCGGAGTTGATCATGATGGTGACAACGGCGGCGCTAAAGGGATCAATGCGTAAATCGTTAAATGCCATTGGCAGGGCAAAGTAAATAAACATCACCTGCACAACGATTGGCGTACCGCGAATGACTTCGATAAACACCAGCGCTACGTGGTTGGCTATCCAACCGCCGAAAGTACGCGCAAACCCTGCTGCAAGCCCGATTATCAGACCGCCTGCCAGACCGAGGACCGAGATCCACAGGGTCATTTTGGCGCCTTCAATCAAAAGTGGGATGGCGGGCCAGATGGCACTCCAGTCAAACTGCATATTTCGTTCCTGTTACCGTGGTGAGAAAAGTAATGAGCCATAACGTGATGACTCAAAATTGCAGGCCCGGCGGCGCTGGCGCTACCGGGCGTTACAGAACGTTCTTGTTATTTAGGTTCGGTACCGAACCATTTTTTGTAGATTTCGTTGTATGTGCCGTTCTCTTTCAGCGTTTTCAGCGCGCCGTTCACTTTCTCACGCAGTTCATCGCTGCCTTTCGGGAAGGCGATACCGTACTGCTGGGCTTCCAGGGATTCGCCTACAGCTTTGAACTGACCGTTGCCAGCGGTTTTGATGAAGTAAAGAATGTTTGGCGTGTCGTGCAGCACGGCGTCTGCGCGGTTGGTGCCCAGTTCCATATATGCGTTATCGATATTCGGGAACTGACGCAGATCTTTGGTTTTGATGTTAGCTTTCGCGTAATCAACGGAACCCGTGCCGCTCTTCACAGCGACGACTTTACCATCCAGATCTTTCACGCTTTTCACGTCGTTATTATTCGCTTTGACCATCACTAACAGACCGCTTTTGTAGTAGCCGTCAGAAAAGTCGATCGCTTTTTTACGCTCATCAGTGATGGTGATACCCGCCAGCGCCAGGTCGATATTCTTGGTTTGCAGAGCCGGGATGATGCCGCTGAAATCCATTGGTTTCAGTTCATAATCCAGCTTCAGTTCTTTGGCCACGGCAGCCCACAGATCCACATCAAAACCAACGTATTTGTCACCCTGTTTGAATTCGAACGGTACAAATGCGGTGTCGGTTGCGACAACCAGTTTCTTATCTGCGGCATGGGAGGACACCGCAAAAGCCAGGGTAAGTGCAGCCAGTGAGACTTTTAATACAGACTTCATAGGATTTCCTTTTTTATCCACGGGGCGATCCCCTGCGAGAACATATGGCTTAATGAAAAAATCGTGCCAGTTTTGCAACTCATTGTTTTAACAAGAGGGTGTCTCGTTTCTCTGCACAATAAGTAGGGCAAAGTGGGTAATCTGCACTGTTTTGGGGCACTCATTTGGTGCGTACCTGACACAGTGCAAACGGTATGACTATTTAGCGTAAAAATTGTTGATAAAACAATCTTTCGTTAACGATTGTGTGAAGTGATTATTACAAATAATTTACTTTGGAGTGACGGACGATCAATGTCATGCACCATAGATGTGCAAAACCCCCGCCAGGGCGAGGGTTATATAGGTAATTCTTATGTCTGCTGTTATTCAATGTTGGCTTCGATAAACCACAGGAATTTGTCGAGGTCGCGTGAAGCGGCGGTGAAGATATCTGCTGTATCTTCGTCTTTTGCTTCGCTAATGGCTTTACGGACGCTGTTAGCGACGACGGCATAACGATCGGCCAGTTCTTTTAAGTGGTCCTGTACGCTATGGATATCCAGCGGATAGCTTTTCAGAGGCGTTTTGCTGTTAATAACCTGGGTGGTACCCAATGCTACACCGCCTAACTGTACGGCGCGCTCAGCCATGGTATCGAGGTGATCGGTCAGGGCAGTACGGAAGCCATCGAGCATTTCATGCACAGCAATGAAGTTCGCGCCGCGCATGTTCCAGTGAGCCTGTTTGGTGATCAAAGACAGGTCGATGAACTGGATCACTTGCTGATTCAGCAGCTCTACGGTCGCTTTCTTTTCGCTATCTGTTACATCGTTGCGGGTATAAAGGAGGGCTGATGCTTTTGTTTTTACCAGTTTTGCGGTACTCATATTTTCATATCCTCTTGATAATTATGTCCCAGCTCTTCAACGGGAATAAGTATAGCGTGAATTTTGGATTTATTTTTCTGGTGTTACCTATCACTTTAATAGCAAAGAGAGGGGTGGATATGAAATAACTAATAAAATCATATAGATATGATGTTTATTAATGGAGGTGTGTTATTTTTATGTTAATGTAAAAATTTCAAGAAATATGCGGATGAGAAAATTATATTTATTAGAATAATTATCACGCAGATTTACAATCGGATATTCTGCATGATTATGCAAACCATGCAGAATATTAAGTGGTTAATTCACGTCAACTTGCTTAATTTGCGGTTCTTTGCGAATAGTGAGCGTCGATCCCATTGATGCGACAATAATGGCGCCCAGAGCGAGCGTCTGGACAAGCGTCAGCGTTTCACCGAGGAAGATCATTCCTGAAACCGCAGCCAGTGCGGGTTCCATACTCATCAGAGTACCAAAAGTGCGTGTTGGCAGCCGCGTCAACGCAATCATCTCCAGCGAGTAGGGAAGCGCAGTGGAGAGGACCGCAATGGCCAGGCCTAACGGTAGAATGGACCAGTGCCACAAGGCATCCCCGGCCTGGAGCGCGCCGATGGGTACAAAAATCAGCGCCGCAATTAATGACCCTACCGCAACGGTCGCCGGACCATGTTCCGCGCCGGCTCGCTGCCCGGTAAGGATATAGATTGCCCAGCAGGCGCCAGCGCCCAGCGCCAGCGCAGCGCCGGTTAAATCCACGTGAGAAACGTCCTGACCTAACGGCAGCAGGAACCAAAGCCCGAGTACAGCCAGTGCAACCCAAATGAAATCCACCGGACGTCGGGATGAAAACAGCGCTACCGCGAGCGGGCCGGTGAACTCCAGCGCTACGGCAATTCCCAGCGGGACGGTCTGGATTGACAGGTAGAAGAGATAGTTCATCCCACCCAGAGACAGACCATAAAACAGCAGCGGCAGGCGTTGTTCTTTGGCGAATCGCAAACGCCAGGGTTTAAAGAAGGCAATAAGGATGAGGGTGCCCAGCGCAAGGCGCAATGCGGTAACGCCCGGCGCACCGACGAGTGGGAATAGCGATTTTGCCAGAGATGCTCCGCTTTGAATGGAGGACATAGCAATAAGCAAAACCAAAATAGGCAACCAGACTGGCGCTTTACGTGACGACCCCGGCATCCTTTCTCCTGTCAAATGATAATTACACGCCTTCATCTGCGCGACGTTGCAAATTTGCTACGACTCGGATGACGTGATGTATAGAAAAGTAAAACAGCGAGTGTAATGGAAATACGCACCGCTGGTTGAGTATTCGTTGAAAAAAAAATTGCTCAGTTCCGTACAATGGCATGAAAGTGATGGATTAATAATCTGTGTGATTAGGAATATTCTGGATGAATGTGCCACATTGTGCGCGCAATAATGGCATTTTAGGTTAGAAAAGTGATGTTAATTGAAAGAGATAGCGGGTTTCTGAAACGTTCTGTTACATGAAAGACCCCGTTAGACATCGCGAATCGCAAAGAGTTTCCCATCAATTTTTGGTATATTTAAAACTTAGGATTTACTTGAAGCACATTTGAGGTGGTTATGAAAAAAATTGCATGTCTTTCAGCACTGGCCGCTGTTCTGGCTTTCTCCGCAGGTACTGCTGTAGCTGCGACTTCTACCGTTACCGGTGGTTACGCTCAGAGCGATGCTCAGGGCGCAGCGAACAAAATGAACGGTTTTAACCTGAAGTATCGCTACGAGCAGGACAGCAACCCGCTGGGTGTTATCGGTTCCTTCACTTACACTGAAAAAGATCGTACCGATGCGTCTGGCGACTACAACAAAACCCAGTACTACGACATCACTGCTGGCCCGGCTTACCGTCTGAACGACTGGGCAAGCATCTACGGTGTAGTGGGGGTTGGCTACGGTAAATTCCAGAACGCAGCATCCCCGGCTGATAACCACACCACCAGTGACTACGGTTTCTCTTACGGTGCTGGTCTGCAGTTCAACCCGATCGAAAACGTTGCTCTGGACTTCTCCTACGAGCAGAGCCGTATTCGTAGCGTTGACGTTGGCACCTGGATCGCTGGCGTGGGTTACCGCTTCTAATCACTTCGGTGATACAAAAAATCCGCCTCTCGGGGCGGATTTTTTTTTGTGTGCAATTCAGAGATTAACGAGATTTGGTCTCAAAGATGTCGGTACCCAGATGGTTGTAGTCCACCTTCTGCAATTTGAAGTTGGTGATGTACACCGGGCCAGCCTTTTTCTCAGAAATAAAGCGGTAGCTGTTGGTGATTTCCTTCGCGCTTATCCCCGTCCACTGCGAGAAAAAGCTGAGGAAATCATTGGCGGAGCGACGGGCTTTAATCACCCGGTGCGCTTTATCATCGCTCGACAGCACCATAAATGGTACCTGGAAATTCTGCTGGAACTGATCGTCATGCGCCAGGTACTGCACCTCTTTCCCCCGCTCTTTAAACGCGAGGCCATGATCGGAGAAATAGACCATTGAGAAGCTGTTACCGCTGTTACGTAACTGATCGTAAAGCTGGCGCAGCAGGTCATCCGTCTGCGTCATGGTGTACAGATAGCAAGATGTCTCTTTCGACTGGACGAAAGTCTCGTATTTACCCTGCGTACGGTCGCAGGCCTGCGGATGCGAGCCCATTAAATGCAGCACGATAAGCTGTGGCTGAGTGCGCTCGGTTGCCAGCACCTGGGCGGTCATCTTCAACAACGCTTCGTCACGGGTATTTTTATCCGCTTCGAAATCACCGCTTTTGAGGAACTGAACTTCATCAGCTCGCTTCGCAATGCTGGCGATTGCTGTATCGTATTCACCAATCTGTCCCTGATTGGAGAACCACCACGTCTGGAATCCCGCGCGGTTAGCCAGAGTGACAAAGTTATCCTGGAACTGGGGTTTATTGTCGACCACCCGATTTAGCGTCAGGCCGAGTGATTTTTGTGTCGAACCGCTTGCCGCGATGTAATCCGCGAAGATGTAGCCGTTAACGGAACTGGCAAACGGGGTGTTATCCCAGTGGCCGCCAAAAGCGCCTAACGCATCGCGGCGGGCGCTTTCGCCGATGACCACCACGTAGGTATGATACTTCGGCTTCACGGCGGTTACCGTCCAGCTGTCTTTCACGCTCGCCAGCTTCGCCATACGCTCTTGTTCGTCGAGCACTTCGTTGTTATTAACGATAACGTCCTTGGCAAAGCGGAAAACCGGATAGCCGGTGTCTTTCAGCTTGAACACGCCGCCCCAGGCCAGGTTTTGCACCGGGGTTACAAAGAACGCGACTACGCTGAACAGCAAACAAATGCTGTCGAACTTGTTCCAGCTACGCTGCTGCACCTCTTTTTTACGGCGTACGGCGATAACACCGAGGGCGAAAATAAACACCCCAACCAGATAACTGTACCAGGGGAAGATGGTGAGGATTTCAGTAGACTCTTCCATATTGGTTGAGTGCAGCGCCAGTAAGGTATTGAAGTTCGGCGAACCGTAAGCCTGGCCAAACGGGAAGTACATTGCCGCTATCAGCGAGCAAATGCCAATCAACACTTTCTGCGCACGCGGCGCGCTGCGCCACAGCAGCATCAATATACAGGTGAAAGCAACGCTATAGAGCAGGCTAAGCGGATAGCCCAGCGCAAGGTTGATCAGCAGAGACTGTAAGAAATAGAGGCCAGTCCACGGACTAATCGCCCGGCTACGAGCAATGATTGAATCTTTGAGGGTTAAATTCATATGCCACTGTTACAAAAACGCCATGTGCTTACCCTGGCGCTAAGGGTCATTGCCTGCCTGAGAGAGCGAGAAGGGGGATAGGGTCCGCATCCGCGAGCCGCAATATATGCAGGGCTGCGAAAAGATAGAGTGTGTGCAAGAGAAGGTCAACTACTACTAAGAAATTGTTTTGCGAGGGGCGTGGCAAAACTGACAAAAAGAAGGGTTATTGGCACGAAAACGATCACCGTATCCGAGTGACGGCAGGAAAATGAAGCGGCGTGCCGCGACGCCGCATTATTTATCTGCAGGTTTATCCTGCTCTGGTTTGCTGTTAATCATGTCGCACAGCATAGAGATCAGCATTAACCGTACTTTAAAGGGAGAGTGGCTAAACACGCGTATACACCTCTTAAATTCATTCATATAAACCTCCTGACTTCACGATCCCATCAGTCCTTGAGGGATGTCTTTATTATATACAGATATAGCACAGGCTATATTATATAGCTATTGCTAAAACGTTAATTTTTTGTGCCCACGCAACTCTGGTTTACAATGAGCGTTCTCTAATCAGATGCCGTTAACGCGTCACAGTAACGAGGAAGCAGAATGAGTCGTCGCGCAGGTATGCCAACAACAAAAAAAGTGACGCAATTGGTGAATGTCGAAGAACACGTTGAAGGATTTCGTCAGGTCCGGGAGGCACATCGCCGTGAGCTGATTGATGACTACGTAGAGCTGATTTCCGATCTCATTATTGAGGTGGGTGAAGCGCGCCAGGTCGATATGGCCGCACGGCTTGGGGTTTCCCAGCCGACGGTTGCTAAAATGCTTAAGCGTCTTGCTTCAGTTGGGTTGATTGAAATGATCCCCTGGCGGGGCGTGTTTTTAACCGCAGAAGGTGAACGACTGGCTCAGGAGAGTCGGGAGCGTCACCAGATTGTGGAGAATTTCCTGCTGATGTTAGGTATCAGCCCGGAAATTGCCCGTCGCGACGCGGAGGGAATGGAGCATCACGTCAGTAAGGAAACGCTGGAGGCTTTTAGCCGGTTTACGCAACAGCAAGGTGCTGGCTCTGAATGAGTTTTCCTTTACTACGCGCCTTACAGCGCGATCGCTTTTTTCAGCTGTTAATCATCGTCGGGGTTGTACTGAGCCTGTTCGTGCCATTTACGCCACGGTCGTGGCCGGGGGCGATAGACTGGCACACGATTATTACGCTTAGCGGCCTGATGTTACTGACCAAAGGCGTGGAGCTAAGCGGTTACTTCGATGTGTTAGGGCGCAAGATGACCCGGCGCTTTAACACCGAACGTCAATTGGCGATATTTATGGTGCTGGCGGCGGCGCTGCTGTCGACGTTTCTGACCAACGATGTTGCGCTGTTTATTGTTGTTCCGCTGACGGTCACCCTGAAAAAATTGTGTGCCATTCCTGTAAATCGCCTGATTATCTTTGAGGCGCTGGCGGTAAACGCCGGATCGTTGCTTACGCCAATAGGTAATCCGCAAAACATTCTGATGTGGGGACGCTCCGGCTTATCGTTTACCGCGTTTACCTGGCAGATGGCGCCGCTTGCGGGGACCATGATGCTGACGCTGGTGGTGCTGTGCTGGTTCAGTTTCCCGCATAAAGCTTTGCATTATCATACCGGTACGCGCGCGCCTGACTGGCAACCGCGCCTGGTGTGGAGCTGTCTGGGGCTGTATATCATTTTCCTGGCGGCACTGGAGTTAAAACAAGAGCTGTGGGGCCTGGCGATCGTTGCGGCAGGATTCATGGTGCTGGCTCGCCGCGTGATCCTCAGCGTGGATTGGACACTGCTGTTGGTGTTTATGGCGATGTTCATTGATGTGCACTTGCTGACGCAACTCCCGGCCTTGCAGGAGATTACCCACCAGATTGGCACGCTTTCAGCGCCGGGGCTTTGGTTGACGGCCATTGGCCTGTCGCAGTTTATCAGTAATG
This sequence comes from Citrobacter sp. Cb023, assembly GCF_030336805.1. Classification (NCBI taxonomy): domain Bacteria; kingdom Pseudomonadati; phylum Pseudomonadota; class Gammaproteobacteria; order Enterobacterales; family Enterobacteriaceae; genus Citrobacter; species Citrobacter sp. Cb023. Next base: position 575,468 of record NZ_JAOWCV010000038.1, on the reverse strand, counting down.
TTCCCAGCACGATTTTGCTGCTGAACTACGTCCCGCCAACGCTGCTGCTGGCCTGGGCGGTCAATGTGGGCGGTTTTGGGTTGTTGCCGGGATCGCTGGCGAATCTTATTGCTTTACGGATGGCAAACGATCGACGGATCTGGTGGCGTTTTCATTGGTATTCGGTGCCGATGCTGATATGGGCGGCGCTGGTAGGGTATGGTTTATTGCAGGTGATGTGAGGATTGTGCCCGATGGGGCTGGCGCTTATCGGGCCTACAGGTTAAGTAGGCCCGATAAGGCGAAGGGACAGTTTTGATGCTTAGTTCAGACGAACCGGCATACCTGAACGGTTCTGTACCGCCTGCTCAACGACGGCCTGATCGACGTCAGACTGACCGGTGATGCTGGTAATGCTCTTGTTCAGCGTAATCGGTACGATTTCCCCGCCTTCGAACTGTGCTTCAGTGGTAGACAGTGGGTTGTGTACCTCAATGTAACGGCTGCCGTCTGGTTCAGTCGTGGCTTTTACCGGCTCATCGATAAACTGTACGCGGGTGCCGACCGGCACATTTTCAAACAGGAATTTGATGTCGTCGTTACGCAGACGCACGCAACCGTGGCTGACGCGTAAGCCGACGCCGAAGTTAGCATTGGTGCCGTGGATGGCGTACAGGCGACCGATATACAGCGCGTACAGGCCCATCGGGTTATCCGGACCTGCCGGAACAACGGCTGGCAGCGGTTCGCCCGCAGCGCGGTATTCCGCATGCATTTTTGCCGTTGGCGTCCAGGTTGGGCCCGCTTTTTTACGTTCTACTTTGGTGGTCCAGTTGATTGGCGTGTCTTTGCCCAACTGACCAATACCGATCGGCAGAACAATAACGGTGTTGGTGCCTTTCGGGTAGTAGTACAGACGCATTTCAGCGCTGTTAATAACAATACCTTCATGCACGGTATCCGGCAGGATCAATTGCTGAGGTATGTTCAGGACTGTGCCGCCCTTCGGCAGGAAGGTATCCACGCCCGGGTTGGCTTCCAGCATATTAGACAGACCCATCTGATACTCCGCCGCAAAATACTCCAGCGGTTGGGTGTTGCCTTCAGGAATAGTGATGACCTGGTTTTGGCCGATCAAACGGCTGCCATCGGTAGGCAGCGGGTACGTGACGGCAGAAGCGGTGTTACAAAAACCAACTATTGCGAGTGCCGCCGCGAAAAGCGTTGTTAATTTCATATTCATGTTCATGTATGCGAGATTCAGTGCCAGGCAGGCTAGTGGGTTGAGATTTATGTAGTGTTGGGCACGCATTATATGTGCAATCTGAGCAACAAGGAATTCGGATGTGTACTAAATCACATTTTTTTCCTTTTGCTTTCACTTTATCCCTTCAGCATCAAGGCGCGATCTTATTGCAGACTTATGGCATAATAAGCGGTTCGTCACATATTTCTTTCTCTTTCAGGATACGCCAGTGTTAGTTTCCAGCAACGTCACCATGCAGTTCGGCAGTAAGCCGCTGTTTGAAAATATTTCCGTCAAATTTGGCGGCGGCAACCGTTACGGCCTGATTGGCGCGAACGGTAGCGGTAAATCCACTTTTATGAAAATTCTCGGCGGCGACCTCGAACCGACGCTGGGCAACGTTTCCCTCGATCCGAACGAGCGTATTGGTAAGCTGCGTCAGGATCAGTTCGCCTTTGAAGAGTTCACCGTGCTTGACACCGTGATCATGGGTCATGGTGAACTGTGGGAAGTAAAGCAGGAGCGCGATCGCATTTACGCCCTGGCCGAAATGAGCGAAGAAGACGGCTATAAAGTTGCTGACCTTGAAGTTCAGTATGGCGAAATGGACGGCTACTCTGCGGAAGCGCGTGCGGGTGAACTGCTGCTGGGCGTAGGTATTCCGGTAGAACAGCATTATGGCCCGATGAGCGAAGTCGCCCCCGGCTGGAAGCTGCGTGTGCTTCTGGCACAGGCGCTGTTCTCTAACCCGGACATTCTGCTGCTCGACGAACCAACGAACAACCTGGATATCGACACCATCCGCTGGCTGGAGCAGACGCTGAACGAGCGTGACAGCACCATGATCATCATTTCGCACGACCGTCACTTCCTGAACATGGTCTGTACGCACATGGCTGATCTGGACTACGGCGAACTGCGTGTTTATCCGGGTAACTACGACGAATATATGACGGCGGCAACCCAGGCGCGTGAACGTCTGCTGGCCGATAACGCCAAGAAGAAAGCGCAGATTGCCGATCTGCAATCCTTCGTCAGCCGCTTTAGCGCCAACGCATCTAAATCTCGTCAGGCGACTTCTCGTGCGCGTCAGATTGATAAGATCAAGCTTGACGAAGTGAAGGCGTCCAGCCGTCAGAATCCGTTCATCCGCTTCGAACAGGATAAGAAACTGTTCCGTAACGCGCTTGAAGTGGAAGCGCTGACGAAAGGTTTTGATGAAGGTCCGTTGTTTAAAAACTTTAACCTGCTGCTGGAAGTCGGTGAGAAAATTGCCATTCTGGGTGCCAACGGCGTGGGTAAATCAACCATGCTGAAAACGCTGGTCGGCGAATTACAGCCGGATAACGGTACCGTGAAATGGTCTGAAAACGCCCAGGTTGGTTACTACGCGCAGGATCACGAGTACGAATTCGAAAACGATCTGACGGTCTTCGAGTGGATGAGTCAGTGGAAACAGGAAGGCGATGATGAGCAGGTAGTACGTAGCTTCCTTGGTCGCTTGCTGTTCAGCCAGGACGATATCAAGAAACCTGCTAAAGTGTTGTCCGGTGGTGAAAAAGGACGCATGCTGTTCGGTAAGCTGATGATGCAGAAGCCGAATATCCTGGTAATGGATGAACCGACCAACCACCTGGATATGGAATCTATCGAGTCGCTGAATATGGCGCTGGAAATGTACCAGGGCACGCTGATCTTCGTTTCTCACGACCGTGAGTTCGTCAGTTCATTGGCAACCCGCGTGATTGAAATTACGCCGGAACGCGTAATCGACTTCACCGGTAACTACGAAGATTACCTGCGTAGCAAGGGCGTCGAATAATTTTCCCGTCGTCTTTCGTGTTACAGGTGTGTTGGCTGCACCTGTACACCCCGGTCACTTACTTGTGTAAGCTTGCGGGGATTTACAGGCTGGCCGCCTTCCTGTAACGCGAAATACTTAGGGAAACTTGTGTAAGTTACAGATTAAATAATCCCCAGCGCACGCTTGCCATGGATATTCAAATCATCCAGCGTGAAGCGTCCTTCCCAGTGAGTTTCATAATCCTCGCGTGGGAAATCACCTGGCGATACGCCTTTTTCCAGCGCGGCCTTCACTTTATGGGCGTAGGCCAGATTCTTTTCGCACATCGGTGCGGCAGGGATGTACATCACGTTGCCCCAACCCTGCTGATTTTCTACCGGCGCGACGGAGTGGATCACATCGCAATGCCACCAGACGGAGTCTCCGGCGTCCAGTTGCGGAATGCTGGTTAACGCTTCAATCAGCAGCGGATGCCATTGCGCAGAAATCGGCAGAACTCTGCCGGGCGCAACGCCGCAAAGTTCATCTTCCGGCACATCGTCAAGCAATGGACGTAACAGTACCCAGGCCATCGCTTCAGGGATAGGGACCACGTGCAACAACCCCTGACCTGGCAGCATATCGGAGAGTGCAGTCCAGCCCTGGAAGGTACGGAATACTGAACATTTGGTGGTGTTATCCACCGTGTACTCTTCTACTTCAGTGCGATGCGCGGCCTGCCACGGGTCGTAATCTTCCAGCTTACCATTGAAAACATTAGCAAAGACCTGCTGATATGCCGGCAGAAGCCAGCGTTCCAGCGCGCCGGAATCCGTATGCGCGCCCAGCCCTTTGGACGTTGTTCCCGGTGGACGACGGCGTATGCGGTCGGGGTAGATAACGCTGACATCCGGGTTAAACCATTGCTTACCTTCGCCTGCAAATGTCCAAAGACGGTTGAGAAATGACTGCGCATTTGCCATTTCTTCACTCTGACGGGCCTGCATCTGCGCCTGGGACCAGTAGATGGGGTAGATTTCAGGCCGCGATGCGCTCAGGGTACCAAAGAAATTATCACCCGGTCCTTGGTAAACGTCGTCAAAATGGTTGCGGTCCAGATAGTCCAGCATTGACCTATCCCAATCGAGGGCTTGTTCGCGAGAGAAATGGCCTTTAATGACCGCGCATCCGCGACGCTTAATTTCTTCACGCTGCTCAGCGCTCACGCGACCTGCCTTGATATCCGCATAGGACAACACAGGCCATACCGGAGAGCCTTGCGCTTTGAGGGCGTTGATTTCCGCCACGCGATTGGCAATGTCCTCGCTCAACTGATTGAAAATCAACTGAACATCTCCAAGCTGTTCACGCAATTGCTTTTTCATCTGCCGGATTGCCGCTTTGTGATCGGTGGGCAACGTGTCGCTGGTAAAAGTAAAAGCCATATCCACCTCGCATTAACTTTCATTCGAAACTTATTTAACTTACAGGTGATAATATAAGTTAAAATTTAGTTAACGCAAGTTTAAAATTTGATGGTGTGAGAAACATGAAAAAGCGTGGAAACCGGGGCAAGGGGATACCCCGGTTGGGCAGGATTAGCAATTAAAAGGGGAAGTGTTATCCAGCACCGCCTGAATCACGTTCAGCGCGCCCTGATGGTTATTGTCGTCGGTCTGATAGCGGGCAATCGATTTGATACTCTCTGCCGCATTGGCCATGGCGAAAGAGTAGCGCGCCATTTTCAGCATTTCTGCGTCGTTGCCGCTATCGCCAATGGCGACTACATTTTGCGGGGACAGGTTCCAGCGCTTTAGCAGACGGCTGATTCCGTTGGCTTTATGCAAGCCTGGAATGATCAGGTCAATAAACCCAAAGCCGCTGGTGACGGGTTTCATTATACCGTCAAGGGCAGAATGAAGGTGATCGATCACTAATGGGATTTGTTGGTCCGGTAAATTTAGCGAGAACTTGAACAGCACATCATCGATGTCCTGATAATCCTTCACGGGTTTCAGGCGATGGTAGTGTTTGGACATCAATGCGACAAAGGACTCGGGGGCATTTTCGCTAACGTAGGCGCTTTGCAGACCGCAAGCCACAAAGTTGAGATGCGTATCTTTGAGCAGTTCGCCAATGACAATGCGGGATTCGTGGCGGGTCAGCTCACCGTGAAACAGCTGTTTGCCATGTTCAAAGACTAACGCCCCGTTCTCGGCAACAAAAGAGATCTCATCTTTGAGTTCCGGGAAAAAGGAGATCAGTTGGTAATACTGATTGCCGCTGGCCACGACAAATTCAATATTCCGTTTTTTTAGTTCCTGATACTGCGCCATAAAACGTGCATGATCGTATTTTTTGGCGTCGTCGAGAAAAGTTCCGTCCATATCAGTGACGATAACTTTGATGGTCATACTTGCTCCTGGCTCATAACTGCGACCAGAAACATTTTAATAACAATGTGAGCTAAAGCACAAATTTATTTCATTCGAAAGAAGAATACCCGGCAAGCGAAATGCCGCCGGGTAAGGGGGATTACAGCATATGTTCAGTACGTGCGATGATATCGTCCTGAGCATCTGGAGACAGCGCGGTGAAGAAGGCCGAATAACCTGCTACACGGACCACCAGGTCACGATACTGATCCGGGTGCTTTTTGGCTTCCAGCAGCGTTTCACGGGAGACAATGTTGTACTGAATATGCCAGCCTTTGTGCTCTTCAAAGAAGGTACGCAGCAGGATCATCAGCTTTTGCTTATCGGATTCATTCTCCAGCGTGGCCGGGTTCAGCTTCTGGTTTAACAACACGCCGCCGAGGATTGAACCGGTCGGCAGTTTACCCACCGAGCCAATTACCGCTGTTGGGCCGAGATGGTCCGTTCCGGAAGCCGGGCTTGCGCCTTCTGCCAGCGGAGTGTGCGCCTTACGACCATCCGGTGTGGCCATCGTTGCCGCGCCAAACGGTACGTTTGCGGAGATCGATGAGGTACCCGCGTAGTAATTGCCGCCAACCGGGCCACGTCCGTAACGCGGATTATGATACTGTTTCAACTCATTGATATAGGTCTGATAAGCGCGGGCCAGCAGCGTATCAACGCTATCGTCATCGTTGCCGTATTTCGGTGCTCCGTTGATCAGCCGCTGGCGTAATTGTTCGTGGGTCAGACCGTCAAAATCGTCGGCCAGCGCGGCAGCCAGCTGTTGCTGACCGATAGCGCCTTGTTCAAAGACCAGTTTCTTCACCGCAGCCAGGCTGTTGCCGAGGTTGGCAATACCCACCTGCAAACCCGATACCCAGTCGTATTTCGCACCGCCTTGCTTAATGCTTTTCGCGCGTTCAATACAGTCATCTACCAGCGCAGAGCACAGAATATCGTGTACGTTCTCTTCCAGCATGGTGTCGACAACATACTCAATTTCGATAGATTTACGCGTGTAGTAGCGAATCTGCGCATCCCAGGCGTCCATCACTTCGTCGAAATTGTTGAAGTTACCAGCCGAGAGTGCTTTTTCCTGTGGCAGAAATACTTTACCGCTGGTGGCATCGCGACCACCTTCCAGCGCTGCCAGCATCACGCGGGCAAAGTTAATAAAGCTCATACCGGTACAGCGGTAGCCCCATTTGCCGCCAACAGCGGTTTCGATGCAACCAATGGCCGCATAGTCATAGGCGTCCTGCGGTTCAATGCCAAGCTTAATGAATTCAGGTATGACGATTTCGTCGTTATTAAAGGCAGGCATCCCGAAGCCGCAGCGGATCACCTGTACACAGGCATCCAGGAAATCATTACTCATCCCTGCATGATAACGCACGCTCAGGTTTGGCTGAGTAGAACGCAGGCGACCGCAGGATTCCAGAATGGCGTAGGAGAGCGGATTGACGGCATCCATTGCCTGACCGTTGACCAGGTTTTGGCCACCAATGGTCACGTTCTGATACAGCGGGCTACCCGCCGAGGCTTTCGAATGGGAGCCGGAGCGGATTTTGTTCACTTCCAACAGTTTCAGCCAGCAGCTGTGCAGCAGCTCAATGGCGTGCTCACGATCGAGGCTCTGGTTCAGTTCTACGTCAAGACGGTAGAACGGATAGAGGTACTGATCCATGCGACCAAACGACACCGAGTGACCATTTGATTCAATTTGCAGGATCAACTGGATGAAATAGCACAACTGTAGCGCCTGCCAGAACGTTTTTGGCGGCTCATGGGCGATAACATCGCAGTTGTCCGCCATGGTCAGCAGTTCATCACGACGACTGGCGCGAGTTTCCGTGGCCGCCATTTTACGTGCCAGCGTGGCAAAGCGCTCAATGTGCAGACTGACGGCCTCCAGCACGATATCAATCGCTTTCAGAAACTGATCGCCATGGAGGTCTTCCAGACATGTCAGATTGATGCGGGAACGACGTTCATCAACTTTGTGGCGCAGGCCGTCGAGACCTTTTTCCAGCAGCAGCGGGAAGTTTACCGCCAGGTGTGCGTCACCGGAGGTCATGTTACCTTCGGCTTTGATAATGCCGGTTTCCAGCAGCCCTTTCTGCTCGTCAGTAAACATCCCGTAGCAGCGATCCTGCACGGTCTGACCACGCCACCATGGACACACCTCGTGCAATACGCGTTTGTTCTCTTCGCTTACCGCAAAGCCCGCGCCCGGCCTGTCGGCGAGGTCATCGATCTCTTTTTCAATCCACGACACGGTGTATTCCGGGAAGATTGGCGCGGCACGCACTTCGCTTGCCTGGTTACCAATGATCAGTTCGTCATGATTGATCCAGATGGTGCGTTCCGCCAGATGATGGGCCAGCGCCAGCGCGCGGCGAACCGGGATAGGTTTATCCAGATGCTGTTGATACATCTCGGTATAGTGCTGGGCGCGCTCGGTACAAACCGGCGGCTTCACGATGTGGATCAGGGCCGTTTTATGCGCTTTGATACGGTCGCTGAGTGTGTCCAGTTTCAGAGTGGTCATGGCGATTATCCTCGTAGGGTCGCGGTTAAACCTTTCAGGCTGGCGTACTGCTGGGCAAATTCGAGCAGTGCAGGCGCATCAAGCGGTTTATCCGGTGCGTTGTAGGGTTGACTGAGTAAGTGGTATTTGTTGATGCCCAACGTGTGGTAGGGCAAAAAATGGATCTCATCGACGTGAAGCTCGTCGGCAGCAAAATCGGTAATGGCCTGAATAGCGGCTTCGTCAGCGTTGAACCCCTGAATCAGGGGGACGCGGATAACCATTTTTTTACCGGCGGCGGCCAGTTTTTTCAGATTTTCCAGTACGCGAGAGGCACTGCCATCGGTCCACTGTTTAAACGGCGCGTCGGCGACATGTTTTAAATCGGCCAGGAACAGGTCGACGTCAGGTAATGACGGTTCAATATACTTCCACGGGACATGCAGACAGGTTTCAACCGCTGTATGAATACCTGCATCGTGGCTGGCTTTGAGCAGCGCTGCCGCCAGTTCTGGCTGCATAAAGGGTTCACCGCCAGACAGGGTGAGACCCCCGCCGTTGCGATCGTAAAACGGTTTATCACGCACTACGGTCGCCATGATGTCGTCCACGCTTTTTTCCTCTCCGCAGACGGTCAGCGCCTGGGTTGGACAGCAGTGGGTCAGCGCCGTGAGCGCATCATCGGTCAGTTTTTCGCGATGAATCAGCAATCCGCTCAGCGCGCGTTCAATCACCTTCGGTGCGGCCTGAGCACAGAGATCGCAACCGTCGAGGCACAAACGCGCGTCATAGAGCAGATCCTGCGTGCGGGCGCGGCTTTCCGGATTCTGGCACCACCGACAGCCCAGGGAGCATCCCTTAAGGAACACCACAGTACGGATACCGGGACCATCATGTGTGGAATAGCGCTGGATATTGAAAATCATAAGCGGCCTCTCGTCTTTCGTATAAAGATTAAATTACTTTCGAATGAAAGTTATATTGACGTACGTCAACTAACCGTGAGGTTTCGCCGTGCTACCTTTTATTCATGCTAATTATTCGTTTGAGGAAAGGTTATGGAACTCTATTTAGATACGTCTGACGTTGACGCGGTAAAAGCTCTGGCGCGGGTTTTTCCGCTGGCAGGGGTGACCACTAACCCAAGCATTGTGGCGGCAGGTAAGCAGACGCTGGACGTGTTACTGCCGCAACTGCAGGAAGCGATGGGAGGGCAAGGACGCCTGTTTGCTCAGGTAATGGCGACCACCGCCGAAGGCATGGTCAGCGATGCGCGTAAGCTGCGGGCAATCATTGCGGATATCGTGGTCAAAGTGCCGGTCACGGCAGAAGGTCTGACGGCCATTAAATTGCTGAAAGAAGAAGGGATCCCGACGTTGGGTACCGCGGTATACGGCGCTGCTCAAGGGCTATTAGCTGCGCTTGCGGGGGCCGAATACGTTGCGCCATACGTTAACCGTGTGGATGCGCAGGGGGGGGACGGCATTCAGACGGTGACCGATCTGCAGACCTTACTGAAAATGCATGCCCCGCACGCCAAAGTACTGGCCGCCAGTTTTAAAACGCCGCGTCAGGCGCTGGATTGCCTGCTGGCAGGCTGCGAGTCCATCACGCTGCCGCTGGATGTCGCTCAGCAGATGATTAGCTCTCCGGCCGTTGATGCTGCCGTAGCGAAGTTCGAACACGACTGGCAGAGCGCATTTGGACGCACTTCTCTGTAAGTCTGTTTTGCCGGATGGCGGCTGACACCTTATCCGGCCTACACAATGCGCTATTGTAGGCCTGATTGGAGGCGTTAGCATCGCCCTCTGGCAATAGTGCGGTGCCGACGATTTCTCTGCTAACTCCCGCAGACCTCACAGGTGGGATTGCGCATCAGCTTCATTTCGCGAAACTGGCAGGTCATGGCGTCGTACATGACGATTTTTCCTGAAGCCGGTTTACCGTAGTTAGCCAGTAGCTTAATGGCTTCCATCGCCTGTAACGAGCCGATCACGCCGATCAGCGGGGCCATCACTCCGGCCTCTACGCAGGTCAGGGCGTTTTCACCGAACAGACGGCTCAGGCAACGGTAGCAGGGCTCTCCTTCCTGGTAGGTAAATACGGTAATTTGTCCTTCCATGCGAATTGCCGCACCGGAAACCAGTGGAATCATGGCGGCGAAGCATCCGGCATTCAACTGATTGCGGATGCTGACATTATCCGTACAGTCCAGCACCAAATCGTGTTCGGTAATAAGCGTGTGAATCTCGCTCTCGTCCAGCAGCGCATTCACCGGCGTAATGGCGATATAAGGGTTAATCCGCGCCAGTGCGTCGCGGGCGGATAGCACTTTTGGCTGTCCAACGGTCGCATCGCTGTGCAGCGTCTGGCGCTGGAGGTTCGACACGGAGACCGTGTCAAAGTCGAGCAAGGTTAAATGCCCGACGCCAGCGCCTGCAAGGTACTGAGTTGCTGCGCATCCCAGTCCCCCCACACCAACGACCAGTACCCGCGCCTCCTTGAGCGCTTCCTGACCTTCGAAATCGAAGCCGCGCAGAATGATTTGCCGGTTATAGCGCATCATCTCTTGGTCGCTGAGTTCTGCCATTACAGGCCTCCAAACAGTGCGTTAAACGGCTCGACCTCAACCCATTCGCCGGCTTCGACGTTACCGCGATCGCGCTCCAGCACGATAAAACAGTTACCCTGGCTAAAAGAGCTAAAAATATGCGAGCCCTGGTGCCCGGTAGTGGTGACTTCCAGTTCGCCTTCAGCGGTACGCTGCAATACGCCGCGCTGAAAATCCAGACGGCCAGGTGTTTTCTTCAGGCGTGAGGCGGTGCGCACGCGCTGGCGAGGCGGCAGTCCACAGGCGGTGTTGCCACTGAGTTTCGCCAGGAGCGGTTGTACCAGTTGATAAAAGGTGAGGGCCGCAGACACTGGATTACCCGGCAGACCGCAAAACCAGCTGTTGCTCAGTTTGCCAAACGCGAACGGTTTGCCCGGTTTGATGGCCAGCTTCCAGAAGGCAATTTCTCCCAGCTCTTCCAGAATAGTTTTAGTGTAATCCGCTTCGCCTACTGAAACGCCGCCGGAGCTGATGACGACATCGGCCTGGCTGTCGGCTTCGATAAACGCGGCACGCAGCGCGTTGGGATCGTCGCGAATAATCCCCAGGTTGATCACTTCGCAGCCCAACTGTTGCAGCATCAGGTGAACGGTCAGACGGTTAGTGTCATAAATCTGCCCGTCTCCCAGCGGCTGACCTGGTAACTGCAGTTCATCACCGGTAGAGAACAGCGCCACGCGGACTTTGCGTACAACGGGAGCATCGGCAACACCGAGCGAAGCCAGAACGGGAAGCTCGGCGGTTGTCAGCCGAGTCCCGGCGGGAAACACCACCGCGCCGTTTGCAATATCTTCACCGCGCAGACGAATATTTTGCCCGCGGCGGACTTCGGCGGTAAAACGCACCCCGTCCTCAGTTTGTTCCGTTTGCTCCTGCATCACCACCGCTTCACAACCAGCAGGCACTGGGGCGCCGGTCATAATACGGATGCAGGTTCCCGCAGGCCACTCGCCATGGAAAGGCTGACCGGCAAAGGCTTTACCCGCCACCGCAAGCGGCTGATCAGATTGTAAATCGGCTAATCGTACCGCATAGCCATCCATTGCTGAGTTATCGAATCCCGGTACATCAATGGGGGAGACAACGTCGGTGGCCAGAATGCGGCCAAAGCATTGAACCATCGGCAGCGTTTCGACGGCGGTGAGCGGGGTAATACGCGAAAGCATCTGAGAGAGAGCCGTTTCAAGCGGCATCAGTCCGGCGGTAAATTCCATGAGAAGACTCCTGCGGGGCAAAATCGAATCTGCTCATTATGTCAGAAAATGGACGCGGGCAGTATGCTACCTCAGGCTTAGAATCAGATCTGGTAAAGGTTTTGTGCCAGGGATAGCGCTGCAAGAAGAATGCAGTATAGACTCAATATTTCCGCTCATTTTTCCCTGGGGGTTAAATGGCTAATATTATTCCAGACGCAATTCGACGACAGGTGGAGGCAGCCAGTGCGTGCATCCGCCAGATTTTCGAGGGGAATCTCATTGCCCTTCATTTGTATGGCTCTGCGGTTGAAGGCGGCTTAAAACCCCAAAGCGACATTGATTTATTGGTCACCCTGCGTGAACCAATAAATGCCCGACAAAGAAAAAAACTGATGCAGGATTTGCTGACCATTTCAGCGCCTCCCGGCACCTCCGGGCCATATCGTGCGCTGGAAGTGACCGTGGTTCTGCACTCGCAGATCGTGCCGTGGCGATTCCCACCGGCGAGAGAAATGCAGTTTGGCGAATGGTTGCGTGATGATATTCGTGCTGGCGTGTTTGAACCGGCAATGGTGGATGCTGATCTTTCTATTCTGCTGACCCAGGCCCGGCGCGCCAGCGTACCGCTGTTCGGTGAGCCGGCTGAGACGTTATTTAACGTCATTCCGTTTAGCGATGTATTGCAAACATTTCGGCATATCCTTGAGATGTGGCAGAAACCGGCTGATTTAGAGGGGGACGAGCGTAATATCATTCTTGCTCTGGCACGTATCTGGTATAGCGTGGTTACGGGTAATATTGTCGCTAAAGATGAGGCCGCATCCTGGCTTCTGCCGCAATTACCCGCTGAGCATGCTGATTTGCTGCAAGCAGCGCGTGCGGAATATCTGGGGTTAACCAAACATAACTGGGCAGCGTGTATGCCGTCTGTAGAACGCTTTGTGTTTTATGCAAAAAAACAGATTACCGATCGGCTTGAATAATTTAGCACCAACGTCGGGAGATCTCCTTTCCGTTAAACACATCTGAATGACCTGATGAGACGGGGTGTGAGGTGCAGGCCTTTACCTTTACATGACGTCTGCATCTTTCTATATTCAAAAATCGAATCAATAAGTCACCGAAATTCTGATATTTATAACCCCCCGGTACCCGCCACCTAATGGACGAATAAAATGGGTAAAGCAGTCATTGCAATTCACGGCGGCGCAGGGGCTATCACCCGCGCGTTACTGAGCCAGGAGCAAGAATTGCGTTATATACAAGCGCTGTCGGATATCGTTGAAACCGGCCAACGGATGCTTGAAGACGGTCGTAGCGCACTGGATGTGGTCACCGAAGCCGTGCGTTTGTTGGAAGAGTGTCCGTTGTTTAATGCCGGAATTGGCGCGGTGTATACCCGTGATGAAACCCATGAACTGGACGCCTGTGTGATGGACGGTAATACGCTAAACGCGGGAGCCGTCGCCGGGGTTAGCCATCTGCGCAATCCAATTCTCGCGGCTCGCCTGGTGATGGAGCACAGCCCCCACGTCATGATGATAGGTGAAGGGGCTGAAAACTTTGCCATTGCGCAGGGTATGGAGCGCGTTTCGGCGGATATTTTCTCGACGCCAGAACGCTACGCTCAACTGCTGGCAGCGCAATCGGCGGGTGAAACGGTGCTGGATCATAGCGCGACCCCGCTGGATGAAAACAACAAAATGGGTACTGTGGGTGCGGTCGCGCTGGATATGTTTGGCAATCTGGCGGCGGCAACATCGACCGGCGGGATGACCAACAAATTACCGGGGCGGGTAGGTGACAGTCCGCTGGTCGGCGCTGGCTGCTATGCCAATAACGCAAGTGTGGCCGTTTCCTGCACCGGAACCGGTGAAGTCTTTATTCGTGCGCTGGCGGCCTATGACATTGCGGCGTTGATGGACTATGGCGGCCTGAGTTTATCGGAGGCGTGCGAACGCGTAGTAATGGAAAAATTACCGGCGCTCGGCGGTAGCGGCGGTTTAATTGCCGTCGATCACGAGGGCAACGTCGCCTTGCCGTTTAACAGCGAAGGCATGTACCGTGCCTGGGGATATGCAGGCGATACGCCAACCACCGGTATTTATCGGGAAAAAGGAGATACCGTTGCCACACAGTGATGAGCTTGACGCCAGCGACGTGCTGGCAGTCAGCAACCTGAACATTGCCTTTGAGCAGGAGCAACAGCGCATCAGTGCGGTGCGTAATCTGTCATTTCGCCTGAAGCGTGGTGAAACGCTGGCGATAGTGGGCGAATCCGGTTCAGGAAAGTCGGTAACAGCCTTGTCGCTGATGCGTTTGATTGAACAGTCAGGCGGCGAGGTGAGCTGCGATGAAATGCTCCTTCGACGCCGTAACCGACAGGTTATTGAGCTGGGTGAACAGAGCGCGTCGCGGATGCGTCACGTGCGTGGCGCGGATATCGCCATGATCTTCCAGGAGCCCATGACATCGCTTAATCCGGTATTTACCGTGGGTGAGCAGATTGCTGAGTCAATCCGTTTGCATCAGGGGGCCAGCCACGAAGAGGCGATGGTGGAAGCGAAACGGATGCTCGACCAGGTGCGTATTCCTGAGGCGAAGGCTATTTTATCGCGCTATCCGCACCAGCTTTCTGGCGGCATGCGCCAGCGGGTAATGATCGCCATGGCGCTATCGTGTCGCCCTGCGGTTTTAATTGCCGATGAACCGACCACCGCGCTGGATGTCACTATTCAGGCACAGATCCTGCAACTGATAAAAGTGCTGCAGCAGGATATGTCGATGGGAGTGATCTTTATTACCCACGATATGGGCGTCGTGGCGGATATTGCCGATCGCGTGCTGGTGATGTATCAGGGCGAGGCGGTAGAAACCGGCAGCGTTGAGCAGATTTTTCACGCTCCCCAGCATCCTTACACCAAAGCGCTGCTGGCAGCCGTGCCGCAGCTTGGGGCGATGACCGGACAAGCGTACCCGCGCCGGTTTCCACTCATTTCATTACACGATCCCAGCCATGTAGAACCACAGACTGAACAGGATACCGTGGTTGAAGGCGAGCCTATTTTGCAGGTACGTAATCTGGTGACGCGTTTTCCGCTGCGCAGCGGCATTCTTAATCGGGTGACCCGCGAGGTGCATGCGGTGGAAAACGTCAGCTTTGACCTGTGGCCCGGAGAGACGCTCTCGCTGGTGGGGGAGTCAGGCTGCGGGAAATCCACCACCGGTCGGGCGCTGCTACGTCTGGTCGAGTCTCAACGCGGGGAGATTGTTTTCAACGGACAGCGTATCGATACCCTGGCCGCCAGTAAGCTACAGCCGCTGCGTCGGGATATTCAATTTATCTTCCAGGACCCCTATGCTTCGCTCGATCCGCGTCAGACCGTGGGATATTCCATTTTAGAACCGCTGCGGGTGCATGGGCTACTGCAAGGCGATGCGGCGGCAAAACGGGTTGCATGGCTGCTGGAACGCGTAGGATTGCTCCCTGAGCATGCCTGGCGCTATCCGCATGAGTTTTCCGGTGGGCAGCGTCAGCGGATCTGTATTGCCCGGGCGCTGGCGCTCAATCCCAAGGTGATTATTGCCGATGAGTCAGTCTCGGCGCTGGATGTCTCAATTCGCGGGCAAATTATCAACCTGTTGCTCGACCTCCAACGAGAAATGGGGATTGCGTACCTGTTTATTTCCCACGATATGGCGGTGGTGGAGCGGATCAGTCATCGGGTGGCGGTGATGTACCTTGGGCAAATCGTCGAGATCGGCACCCGACGCGCGGTGTTTGAAAATCCGCAGCATCCGTACACCCGCAAACTGATGGCGGCAGTCCCGGTCGCCGATCCCTCACATCACCGGCCCCAGCGCGTGCTGTTGTCGGATGATATCCCCAGTAATATCCGCAAACGCGGTGAAGAGATTTCCCCCGTTTCACTCCAGCAAGTTGGCCCGGGGCATTATGTTGCGCGTGGGCAACCAGAAAATGCGCTTTCGCGTTTATAACAGGCAGGCAGGGTTTAAGGAGAATAACATGACAAAAATTGTTGCTCGAAAATGGCTGGTTGCTGTGGGAGTGGCCTCTGCGCTGGCCGCCACACCTGGCTGGGCCGCCAAAGATGTAGTAGTGGCGGTAGGATCCAATTTCACCACCCTCGATCCCTACGACGCAAACGACACGTTGTCGCAGGCGGTAGCGAAGTCGTTTTACCAGGGGCTGTTTGGCCTTGATAAAGAGATGAAGCTGAAAAATGTGCTGGCGGAGAGTTATACGGTTTCTGATGATGGCCTGACTTATACCCTTAAGCTGCGACAGGGTGTGAAGTTTCAGGACGGCACCGACTTCAACGCCGATGCGGTTAAAGCTAACCTCGACCGGGCCAGCAACCCGGAAAACCATCTGAAACGCTACAACCTGTATAAGAATATCGATAAAACCGAGGTCGTCGATCCGTCGACGGTGAAGATAACGCTGAAGCAGCCGTTCTCTGCATTTATCAATATTCTGGCGCACCCGGCTACGGCGATGATCTCTCCCGCCGCGCTGGAGAAATACGGCAAGGAGATCGGTTTTCATCCCGTGGGGACCGGGCCGTATCAGCTTGAGACCTGGAATCAGACGGATTTTGTAAAGGTTAAGAAGTTCGCGGGTTACTGGCAGCAAGGGCTGCCAAAGCTGGATACGATTACCTGGCGTCCGGTGACCGACAACAACACGCGTGCGGCAATGCTGCAGACCGGGGAAGCGCAGTTTGCCTTCCCGATCCCTTACGAGCAGGCGGCGCTACTGGCGAAGAATAAAAACCTGGAACTGGTGGCCAGTCCGTCTATTATGCAGCGTTACATCAGCATGAACGTCACGCAAAAACCGTTCGATAACCCGAAGGTGCGTGAAGCGCTGAATTATGCCATCAACCGTCAGGCGCTGGTGAAAGTGGCGTTTGCCGGTTACGCGACGCCAGCAACCGGCGTTCTCCCTCCGTCGATCGCCTATGCGCAAAGCTATACGCCATGGCCATACGACCCGGCAAAAGCGCGCGAACTGCTGAAAGAAGCGGGTTATCCGAACGGTTTTACCACCACGCTATGGTCTTCTCATAACCATAGTACCGCGCAGAAAGTGCTGCAATTTACCCAGCAGCAACTGGCGCAGGTGGGCGTTAAGGCTCAGGTGACGGCGATGGATGCCGGTCAGCGCGCGGCGCAAGTCGAAGGTAAAGCGCAGAAAGAGAGCGGGGTACGCATGTTCTACACCGGCTGGTCTGCCTCTACGGGTGAAGCAGACTGGGCGCTGTCACCGCTGTTTGCATCTCAAAACTGGCCGCCAACGCTGTTTAATACGGCGTTCTACAGCAATAAGCAGGTGGACAGTGATTTAGCAGCAGCGTTGCAAACCAACGATCCGGCCCAGAAAGCGAAGCTGTACAAGGATGCGCAGGATATTATCTGGAAAGAGTCGCCGTGGATCCCACTGGTAGTGGAACAACTGATTTCGGCGCACAACACCAGATTGACCGGGTTCTGGATCATGCCGGATACCGGATTTAGCTTTGATGATGCGGATTTAAAATAAGCTATTCATCCGGCCCCGCCACGCAGGGGCCGGCGAAGGGAGTGTGATGCTTAACTATGTTTTCAAGCGCCTGCTGGGGTTGATTCCAACTCTGTTGATTGTAGCGGTGCTGGTATTTTTATTTGTTCACCTGCTACCCGGCGATCCGGCCCGGCTGATTGCCGGACCGGAGGCTGACGCTGAGGTTATCGAACTGGTGCGTCAGCAGTTGGGTCTGGACCAGCCGCTGCATATTCAGTTCTGGCATTACATTACTAACGTGTTGCAAGGCGATTTTGGAACCTCAATGGTTTCTCGTCGCCCGGTCTCCGAAGAGATAGCCAGTCGTTTTATGCCATCGCTATGGCTGACCATTGCCAGCATGGCGTGGGCGGTGTTATTCGGCATGACGGCAGGGATTATTGCTGCTGTATGGCGCAATCGTTGGCCGGACAGATTGAGTATGACGCTCGCCGTCACCGGGATCTCTTTCCCGGCGTTTGCGCTCGGCATGCTGCTCATGCAGATATTCTCCGTTGAGCTTGGCTGGTTGCCCACCGTTGGCGCTGATACCTGGCGGCACTATATCCTCCCGTCTATTACCCTGGGTGCGGCGGTGGCTGCGGTGTTAGCCCGGTTTACCCGCGCTTCGTTTGTCGATGTGCTCAGTGAAGACTATATGCGTACCGCGCGGGCCAAAGGGGTGAGTGAAACCTGGGTGGTGTTAAAACATGGTTTGCGTAATGCGATGATCCCGGTGGTCACCATGATGGGGCTACAGTTTGGCTTTTTGCTTGGCGGCTCAATTGTCGTTGAGAAGGTGTTTAACTGGCCAGGGCTTGGGCGGCTGTTGGTGGACTCAGTCGAAATGCGCGACTACCCGGTGATTCAGGCCGAGGTGCTGTTGTTTTCTCTGGAGTTTATTCTTATTAACTTAGTGGTGGATGTGCTCTATGCCGCCATTAATCCGGCTATCAGGTACAAGTAAGGATGCGATTTTTTAACTGGCGCCGACAGGCGATTTTAAATGCGATGCCCCTTGTTAAGCCTGAGCAGATACGCACGCCGTGGCATGAATTCTGGCGTCGTTTCCGTCGCCAGCGCATGGCGATGTTAGCGGGGTTATTTGTCGTGCTGCTGATAATGGTGGCGATTTTTGCTCGCTGGTTAACGCCATTTGATGCCGAGAATTACTTCGATTATGACCGTCTGAATGACGGACCGTCGATGCTGCACTGGTTCGGCGTTGACTCGCTGGGGCGGGATATTTTTAGCCGCGTGCTGGTGGGGGCGCAAATCTCGCTGGCGGCGGGGGTCTTTGCCGTATTTATTGGCGCGGCGATTGGCACCGTGTTGGGTCTGCTGGCGGGATACTACGAAGGCTGGTGGGATCGACTGATTATGCGTATCTGCGATGTGCTGTTCGCCTTTCCGGGTATTTTGCTGGCGATAGCCGTGGTCGCCGTGTTGGGTAGCGGCATTGCAAACGTGATTATTGCCGTGGCCATTTTCTCCATTCCGGCCTTCGCGCGGCTGGTGCGCGCAAATACGCTGGTGCTAAAGCAGCAGACCTTTATTGAATCCGCGCGCAGTATCGGCGCCAGCGATGCGACCATCATCTTCAACCATATCCTGCCGGGTACGGTTTCATCGATCGTGGTCTTTTTTACCATGCGAATTGGCACGTCGATTATCTCTGCCGCGAGCCTGTCATTTCTGGGATTGGGTGCGCAGCCGCCGACCCCGGAGTGGGGGGCAATGCTCAATGAAGCCCGCGCTGATATGGTGATCGCGCCGCACGTGGCGATTTTCCCGGCGGTGGCGATATTCCTGACGGTGCTGGCGTTTAACTTACTCGGAGATGGTCTGCGCGACGCGCTGGACCCGAAAATTAAAGGATAAATCACAGGGCCGGATAAGACGTAACGCTTATCCGGCCTACAGTTGGGTTGCGCTTATTTAAACGCGGGTGCCCCACAGATCGTATTCATCAGCGTTTTCGACCTTCACGCGGATGATATCGCCAGGTTTCACCTTGGTTTCGCCATTCAGGTATACCGCGCCGTCGATTTCCGGGGCGTCAGCCATGCTGCGTCCAATCGCGCCTTCTTCGTCAACTTCATCAACGATAACCAGAATTTCGCGGCCCACTTTTTCCTGCAAACGTTCAGCGGAGATTTGCTGTTGCAATTGCATAAAGCGGTTCCAGCGTTCCTCTTTCACCTCTTCCGGGATTTGGTCCGGCAGGTCATTGGCGCCAGCGCCTTCTACCGGGCTGTATTTAAAGCAGCCCACGCGGTCCAGACGCGCTTCCTTCAGGAAGTCGAGCAGCATCTGGAAGTCTTCTTCCGTTTCACCTGGGAAACCGACAATGAAGGTTGAGCGCAGCGTCAGTTCAGGGCAGATTTCACGCCACTGCTTGATGCGTGCCAGTTGTCTGTCCACGGAGCCTGGGCGTTTCATCAGCTTAAGAATACGCGGGCTGGCATGCTGCAGCGGGATGTCCAGATACGGCAGGATTTTCCCTTCCGCCATCAGTGGGATCACGTCATCAACGTGCGGGTAGGGGTAGACGTAATGCAGACGAGTCCAGATCCCCAGTTTTGATAACTGCTCGCACAGATCAACCATGCTGGTTTTGACCGGCTCGCCGTTATGGAAACCGGTGCGATGCTTCACATCCACGCCGTACGCGGAGGTATCCTGAGAAATGACCAGTATCTCTTTCACGCCCGCATCCACCAGACGTTTGGCTTCGCTGAGGACATCGCCAATCGGACGGCTCACCAGATCGCCACGCATTGACGGAATAATGCAGAACGTGCAGCGGTGGTTGCAGCCTTCAGAAATTTTCAGATAGGCATAATGACGCGGAGTGAGCTTGACGCCCTGTTCAGGAACCAGGCTCAGGAACGGGTTGTGCTTTGGTTTGGGCACATAGTGGTGAACGTGCTCCAGAACCTGTTCGTAGCTATGCGGCCCGGTGATTTCCAGCACCTTCGGGTGGACTTCACGGATCTGATCGACTTTCGCGCCCAGACAGCCGGTGACGATCACCTTGCCGTTTTCGTTCAGCGCTTCGCCGATTGCTTCCAGCGACTCCTGAACCGCGCTGTCGATAAAGCCACAGGTGTTAACGATAACCATATCCGCGTCGTCGTAGCTTGGCACAACGTCATAGCCTTCGGTACGAAGTTCGGTCAGGATGCGTTCAGAATCGACGAGGTTTTTCGGGCAGCCGAGGGAGACAAAGCCGATTTTCGGCTGGTGGGTTACATTGCTCATAGCGTAAAAATTGTTCAGTTATTGGAATATTCAGGGCACGGATTCTACAGAGTTCTGAATAAAAATTGTATCGCAATCTCATACCATCAGTCGCCACGCCCGGCGTGGAATTAAAGATTATTTGTAAATTGTGTTAATTTTCGGTGATGGATTGATCCTGGACACGACTTTGTTCAAAAAATGACCATACTATTAAGTTGCACCATAGTTGGAAAGAGGAGGAACAAAGTATGGTTGTTGACAGACTGAGAACCGATCTTCTCAACAAATTGATAAACGCCCGTGTCGAACTTGCCGCTTATCTGCTGTTGAGAAAAGCGAAAGGCTACATGTCAGTCAGCGAGAGCGATCGTCTGCGTGATAATTTTTTTGCACTGAATCGCGAATTGCACGAGCAATCACAGCCTCACGGTATGCATCTTGATCAGGAAGAGTGGAATGCCCTTCATCGTGCTGAAGGGGCGTTAGCCGCCGCCGCTGTTTGTCTTATGAGTGGACATCACGATTGTCCAACTTTTATCGCCGTTAACGCAGAGAAACTGGAAAACTGCCTGACAACGCTGACGCTAAGTATCCAGTGTTTGCAATCTTATTCAACGCTGGAACACGTCTGAATCAGGGGGAGTGCGCTCCCCCTTTTCGTTAAGATTATGTAAATGTGGCGGGATACTTCCCCTTGCTGGCTACGCTTTATGCAGAGCCATTAAGGAGGTGTTATGCGTCGACTCTTTCTCTGTGCTGCCCCACTCGCGCTATTTTCCTCTTATGCCGGCGCGGTAGAGGTGGAAGTGCTGCAAACGAAACTCGATCATCCGTGGTCGCTGGCGTTTTTACCCGACAATCGCGGTATGCTCATTACGCTCAAAGGCGGCCAGCTTCGGCTTTGGCAATCTGGAAAGGGGCTTTCCGACCCGCTAACCGGCGTACCCAAAGTCTGGGCGAATGGTCAGGGGGGATTGCTTGATGTGGCATTAGCACCGGATTTTAAACAATCTCGCCGGGTGTGGCTTAGTTTTGCTGAAGCTGACGGTGAAGGTAACGCCGGGACAGCGGTTGGCTACGGACGATTGAGCGACGATCTTAAACATCTGCAAGGGTTCCAGACCATTTTTCGCCAACAGCCGAAGCTTTCCAGCGGAAACCATTTTGGCGGACGTATGGTTTTTGATGGCAACAGTTATCTGTTTATTGGTCTTGGTGAAAATAATCAACGTTCTACCGCACAGGATCTGGATAAGCTGCAGGGCAAGGTCGTACGACTGACCGATGAGGGAAAAATTCCGCCGGATAATCCGTTTGTGAAGCGGGCAGGAGCACGGGCAGAGATTTGGTCATATGGTATCCGCAACCCGCAAGGGATGGCGATGAATCCCTGGAGCGATACGCTGTGGCTTAATGAGCATGGTCCACGCGGGGGCGATGAAATCAATATCCCGGAGAAAGGGAAAAACTACGGCTGGCCGCTTGCGACCTGGGGCGTTAACTACAGTGGTCTTAAAATCCCCGAAGCAAAAGGCCCAATTGTTGCTGGAACAGAGCAACCCATCTTTTACTGGGAAAAGTCACCGGCGGTCAGCGGAATGGCTTTTTATAATAGCGATACCTTCCCACAGTGGCGGCAGAAGTTGTTCATTGGCGCGTTGAAAGATAAAGAAGTGATCGTGTTGAGCGTCAAAGGGAATGCCGTCACCGAAGAGGGGCGTCTGTTGCAGGAAAGAGGGCAACGGATCCGTGATGTGCGCGTCGGACCAGACGGGTACTTATACGTACTAACCGACGAGTCCGACGGGGAATTACTGAAAGTGAGTCCCTGATTTAGTTAGCTGACCGGGATCATCACGACTTTTTGAAACGCCGGACGTTCGGTCAGTTGCTGATACCAATTCTCCAGATGTGGGCGCGGGGTCCAGCTCAGGCCAACGTTGAACAGGTTATAGATAAACGGCGCAACGGCGATATCGGCAGTGCCAAATTCAGCCCCGGAGAACCATGGCTGGTCCGCCAGCGCGTTATCCAGAATGGCAAACAGGTTATCGCACACCTGACTACCCGCCTCGATTGCCGCCATGTCGCGTTTCTCGGCAGGGGTTCTGACCAGGCCAAATAAGATAACCCGATGCGCAGGACTTAGCGTCTGGTTTGCCCAGTCCATCCATTTTTCACCGACGGCGCGCGCGGCCGGGGCGTCAATCCACAAACGCTTTTGTCCGTACTGAGCTGCCAGATAGCGGACAATGGTATTGGATTCCCACAGAACAACGTCCGTTTCATCATCACGTAGTAGCGGGACCAGTCCGTTCGGGTTGAGTGCCAGATAGTCGGCATCGCGGTTACCGCCATGCTGTCCGCCCGCCAGAATTTGGTTATACGGCAGTTCCAGTTCCTCGAGCGTCCACAATACTTTCTTTACGTTGGTCGAGTTATTGCGACCCCACAGTGTAATCATAGTAACCCCGCAAATTAATTGAGCAGCTTTATGGCTGCAGATGCCATCTGACTAGCCCACATGGTGGGGTAAACCTAATATTTACGCAACAAAGTCTAAAAAAATCGTGCCGGGAGCAGCGCAGCGCGGTGTTATTGCATAAACTTTAAAAACTTTACCAACTTACGGTTTCTTTAAGCTCGTTAGTGCGTTATTACTCACCGCACTTATTTTACACGTCATCCATCAGACCTTTTCTGCATGGGTTGGCCAGGGTCGCCTGGCCGGTTTTGTGTAAACACGGTGTGGTATGACGTGGTTTTTTGGAATGGATACTCGGGTGGCATTTATGACGCAATACTTCTCTTCACTTCGCAGCTTTGCTGCAGGTTCTGCACTCTTAATCCTTTTGGCGCCGAGCGTACAGGCGGCGGAGCAACCAACGGCCCCGCCGAGCGTCGACGCGCGCGCGTGGATCCTAATGGATTACGCCAGCGGTAAGGTTCTGGCGGAAGGTAATGCTGATGAGAAACTGGATCCTGCCAGTCTGACCAAGATCATGACCAGCTATGTAGTCGGTCAGGCGCTGAAGGCCGGGAAAATTAACCTCAACGACATGGTCACCGTGGGCAAAGACGCCTGGGCGACCGGTAATCCGGCCCTGCGCGGTTCGTCGGTTATGTTCCTCAAACCTGGCGATCAGGTTGCAGTGTCCGATCTGAACAAAGGCGTTATCATCCAGTCTGGTAACGATGCCTGTATCGCACTGGCTGATTACGTTGCCGGCAGCCAGGAATCCTTCATTGGTCTGATGAACGGCTACGCGAAAAAACTGGGGCTGACCAATACCACTTTCCAGACCGTGCATGGCCTGGATGCGGCAGGACAGTTCAGTACCGCACGTGATATGGCCCTGCTCGGGAAGGCGCTAATCCACGATGTACCGGAAGAGTACGCTATCCACAAAGAGAAAGAATTTACCTTTAATAAAATCCGCCAGCCGAACCGCAACCGTTTGTTGTGGAGCACCAACCTGAACGTGGACGGTATGAAAACCGGTACCACGGCCGGGGCGGGATACAACCTGGTCGCTTCCGCGACCCAGGGGGATATGCGCCTGATTTCCGTGGTGTTGGGGGCGAAAACCGACCGCATTCGTTTTAATGAGTCAGAAAAGCTGCTGACCTGGGGCTTCCGCTTCTTTGAAACCGTTACGCCGATTAAACCGGATGCCACTTTCGTGACGCAGCGCGTCTGGTTTGGCGATAAGAGTGAAGTTAATTTGGGTGCCGGAGAAGCGGGCTCGGTGACTATCCCGCGTGGTCAGCTCAAAAACCTGAAGGCCAGCTTTACCCTGACCGAACCACAGTTAACCGCGCCGCTGAAGAAAGGCCAGGTTGTGGGGACTATCGACTTCCAGTTGAACGGGAAATCCATCGAGCAGCGTCCACTGATGGTGATGGAGGCCGTGGAAGAGGGGGGATTCTTTAGTCGCATGTGGGACTTTGTGATGATGAAATTCCACCAGTGGTTTGGCGGCTGGTTCTCTTAAGCTTAGCGTTTGCCGGATGACGCTATCGCCATCCGGCAGTATCGCTTAATACATCAGTTTGATACGTTGCGCTTTCGCGTGCTCAACAAACGCCTCGTCAGGACGGCTATCGCTGACGATGGTATTAAAGCGTTTTACTTCACCCATCCGCGCAGGACGCACCTTACCAAATTTGCTGTGATCGACCACCAGCACGTGATGCTGCGCCATCGACATCGCCCAGTGTTTCACCGGTAGCTCTTCCAGGTTAAAACAGGTCGCGCCTTTCTCAATATGAACGCCAGCTGCGGAATAAAAAGCGATATCCGGGCACAGGTTGTTCAGCGTTTCCTGGAAATCAAGCGGTTTGAAAATTGCGTTGCTGGCATGGAATTCGCCACCACACAGAATGACGCGGCACTGCGGTTTTTCCTGTAGCACCAGAAACGTATTCAGCGAGTAGCAGATTGCGGTGAAAGGCAATTCATTGTCGATAGCCTCAATGATCCACGGCGTGGTGGTACCACAGTCGAAAAAGATAGTCTGGTGTGCCTGCACGAGGCTTGCCGCCATCTGGGCGGCACGGCGCTTTTCATCAACCAGTCGGGATTTTTGATCGCTGATTAAATAGTGATTGGCGCTGCGGGGTTCCAGAACAATATAGCCCCCGAGCAAGACGACGGGAGCATCGTGATTATTCAGGTCGCGACGAATGGTCATCTCAGATACGCCCAGCAGCGTCGCGGCTTCTTTGAGGTGTAATTTATCGCTGCGTTTCAGCGCCTGCAGTAATTGACCAATACGCTCGTCGCGTCGAGTTTCCATAGTTCCCCTGGAGAGTAGAATAAGTGCTCAGTATCGCGCTTAATACTACTCTTTTTACCGTGGGTTAGTCACGCACCCAGCCTTTACGGATGGGCAGAGCGAAGCAGGCGCGATAGCCATTTTGCAAGCCGAGGTACAGGGGCGTGCCAAACCGCTGCCAGATCATCTGGGCGCTCAGGCAGCCAATCAGTCCGGCGAGTAATCCTCCCAGCATATCCAGCGGCCAGTGTACGCCAAGGTAGACCCGCGACCAGGCAATCGCCACAGCAACGACCATCAGCAGAGCGCCCGTCCACAGGCGATGCCAGAACAGGAAAGCCAGTGCAAAGGTAAAGATAACCGTACCGTGATCGCTCGGGAAAGAGTCATCCGCCGCATGATGCAGGAAGTTGTAACCGATGTGGTTAACAAACGGACGATCGTGAGGGAACAGATGCCCCATCAGCCATGAAATCGTCAGACCGACGATCAGCGCAATCGCCATTTTTATAACTAACTGGCGCTGGAGAGTAACCTGGGCCCGCGGCCCCCAAAGCCAAAGCACAACGGCTAATAGCGGTACGATGTTAATCAGGTCTTTGGCAATAAAAATGGCAAGCGATATCATCCATTGCGCAGAGTCCGGCGTGGCATTGATGAGATAAAAAAGTGAGTTGTTCAGATTTTCCAGCATAACGTCCAGACTCAGTGTAATCGTTAAAAAGGCCCAAGAGGGGAGAGCATAAAATTGCTTTCACGGGATAAAAAGCGGTCTTGTCTTATTTGTCTGTTAAATGACTATTTTTCAGACAATTAATGAGACTTATTGAACATGATAGCGGCCTCAACTTAAATTAACCTTAACGCAAAATGTTCCTGAGCAAATGAGTGTAAAAATGTGCGCAATTTGCTTTCAAATCACATAATTCACTATCACCAGTACGGCGCATTTATTACACTTTGCGCGATTTTTCTATAGTTAAGAGACTGCATGCAGAACCGTTTATCTTCAGGCGCCCGTTTGGGGCGTCAGGCATTACTTTTCCCTCTCTGTCTGGTGCTTTACGAATTCTCTACTTATATCGGCAACGATACGATCCAGCCCGGAATGTTGGCGGTGGTGGAGCAATATAATGCCGGATTAGATTGGGTGCCCACATCCATGACCGCCTATCTGGCTGGCGGCATGTTTTTGCAGTGGTTATTAGGACCGCTGTCGGATCGAATTGGACGTCGCCCGGTGATGTTAACCGGCGTGCTCTGGTTCATTGTGACCTGCCTTGCAACCCTGCTTGCGCAGAATATTGAGCAATTTACCTTCCTGCGTTTTTTACAAGGGATAAGCCTGTGCTTTATTGGCGCGGTGGGTTACGCCGCAATTCAGGAATCCTTTGAAGAAGCGGTGTGCATAAAAATTACCGCGCTGATGGCAAACGTAGCGTTGATTGCGCCCCTGCTGGGGCCGTTGGTCGGCGCAGCCTGGGTACATGTTCTGCCGTGGGAAGGGATGTTTATCCTGTTTGCCGCCCTGGCCGCCATCTCTTTTTTTGGTCTGCAACGCGCGATGCCGGAGACGGCAACCCGGCTTGGTGAAAAGCTGTCGATTAAAGAGCTGGGCAAAGATTATAGGCTGGTGCTGAGGAACGTGCGCTTTGTTGCAGGCGCGCTGGCATTGGGTTTTGTCAGCCTGCCGTTACTGGCGTGGATTGCGCAGTCCCCGATTATTATCATCAGCGGTGAACATCTCAGCAGCTACGAATATGGCCTGTTGCAGGTGCCGATTTTTGGCGCGTTGATTGCCGGTAACCTGGTACTGGCGCGCCTGACCTCGCGAAAAACCGTACGTTCGCTGATTATCATGGGCGGCTGGCCAATCGCCGTCGGGCTGGTGATTGCCGCTGCGGCCACGGTGGTGTCATCCCATGCGTATCTATGGATGACGGCGGGTTTAAGCATCTATGCGTTTGGTATTGGCGTGGCGAATGCTGGACTGGTACGTCTCACGCTGTTTGCCAGTGAAATGAGTAAGGGCACGGTTTCTGCCGCCATGGGTATGTTGCAGATGCTGATTTTTACCGTCGGTATTGAGCTGAGTAAACACGCTTATCTGCTCGGAGGAAACGGCTTGTTCAGCCTGTTCAATCTGGCAAGCGGCGTACTGTGGGTGATTCTGATGGTTATCTTCCTGAAAGATAAACGGGTAGGGGATTCACGGGAAGGTTAAAGCCCGGTTGCCCGGGCCAGGCAAAAACTTAGTGGTGATCGTCAATCTGGTGTTCGATGATCATTCCTTCACCGACGCTTGCAACATGTCGCGCATAAGGATGTGCGCGATAGACAGGCGCCGGAGCAACATACACCGTTTGTGGCGCTGTGGTAACGCTCACCGCCTGCGGAACGCTGACGGAAGAGGGCACTACCACCACCTTATAACCGCTTGGTACATCAACGGTAACGCTTTGCGCAAATGTTGTCCCCGCAAAACCCAGCAACAATGTCGCTATCAGTACACTTTTCTTCATAATCCGCTCGTCTGAATATTCACTGGAGGTAATAATCCAGCGGGTTAATTTGAGGCGGATTATGAATAGATCATGCCATCATTTTGTTGCCGTCTGTGCTGAGGCGTTATTGCGTAAACGGTGCTTCATTCTTTAACACGCGGTCGATAATATCCAGCACGCCCTCTTCGTTGTTCGACCCTGCGCGATATTTTGCCGCCTGGATAACCGGCTCATGGGCGTTCGCCATTGCAAAACTAAATCCTGCCTGACGCAGCATCTCAATATCATTGCCGCCATCGCCAAACACAACAACCTCATCGTCGGTAATATTCCAGCGTTGTTGCAGCAGACGCAGCCCGTTTGCCTTATGCACACCGGGTATAATTAAATCGATGCTGCCGTAGCCGGTATGTACCGGCACCATAATGTCGCCAATCGCCTCATGGAGGTCAGCCTGCACCTGGGGGATACGATCGTCTGAGATATTTAGCCCGAACTTGAAGAAAATGTCGTTGAGGTTGTCAAAATTATCCACAAATTCAAGACGATGATAATACATGGCGGAGACCGTCTTATGCTCATCGCTGTACCGCTTCAGGGTATAGGCGCTATTTTTACCGCAGGCGATAATGTCGATGTCCGTACGTGTCAGCAGATGTTCCACAATGGCCTGGAAATCGTCTTTTGCCAGCTCGCCGTTAAAGACATCTTCCCCTTCACTGACCACCCATCCGCCGTTTTCGGCGACAAATGAGATTTCACTGGCCAGTTCAGGGAAAAAGGAGATGAGCTGGTAATACTGGTTGCCGCTGGCGACCACAAAGCGGATCCCTTGTTCTTTCATCTGACGGTATTGCGCCATAAAGCGCTCACGATTATAGGTTTTTTGGTCGCTTAAAAATGTGCCGTCCATGTCGACTGCAATCAGTTTGATACGCATTAGCTGTTCTCCATCACAGTGGTGTTTTTGAGATCCGGTTTTGCCACCGCTTTCGCGACGATGGCGGCGACAAGCACCAGCGCCAGCACCACCAGCATAGCGCTACGCAGGCCGTAGTGTTCACCCAGGTAGCCCAGCAGCGGTGGTCCAACCAGGAACGCCAGATAGCCGGTAGTGGCGACAACGCTGACGCGGGTTGGCGCATCGGGACCGGTGTCGCTGGCAGCCGAAATGGTCAGTGGGAAGCCCAGTGATGCGCCGAGTCCCCACAAAATAACGGAAACGCCCGCCACCCAAGTGCTGTCGACAAAAATAATCAGGCTAATCCCAAGAGCACCCATTAGCGCACTGGCGCGTACTACCGCGACGCGGCT
The DNA here is from genome assembly GCF_030336805.1 of Citrobacter sp. Cb023. Taxonomy (NCBI): domain Bacteria; kingdom Pseudomonadati; phylum Pseudomonadota; class Gammaproteobacteria; order Enterobacterales; family Enterobacteriaceae; genus Citrobacter; species Citrobacter sp. Cb023. Next base: position 546,298 of record NZ_JAOWCV010000038.1, on the reverse strand, counting down.
GTAGCGGTCGATGAACCAGCCGCCAGTAAATCGTCCAACGGTCATGCCCAGCGTAAATCCGGCATAAATCAGCGAGCCTGATGTCGGGCTAAATCCATGTCCGTCCACCATCAGCAGCGGAAGCCAGTCGTTGGCGGAACCTTCAGCAAATGCCATTGCGAGCACCACGACGCCAATCAGCAATAGCTGAATATCGCGATAAAAAGGCAGTCCTTTTTCGCCGGAATGAGACCCGTCAGCGGCATTTTTACCCGTGCCGTCAGGAATGGCTTTGATGGCGATGAAGATAGGGGTGATAGCCACCATCGCCGCCAGCAAGATATGCGCGGTCGCCGGTACGCTGAAGGCGGTAAGCATCATCCCGACTCCGGCACCCGCCAGCGTTCCCAGGCTGTAAAAACCGTGCATCATCGGCAGTACGGTTTTATTCATTTCGCGCTCAACAGCCGCACCTTCGACGTTGATGGCAACTTCTGCTGCGCCAAAGCTGGCGCCGAACACGCCCAGACCAAATGCGAAAAGCCATGCGGAATGCAGCCAGAGCGCCACGCTGAGGAGTGCCATTCCGAGGACTGCGCAAGACATGGTGGTGCGGATCACTTTACGTGTGCCAAATCGTTTCACCAGCCAGGCCGAACAAAGAATACCACTCATCGAACCAATTGAAAGTCCAAACAGCACCGCGCCCATTTCGGCGGTTGAGATGGAGAGGATATCTCTGATGGCAGGGGTACGCGTTGCCCAGGAGGCCATTAATAATCCTGGTAAAAAGAAGAACGTGAACAGTGCCCAGGTGCGACGTCTTAAGGCTTTGCGTGATGAGATGCCAGTCATGAATTCGAGCCAAAGAAAAGAGGAAAGAAGACAACCTTAGCAAGGTTGTGTACATTTGTACACAAATGCAAGAAGAGGTAATGCAGTGCGACGTGCGAACGATCCGCAGCGGCGGGAAAAAATAGTTCAGGCGACTCTGGATGCGGTAATAGCCCATGGTATTCATGCGGTTACACATCGGAAGATTGCGACAATTGCTCAGGTGCCCTTGGGTTCTATGACCTATTACTTTTCGGGAATTGATGAGCTTTTAATGGAGGCGTTTGAGCGTTTTACTGACAGGATGATGCTGCAGTATCAGGCTTTTTTTGCCGACGTTGCGGATGCGTCGCAGGCTTGCCATGCGATTACCGATATGATTTACAGCTCCCAGGTCACGACACCCGATAACATGGAACTCATGTATCAGCTGTATGCCTTCGCCAGCCGTAAACCGGCATTAAAAACGGTGATGCAAAACTGGATGTTACGCAGCCAACAAACGCTGGAGCAGTGGTTTGCTCCGGTTACGGCGCGGGCGCTGGATGCGTTTATTGAAGGGATGACGCTGCATTTTGTCACGGACAAAAAACCGCTGCGGCGAGAAGATATCTTGCTGATGGTGGCGCGTATTGCGGGGTTGCCCGCGACGGTCAGTTGTGCGTAGCGCCGCCGGTAATATTCACCACCGTTGCGGTGATTGCTCCGGCATGGTCTGAAGCCAGAAAGGTCATTACTTCAGCGATTTGTGTAAGCGTAGGCAGGCGCCCGAGCATGGTACTTTGCGCCGCACCACCTAACCATTGTGCGACGGTAATACCCATTGACTGCGCTTTAGCGGTAAAAATCTCCCCGGTATAGGAACCGGCCTGAACGGCATCCACAATCGCATGCGAGCGCACGCCGACGACCCGAATATTCGCCGGCCCCAGTTCGCTGGCAAGCGCTTTAATAAAGGCCTCTGTTCCCGCACAGCCAACGATGTGTCCCAGATGTCCAGGTATCGCCATCGGGGCCGCGGGCGCAACAACGGTGAGAATGACGCCCGCACGATTGCCGCCCATGTGTGGTGTTACGGCTTTTGCGATATTGAACTGCGCCGAGAGGAAAGGGGTGATACCGCTCATAAACTCAGAAAGGGATAACGCCTCGATGCGTTTGCCCTGTTCATGCATAAAGCCGGTTGCGTTAACCACCACATCTATTCCACCGGTTTGCTGCGCAAGGTGAGTAACTTGTTTTGAGGTACCGTATTCGTCGAGGACATCGGTGACAAAGGTTTCGACGGCACCGCCCTCGGTTCGAATGCTACTGGCCGCCCAATCCAACTTTTCCTGACTGCGCGCGCCCAGATACACATGGGCGCCTTCACGCGCCATAGCATGCGCAACTGCACTGCCTATAGCGCCGCTGCCTCCGAAGATTACCGCGACTTTGCCTGCGAGTAACATAGCAACCACCTATTACCATTTAGCTCTGACTAAAAGTATGTGTCATAACCAGCATGCTGCAAATGTGACAGAGAGTTTCGGGGGAGGGAGTCAGCGATCGCAAAATTCAGGCAACAAAAAACCCATCAACCTTGAACCAAAACGGCGGGGTTGATGGGCTCCACAAATTGGGGACATCAAAGAAAAGCAGTGGCAATAGTTATGACTGACGTCTTGAAGAAAAGTTCTGCTTACCTGCAAAAAATTTTCGTTTAAGAGTAAATTTCAGCGCTAACCAAGCCCAGGCCAGACAATGACGATGAGTGTCCCCGCTAATGTCAGCAGTACGTTGGCAATTGCGTAGGTCCCGGCATAGCCTAATGCGGGGATGTTGCTGCGTGCCGTATCGCTGATGATTTCCATTGCCGGAGCGCAGGTACGCGCGCCCATCATGGCGCCAAAAAGCAGGGCGCGGTTCATGCGCAATACGTAAGCACCGAATAAGAAACAGATGACAACCGGCACCAGGCTGACAACCAGGCCGGCAATCAGCATTTGACCACCCACGGCGCCAAGGCCATTGCCAATGCCGCTGCCCGCGCTTAAACCGACGCCTGCCATAAATACCATCAGGCCAAACTCTTTGACCATGTTCAGCGCCCCCTGTGGGATATAGCCAAACGTTGGATGGTTGGCACGCAGGAAGCCCAGCATGATCCCAGCGAACAGCAGTCCAGCCGCATTCCCGATGCCGAAGCTGAAATTACTGAACTGGAAGGTGATCATCCCGATCATCAGACCGATGATAAAGAAGGCGCAGAAGGCCAGCAGATCGGTCACCTGACTGTGAATGGAAATGAAGCCGATACGATCGGCAATGGTTTTGACGCGGCGAGCATCCCCACTGACCTGCAGCACGTCGCCTTTATTAAGCACGACGTTATCATCGATAGGCATTTCAATCTGGCTACGGATCACGCGGTTGAGAAAACAGCCGTGATCGGTCAGCTTCAACTGGGCCAGGCGGCGGCCAACGGCATTGTGGTTTTTCACCACAATCTCTTCAGTGACGATGCGCATATCGAGCAGATCGCGATCGAACACCTCTTTACCATTACGGAAGCTGGGATCGAGGCGGGCATGTGCATCAGGATAACCCACTAGGGCTATCTCATCGCCCATTTGCAGTACCGCGTCGCCATCCGGATTGGCCAGAATGCCGTTGCGACGGATGCGTTCAATGTAACAACCGGTCTGGCGATAGATACCCAGCTCGCGCAGATTTTTGCCATCGGCCCATGCCACCAGTTCCGGGCCAACGCGATAGGCACGAATTACCGGCAGATAAACCTTACGGTTGGCATCAGTGTCCAGACCTCGTTCACGTGCGATTTGTTGGGCGCTGGTTTGCAGATCCTGATGCTGAAGTTTCGGCAGGTAGCGCGCGCCAACAATCAGACTGACCAAACCAATCAAATAGGTGAGCGCATAACCGAGGCTCAGGTTATCGAGGGCGGTTGAAAGCGATGTCCCCGACATTCCGGAATGGCGCAAGGTGTCACCCGCGCCGACCAGCACCGGCGTTGAGGTCATCGAGCCGGCCAGCATACCTGCCGTCAGGCCGATGTCCCAGCCAAATAGCTTACCCAGCCCCAGGGCGATCAGCATGGCGCTGCCGACCATCACCAGAGCAAGCATTAGATAATTTTTCCCATCGCGAAAAAAAATCGAAAAAAAGTTGGGACCGGCTTCGACGCCGACACAAAAAATAAACAGCATAAAGCCGAGATTTAATGCATCGGTGTTAATACTAAAGTGCTGTTGACCTAATAATAGGGACACCACTAAAACGCCAATGGAATTACCGAGTTGGACTGAACCCAGACGTAATTTACCCAGACACAGGCCCAGTGCCAGGACCACAAATAATAACAGGATGTAATTCCCATTTAACAAATCTGCGACGTTTATATTCACGGAGACTAACTTCTTGTTTACTAGTAAGCTATTGAAAGAAATGGCAATTTACGCTAATGTTTTTGCCAGAAATTAAGGGGCGACAGCTTCGTACACAGCCCCAAATAATGCAGCATAACAATATATGCGGTTAGTTTAATCTCATTACGTATCAACGGCTATAAGAATCGTGTGAGTGTGTTTTTGGCATGGAATGCCTGGTTACTTTATCTGACTGGACGCCTGCGGGCGAAAAGAGTGTTCGATAGAGAATGTGTCAGGAGGAACAATTGAAACATAAGCAAAGTTGGGCGGGTGCGGTCTGCTGCTTTGTGCTCTTTATTGTGGTGTGTCTTTCATTAACGCTGAACGTGAAAGGGGCATTCAGAGCGGCAGGGCATCCTGAGGTCGGATTGTTGTTTTTTATCCTGCCTGGTGCTGCAGCAAGCTTTTTCTCCCATCGTCGGGAGGTGCTCAAACCCCTTCTTGGTGCCATGTTGGCGGCGCCGTGCTGTCTGTTACTGATGCGGTTCGTTTTTATGCCGACGCGTTCATTGTGGCAAGAGCTGGCGTGGTTGTTTAGTGCGGTGTTTTGGTGCGCGCTTGGCGCATTGTGTTTTTTGTTTATCAGCAACTTGTTCAATCAGCATCATCGACGGAAAAAGAACTGAAGACGCCCTCCAGAGGAGGGCGTAGAAACGGCGATCAGGCGAACAGATTCATGTTCTCTTTTGCCCACGCTTCAAAATCCGTGCAGCCGCCGATGTGTTTTTGATCAACAAAAATCTGCGGAACGGTTTCAACTGGCTTACCTACCGTCTTTTCCAGATCGGCTTTCGTAATACCTTCGGCATGGATATCAATGTAGCGGAAGTTAAAATCGTCATGCTCATTGCTTAATTTTTCTGCTAATTCTTTTGCGCGCACGCAATACGGGCACCCTGGACGACCAAAAATAACGGCAAACATCTCTCTCTCCTCGAACTTATCAGGCCGGATGGCAATACTTGTTATGATGCCGCGATTTGTGACGGATGAAAAGCAGGTTCAGCCTGTTGCTTTGATATCCTCAAGCTATAACTGTTAAACACGTCAAGCCGGAACGTTTTATAATGAAAGCCATTTCGCCGGGAGGCCGCTTATGCGCACAATTGGTGCATTACCCAAAAGCGTATTGATGCTGGAAATAATCGGGATGGTTTTGTTATCGCTGGCGCTGCTATCGCTTAACGATTACCTCACTTTACCCGCACCGCTTGGCAGTCCGTTAGCCTGCGTGGTGATGATATTTCTGGGGGTGCTTCTGATGCTTCCCGCCGCGGTGGTATTAACGTGGCGTATTGCTCAACTGGTTGCGCCGCAGCTGATGTCACGAACCCCCGGTGATTCTTCACGTTCAGACAGAGAAAAAAGAGATGACGCCAACCATTGATTTACTTCGTAGCCACCGTTCCATTCGCCATTTCACCGATGATGCCATTTCGGATGCGCAGCGGGAGGCGATTATTGCCGCCGCTCAGGGGACCTCAAGCTCCAGTTTTTTACAATGCACAACCATCGTTCGAATAACGGATAACGCCCTGCGTGAATCACTGGCTACTTTATCCGGCGGACAAAAACATGTGGCGCAGGCCGCCGAGTTCTGGGTGTTTTGCGCTGACTTTAATCGTCATTTGCAGATTTGCCCTGACGCGCAACTCGGGCTGGCGGAACAACTGCTACTGGGCGTTGTTGATACCGCGATGATGGCGCAAAATGCGCTGACGGCGGCAGAGTCTTTGGGACTTGGCGGCGTGTTTATTGGCGGTCTGCGAAATAATATTGAGCCGGTCACTGAACTTCTGAAGCTTCCGCAACATGTTCTGCCGTTGTTTGGGCTGTGCCTCGGCTGGCCTGCTGATAACCCGGATATCAAGCCGCGACTGCCAGCGTCGCTTGTGGTGCACGAAAATCAGTATCAGCCACTCAACAAAGACGTTTTGTCGCAATATGATGAGCAGCTCGCGCAGTACTATCTGACCCGCGGGAGCAATACGCGTCGTGACACCTGGAGCGACCATATTCGCCGCACCATCATTAAAGAAAGTCGTCCCTTTATCCTGGAATATTTGCATAAACAGGGATGGGCTACGCGCTAAAGATTTTAACGCAGTGTATGATACGCCAGCTTTTACCAGGTCATTCAGAGAGGTGCAGGGTGAAAATTGCCATTTTGTCCCGGGACGGAACGCTCTATTCTTGTAAGCGCCTGCGTGAAGCGGCGATGCAGCGTGGTCACCTGGTTGAAATTATCGATCCCCTTTCTTGCTATATGAACATCAGCCCGGCGGCGTCCTCTATTCATTATAAGGGCCGCCAGCTTCCTCATTTCGATGCAGTGATCCCAAGGATTGGTTCAGCGATTACCTTTTACGGTACCGCGGCGTTGCGCCAGTTTGAGATGCTGGGTAGCTATCCGCTGAATGAGTCGGTAGCGATTACGCGTGCGCGCGATAAGCTGCGTTCGCTGCAGCTGCTGGCGCGTCAGGGAATCGATTTACCCATCACCGGGATTGCTCACTCTCCGGACGATACCAGCGACATGATTGACATGGTTGGCGGCGCGCCGCTGGTGGTGAAACTGGTTGAAGGTACGCAGGGGATCGGCGTGGTACTGGCGGAAACGCGCCAGGCCGCAGAAAGCGTGGTGGATGCCTTTCGTGGGTTGAATGCCCATATTCTGGTTCAGGAATATATCAAAGAAGCGAAAGGGCGAGATATTCGCTGTTTCGTGGTGGGTGACGAGGTGGTGGCCGCCATTGAGCGCCGGGCCAAAGAAGGTGATTTTCGTTCTAATCTCCATCGCGGTGGGGTTGCCACTATTGCGAATATCACGCCGCGCGAAAGGGAAATTGCGCTCAAAGCCGCTCAGACAATGGGTCTGGACGTTGCTGGCGTTGATATTCTGCGTGCTGAACGTGGGCCGCTGGTCATGGAGGTCAACGCTTCTCCTGGCCTGGAAGGGGTGGAGAAAACCACCGGAATAGACATTGCCGGCAAGATGATCCAGTGGATTGAGCGTCACGCTACGCCTGAATTTTGCCTTAAAATCGGCGGCTAAGCACAATATCGATTGCGATCGTAGTATGACACGCTCTTTTTGCGTAAGCTGTGCCGGTATTTTTTTCATCAATAGAGGTCGCACATTATTATGACATCACTGGTCGTTCCCACTCTGGATACGTTGCGTCAATGGCTCGACGACCTGGGCATGAGTTTTTTTGAATGCGATACCTGTCAGGCGCTGCATTTGCCGCACATGCAGAATTTTGACGGCATCTTTGATGCAAAAGTTGATTTGGTCGATAACGTCATTCTGTTTTCCGCGATGGCAGAAGTCAGACCTTCTGCACTACTGCCGCTGGCCGCCGATCTGTCTGCGATTAACGCCAGTTCACTGACGGTGAAAGCCTTTCTGGATATGCAGGATGATAATCTGCCAAAGCTGGTGGTCTGCCAGTCTTTATCCGTTATCCCGGGCGTGACGTTTGAGCAGTTCGAATATTTTGTTCGCCAGAGTGAAGAGCAAATATCGATGGTGATCCTCGAGGCCGGTGCGCATCAGCTGTTATTTAACGCTGAAGAAGATGCGCAAAACAGCAACGCCGAAGTTCATTTCCTCCATTAATTCTTCCTGAATCTGGACATATATTGCGCAGCCGCTGCCAAAGCGGTTGCGTATTGCCTGTTTTTATTCTGCATTTAACCGTTCATTAAAGAATTATTCACCTCCATTCAGCGCCTTCCGCTGTATGTCATAGACAATTCATGCATAAAAAATTGATAAAAGACGTTTTTTAATCTGGGCTATATCCACAAATCCTGGCTAAAGTTATTCTTGCGAAGCTTATCAACGTCATCATTCAAACAGCCCCTTGTGGCCTGACCTGTGGCCACAATGCATATTGAATGCATGGGCGGATAACAGCGCGCAATAGCGGCGTGAGGAGAGGCCTCTCTTTTCACTGGTGCCGCTTGAAAGAATATGCACGTTTCTTGCATATCATTAGAGTGTGACATTTTTGTTCGTTTGTTAACGAACTTTCAGAAGGAAAGAGATTATGACCGCCTTAAATAAACGATGGTTACCAGGCCTGGTTGCGGGTGCTCTGATGGCCATCTCTGCTGGCACGCTCGCTGCTGAACAAAAAACGCTGCATATTTATAACTGGTCTGATTATATTGCCCCGGATACGGTGGCTAATTTTGAAAAAGAGACCGGAATTAAAGTTATCTATGACGTATTTGATTCCAATGAAGTGCTGGAAGGTAAACTCATGGCTGGCAGTACCGGCTTTGACCTTGTCGTTCCATCCGCCAGTTTCCTTGAGCGTCAACTGACCGCGGGCGTCTTCCAGCCGCTGGATAAGAGCAAATTGCCTGGCTGGAAAAACCTCGATCCTGAATTGCTGAAGCTGGTGGGTAAACACGATCCGGACAACAAGTTTGCGATGCCGTATATGTGGGCAACAACCGGTATTGGCTATAACGTGGATAAAGTGAAAGCGGTACTGGGGCCGGATGCGCCGGTTAATAGCTGGGATTTGATCCTCAAGCCAGAAAATCTGGAAAAACTCAAAAGCTGCGGCGTCTCTTTCCTCGACGCGCCCGAAGAAGTGTTTGCCACCGTGCTGAATTATTTGGGTAAAGATCCAAACAGTACCAAAGCGGATGATTACACCGGACCGGCAACCGATCTGCTGTTGAAACTGCGCCCAAATATTCGCTACTTCCACTCCTCGCAGTACATTAACGACCTGGCAAACGGTGATACCTGCGTGGCGATTGGCTGGGCCGGGGATGTATGGCAGGCGGCAAACCGGGCGAAAGAAGCGAAAAATGGCGTCAATATTTCCTTCTCAATTCCTAAGGAAGGTGCGATGGCCTTCTTTGATGTGTTCGCGATGCCAGCCGATGCGAAAAACAAAGACGAAGCCTATCAGTTCCTCAACTACCTGCTGCGCCCTGATGTAATTGCGCATATTTCTGACCACGTGTTCTATGCCAATGCCAACAAAGAAGCGACAGCACTGGTCAGCCAGGACGTGCGCGACAACCCGGGCATTTACCCGCCAGCGGATGTTCGCGCCAAGCTGTTCACGCTGAAAGTACAGGATCCGAAGATCGATCGTGTACGTACTCGCGCCTGGACGAAGGTAAAAAGCGGGAAATAACCCGATGTACGGGACGTGACCCGGCAGGATTTACGCCTGCCGGGCAGTGTTGATCCCGGACACATATAACCCGGCAATACGCACCACCGTGGTGCGTTATTTGCACCGTTTCTTTGTTTTATGCCGGAGAGCGCCTAATTGAATGATGCAACCCCACGCCCACAAGCGAAAATCCGCAAGGCGCTGACCCCGCTGCTTGAAATTCGCAACCTGACCAAGTCCTTTGACGGTCAGCACGCCGTTGATGACGTCAATCTAACTATCTATAAAGGCGAAATATTTGCTCTGCTCGGGGCGTCCGGCTGCGGTAAATCGACCCTGTTGCGGATGCTGGCGGGATTTGAACAGCCAACAACCGGGCAAATTATGCTTGATGGCGTCGATTTAGCTCATGTTCCGCCTTATCTGCGTCCGATTAATATGATGTTTCAGTCCTATGCCTTGTTTCCGCACATGACGGTAGAGCAGAACATTGCCTTTGGTCTCAAGCAGGACAAGCTGCCAAAGGCTGAAATCGCCAGCCGGGTGAGTGAGATGCTGGGCCTCGTGCATATGCAGGAGTTCGCCAAACGTAAGCCGCATCAGCTTTCTGGCGGTCAGCGTCAGCGCGTGGCGTTGGCGCGTAGCCTGGCGAAACGCCCGAAGCTGCTGCTGCTGGATGAACCGATGGGGGCGCTGGATAAAAAGCTCCGTGACCGCATGCAACTGGAAGTGGTGGATATCCTTGAACGTGTCGGCGTGACCTGCGTGATGGTGACGCACGATCAGGAAGAAGCCATGACGATGGCGGGCCGCATTGCGATCATGAACCGTGGCAAATTTGTCCAGATCGGCGAGCCTGAAGAGATCTACGAGCATCCGACTACGCGTTACAGTGCAGAATTTATCGGTTCGGTTAACGTCTTTGAGGGGCTGCTGAAAGAACGTCAGGAAGATGGTCTGGTTATTGAGTCTCCAGGACTGGTACATCCGCTGAAAGTGGACGCAGACGCTTCCGTTGTCGATAACGTCCCGGTGTATGTTGCGCTGCGCCCGGAAAAAATCATGCTCTGCGAAGCCCCTCCGCCAGAGGGATATAACTTCGCGGTAGGCGAAGTGGTGCACATTGCCTATCTGGGTGATTTGTCGGTGTACCACGTACGTTTGAAAAGCGGCCAGATGCTGAGCGCTCAGCTACAAAATGAACATCGTTATCGCAAGGGATTACCCACCTGGGGTGACGAAGTCCGTTTATGTTGGGATGCGGACAGCTGTGTGGTGTTGACGGTTTAAGGAGCGAAGATGAGTACACTTGAACCTCCGGCGCGCGTGGATAACGTGGGGCGTTTCACGCTGTTTATGTCGCGGCTGCAAATGAAGCACGGTCGCAAGCTGGTCATCGCGCTGCCGTATGTGTGGCTGATGCTCCTGTTTCTGCTGCCATTTCTGATCGTCTTCAAAATCAGTTTGGCTGAAATGGCGCGGGCTATTCCGCCGTATACCGACCTCATTTCATGGGCTGACGACCAGTTATCCATCACCCTCAATTTAGGCAATTTCCTGCAACTGACGGACGATCCGCTCTATTTTGATGCGTACCTGCAATCTTTGCAGGTAGCGGGGATTTCGACTGTCTGTTGCCTGTTGTTGGGATATCCGCTGGCATGGGCGGTCGCGCACAGCAAACCCTCGACACGCAATATTCTGTTGCTGCTGGTGATCCTGCCGTCCTGGACGTCATTTTTGATTCGCGTATACGCCTGGATGGGGATCCTGAAAAATAACGGTGTCCTGAACAACGTTCTGATGTGGCTGGGCGTTATCGACCAACCGTTGACGATTCTGCACACCAATCTGGCGGTCTATATCGGTATTGTTTACGCCTATTTGCCCTTTATGGTGCTGCCGATTTATACCGCGCTGACGCGTATTGATTACTCGCTGGTGGAAGCGGCACTGGATTTAGGCGCCCGACCGTTAAAAACCTTCTTTAGCGTGATCGTGCCGTTGACCAAGGGCGGGATTATTGCCGGGTCAATGCTGGTGTTTATCCCGGCGGTTGGGGAGTTTGTGATCCCGGAACTGCTGGGCGGCCCGGACAGCATCATGATTGGGCGTGTGCTTTGGCAGGAGTTTTTCAATAACCGTGACTGGCCGGTGGCTTCTGCCGTCGCCATTATTATGCTGCTGTTACTGATTGTGCCGATCATGTGGTTCCATAAATATCAGCAAAAAAGCGTGGGGGAACACGGATGAATAACTTACCGGTCGTTCGCTCGCCGTGGCGTATTTTTATCCTGGTACTGGGTTTTACCTTCCTGTACGCGCCGATGCTGATGTTGGTTATCTATTCGTTTAACAGCTCCAAGCTGGTGACGGTCTGGGCGGGGTGGTCAACGCGTTGGTATGGTGAGCTTTTCCACGATAGCGCGATGATAAGCGCCGTGGGCATGAGCTTAACGATTGCCGCCTGCGCTGCGACGATGGCGGCAATTCTCGGTACCATCGCCGCCGTGGTGATGGTGCGCTTTGGTCGTTTTCGTGGATCAAATGGTTTCGCCTTTATGATTACCGCACCGCTGGTGATGCCGGATGTCATTACCGGTTTGTCGCTGCTGCTGCTGTTTGTGGCTTTGGCGCACGCCATCGGCTGGCCAGCGGATCGCGGTATGTTGACCATCTGGCTGGCGCACGTCACATTCTGTACAGCGTACGTGGCGGTAGTGATTTCCTCGCGTTTACGCGAACTGGATCACTCCATTGAGGAAGCGGCGATGGATCTTGGCGCCACGCCGCTGAAGGTCTTTTTCGTCATCACGCTGCCGATGATTATGCCGGCGGTGATCTCAGGGTGGTTACTGGCCTTTACGCTGTCGCTCGATGACCTGGTCATTGCCAGTTTTGTCTCTGGTCCTGGCGCCACAACGTTACCCATGCTGGTGTTCTCCAGCGTACGTATGGGGGTCAATCCGGAGATCAACGCGCTGGCGACGTTGATACTTGGCGTAGTAGGAATTATCGGATTTATCGCGTGGTATCTGATGGCGCGAACAGAAAAACAACGGATTCGCGATATCCAACGTGCAAGACGCGGCTGAAAAAACTAAAATCTGCCAACCTGTCTATACGGCGCAGCTGCGGTGGCTGCGCCGTTTTCATGGAAGACGACGCGTTGGGATTTTTTAAGAAATCATCCACATCACATGCCCGTTTAAACGTCCCTACTTTAGTGCAGGTGGCGGCGCTGGCTATTATCATGATCCGCTGTCTCGATCTGTTGATGATTTTTAATACGCTCGGGTTTCGCGGAACCAGCGAGTTTATTCATCGCAGCGTCCAGACCTGGAATTTGACGCTGGTGTTTCTGGGTAGCCTGGTGCTGCTGTTTATCGAAATTTACTGCGCATTTTCGCTGGTTAAAGGTCGGAACTGGGCACGCTGGGTCTATCTACTGACCCAGATTATCGCCAGCGTCTATCTGTGGGCGGCCTCATTGGGCTATGGATATCCGGAACTGTTCAGTATTGCGGGAGAGTCCAGACGTGAAATCCTGCATACGCTGGTAATGCAAAAATTACCGGATATGCTGGTGTTGCTACTGCTGTTTGTTCCTGCGTCCAGCAGGCGGTTCTTCCGCTTGCAATAACGTGTATAATCTTCGCCCCCTGTTAATTTTTAGGTTTTTGTATGCAGTGCGCACTTTATGACGCCGAACGCTGCCGCTCTTGTCAGTGGATAACGCAGCCTGTCGCCGATCAACTCTTCGCCAAAACAGCCGATCTGCAGAATCTGCTGGCCGCTTATCCGGTCGGAGAATGGTGCGCGCCGGTCAGCGGCCCGGAGAGCGCTTTTCGTAATAAAGCCAAAATGGTGGTCAGCGGCAGCGTGGAAAAACCGTTGCTGGGGATGTTGCATCGTGACGGTACGCCGGAGGATTTGTGCGAGTGTCCGCTCTATCCTGAGTCTTTTGCGCCGGTGTTTGCCGCACTTAAACCGTTTATCGCCCGTGCGGGGTTGACGCCCTATAACGTGGCGCGCAAACGCGGGGAGCTGAAATATCTGCTGTTAACGGAAAGCCGGTTTGATGGCGGTATGATGCTGCGTTTTGTTCTGCGCTCCGATGCGAAACTGGCACAACTGCGTACGGCGCTGCCATGGTTACAGGCGCAGCTTCCGCAGTTAAAAGTGATCACCGCCAATATTCAACCTGTGCATATGGCGATTATGGAAGGGGAGAGCGAAATCTTCCTGACGGAACAACAGGCGCTGGCTGAACGCTTTAACGATGTGCCATTGTGGATACGCCCACAGAGCTTCTTCCAGACCAACCCAGTCGTGGCTGGGCATTTATATGCCACGGCGCGCGACTGGGTTCGTCAGCTTCCGGTTAATCACATGTGGGATCTGTTTTGCGGCGTCGGGGGTTTTGGTTTGCACTGCGCCACGCCGCAGATGAAACTGACGGGTATTGAAATTGCGCCAGAGGCCATTACCTGTGCGAAACAGTCGGCGCAGGAGCTTGGGTTGCAGAATCTGCATTTTCAGGCGCTGGATTCAACCCAGTTTGCTACCGCGCAGGGAGAAGTGCCGGACCTGGTGCTGGTGAATCCGCCTCGTCGGGGGATTGGGAAGCCGCTGTGCGATTTTCTTTCCCGCATGGCGCCGCGTTTTATCGTTTACTCCAGCTGTAATGCACAAACCATGGCAAAGGATATCCGCGAGTTGCCTGGTTATCGCATTGAACGCGTCCAACTTTTTGATATGTTCCCACATACCGCGCATTACGAAGTGTTAACTCTGCTCAGCCGACAATAACCGACATGCCTGATAGCGTGACGCTTATCAGGCAAATGCAACATGCGAAAAAAAAGCCCGTACTTACGTACGAGCTCTTTCTCGAATATGGCGGTGAGGGGGGGATTGACTCGCTTCGCTCGCCCTTCGGGCAGTCTGTTCGCTGCGCTCTCAGTCTGTCCAACTGGCTGCGCCAGTGGTCGAACCCCGGTCGGGGCTTCTCATCCCCCCGCAGGCGTGCAACATGCGAAAAAAAGCCCGTACTTGCGTACGAGCTCTTTCTCGAATATGGCGGTGAGGGGGGGATTGACTCGCTTCGCTCGCCCTTCGGGCAGCCCGTTCGCTGCGCTCTCAGTCTGTCCAACTGGCTGCGCCAGTTGTCGACCCCCGGTCGGGGCTTCTCATCCCCCCGCAGGCGTGCAACATGCGAAAAAAAAGCCCGTACTTACGTACGAGCTCTTTCTCGAATATGGCGGTGAGGGGGGGATTCGAACCCCCGATACGTTGCCGTATACACACTTTCCAGGCGTGCTCCTTCAGCCACTCGGACACCTCACCATATTGTATTGCTGCCTGACCGCTTGGGGGGCAACGGGGCGCTACTATAGGGAGTTGCGCTAAAACGGTCAAGCAGAATTTACGTGTTAACTCTCGTTTGGTTACGCAATGTACATATTCCTCCGCCCGGACAGGCGCGGAGAATATGATTAGCGCTGAGAGTCCAGTTTTTCGCCGTTGGTCACGACTTCCTGGGCCTTGCTATAGCTCTCGATCAGCAACTGATAAGCCGGGAAGATTTTGGTATACACTTCCGCCCATTCAGCGGCGTCTTCACGGTTCCATGTCCCCTGAATTTCAGAAGCGACGGCGGCGGTATCCATCGGTATCACACCAGCCTGAACAACACGTGCCAGGGTGATTTCCTGCGCCATTTTGCTGTAAGTACCGGAAGCATCGATCACTGCGAAGACCTTGTAGCCCTCAGCAACCGCGCTGATGGCCGGGAAAGCCATGCACACGCTGGTGATCGTACCGGCGATAATCAGCGTCTTACGACCCGTAGCTTTGACCGCTTTCACGAAGTCTTCGTTATCCCAGGCGTTGATTTCGCCTTTACGTGCTACGTATTGGGCATGTGGCGCATTGGCATGGATCTCTGGGATCAACGGGCCGTTAGGCCCCTGCGGTACCGACGCCGTGGTAATTACCGGCATCTTCGCCAGGGTTGCAATTTTAGCCAGCGCGGCGGCACGCGCACGCAGTTCCGGCATTGGCATATCGCCGACGGTCTGGAACAGCCCACTCTGATGATCGATAAGCAGCATGACGGAATCATTCACATCGATGACCGGGCGTGAACCATTAAAGTTTGCAGGACTGGACATATTCTTCTCCTTCGATTCAGATTTGGCCAAAGCGGCCGGAGTTAAAATCGCGGACGGCTTCAGCGATTTCTTGTTTCGTATTCATCACAAACGGACCGTAACCTACAATCGGCTCGTTCAACGGTTCGCCAGACAGCAGCAGCACGCTGGCGTCGCTGGTGGCTTCAATGTGTAGCGTTTTTCCCTGCTGGCTTAGCACTACCAGTTGTGCTTCGCTGGCAGGTGTGGTGCCGTTTACGGTGATATTCCCTTTTAATACCACCAGAGCGGTGCTCCACCCTTCAGACTGGGACAACGTCAGCGGATGATTACGTTGCAGGCGCATATCCCAGACGTTCAGCGGTGAAAAGGTGTGTGCCGGGCCTTTCGTATCCTGATAGCTGCCCGCGATCACGCGAACACTGCCTGCATCATCGGGCAAGGCGACGGTGGGAATAACATCGCTGCTGATGCCCTGATAACCCGGTACGGCCATTTTGTCTTTTGCCGGCAGATTGACCCACAGTTGCACCATTTCCAGTTCACCGCCCTGACGGGTAAATTCCGGGGAGTGGAACTCTTCGTGTAATATTCCTGCACCGGCGGTCATCCACTGCACATCGCCAGGGCCGATAATGCCGCCGCGACCGGTTGAATCACGGTGTTCAACTTCGCCGCTGTAAACGATAGTCACCGTCTCAAAACCGCGGTGAGGGTGTTCACCTACGCCGCGTTTTTCGTTACCCGGCGTGAACGTATGCGGACCCGCGTAATCAAGCAGCAGGAACGGGCTTAATTGCTCAGCATGAGACTGGTAAGAGAACATCGAGCGAACCGGAAATCCATCGCCAACCCAGTGTGGGCGAGGTGCGGTGTAGACGCCTGTTACTTGTTTCATATGTGTCTCCTCAGTGGCGTTGTTTTGATGTAAATAAGCTTATATTCATGACAGCGAGCTGAGTAGTAGCTAAAATAGCTCTCACTGTCTCAAAAATAGGCCAATGAAATGGCAAGGCCGGATCTCAATGATTTTGCATGGTTTGTGCATGTTGTAGAGGAAGGGGGATTCGCGGCGGCGGGTCGGGCGCTTGATGAACCAAAATCAAAACTGAGCCGACGAATAGCGCAACTCGAAGAGAGGCTGGGGGTACGACTGATTCAGCGAACCACCCGGCAATTTAACGTGACTGAAGTCGGGCAAACCTTTTACGAACACTGTAAGGCGATGCTGGTGGAGGCGCAGGCGGCGCAGGATGCCATTGCCGCGTTACAGGTTGAACCGCGTGGCGTTGTGAAGCTGACTTGTCCTGTCACATTGCTGCATGTGCATATCGGGCCAATGCTTGCCCGTTTTATGGCACGTTATCCTGACGTATCAGTACAACTGGAGGCCACTAACCGTCGTGTTGACGTCGTTGGAGAAGGTCTGGATGTGGCGATTCGCGTCAGACCTCGGCCATTTGAGGATAGCGACCTGGTGATGCGCGTCCTGGCGGACAGAGGACATCGCTTGTATGCCAGCCCGCAGTTAATTGAGCAGATGGGGGCGCTACACTCTCCGGCAGAGCTGACCCGTTGGCCAGGTTTGAGTCTGGCCTCTGGTAAACATGTGCATCGTTGGGAGTTATTCGGCCCGCAGGGCGCCCGGGCGGAGGTGCATTTCACGCCGCGTATGATCACCACCGATATGCTGGCGTTACGCGAAGCCGCAGTCGCCGGCGTAGGTGTTGTTCAACTTCCACAGTTGATGGTAAAAGATCAATTAGCTGCGGGTGAGTTGGTGGCGTTGCTCGACGGTTGGGAACCTAAGCGAGAAATTATCCACGCAGTCTTTCCATCACGCAGGGGATTATTACCGTCAGTGCGCGCATTAGTGGATTTCTTAACGGAAGAATATGCGCGGATGATTGAGGATTAAATACCAGGCTTCAGCCCACAAAAAAGGCCGGTTAAACCGACCTTTTATTATCTGGACGCCATTCGGGCGTTAAAAACAATCAGCGACTACGGAAGACAATGCGGCCTTTGCTCAGGTCGTACGGGGTCAGCTCAACAGTCACTTTGTCGCCCGTCAGGATGCGGATATAGTTTTTACGCATTTTACCGGAGATGTGTGCAGTAACCACGTGACCGTTTTCTAACTCTACGCGGAACATGGTATTAGGTAACGTATCGAGAACGGTACCCTGCATTTCAATATTGTCTTCTTTGGCCATCTAATCCTCTGGGGTATCACTACCGTAATTTGAACCGGCAAGATAATGCCGAAGTTCTTTTAATAAGTAAAGATTTGTGCGTTTAAAACACAGCAAATCGGGTTTGGCGCATTACTCTATCCACACACGGCAAAGCCGCACTTAAAGCGCAACGTGTAAGGGAACGAGGAGATAAACGATAGGCGTTGCCTGACGCGAACTGTTCCTTAACGGCGGCGGGGTAATGGGCTAAACCAACTCTGCGCGACAATTATAACACCCCGACAAAAAATGTGCCGAAAACATTCACTCCTGAGGTGAAAATAACGTCCTGGGAATCCAGAAATGGCTCGGTAGCCGCTGCTGGCGCAGTCTGCTCAGGTGCTCAAGGTACTCCCGACGCGGTGTTTCGACGGCGCCCAGCGAGGCTGTGTGGCTATTTAATACCTGGCAGTCGATTAATTTTCCGCCCTGACGGATAAATTCAGCGCAAAAAACAAGCAGTGCGGTTTTGGACGCATTTTCCTGACGGCTGAACATCGATTCGCCACAAAACAGCGTACCTTGCGCCACGCCATACATACCGCCCACTAATTCATTTTGTCGCCACACCTCAATTGAGTGGGCATGCCCCAGTTCGTGCAGGCGATGGTAAGCATCCACCACATCATGCGTTATCCAGGTGCCTTCTTCCCGGTCATTCGCGCAGCCTTCAATCACCTGACCAAACGCGTAATTGAGCGTCACGCGATAAGGCGAATTTTTATGAAAGCGTTTCATGCTGCGGCTGAGGTGAAATTTCTCGGGCCAAAGAATGGCGCGCGGATCGGGCGACCACCAAAGGATGGGGTCGCCAGGTGAAAACCATGGGAAAATACCGCGCTGATAAGCCATCAGCAGGCGGGCAGGGCTGAGATCGCCGCCAAGCGCCAATAAACCGTTAGGCTCGCGTAAAGCGCCTTCCGGTGAAGGGAAGGCTATGGAATGGCGGGACAGTTGCACCAGGCGCATGACAGCGAAACTCCACTACGCGAGTTTGATCGTTCAATAATAGCTTACAGACGTTGCTTAAACTGGTAATAACGCCCCTGCCTGGCTAACAGATCTGCGTGATTACCTTGCTCAATAATTTGTCCGTTGTCCATTACTATTATTTGATCAAAACGTGACAGCCCACGCAGACGATGTGTAACCATTAATACGGTTTTGTTGCGCATGACATCGCTAATTAATTCAAGCATTTGACTTTCCGTTGTGGCATCCAACCCTTCGGTGGGTTCATCCAGCAGCATCAGCGGAGCATCGTGCAATAAGGCGCGGGCGATAGCCAGACGACGGAGCTCGCCGCCAGAAAGCTGACGACCGCCTTCGCCCAGCCATGCGTTGAGTCCATCATCCTCAAGCAGTTTGTCCAGACCGACGCGGCACAACATCGCGGCTAATGCGTCATCGCCGGCGTGCGGTGCCGCCAGCAACAGGTTATCGCGAAGCGTAGCGCTGAACAGATGCACGCGCTGTGGCACGACGCTGATACTCTGGCGCAGCGTGGCTTCACTAAGGGTCGCAATCGGCTGTTCGTTAATCAGGAGCTCGCCACTCTGCGGATCCCATGCGCGGGTTAACAATTGCAATAACGTTGACTTACCACAGCCGGTGCGACCGAGAATCGCAATGTGTTCACCGGGGTTGGCCTGCAGGGAAAGTGTATCGAGCGCCTTTTGCGCCTGTCCTGGATAGCTGAATGATACATCGCGTAGCGTAAGGGTTACCTGCTCTGAAACCGAGGAACCCGCATCCGGGAAGGTCACTTCTGGCTGCTGTTCGGTCAGTTCGGTGATGCGCAGCGCAGAGGCAATAACCTGGCCGAGATGTTGAAATGCGCCGGTGACAGGCGCTAACGCTTCGAACGCGGCTAGCGCACAGAAGACAAACAGCGCGATCAATGCGCCTGGCTGGGTGTTACCGCCCACGCCGCCTGAGGCCATCCATAGCATCATAATCACTGCCAGCGCGCCGACTAACAGCATGACCGCCTGCGACAACGCCGTTAATTCAGACTGGCGTCTCTGGGCTTCGTGCCACTGCAGCTCGGTGGCTTCCATTTGAGCGCGGTAGCGTTCACTGGCGCCAAAAATGGTCAATTCAGCCTGGCCCTGTAGCCATGAGGTTAACTGCTGACGATATTGCCCACGCAGATGCGTCAGACTTTGTCCGGTGCTTTTGCCTGCCTGATAAAAGAGTGGGGGCAGAATAAATAAGGTCAGCAGCATAATACCGCCGAGGGTGATAGCCAGCGTGAAATCGAGAACGCTTAGCCCCAGCGTGACCACCATGATGACGACAAAAGCCCCTACCAGCGGGGAGATCACGCGCAAGTACAGATGATCGAGCGTGTCGACATCAGCCACCACGCGGTTAAGTAATTCACCCTGTCCATAGCGGGACAGGCCCGCAGGAGAGAGCGGCAGCAGTTTGCTGAAGGTATAAATACGCAAATGCTGCAGCACACGGAATGTTGCGTCATGGCTGACCAGTCGTTCGAAATAACGCCCCGCGGTGCGGGTGATCGCTGCGCCGCGTACGCCTGCGGCAGGGAGCATATAGTTAAAGCTGTAAATCCCGGTGACGCCAACCACCGCAGAAGCCGACAGGAACCAACCTGAAAGCGTCAGTAAGCCAATACTTGCCAGCAGCGTGACGATCGCCAGAACGATCCCCAGCGTTAACATCCATTTGTGACGTTTATACAGCGTCAGATAAGGTAGCAAAGCGCGCATTTAGATGTCCTCCTGACGATGAGCCAGTAATGTCGCAAAAGCCCCGTTGGCTGAGCTAAGTTCGGTCCAGGTACCTTGTTCAACGATCTGTCCGTCCTGCATCACCCAGATAGCGTCCCAGTCAGCAAGATCTTCCAACTGGTGCGTCACCATCAGCGTGGTCTGGCGGCGAGATGCCGCGTTCAACGCCTGCATCACGCGTTGTTCGCTGTGCGCATCAAGGCTGGCGGCGGGTTCGTCCAGCAGCAGTAACTGACAAGGATTGAGTAAGGCACGAGCAACGGCAACGCGCTGCGCTTGCCCGACGGAAAGTCGGGCCGCCTGATCGCCTACTGGCGTATCCACGCCCTGCGGCAGCAGCGGTAAAAACTCGCTGACCCAGGCGCTGTCGAGTGCGGCTTGTAGCTGTTCTTCGCTGGCATCGGGGCGAGCCAGCAGAACGTTTTCGCGTAACGTGGCGGCAGGAAGCTGCGGATTTTGCCCGACCCATGACAGCTGTTTACGCCAGGAATCAGGTGACAGGTCGCGAAGTTCAAAGCCGTTAATGCGCAGCGATCCCCGATAAGAGAGGAAACCGGACAGGACATTAAGCAGCGAACTTTTACCGGAACCGCTACGTCCAACCAGCACCGCGCGTTGACCGGCTGCCAGGGTAAAGTTGAGCGGGCCGGCCAGCACTTTACCTTCCGGCGAAGTGATAATCAGATCGTGTGCCTCAAGTGAAACGGCGTCTTTCGTCGCCAGCTCAATGTCGCCACGCTCTGGATGAGCCAGCGGGGTTTCCATGAAGTTTTTCAGACTATCAGCTGCACCCACGGCTTGCGCTTTGGCGTGATAAAACGTGCCCAGATCGCGCAGGGGCTGGAAAAACTCCGGCGCCAGAATGAGCGCGAGGAAGCCTGCTGCCAGCGTGACGCCTGTCCCGTAGTGGCCGAAATCGAGTTCTCCGAGGTAGGAAAAACCGAAGTAAACCGCCACCAGCGCAATAGACAGAGAGGTAAAGAACTCAAGGACACCGGATGACAGGAACGCCAGGCGCAGGACTTCCATGGTGCGCTGGCGGAAATCTTGCGACGCAGCGCGGATGCTTTCCGTTTCGGCTTCACCGCGACCAAATATTCTTAGCGTTTCCATGCCCCGCAGACGATCGAGGAAATGACCGCTGAGGCGGGCAAGAGCCTGAAAATTGCGGCGGTTAGCATCGGCAGCGCCCATTCCGACCATTGCCATAAATAACGGGATCAGCGGGGCTGTTCCGAGCAGAATAAGGGCGGCTACCCAGTTTGACGGGAATACCGCCGCCACAATCAATAATGGGACGCATACGGCCAGCGCCATTTGCGGCAGATAACGTGCATAGTAATCATGCATATCGTCAATCTGCTCCAGGATCAGCGTGGCCCAGCTCCCGGCCGGTTTGCCCTGTATCCAGGCCGGACCTGCCTGTTGCAGACGGTCAAGCACCTGGCGGCGAATTTCAAAGCGAATATGTTGCCCTGCGTGAAACCCGACCCGTTCGCGTAACCAGACGACCCATGCCCGCAGGATGAAAATCAATACCAGCACGATGAACGGAAGCAGTAGCGCCTCTCGGGGAATGTTGGCCATGATCATATGGTCCAGAATGCGGGCCATGAGCCAGGCCTGAGCGACGATTAACAGACCACTCACGAACCCCAACAGGCGTGAAATGTTCAGCCATCGTTGGGAAATTACACTTTGCTGTTTTAACCAGCGGGTCAGCTCTTTTTGACGGGTTTTATTCATTGCACGCTTAGCAGGTGAGTTATTGGAATTTTTGGGCAGGGCAATGTTACAACGAGGCAAAAATAAAGGCGACTTATAGTCGCCTTTTTTACTTTTGTTACTGATTTGTAAAACTTATTTGCAAGCGTCCGCCAGACCGTCGAGATAACGTTCTGCATCAAGCGCGGCCATACAGCCCGTGCCCGCAGAGGTGATCGCCTGGCGATAAATATGATCCATCACGTCACCGGCTGCGAAGACCCCCGGAATGCTGGTTTGTGTGGCATTACCGTGAATACCGGACTGAACTTTGATGTAGCCGTTTTCCAGTTCAAGCTGACCGTCGAAAATGGCGGTATTCGGGCTGTGACCGATAGCGACAAACAATCCGGCAACGTCAAGTGACTCCACATTGTCAGTGTTTTGCGTATCGCGCAGGCGCAGCCCGGTTACGCCCATTTGATCACCGGTTACTTCTTCCAGCGTGCGGTGGGTGTGCAGCACGATGTTGCCGTTTTCAACTTTATCCATCAAACGCTTGATGAGAATTTTCTCAGCGCGGAAACTGTCGCGACGGTGAATCAAATGCACTTCAGATGCGATATTCGCCAGATACAGCGCTTCTTCAACCGCAGTGTTGCCACCGCCAATCACCGCAACTTTTTGGTTACGGTAGAAGAAACCGTCGCAGGTTGCGCAGGCGGAAACGCCGCGGCCTTTGAATGCTTCTTCTGAAGGCAGGCCCAGGTAACGTGCTGATGCGCCGGTAGCGATGATCAGTGCGTCACAGGTGTACTCTCCGCTATCGCCGGTCAGACGGAAAGGGCGGTTTTGCAGATCAACTTTGCTGATGTGATCAAAAATGATTTCTGTATCAAATTTGGTCGCATGTTCGTGCATACGCTCCATCAGCAGCGGGCCAGTGAGATCGTGCGGATCGCCAGGCCAGTTTTCCACTTCTGTTGTTGTGGTCAGTTGACCACCTTTTTCCATACCGGTAATCAGTACCGGTTGCAGGTTAGCGCGTGCAGCGTAGACCGCAGCGGTATATCCCGCAGGGCCTGAGCCCAGAATAAGAAGTTTACTGTGTTTGGTTGCGCCCATGAGATCCCCATTGTTGTTGGCAGGCAATGAGCAGGATTGTAGGGAATTTATAGGCGTAAAAAAAGAGTATGGCGATTTTGTTAACAATTTGTGTAATAGCAGAAACCGATGAGCGGGGGAATAAGTCGTAATACTATAACGATTTCTACTAAAAATCGGTCAGTTATAAGGTGATAAAATGACGATTTTCCATCACTGCGAATGAATAACTGGCATGTTGTACTAAAAATCGATGTTTTGCTTTGACAATCACCTGCTGTTTTGCGAAAACAGTCAAGGAAGAAAAAAAATGTGTCATGTATGTGCTGCATAATCATGCATGTAGATACCATGTTTACCGTGTTAGCGAAATCTACGCATGGTGTGGACAGATGCCATTCGTGATGTCGATAGCCGCCGACAGGCAACGGTCTTCTCACCATAAGCCCAGGCATTACAAACCGAAAATCCCTCTGGGTTGCGGTTTATTTTGATGGGTAGCGACTCTGAACAGTGATGTTGGTAGAGTCAGGCAGGAGTAGGGAAGGAATACAGAGAGACAATAATAATGGTAGATAGTAAGAAGCGCCCTGGCAAAGATCTCGACCGTATCGATCGTAACATTCTTAATGAGCTGCAAAAGGATGGGCGTATTTCTAACGTCGAGCTTTCTAAACGTGTGGGACTTTCACCAACGCCCTGCCTTGAGCGTGTGCGTCGGTTGGAAAGACAGGGTTTTATTCAGGGCTATACAGCGCTGTTAAACCCGCATTATCTGGATGCATCACTTCTGGTTTTTGTTGAGATTACTCTGAATCGTGGCGCCCCGGATGTGTTTGAGCAATTTAACTCTGCAGTACAAAAACTTGAAGAAATTCAAGAGTGTCATTTGGTTTCCGGTGATTTCGACTATTTGTTGAAAACACGCGTACCGGATATGTCGGCGTACCGTAAGCTGTTGGGGGAAACCCTGCTGCGTCTGCCTGGCGTGAATGACACACGTACTTATGTCGTAATGGAAGAAGTCAAACAGAGCAATCGTCTGGTAATTAAGACGCGCTAACACGGAACAGGTGCAAAATCGACGCAGTTTGATTACACTCCTGTTAATCCATACAGCAACAGTGCCGGGGCAACCCGGTGCTGTTGTCCGTTTTAGCATCGGGCAGGAAAAGCCTGAAACCTGGAGAGCCGTTTTTGAGCCAGGAATACACTGAAGACAAAGACGTCACATTGACGAAGTTAAGCAGCGGGCGCCGACTCCTGGAAGCGCTACTGATCCTTATTGCCCTTTTTGCCGTCTGGTTGATGGCTGCCTTACTCAGCTTTAACCCTTCGGATCCCAGTTGGTCGCAAACCGCGTGGCACGAACCTATCCATAATCTGGGGGGAATACCCGGAGCATGGCTGGCAGACACACTGTTCTTTATTTTTGGCGTCATGGCCTACACCATTCCCGTCATCATTGTCGGCGGCTGCTGGTTTGCATGGCGACACCAGGCCAGCGACGAATACGTCGATTATTTTGCCGTTTCGCTGCGTATTATTGGCGTTCTGGCGCTGATCCTTACCTCCTGCGGGCTTGCCGCAATCAATGCCGATGACATTTGGTATTTCGCCTCTGGCGGCGTGATCGGCAGCCTGCTCAGCACCACGTTGCAACCATTACTGCACAGTAGCGGCGGTACGCTGACGCTATTGTGCATTTGGGCTGCGGGATTAACGCTGTTTACCGGCTGGTCATGGGTGAGCATTGCGGAAAAACTGGGTGGCTGGTTACTCAATATCCTGACGTTTGCCAGCAACCGTACCCGCCGCGACGATACCTGGGTCGATGACGAAGAATATGAAGATGAAGATGAGTCTTTCGACGCCGCTGATGGCAAACCTCATGAATCGCGTCGGGCGCGTATTCTGCGCGGTGCGTTAGCGCGCCGTAAGCGTCTGGCGGAGAAATTTACCAACCCGCTTGGCCGTCATACTGATGCTGCGCTGTTTTCCGGCAAACGCATGGATGATGAAGACGAAATTGAATACAGCGCTCGTGGCGTTGTTGCCGATCCTAACGATGTGCTGTTCTCCGGTAATCGTGCGACGCTGCCTGAATATGACGAACTTGACCCACTGCTGAATGGCCATTCGGTGACAGAGCCAGTTGCCGCCGCAGCGGCAGCGACAACGGCAGCTCAGGCCTGGAGCGCACCGGTTGATCCGCTGCTGCAAACATCGCCAGTGACCAATACGGTTATGGAACAACCGGCCCCAGCCGTAGCCTGGCAAGCCGTGCCTGGTCCGCAAACCGGTGATGCGGTGATTGCGCCAGCGCCTGAGGGTTATCCTCAGCCAGCTCACTACGCACAGCCACCGGTGCAGCAGCAGTATGAACCATGGCAGCAGCCGGTTGTGGAGGAGAGTCCGCAGCCGCAGGAATTTACCGCGGAGCACAACTGGCAGCCGGAACCTGCTTATCAGCCGGAGCCCGTGCAGCAACCTGTTTATCAGCCGGAATCAACCTTTCAACAAAACGCTGCGCTCCAGCAGCCTGCGGTTGAACAACCGCCTGTAGTGGAACCTGAGCCGGTAGTTGAAGAGGTTAAACCGACTCGTCCGCCACTCTACTATTTTGAAGAAGTTGAAGAGAAACGTGCACGTGAGCGCGAGCAACTGGCCGCCTGGTATCAGCCGATTCCAGAGCCTGCTCAAGAGCCTGAACGTGTTAAGCCGTCTATGCCGACGGCAGCATCCATACCGCCCGTTGAGTCAGTTGCTGCCGCTGCCCCGCTGGCCGCTGGGGTGAAAAACGCCGCTTTAGGGGCGGGTGCGGCTGCCGCAGCTCCTGTCTTTAGTCTTGCGGGTAGCGGTGCACCGCGTCCACAGGTGAAAGAGGGGATTGGTCCGCAGTTACCGCGTCCGAATCGTGTGCGCGTGCCTACTCGTCGGGAGCTGGCGTCGTATGGCATAAAACTGCCGTCACAACGTATGGCTGAAGAGAAAGCGCGGGAAGAGCATCTTGATACAGATGCGTACAGTGACGAAGAAATTGACGCAATGCAGCAAGATGAGCTGGCGCGTCAGTTCGCCCAGTCGCAGCAGCACCGCTATGGCGAGGAGTATCAGGATGATGCCAGTCAGACTGATGATGATTCAGCTGCAGAAGCAGAACTGGCTCGCCAGTTTGCCTCTTCCCAGCAGCAGCGCTATTCCGGTGAACAGCCTGCCGGAGCGAATCCGTTCTCGCTTGATGACTTTGAATTTTCGCCAATGAAAACGCTGGTGGATGATGGTCCGCATGAGCCGCTATTTACTCCAGGCGTAATGCCGGAGCCTGCGCCGCAGTACCAGCAGCCTGTCGCACCGCAGCAGCATTACCAGCAGCCAGCGCAGCCAGTCGCACCGCAGCAGCATTACCAGCAGCCAGCGCAGCCTGTCGCACCACAACAGCATTACCAGCAACCGGCGCAGCCTGTCGCACCACAGCAGCATTATCAGCAGCCAGCGCAGCCAGTCGCACCGCAGCAGCATTATCAGCAGCCGGCGCAGCCTGTTACAGCGCCGCCGCAGGATAGCCTGATCCATCCGCTCCTGATGCGTAATGGCGACAGTCGTCCGGCGCACCGTCCAAGTACGCCGCTGCCATCGTTGGATCTGCTCACGCCGCCGCCGAGTGAGGTTGAGCCGATAGATACTTTCGCTCTGGAGCAAATGGCTCGTCTGGTGGAGGCTCGTCTGGCGGACTTCCGCATTAAAGCCGATGTGGTGAACTACTCACCTGGTCCGGTTATTACCCGCTTTGAGCTTAATCTTGCTCCTGGAGTTAAAGCGGCGCGTATTTCCAACCTGTCGCGAGATCTGGCGCGTTCATTGTCGACCGCAGCGGTACGCGTGGTCGAGGTAATTCCGGGCAAACCGTATGTCGGGCTGGAGTTACCCAACAAAAAACGTCAAACCGTTTATCTGCGCGAAGTGTTGGATAACGCCAAATTCCGTGATAACTCATCTCCGCTGACCGTGGTACTGGGTAAAGATATTGCGGGCGAACCGGTGGTTGCCGATCTGGCGAAAATGCCGCACCTGCTGGTGGCAGGGACAACCGGTTCCGGTAAGTCGGTTGGGGTGAACGCCATGATCCTCAGCATGTTATACAAGGCGCAGCCGGAAGACGTTCGCTTTATCATGATTGACCCGAAAATGCTGGAACTGTCGGTTTATGAAGGCATTCCGCATTTGCTGACTGAAGTTGTGACCGACATGAAAGATGCTGCCAACGCCCTGCGCTGGAGCGTCAATGAAATGGAACGTCGCTACAAGCTGATGTCGGCGCTTGGCGTGCGTAACCTTGCCGGTTATAACGAAAAAATTGCTGAAGCCGCCCGTATGGGACGTCCGATTCCGGACCCGTACTGGAAGCCGGGCGACAGTATGGATGTTCAGCATCCGGTGCTGGAAAAACTGCCGTATATTGTTGTGCTGGTGGATGAATTCGCCGACCTGATGATGACCGTGGGTAAAAAGGTGGAAGAACTGATTGCTCGTCTGGCGCAAAAAGCGCGTGCGGCGGGGATCCACCTGGTGCTGGCGACCCAGCGACCGTCGGTTGACGTTATCACTGGTCTGATTAAAGCGAACATCCCAACGCGTATCGCCTTTACCGTGTCCAGTAAAATTGACTCGCGTACCATCCTTGACCAGGGCGGAGCGGAATCGCTGTTGGGTATGGGTGACATGCTTTATTCCGCACCAAACTCAACGATCCCTGTGCGTGTACACGGCGCCTTTGTACGTGATGAAGAAGTTCACGCTGTGGTTCAGGACTGGAAAGCGCGCGGTCGTCCACAATACGTTGACGGCATAACGTCTGACAGCGAAAGCGAAGGCGGCGGTGGCGGCTTTGATGGTGGCGAAGAGTTGGATCCGCTGTTCGATCAGGCGGTAAACTTTGTCACCCAGAAACGCAAAGCCTCAATCTCCGGCGTCCAGCGTCAGTTCCGTATCGGTTACAACCGAGCGGCGCGTATCATCGAACAGATGGAAGCGCAGGGAATTGTCAGCGAGCAAGGGCATAATGGTAATCGTGAAGTGCTGGCTCCACCGCCCTTCGAATGATTGCAAAGTTAAGTAATTCAGTATTTTCTACTTTCCTCATGCTGATTTTTGGCCTGAAATGGATAGCAGAGGGATCTCCCCGTTGGGAGTGACGTATTTTGAGGAATAACAATGAAAAGAATCGCAATCACCTGTGCATTATTGTCGAGCTTTGTGGTGAGCAGCGTCTGGGCAGATGCTGCCAGCGACCTGAAAAGCCGCCTGGATAAAGTCAGTAGCTTCCATGCCAGTTTTACTCAGAAGGTCACGGACGGTAGCGGTGCGGCGGTGCAGGAAGGTCAGGGTGACTTATGGGTTAAACGTCCTAATCTGTTTAACTGGCATATGACGCAGCCTGACGAGAGCATCCTGGTTTCCGATGGTAAAACGCTGTGGTTCTTTAACCCGTTTGTTGAGCAGGCGACTGCGACATGGCTGAAAGACGCCACGGGCAACACGCCGTTTATGCTGATTGCACGTAACCAGGCCAGCGACTGGCAGCAGTACAATATTAAGCAAAATGGCGATGATTTCGTGCTGACGCCAAAAACCAGCAGCGGTAACCTTAAGCAGTTTACTATCAATGTTGGGCGTGACGGGACGATCCACCAGTTCAGCGCCGTTGAACAAGACGATCAGCGCAGCAGCTATCAGCTGAAATCTCAGCAGAATGGTGCGATTGAACCCTCTAAATTCACCTTTACCCCGCCGCAAGGTGTAACGGTTGACGATCAACGTAAGTAGAGGCGTGTGAGTGAGCAATCTGTCGCTCGACTTTTCTGATAATACTTTTCAGCCGCTGGCCGCGCGTATGCGGCCAGAAAATTTAGCGCAGTATATCGGCCAGCAGCATCTGCTGGCTGCGGGCAAACCCTTGCCGCGCGCCATTGAGGCCGGGCATCTGCACTCCATGATTTTATGGGGACCGCCGGGGACCGGGAAAACGACGCTTGCCGAAGTTATTGCCCGTTACGCCAACGCCGATGTCGAACGAATTTCGGCAGTTACGTCTGGCGTTAAAGAAATTCGTGAAGCGATTGAGCGTGCGCGTCAGAACCGTAACGCGGGTCGACGCACGATCCTGTTCGTGGACGAAGTTCACCGTTTTAATAAAAGCCAACAGGATGCGTTTTTACCGCATATTGAAGACGGTACCATTACGTTTATTGGCGCCACCACTGAAAACCCCTCGTTTGAGCTCAACTCGGCGCTGTTGTCGCGTGCACGCGTTTATCTACTGAAATCGTTAACTTCCGACGACATTGAACAGGTGCTGGACCAGGCGATGTCAGACAAAGCGCGTGGTTATGGCGGCCAGGATATTGTTCTGCCGCCAGAAACGCGTCGGGCTATTGCCGAACTGGTTAATGGTGACGCGCGGCGGGCGCTGAATACGCTGGAAATGATGGCCGATATGGCCGAAGTTGATGATTCCGGCAAGCGCGTATTGAAACCAGAATTGCTCACCGAAATTGCCGGTGAACGTAGTGCGCGTTTCGATAATAAAGGCGATCGTTTTTACGATCTCATCTCCGCATTACACAAGTCGGTACGTGGAAGCGCCCCAGATGCGGCGCTTTATTGGTATGCGCGAATTATTACCGCTGGTGGCGATCCGCTGTATGTTGCCCGTCGCTGTCTGGCGATTGCCTCAGAAGATGTCGGCAATGCCGATCCCCGCGCCATGCAGGTGGCGATTTCCGCATGGGACTGTTTTACCCGCGTGGGACCCGCGGAAGGCGAACGCGCGATTGCTCAGGCGATTGTTTATCTGGCCTGTGCGCCGAAGAGTAATGCGGTTTACACCGCCTTCAAAGCCGCGCTGTCTGATGCCCGCGAACGTCCGGATTACGACGTGCCGGTTCACCTGCGCAATGCGCCGACTAAGCTGATGAAAGAGATGGGCTACGGTCAGGAGTATCGTTATGCCCATGATGAGCCTAATGCCTATGCTGCCGGAGAAGAGTACTTCCCGCAGGAAATGGCACAAACGCGCTATTATCGCCCCACAAATAGAGGTCTTGAAGGCAAGATTGGCGAAAAGCTCGCCTGGCTCGCCGGACAGGATCAAAATAGCCCTATAAAACGCTACCGTTAGTGTTATCGTTGCGGTAATGTTGTCTCTGTATCCCTGTGACCGCAGGCTGTGGTCACTTTCTCCTATTTTAATTCGATAAGCACAGGATAAGCATGCTCGATCCCAATCTGCTGCGTAATGAGCCAGACGCAGTCGCAGAAAAACTGGCAAGCCGGGGCTTTAAGCTGGATGTAGATAAGCTGCGCGCTCTTGAAGAGCGTCGTAAAGTTCTGCAGGTACAAACTGAAAACCTGCAGGCAGAGCGTAACTCGCGATCGAAATCCATCGGCCAGGCAAAAGCGCGCGGGGAAGATATCGAGTCTTTACGTCTGGAAGTGAACAAACTGGGCGAAGAGCTGGATGCCGCGAAAGCTGAACTTGATACCTTACAGGCCGAGATCCGCGACATTGCGCTGACTATTCCTAACCTGCCAGCGGACGACGTTCCGGTGGGTAAAGATGAAAATGACAACGTCGAAGTCAGCCGCTGGGGTACTCCGCGTGAGTTTGATTTCGAAGTGCGCGATCACGTTACCCTGGGTGAAATGCACACGGGTCTTGATTTCGCCGCTGCGGTTAAGCTGACCGGCTCTCGTTTCGTGGTCATGAAAGGGCAGATTGCGCGTATGCACCGTGCGCTGTCTCAGTTCATGCTGGATCTGCATACTGAGCAGCATGGCTATAGCGAAAACTACGTCCCGTATCTGGTTAACCATGACACGCTGTACGGTACAGGCCAACTGCCGAAATTCGCTGGCGATCTGTTCCATACCCGTCCGCTGGATGAAGAAGCTGACAGCAGCAACTATGCGCTGATCCCAACAGCAGAAGTTCCGCTGACCAACCTGGTGCGCGACGAAATCATCGATGAAGATGCGCTGCCGATCAAAATGACTGCGCATACGCCGTGCTTCCGTTCTGAAGCAGGTTCTTACGGTCGTGACACGCGTGGTCTGATCCGTATGCACCAGTTCGATAAAGTTGAGATGGTGCAGATTGTTCGCCCGGAAGAGTCGATGGACGCGCTGGAAGAGATGACCGGCCATGCCGAGAAGGTCCTGCAACTGCTGGGTCTGCCGTATCGCAAAATCATCCTGTGCACTGGCGACATGGGCTTCGGCGCATGCAAAACTTACGATCTGGAAGTGTGGATCCCGGCGCAGAACACCTATCGCGAAATCTCCTCTTGCTCCAACGTGTGGGATTTCCAGGCTCGTCGTATGCAGGCGCGTTGCCGCAGCAAATCCGACAAAAAGACTCGTTTAGTGCATACTCTGAACGGTTCCGGTCTGGCGGTTGGGCGTACGCTGGTTGCGGTAATGGAAAACTATCAGCAGGCTGATGGCCGCATTCAGGTTCCGGAAGTATTACGTCCGTACATGAATGGCCTGGAATTCATCGGTTAAGTTACCTTTCTCTGCTAAAAAAGCGCCTCAGG
Source organism: Citrobacter sp. Cb023 (assembly GCF_030336805.1). Taxonomy (NCBI): domain Bacteria; kingdom Pseudomonadati; phylum Pseudomonadota; class Gammaproteobacteria; order Enterobacterales; family Enterobacteriaceae; genus Citrobacter; species Citrobacter sp. Cb023. Next base: position 514,351 of record NZ_JAOWCV010000038.1, on the reverse strand, counting down.
GCGCTTTTTTTATGCCCGTTTGACGTCGGACAATAACGACTACTCCCATAGGGGTAATACTGACTTCGAATGAAAGTCAGTATTTTTCTCTGTCTTTTAGCAAATTCAGTTTCTACCAGCCCGTATATCGATATTAACGTTATATAAAAAACTATACATCGAATATTTGTATTTTGTTTATTGTGAGCAGCAGAGTGAGCCACTATGAAAACTAAGATCCCCGATGCCGTGCTGGCAGCTGAGGTTACTCGCCGCGGTTTGGTGAAAACGACGGCGATAGGCGGACTGGCGGTGGCCAGTAGCGCGTTTACCCTGCCATTTACCCGTATTGCAAATGCTGCAGAAGCCCTTAATCCGACACCGATTAATGAGAAAGTGATCTGGAGCGCGTGTACGGTAAACTGCGGCAGCCGCTGCCCGCTGCGTATGCATGTGGTCGACGGTGAAATAAAGTATGTCGAAACCGACAACACCGGCGATGACAACTATGACGGTCTGCATCAGGTACGCGCCTGTCTGCGTGGTCGATCCATGCGTCGCCGAGTCTATAATCCCGATCGTCTGAAATACCCGATGAAACGCGTTGGTAAGCGTGGCGAAGGAAAATTTGAGCGCATCAGTTGGGATGAAGCCTACGACATCATTGCCAGCAATATGCAGCGTCTTATCAAAGACTACGGCAATGAGTCTATCTACCTGAACTACGGTACCGGTACGCTGGGTGGCACTATGACGCGCTCGTGGCCGCCGGGTAAAACGCTGGTGGCACGGTTGATGAACTGCTGCGGCGGCTATCTTAATCACTACGGTGACTACTCTTCAGCGCAAATCGCTGCCGGGTTGAACTATACCTACGGCGGCTGGGCTGACGGTAACAGCCCGTCCGACATTGAAAACAGCAAGTTGGTGGTTCTGTTCGGTAATAACCCTGGTGAAACCCGTATGAGCGGGGGTGGGGTAACCTATTACCTTGAACAGGCGCGACAGAAATCCAATGCCCGCATGATCATTATCGATCCCCGTTATACGGATACCGGTGCGGGGCGTGAAGATGAATGGATCCCGATCCGTCCTGGTACTGATGCGGCGCTGGTCAATGGTCTGGCGTATGTCCTGATCACCGAAAACATGGTTGACCAACCGTTCCTCGACAAATATTGCGTGGGTTACGACGAGAAAACCTTACCGGCCGACGCACCGAAGAACGGTCACTATAAGGCGTATATTCTTGGGCAGGGTAAGGACGGCATTGCCAAGACCCCGGAGTGGGCGGCGCAGATTACCGGTATTCCCGCTGAACGTATCGTCAAACTGGCGCGCGAAATAGGTAGCGCTAAACCGGCATACATCAGCCAGGGGTGGGGACCGCAGCGTCATGCTAACGGTGAAATAGCGACCCGCGCCATTTCTATGCTCGCTATCCTGACCGGTAACGTTGGGATCAACGGCGGCAACAGCGGGGCGCGTGAGGGTTCATACAGTTTGCCGTTTGAGCGTATGCCAACGCTGGAAAACCCTGTTGAAACCAGCATCTCAATGTTCATGTGGACGGACGCGATTGAGCGAGGCCCGGAGATGACGGCCCTACGTGACGGCGTACGCGGCAAAGACAAGCTCGATGTTCCTATTAAGATGATCTGGAACTATGCCGGTAACTGTCTGATAAACCAACACTCTGATATTAACCGCACGCATGAAATCCTCCAGGACGAGAAGAAGTGCGAGATGATCGTCGTCATCGACTGTCATATGACTTCCTCGGCGAAATACGCAGACATTTTGCTGCCGGACTGCACTGCCTCCGAACAGATGGATTTTGCGCTGGATGCCTCATGCGGGAACATGTCCTATGTGATTTTCACCGATCAGGCGATCAAACCACGCTTCGAATGCAAGACTATCTACCAGATGACCAGCGAGCTGGCGAAGCGCCTTGGCGTTGAGCAGCAGTTTACAGAAGGTCGTACTCAGGAAGAGTGGATGCGCCATCTGTATGAGCAGTCGCGCAAAGCGATTCCTGAACTGCCTACATTTGAAGAATTCCGTCAGCAAGGGATCTTTAAACAGCGCGATCCGCAAGGGCATCATGTGGCGTATAAGGCGTTCCGAGAAGATCCTAAAGCCAATCCGCTGACCACGCCGTCAGGTAAGATCGAAATTTATTCGCAGCAGCTTGCCGAGATCGCGGCAACCTGGGAACTGCCGGAAGGTGATGTAATCGATCCGCTACCGATTTATACCCCAGGCTTTGAAAGCTTAAACGATCCGCTGGTGGAGAAATTCCCTTTGCAGCTGACCGGCTTCCACTATAAGTCTCGCGTTCACTCGACCTATGGCAACGTCGATGTCCTGAAAGCATCCTGCCGCCAGGAAATGTGGATCAACCCGATGGATGCGCAGCGACGCGGTATTAACAACGGCGACAAGGTACGTATCTTTAACGATCGTGGTGAAGTGCATATCGAGGCGAAAGTGACGCCACGTATGATGCCCGGCGTGGTGGCATTGGGCGAAGGGGCCTGGTATGACCCGGATGCAAAACGCGTGGATCAGGGCGGTTGTATTAACGTCCTGACGACCCAGCGTCCGTCTCCTCTCGCAAAGGGGAATCCGTCACACACGAACCTTGTTCAGGTTGAAAAAGCGTAAGGAGTAACCGATGACAACCCAGTATGGATTTTTTATTGATTCCAGCCGTTGCACCGGTTGCAAAACCTGCGAACTGGCCTGCAAAGATTTCAAAAATTTAACCCCGGAAGTCAGCTTCCGCCGCATTTATGAATATGCAGGCGGCGACTGGCAGGAGGACAACGGCGTCTGGCATCAGAACGTCTTTGCTTATTACCTCTCCATTGCGTGTAACCACTGTGAAGATCCGGCCTGTACCAAGGTTTGTCCGAGCGGCGCGATGCACAAACGTGAAGATGGTTTTGTCGTTGTCGACGAAGATGTTTGCATTGGCTGCCGGTATTGCCACATGGCCTGTCCTTACGGCGCGCCGCAGTACAATGCTGAAAAAGGGCATATGACTAAATGTGATGGCTGCCATGAGCGCGTCGCTGAAGGCAAGAAACCTATCTGCGTGGAGTCCTGCCCACTGCGTGCGCTGGATTTTGGTCCGATTGAAGAGCTGCGCAAAAAACACGGTACTTTGGCTGCGGTAGCGCCACTGCCGGGCGCGCACTTTACCAAACCAAGTATTGTCATCAAACCTAACGCCAATAGCCGCCCGACCGGGGATACTACAGGTTATCTGGCCAATCCGAAGGAGGTGTAAGATGGGAAGTGGATGGCATGAATGGCCGCTGATGATCTTCACTGTCTTCGGACAGTGTGTAGTTGGTGGCTTTATCGTTCTGGCGCTGGCGTTGATGAAAGGGGACTTACGCCCTGAATCGCAGCAGCGCGTGATTGCCTGCATGTTCGGGCTGTGGGTATTAATGGGCATTGGCTTTATTGCTTCTATGCTCCACCTGGGCTCACCGATGCGCGCCTTTAACTCACTCAATCGTGTAGGGTCTTCTGCGTTGAGTAATGAAATTGCCAGCGGCTCAATCTTCTTTGCCGTTGGCGGCATCGGCTGGCTGCTGGCAACGTTGAAAAAAATGTCGCCCGTATTACGCAATCTGTGGTTAGTTGTCACCATGGTATTGGGCGTGGTTTTTGTCTGGATGATGGTGCGCGTGTATAACACCATCGATACCGTACCGACCTGGTACAGCATTTGGACGCCGCTGGGCTTCTTCCTGACGATGTTTATGGGCGGTCCGCTGCTGGGATATCTGTTGCTGAGAATTGCTGGCGTGGACGGTTGGGCGATGCGCCTGTTGCCGGCTATTTCAGTGCTTGCTCTGGTCGTGAGCGCCATCATGTCTGTAATGCAGGGGGCTGAACTGGCGACGATCCACAGTTCCATTCAACAGGCGTCTGCGCTGGTTCCGGATTACGGCTCGCTGATGGCGTGGCGGATTGTCGCTCTGGCATTAGCGTTGTGCTGCTGGATTGTACCGCAAGTGAAAGGCTACCAGCCTGCAGTTCCACTGCTTTCCGTCGCGTTTATTCTGCTGTTAGTCGGCGAGTTGATTGGTCGTGGCGTGTTCTACGGTCTGCATATGACCGTCGGTATGGCGGTTGCCAGCTAAATGACAAACCGGGGCATAGCCCCGGTTTTTTTACTTCTGTTTAGTTAACGTGTCGTAGCTGGTCATCAGATTGCGATAATCAGGAATGTGATTAGAGAACAGCGTCGCCAGACCTTCGATATCGTTGCGCCAGTCGCGATGCAACTCACATGCGACACCAAACCACGTCATCAGTTGAGCACCGGCCTGGGACATCCGATCCCATGCTGAATGGCGAGTAATTTCATTAAATGTACCCGACGCATCGGTTACGACAAAGACATCAAAACCTTCTTCAATAGCCGAGAGCGCAGGGAAAGCAACGCAAACTTCCGTCACGACACCGGCAATAATCAGCTGTTTTTTACCGGTCGCTTTCACTGCTTTCACGAAATCTTCGTTATCCCACGCGTTAATGTTTCCGGGGCGAGCAATATAAGGCGCATCGGGAAATTGAGCTTTCAGTTCCGGTACCAGTGGCCCGTTTGGTCCTGTCTCAAAACTGGTTGTCAGAATGGTTGGGAGTTTGAAGTATTTTGCTAAGTCGCCGAGGGCAAGCACGTTGTTTTTAAATTTATCGGGATCGATATCCCGAACCAGAGAGAGCAGGCCAGCCTGATGGTCGACCAGCAGTACTGCCGCATTATCTTTATCAAGTCTTACGTAAGGTTTAGTCATGATATTTCTCCTGTTCTGCATCAGTGGGGGAAATTTGATGAGTTTAAGTCTACAGAAAGAACGATATATGGATTAGATACCTAAATAAGAACTCACTGTTCTATTTTGAAGACAATGCAGATCTGCATCCCGCATAGAGTTTAGTAAGAAATAAAAGTAAGGGGAGTCCATGAAATTTTTCGACTGAACGCAACGCGAGATTTTTGTTTTAGATCAATAAAAACAAGCAGATGTGTTTTTGTGTTTTTTATCTATTCACATTAAGAATCAGTAATGCAAATCGATCGTCCGGAAAGCGCCTCAGCCCTTTGATTGCGCCGATTGACAATGTTTTTGGCAGTGGCATGATGCGCATGAAATTTGAACTTCCTCACGGTTTTTATTCATGTCCATCTATACCCGTCCCGTCATGCTGTTGCTGTGCGGGCTGCTTCTGCTGACCCTGGCGATCGCCGTGTTAAACACGCTCGTCCCGCTTTGGCTCGCCCATGAAAATCTGCCAACCTGGCAGGTAGGTGTGGTGAGTTCTTCCTACTTTACCGGCAATCTGGTAGGGACGTTGCTGACCGGGTATTTAATAAAACACCTTGGTTTTAATCGCAGCTATTACATTGCCTCGCTTATTTTTGCCGCGGGCTGTATCGGCCTGGGGGTTATGGTGGGGTTCTGGAGCTGGATGACCTGGCGTTTTATCGCCGGTGTTGGCTGCGCCATGATTTGGGTGGTAGTGGAAAGTGCGCTGATGTGCAGCGGGAATTCGCGTAATCGCGGACGCTTGCTTGCCGCCTATATGATGATCTATTACGTGGGGACGTTTTTAGGCCAGCTACTGGTCAGTAAAGTATCAACAGAATTGATGAACGTCCTGCCGTGGGTGACGGGTACGATCCTGGCTGGCGTTTTGCCATTGCTCTTTACGCGCATTGCCAATCAGCAGGGTGATGAACAGCAGTCTACTCCTATTACCTCCATGCTGAGGCTGCGTCAGGCGCGTCTGGGCGTTAACGGCTGTATTATTTCCGGGATTGTGCTGGGGTCTTTGTATGGGCTGATGCCGCTGTATCTCAACCATCAAGGGGTGAGCAACGCCAGCATTGGTTTCTGGATGGCGGTTCTGGTTAGCGCCGGTATTCTGGGGCAATGGCCGATTGGCCGCCTGGCAGACAAGCTGGGACGCCTGCTGGTTTTACGCGTCCAGGTCTTCGTGGTTATCGTCGGAAGTATCGCCATGCTGAATCAGGCGGCGATGGCGCCTGCGTTGTTTATGTTGGGTGCGGCAGGTTTTACCCTCTATCCGGTGGCGATGGCCTGGGCCTGTGAAAAGGTTGAACATCATCAGCTGGTCGCCATGAATCAGGCATTGTTATTAAGCTATACCGTTGGCAGCCTGCTGGGTCCTTCATTCACCGCAATGCTGATGCAGAATTATTCCGATAATCTATTATTCATTATGATTGCCAGCGTATCGTTTATTTATCTGCTGATGTTGTTGCGTAGCGCCAGACATACGCCGACTCCGGTGGCTCACGTATAAAGCGCGCCAGACGGTATGCAAGGCAAAATGTTTGCATACCGTGACTCATTTTCCCATTGCGGGTATGCCGGAAGTTGCGAGGTATTCGCATGCTTTCAGCGTGCAGTGAAGCTGCGCCTGACTGGTCATACTCGTCAGCTGTTGTAAATGCTCCCCTTCATCCAGCCAGCAAACCAGTTTTTGAATCATTTCAATATGTCGGGTGCTGCTGGCAGCCGCCAGGACAATAATTAACCGCACATCTGGATGCCCAGGAAAAGGCACCGCCTCTTTCAGACACAAGAGCGACAAATGTGTCTCACTGCTTATCACTCCTTCTTCCGGACGAGCGTGCGGCAGGGCAAACTCAGGGCTTAAGATGTACCACGGACCCAGTTGTTCTGTTTCACGGATGATTGCCTGTGCGTAGGCGGACGTAATCGCGCCCAGTTCTTCCAGAGGCTGGCAAGCCAGCGTCACGGCCTCCTGCCAGGATCGGCATTGTTCACGAAACTGACAGGCAGAAAATAGCGCAGATGTCATTGTGTTCTCCTTATTTCAGAGCAGCAGACCGCATTGCGGTCTGCCAACCCGAACTATCTCAGGGCTTCAAAGAGTGCGGTCGCCGAAATACCGTATTTCTCTTTCAACTGGCGACTATTGCCTGATTCCGTAAACGTATCTTGTGTCCCCAGTCGGATTAATCTCGTGGTTAATCCTTCCTCCGCCAATACTTCAGCAACCTGTCCGCCAAGCCCACCGATGATCGTGTGATTTTCAATCGTTGCGATCTGCGGGCAGTTGGCAATCAGTTGCAGAAAGCGCTGGCGGTTAAACGGTTTTAGCATGGCGACGTGAATCAGCTTGCCACGTTTTCCCTGGGCGCACAGCTGCACATAACCTGCGCTTGCCTGCTCCAGAACGGTCCCTTCATAGAGAATGGCGAAGTCATTGCCTGAGTCCTCCACGGCGGCGATATCGGTCACTCGCGGAACGGTAGATTTATCGCGCACGGGCATCGGTTCTCGGGCTACGCGAATATAGACCGGACCGGGAATGTTTACTGCCTGTTCAAATGCGGCCTCAACTTCTTCAGCGTCGGCAGGTGTTAGAATTGTGAGCCCCGGCAGTACGCGCGTCAGGGCCAGATCTTCCAGCGCATGATGCGATGCGCCGTCAGGTCCATCATCCATTCCTGGGTGGCTACCAACTAATTTAATGTTAGCTTTGGCGTAGCACGCCTGGCGCAGTTGAGTCCAGGCGGTGCCTGTCACAAACATCGCAAAGTTAACGTAGAACGGAATATTTCCTTCCAACGCCTGGCCAGTGGCAAAGCTCATTGCCGATCCTTCCGCAATACCCATTTCAAAGAAAGCGTCTGGATAGACGGCCTGGAACTGGTCAGTGCGGGTGGAGCTGGCTAAATCACTATCAATGGCGACAATGGGATAGCCCTTTTTTTTCAGGGCAATGAGTGCGTTACCAATTTCATCACGTGGGGCTTTCATCACTGCAACTCCTCCATAGCCTGCTGATATTGTTCGGTGGTTGGGGTTTTTGAATGCCAGTCACCGTTATTTTCCATATAGCTAACGCCACTGCCTTTGGTGGTATGCGCAATAATGGCGACAGGTTTTCCTTTCAGATGGCGTGAAAGCATCAGCGTGTCGGCAACCTGATGCATATCGTTACCGTTATGGAGTTCGAGTACGTGCCAGCCGAAAAGACGCACTTTGTCGGCCAGAGGTTCCAGATTCACCACCTGATTAACGGGGTCGTGGGAGGAAAAACCGTTGTAGTCGATAATCGCCACCAGGTTATCCATCTTCATATGGCCTGCCTGTTGTAGCGTTTCCCAGATTTGCCCTTCATGCATTTCGCCATCGCCAATGATGGCAAAAACGCGCTGTGATTCCCCCCGCTGTTTTTTGGCCGCCGCCATACCAAAGGCAATGGATAATCCCTGGCCCAGCAGGCCGGTTGTTGCATCGACTTCGGGCAGAGATTTGATGCTAGGGTGCCCCTGTAAACGTGAGTTAATTTGTCGAAAAGTATTAAATTCGCTGCGCTCAATTTTGCCTTTTTGATGCAGCATGGCGTACTGAGCAGCAACCGCATGACCTTTGCTCATGACCACGCGAGCGCGAGGGGCGCAGGAGAAGTCCACCTCTTGATCGTAAATCCAGGTCAGAATGTCGATGATGGACAATGCACCGCCAGGATGGCCAATGCCTGATTCATAAATCATGGTGACAATATCCCGGCGAGCAGCTAGCGCATGGGATTTCAATTCATCAATATTCATGTTCATTCCTTATCAGGGCAACATTTTGCCGATGTAATAAACCACTAAGCCGAGGGCGACAAAATCTGTCTCCGGGAAGCAAGTACCGGACAAACCCACCGATTCCATGATGGGATAGATGAGTGCCGGGCCAATACCAATTAATATGCCAGTGACAAAGCTACCGGCGATGGCCCCTTTCCAGCCTCCTGACGCATTACCGAAGACGGCGGCGGTAGCACCAATGAAGAAGTAGGGGATGGCGACGGGGATAATGACCGTTTGCCCAATTAATGCGAGTACCCCCATAACCACCAATCCACCCACAAAGGAAGAGATGAAACCTAAAACGGTGGCGGTTGGGGCATACGGAAAGACGACTGGGCAATCCAGTGCGGGTTTGGCGTTCGGGATAAATTTTTCAGAGATGCCCAGAAATGCCGGGACTATTTCTGACAACAGCAAGCGAACGCCGGTGATGATGATATAAAGCGATGCGGTAAACGTGAGTGACTGGAATAGCGGATAAACCAGCCAATGCATTCCACCGGCGGCGGCCGTTACCGCTTCTTCGCCTGCGGCAAGTGCCGCGATGTAATAGAAAATACTGACAGAGATGGACACGGAGACGATGTAGTCTTTAAAAATCCCCAACCATCCGGGAAGATTTAGCTTTTCTGTTGACTGCTTAGGATCGCCCACTTTCGAACCGATCCATCCCGATAGCGCGTAGGCCAGAGTAACGTAATGACCCATCGCAATTTCATCATTACCGGTAATCTTACGCATCCACGGCTGAGCGATAGCTGGATAGACACAGGCCGCAAGCCCCAGCAGTATGGAGCCGACGATAATTGTTGTTACATCGCTGTAGCCAAGCGCCTTAAGCGTAACGGTTAAGAGGGCAGACAGATACAGATTATGTTGACCCGTCAGGAAGATGTATTTGAACGGCGTTACGCGGGCAAAAAACAAGTTCCAGCCGAAACCAACGACCATGATGAGTGAAACGCACATGGCAAACTTGGTCTGTGCCAGCCCAGTTAACGCTTCGGCTAACGGCATCACACCTTTCAGACCGAATCCATCGCTGAATAAGGTCTGAAAATTACCTAAGGATGTCACCGCAATCCCTGCTCCGCCGGCAAATACCAGAAATCCGACGATGGTTTTAAAGGTACCTGAAAGCACTTTTTCGATGGGTTTACGCTGGATAAGCAAACCAATTAGCGCAATAAAGCCAACTAAAAGTGGGGTTACACCCAAAATGTCGAATACAATGAACTTTAGGAGATCCATATTTCCCCCGGAGAGGTTAGTTGTTTTGAACAACGCTGGTGAGCGCAGATTCCATTTCTTCGCTGTTCATCAGATCGGTGATACCGATTGCTCTGAACCCGGCGGCTTCTACCTCATCGGTCAGGTCGCTCATGGTGATCACGAAGTCGATGTTTTGCCAGGTTCGTAGCCCTGACAGGACATCGTGTTCAAGATCGATATCCCAGCCATGTTTATCGATGACTTTTTGGGCTTTGATTTTCAGCATTAGCGAACTGCCCATACCGGTACGACAGACGATCAGACCTTTCATTAGACGTTCTCCTGTTTGTAAAAATAATTATTTTTAATTATCATTGGTGCGATAAAAATTATTATCGCAAAGCCGGGCAAAGTATGTGACAGCATTTGCATTTTGTGCAAAAAGGCGAAAAATGAGTCAGATAGATACTAATTTATTGATTAACATAAGAAATGGGGCTTCAGAGCTGAGTCCGATCCTCGAAAAGGTAGGGCGTTTTATCACTGAAAATCCTGATTTTGTGATGCGGCATACGATAACCGAGCTGGCCGATTCTATTGATACCAGTGAGGGGAGCATCACTCGTTTTTGCCGTGCCTTTGGTTTTAAGGGGTTTTCTGATTTCAGAACGGCTCTTGCACTGGAGCAAGGAGCTGCACGGCCGAATGATGGAGGAAGTGAGGAGACGGCGGCGGTACTGGCAAGCGTTTGTGACAGCAATGCCATCATCGACAGCAAAGAGTTGCAGGCGGTTGCGACCTGGTTAAATCAGCTCAGTAATATTGCAATTTATGCGGTAGGTACTGCGGTGCCGGTGGCGTTATTCCTGCAAATCAATCTGGTGCAGATGGGGAAAATAGCCAGTTATATCGACCGATTTTATCCGGCGGCTATCTCTCCGTTGGCGGACAGCCAAAAAACAGGGATTATTGTTATTCATACAGAACAAATCTCTACCGATATGATGCAGTCGCTGACGCTAGCGAAGGAACAAGGCATAAAAATTCTCTCGTTAACTCGCGGATCGTTTGCGCCATTAAATCGGCTTTCTGACTGGAATTTGCAGGCGGCGGTTGCATTACAGGGGGAAGGTGAGTCTGGTTTTGCTGAAATTGCTGGTGCGATGATGGTGGCGGATCGCATACTCAGTGCTCTGGAAGAGCAGGATGAGCGTTACGTGCAGTGTCGTAAAGCACACCAGAAACGTATTTTCTCTATTGAAAGCGTGACCAATAAACTTTCAGAATATTTTATGTCGTAGGCATCGAACGTTGGCGTCGCGCTACTCAAGCAGAGCGCTGCGACGCCGTGGTCGTCATACCTTAGTACATCACTTTATGACCATACTGCTCAAGAATGCCTTTCACGCGCTCCATGGTCTCTTTCTTCGGTGGCTTAACACCGTCAAGTTTGTACTCTTCACCCATTGCCACCCATTTGTGTTTGCCCAGCTCATGGTATGGCAGCAGTTCGATTTTCTCTACGTTGCCCATATCGCGGGTAAACTCACCCAGGCGGTGCGCGGAGTCGTCATCGTCAGACCAGCCAGGCACAACGACGTAGCGGATCCACACCTTGATGTCTTTATTGGACAGGTAACGTGCGAACTCAAGCGTACGATGGTTAGATACGCCCACCAGATTCTGATGGATTTCATCATTCATCTGTTTGAGATCGAGCATCACCAGGTCGGTGACTTCCAGCAATTCATCAATCACCGGATCGTAGCGGCGAACAAAACCGTTGGTATCCAGACAGGTATGAATACCTTCTTTTTTACAGGCACGAAACCAGTCGCGTACAAATTCAGCTTGCAGGATAGCTTCGCCACCGGACGCTGTCACACCGCCACCGGAGGCGTTCATAAAGTGGCGATAGGTCACGACCTCTTTCATTAACTCGTCGACGGTGACTTCTTTGCCGCCGTGCGTATCCCATGTGTCACGGTTATGACAATACAGGCAGCGCATCAGGCAGCCCTGGAAGAAGGTAATAAAACGGATGCCCGGGCCATCAACAGTGCCACAGGATTCAAAGGAGTGAATGCGACCAATAACTGACATTGCGGTGTTTCTCCAGGTGTGGCCCATCCGGGGCCAGTGTTAGTGCACAGTTATTAACTGTGTCGAGTCTGTTTTGGCTGCTATCCATAAGTATAGATAGCTGACAAAGCAGGCTATTAAAAAGGCCCCACTTACGTGGAGCCTTTATTGTACGCTTTTTAAAGTACGATTTCAGTCAAAACCAATTACATGGTCTGAGTGAAGGTACGAGTAATAACGTCCTGCTGCTGTTCTTTAGTCAGGGAGTTAAAACGTACTGCGTAGCCAGAAACACGGATGGTCAGCTGCGGATATTTTTCCGGATGTTCCATCGCATCCAGCAGCATTTCACGGTTCATGACGTTCACGTTCAGGTGCTGACCACCTTCGATGGACGCTTCGTGGTGGAAGTAACCATCCATCAGACCAGCCAGGTTGGTCTTACGAACTTCGTCATCTTTACCCAGTGCGTTCGGAACGATAGAGAAGGTGTAAGAGATACCATCTTTAGCGTAAGCAAACGGCAGTTTAGCAACGGAAGTCAGAGAGGCAACAGCACCTTTCTGGTCACGACCGTGCATTGGGTTAGCACCCGGTCCAAACGGCGCGCCAGCACGACGACCATCTGGGGTGTTACCGGTTTTCTTACCATAAACCACGTTAGAGGTAATGGTCAGAACAGACTGAGTCGGGATAGCGTTACGATAAGTAGTCAGTTTCTGAATTTTCTTCATGAAACGTTCTACCAGGTCAACCGCCATGTCATCAACGCGAGAGTCGTTGTTACCAAACTGCGGGTATTCGCCTTCGATTTCGAAGTCGACAGCCAGACCGTCTTCGTCACGAATCGGTTTAACTTTCGCATATTTGATTGCAGACAGGGAGTCAGCAGCAACGGACAGACCAGCGATACCACACGCCATGGTGCGGATAACGTCACGGTCGTGCAGTGCCATCAGAGAGGCTTCGTAGCTGTACTTGTCGTGCATGTAGTGGATAACGTTCAGTGCAGTGACGTACTGTTTAGCCAGCCAGTCCATGAAGTGATCCATGCGCTCCATAACTTCGTCGAAGTTCAGAACGTCGCCTTTGATCGGTTCAGATTTAGGACCAACCTGCATTTTCAGTTTTTCATCAACGCCGCCGTTGATTGCGTACAGCATGGTTTTCGCCAGGTTTGCACGCGCACCGAAGAACTGCATTTGTTTACCAACAACCATCGGGCTTACGCAGCAAGCGATAGCGTAGTCGTCGTTGTTGAAGTCCGGACGCATCAGGTCATCGTTCTCGTACTGCAGAGAAGAGGTGTCGATGGACACTTTAGCGGCGAATTTCTTGAAGTTCAGAGGCAGTTTTTCAGACCACAGAACGGTGATGTTTGGCTCCGGAGAAGGACCCATGGTGTACAGGGTATTCAGGAAGCGGAAGCTGTTTTTGGTAACCAGAGTACGGCCATCAACGCCCATACCACCGATAGATTCAGTTGCCCAAATCGGGTCACCGGAGAACAGTTCATCATATTCAGGGGTACGCAGGAAACGAACCATACGCAGTTTCATGACCAGGTGGTCAATCATTTCCTGAGCGTCTTGCTCGGTGATTTTGCCTGCTTTGATATCACGTTCGATGTAGGCATCCAGGAAGGTGGATACGCGACCGAAGGACATTGCTGCGCCGTTCTGAGATTTAACCGCGGCCAGGTAGCCGAAGTAAGTCCACTGGATAGCTTCCTGAGCGTTGGTTGCCGGACCAGAGATATCGCAGCCATATTTAGCAGCCATTTCTTTGATCTGACCCAGTGCGCGGTGCTGTTCAGCAATTTCTTCACGCAGACGGATAGTGGCTTCCAGGTTTACGCCGTTTTCCAGATCGGACTGCAGAGAGACGAACTGAGCGTATTTGTCTTTCATCAGGTAGTCGATACCGTACAGCGCAACGCGACGGTAGTCACCGATGATACGGCCACGGCCATAGGCATCTGGCAGACCAGTCAGAACACCGGATTTACGGCAGTTCAGAATGTCTTTGGTGTAAACATCGAATACGCCCTGGTTGTGGGTTTTGCGGTATTCGGTGAAGATTTTTTTCAGCATCGGGTCCAGTTCGCGATTGTACGCTTTGCAGGAACCTTCAACCATTTTGATGCCGCCAAACGGAATGATCGCACGTTTCAGCGGAGCTTCAGTCTGCAGACCAACAATTTTCTCGAGCGCTTTGTTGATGTAGCCAGCGTCGTGAGAAGTGATGGTAGAAGCAACGGAGGTGTCAAAGTCAACAGGCGCGTGAGTGCGGTTTTCCTGTTTAACGCCTTCCATCACGCTGTCCCACAGTGCAGTGGTCGCATCAGTTGCGCCAGCCAGGAAGGACTCGTCACCCTCATACGGAGTGTAGTTTTTCTGAATGAAGTCACGGACGTTTACTTCATTCTGCCAATCACCTTTGGTAAAACCTTCCCAGGCTGTGGCTAACTTTTCATTAAGCTCGGACATGTAACACCTACCTTCTTAAGTGGATTTTTTATTTACTGCGTGTAATGGGCATCATCAGATTAATGATGATCGTTACCACGCAGATAAATGACCCAGTATGTCAACCCGACCAACAAACCGCCGCCGATAATGTTGCCGATCGTAACCGGAATCAGGTTATCGGTGATGAAATTCATCACGGTCAGGTGAGAAAAATTCTCCGGAGAAGACCCAACAGCGGTCCAGAATTCCGGGGTGGCGAAATCGCGAATTACAATACCCATAGGGATCATAAACATGTTTGCGATACTGTGCTCAAAACCGCTGGCAACAAACATTGCGACCGGTAATACCATGATAAACGCTTTGTCCATCAGGCTGCGACCCGAATAGCTCATCCATACTGCCAGACACACCATCAGGTTCGCCAGGATGCCAAGACTTACCGCCTCAACAAAAGTATGGTGCACTTTGTGGTCGGCTGTTTGCAGGACGTTGAGACCCCACGCGCCGTTAGCGGTCATATACTCGCCAGAAAGCCACATGAGTAACACGAAGATCAGGGCGCCAATCAGGTTGCCGACATAAACGTTAAGCCAGTTTTTAGCCAATTGGCCCCAGGTGATGCGACCACTGGCTTTCGCTACGACAATCAGTACGGTTGAGGTGAAGAGGTCTGCACCGCAGACAACGCAGAGAATCAGCCCCAGGGAAAAGCAGATACCACCTACTAGTTTCGCCATGCCGAAAGGCATTGTGCCGGTACCGGTTGTGGCGGTGATATAGAAAACAAAGGCAATTGAAATGAATACACCGGCAGTAATTGCCAGATAGAACGTCTTAAGCGGATGTTTCGTTGCTTTATAGACGCCTGCTTCTTCGGCAACTTTGGCCATTGCAGCAGGAAGAATAAGATCAAAAGGGTTGTCAGCTTTCACACTAACTCTCTCTTTATTAAGTCGGCGACGAGATACTAACAAAGCATTATAGATGAGAATTTGATATAGATCATATCTCGCCTGGCTTATAGGCCCGTAAGGCGCATGGTTTTTATGCGATTACGGTGTAACTTTTTGATTATCCAAATAAAAATAAATTTTAAAAATTATAAAGTGAGTTGAATTTTTTCTTTCTGTCTCCTCTGGGGCGGTTAATTAAAATGGAGTAATTGAGATAAAAAACCACATTAATAAGCTAATTTTCTTAATATCAACTACTAATATTTAACCTTGTTTTTACATTTATTTTTTGATTTGACCAAAATAAAAAACAGGGCGCATTAAGCGCCCCGTAATATAGCCCAGACAATACCTTTAGCCTACTCAGCGCAGGCTGATTGTCACTATTTTGACCAATGTGCTGCTTTCGCGCGCTGCAGTTTTTCGTAAGCTTTCAGCAGAGACTGATGCGCCGGGAAAGCCTGCAGATCGCTATCAACAGTTTGAAGCCCGTAGAACGGCGCTTCGCCACTTAATGCTGCACTTGCGGCTTCAACCGCCTCGGCACCGTACATGCGAACAAACGCGTTCAGATATTGTAGCGGCTGACGATCTTCTTCCTGAGATAGCAACAGCAGCGTTTGCAGACAGCGGTAGTAGTTGGCACGTTCAGCGCTAAAGACAGAGGCGTTGAATTCCATCGTCCATTCTGTCCAGACCAGCGCCTGCTCCAGGTCGCCGCCGGCCAGCGCCAGCATCACTTTAAGCTCGCCAATGCGAAGGGTGTACCAACCGTTATCCGCACCGGTTGCCAGACCGAGCAGCTCGCGTACGCGGGTGAAGTCGTCAAAGCCTTCCTCATCCAGTTGTTCGATCAGATTGAGATAGTCTTCTTTATCCCATTCACTGCCCGGGAGCGAGAGAATAGTGTCACGCAGATGGGCGCCCATGGCGTTGTTGGCTAACCACAGATCTTCAGCCGGATAGATGTCAGACATTCCCGGAACAATAATGCGGCACGCATAAACGCTCAGGTGCTCGTAGTCGGCGATATACACTTCTTTATCTTCAGCATTGAAGATGGCCATCAGGGTGGCGAACTCTTCTTCCGTGGTGCCGGAGAAATTCCAGTCAACGAACGGATAGTCAGCATCCTGCTTGAACAGATCCCAGGAGATCAGGCCGCTGGAATCGATGAAGTGGGTTTCAAGGTTAGTGTGTTCAGCCACTTCTTCGTCGTCAAAGGTTGGTGGGGTGAAGACATCAAGATCTTTCAGACCACGGCCCTGCAGCAGTTCAGTGACAGTACGCTCCAGCGCAACGCCGAAATCCGGGTGCGCACCGAAGGAGGCAAAGCAGGTACCATTGGCCGGGTTGAACAGGACAACGCAAATCACCGGATACTTGCCGCCCAGCGAGCCATCGTAGGCGAAAATTGGGAAACCTTCCGCTTCCAGTTTGGCGATGGACTCCACCACTGCCGGGTAGCGCGCCATGACTTCGGCCGGGATTTCCGGCAGGCTGATGCTTTCCGCAATAATACGGTTCTTCACATGGCGCTCAAAGACTTCAGACAGGCCCTGAACGCGCGCTTCGTTTCGGGTGTTACCCGCAGACATGCCGTTAGAAACGTACAGGTTGCCAATAATGTTCATCGGAATATAGACGGTCTGGTTATCCGACTGACGGGTAAACGGTAGGCCGCAGACCCCACGTTCTTCATTACCGGATTGCAGATCGATAAGCATGCTGCCAGTCAGTTCGTTGTCTGGATCGTAAAACGCACGCAGACGAGCATCCAGCAGACCTTCTGGTACGTCGTCTTCTTCAGTCAACGGGAACCATTTTTCGTTCGGATAATGCACGAATGGGCCGTTGGCGATGGTTTCACCCAGCCAGAAATCCGCAAAGAAATAGTTAGTCGACAGACGCTCAAAATATTCGCCCAGCGCGGAAGCCAGCGCCGCTTTTTTCGTCGCGCCTTTACCGTTGGTGAAGCACAGCGCGCATTCTTTGTCGCGAATATGTACAGACCAGACGTTAGGGACGGGATTCAACCACGAGGCTTCTTCAATTTGAAAACCAAGGTCGAGCAATTTTTGCTGGAAGCGAGCGATGGAGTCTTCCAGAGCGGCATCTTTGCCGGGGATAAATGTTTGCGTCATGAAAATCACTTTTGTCGTACGGAAAGCGCGCAATGATACGGGTTTTAAATGAATGGCGCTATCGTCGCCGGAGTTCAGACGTAAATAAAAGTATTAGCTATGCTTTCCTACAGCCAACCACGTTTAGAGCATAATAATGAAAGCTTTTGATTTACACCGAATGGTACTGGATAAGGTGCCCATGGATTTTCTGGGAGAAGTTGCTCTGCGCAGCCTCTATACCTTTATATTGGTTTTTCTGTTTTTAAAAATCACCGGACGTCGCGGCGTACGCCAGATGTCGCTTTTTGAAGTGCTGATCATCCTTACGCTGGGGTCCGCGGCGGGAGACGTGGCATTTTATGATGATGTCCCGATGCTGCCGGTGCTGGTGGTCTTTATTACGCTTGCTGTGCTGTATCGGCTGGCTATGTGGCTGATGGCGCATAGCGAGAAAATGGAGGATTTGCTGGAGGGCAAGCCCGTTGTGATCATTGAGGACGGCGAACTGGCATGGTCGAAGCTCAATAGCGCCAATATGACGGAATTCGAATTCTTTATGGAATTGCGTTTGAACGGCGTGGAGCAATTGGGACAGGTGAGACTGGCCATCCTGGAGACAAATGGGCAAATCAGCGTCTATTTCTTTGCCGATGAAGACGTAAAGCCGGGGCTCAGTATTTTGCCTAAACGCTGTACACAGCGATTTAAAGTGATACCTGAAGCTGGGGACTATGCCTGTATACGGTGTAGTGAAGTGGTGCAAATGAACGCCGGAGATCATCAATTATGTCCACGCTGTGCAAATCCAGAATGGTCGAAGGCCAGTCGGGCAAAACGGGTCACCTGACAGCGAAAATCTCGGTTTTTACCCGTCAATCCGATAGATTCTGTTGTGTGACCAATGACACATTTTTACCCTGGCCAGTTTTACCCATTGCGGCGCGTGTCACTGAATGATAAAACCGATATCCACAGGAATAACTTATACCAATGTCTGTCACCGGATTATCGCCAATGACAGGATGTTGATTGGACAACAACACAACGTGGTGAGGGGAAATGGCTCAGGTCTTCAATTTTAGTTCAGGTCCGGCAATGTTACCGGCAGAAGTACTTAAACTGGCTCAACAGGATCTTCGCGACTGGAACGGTCTTGGCACGTCGGTGATGGAAATTAGCCACCGTGGCAAAGAATTCATCCAGGTCGCAGAGGAAGCGGAGCAGGATTTTCGCGATCTTCTCAGCATCCCCTCCAACTATAAAGTGTTGTTCTGCCATGGCGGTGGGCGCGGGCAGTTTGCGGGTATCCCGTTAAATATTCTGGGTGACAAAACCACGGCGGATTACGTTGATGCCGGTTATTGGGCCGCCAGCGCAATTAAAGAAGCGAAAAAATACTGTACGCCAAACGTTATCGACGCCAAAGTCACCGTTGACGGACTGCGTGCTGTTAAGCCAATGAGCGAATGGCAGCTTTCTGACAACGCGGCGTATTTGCACTATTGCCCGAATGAAACCATTGATGGCATTGCGATCGATGAAACGCCGAATTTTGCCAGCAATGTGGTGGTTACGGCGGATCTGTCCTCTACCATTCTTTCCGCACCGCTTGACGTGAGCCGTTATGGCGTAATTTATGCCGGGGCGCAGAAAAACATCGGCCCGGCCGGGCTGACCATTGTCATCGTACGTGAAGATTTGCTGGGTAAGGCTCATGTGTCATGCCCGTCAATCCTCGACTATACCGTGCTGAATGACAACGACTCCATGTTCAACACGCCGCCAACCTTTGCCTGGTATCTGTCTGGCCTGGTCTTTAAATGGCTGAAAGAGCAGGGCGGTGTTAACGCGATGGATAAAATTAACCAGCAAAAAGCGGAACTGCTGTACGGCGTAATCGATAACAGCGATTTCTACCGTAACGACGTGGCAAAATCGAACCGTTCACGCATGAACGTACCGTTCCAGCTTGCTGACAGCGCACTGGATAAACTCTTCCTGGAAGAGTCTTTCGCTGCGGGTCTGCACGCGTTGAAAGGGCACCGTGTGGTCGGCGGTATGCGCGCGTCCATCTACAATGCAATGCCGCTAGAAGGTGTAAAAGCGCTGACCGATTTCATGGTCGATTTCGAGCGCCGCCGCGGTTAATCTGCTGTATTTTCATCCCCACAGCCAGTCTGTGGGGTTTTTATGTCTGTTTTTGAGAGTCGAGTTTCATGGAATCCCTGACGTTACAACCCATTGCGCGGGTGGATGGCACCATCAATCTGCCTGGATCCAAAAGTGTTTCTAACCGCGCTTTGCTGCTGGCTGCATTAGCAAATGGCACCACTGTCCTGACCAACCTGCTGGACAGCGATGATGTCCGCCATATGCTTAATGCTCTGAATGCGTTAGGAATTAGCTATACCCTTTCTGCCGACCGTACGCGTTGCGAGATTATCGGCAATGGCGGCGCGCTGCATGCCGAAGGCGCAGTAGAACTGTTCCTTGGCAATGCCGGAACCGCAATGCGCCCACTGGCCGCTGCGCTGTGTCTGGGCAGTAATGACATCGTGTTGACAGGCGAGCCGCGCATGAAAGAGCGCCCGATTGGCCATCTGGTTGATGCGTTACGCCAGGGCGGAGCCAACATTGAATACCTGGAGCAGGAAAACTATCCGCCTTTACGTCTGCGCGGTGGCTTTACCGGGGGACAGGTTGAGGTAGACGGCAGCGTATCCAGCCAGTTCCTGACTGCGCTGCTGATGACTGCGCCACTGGCGCCGCAGGATACGACGATCGCCATTAAAGGCGAGCTGGTATCCAAACCTTACATTGATATCACACTGAACCTGATGAAAACGTTTGGTGTTGAAATTGAGAATCAGAACTACCAGCGCTTTGTTGTGCAGGGTCAGCAGCAGTATCAGTCACCGGGTGCATATCTGGTTGAAGGCGATGCTTCTTCCGCTTCCTATTTTCTCGCAGCGGGAGCCATTAAAGGCGGTACGGTAAAAGTCACCGGGATTGGCCGCAACAGTATGCAGGGTGATATCCGCTTCGCTGATGTGCTGGAAAAAATGGGCGCGGCCATTACCTGGGGCGATGACTTTATTGCCTGTACTCACGGTGAGCTGAACGCGGTAGACATGGATATGAACCATATTCCCGATGCGGCGATGACCATAGCCACGGCAGCGCTGTTCGCTAAAGGCACCACGACTTTACGTAACATCTATAACTGGCGCGTCAAAGAGACCGACCGCCTGTTCGCGATGGCGACCGAGTTGCGTAAAGTGGGCGCGATCGTTGAAGAGGGCGAAGACTATATTCGCGTTACACCACCGGCGACGTTACAGTTTGCGGAGATCGCGACCTACAACGATCACCGCATGGCGATGTGTTTCTCGCTGGTGGCGTTGTCTGACACGCCGGTGACCATTCTGGACCCTAAATGTACCGCCAAAACCTTCCCGGATTATTTCGAACAGTTGGCGCGTATTAGTACACCTGCCTGATCCTCACATCTGACGATCGCGCTCCGCATATTCGTGAGCGCATCGCTGCAGATAAAAAGTAAATCAGTGTCATCTTCCGGGCTGGTTTCTCGCCAGCCCGCTATAATTGCGCAATTCTTCCTCACATCGTTACAGACTAATCGGGTTTTTACACTCTGTGTTAACGATTATTAGCGTTGGCGCGTATAATGCGCGGCGTTCACGTTAACGTATGCCCGTTTAAGGAGAAAAAGATGACGGCAATTGCCCCGGTTATTACCATTGATGGCCCAAGTGGTGCAGGAAAAGGCACCTTGTGCAAGGCAATGGCGGAAGCATTGCAATGGCATCTGTTAGATTCAGGCGCGATCTACCGCGTACTGGCGCTCGCAGCGTTGCATCACCATGTTGATGTCACATCTGAAGATGCTCTGGTACCGCTTGCCTCACACCTGGATGTGCGTTTTATCTCAACGGACGGCAACCTGGAAGTCATTCTGGAAGGTGAAGATGTCAGCGGCGAAATCCGCACCCAGGAAGTAGCGAATGCCGCATCTCAGGTCGCTGCGTTTCCTCGCGTACGCGAAGCGCTGTTACGCCGCCAACGCGCGTTTCGTGAAGCGCCCGGCCTGATTGCCGACGGACGAGACATGGGGACCGTGGTGTTCCCGGATGCACCAGTGAAAATTTTCCTGGACGCCTCCTCGCAAGAACGTGCGCATAGACGTATGCTACAGTTGCAGGAAAAGGGCTTTAGTGTTAACTTTGAACGCCTTTTGGCCGAGATCGAAGAACGCGATTTCCGCGATCGTAACCGTGCTGTAGCGCCGCTGGTTCCCGCTGCTGATGCTTTAGTTTTGGATTCAACCCGATTAAGCATTGAGCAAGTGATTGAAAAAGCGTTACAATACGCGCGCCAAAAACTGGCACTCGCTTAAGTGCGACCGAATTTGCAGTACCCCCGTTGCAATGGATTGACAGCGGGTATGTTAAACAACCCCATCCGGCATGGAGCCAGGTGGACGTTAAATATGAAACCTGAAGATTAAACATGACTGAATCTTTTGCTCAACTGTTTGAAGAATCCTTAAAAGAAATCGAAACCCGTCCGGGTTCCATCGTTCGTGGTGTTGTTGTTGCTATCGACAAAGACGTAGTACTGGTTGACGCTGGTCTGAAATCTGAGTCCGCCATTCCGGCAGAGCAGTTCAAAAACGCCCAGGGCGAGTTGGAAATCCAGGTTGGTGACGAAGTTGACGTTGCTCTGGATGCAGTAGAAGACGGCTTCGGTGAAACCCTGCTGTCCCGTGAAAAAGCTAAACGTCACGAAGCTTGGATCACGCTGGAAAAAGCTTACGAAGAAGCTGCAACCGTTACTGGTGTTATCAATGGCAAAGTCAAGGGTGGCTTCACTGTTGAGCTGAATGGTATTCGCGCGTTCCTGCCGGGTTCCCTGGTAGACGTTCGTCCGGTCCGCGACACGCTGCACCTGGAAGGCAAAGAGCTTGAATTCAAAGTAATCAAGCTGGATCAGAAGCGTAACAACGTTGTTGTTTCCCGTCGTGCCGTTATCGAATCCGAAAACAGCGCAGAACGCGATCAGCTGCTGGAAAACCTGCAGGAAGGCATGGAAGTTAAAGGTATCGTTAAGAACCTCACTGACTACGGTGCATTCGTTGATCTGGGTGGCGTTGACGGCCTGCTGCACATCACCGACATGGCATGGAAACGCGTTAAGCATCCGAGCGAAATCGTAAACGTTGGCGACGAAATCACTGTTAAAGTGCTGAAGTTCGACCGCGAGCGTACTCGTGTATCTCTGGGCCTGAAACAGCTGGGCGAAGATCCATGGGTAGCTATCGCTAAGCGTTATCCGGAAGGTACCAAACTGACTGGTCGCGTGACCAACCTGACCGACTACGGCTGCTTCGTTGAAATCGAAGAAGGCGTTGAAGGCCTGGTTCACGTTTCCGAAATGGATTGGACCAACAAAAACATCCACCCGTCCAAAGTTGTTAACGTTGGCGATGTAGTGGAAGTTATGGTTCTGGATATCGACGAAGAACGTCGTCGTATCTCCCTGGGTCTGAAGCAGTGCAAAAACAACCCATGGCAGCAGTTCGCGGAAACCCACAACAAGGGCGACCGTGTTGAAGGTAAAATCAAGTCTATCACTGACTTCGGTATCTTCATCGGCCTGGACGGCGGCATCGACGGCCTGGTTCACCTGTCTGACATCTCCTGGAACGTTGCAGGCGAAGAAGCAGTTCGTGAATACAAAAAAGGCGACGAAATCGCAGCTGTTGTTCTGCAGGTTGACGCAGAGCGTGAGCGTATCTCTCTGGGCGTTAAACAGCTCGCAGAAGATCCGTTCAACAACTGGGTTGCACTGAACAAGAAAGGCGCAATCGTAAACGGTAAAGTCACTGCAGTTGATGCTAAAGGCGCAACCGTAGAACTGGCTGACGGCGTTGAAGGTTACCTGCGCGCTTCTGAAGCTTCCCGCGACCGCGTTGAAGATGCAACTCTGGTTCTGAGCGTAGGCGACGACGTTGAAGCTAAATTCACCGGCGTTGATCGTAAGAACCGCGCAATCAGCCTGTCTGTTCGTGCTAAAGACGAAGCTGATGAGAAAGATGCAATCGCAACTGTTAACAAACAGGAAGATGCTAACTTCTCTAACAACGCAATGGCTGAAGCTTTCAAAGCAGCTAAAGGCGAGTAATATCGAGTGCTCCCAAATCCTTTGTGCTGTTAACAGCACAAAGGGTGACGAGTAGCTTGACAGATTACAGGATTCGTCCTGTAATCAATGACAAAGGGCGGCTAAGGCCGCCCTTAATCAATGCAGCAGCTAATTATGCCTTTAAGGAACCGGAGGAATCATGACCAAGTCAGAATTGATTGAAAGACTTGCAACCCAGCAACCTCATATTCCCGCGAAAGCGGTTGAAGATGCAGTTAAAGAGATGCTGGAACATATGGCCTCGACTCTTGCGCAGGGCGAGCGTATTGAAATCCGCGGTTTCGGCAGTTTCTCTTTGCATTACCGCGCACCGCGCACCGGACGTAATCCGAAGACCGGCGATAAAGTGGACCTGGAAGGAAAATACGTTCCGCACTTTAAACCAGGTAAAGAACTGCGCGATCGCGCCAATATTTACGGTTAAGTTTTTAGCGAGACTTAACGCCGAGAAAAGCACCCGCATGGGTGCTTTTTTCATTTCTGCCAACCCATCCTGGAGTCTCCATCCCAGTTAATTTGCACGTTACAAGCGCCGCTAAATGTTAGCGGAATGCATACCGTATAACGCTAAATTGGCACCAGACAACCGTCGAACATTACTGCACACTTCCTGCTACAGGGAGGTGACTGATGAAAATAACAACGGTTAGTACGAGTGCATTATTCGGCATTCTCCCGCTTATGCTATTACCTGCGTTACCTGACATGCTGTGCATCGGCGTTATATTTGGTCTGGCAATTCTGCTCTGCCTTATTTCTCACAGCCCTGTACGTTTCGCCGGATTAACCCTGCTATTTTTTCTTTGGGGAGTTCTGGCTGCGAAAGATGCGCTGTGGGCCGGTAATACGCTGCCTGCAAAAAGCCAGCAGGCCATCGTGCGGATAACCGGAACCGATAATATGACAACGCACTACGGCCAGATCACGCATCTGCAGGGGAAGCGGGTATTTCCTGACATCGGAATTACTCTGTATGGGCAGTACCTACCCGGCAACGTTTGTGCGGGCCAGACATGGGCGATGACGTTGAAGGTTCGTGCTATACACGGTCAATTGAACGAGGGCGGGTTTGATAGCCAGCGTTACGCATTGGCGCAGCACCAGCTGCTGACGGGAAGATTTTTGCAGGCTTCGGTTATCACACAACAATGCAATTTACGTTCGCGGTATCTCTCCTCGTTGAAAAGCGCGCTCGCTGACTATCCCTGGCAGCAGGTTATACTGGGCCTGGGAATGGGGGAGCGCTTGTCCGTGTCACAAGCGGTGAAAACCATTATGCGTGATACCGGTACGGCCCATTTGATGGCTATCTCCGGGCTGCATATTGCATTTGCCGCACTTCTGGCTGCAGGATTAATTCGCGCGGGGCAATTTTTTATGCCAACCAGATGGATTTGCTGGCAGGTTCCGTTAGTTGGCGGGATCGTCTGCGCAACATTCTATGCCTGGTTAACGGGGCTACAGCCCCCGGCATTACGTACGGTTGTTGCGCTACTGGTCTGGGGAGGGCTAAAACTCAGCGGTAGGCAGTGGAGTGGATGGGCGGTGTGGATCTGCTGTCTGGCAGCCATTCTGGTGGTGGATCCTGTCGCCGTTCTTTCACAAAGTCTGTGGTTGTCTGCTTTTGCCGTTGCGGCGCTGCTGTTCTGGTATCAATGGGTTCCGATGCCGGATTGGCCGCTGTCTCGCGTTGGACGCCAATTTCTGGCGCTTGCTCATTTGCAATTGGGAATTACGCTCCTGCTTCTGCCTGTGCAAATCGCGATGTTTCACGGTTTTAGCCTGACCTCATTTCTGGCGAATTTGTTTGCTGTACCGCTGGTTACGTTTATTTCCGTACCATTGATATTAGCAGGCATGATCGTGCATTTAACCGGGCTGGCGATGGTTGAGTCGAACCTATGGTATTTAGCGGATCGCTCCCTCGCGCTATTATTTTGGGGGCTCAGGAGCCTGCCTGAAGGGTGGATCAATATTGATGCACGTTGGCAATGGCTTGCATTTGTACCCGGACTCCTGCTCATCGCATATCGGCTGAACGCGTGGCGAACTATACCGGTAGTTTGCGTCACTGTGCTCCTTTTACTGAGCGCCCCGTTCTGGCGAACGCCACGTACTGATGTCTGGCAAGTGCATATGCTGGACGTCGGGCAGGGGCTGGCGATGGTCATTGCGCGCAATGGGAAAGCGATTCTTTACGATACCGGTCTGGCATGGCCTGAAGGCGATAGCGCGCAACAGCTGATTATTCCCTGGCTACATTGGCACAACCTGGAGCCAGAAGGCGTTATTTTAAGCCATGAGCATATTGATCACCGGGGCGGGTTGCGTTCGCTGCAGCAAGCCTGGCCGTCGCTATGGATAAGAAGCTCATTAGGTTGGGAAGGGCATCTCCCGTGTTTACGCGGGGAGCGCTGGCAATGGCAAGGGTTAACCTTTAGTGCGCATTGGCCCGTGCGTAGAAATAAAAATCTGGGGAATAACCACTCCTGCGTGGTTAAGGTCGATGACGGGCATCAGAGTATTCTGCTGACCGGAGATATAGAGTCTCCCGCTGAACAAAAAATGCTCAGTCACTACTGGCAGCATCTGCAGTCTACGGTGATACAGGTTCCACATCATGGTAGCAATACCTCATCATCGCAGGCGCTGATTCAGCGGGTCGGCGGGCAGGCCGCGCTAGCCTCCGCATCCCGTTACAATGCCTGGCGTCTCCCGTCCAGGAAAGTGAAGCAACGTTATCGGCAACAAAATTATCAATGGCTGGATACACCACACCAGGGGCAGATTACGCTGGATTTTTATCAAAAAAACTGGCGAATAAACAGCTTGCGGGATCAGATTTTACCTCGTTGGTATCATCAGTGGTTTGGCGTGTCGGAGGATAACGGGTAGAATATGCGGCTATTCTAACAAATGCTGGTTTTTTGAATGCATAACGATAAAGATCTCTCTACGTGGCAGACGTTTCGCCGACTATGGCCAACCATAGCGCCTTTTAAATCGGGTCTGATCGTGGCGGGTATAGCGTTAATCCTGAACGCGGCCAGCGATACCTTCATGCTATCGCTCCTTAAGCCATTACTGGATGATGGTTTTGGTAAAACGGATCGCTCGGTGCTGCAGTGGATGCCGCTGGTGGTCATTGGACTAATGGTTCTTCGCGGATTCACCAGCTATGTCTCCAGCTACTGCATCTCATGGGTATCAGGCAAAGTGGTCATGACCATGCGTCGCCGCCTGTTTGGCCATATGATGGGCATGCCGGTCTCCTATTTTGATAAGCAGTCTACAGGTACGCTGTTGTCACGTATTACCTATGATTCAGAGCAGGTCGCGTCATCGTCCTCCGGCGCGCTGATCACGGTGGTACGTGAAGGGGCTTCAATTATTGGCCTGTTTATCATGATGTTCTATTACAGCTGGCAGCTGTCATTGATTCTGATTGTACTGGCGCCAATTGTGTCAGTGGCGATTCGTATAGTTTCCAAGCGTTTTCGTAGCATCAGTAAAAATATGCAAAACACCATGGGGCAGGTTACGACCAGTGCGGAGCAGATGCTAAAAGGCCACAAAGAAGTTCTGATTTTTGGTGGTCAGGAAGTCGAAACTAAGCGCTTTGATAAAGTCAGCAATAAGATGCGTTTGCAGGGCATGAAGATGGTTTCCGCCTCTTCTATCTCCGATCCTATCATCCAGCTGATTGCGTCTCTGGCTCTGGCCTTCGTGTTGTATGCAGCCAGCTTCCCAAGCGTAATGGAAAACCTGACTGCAGGGACAATTACGGTTGTCTTCTCGTCAATGATCGCGCTGATGCGTCCGTTGAAATCGCTGACCAACGTCAACGCACAGTTCCAGCGCGGTATGGCGGCCTGCCAGACCTTATTTACGATTCTGGATAGCGAGCAGGAAAAAGATGAAGGTACGCGCGAAATCGAACGCGCTACCGGCAATCTCGAGTTCCGCAACGTGACATTCACCTATCCGGGACGTGAAGTACCTGCGCTGCGCAACATCAACATGAATATTCCAGCGGGGAAAACCGTTGCCCTGGTTGGCCGTTCGGGTTCAGGGAAATCCACCATCGCCAGCTTGATCACGCGCTTCTATGATATTGATGAAGGGCAGATTCTGATGGACGGACACGATCTACGTGAATATACCCTGGCATCCCTGCGCGATCAGGTCGCGTTGGTTTCGCAGAATGTGCACCTGTTTAACGATACGGTTGCCAACAACATCGCCTACGCGCGTACCGATTTGTACAGCCGTGAGCAGATCGAAAAAGCGGCGAAAATGGCTTACGCCATGGATTTCATCAATAAGATGGACAATGGCCTGGATACGGTGATTGGCGAAAACGGCGTCCTGCTATCTGGTGGTCAGCGCCAGCGTATCGCTATTGCCCGCGCCTTGTTGCGTGACAGTCCGATTCTGATCCTTGATGAAGCAACGTCGGCACTCGATACCGAGTCTGAACGCGCGATTCAGGCTGCTCTGGATGAGCTTCAGAAAAACCGTACCTCCCTGGTGATTGCTCACCGCCTTTCTACCATTGAACAGGCGGATGAAATCATCGTGGTGGAAGACGGTATTATTGTTGAGCGTGGAACCCATAGCGAGCTGATTGAGCAGCGTGGGGTGTATGCACAATTACATAAAATGCAATTCGGTCAATGATCGCTCGAATCTGGTCTGGTGAGTCGCCGCTGTGGCGACTGTTACTCCCGCTCTCCTGGCTGTATGGCCTGGTGAGCGGGGGGATCCGCTTATGTTACAAGCTTGGGATTAAACGCGCGTGGCGTGCACCAGTCCCGGTTGTGGTGGTCGGAAACCTGACCGCAGGTGGCAATGGCAAAACACCAGTGGTCATTTGGCTGGTTGAACAACTGCGTCAACGTGGGATTCGCGTGGGCGTAGTGTCGCGTGGTTATGGCGGGAAAGCGGCTGCTTACCCGCTGTTACTGACCGCAGATACCACTACGGCAGAAGCGGGTGATGAACCTGTACTGATCGCCCAACGTACCGGTGTGCCCGTAGCGGTATCCCCGGTAAGATCGGATGCGGTCAAAGCCATTTTAGCCCAACACGATGTGCAGATGATTGTGACGGACGATGGGCTACAGCACTACCGTCTGGCGCGAGATGTTGAAATCGTGGTTATTGACGGAGAACGTCGGTTTGGCAATGGCTGGTGGCTTCCCGCGGGTCCCATGCGGGAACGCGCAGGCCGGCTTAAATCGGTGGATGCGACTATCGTTAACGGTGGCGTTGCGCAGCCAGGGGAAATCCCTATGCGACTTGTACCGGGGCTGGCCGTTAATTTACGTACGGGTGAACGCCGCGATGTGTCGCTGCTGTCCAATATTGTCGCCATGGCGGGCATTGGCCATCCACCGCGTTTTTTTGCCACGCTGGAAGCATGCGGTGCCAGCGTGCAAAAAAGTATTGCGCTGGCAGACCATCAGTCTCTGACCTACAGTGACGTCAGTGCGTTTGCAGACGCCGGGCAAACGCTGGTGATGACGGAAAAAGATGCGGTTAAGTGCCGTGCATTTGCCGATGAAAACTGGTGGTATTTACCTGTTGACGCTCATTTGTCAGGCGATCGGCCTGATATGTTGCTGGATAGCTTAATCTCGCTGACTCGCTAACTGATTCACGCTGCGGCAGCGAATCATTTATGAGGCCATAAATGTCGTTGCCGCGTCTTTCTTTGACGGATGCCCGTCATCTTCACCTTGCCGCTCAAGGGCTGCTGAAAAAAACACGCAGTCGGGCAACCCCAGCAGATATTCTTGCTACCATTTCGCGCATGTCGTTACTGCAAATCGATACCATCAATATTGTGGCGCGCAGCCCTTACCTGGTGCTGTTTAGTCGTTTGGGTGATTATTCGCCCCAGTGGCTGGATGACGCGTTGCAGCGGGGCGAACTGATGGAATACTGGGCGCACGAGGCCTGCTTTTTGCCGCGTAGCGACTTTATGCTGATACGTCACCGCATGCTGGCCCCGGAGAAAATGGGCTGGAAATATAAAGCGGAGTGGATGAAAGAACATGCGCATGAGATTGAGCAACTGCTCCAGCACATCCAGCATAACGGACCAGTCCGCTCTGCCGATTTTGAGCATCTGCGCAAGGGGGCCAGCGGCTGGTGGGCATGGAAACCGCATAAGCGTCATCTTGAAGGCCTGTTCACCGCCGGGAAAGTGATGGTGGTGGAACGGCGTAATTTCCAGCGAGTGTATGATTTAACCCATCGCGTCATGCCGCACTGGGATGATGAACGCGACCGGCTTTCACAGGAAGAAGCTGAAAGCCTCATGCTGGATAACAGCGCCCGCAGTCTGGGGATTTTTCGCGAACAATGGCTGGCAGACTACTATCGCCTGAAGCGTCCGGCGCTAAAAAACTGGTGCAACGTACGTGCACAGCAGCAACAGATTATTCCTGTCGATGTCGAAGGGTTAGGAACCCTGTGGCTGCATAGCCACCTTCAGCCGCTGCTGGAGCAGGCATTGACGGGTAAATTAACGGCGACGCATAGCGCAGTATTATCACCCTTTGATCCGGTGGTCTGGGATCGTAAACGGGCAGAGCAGCTATTCGATTTTAGCTATCGCCTCGAATGCTACACGCCAGCACCGAAACGTCAGTATGGTTATTTTGTCCTGCCGCTGCTGCATCGCGGGCAGTTAGTTGGGCGGATGGATGCCAAAATGCACCGCAAAACGGGCGTACTGGAAGTGATTTCGCTCTGGTTACAGGATGGCGTCAAACCTGGGGTTACTCTGCAAAAAGGATTGTTTCAGGCGATTGATGATTTTGCCCGCTGGCAGCAGGCAACACGTGTGACGCTGGGACGCTATCCTGAAGGTTTATTTGCTGATGCGCGCCATGGTTGGGAAATAGACCCAGCACGGTAAGCGATTATGTTAATATTTACGGATTCACAATCCGGTCCATCTGGAGGAACTATGGATCATCGTCTGCTTGAAATCATTGCCTGCCCGGTATGCAATGGCAAACTCTGGTTTAACCAGGAAAAACAGGAACTGATTTGTAAACTGGATAACCTTGCTTTCCCACTGCGTGATGGCATTCCCGTGTTACTGGAAACCGAAGCTCGCGTTCTGACTGCTGATGAGAGTAAATCATGAGTTTTGTGGTCATTATTCCTGCGCGTTATGCGTCCACACGTTTGCCGGGCAAGCCGCTGCTGGATATCAATGGCAAGCCGATGATCGTGCATGTGCTGGAGCGTGCGCGTGAATCTGGCGCTGAACGTATTATTGTTGCGACCGATCACGAAGATGTCGCTCGCGCGGTAGAAGCGGTGGGGGGTGAAGTATGCATGACCCGCGCCGATCACCAGTCCGGTACGGAGCGTCTGGCGGAAGTCGTCGAGAAATGTGGCTTTAGCGATGATACCGTTATTGTGAACGTACAGGGTGATGAGCCGATGATCCCGGCGGTCATTATTCGCCAGGTCGCTGAGAATCTGGCACAGCGCCAGGTCGGTATGGCGACCCTTGCTGCCCCGATTCACAGTGCGGAAGAGGCATTTAATCCGAATGCGGTGAAAGTCGTTCTGGACGCCGAAGGTTATGCGCTCTATTTTTCACGCGCGACCATTCCGTGGGATCGCGACCGTTTCGCTAAAAGCCTGGAAACGGTGGGTGACACCTTCCTGCGACATCTGGGTATTTACGGCTATCGCGCCGGTTTTATCCGCCGTTATGTTAACTGGCAGCCCAGCCCGCTTGAGCATATTGAAATGCTGGAGCAGCTACGTGTGCTGTGGTACGGCGAAAAAATTCATGTTGCCGTCGCCAAAGAAGTACCCGGTACCGGCGTAGACACTGCCGAAGATCTTGAGCGCGTTCGCGCCGAAATGCGTTAGTTTTTCTCACGACACTCCCCCTGATGACGCGAATTTTTGGGAGGAGTGTCATACCGTTACGCTTTCCCGCCACTTTTCTTTTCATCAATTGATCTCATCCGGGTGACATCTGTCTGCACGACGCTCATTATGAAAGCAGTAGCATTTATGAGGGCAATCCGAAATGGAACAGTTGCGTGCCGAACTCAGTCATCTGTTGGGTGAAAAACTCAGTCGTATAGAATGCGTGAATGAAAAAGTGGATACGGCCCTGTGGTCACTGTACGACAGCCAGGGAAATCCGATGCCACTGATGGCGAGAAGTTTCACCACGCCGGGTATGGCGCAGCAGTTGGCATGGAAAACCTCCATGCTGGCGCGCAGTGGTACGGTGCGTATGCCCGTCATTTATGGGGTCTTAACCCATGAGGAACATCCCGGTCCTGATGTGCTACTGCTTGAGCGTTTACGTGGAGTGCCGGTGGAAGCGCCTGCCCGAACGCCCGAACGTTGGGAACATTTAAAAGATCAGATCGTAGAAGGTCTGCTGTCATGGCATCGGCAGGATAGTGCTGGCTGCGTGGGAATGGTGGATAACACGCAAGAGAATATCTGGCCATCCTGGTATCGTCAGCGGGTTGAGGTGCTGTGGACCACGTTAAATCAGTTCAACAATACCGGGCTAACGATGCAGGACAAGCGGATCCTGTTTCGCACGCGTGAGTGTTTGCCTGCCTTATTTGAAGGATTCAATGATAACTGCGTGCTGATCCACGGTAATTTCAGTTTACGTAGCATGCTCAAAGACGCCCGTAGCGATCAGCTTCTGGCTATGGTGGGACCGGGGTTGATGCTGTGGGCGCCAAGGGAATATGAACTGTTCCGCTTGATGGATAATGCGCTGGCGGAAAGCCTGCTTTGGCAATACCTACAGCGCGCGCCAGTGGCGGAGTCATTCATCTGGCGGCGCTGGTTGTACGTGTTATGGGATGAAGTGGCGCAACTGGTCAACACCGGACGCTTTAATCGTTCCAACTTTGACCTGGCAACGAAATCATTGCTGCCGTGGCTCGCATGATAAACATGTGAACACCTTATCAGGCAACATTCCTGTCAATGTTCCGATCCCTTCAGCCACTGCCAGATGCGTCCCAGGGTTTCGTAACCAACGCGATCGCTGTGCATCAACCAGACGGGTGAAGGTATAGCGCGCTCCCACGGATTAAGCGGTGAATCAATTGCTAACTGATTGGCTGGCGCTGGCAGCGGATGCAAGCCGGCCTGCTGGAAGAAGATCATCGCCCGCGGTAAGTGGGAGGCAGAGGTTACCAGCAGGAACGGCGCATTGCCGATGGCCTTCTTTACCGCTGCGGCTTCTTCTTCGGTATCTTTGGGGTGATCCAGGGTGATGATTTCATTGGCTGGCACCCCCAGCGACTGCGCTACTCGGGCGCCAGCTTCTGCGGTACTGACGTTATTCGTCTTTGCGGCAGCGCCGGTAAAGATGAGCTTCGATCCCGGGTTTGCGCGCCATAGGCGAATACCTTCATTCAGACGTGGAAGGCTGTTGCTGATCAGATTTGAACTCGGCGCCCACTGCGGATTCCAGGTATACCCTCCGCCCAGCACCACAATATATTCCACTTTTTGCGAACCTTGCCACGTTGGATAACTGTCCTCAATCGGTTTCAACAGGCTGTCGGCGACGGGCTGTAAACTAAGGAGTAACAGTGCCAGCCAACTCAGACTAATACACACTTTCCCTGTTTTTTGAAAGCGACTGAACCAGACCAGCGCCAGGCCAATACCCATCATAATTAGCATCAGTGGCAGCGGCAGCATCATACCGCCAATCACTTTCTTCAGCGTAAAAAGCATCCTTTTTGGTTCCTTTTTTAACCATACAGCAGGGGATCTGAAGGGATATTACACCAGGAAGGTTCATTCTCGGCGTGGGTGTGACAAAATAGCGGTTTTACTTAGTCACCCTAAAGCCAGTATGTGGAGAGCCCGATGCGGGACCGCAATTTTGATGACATTGCAGAGAAGTTTTCCCGTAACATTTACGGCACCACCAAAGGTCAATTAAGACAGGCTATCCTTTGGCAGGATCTGGATCGATTACTGGAAACATTCGATGAGCAAAAACTGCACATTCTGGATGCCGGTGGTGGTGAAGGGCAAACGGCCATCAAAATGGCGGAACGAGGACATTTCGTCACATTATGCGATCTGTCTGGCGAGATGATCGCCCGAGCGCAACAGGCGGCAGAGGCAAAAGGTGTGAGCGGGAACATGCATTTTATACAATGCGCCGCTCAGGATGTTGCTTCGCATTTGGAAAGCCCGGTTGATCTGATATTGTTTCATGCTGTGCTGGAGTGGGTGACAGATCCGGTCAGCGTGTTGCAGACTCTGTGGTCAGTATTGCGTTCAGGCGGCGCGCTGTCGTTAATGTTCTACAATGCTAACGGTCTGTTGATGCATAACATGGTCGCAGGGAACTTTGACTATGTGCAGGTGGGGATGCCGAAACGTAAAAAGCGCACGCTTTCACCGGACTACCCGCGCGATCCGGGGCAGGTCTACCAGTGGCTGGACGAGATCGGTTGGCAGATAACCGGTAAAACGGGCGTCCGCGTGTTTCATGATTATCTGCGAGATAAACATAAACAACATGACGACTTTGAAATGTTACTTGAGTTAGAAACGCGCTATTGCCGCCAGGAACCGTATATCAGCCTTGGGCGCTATATTCATGTCACCGCGATTAAAAGTTCGGCCCGAGCCGCAGATGCAAGGATAATTTATGAGTGAATTTTCCCAGACAGTCCCCGAACTGGTTGCCTGGGCCAGAAAAAATGACTTCTCCATCTCTCTGCCGGTAGACAGACTTTCGTTCCTGCTGGCGGTCGCGACCCTGAACGGTGAGCGACTTGACGGCGAGATGAGTGAAGGTGAGCTGGTGGATGCGTTCCGCCATGTGAGTGATGCGTTTGAGCAAACCAGCGAAACCATCGGCGTACGCGCCAACAACGCGATCAACGATATGGTGCGTCAACGTCTGCTGAACCGCTTTACCAGCGAGCAGGCGGAAGGCAACGCTATATATCGTTTAACGCCATTGGGAATTGGCATCACGGATTACTACATTCGTCAGCGCGAATTCTCTACGCTGCGTCTTTCAATGCAGCTGTCGATTGTTGCAGGTGAACTAAAGCGCGCGGCGGATGCGGCAGCGGAAGGTGGCGATGAGTTCCACTGGCATCGTAACGTCTACGCGCCATTGAAATACTCGGTGGCGGAGATTTTCGACAGTATCGATCTGACTCAGCGCATCATGGATGAGCAGCAACAGCAGGTAAAAGACGACATCGCACAGTTGCTTAATAAAGACTGGCGGGCGGCGATCTCCAGCTGTGAACTGCTGCTCTCTGAAACGTCTGGTACGCTGCGTGAACTGCAGGATACGCTGGAAGCGGCGGGGGATAAGCTACAGGCTCACCTGTTACACATCCAGGACGCCACGATGACGCATGACGATTTGCATTTCGTCGATCGGCTGGTGTTTGACTTACAAAGTAAGCTCGACCGCATTATCAGTTGGGGTCAGCAGTCCATTGATTTATGGATCGGCTACGATCGTCACGTGCATAAGTTTATCCGTACCGCGATCGATATGGATAAAAACCGCGTCTTTGCCCAGCGTTTGCGCCAGTCCGTGCAGACATACTTTGACGATCCGTGGGCGCTAACCTATGCCAACGCCGATCGTCTGCTGGATATGCGTGACGAAGAGATGGTGCTGTGTGACGAAGAGGTCACCGGCGAGCTTCCGGAAGATCTGGAATATGAAGAATTTAACGAGATCCGTGAACAGTTGGCGGCGATCATCGAAGAACAGCTGGCTATCTACAAATCCAGACAAACACCACTGGATCTCGGTTTGGTCGTGCGCGAGTATCTGGCGCAATACCCACGTGCGCGTCATTTCGACGTCGCGCGCATTGTTATCGATCAGGCGGTACGCCTTGGCGTAGCGCAAGCAGACTTCACCGGACTGCCAGCCAAATGGCAGCCGATTAATGATTACGGAGCCAAGGTACAGGCGCATGTCATTGACAAATATTGAACAAGTGATGCCGGTAAAGCTGGCGCAGGCGCTGGCGAATCCGTTATTTCCGGCGCTGGACAGCGCCTTACGTTCGGGCCGCCATATCGGTCTGGATGAACTGGATAATCATGCCTTCCTGATGGATTTTCAGGAATATTTTGAAGAGTTTTACAGCCGCTATAACGTGGAATTGATCCGTGCGCCGGAAGGGTTCTTCTACCTTCGCCCGCGTTCAACGACGCTCATTCCCCGTTCGGTCCTGTCTGAACTGGACATGATGGTCGGTAAAATTCTTTGCTATCTCTATCTCAGCCCGGAACGCCTGGCGAACGAAGGGATTTTTACCCAGCAAGAGTTGTACGACGAGCTGCTAACGCTGGCTGATGAAGCGAAGCTGCTGAAACTGGTGAACAACCGTTCAACCGGTTCGGATGTTGATCGCCAGAAGCTACAGGAAAAAGTTCGTTCTTCGCTAAACCGTCTGCGCCGTTTAGGCATGGTGTGGTTTATGGGTCACGACAGCAGCAAATTCCGTATTACGGAATCAGTCTTCCGCTTTGGCGCGGATGTGCGCAGCGGTGACGATCCGCGCGAAGCGCAGCGTCGCTTAATTCGTGATGGCGAAGCGATGCCGGTCGAGAACCGCCTGCAGCTCAACGATGAGCCCGAAGAGAATCAGCCGGACAGTGGAGAAGAAGAATAATGATTGAACGCGGTAAATTTCGCTCACTTACGCTGATTAACTGGAATGGTTTTTTTGCCCGTACATTCGACCTTGATGAACTGGTTACCACGCTGTCCGGCGGTAACGGTGCGGGTAAGTCCACCACCATGGCGGCATTTGTTACAGCGCTCATCCCGGACTTAACCCTGCTGCATTTCCGTAACACCACCGAAGCCGGTGCAACCAGTGGTTCACGTGATAAGGGCCTGCACGGTAAGTTGAAAGCGGGCGTCTGTTACTCAATGCTCGACGTCCTCAACTCGCGCCATCAGCGCGTGGTCGTGGGGGTGCGTCTGCAACAGGTTGCCGGTCGCGATCGTAAAGTGGATATCAAACCGTTTGCCATTCAGGGACTGCCGATGTCGGTGCAGCCAACCCAACTGGTGACGGAAACGCTGAATGAACGCCAGGCGCGCGTGCTGTCCCTCTCTGAGCTGAAAGAGAAGCTTGATGAGATGGAAGGCGTGCAGTTTAAACAGTTCAACTCAATCACCGATTATCACTCACTGATGTTCGATCTGGGCATTATCGCCCGTCGTCTGCGTTCCGCGTCTGACCGTAGTAAATTCTATCGTCTGATTGAAGCCTCGCTGTACGGCGGGATCTCCAGTGCCATTACCCGTTCACTGCGTGACTACCTGCTGCCGGAAAACAGCGGCGTACGTAAAGCCTTCCAGGATATGGAAGCGGCGCTGCGTGAAAACCGCATGACGCTGGAAGCGATTCGCGTAACTCAGTCTGACCGCGATCTGTTTAAGCATTTGATCAGCGAAGCGACCAACTATGTGGCCGCGGATTATATGCGTCACGCCAACGAACGTCGTATCCATCTTGATAAAGCGCTGGAATATCGTCGTGAGCTGCATACTTCACGTAAGCAGCTGGCCGCTGAGCAGTATAAGCACGTGGATATGGCGCGCGAACTGGGCGAGCATAACGGCGCGGAAGGCGATCTGGAAGCTGATTACCAGGCCGCGAGCGATCACCTGAATCTGGTGCAAACCGCGCTGCGTCAGCAGGAAAAAATTGAACGCTACGAAGCGGATCTCGAAGAACTGCAGGTCCGTCTCGAAGAACAAAATGAGGTGGTCGCGGAAGCCGTTGACCGCCAGGATGAAAACGAAGCCCGCGCAGAAGCCGCGGAACTGGAAGTGGATGAGCTGAAAAGCCAGCTTGCCGATTATCAGCAAGCGCTGGACGTCCAGCAAACGCGAGCCATCCAATATACCCAGGCGATCCAGGCGCTGAATCGGGCGAAAGAGCTCTGCCACTTACCGGATCTGACCGCCGACAGCGCTGCTGAATGGCTGGAAACTTTCCAGGCTAAAGAGCAGGAAGCCACTGAAAAACTGCTGACGCTGGAACAAAAAATGAGCGTGGCGCAAACTGCGCACAGCCAGTTCGAACAGGCTTATCAGCTGGTGGCGGCTATCAATGGCCCGCTGGCGCGTGGTGAAGCCTGGAGCGTGGCGCGTGAACTGCTGCGGGAAGGCGTTGAACAGCGCCACCTGGCGGAACAGGTTCAGCCGTTGCGTATGCGACTCAGCGAACTGGAGCAGCGTCTGCGCGAACAGCAAGACGCCGAGCGTCTGCTGGCTGAATTCTGCAAGCGTCAGGGTAAACAGTTCGATATCGATGAGCTGGAAGCGCTGCACCAGGAGCTGGAAGCACGCATCGCCGCCTTGTCGGATAGCGTCTCTTCTGCCAGCGAACAGCGTATGACGTTGCGTCAGGAGCAGGAACAGCTGCAGTCTCGTATCCAGCACCTGATGAAACGTGCGCCTGTCTGGCTGGCCGCGCAGAATAGCCTGAATCAGCTTAGCGAGCAGTGTGGCGAAGAGTTTACCTCAAGCCAGGACGTGACCGAGTATCTGCAACAACTGCTGGAGCGCGAGCGTGAAGCCATTGTTGAGCGTGATGAAGTCGGTGCGCGCAAAAATGCAGTTGATGAAGAAATTGAACGTTTAAGTCAGCCGGGCGGGGCGGAAGATCAGCGTCTGAACGCGCTGGCGGAGCGTTTCGGTGGCGTCCTGCTGTCAGAAATCTATGACGACGTTAGCCTTGAAGATGCGCCGTACTTCTCTGCGCTGTACGGTCCTTCGCGTCATGCCATCGTGGTGCCGGATCTGTCGCTGATTACCGAGCAGCTTGAAGGGCTGACGGATTGTCCGGAAGATCTCTATTTCATCGAAGGGGATCCGCAGTCGTTTGATGACAGCGTTTTCAGCGTTGATGAGCTGGAAAAAGCGGTAGTGGTGAAAACCGCCGAGCGTCAGTGGCGTTATTCCCGCTTCCCGACGGTGCCGATTTTTGGCCGTGCAGCGCGCGAAAGCCGTATCGAAACCCTGCATGCTGAGCGTGAAGGGCTGTCTGAACGTTTCGCAACGCTCTCCTTTGACGTCCAGAAAACCCAGCGTCTGCATCAGGCGTTCAGTCGTTTCATTGGCAGTCATTTGTCGGTGGCGTTTGAAGCCGATCCGGAAGCGGAAATTCGCCAACTGAATGGCCGTCGCGTTGAACTGGAACGTGCGCTGAGCAATCATGAAAATGATAATCAGCAAAGCCGTATGCAGTTTGAGCAGGCGAAAGAGGGGGTCTCCGCTCTTAACCGCCTTCTCCCGCGTTTGAATCTGCTGGCGGATGACACGCTGGCCGATCGCGTGGACGAAATTCGTGAGCGCCTGGATGAAGCCCAGGAAGCGGCGCGTTTTGTGCAGCAACATGGCAACCAGTTAGCCAAACTGGAACCGATTGTTTCGGTCCTGCAAAATGACCCTGAGCAGTTTGAACAGCTGAAGGAAGACTACGCGTATTCCCAGCAGATGCAGCGCGATGCGCGTCAGCAAGCTTTTGCTCTGACCGAAGTGGTGCAGCGCCGGGCGCACTTTAGCTATTCCGACTCTGCTGAAATGCTTAGCGGCAACAGCGATCTGAACGAAAAACTGCGTGAGCGCCTGGAACAGGCGGAAGCTGAACGTACCCGCGCCCGTGAAGCGCTACGCAGTCACGCCGCACAGTTAAGCCAGTACAACCAGGTCATGGCGTCGCTGAAAAGCTCCTATGACACCAAAAAAGAGCTGCTTAACGATTTACAACGTGAACTGCAGGATATTGGCGTTCGTGCGGACAGCGGTGCCGAAGAGCGCGCGCGTATTCGTCGTGATGAACTGCATGCGCAGCTCAGCAATAACCGTGCCCGCCGTAACCAACTGGAAAAAGCGTTGACCTTCTGCGAAGCGGAGATGGAAAACCTGACCCGCAGGCTGCGCAAGCTGGAACGTGATTATTTTGAGATGCGCGAGCAGGTGGTTACCGCGAAAGCCGGATGGTGTGCGGTGATGCGGATGGTGAAAGATAACGGCGTTGAACGCCGCCTGCACCGTCGTGAGCTGGCGTATCTTTCCGGTGATGAACTGCGCTCAATGTCGGATAAGGCGCTCGGTGCGCTGCGCCTGGCGGTTGCGGATAACGAACACCTGCGCGATGTACTGCGCATGTCTGAAGATCCAAAACGTCCAGAGCGTAAAATTCAGTTCTTTGTCGCGGTTTATCAGCATCTGCGTGAACGTATTCGTCAGGATATCATCCGTACCGACGATCCGGTTGAAGCGATCGAACAGATGGAGATTGAGCTGAGCCGTCTGACGGAAGAATTAACGTCCCGCGAACAGAAACTGGCGATCAGCTCTCGCAGCGTGGCGAATATCATTCGTAAGACCATTCAGCGCGAACAGAACCGTATTCGCATGCTGAACCAGGGGCTGCAAAGCGTGTCGTTTGGCCAGGTAAACAGCGTTCGTCTGAACGTCAACGTACGCGAGACGCATGCTACCTTGCTGGACGTACTTTCCGAACAGCATGAGCAGCACCAGGATCTGTTTAACAGCAATCGTCTGACCTTCTCTGAAGCGCTGGCGAAGTTGTATCAGCGTCTGAATCCGCAGATTGATATGGGGCAACGTACGCCGCAAACCATTGGTGAAGAGCTGCTGGATTACCGTAACTATCTGGAAATGGAAGTTGAGGTTAACCGTGGCTCTGACGGCTGGCTGCGTGCTGAATCTGGTGCGCTGTCAACCGGTGAAGCGATCGGGACCGGGATGTCTATTCTGGTGATGGTTGTGCAAAGCTGGGAAGACGAAGGGCGTAGACTGCGCGGGAAAGATATTTCTCCTTGCCGTCTGCTGTTCCTCGATGAAGCTGCGCGACTTGATGCACGCTCTATCGCGACTCTGTTTGAACTGTGCGAGCGTCTGCAAATGCAGCTGATTATCGCAGCCCCAGAAAACATTAGCCCGGAGAAAGGCACCACCTACAAACTGGTGCGTAAAGTCTTCCAGAACACCGAACACGTTCACGTGGTAGGTCTGCGCGGGTTTGCGCCTCAGTTACCTGAGCCGCTGCCTGGCACCGAAGATGCCTCCTCGCAGGCAAGCTAAATAAAAGGCGGCTAAATGGCCGCCTTCTTTTTTTCCGGAAATTCTCAATAACTGGTGTAATTTCTTTAAACTTCTTTACATTAGGTTAGGCAAAAATTTTTTCATGTTTATATACTAAAGGTAAGCCTAACGCGTCACAGGCTTGCTCGTCATACTTCAGCTTGTATTGGCGTTTTACAGGTTCGGCCCCGCCAAAATAAGGGGAAGACATACGGCCTGGCTACTCAAAGTATGATAAAAAAACAGGGGGCAAGGGATGTTGCTTAATAAAATGTGTGGTCGTCGGCTGTCGGCAATTAGTTTGTGCCTGGCCGTAACATTCGCTCCACTGTTCAATGCGCAGGCCGATGAGCCTGAAATGATCCCTGGCGATAGCTCAGCGACCGTCAGTGAACAGCCAACAGCGTTATCGCAGCCGCAGGCTCAATCTTCCGCGACGGCTATCATGGCAGGTATCCAACCGCTGCCCGAGGGCGTGTCAGTTGATAAAGCCCGCGCCGAATTACAATCTCAA
Source organism: Citrobacter sp. Cb023 (assembly GCF_030336805.1). Lineage (NCBI taxonomy): Bacteria > Pseudomonadati > Pseudomonadota > Gammaproteobacteria > Enterobacterales > Enterobacteriaceae > Citrobacter > Citrobacter sp. Cb023. The sequence goes on along the minus strand of NZ_JAOWCV010000038.1, from coordinate 472,960 downwards.
CTTCCTGCGGGCTTCACACCGGTTTATATGAGCCAACTGGAACTGCTGTATGCCGCACGCGAAATGAAACCGATGTGGGAAAATCGTGATGCGGTAAAAGCCTTTCAGCAACAGTTAGCTGAAGTGGCGATTGCCGGCTTTCAGCCGCAGTTCACCACCTGGGTCGCTTTACTGACTGACCCGGCAGTAACCGGTCAGGCGCGAGATATCGTGCTCTCAGATGCGATGATGGGGTATCTGCACTTTATTGCCAACATCCCCGTCAAAGGCAATCGCTGGCTCTATAGCGATAAGCCCTATGCGCTGACGACGCCGCCGATTTCCGTGATCAACCAATGGCAAGTCGCGCTGGATAACGGTCAACTGACTTCGTTTGTCGCCAGCCTGGCACCGCAACATCCGCAGTACGCAGCCATGCATGAATCGCTGCTCAAGCTGGTGGGCGATACGCGGCCCTGGCCGCAACTGACCAGTACCGCGACGCTGCGTCCGGGGGAGTGGAGTAACGACATCCCTGCGCTGCGTGAAATTTTGCGCCGTACCGGGATGCTGGAGTCTGTTGTCAGTACGGCTGCCAAAGAAGGCCGTAGCGCTTACGATCGTGAACTTGTTGACGCAGTTAAGCGGTTTCAGACGTGGCAGGGGCTTGGGGCCGATGGCGCGATTGGCCCTGCCACGCGTGACTGGCTGAACGTGACGCCCGCTCAACGTGCGGGCGTGCTGGCGTTAAATATTCAGCGCTTGCGCCTGCTGCCGGGTACGCTGTCTACCGGTATTATGGTGAATATTCCTGCCTACTCGCTGGTGTATTATCAAAACGGCAATCAGGTACTGGCTTCGCGCGTTATCGTCGGACGTCCCGATCGTAAAACGCCGATGATGAGCAGTGCGCTGAATAACGTGGTCGTTAACCCGCCGTGGAACGTGCCGCCGACGCTGGCCCGGAAGGATATTCTGCCTAAGGTTTGGAATGACCCAGGGTATCTTGAGCGTCACGGCTATACCGTAATGCGCGGCTGGAACAGCAAAGAGACGATAGATCCGTGGCAGGTTGACTGGGCCACCATCACCGCCTCCAATCTGCCGTTCCGCTTCCAGCAGGCTCCGGGAGCGCGTAACTCGCTCGGACGCTATAAATTCAATATGCCGAGTTCGGATGCTATTTATCTGCACGATACGCCGAACCACACTCTGTTTCAGAAGGATTCGCGGGCGTTAAGCTCCGGCTGCGTGCGCGTGAACAAGGCATCTGAGCTGGCGAATATGCTGCTACAGGATGCGGGGTGGAATGATACGCGCATCTCGGATGCCCTGAAGCAAGGGGATACAAGGTACGTGAATATTCGCCAGAATATCCCCGTCAACCTCTACTATCTGACCGCATTTGTTGGCCCGGATGGTCGCACGCAGTATCGTACAGATATTTACAATTACGATCAGACAGCGCGATCCAGTGCACAAATTGTGTCAAAAGCTGAACAATTAATCAGATAAATGAAGCAGTTCGAGGAAAATAATTGTCGTAAGTTATGCTGGAAACGGGGCGAAATGGCTGCAAGCCCCGTATTTCCTGGGGTTGGGAGCCTTGACGTGGACTACTTAGCCAGATAAGGTTTCCCGCGTGCGCTAGAGCATACATACGATAACATTGACCTTGTAGACCTTAAAACCATGGACAAATTTGACGCTAATCGCCGCAAACTGCTGGCGCTTGGTGGCATTGCCCTCGGCGCTGCCATCCTGCCTACGCCTGCGTTTGCTACACTCTCTACCCCACGTCCGCGCATTTTGACTCTGAATAACCTGCATACCGGTGAGTCAATAAAAGCAGAGTTTTTTGATGGCAGGGGCTATATTCAGGACGAATTAGCTAAACTTAATCACTTTTTCCGTGATTTTCGTGCGAATAAAGTGAAATCCATCGATCCGGGATTGTTCGATCAACTCTTCCGTCTGCAGGGCCTGCTGGGCACGCGTAAACCCGTACAGCTTATTTCTGGTTACCGCTCTATTGATACCAATAATGAATTACGTGCGCACAGCCGCGGTGTGGCAAAGAAAAGCTACCACACGAAAGGGCAGGCCATGGATTTCCATATTGAAGGCATCGCATTAAGTAATATTCGCAAAGCTGCGTTATCTATGCGCGCAGGTGGTGTAGGATACTACCCACGCAGTAACTTTGTGCATATTGACACCGGACCGGCGCGTCATTGGTGATCCATAAGCTTAATGAAACAGGAGCCGTATGAACTATCGTATTATTCCGGTCACTGCATTCGCCCAGAACTGCTCGTTAATCTGGTGTGAGCAAACCCGTCTGGCTGCGCTGGTCGATCCCGGCGGCGATGCTGAGAAAATCAAACAGGAAGTCGATGCCAGTGGCCTGACGCTAATGCAGATCCTGCTCACCCATGGTCATCTTGATCACGTAGGTGCGGCGGCTGAACTGGCACAGCATTATGGTGTACCGGTTATTGGTCCGGAAAAAGAAGATGAGTTCTGGTTACAAGGACTTCCTGCTCAGAGTCGCATGTTTGGCCTGGGCGATTGTGAGCCGCTGACGCCCGATCGCTGGTTGAATGAAGGCGACCGGGTAAGCGTGGGTAACGTGACGTTGCAGGTACTGCATTGCCCGGGCCACACGCCGGGACATGTGGTCTTCTTTGATGAACAATCAAAGCTACTGATTTCTGGTGACGTGATCTTCAAAGGCGGCGTTGGGCGCAGCGATTTTCCTCGCGGAGATCATAGTCAACTGATTGATTCGATTAAACGTAAACTGTTGCCGTTGGGCGATGACGTGACGTTTATTCCGGGTCACGGCCCACTATCGACGTTGGGCAACGAACGGCTACATAATCCGTTCCTGCAGGATGAAATGCCTGTCTGGTAACACCGCAGATAAATGAAAAAGGCCGCTATTACGGCCTTTTTAGTACGCGATAGATTACAGTACTGCGACAATCGCTTCGCACAGCGGCGCCATGTTATCTGGCGTCATTCCTGCTACGTTCACACGTCCGGAAGCGACGGCATAGACACCAAACTCTTCACGCAGACGCAGAACCTGCTCTTTGGTCAGGCCGCTGAATGAGAACATGCCGTTCTGTTTGATGATAAAGCTGAAGTCGCGGTTCGCACCTTTCTCCTGCAGCGTATTCACAAACAGCAAACGCATGCGTTGGATGCGTTGACGCATATCAGTCAGTTCCTGTTCCCAGATAGCGCGCAGGGCATCGTTGCTCAGGATGGTTGCCACAACCGACGCGCCGTGTGCTGGTGGGTTGGAATAGTTGGCACGAATGACGGACTTCATCTGGCTAAACGCGCGGTCGACGGTTTCAGCATCGGCTGCAACCAGCGTACAGGCACCTACGCGCTCATTGTACAGACCAAAGTTCTTGGAGTAGGAACTGGCGACGATCAGCTCTTTGTGCAGCGCAGCGAATGCGCGCAGACCTTCTGCATCTTCTTCCAGACCGCGGGCAAAGCCCTGGTATGCGAAGTCAAACAGCGGCAACCAACCTTTTTCGACTGAAAGCTGAGCCAGCGTTTGCCACTGCTCCAGCGTAGGGTCGATACCGGTTGGGTTATGGCAGCAGCCGTGGAATAACACCACGTCGCAAGCCTGCGCTTCGCTGAGGCTTGCCAGCAGCGCATCAAAGTCTAATGAGTGGTTCGCGGCATCGTAATAGTTGTATTCACGAACTTCCAGACCGGCAGAGTTAAAGACGCTCTTATGGTTTGGCCAGCTTGGATTGCTCACCCATACGCGTTTAGCTGAGGTGTTTTTTGCCAGGAAATCAGCGGCCACACGCAGTGCGCCAGTGCCGCCAGGAGTCTGTGCTGTACGCGCACGTTTGTCGTTGATAAGCGAACTTTCTTTACCAAACAGTAATTCCTGAGTGCAGCGACCAAACTCTGGAATACCGTCGATGCCAAGGTAATTTTTGGTGGTTTCATTTTCCAGTATATATTGCTCGGCTTTTTTAACGCTGGTCAGTACGGGCGTTTTACCTGTCTCATCTTTATATACACCGATCCCAAGGTTTATTTTTCCTGGGCGGTCATCGGCACGAAACAAATCAGCCAGACCCAAAATGGGGTCGGCAGGAGCGGCAGTAATGTTCTCAAACATGACGAGGTTCCATAGTGATTACAGAAGGGAAGTCCGCTATCAGGTTAACGGTAGATTTACAAAATGCCAACCGTTACTGACGAAAAGCCGAGGTGTTTTTTTAAGACGCAAGAATCCGCTAGCAGAGATAAAAAAACAGGACCGAAGTCCTGTTTTTTAGGCATTTAACAAAGAGGTCTGCTATTAGAACTGGTAAACGATACCCACTGCAACGGTGTCGTCAGAGCCTACGCCCAGTTTGTTGTCAGAATCGATCTGGTTGATGATGTAATCAACATAGGTGGACATGTTTTTGTTGAAGTAGTAAGTCGCACCCACTTCGAAGTAGTTCACCAGATCTACGTCGCCGATTCCTTCGATGTCCTTACCTTTAGATTTGGTATAGGCGAGGGACGGACGCAGGCCGAAGTCGAACTGGTACTGAGCAACCAACAGGACGTCTTCAGTTTTGTTAGCATAACCGTTAGCGATACGGGTTGCGTTACGGGTTTCGCTGTAGTTCGCCGCCAGGTAGATGTTGTTAGCATCGTATTTCAAGCCGGTCGCCCACTGCTCAGCTTTGTCGCCGTGGCCGCGCAGAAGTGGGTTTTGCTGGGCATCGGTACGATCAGCTGCACCATACGCACCTACGATACCAAAACCTTCGAATTCGTAGCTAACAGAGCCGCCAACGCCATCACCGTTAGAGCGACGAACGTCATCACGCTCGTTTTTGCCCAGGTACTGAACAGCGAAGTTCAGGCCTTCAACCAAACCGAAGAAGTTAGAGTTACGGTAAGTTGCGAGACCGCCGTTACGCTGGGAGAAGAACTGGTCGGAAGCAGCAGTGTCACCACCGAATTCTGGCAGCATATCGGTGTAACCCAGTGCATCGTAAACGACGCCGTAGTTACGACCGTAATCGAAGGAGCCTGCATCACCGAATTTCAGACCGGCAAACGCCAGACGGGTTTTGTTGCCATTCTGAGCATCATCACCGCCTTCAGAGTTATTGCCACTGAACTGGTATTCCCACTGGCCGTAACCGGTCAGTTGGTCGTTAATCTGAGTTTCCCCTTTGAAACCAAGACGGGCGTAAGTCTGATCGCCATTAGGTGCGTAGGCATTGTCACCGTTGTGCTTGGAAAAATAGTGCAGACCTACTGCTTTACCGTACAGGTCTACTTTGTTGCCATCTTTGTTATAGATTTCTGCAGCGTTAGCTGCCCCGGCTACCAGCAGAGCAGGGATAACCACTGCCAGAATATTGCGCTTCATCATTATTTATTACCCTCATCGGTTTTTATATGACACCTGCCACTGCCGCCAATAATTTCCGTCAATAAAAATTTACGGAACTATTGATGAGAGTTTGGTGTCTTTATGTGTCTGACAGGCATCTTTCCATTCAAACTATCGTTTCGCTACCGTCAAAGTGCTACAAATATAAAGATTTGGTTTCAAAAAGAAAAAATGTGTAACAAAATGTTATTTTTGTGCAACTTTGTGAACAACTTCAAATTTCAGATGTACGTGCGCTAAAAATCACCACTTCTATTTCTATTTATATGATTTTCTTATATTTAATTTAGATAAACTCCTTTTTTCTCTGTTCTGCCATAAAGTTCATGGTTTACAGATGGCTATTTCTAGACGTCTGGAATGCCGTGCAAATGGTCAGAAAATGTACTATTTAATCAGAAAATGCTAATCCACAATAAAAATGCTGATTATTTTTTGTTCAAATATGTTGCGGTGAAATATTACGTAACAGGAAGGGAGAAGGCGAAGGGTTGTGTTAAACGCGGGAGGGGGACCCCAAAACGTGAAGCGGTGACAAAAAAAGCCAGCAATGCTGGCTTTTGTATCAAAAATGCAGGGTTAGAACGTAGCGTTGCGCGGGGTACGCGGGAACGGAATAACGTCACGGACGTTCTGCACGCCGGTAACGTAAGCGATCAAACGCTCAAAGCCCAAACCGAAGCCGGAATGTGGAACGGTACCGTAGCGACGCAGGTCGCGATACCACCAGTAATCTTCTTTGTTCAGACCCATTTCCAGCATACGGGCATCCAGTACGTCCAGACGCTCTTCACGCTGAGAACCACCGATGATTTCACCGATTCCTGGAGCCAGGACGTCCATTGCTGCAACGGTTTTACCGTCTTCGTTAAGGCGCATATAAAACGCTTTGATATCTTTCGGGTAGTTTTTAACGACGACCGGCGCTTTAAAGTGCTCTTCAGCAAGGTAACGTTCGTGCTCAGAAGACAGATCCACACCCCAGTAAACCGGGTTTTCGAACTGTTTGCCGCATTTTTCCAGAATGCTTACCGCGTCGGTGTAATCCACCTGCGCGAAGTCAGCCTCAATGAAACGTTCCAGGCGTGAAATCGCGTCTTTGTCGACACGTTCGGCGAAGAATTTCATATCATCCGCACGCTCAGCCAGTACGGCTTTGAACGCGTACTTCAGCATCGCTTCAGCCAGGCCTGCAACATCGTTCAGGTCGGCGAAAGCCACTTCCGGTTCCAGCATCCAGAACTCTGCCAGGTGACGACTGGTATTAGAGTTTTCTGCACGGAACGTAGGGCCAAAGGTATAAATTTTGGACAGAGCACAGGCGTAGGTTTCGCCGTTCAGCTGACCGGAAACGGTCAGGAAAGCTTCTTTACCAAAGAAGTCTTTGTCGAAATCGACTTTTCCCTGATCGTTACGCGGCAGGTTTTCCAGATCCAGCGTAGACACGCGGAACATTTCACCGGCACCTTCCGTATCGGAAGCGGTGATCAGCGGAGTCGATACCCAAAAGAAACCCTGCTCGTGGAAGAAGCGATGCAGCGCTTGCGCCAGCGTATGACGTACTCGCGCGACAGCACCAATCATGTTGGTACGTGGACGCATGTGCGCCACTTCACGCAGATACTCAATGCTGTGACGCTTAGCCGCCATTGGATAGGTATCAGGATCTTCAACCCAGCCGGCTACTTCAACCTCAGTGGCCTGAATTTCAAAGCTCTGTCCTTGTCCAGGAGATGCAACGACTTTACCCGTTACGATAACTGAACAACCCGTCGTCAGGCGCAGTACGTCCTGATTGTAATTGGGCAGAGAATTATTGATGACGGCCTGTACAGGATCAAAGCAGGAACCGTCATAAACGGCGAGGAAGGAGATGCCAGCTTTTGAATCTCGGCGGGTACGCACCCATCCGCGCACGGTGACTTCGCTGTCAACGGCTACGCGGCCCTGGAGTACGTCGGCTACAGGCACAACGCTCATAATATTCTCTCTGTTAATAGTCGGATATATAAACACATGTCCACCCGTAATGGGGGGATACCTATGTTACCTGGCATCTGCAATCAGACAAGCAGAATTCGTAGCTGGAGTGAAAGATTTCGGAAATTAGCGTGAAAAGGGAGCCAAACTGGCTCCCTGGAAGGTTTAACTGGCTTTTTTAATATGCGGCAAATCGAAGGCTTTGCGTAGCGCGCGCACGAACGCTTTATCGTGGCAGATGGTTTTACCCGGGCTATCAGATAACTTCGCCACAGGTTTGCCGTTACATTCCACCAGCTTGATTACAATATTGAGCGGCTTAACCTGGGGAATATTACAGGTTAAACGTGTGCCAATACCAAAACTCAACTGCACACGAGAAGAGAAGTGGCGGTAGAGCTCAATCGCTTTTTTCAAATCGAGGTTATCTGAAAACACCAGCGTTTTGCTCAGCGGATCAATGCCCAGTTTTTGATAATGGGCGATGGCTTTTTCACCCCATTCCACCGGGTCGCCTGAGTCATGGCGTAAACCCTGATAGCGGGTTGCAAACTCGACGCCAAAGTCGCGTAAAAACGCATCCATGGTGATGCAATCGGTCAGCGCAATGCCGAGTTGGTCAGGGTATTCATTTAACCAGGCGGCCAGGGCAACGCGCTGGCTGGTGGCAAGCTCAGGGCTGATTTGCTGATGAGCCTGGAACCACTCATGCGCCTGCGTGCCCATTGGGGTTAATGACAGGCGGCGGGCCAGATCGTAGTTACTGGTGCCGACAAACCAGGGCTCTCGCTGCAGGCGTTTAACAATAGCCTGCTGTACTTCACGTGAAAAACGACGACGCGTACCGAAATCCATCAGATGGAAGCGGGACATATCGACATCTTTCGTTAAAGCAGAGAATTCTACTAGTTTGCTTTCCAGCTCATCGAGTGCCTGCGGGACGCCTGATTCGGGCGAACGGTAACGGTGTACCATCTCGCTGATAACCGCTAGCAGCGGGACTTCCCACATGATCACTTCACGCCACGGCCCGGTTAAGCGGATGTTCAGCTTACCGTTATCATTGGTGACGCAAACCTGTTCCGGGTTATAGCGGAAATCACGTAACCAGGTGAGGTAATCAGCTTTAAAGAAAGGCAGGCCGGAGAGCCACTGGTACTCGTCCTCCTGCAGTCGCAGGTGTTGCATAGCATTCACCTGCTCACGAATAGAACCGGCATAAATACCGAGCAGGTCATCGCCACGGCAACGAAATTCAGCCGCTACTTGTACATCATAGTAGTGGTGAAAAACGGCTTGCTGCATATGCAACTTATAAGCGTCTGTATCCAGCAGCGAGTGCAGAACAGGAGAAGCGAATTGTGTCATAGGTGCGCAGTAGCATCCTCTCACGGGAGCGTTTAGTACAATAAACAACTAAGAAAACCGCTGGAGTATACCTTGTTTAGCGATTTATTGAACCCCGATCACACCATAAGCTGTCTTTCTGGTCGAGGGCAATTCGTGCCGCGTGTTATAAAAATGTAGCAAAAAGGGTGTTTGTGCCTGAAAAGATGAACATTCTGCGTAGCGCGATTTACGCAACAGGAATAGACTGAAGCCGAGACTCTACCAAAGATGCTAAAGGTTTTTTATGACACAACAGCCACAAGCCAAATACCGTCACGACTATCGTGCGCCGGATTACCAGATTACTGATATTGACTTGACCTTTGACCTGGATGCTGAAAAAACCGTGGTCACCGCCGTGAGCCAGGCAGTCCGTCATGGCGCGTCCGATGCGCCCCTGCGCCTGAATGGCGAAGATCTGACCCTGGTGTCGATCCACGTGAACGACGAACCGTGGGCAGAGTATAAAGAAGAAGAGGGCGCTCTGGTCATCAGTCAACTGCCGGAACGTTTTACGCTGCGTATCGTGAATGAAATTAGCCCGGCGGCCAATACCGCGCTGGAAGGACTGTACAAGTCCGGCGACGCGCTGTGCACCCAGTGTGAAGCGGAAGGGTTCCGCCATATTACCTGGTATCTCGACAGGCCGGATGTCCTGGCGCGTTTTACCACCAAAATTATCGCCGATAAAACCCAATATCCGTTCCTGCTCTCCAACGGTAACCGCGTGGCGCAGGGGGAACTGGAAAATGGTCGTCACTGGGTACAGTGGCAGGATCCGTTCCCGAAACCGTGTTATCTGTTTGCGCTGGTAGCCGGTGATTTCGACGTCCTGCGCGACACCTTTACCACCCGTTCCGGGCGTGAAGTGGCGCTGGAACTGTACGTCGATCGCGGCAACCTGGACCGCGCGCCGTGGGCGATGACCTCGCTGAAAAACTCCATGAAATGGGATGAAGAACGCTTTGGCCTCGAATATGACCTCGACATTTATATGATTGTCGCGGTCGATTTCTTCAACATGGGGGCGATGGAGAATAAAGGTCTGAACATCTTTAACTCCAAATATGTGCTGGCACGTACCGATACCGCCACCGACAAAGACTACCTCGATATTGAGCGCGTCATCGGTCACGAATATTTCCACAACTGGACCGGCAACCGCGTGACCTGTCGCGACTGGTTCCAGTTGAGCCTGAAAGAGGGGCTAACCGTGTTCCGCGATCAGGAGTTCAGTTCCGATCTCGGCTCACGCGCGGTAAACAGGATCAGCAATGTGCGCACCATGCGCGGCCTGCAGTTTGCCGAAGATGCCAGCCCAATGGCGCATCCTATCCGTCCGGATATGGTTATTGAAATGAATAACTTCTATACCCTGACCGTGTACGAAAAGGGCGCTGAAGTTATTCGTATGATCCACACCCTGCTCGGTGAGGCTAACTTCCAGAAAGGGATGCAGTTGTACTTTGAGCGTCATGACGGCAGCGCTGCAACCTGTGATGATTTCGTGCAGGCGATGGAAGATGCGTCCAACGTCGATCTTTCGCATTTCCGCCGCTGGTACAGTCAGTCCGGTACGCCGATTCTGACCGTGCGTGATGACTACAATCCATCCACTGAGCAGTACACGCTGACTATCAGCCAGCGCACGCCGGCCACGCCGGATCAGGCCGAAAAACAGCCGCTGCATATTCCTTTCGCCCTCGAGTTGTATGACAACGAAGGGAAAGTGATCCCGCTGCAAAAAGGCGGGCACCCGGTGAATTCCGTACTCAATGTCACCCAGGCTGAGCAGACGTTTGTCTTTGATAATGTCTACTTCCAGCCGGTTCCGGCACTGCTGTGCGAATTTTCCGCACCGGTAAAACTGGAATACAAATGGAGCGATCAGCAGCTGACTTTCTTGATGCGTCATGCGCGTAACGATTTCTCTCGTTGGGACGCGGCGCAAAGCTTGCTGGCGACCTATATTAAGCTCAACGTAGCCCGCCATCAGCAGGGACAGCCGCTGTCCCTGCCGGTACACGTGGCCGATGCATTCCGGGCGATTTTGCTGGATGAGAAAATCGATCCGGCACTGGCGGCAGAGATTCTGACGCTGCCTTCGGTGAATGAAATTGCTGAACTGTTCGACATCATCGATCCGGTGGCGATAACGGAAGTACGTGAAGCGTTAACTCGCACGCTGGCAGCCGAACTGGCGGATGAATTCCTCGCCATCTATAACGCTAATCATCTTGATGAGTACCGCGTTGAGCATGCCGATATTGGCAAGCGTACGCTACGTAATGCCTGCCTGCGTTTCCTAGCCTTTGGTGAAACCCATCTGGCCGACACGCTGGTCAGCAAGCAGTACCGTGAAGCAAACAATATGACCGATGCGCTGGCGGCGCTGTCCGCGGCAGTCGCGGCGCAACTGCCTTGCCGCGACACGCTAATGCAGGAGTATGACGATAAGTGGCATCATGACGGTCTGGTGATGGACAAATGGTTTATCCTGCAATCCACCAGCCCGGCGAGAAACGTGCTGGAAACGGTACGTGGCTTACTGAAGCACCGTTCCTTCAGTATGAGTAACCCGAACCGAATCCGATCTCTGATTGGCGCCTTTGCGGGCAGCAACCCGGCGGCATTCCATGCGGAAGATGGCAGCGGCTATCAGTTCCTGGTCGACATGCTGACTGAACTCAATAGCCGTAACCCGCAGGTGGCGTCACGTCTGATTGAGCCGCTGATTCGCTTAAAACGTTATGATGCAAAACGTCAGACGCAGATGCGCGCGGCGCTGGAACAGCTGAAAGGTCTGGAGAATCTCTCCGGGGATCTGTTCGAGAAGGTAACCAAAGCGTTAGCCTGAAACGTTGACCTGTCGTTTTGTAAGCCGGATTAGGCGGTAACGCCGCTATCCGGCAAAAGGCCCGGTGGCGCTTGCGCTTACTGGGCCTGATTTTTCTGAATGCTTATCCATGCCGGCGGATCGGCTGTTCCGTTTCGCTACGCTGCATTACCCGGTTCAACACTTCTGCTTCCAGCTCTGCCAGACGCACCGAACCAATCCGGCGTGGTCGCGCAATATCCACCGTTAAATCCAGTCCGATTTTTCCATCTTCAATAAGCAACACGCGATCGGCCATTGCCACCGCTTCACTGACGTCATGGGTGACCAGCAGTACGGTAAAGCCGTGCTCTTGCCATAAAGAGACAATCAGCTCCTGCATTTCAATGCGGGTTAAGGCATCCAGCGCACCGAGCGGTTCATCCAGCAGCAGCAGACCGGGACGATGAATTAATGCCCGCGCCAGGGCCACGCGCTGTTTTTGTCCACCGGACAGGGCAGCAGGCCATTCCTGAGCACGATTCTCCAGCCCAACTGCGGCCAGCGCGTCCCGGGCCGCATCGCGCCAGTGACCTTTCAGACCCAGACCCACATTATCGATAACCGTCTTCCAGGGCAGCAGACGCGCATCCTGAAACATCATTCGCGTATCCTCCTGAATTTCTGCCAGCGGGGTGGTTCCGGCAAGTAATGCACCTGAGGTGGGAGACTCCAGCCCAGCCAGCAGACGCAGCAGAGTGCTTTTACCTCCTCCGCTGCGGCCAACCACGGCAACAAACTGTCCGGCCTGAATGTGCAAATCTAACTGATTGAGCACCGTATTGGCGGCGTATTGTTTCGTCACGGCACTCAGTAAAAGCGGCGTGCCTTGGTTCAGGCGAGCGGTATTCATACGGAAGCCTCCTTTACATGGTAAGCCGGGTTCCAGCGCAGCCAGATCCGCTCCAGCCATTGGGCGCTGACGTCGGCAAGTTTGCCGAGCAGGGCGTAGAGAATAATGGCCACCACGACCACATCGGTTTGCAGAAATTCGCGGGCGTTCATTGCCAGGTAACCAATGCCGGCATTGGCTGAAATGGTTTCCGCGACAATAAGCGTCAACCACATCAGCCCGAGAGCAAAACGCACGCCAACCATAATCGAGGGCAGGGCGCCGGGGAGGATCACATGAATAAATAGTGAAAAACCAGACAGCCCATAGCTGCGAGCCATCTCTACCAGACCGCGATCGATATTGCGGATCCCATGCCAGGTGTTGATGTAAATCGGAAAAAGCGTGCCCAGCGCGACGAGAAAGATCTTGGCGGATTCATCAATGCCGAACCACAAAATCACCAGTGGGATCAGCGCCAGATGCGGCACGTTACGCAGCATCTGCACCGAAGTATCCAGCAGGCGTTCTCCCCACCGCGAAAGACCGCTAATCAGTCCCAGCGTCAGGCCAATCGATCCGCCGATGGAGAAGCCTACCAGCGCGCGCCAGGAGCTGATCGCCAGATGCTGCCAAAGCTCGCCGCTGGCGGAAAGCGTCCAGAAGGCTTCGACAACGCCCTCCGGAGAGGGCAGGATGCGGGTGGACAACCAGCCCATTGATGATGCGAGCTGCCAGAGCGCGACCAACCCAACCGGTAAAAACCAGGGCGCGAGGCGCAGTAACCACCTGTTTTTCGGCGTTGCCATCAGCAGGCTCCTTAGCTTTGCGCGATTTTGCGTGGGATAAATTCGTTTGCTACCGCTTCGCCTTGTTGATGCTGGCGCTGCGGCTGCGGAATTTCTGGTATAGCGACATCCAGATGTGGGAACAGCAGCTCGCCAACCTTGTATGCCTCTTCCAGATGTGGATACCCGGACAAGACAAAACTGTCGATTCCCAGTGCGGCATACTCGTTGATACGCGCCGCGACCGTCGGACCATCTCCGACCAGCGCGGTACCCGCGCCACCGCGCACCAGTCCTACTCCTGCCCACAAGTTCGGGCTGATTTCCAGTTTGTCGCGTTTACCGTTGTGCAGTGCAGCCATTCGCTGCTGACCAACCGAATCCGTTCTTGAGAAGGCGGCCTGGGCTTTGGCAATGGTGTCGTCATCCAGATGGGCTATCAGACGATCCGCTGCCTGCCACGCCTCTTGCGTTGTCTCCCGGACGATCACATGCAGACGAATACCAAAGCGGATCTTGCGCCCGAGCGCCGCCGCTTTGGCCCGCACCTGTTCAATCTTCTCTTTCACCTGTTCAGGCGGCTCGCCCCAGGTCAGATAGAGATCAACCTGCTCGGCAGCAAGATCTTGTGCAACATCAGACGAACCGCCGAAATAAAGCGGTGGCCGGGGTTGTTGTACAGGAGGGAAAAACAGTTTCGCCCCGCGGACATGAATGTGTTTGCCGTTGAAATCCACGGTTTCACCTTGCAGCAAACGCCGCCAGACCTGAGTGAATTCAGCAGAGGCTTCATAGCGCTCGGTGTGATCAAGGAACACGCCGTCACCCGCCAGCTCTTGTGGATCGCTGCCGGTTACCAGGTTGAACAACGCCCGGCCGTTAGAGAGTCTGTCGAGCGTCGCAGCCTGGCGGGCGGCGACCGTCGGCGAGGTTACGCTTGGACGAAGCGCGACCAGAAACTTTAATCGCTGGGTGACCGGGATCATCGACGCGGCGACCAGCCAGGCATCTTCACAGGAGCGACCGGTTGGGATCAGAACGCCGGTAAATCCCAGGCGATCGGCTGTTTGCGCAATTTGTTGCAAATAACCGTGATCGACCGGGCGCGAACCTTCTTCCGTTCCCAGATAATGACCGTCACCGTGGGTGGGTAAAAACCAGAACATGTTCAGACTCATAATTTTTCTCCTGCCTGCTGAGTGGGTTGCCAGATACGCTGGCGAATATCGATTTTTTTCGGCACCAGACGGTTGTCATAAAACAGATCGGCGGTTTGTTGTTGTAGGGCGGCAACAGAGGCGCTGACGGGCGTAATGGTGGTTGGCGGACGGTGATCCAGATAAGACGCAATTACCGGCTCGGGCAGGCCCATGGTTTTAGCCAGCAGAGTAATGCTTTGCTGGCGTTGGCTGAGAGTTAACGCATCCGCCTGGCTAAAGGTATCCAGTACGCCAAGAACAAAAGCGCTATTTTTTTCGGCATAAGGACGTGCAGCGAGATAAAACGAACCGGTCTGCTTGAGGTCTGAGCCGTCTTTCAGCACGCGCACATCACCTTGCAGTAATGCGGCCGAATAGTAAGGATCCCAGATAGCCCACGCATCGACGTTTCCTTGCTGGAAGGCCGCTCGCGCATCGGCGGGGGTCAGATAAGTCGGTTGAATATCGGTAAATTTCAACCCTGCCTGTTGCAGCGCCCGGAGCAGTAAATTGTGGGCGCTGGAACCTTTCTGGAAGGCGACTTTATGCCCTTTGAGCTGCGCAACGCTCTGGATCGGGCTATTTTTCGGCACCAGAATCACTTCGGCTTTCGGTTTGGGTGGTTCGACGCCCACATAAACCAGATCGGCTCCGGCGGCCTGGGCGAAAATTGGCGGAATGTCACCGGTACTGCCGAGATCGATACTGCCGATATTGAGTGCTTCCAACATTTGCGGTCCAGCCGGGAACTCAATCCACGAGATTTTGGTCTGTGGGTAGCGTTTCTCCAGTAGCTGATGACTTTTCGCCAGCACCATACTGACGCTTCCTTTCTGGTAGCCAATGCGCAGAGCATCCGGAGCCGATTCTGCGGCATGCACCAAGGATGACAGTGACAGCAGCCCGGTAAATGCCAGCCATGGGGTGTGACGCTTGAGCAGATTAAGCATGGGCGGCACCTCGCAGGGCATTCAGTTGCGGGAGTTGGAGATCGCGACGATGCAACGCCAGCCAGAAAGTGTCGAGCGCACTGTCCAGGCGCTGCTGCAGGTTGGGCGTAAACTGCGGTTTATGCTGATAATCGATGACCTGCGAATCATCGGCAAACACGCCGTGCAGGATCTCCTGAGCCTTTAACGCGCTCAGCACCGGTTTCAGCGCGTAATCGACGGCCAGTAAATGCGCCACACTGCCGCCAGTCGCCAGCGGCAAAACCACTTTTCCTTCCAGCGCCCGCTCGGGGAGCAGATCGAGCAGCGTTTTCAGTGCGCCAGAGTAAGCGGCTTTGTAGACCGGCGTTGCGACAATCAGCCCGTCAGCATCCTGCAGTTGTTCGATAAATGTTTTCAGCGCCGGACTGTCAAAACGGGCATAGATCAGGTCTTCCGGGGCAAAGTTGTGCAGGTTCCAGTGAAAGACTTCGACATCCTGGCCGTTCAATTTTTCTCGGGCATATTCCAGCAACGCGCTGGAGCGAGAGGGAAAGCGTGGGCTTCCCGCCAGAGTGATGACGCGCATAATTTTATTCTCCCCTTATAACCAATTGTTTGCTTTTGATTAACATTGATAACAATTTGTGCAGTCTGGCAGAGAGACTTTGTTTATCGAAATGATTTATACGGGATAGAAAAGTTGAAAAATGAATAAAAAGGAGGAAGCAGGAAAACGATTGCTATTTATTGCCGCAGGTCAATTCCCTTTTTGCTCGCGATCGCACATAATACGCCCCCGGTTTGCACACCGGGAATCCAGGAGAGTTCATGTACTACCCCTTCGTTCGTAAAGCCCTTTTCCAGCTCGATCCAGAGCGCGCTCATGAATTGACATTCCAGCAATTACGTCGCATTACCGGCACGCCGCTCGAAGCGCTTGTCCGCCAGAAAGTACCCGCAAAACCGGTTACCTGTATGGGGCTGACGTTTAAAAATCCACTCGGGCTTGCTGCCGGACTGGATAAAGACGGGGAGTGCATTGATGCGCTCGGCGCGATGGGATTTGGTTCCATTGAGATTGGTACCGTGACGCCGCGTCCTCAGCCGGGTAATGATAAACCACGTCTGTTTCGTCTGGTCGATGCAGAAGGTTTGATCAACCGCATGGGGTTTAATAACCTGGGGGTTGATAACCTGGTTGAGAACGTCAAAAAATCGCATTTTGACGGTATTCTGGGGATTAATATTGGTAAGAATAAAGATACTCCGGTAGAGAACGGCAAAGATGACTATCTGATTTGTATGGAAAAAGTCTATGCTTATGCTGGTTATATCGCGATTAATATCTCTTCACCGAATACGCCGGGATTACGTACGCTGCAATATGGTGAGGCGCTGGATGATCTTCTGACGGCAATTAAAAATAAGCAAAATGATCTGCAAGCGATCCACCATAAATATGTTCCAGTGGCGGTTAAGATCGCACCGGATCTTTCTGTGGAAGAACTGGTCCAGGTTGCTGACAGTTTAGTTCGTCATAATATTGATGGCGTAATTGCGACTAACACCACTCTCGATCGTTCTCTCGTTCAGGGAATGAAAAATTGCGATCAAATGGGCGGCCTCAGCGGTCGACCGTTACAATTAAAAAGTACAGAAATTATTCGCCAGTTGTCTCAGGAATTAAAAGGTCAGCTGCCGATTATTGGGGTTGGTGGTATCGACTCAGTAATCGCCGCGCGTGAGAAAATAGCTGCCGGTGCTTCTCTGGTACAGATTTATTCGGGCTTTATTTTTAAAGGCCCACCGTTGATTAAAGAAATCGTCACCAATATCTGAATGCTACCTTAATCACAATCCAGGGCTTTATTTCTGGCCCTGGTTGTTTTATATTCCTTTACTGTTGCTTATTTAAACATTCTGAGCTTTTATTATTAAGGCAATAAACGAAGCGGCAAAAGGATACTGTCGTAATGGTGATGATTAAGGAAAGGAGAGAAACTGATGCGAATTAAACCCGACGATAACTGGCGCTGGTATTATGATGAAGAGCACGATCGTATGATGCTCGATTTAGCCAATGGCATGTTATTCCGTTCGCGTTTTGCTCGTAAAATGCTCACTCCGGATGCATTTTCTCCGTCGGGTTTTTGTGTTGATGACGCCGCGCTTTATTTTTCCTTTGAAGAAAAATGTCGCTACCTGGATTTAGCCAAAGAGCAAAAGGCGGAACTGGTGCTTAATGCGCTGGTAGCGATTCGTTACCTTAAACCGCAAATGCCAAAAAGCTGGCACTTTGTCGCACACGGTATTAACTGGTCGCCAGTCGTGGGGGATGCTGCTTGTGTGGATTTAAGCGATACGGATGAACAGGTAAACCTGTTAGTGGTTGAACCGGGTGAAAATGCCGCGCTTTGTCTGCTTGCACAACCTGGTGTGGTTATTGCCGGGCGAACAATGCAACTTGGCGACGCGATTAAAATAATGAATGACCGACTGAAACCGCAGGTTATTGCCGACAGTTTCAGCCTTGAACAGGCGGTTTAACTCTCCAGCCTGATTGTCGTTTTGGGAACGCAACTGCAGCACAGAATCGTCCCGTCATCCCCAATCGCTGATTTTTTCAGCGGACTAACTTCGCCTTCCAACAGTCGAATTCGACAGCATCCGCAAATTCCTGCCCGGCATGAATAGGGCACTCTGATACCCTGGTTTTCCAGCTGTTCAAGCAATACCTGCTGATTATTTCCGCGAAAGGTCTGTCCCTGCCAGTCAATAAGTACCGTGGCATCGGGTTGTTGTTCCAGTGCGGTATCATCTGGCTCCGCCGCACCGTAAGCTCTGGCGGGACCGGTTGCCAAAATTTCTACCTCATCGCCGACGCGAATAACGCCACTGTTGCGTGCGATAAGATTCTGGCCGAAATCAACGTCGCCGTTATCCACCGCTGTCCGGAAGGTTTGCAGCGTGGCGAGCGGCTCGCCAGACGGATGTTTCTGGCCTTTTTCTGGGCTAACGGTAGTGAAAATGCAGCGGCTACAGGGTTTTGCCACATCAAAAATGACGTCGCCAATGCGAATCACTTTCCAGGTGTCTTCTGCCCAGGCGTCAGCCCCCGAAACCACCAGATTGGGGCGAAACTGTTCCATTTTGACGCCTGCCGGACAGCGCTGTTGCACATCGCGCAGAGATGCTTCGTTGGCCAGCAGGTAGGGATAACCATCGGCAAAGGACAAAGGAACATCAGCGTGGCGCTTCACCCGGCGTGTCAGTTGCGGACCCACCCAGCGCAACTGCACGTCACGGGAGAAAAAGCCGCTCAGCCACAGGTTGATAGCCGCTGGCGCAATACGCGCGGTAAAATGATTTCCCCACACTTCAGTCGGCGCATCCTGGGTGGCGAAGTCTGCGAATCGCACGAGCGCGCTGCTGCCGTCTGGAGCCGTGAGATGAAGTCCATCGTGGAAAGGGGAAGGGGTAAAGCGGACCATTTGCGGGAACTGTCGGGCGGTAATGAACGTCCCGTCGGGTTCGGTAATCATAAATATACGATCCAGGGCGAGACCGCTCACGTCTGCCAGGGCGTGCGTGAGTCCAATTCCACGCATTGATTTAACCGGATGAATAAAAAGTCGGGTCAACGTTACCACTGCACAGCCCCTTGAACGAAAATAAGCCTTCAACTTTATGACATACAGCCCATATTAGCTATAATGCGCAGCAATTTTCTAGGAGTAAAAGTGACATTATGAATTCTCTGTTTGCCAGTACGGCCCGCGGGCTGGAAGAGCTGTTAAAAACTGAACTGGAAAACCTCGGCGCGCTGGAGTGTCAGGTCGTTCAGGGTGGGGTCCATTTTAAGGGCGACACGCGGCTTGTTTACCAGAGCCTGATGTGGAGCCGCCTGGCCTCGCGCATTATCCTGCCGATGGGAGAGTGCAAGGTCTACAGCGATCTTGATCTGTACCTCGGCGTTCAGGCAATCGACTGGACAGAGATATTTAATCCTGGTGCTACGTTTGCCGTCCATTTTAGCGGCCTGAACGAGACCATTCGTAACAGCCAGTACGGCGCGCTGAAGGTCAAGGATGCGATTGTCGATGCCTTTACCCGCAAAAATCTGTCGCGTCCGAATGTGGATCGTGAATCTCCGGATCTGCGAATCAATGTCTGGTTGAACAAAGATACCGCCAGCATTGCGCTCGATCTGAGCGGTGACGGTTTGCATCAGCGCGGTTATCGCGATCGCGCGGGTCAGGCGCCGATTAAAGAGACGCTGGCCGCCGCTATTGTTATGCGTTCTGGCTGGCAGCCGGGCACACCGTTACTCGATCCGATGTGCGGCTCCGGCACGCTGCTGATTGAAGCGGCGATGTGGGCAACCGATCGCGCGCCGGGCCTGCATCGCGGGTACTGGGGCTTTAGCGGTTGGGCACAGCACGATGAAGCCGTCTGGCAAGAGGTTAAAGCCGAAGCTCAGGTGCGTGCGCGTAAGGGGCTTGCTGACTATACTTCGCACTTCTATGGCTCCGACAGCGATGCGCGCGTGATTGAAAAAGCGCGTAGTAACGCCCGCCGCGCAGGTATTGCCGATCTGATGACATTTGACGTTAAAGATGTCGCCAAACTGAGTAATCCACTGCCGAAGGGACCGTATGGTACGGTGATCAGTAACCCGCCCTACGGCGAACGTCTGGATAGCGAACCGGCGCTGATTGCCCTGCATAGCTTGCTGGGCCGTACGATGAAAAACCAGTTTGGCGGCTGGAACTTGTCGCTGTTCAGTGCCTCTCCGGATTTGCTCAGCAGCCTGCAATTGCGTGCTGATAAGCAGTTCAAAGCGAAAAACGGTCCGCTGGATTGCGTACAGAAAAACTATCACGTTGCAGAGACCACTGCGGACAGCAAGCCAGCCACGGTCGCGGAAGATTATGCCAACCGCCTGCGCAAGAATATCAAGAAGCTGGAAAAATGGGCGCGTCAGGAAGGAATTGAATGCTATCGCCTGTATGATGCTGACCTGCCGGAATACAACGTTGCAGTGGACCGTTACGGTGAGTGGGTCGTGGTTCAGGAATACGCTCCGCCGAAGACGGTCGATGCGCAAAAAGCACGTCAACGTCTGTTCGATATCATTGCCGCAACGCTGTCGGTCCTGGAAATCGCGCCAAATAAACTGGTGCTGAAAACCCGTGAGCGCCAGAAAGGGAAGAACCAGTATCAGAAGATGAATGAGAAGGGTGAATTCATTGAGGTAAGCGAGTACAACGCGCGCCTGTGGGTCAACCTGACAGACTATCTTGATACCGGTTTGTTCCTCGATCACCGTATTGCGCGCCGCATGCTGGGCCAGATGAGTAAAGGTAAGGATTTCCTTAACCTGTTCTCCTACACCGGCAGTGCCAGCGTTCATGCCGGACTGGGCGGTGCGCGTAGCACCACGACGGTTGATATGTCGCGTACCTACCTGGAGTGGGCTGAGCGTAACCTGCGGCTGAACGGCCTGAGTGGTCGCGCTCACCGTTTAATTCAAGCCGATTGCCTGGGCTGGCTGCGCGATGCCAATGAACAGTTTGATCTGATTTTCATCGATCCGCCGACGTTCTCTAACTCAAAACGTATGGAAGACTCTTTTGATGTACAGCGCGATCATCTGGCGCTGATGAAAGATCTGAAACGTCTGCTGCGTAAAGACGGTACGATCATGTTCTCCAACAACAAGCGTGGGTTCCGTATGGATCTCGACGGTCTGGCTGAACTGGGATTAAAAGCACAAGAAATCACCCAAAAAACGCTTTCCCAGGATTTTGCCCGTAACCGTCAGATCCACAATTGCTGGCTGATTACCGCAGCCTGAAAGGATAAATAAATGTCATTGATCAGTATGCATGGTGCATGGCTGTCGTTCAGCGATGCGCCGCTTCTTGATAATGCAGAACTGCATATCGAAGATAACGAACGCGTCTGTCTGGTTGGCCGTAATGGCGCAGGTAAGTCGACGCTGATGAAGATCCTCAACCGTGAACAGGGTCTTGACGACGGGCGTATTATTTATGAGCAGGACCTGGTTGTGGCGCGTCTGCAGCAGGATCCGCCGCGTAATGTTGAGGGCAGCGTCTATGACTTCGTTGCTGAAGGTATTGAGGAACAGGCTGAATATCTGAAGCGTTATCACGATATTTCGCGCCTGGTGATGACCGATCCCAGCGACAGAAACCTGAATGAAATGGCGCGGGTTCAGGAAATGCTCGATCACCATAATCTGTGGCAGCTCGAAAGCCGCATTAATGAAGTGCTGGCGCAACTGGGACTGGATCCTAACGCCGCGCTTTCTTCGCTTTCGGGCGGCTGGCTGCGTAAGGCGGCGCTGGGCCGCGCGTTAGTGAGCAACCCGCGCGTACTGCTGCTGGATGAACCAACTAACCACCTGGATATTGAAACTATCGACTGGCTGGAAGGGTTCCTGAAATCCTTCAATGGGACAATTATTTTCATTTCCCACGACCGTTCATTTATTCGCAATATGGCGACGCGTATTGTCGATCTCGACCGCGGCAAGCTGGTGACCTATCCGGGGAACTACGATCAGTATCTGCTGGATAAAGAAGAAGCGCTGCGGGTGGAAGATCTCCAAAATGCGGAATTTGATCGCAAGCTGGCGCAGGAAGAAGTCTGGATCCGTCAGGGCATCAAAGCGCGTCGTACCCGTAATGAAGGCCGCGTGCGGGCACTGAAAGCCATGCGTCGCGAGCGTGGCGAACGTCGCGAAGTGATGGGCACGGCGAAGATGCAGGTCGAAGAGGCGAGCCGTTCTGGCAAGATTGTCTTCGAAATGGAGAATGTTGATTACCAGGTTGATGGAAAGCAACTGGTAAAAGATTTCTCCGCGCAGGTGCAACGTAGCGACAAGATTGCGCTAATTGGACCTAACGGCTGCGGTAAAACAACGCTGCTGAAGCTGATGTTAGGTCAGCTTCAGGCTGATAGCGGACGCATTCACGTCGGCACGAAGCTGGAAGTGGCGTATTTCGATCAGCACCGCGCCGAACTGGATCCGGATAAAACCGTGATGGACAACCTTGCTGAGGGTAAGCAAGAGGTGCTGGTTAACGGTAAACCTCGCCATGTGCTGGGCTACCTCCAGGATTTCCTGTTCCATCCGAAACGGGCGATGACGCCAGTACGTGCGCTCTCTGGTGGGGAACGCAATCGCCTACTGCTGGCGCGTCTTTTTCTCAAACCCAGTAATCTTTTGATTCTCGATGAACCAACGAACGATCTGGACGTCGAAACGCTGGAACTTCTTGAAGAGCTGATTGATAGCTACCAGGGCACCGTGCTGCTGGTGAGCCACGACCGTCAGTTTGTGGATAATACCGTCACCGAATGCTGGATCTTCGAAGGCGGCGGTAAAATTGGTCGTTATGTCGGCGGTTATCATGATGCCCGCAGCCAGCAATCGCAGTATGTGGCGTTTAAACAGCCAGTTGCGAAAAAAACAGAGGAAACCGTTGCTCCTAAAGCAGAAATTGTCAAACGCAGCACGAGCAAACTAAGCTATAAACTGCAGCGCGAACTGGAGCTGCTCCCCGCGCTGCTTGAAGAACTGGAAGCTAAACTGGAAGCATTACAAGCTCAGGTAGCTGACGCCGCTTTTTTCAGTCAGCCGCATGAGCAAACGCAACAGGTATTAGCTAATCTGAACGAAGCTGAACAAGAACTTGAGCAAGCCTTTGAGCGCTGGGAGTATCTTGAGTCTTTGAAGAACGGCGCATAATTTAAAGGAGCACATATGTGCGAACATCACCATGCCGCGAAGCATATTCTGTGCTCGCAGTGTGACATGCTGGTGGCGTTACCTCGCCTTGAGCATGGTCAGAAAGCGGCATGTCCACGATGTGGCACTACGTTAACGGTTGAGTGGGACGCGCCACGGCAGCGTCCTACCGCCTATGCGTTAGCAGCATTATTTATGCTGCTTTTGTCAAACCTCTTTCCCTTTGTGAATATGAATGTTGCGGGGGTGAGCAGCGAAGTGACGCTG
Source organism: Citrobacter sp. Cb023 (assembly GCF_030336805.1). Taxonomy (NCBI): domain Bacteria; kingdom Pseudomonadati; phylum Pseudomonadota; class Gammaproteobacteria; order Enterobacterales; family Enterobacteriaceae; genus Citrobacter; species Citrobacter sp. Cb023. The sequence continues at coordinate 449,499 of NZ_JAOWCV010000038.1, read as the reverse complement.
CTGCAAATCCCCAGCGTTCTCTTTTCGGAAGATTACGCCAGCCTCGGTACCTTCTTTATCTTATTCGTTCAGTTGGTTCCCGCTTTTTGCTTGTTGACCATTTTGCTGTTGGTGAATCGGGTTCATATGCCTGAGCGGCTTAAAACATGGCTGGCGCGTATTTTGTTTCAGTTAAAAAGCTGGGGAATGGCAGAAATTTTCCTCGCGGGCGTGTTGGTGAGCTTTGTTAAGCTGATGGCCTACGGCGATATCGGCGTGGGCAGCAGCTTCATCCCGTGGTGCTTGTTTTGTATGCTCCAGTTGCGGGCTTTTCAGTGTGTGGATCGCCGTTGGCTGTGGGATGATATTGCCCCTATGCCAGCCATTAAGCAGGAATTAAAGCCTGGTGTGCCCGGCATCCGACAAGGGTTGCGTTCCTGTTCCTGCTGCACCGCTATTCTTCCTGCAGACGAGCTGGTATGCCCACGCTGTCAGACGAAAGGTTATGTGCGGCGTAAAAACAGTCTGCAATGGACATTGGCATTACTGTTTACGTCGATCATGCTTTATCTTCCTGCCAATATTCTGCCGATCATGATCACCGATCTGCTCGGGTCAAAGCTGCCTTCAACGATACTCGAGGGCGTGGTTTTAATCTGGAGCGAAGGCTCTTACCCGGTGGCTGCGGTTATCTTTATCGCCAGTATTATGGTGCCGACGTTGAAAATGATCGCCATTGCCTGGCTGTGTTGGGATGCCAAAGGGCACGGCAAACGCGACAGTGAACGAATGCATTTAATTTACGAGGTTGTAGAATTTGTCGGTCGCTGGTCAATGATCGACGTTTTTGTAATTGCCGTACTCTCTGCGCTGGTGCGCATGGGAGGGTTAATGAACATTTATCCTGCAATGGGTGCTTTGATGTTTGCTTTAGTCGTCATTATGACAATGTTTTCTGCGATGACATTTGATCCCCGTCTGTCGTGGGACCGTGAACCAGATCATGAGGAGTCCTGACAGCATGGAATCTAAAAGTGGGGAAGCCAAAGTGCAAAAGGTAAAAAATTGGTCGCCCGTGTGGATATTCCCTATAGTCACTGCCCTCATTGGCGCGTGGGTCCTGTTTTATCACTACAGTCATCAGGGGCCACAAGTCACGCTGATTACCACCAATGCCGAAGGTATTGAAGGGGGCAAAACGACGATTAAGAGCCGCAGCGTGGATGTCGGTATCGTCGAGAGCGCAACCCTGACTGATGATTTGACCCATGTGGAAATTAAAGCTCGTCTTAACTCCGGAATGGAAAAGCTGCTGCATAAAGATTCTGTCTTTTGGGTGGTGAAGCCGCAGGTTGGACGTGAAGGTATCAGTGGGCTCGGCACGCTATTGTCCGGGGCTTATATTGAACTGCAGCCTGGCAATAAAGGCAGCAAGCTGGAAAATTACCAACTGCTGGATTCACCGCCGCTGGCGCCGCCAGATGCGAAAGGGATCCGTGTGATTCTGGACAGCAAAAAAGCCGGTCAGTTGAGCCCGGGCGACCCGGTTCTGTTCCGTGGTTATCGTGTAGGTTCGGTTGAAACCAGCACATTTGATGCGCAAAAGCGTACGATTAGCTATCAGCTATTTATCAATGCGCCTAACGATCGTCTGGTGACCAGCAATGTGCGTTTCTGGAAGGACAGTGGGATCGCCGTGGATCTTACTTCGGCAGGTATGCGCGTGGAAATGGGATCTCTCTCCACGCTGTTTGGCGGTGGCGTAAGTTTTGATGTGCCAGAAGGGCTGGAACAAGGCGAACCGGTCGCACAACAGTCTGCGTTTAATCTTTATGACGACCAAAAAAGTATTCAGGATTCACTGTATACCGATCATATTGATTACCTGATGTTCTTTAAAGATTCAATTCGTGGCCTGCAGCCTGGCGCGCCACTGGAATTCCGTGGCATCCGTTTGGGTACGGTAAGCAAAGTACCTTTCTTCTCACCGAATATGCGTCAGGTCTTCAACAATGATTACCGCATTCCGGTGTTGGTACGTATCGAACCAGAACGTCTGAAGGCACAGCTGGGAGAAGATACTGATGTTGGCGCTCATCTGGCAGAATTGCTTAAACGCGGATTACGGGCATCGCTGAAAACCGGGAACCTGGTGACTGGCGCTCTGTATGTCGATCTCGACTTCTACCCGAAAGAACCGCCGATTACCGGTGTGCGCGAATTTAACGGTTATCAAATTATTCCGACCGTGAGCGGTGGTCTGGCGCAGATCCAGCAGCGACTGATGGAAGCGCTGGATAAGATTAACAATCTGCCGTTGAACCCGATGATTGAGCAGGCGACCAATACGTTGTCGGAAAGCCAGCGTACGATGAAGCATCTGCAAACCACGCTGGACAACATGAATAAGATCACGTCCAGTCAGTCGATGCAGGATCTTCCGGCGGATATGCAGAACACGCTGCGCGAACTGAACCGTAGTATGCAGGGCTTCCAGCCGGGGTCCGCCGCCTACAACAAGATGGTGGCGGATATGCAGCGTCTTGATCAGGTACTGCGAGAACTGCAACCGGTACTGAAAACGTTGAACGATAAGAGCAATGCGCTGGTATTTGAAGCGAAGGACAAAAAAGATCCAGAGCCGAAGAGGGCGAAACAATGAAAAAGTGGCTAGTGGCGATGATGGCGGTCTGGCTGACGTCATGCAGCTCCAGCGGAGAAAATAAAAGCTATTACCAGCTTCCTATCGCGCAAGGGGGCGTACAGAGCTCAGCTAACCAGGGTAACCGTCTGCTGTGGGTTGAACAGATTGCGGTCCCGGACTATCTGGCGGGTAATGGGGTGGTTTACCAGACCAGCGATGTGCAATATGTGATAGCGAATAATAATCTCTGGGCCAGCCCATTAGATCAGCAATTGCGCAATACCCTGGTTACGAACCTCAGTATGCAGTTGCCTGGCTGGGTTGTCGCTTCGCAGCCGCTGGGAAGCACTCAGGACACGTTGAACGTTACCGTGACCGGCTTCCACGGTCGGTACGATGGTAAGGTCATCGTGAGCGGTGAATGGCTGCTGAATCACCAGGGGCAGTTGATCAAGCGTCCATTCCACATTGAAGCTGTACAGACTAAAGACGGCTACGATGAGATGGTGAAGGTTCTGGCCAACGCCTGGAGCCAGGAAGCGACGGCAATGGCTCAAGAGCTGAAACGCATCCCTTAAGCTTAAATAATTGTAAATTATGCCGCCCCTGGTTCATTGCCCGGGGCGGTTTTTTTTATTTTTTTAGCCGTGGAGATAGCTGTTCTGACAGACTATTTTTGTACAAATGATTTTGCGGGTAGCTCACAAATATGACACTGGCGTGAATTTTGCGCATTGACGAGCCTGATGTTTAGGGGTATTCGTTTTAGTGTGATTGCACACTTAGTAATCACTGTTTTCTTTTCCACCAGACCCAAAAGATGAGGGAAACGAGGCATGAAGAGACAAAAACGAGATCGCCTGGAACGGGCACATCAACGTGGATATCAGGCCGGCATTGCCGGACGCTCAAAAGAAATGTGTCCCTATCAGACGCTGAATCAGAGGTCATACTGGCTGGGAGGCTGGCGAGAAGCCATGGGGGATAGGGTTTTAATGGCCTGATTCTGTCTCTTTAGATAAAAGAAACCTCCGCAGAGCGGAGGTTTCGCCTTTTTGCCCACCAGACAAGACGAATAAACGTTAATGTCTGGCGGCTACGCTGACCTGGATTAGAACGCCGAAGTGTCCTGGAACAGACCCACTTTCAGATCGTTTGCGGTATAGATTAGACGACCATCAACCAGCACTTCACCATCAGCCAGGCCCATGATCAGGCGACGATTAACGATGCGTTTGAAGTGAATGCGGTAAGTCACTTTCTTCGCAGTCGGCAGAACCTGGCCGGTGAATTTAACTTCGCCTACGCCCAGCGCGCGGCCTTTACCTTCGCCGCCCAGCCAGCCGAGATAGAATCCAACCAGCTGCCACATGGCATCCAGACCCAGGCAGCCCGGCATTACCGGATCGCCGATAAAGTGGCATCCGAAGAACCACAGGTCCGGGTTGATATCCAGTTCTGCTTCAACATAACCTTTGTCAAAGTTGCCGCCGGTTTCGGTCATCTTGATGACACGGTCCATCATCAGCATGCTTGGTGCAGGCAGTTGTGGCCCTTTTGCGCCAAACAGCTCACCGCGACCAGAGGCAAGAAGGTCTTCTTTTGTATAGGATTCGCGTTTATCTACCATGTTCTCTGTAAGCCTTATTTTATTGAAGCACGCAGGATAGCTAACACGTGTACGCTGAACAAGTCCGATCAGTTCGGAATAATCCAGTTCAGCCAACGTAGCGGCCAGGGAAAACGGTGACGACCTTCCTGCTGCGTTGCCGTAGCAATACGCTCCTGGATAGTTTGCATCAGCGTTGTCTGGCCTTCACCATCCCACACCAGATTTAATAACAGTGGCAGCGCATCGGTCACGTCGTCCACCGCCCAGATAGTGAATTTTTCTTCTTCTACGGCCTGTAGCAGAGCGGGCTGCAGGCTCAGGTGTCTGACATTCGCTGAAGGAATGATAACGCCCTGTGTGCCTGTCAGCTCACGCTGCTGACAGATGGCGAAGAAGCCTTCAATTTTCTCGTTCAGACCACCAACAGGTTGTGCCCGACCAAACTGATCGACAGAACCGGTAATGGCGATGCTTTGATTAACAGGAACGTCGGCGAGGGCGCTAATCAATGCGCAAAGTTCTGCCATGGACGCGCTGTCGCCGTCCACTTCGCTGTAGGATTGCTCAAAGGTCAGCGAGGCAGAGAAGGGGATTTGCTGTTCAAGCTGGAGTTCCGACATCAGGAACGCCTGCATAATCATCATACCCTTCGCATGAATATTTCCGCCAAGCTCGGCTTTGCGCTCAATATCCGTAAATTCGCCGTCGCCAATATGAACCACACAGCTGATACGAGAAGGCTCACCAAACGCGCGGGGGTGACCAGGAAATTCAATCACCGACAGGGCGTTGATTTGGCCAATACGCTCGCCTTCCGTCTCGATCAGGATCTGTTCCTGCAGGATCTCATCCTGCATTCGTTCGGCGAGGAAACCTTCCCGCCATTCACGCTGGGTTAGCATCAGGCTGAACTGCTCAGCGTTGCAGGTTTCGCCCTCGCATAACGGGGCCACTTCTTTGAACTGCCGGGTGATCCACAGCGGGTTAAGCGGCAATGTATCCTGTTCGCCGGTATAACGAACGGCTTCACGGATCAGCACTTGCCATGCATCAGGGGCCGGGTAGGGCAAATTGTTGCGCGTAGCGGTATGTGTTACCCACTGACACCACTGCGTCATGGTTTCGGCATCCACTATCTGCAGATTATCTTCAAACTCGCTATAAATAGCCTGCTCAGCCAGCTCCGGCTCCATGTCCTGGAAGTCTGCCAGTGATTCACGTTCACCAACTAATACCACTTTGAGTTTAAGCGGCATAGGTGGAACGGAGACAGGCAGCGGGCGAGACTCATCAAAAGCTACCCAGTCAAAACGATCGTGGCTGACAATGGCTTTCAGGCGCATCCACAGCAGCGGTTGGGCCAGTAGCGTGCGCAACGAAATAACCAGCACACCACCGTTGGCCTGATGCACAAGGCCTGGCTGTAGGGTAATTTCGCCATTGAACTGACGCAGACAGCCAAACAGTTGTTCGGCTTCAACCCAGTCAGCGCAGACTACCTGGGTTAATGTCGCAAAATTGTCTTCTGCTGTCTCAGCTGTACGATAGCGGATAGTGTGACCGGAGATATCATAATGACCTCCGGTGAGACTTCCGGCATCCGAGTGCAGAGGCCGCGCGGCCTGTGCAATAAGGTTGATGTACTCAAGCTCTTCCGGTGCTTTTACCAGCATGAACGAAGACGTCGTCCAGTGCTGAAGAAGCTGCTCCAGCGCAAATTGTAAACGTGGCTGAGTATCACTAAGTAAGGTATCGGTGTCGTCAGTGACGTGCGGCTGTGCAAATACTTCCTGATAACTATCGGTGTCAGGAACCAGATCACGCCATGCAAGTTTCGTAATGGTCAAAGTTGATGTTTTTTAGTCTGTTGTAAAAAACGAGATTATACCGTAACCATCATCACTGCACACGTGGAAAGCGCTGTGAAACGAATGCGATGACGCGCGACAGTTCACAGGCTGGATATTCTTTTCTTCAGATGCCGAAAAAGCTGATATTCTGATAAGAGTTACACGGTAACATTGAGATCGCAATGAAATATCAACAACTTGAAAACCTTGAAAGCGGCTGGAAATGGAAGTATCTGGTGAAGAAGCATCGTGAGGGGGAATTAATCACCCGTTACGTAGAGGCCAGCGCTGCCGAAGAAGCCGTTGATTTGTTGCTAACCCTCGAAAATGAACCGGTTCGGGTCAATACCTGGATTGAAGAACACATGAACTCTGCGCTGCTAAATCGTATGAAACAAACCATACGGGCGAGGCGTAAGCGGCACTTTAACGCGGAGCATCAGCATACGCGAAAGAAATCTATCGATCTGGAATTTATGGTCTGGCAGCGCTTAGCGGGGCTTGCGCAGCGGCGCGGCAAAACGCTTTCTGAAACCATTGTGCAACTGATTGAAGACGCAGAGCATAAAGAGAAGTACGCGAATAAAATGTCGACATTGAAGCAGGATTTACAGGCGCTGCTGGGAAAAGAATAACCACAGAATGGCTAAATGTGTTGTGTACAGGCGTGCTTTGATTGATAAAAAGTGAAAAAAAAACCCCGCAAAGCGGGGTTTTTTCATAAGACAATAACTTAAGCCTGAGGCTGAGTTACAACGTCTTTGATACCTTTAACTTCGATCTCAACACGACGATCCGGAGCCAGGCAGTCGATCAGTGCAGCGCGAGCTTTCACGTTGTCACAGGTGTTGCCAGTAACTGGGTTGGATTCGCCCATGCCACGTGCAGAGATTTTGTCAGAAGGAATACCTTTAGAGATCAGGTAATCAACAACGGACTGAGCACGTTTCTCGGACAGACCCTGGTTGTAAGCGTCAGAACCGATGCGGTCAGTGAAGCCCAGAACCACTACGGAACCGTCTTTCGGATCCAGGTTGCTCAGCTGGCTGTACATCTGATCCAGAGCCTGCTGGCCTTCTGGTTTCAGAGTTGCTTTGTTGAAGTTGAACAGAACGTCAGACTTCAGAGTGAAGTGTTTGGTCTGTACTTCTGGAGCCGGAGCCGGAGCAACAACTACTGGAGCTGCTTCTTCCTGCTGACCGAAACGGTAGGAAACACCAACGCTCAACAGACCGTTATCCGGACGACCGCCAACGGTGTTCGCGTCACCGATGTTGTTGGTCCACTGGTATTCCAGACGGGTAGCGATTTCAGGAGTAATTGCATACTCTACGCCACCTGCGAATACTGGGGAAACACCAGTGTCGTGGTCTTTGAAGCCTTCGTTGTTTTTAGCGTCTGCACGCCAAACCATACCACCCAGACGGGTATAAACGTCCAGATCGTCAGTGATTGGGTAACCCAGTTTAGCGGTCAGCTGAACGCCCTGAGCTTTGAAAGCGCCATTATTGTGGGTAGCATCGGTGGCGCCTTTGTACGGCATACGACCTAACCAGTCGTAACCCATTTCGAAACCAACGTACGGGTTAACCTGGTAACCACCGAATGCACCAGCACCCAGTTGGCTTTCGTGGGTAGGACCGGAGTTGTTGATCTGGTTGTTGCCAATATCATGGTACTGAGACCAGCCCAGTTTAGCACCAGTGTACCAGGTGTTATCTTTCGGAGCGGCCTGCGCCACGGTAGCGAAACCAGCCAGTGCCACTGCAATTGCGATAGCTGTCTTTTTCATTTTTTGCGCCTCGTTATCATCCAAAATTCGCCATGAATATCTCCGAAGAGAGATAACACGGTTAAATCCTTCACCCGGGGACCAGTTCAATAGTTACTCTACCGATATCTGCGGCTTATGCCGAGCACCCCTGGCGATGTAAAGTCTACAACGTAGTTGAAAACTTACAAGTGTGAAGTCCGTCAGGCATATGAAAAAAAAAGGCTTGTGTACACAATATTTAACATTTATAGATGAATAAATGTACTGAAGATTTCCTGAAAACCGCTTCAGACAGGCCTTCAGCCGGAAAACGCGTTACAGCTCAATGGCAAATTAAAACATGAAAAAAAATTCCAGGATAAATCCTAATTTTACTCAATGATACAAATTCGAGTGAATTTTTAGCCCGGAATGCTGTCTCCCCGCAAGTGACTGAGCGCGAACAGGACGCATGATAAACCCCATCGCATTACCTTCATCTGCCGCTTTTACCAGTTCGGCATGTTCATCTTCGGTTAATTCTTCCGTCAACCAGCCGATGACGACGCTGTAGTTACCTGTGCGCAGCGCACGAACCATCGATTCCAGCGTATTGCAGGGGGAGAGCTGGCTGATTTGCATGACTTTGGTCAATGGAAGCCCGGCCGACTGCACCCACTCACGGCTTAATTTTTGCTGAGGCGTCAGCCACAGCTGCCAGCGTGATTGTTGCCCTAACTGTTGCAGCAGGGGAAGCAGCAGGAGCTGCGTCATCATGGGCTGGTCCTCGCGATAGACCACTTCACTGATAAGCCCAGCGGTAGCGTTCTCTGCTGAAACGCGCGCAATGCTGCTCGATGCGGAAGAGAACGACGAAGAACGATTTGCATAACCTGAAGTGTACATAATCAATCCAGCCCTATGAGTTACTGTATGGATATACAGTAACTCTGCCATCAATAAAGATCAACCTTATTTTCGGAAACAGGTTCGCAATTTTTAGTCATCATCACGGGAAAAATAAAATTCATCTTGCCCCATACGCATAAGTTGCCTATTTTCGTCATTAACGGATCTGCTACTGCAAATTATTTGCTTACGTTATGATTTAAAAGGATTTTTTATGAAAGAAAAGTCTTATGCAAGAATCTATAAATCACAAGAATATCTGGCTTCTCTGGGAACAATTCACTACCGCTCACTGTTTGGCAGCTATAGTCTGACGGTTGGTGATACGGTCTTTGCCATGGTTGCCAGCGGTGAGTTATATCTTCGCGCCTGTGAGCAGAGCGCCCAGTACTGTGTAAAAAATTCTCCTGTCTGGCTAACATTTATCAAACGCGGACGTCCGGTTGTACTCAATTATTACCAGGTGAACGATACCCTGTGGCAGAACCAGCAGCAGTTAGTGTCGCTATCACAATTTTCACTCGATGCAGCCGTTAAGGAAAAACAGAGTCGCTTTGCACAACATCGCCTGCGGGAATTACCGAATATGACGTTTCATCTGGAGACCTTGCTAAATGAAGCAGGAATTAAGGATGAGGGGACATTGCGATCGCTGGGAGCTCAGATGTGCTGGTTGAAACTTCGGCAAAATAACCCTGCCTTAACGGTAAAAATACTCTATGCCCTTGAAGGGGCGGTTGACGGGGTGCATGAAGCCGCGCTCCCGGCGACGCGTCGCCAGGAGCTGGTGGAGTGGGTGAGTTCTCTTACGCCGGAACCGGGGTATTAGATGGCAGCACGGCAATTTGTTGCTGTAATCGCCGAATCTCCGGGAGCAGGGCAATCAGTAACCCAACTTGCTGTACGACCAGCGGCTCTTTACTGTCCGGACGTGGCTCGAGATGCTGAATTCGCTGCTTCAGATCTTCCAGCGCCTGGTATACGCGCTGCTCATCAGCAGGTTGATGATGAAGCGCATCATCTACATAGCAGACGGCATCATCCAGCAATGCCAGGACGTCAGGATTGGTTAACTGCTCGCGATGTGCGCCGAGGGCGGAAATATAGCTGGTAAACGTATGGTTAAGACACAGCAAGCGGAACGCCGTTTCGCGTGTTTGGGCCGTGACATCCGGTTCACTCGACATGTTCGACACCACCGAAGCAAGTTCCGCATCACGATTGTGCGCGTCACGGCGGGCGATACGGTATGCCAGACGATTATCACGCCCCTGATGATATTGTTCGAGAATAGCATCAAGATAACGACAGTTAGCGTCAGTGGCCCGTTCAATCACTCGCGGCAGATTCCGAAAACGCCAGTCTGGCCAGACAAAACTGACAGCAGCCCAGGCGATGGCACAGCCGATCAACGTATCGATGACGCGCGGAAGTGCAACCTCAAAACCTTCACCGAGCAGGTTAAAGCACAGCAGCACCAGCAGCGTGATAAACATGGTGGCATGCGCGTACTGGACGTTACGAAAGGCAAAAAACAACACGCCGGTGATCACCAGAAGGATCAATTGCCCTTCGAGAGAAGGTACAAACCACAGGATCGGTAACCCAATGGCGATCCCGACTAATGTGCCGATAATCCTTAGTGCCAGACGATGTCGGGTGGCGTTGTAGTTTGGCTGGCAGACAAACAGACTGGTCAACAGGATCCAGTACCCGTGGTTCATTCCGGTTATCTGGATAATGGCATAGCCGACGCAGAGCACCAGCGACATGCGAACAGCATGACGAAACAGGGCGGACTCAGGCGTGAAATTACGGCTCAGACGCAACCAGATATCACTGAACCCATGCGGGCTGTCATCGGCAAGCTGATTTTCAGACTCATTGCGCGAAAGTACCTGAGCCTGTTCGGACTCAATGGTAGCCAACTGGGCATCAATGGCCCGCAGGTTTGACAGCAAAAATCCCAACGTGTTGAGCAGGTCTGCAGGCTCACCACTCGCGCGCATGCGCTCAAGTGCAGCATCAATATGGGTGAAGACGCGCTCAAAGTGCGGATCGTGCTGATAAGGCGTGCGTAATAAAATACAGCGAGACAGTTGCGAACACGCTTGCCCCTGCATCGACATCAGGCGCTGGAAGCGAAACATCACGTCGCTGTGGCGGAAATGGTCGCGCAGCGTTTGGTACTGAATATGCGAGGAGCTTGCGCGTTCGTGAATATCCTGCGCCACAAAATAGTAATGTAGCGTGCGACGTGTTCCTCGCTGTCCGCGGTCGCCGCGCAGGCGGGTCAGCAGTGACACCTTTGTCTGGTTTAGGGTCGCCATCAGTTGCCCATTCGCAAGAGCCAAATCATACAGCGGCGCCTGGCTTTCATCTTCTATGTCGGGATCAAAAAGACGCGATTTCAGTTCCAGATAGTGCGCTAACTGTTCATAGCTACGCGCCAGATTGTCCTGCAACGGGCGAATAGGGAACAGAAGATGTCCGGTCAGGGTTAACAGGTTGTACCAAATGGCGCCCGCGAGCAGCAGGATTGGCTGCTGATACCACTGATCGTAAAGCGAGGTGCCGAGCATCGTGTAAATGGCGATCAGCAACGCGCCAAAGGCGATGGTTGCATAGCGCTGCCCTAATCCCCCCAGCAGTATAAAGCCGCTGGTGGAAAGCGTTAACCCAAGGGCAAACAGCCATGGCCATGGGAAGAGCAGTTCGACCGAGGCCGAGGCAATGAAAAAGCACACCAGCGTGATGATCAAATTGCGCAGGCGACCTGCAAGACGATCGTCCAGGTCAGTAAGCGCGGCTGCGACCATACCCAGCGTGAGCGGGATGGTCAGCTTAACGTCACCCAGCCACCAGGGCAGCGCTGTTGTGCCGCAAAGCGCGATAAAAATCCGCACGTAGTACAGCCAGGTGCTGTTCCAGGTATAGCGTTTGAGCAGAGGACTTAACATAAAGGCCATCGGTCCTGATTATTCGAAGCGACGACGCGCGTTGGCTTCACGCGCTGCGCGAGCAACTTCAACTGACACTACCCGGCGACCCACCGGCCACAGTGCAATCGCCGCGATTTTGAAATTCGCAATGCCAACCGGGATACCAATAATCGTAATGCACTGGGCAATACCGGAGACAATGTGCATCAGGCACAACCACCAGCCGAAGAAAATCAGCCAGAAAATATTGAGCACGGTGCCTCCGGTATTCAACAGGACGTTTTTGCCCGCTGGATTAAGCTCATCGACATGAATCGCTTCGTTACCGTAGGGAAACAGCGAGAGTCGGGTAATTTCCCAGCATGAGCGGGTCAGGGGGAGAGTAAAAATCAGCACAATACTGACCAGCGTAGCCAGTAACCAGGCTAAGGTGGTGGCGAATCCCCCGAGCACAAAATTTAAAATATTCAGAACAGTACGCATAAACCCTCGGTTAACTCTGGTTTTCTGTGAGTTCGGCAATTGTAACGTTTTTTTGGGCTGGAGCACGTTTTCTCTGGCGGTTACACTGATAAGCAAACCTCTTCGTGTGGATCCGCTTGAGTCTTATGGAACTGAAAGCAACTTCTCTTGGAAAACGTCTGGCACAACACCCTTACGATCGGGCCGTTATTCTCAATGCCGGGATTAAGGTTTCCGGCGATCGTCACGAGTATCTTATTCCCTTCAATCAGTTACTGGCTATTCATTGTAAACGCGGCCTGGTATGGGGTGAGCTGGAGTTTGTGCTCCCGGATGATAAGGTGGTACGTCTTCACGGTACTGAATGGGCAGAAACCCAGCGCTTCCATCACCATTTGAATTCGCTCTGGCAGCAGTGGAGTCAGGAAATGAGCGACGTCGCTGCGGGAGTTTTACAGCAGCAGTTGGAGGCGATCGCCACCCGTACCAGTGAGAATAAATGGCTGACGCGCGAACAGACGTCAGGGCTACAGCAGCAGATCCGCCGCGCCTTTGCCGCATTGCCGCTCCCGATCAACCGGCTGGAAGAATTTGAAAATTGCCGTGAGGCGTTACGTCAATGCCAGGCATGGTTGAAGGACATTGAAGCTTGTCGCTTACAGCACAACCAGGCGTATACCGATGCCATGCTGGAAGAACATGCCGAATTTTTCCAGCAAATTGAGTCCTCGCCGCTGAATCCGGCCCAGGCGCGGGCGGTGGTGAACGGCGAACAATCATTACTGGTTCTTGCGGGGGCCGGAAGCGGCAAAACATCCGTATTGGTCGCCCGTGCGGGCTGGCTACTTGCGCGAGGGGAAGCGGCGGCCGAACAAATCCTGCTGCTGGCGTTTGGACGCAAAGCGGCCCAGGAGATGGACGATCGCATCCGTGAACGTCTGCATACGGAAGAGATCACCGCGAGGACGTTTCATTCACTGGCGTTGCACATTATTTCGCAGGGGAGCAAAAAAGTCCCGACGGTTAGCAAGCTGGAAAATGATGTTGCCGCGCGTAGCAAACTTTTTATCACGACCTGGCGTCAACAGTGCAGTGAGAAAAAGGCACAGGCCAAAGGCTGGCGGCAATGGTTAGAAGAAGAGATGCAGTGGTCTGTACCCGAAGGTAACTTCTGGGATGACGAAAAATTACAGCGCCGGCTGGCTTCCCGGCTGGATCGTTGGGTTAGCCTGATGCGAATGCATGGCGGAGCGCAGGCTGATATGATCGCCAATGCTCCGGAGGAGATTCGCGATCTGTTCAGTAAACGCATTAAGCTGATGTCTCCCCTGCTCAAGGCCTGGAAGGGCGCCCTGAAGGATGAGAATGCCGTCGATTTTTCCGGGTTGATTCATCAGGCCATTGTCATTCTGGAAAAAGGCCGGTTTATCAGTCCGTGGAAACACATTCTGGTCGACGAATTTCAGGACATTTCTCCTCAGCGTGCCGCCCTGTTAGCCGCACTGCGCAAGCAAAACTCACACACTACACTGTTTGCCGTAGGGGATGACTGGCAGGCAATTTACCGGTTCAGCGGAGCACAGCTTTCGTTGACCACCGCATTCCAGCAAAACTTCGGCGAGGGCGACCGTTGTAATCTGGATACGACTTACCGTTTTAATAGCCGCATTGGTGAAGTCGCAAACCAGTTTATCCAGCAAAACCCTCATCAGCTTACGAAACCGCTCAACAGTCTGATGGCAGGCGATAAAAAAGCTGTCACGTTGCTCGATGAAAGCCAGCTGGATCTGCTACTGGATAAGCTGTCGGGATTTGTGAAGGCAGAAGAGAGAATTCTGGTGCTGGCGCGATACCATCATCTGAAACCTGCCAGTCTGGAGAAAGCAGCTACCCGTTGGCCTAAGCTACAGCTGGATTTCATGACTATCCATGCCAGTAAGGGACAGCAGGCAGATTACGTTATTGTTGTGGGGCTTCATGATGGGAATGACGGTTTTCCCGCCCCGGCCCGCGAGTCGATTATGGAAGAGGCGTTGCTTCCGGCGGTGGAGGATTTCCCGGATGCTGAAGAGAGACGCTTGCTGTATGTGGCGCTAACGCGGGCACGGCATCGGGTATGGCTGCTGTTTAATAAAGAAACACCGTCGTGCTTTGTTGATGAGCTTAAACAACTGGATGTTCCGGTAGCAAGAAAACCCTGAATAGCAGGCGGCAATTGCCGCCTGCCCGGTGTTTATTTGAGGCGCTCTGCCAGATAGCGGGCGTAATCTGGGATCAAGATGTCCGTTGCATCGTTGAAGTTTGGCGACTGGATAATAAAATCGGCGGTCGACACGTTGGTGGCAACCGGAATGTTCCATACCGTCGCCAGACGCAGCAGGGCTTTGACATCAGGATCGTGAGGTACGGCGTTAAGCGGGTCCCAGAAGAAAATCAGCACATCAATTTTCCCTTCTGAAATCAGCGCACCCACCTGCTGGTCACCCCCCATCGGACCGCTCAGCATGGCGTTGACGTCCATTCCCGTTGCGCGTTGGATTAAGTTTCCCGTCGTGCCTGTGGCGTACAGAACGTGCTTTTCCAGCAACGGCTGGTGGCGTTCCACCCAGCTCATCAACATCTTTTTACAGTGATCGTGTGCAACCAGCGCAATATGTTTACGCGCTGGCAATGTGCGAGTTGTTAATTCCATAGTACAGCTCCCAAGTTAACCTGGTTACAGAGTACTGGAAGCTCTTGATGCTGCAAGAGAAAGACAAAAAAAATGCGTATGCGAACATAAATGTCATGAAGGAGGCTGTTTCTGAGCCCATTGCAAAAAGTTACTTCGCGTTTGCGCGTCGGCCTGCTGGTACCAATATTTTAAACGCTGTTCGGTCAGCGTTTGCGACTGAGGCGGCACGCGATCCAGTTCAGATACCCCGGAAAGCAGCGAGCTGTCATCGGCCATCATCGTAGCAAACTGCGGTAATGACGCATGTTTAGCCGCTTTGTTATAGCGTTCAGTTTCCATTTCATAATTCACGATTTTTGCTGTGGATGTGATTGACAGAATATCCAGCTTGACGGGGATAGGCATGGAGTCCCCATCCAGCAATTCCACGCGTGGAGCGTCATCAAAATGCGCTGTATCCCGCTCATTGTTCAGACGCGGGAGGTGAAAATTAACCTGGCTGACGAGTTGTGTATCAAAGCTGATGACCAGCGGAGGC
This sequence comes from Citrobacter sp. Cb023, assembly GCF_030336805.1. Taxonomy (NCBI): domain Bacteria; kingdom Pseudomonadati; phylum Pseudomonadota; class Gammaproteobacteria; order Enterobacterales; family Enterobacteriaceae; genus Citrobacter; species Citrobacter sp. Cb023. The sequence continues at coordinate 434,136 of NZ_JAOWCV010000038.1, read as the reverse complement.
GAAATATACAGACGTTCTTCGTGGCTGGACAAGCGAATGGTTTTTTCTACGCGAAATACGAGCTGGTGGCGACCATTTTCCAGCTCGATACTGTCGGCGCCACGCAGTAATGAGCTGGAGACTTTTTTTCCGTCCAGCACCAAAAGGTCAATATCATTAGACAGGCGTAATGAGGTAGCAAAAACGGTTACCGGCAAACACAGGGCAATTAAGGCTGTCACAATGCCGGCTTTCATAGGTTTCTCCTGTCCAGAAAATAGCTGCAAACATGTATCTAAATTTTTCGATAATCACGTTTACTAACATATAGACATATTTTTGAGTTTAGCTCTCATACGCCAGTATGGGATGAATGGTTGCGGGGCCAGGTTTGTCGTACACTTTGTTAAACAGCCTGGAGGAAAACGATGAAAGAGACCGATATTGCTGGCATTTTGACATCTACCCGCACGATTGCATTGGTTGGCGCAAGCGATAAACCCGATCGCCCAAGCTATCGCGTGATGAAGTATTTACTCGATCAGGGCTATCACGTTATTCCCGTTTCACCGAAGGTTGCCGGGAAAATGCTGCTGGGGCAGCAGGGCTATGCAACGCTGGCGGATGTGCCAGAGAAAGTGGATATGGTCGATGTCTTCCGTAATTCTGAAGCGGCGTGGGGCGTCGCTCAGGAGGCTATCGCCATTGGCGCGAAGACGCTATGGATGCAGCTTGGCGTAATTAACGAGCAGGCGGCCGTGCTGGCGCGTGATGCGGGGCTGACGGTGGTGATGGATCGTTGCCCGGCGATTGAGATCCCGCGACTGGGACTGGCGAAGTAAAGTTTGACTGTCGCCGGATGAAACGCACAGGCCCGATAAGCGAAGCGCCATCGGGCCTGTGTTAGTATCAATTACGCAGGCGCGGAGCCTGAAGCTGTTTACGGATTGTGCGCGCCAGTTCATCCATTGATGGTTGCTCCGGATGTTCTTCCTGTAGCTCGCTACTCAGTTGCGCTTCGGCCAGATACGTATGCACTGGCAGACCATTATCGTCTTCCATCACCACGTGATACCAGGGAGCGGCGCGAAGTTCGCTGTTAACCGCCAACTCATCGGCTGACGGCTCATCAAGCGAATATTCCGGGTCGATATCCACGACCACTCCGAGGTAACCTAACAGGGAATGGCGGACCTGCTGGCCGATACCGAATTTGCTGGCAATCATAGTCACCTCCCGGGAAATAGATACCCTCTATGTAAGGGTAATATTCCACTTTTCAAGTTACATGATGCGACAGGCAAACCCTTTCAGATACAGCCCTTCCGGGTAGGTAGCGATCACCGGATGATCGGCGGCCTGACGGAACTGCTCTATAAATTGTACATCACGACCAGCATCTATTGCGGCATCAGCGATGATTTTCTGAAATAAATCGGTCGTCATCAGCCCGGAGCAGGAAAATGTCAGCAGTACGCCGCCTGGGTTCAGCAACTGAATAGCCAGCATATTGATGTCCTTATAACCGCGGCAGGCACCCATCAACTGGCTTTTGTTTTCGACAAATTTCGGCGGATCCATCACGATGACATCAAATTTCTCACCGCGATCGCGATAGGCGCGCAGCAGTTTGAACACATCATCTCGCACGAACTCGGCTTTACTCAGATCCAGCTTGTTCAGTTCCACGTTCTGGCGGGCAATATCGAGTGCTTCCTGAGAGGTGTCGACGCTGACCACCTGACGGCATCCGCCCATTAATGCTGAGACCGCAAAGCCGCCGGTATAGGAGAAACAGTTCAGGACACGCTGGTTTTCCACATAACGACGCGTCGCCAGGCGGCTATCGCGTTGATCGAGGTAATAGCCGGTTTTGTGACCGTGCTGAATATCAACCAGCAGCTTCATCCCGTGTTCTTCGATAGGCAGCAGAGCAGGCGGCAGTTCGCCCGTGACGGGCCCTTGGGTCAGCGCCATACCTTCTTTTTTACGCACGGCCACATCGCTACGGTCATAAATAGCGCAGTCCGGGAAAACAATTTGCAGAGCACTAATCAGCGCGGCGCGTTGGTATTCAGCCCCCGCGCTGAGCAACTGCAATACCAGGAAGTTGCCGAAGCGGTCAATAGTGACACCCGGCAGGCCGTCGGATTCTCCGGCGATCAGACGGTAGCTGTCCAGACCGTCCTTTTTCGCCAGCCAGTCACGCCATGTCAGCGCCTTCTGCAGACGACGGGTAAAGAAATCAATGTCGATGGATTCAGACTTATCGAAGCTCCAGACGCGCGCACGGATCTGCGACGCCGGAGAGAACGCACCGCGCGCTAACCATTTCCCCTGGTGGTCAACAATATCAACGGTTTCACCGAGGTTGGCTTTACCTTCCATACGTGCGACAGCACCGGAAAATACCCATGGATGGCGGCGAAGTAATGATTTTTCGCGCCCCTTGGCTAACACTAAACGAGGATAATGTGGAATTGTAGATTCAGTCATGCGGAGCAACCTCTCACAAACAGTGACGCGGGTTGGATGAAAGTACCAACCTGAAACCATTAAAATAAAATGGCGCGTAGAGTAGCACAGATGGTGAGGTCAATCATCAGCGTCTGGCGCTACTGCATGATGGTATGGCGGGACCTCTGCTTATCGAGCGACGGTTTAATCTCACTGAACAGGTGCGACAACTTATTCTGTTATCCCCTGCTAATCTATGGACAGATCAGGAGATTGCCGGTCATCTGTCCATCGGTACCTGTTCTTTCATTTATGTTGATAAGGAGAACCGCAATGTCGAAAGTCTGCATCATCGCCTGGGTCTATGGCCGGGTTCAGGGGGTAGGATTTCGCTACACCACCCAGCATGAAGCGCAACGGCTGGGGTTGACCGGCTATGCGAAGAATATGGATGACGGCAGCGTAGAAGTTGTCGCCTGTGGTGAAAGCGAGCGGGTGGAACAACTGATGAAGTGGTTGAAAGCCGGGGGACCGCGCAGCGCCAGGGTTGATCGGGTTCTCAGCGAACCGCACCGCCCTGGCGACGAGCTAAAGGGATTTAGTATCCGCTATTAAATACATTTCACCGGTTTCGGCAGGCCGGCAATTTTAGTTGCCTGCTTAGCTGGGCCTTTCGGAAACAGGCGATAGAGATAACGGCTGTTGCCTTTTTCTTCGCCAAACTTGTTGGCCATCGCTTTTACCAGCATGCGGATAGCGGGGGAGGTATTAAACTCCAGATAAAACTCGCGAACGAAACGCACCACTTCCCAGTGTTCGGGGGAGAGAACGATACCTTCGTTTTCGGCGATTTTCTCCGCCAGCGGCTCGCTCCATTGCGTGGTGTCTTTCAGATAGCCTTCGCTATCGGTCTCAATTTCATGGCCTGCAAAAATGAACATAGTGCTCTGTCGATAAAGTAAAAACCGCCCTTAGTTTAGCAAATAAGGGGCGGCGTGAGAAACCTCGACCTACAGAAGTAGCTGTAGCAGATTGTTGGCATTAAGCTTCTTCAGCGCGTTGCATTTATACGTCGAAACCTGTTTTTCGCTAATCTGCGTCATTTGCGCAACATGTTTTACCGATTGACCGTTAACCAGCCTGTCGAGAACATTGAACTCCATGCCAGTCAGGCAGCAATTCAGACTGCGTACCCGACGGGGCTCTTTAGCAAGCAGATACGCCGCATCCACGACGGCAATTCTGTCATCAATGATATGTAAGGTCAGCGTGGCAAAACGCTTTCGTAAATGCGTGGCCAGTGCCCAGCCTTTTTCATTGCACACCAGATAAACCGTTCCCTCCCAGCGCCTGGCCTCCAGTTGAAGCAGAATGTCGACCAGCGCCAGATGCGTCCTCGCGACGGAAAAGCGGCAACGCACAACGAGGGTGTCGCAGGCCAACAGCGAACGGTGCCACTGTAACGCGCCACTCTCAACTTGAGTGTGAGCGTTACGGCGCAGAAGGGCGTAGCGCAACCCTTCGGCATAAAAACGATTATTATCAAGAATGACGTAATTCACGGCGGCCTCTTTATAACGTACTGGGTGTGTAGATGATGCGTAGCGTGCCGGTGTAATCCCCGGCGTTTTTACTGCTGGCTGCAAACGCTGGAGTTTTCAGAACAATAGGGGCAGGTACGCACAGTACGCTCTCACGTCCGCCGGGCAGGACGACCTGACGCAGATGCTGCGGATCGTTGGTGCCTTGCCAGACCAGGGTTTTACCGTTGGCGATGGTTTCGGTTGCGCCCGTGACGGGATTAGTGACGAAAACCTGATAGTCGAGACGATCCCGCGCATCGGTCTGACTTCCGCCGCGTCGCCGGATTGAAAATGCCTCTTCCGCACGGTCCGTTGAGGGGAGTCCGTCGTCCTCAAACCGAAGATAAGTGCGGGTGCTGGTACTGTTTTTGCCGTCGTACAGGCACATATCCAGCGTGTTTTCACCCTGGATTTCACTGCCACCCGGCCGCCCCGGGAAGTTGGTCAGGTTGAGGTTAACGACAGGCGTTGAGTGCGGAAATGCCGGCAGATAAATCTGCTGATTACCCGGATCGACAACCTCAATGCGTATCGTGGCCTGCCAGCTAGCAATGGCGCGATAGCCTGGACATCCGGTATTGACGTCGTTGAAGTTCCCGCCGCAGTTGGCAGTATCCCATTCACGCAGGTTCTGCTTCAGCGTTGCGGTCCAGATACCCGGCAGAGCGAGCTTTTCCAGCTCGCTTTTCACGATATAGAAATCGAAGTAAGGTTCTCTGTTCCAGTTTGCAACAATATTTGTCCCTCCCGTGACAAAACTGGCATAGGTAAAAACTTTATTATTGATAAACATGTAGTGGTCGCCATAAATCTTAAGATCCACCGTTTTGCTGGTAAGGGCATGCGTAAAACGTAAATTGATGGCATAAGGTGTCCCTGGGTTCGCCGTGAACCAGACCGGGGCGGTCATGCAGGCGCCCACTGCGGAGTCGGTACGGGACAGACACGTCAGGGTATTACGTCCCCATTTTTGCGGATCGGCGACATCATAGCCGCTCGGTTCATGAACCCAGATATCAAAGCGCGCGGGGGGGGCCATGCGATCGAAGCTGATATCGACGCTGGTGTTTCTTCCGGCAGGGGCCGCTGCCTGGGTCTGGCCCGCCCACAGACTTAAAAAAAGTAAAATAATTAAGTGCTTGTTCACATCATTTCCCTTTTGTGACGTTGTTTGCATTCATGGCAGTTGGACCCGTTGGTACCGATCGTCCGGCGAGCATCAGCTGAGCCTGTTGCTGGACAGTATCCGGCAGGGCAGAGAAGGTTAATTCCCGGCAAGGGATCGACCCGACGTAACGCACGACGTCGCGCATACTCTTTACGTTCAGCTCGCACTGATAAAACTGCTGCTGACGCACCAGGTAGAGGTTATGCAGCAGAGCGTCGCTTTGAGCGCTAAACCCGCCGTTGCCAAGGTCGCTCCAGCCGTTAACGTTCAGTGGCACGCCGCCGATAAACGGCGAATGTTGCTCGTCAGTTAACTGGCCGAGCCAGGTGTAGCTTGCCGTGGTTTGCACGTCCCGGCGGAGCAGTTTGCCAGGCACCATAAACAACGTTCTGCTGCCTGAACCTTGTGTGATTTCACTGCTGGCACCCCGCGAGACATCCAGCGATTCGTTAATCGTCAACGTAGTCTGCTGATAGCCCGGCACGGCGAAGAGGGCGCGGCTATTGCCTGGAATGTCTGCACTGCCGCCGTTATCCAGCGACACGGCAATGCTCGGATCCTGGGAATCTTCCGGTGTGGCAACGTTAACCGCGATGGCTGAAGCAGGACGTCCGTCGCTCCAGCGGCCCAGCCACAGACCAGAGCGCGACAGCGCAAGCGTGGAGTTGTAATTGCCGCTGCTGCTCAGGGTATGGCGCCGATCCTGACGATCCCAGACATCGCTGACTGTCAGGCTCCCGTTGCCATATCGTCCGCCCTGGCGCGTGTAGGCAGAGGTATTGAGTGAATCGCTGTTAATACCTGATGCGCTCAGTCCATACTCATTCTCACCACGTGCGTCGGCATACCAGTTGTGCGCCACGTTATAGCTCAGCTGGTTTTTATCATGCTGCTGGTGCTGCCATGTCGCGCCCAGAGAGGTATAGCTTGTCGCATTGCCCTGACGGTTATGCGCCATTGACAGACTCACGCTCAGGTAGCCGCCTTTATCCCTGCCTTCGCGCGAGTCATCGTTACGCATGAAAAGGTTAATACTGCTGTTGATGTTCAGACCGCGCGTGCTGAAAGCCGTACTCAAGCCACCCTGCCAGGCCCGCGTGCGTGAGCGGGTCATATAAACCGACTCCCAGGGCAAGCCTGCATCGTGACGATCGTCACTGTCCGGGAGTTCCCGACGAGAAACGTACCGTCCTTCGTTGCGGTTATCCGAATATCCCAGGCTGGCGTACCAGGTGCCGACAGGAACGGAGAACATCACCGACAGGCTTCGGTAACAGCCATTTACGGCGTCATATCCCGCGCTTCGGGTATTGCAGTTTTCCGCTGATAACGCGTTGCGATAGAAGCTCAGTGAAAAGCCGTCGTTATAGCTGATTTGCTGAATATTACCGCGTTGTCCTTCGCTGCCGTAAAGGTAGCTAAACCGGGTCGAGAGTACGCCATCGATCGGACCCGCATTGAAACCACGACTCCAGTCGAGTGCATTTTCCAGAAAACGTTGGTTTTTCTTTATCGCTGCGCCACTGGTGAGTGCCAGCGTTGGAGTGACAGGCAGGCGGACACCCGCCTGCGCGACCGCGCTACGTTCATCGTTTTGATTGTTATTGTCGGTTTCGCCCGCCTGCAGGAACCACTCGACGCGGTCAAACGGCGTAATACCGGTGCGGGTAAACGGTATCTGCTCGGTACGTGTCAGCCGGTTATTTTCATAGACGGACAGCGTCACGGTATAGCTCCCATCGGGGAACGATCGCGTGTCCAGGGTCTGAGCCCCGGCATTGAGATAAAAACTGGCCAGCAGCTGATTGCCCCGGCGGGCGTCAATACGCGCATCATGGGAAAGCAGCACGGTGATGGGGGTACCCTTTGAATGCTGAACCGGATTGATCCATGCCCTTGTCGAGCCTGTGCGCAGGCCGCGAATTTTGCCCAGCGGCAGTTGGCTGAGGTTGATATTCCCACCAGCATTACTGAACAGATCGCGGGTATCCATCTCGCCTAACTGAATATAGTACTGACGCCAGATATCCTGGCGAAACCAGGCATTGTTGACGGTTATTTCTTGTTGCTGCTGGTGCCTTGAACGCTGCCCCAGCCAGGTCCAGTCGAGATTAAAGTAGCCGTCCTGCGTCATGGCCAGCGCGCCATTGCCCTGAACGGTGGCTGACTGGTAATCCCTGTCGGCAACAAAATTGATATTCTGTTGATGGATCAACGCATTCTCAGTGCCCTGCGTAGGCTGATACCACTGGTTTTCTGTGGTCTGTTTAGGCAGAAATTTCTTGTCCAAAAACAGGCTAATGCGCGCGTTATTCTCATCATAGATAATGGCCGCACGATGGGTATCAATGTAATCACATCCCGTTGCGGAGCCATTGCTGCTGCACGCCAGGTTGCCGTTACGGGCAAGTGGAACGGCGAGAGCTGCGGACACGGTGGCAACGAGGGCAGGAGCGTCATTAAACTGACGTTTGATAGCCGCGACCACGGTTTCGGGTGCGACAAAACTTACCGATTCAAGTGTGATATCCGTTTCAAAAAGGCCAAGCGATTCGCCATAGAGGTTAACCTCTATCCACAGGCGCTGCGTTTTCGCCAGATCTTCGAAACCTGCCGGGACGGCCATCTCGGCGCAGGCGAGTTGGATGGATGCGGGTAATAAAGCAACCAAGAGGAGAGTATTTCTGTGAAACGCCATGACCAAGCCTCGACATCATCCTGACGTCAGAGGGTGGGCACCCTCTGACGTTATCCCTTATGTACTGTGGTGTTACGCACCGCCTTCCGTGGTCGTCGCCTGCGTCAGCATCAGGCTGACAACGCCGCTGTACTGACCGGTTTTCAGAATGCCTTTGGTGGTCTGAGAAATGGTCAGTGGCAGTACCGCTGAACCGTTTTCAATGCTGCCTGGGAACAGTTCAGTTCCGGTAAATTCGGCATCGGTGGTAGACAGTGTTTTATCACCCAGAATCACCGTCATCGGTACAGTCTCGTCGCCATCCATATTGGTGAGCTTAGCTGCGCTAACGAGGCGCACTTTGACATTGCTGGTGGCGGAGTTAGACCACACCTTGGTGTTCAGGCGGTAGCTTTCCAGCCCACGACCTGGCAGGTACTGCATGTCGATGCTGGCCGGCAGTGGCGTGTTATCGGCCTGAGTCATATCCAACTGTGAGTCAACGCTGGCGTTGACGGTAATATCTTTTTGAATCGCCAGCGCGCTAAAGGACGAGGCCATCGCGGCAACAATCATCAGAGGTTTAATATAGTTACGCATTGATATCTCCATATTTACAAATGAGCACCTTGGCTCTTTAAACAAACTACGTGGGTTTTTACTGTGCCGTCGTGTTATTGCACGACGGGTAAATCAGCTTCTTCAGCGGTTTTATTCACCCAGTTGAAGTAGCGGAACTTATATTTCTGACCCTGTTTCATAGTGAGCGTTTTTAATTTCCGTTCAGTGTCCGGATAAATCGTCGCGTCTTCTTTTATCCATTTACACGATGAAATAGCATCACAAATACCAATCTCTCTGAGCGGCACACGCAATGTGCCGTTGTTTTTTAACGTTCCCCGGCGAGGGTCAATCGACAGTGAAATTACGTTTTCTTCTGGAGCAATGTGGACCAGTGCACCCCAGATCACATTGACACCTAATGTCGCCATTGCTGCAGGGGGTTCTGCCTTGCCCGGAATAATGCTGTCAGGTTGTTTTACCCCTTCAAAATAGACACGCCAGGTGGTCTCTTTTTTCGGCGTTATAAGCGATACCAGACGAACAACGCGCATCGCGCCTGCAGCCAGAGCAAATTTCTCGGGCGTAACCACCACGCCACCTTCTTTCCACGAAGCGACGTCAATTTCTTTTTCCTGGGCCGTTCCGGGATTAAGAATTTTCTTTTGCCTCACGCGAATGAACTGAATATCATCCGTTTTTGAAGCCACCTTTATTTGCGCCGCACCGGATCTGTCTACATTCAGCTCCATGGGATACACGCTCATATTGGCCATTGTCATTTCTGAGAAAAATGGCAATGACAGCGCGGCGACATAAAAGGCGGTTGTCATGCTCACTCTTTTTTTCTGTTTCACAATCAGTCTGCCTGCTCTGAGTTTAAAGGCGGCGCGTTAACACCAGGACACCGTCTGCTTTCGTATCGCTTCAGGGCAGGGAAACTTTAACCAGAACAGCGGTTTGTGAAAATTTGTATTAGTTAACTCGTTATATACAGTTTTTTATCCTGCTTTTCTGGCTTTAAGGTTGTATAGTTAAGCGAAAATACCGCGGCCAAGGATGGGAGGAAAATTCCTTCTGATGAAAAAATAAGCAGGTCAGGGGGCGGTTTTCATATCGACGTACCAGGGAATAAAAAGCATGCGGTAACAGCCGAGAATAAAAGATGTTTTTTATATGCAATAATTCGTTGTTATTTGATCCTGAAGCACATGCAATAAGTCTTGTTGGACAACCCGAGTCTGTATTAACACTTTCGGCGCCAGCCGTTCGTCTTTTACAGGAATTCATTAAACACCGAGGACGCGACTTAAGCCGGGAGGAATTGATCGCTCGCGTGTGGGAAGAATTTGGCTTTACGCCATCAGGAAATAATCTCAATAAAGCGGTAAGCGAACTGCGTAAAAGTTTCCAGTCTCTGGGAGAGGGGCACGAATTGATCGTCACTGTCCCGCGCTATGGTTTCCGTTTTGATGCTGATGTGATTTTTCAGCCTGGAGAGAAAATTCAAGCCGTTGATCCGCAACCCCCCTCAGCGCAACAAGACGTTCTGCCCCGGCGAGTATCCCTGAAAAAGTGGTTCAGAATAGGGGCATTGATTGCCGTGCCGTTGGGAGCGATCTTTTACGTTAGCCGCCCGCAGGAGATAACTGTTCCGGCGAAATTAAAGCCGGTCCAGGAAAAAATCGCGCGTTGTAGTCTCTGGGTCATCGAAGATCATGGACGGCCGTTAGTGCTATCAAAATTAGCAGAGCGACTGGAGGCCAATGACGTGGCTTGCGAGCGCGAGGAGTATGCTATTTATTTTTTCAGCGCCCGTTTTTCGCTTGCAACTGCTGATGAACTGTTTATCGGGGCCTGCCCGGTCAATAAAACACGTCTGTGCAAGACCATTCGCTATAAAAACGGGGCTGGAAAATGAAAATAAGGCTTCTTTTTGGACTGGGCGGAGCCCTGGTCGGCGGCGCGCTGGCGCTATTTTACTATTGCGGCGCGACGGGAAAAAGCGATGTGCTGGCCTGCAGCACTGAATTTAACTTTACGCGCAATGAAGGGAAAGCAAGTGAGGTGAAGGTAAATGCCCTTGCTCAGTTCTATTTTCATCGGGACGGTACAGGGTTGACCACCTATAAAGGTGCGGCAAGAGCTGGCGGGCAAAATTTTATCGTTGACAGGGATGTAGACTTTACGTGGGAGCAGCGGGACGATGACAACGTCATTGTATTGACCTACACCAAAACCTGGCTTCGCCACAATGACAATACGCCGAATGCCCAATGGGGGAGTTTCGCCTATCCGACCTCACGCTACTACCTGACGATCTCTGAACTTTCACCTGCTGTGTGGCTTATTCAGGACCGGCGCTATCCTACCTATATCTGCCGGGGTCAATAAGGTATAAAAAAAGAGAATGCCAATGGCATTCTCTTTTTTCGTATCAGTGATGCTGATTAATCGCGGCTGGCGAAGCCCAGAATGCTCAGCAGGCTGACGAAGATGTTGTACAGCGAAACGTACAGGCTGACGGTGGCACGGATGTAGTTGGTCTCACCGCCACGGATGATATTACTGGTTTCAAACAGGATTGCGCCTGAAGAAATCAGAATAAACACCGCGCTGATCGCCAGATGTAAAGCCGGCAACTGCAGGAAGATATTCGCAACCATACCAATCAGCACCACCACGATCCCTGCCATCAGCATACCGCCGAGGAAGGACATGTCTTTCCGCGTGGTCAGCACGTAGGCTGAGCAGCTGAAGAAGACCAGCGCCGTACCGCCCAGAGCCATGGCGATAACATCACCCATGCCTGCAGACAGGTATGTGTTCAGGATCGGTCCCAGAATGTAGCCCAGGAAGCCGGTGAAAGCGAAAGCTGACAGAATACCAACCGGTTTATCCGCCGTTTTATAGGTCAGGAACATCAGACCATACATACCCACCAGCGTCAGGATAAGCCCCGGAGAGGGCAACATCAGTACGGTACTGGCAGTCGCAGTGAGCGCCGAAAACGCCAGCGTCAGGCTGAGCAGGAAATAGGTATTGCGCAGCACCTTATGCGTGCTGAGTAGCGATGTACGATCGCGTGAAGAACTAATAATACGATCCATGAGTCACTCTCTTATGACAGATGTAATTAATGATGGAGGATAATGAAATCAAGGGGAATGACACAGCGGTTTTACCCATCTTTACGCATTTTAACCCGCCAGGCTTAAGCATATTATTTCAACAAAAGCTCCCGAATCAGATGTTAGCACTATATGTGTAAAAATGCCTGTTAGATATCTGCCAGGTAACTGAAAAATATTGCGTTATTCCTGTTTCTCTCTGACAGTGACAGCGGTGTCTACATAAAACAGAGCAATAAGGTAAAGGGAATGATTCAACATAAATCGAAGATATTGACGTTTACGCTGTTGACTGTCTGTTTGATGTCTATCAACGGCGCGGCGATGGCGGGAAATGTTCCCGCAGGAACAATTCTTGCAGAAAAACAGGAACTGGTCAGAAACAATGGCAGTGAGCCAGCGTCGCTGGATCCGCATAAAGTCGAAAGCAACGTTGAGTTTAATTTAATCAGCGATATGTTCGACGGACTGGTGGCGGTTAAGTCGGATGGGTCTATCGAACCCCGGCTGGCCGCGTCCTGGGAGAACAAAGACAACACCGTCTGGACCTTTCATTTACGTCCGGGCATAACCTGGTCAGATGGGTCTGCCATCACCGCACAGGATGTCGTCTGGAGCTGGCAGCGTCTGGTCTCACCGCAAACAGCTTCACCTTATTCCTCGTATCTGGGCAATATGCACGTAGCAAACGCCCTCGATATTGCCCAAGGGAAAAAAGATCCTGCCGATATCGGGGTCAAAGCCCTGGATGATAGCACGCTGGAAATTACCCTGACGCAGCCAACGGCGGCTTTTCTGGCGATGCTGGCGCATCCGTCACTGGTTCCGCTGGATAAAGTGCTGATCGGCCGCTTTGGTGATAAGTGGACCCGGCCAGAACATTTTGTCTGCAGCGGGGCGTACAAGTTATCGCAGTGGGTAGTCAATGAGCGCATCGTTGCCGTGCGTAACCCGCATTATTGGGACGATCGGCACACCGTCATTGATAAGGTCACTTATTTGCCCATCAGTTCAGAGTCCGCAGACGTTAACCGCTATAAGGCCGGCGAAATCGACATTGTGTATAGCGTCCCGGTCAATCAGTTCGCGCAGTTGAAAAAGACGATGGGCGATGAACTCCATGTCTCACCTCAGCTTTCAACCTATTACTATCAGTTCAATACGACTCGAGCGCCGTTTAATGACCCGCGCGTGCGCCGTGCGCTGAATATGGCGTTAGATAAAGACATCATCGCACAAAAGGTGATGGGGCAGGGACAACGCGCGGCGTGGGTTATCAGCCAGCCGGAAATAGGGGGAGTGCAACTGCATGCGCCGGAATATGCGGCGTGGCCGCTCGAAAAACGCATTACCGAGGCTAAGAAACTGCTGGCTGAAGCTGGTTTTGGCCCTGAGCATCCGCTTAGCCTAAATCTGCTCTATAACACCTTCGAAACGCACCAGCGTATTGCCATTGCCGCATCGTCAATGTGGAAGAAAAACCTCGGCGTAGAGGCGAAGCTGCAAAATCAGGAATGGAAAACCATGCTGGATACCATGCACACCGGTAATTTTGACGTCGTGCGCTACGCATGGATCGCCGATTATGATGATGCCTCAAGTTTCCTCAATATTTTCCGTACCGGCGATAGCGAGAATACCACCAGGTACAGCAATCCCGCTTTTGATGACGCGATGCGCAATGCGGCGAAAGCATCTTCGCTGGAGGAGCGAGGCAAATACTACCAGCAGGCTGAAGACCTTTTAGGAGAGGATGTGCCAGCGATTCCGGTTTACCACTATGTCCGCACGCATCTTGTGAAGCCGTGGGTGGGAGGATTTGCGCCAGATAACCGGGGAAATTACTACACCAAAGATATGTTCATCAAAAAACATTAAGCGCTGTAGCCAGTATTTGTGCTGAATAAACGGTCAATCTGTTGTTATTTCAGTCGATTAACAATATTTTGGCTGTTTTTCAGGCAAACGAACGCATTGGTGCTTTACAGGTCCGTTCGGGATGTTTATAGTGCGCCTCATTGGAAGCGTGGCCGAGCGGTTGAAGGCACCGGTCTTGAAAACCGGCGACCCGAAAGGGTTCTAGAGTTCGAATCTCTACGCTTCCGCCAAATTTGTAATAAAATCAATAACTTAAGACATGGTTTTGATTTTATGGTGCATAAAGTGGTACAAAAAAAGCCCGTTTATACGGGCTTTTTTTACATCTAAAATCCGTCCTTTCTCACTAAAAATCCTTTCAGATACTTATCCCTCAGGTGAGGGCAAATCCATTTCGAACCGTGCTCTGTGAAGAAATCAGGGAACAATCCTCCCCGCGTTAAGTCCTCTAACATACTCCGAGCAGGTAAAGCGACATATCAGCATGGCACCCTGTAGCCCAAACATGTCGCGCTGATGGTTTACTGGACAACCGATTGTTCTGTCGGTTAAAACAGCTAAAGAGAGCGTAATGGATGGCAGGAGGATGGATGAAAAGAAGTGAAATCAGGAAAGCACTGGAAGCATGGTTTGATGTCGAGCGCTATGAGGCGATAGAGAAGCTAAGCCTTCAACAGTTTTATGTGGAGATTGAGCGGCGTATCTTGGCCTACAGGATGTTGTTGAGCCGGAATACCATACCAACCTTCAACAGACTACTACTGGATGATTACCGCAATAAAATTTTGCGAGGCGAAATCTTCTTCAGTGGTGATACCGCGACCCTTGGACATGAGCTTGCCAGAACCTATGCAGTAAACCCTACGACACGAAGCCACGCGCAATTTTATGCGAAAACGCTGGCATTAACCGAAGCCACTCCCGACCTTTCCGCGTTAAGCGAATCCGAATTTCTGTCCGAGTATCTAAAACAAACATCGCTGAAAAACCTTGCCCGAATCACTGTCGATATTCATCTGGAAGAGGCATCAACTGAAGAGATCATTGAACATCTGAAAGTGTTAATCCCCCAATGGAAGAGGAAGCTAAAGATGAAAGCTCCTGCGGAACGGGAGTATCGTTTTGGTAAAAGCACGTTCAGAAAAATTATTGAATATCGACTTATCCCGATGATGGACTTGATTTTCTGGGGTGAGGACAATGGCGTCAAAATCCCGCTTTCACTGATTTCTTCGCTGCTTCACGAAGACAGCGACAACGATCGTGATGAAGGAATGCTAAAGGCAACGGACTACCCGCTGGCAATGGCTTTTCTGACTGATACAAGCTATCTAAAATCGCTTGAAGATTACATCATGCAAAACAACCACTTAAAAGACTCACCTGTGGATAAGCATGTTGAGGACGATAAGAAGAAGAAAAAAACAGCCAAGTAAAAAGGGTTACGTTCGCCGTGAGCGAACGTGATCGTATCCAGCATTAACGAATCTTTTTTCGTTCACCTCCCTTCATATTTTTCAAAAAACTCTTTTATGAACGCCCCTAAAACGTCATAAGCGAATTCGCTATTATTGTTCTCGTCGCAACAACATAGAGAAAAACGAAATCTTATAGAGATTACGTTAAACAATAGAGGACAAACAATGAAAGAAAATAATGAAAACAACGTAAAACGATTTATCCGTGTTCCAGATGTTCTAAACCGAGTGGGATTCAGTCGCACTACCTTATATGAACGTATCAAGGAAGGAAACTTTCCAGACAGAGTAAAAATAGGACCAAGGTGCGTAGCCTTTGTCGAGAGCGAGATAGATGAATGGATTGAAGCCACTATTCGTAACTCTCGTCAAAACGCAGCATAAAACATAAATACAATTTCCGGGCGAAGGGATGTTTTCGCTCAGGGACTCTTATTATCTTAAATAATGAAAGGACAATATATGAAAATAGAACTTAATACGACAGAGCAGTTTATGAGTGAAGCAGCGGATTCGTATAATCGTTATATGAATAAACGACTACGAAACCAGCCTGTGCATTTCTACCACCTACTGAAAAATAAGGAGGGTATGAACGAAGTGATTGAAAATATTATCGAGAAAACAAAGAGCAGTTTTTATGGGACTGAAGGTGAACAAAAAGCGGAACGGATCTCCGGGAGTGTTAACTATGTGAAAGTAAAACAGCATCTTCGTCGGCTTTGGTTTGTCTATAAGTGTGTATACCGCTGATGCTTTTACAAATATTTTGCTACTTCAATATTAAACTAAAGAGGAAATAAAAATGAATACATTTAAAAATAAATCTACTGAAATCTTTTATGTTGTGTCGTTGCACATCTATGCCAATCTTTTTAACTCAGAAGATAAAACGACCAGTAATATGATTATAACGCATGTAATGGATCATGAGTTTGTCTGTAAGCTAATCGATCTGGCGATGAGAAATGCTGAGAAACATCTTCTGAAAAAAGCATGGAAAAAGAACGCTGCTGAAAAACTGTCTGAGGTGGATTTTAAAGAGGTTAAGCAGGCATTAGCCAAAATGCACTACACTGTTCTGGCGGAATCCCTATGCTGACAAGTACTTATTTATATAGGCCCCGTCATGGGGCTGATAACAAACCTGATTTGGAAGCTAAATAATGATAGTAAATAAGTTCTAATAAAAGAATGTGTTCTCAATGTTAGGTAGTAAAAATACTATATCCAAGGAGCCAAAAATGATCGATGAGTTTCATGTTATGTATATGTATAAGAAAATCCAAGCAGAAGCCGCAACAACAGATATGAAAACACTTGAACAGCTTTTGAAGAAGTTCAGCAGCGTGGTTAACGAACGTCGTGAAGAATACTATCAGGAGATTGGTGAGAAAAAAGCGCGTAAGTTGAAAATGAAAAGAGCACAAAGATTGCTTGAGAAAATGGCATGTGACGGGGTTTCGCCAGAAGATCTCATTGACTGATAAGTGTTCTGTATAATAACGTATCTATATCAAAAACATGGAGGTGGTTATGGGCTGGGAGCTTCACATAGTAAGAACGGAACATTGGTTCGATAGCGCAAGTGCTCCAATCAGTAGTGAAGAATGGCTCCAGCTTGTTAATGATGATAAAGAACTCTCCATAGATAACAAGAATGGTGATTTTTTTGCTACATGGAGTGGGCATTGTGAACTCTATGAACCTTGGCTTGACTGGAGTGATGGAAGGATTTCAACAAAACATCCTGACGAAGCCCTTTACTGTAAAATGTTGCAGATAGCTGAGAAGCTACATGCGGTAGTTGTTGATGAGGATGATCACAAATATTCACTACCAAGTGACCTTATGAATCCGTCATGGCTGAATTCATCACCAACCTACAAAAAACAATCCTTATGGGGAAAGTTAATTTCAAAAGTAAAAACTATATTTTAATTGTTGTTTAGCCAGATTCTATCTGGTGCACAAATAATTAAGAATGATGCTAGGGAACTAAGATGATTATAAATGACATTTTTAAAATATCTGAAACAATCACATCCCCATTTCACTATATATTCAAGAGGAAACTTTCATGTTACTTATATCAGAAGAATATTATTAAAATTCTCGGTGATGTCAATCATGTCAAACTACGAGGGTGGTATAATCCATGTGATTTGATGAATGCCAGAGAATTTAGAGGAATGATTAATTCGCTTTTTCAACACAGTGATTATCATTTTTCCACTATGGATATAGCTGCTGCAATTAATATTGCAACAGGTCATTATTCTGATAATGAATTTAACAAGTTCAGCCATGAGATTATTGATTTCTCATATCACATATCACATGAAATAAAGCAATCAATAATTAAAAATAAAGTAATTCGAGATGGTTTGGTTGATTATGGGAAAAACATTAGCTTAATTGATATCAAATCAGAACGGACAGCAATTGAATGCCTATTTAAGGATAAAAAAGAGTTGTTTCGACATTACTTTTCCACGTTCAATGATACTATCTATAATCATAGCATTCAGATTTGGCATCAAGGCAATGATAATACGTGGATTGACTGGACCGAAAAAAATTCTATACGCATAAACATTAACCCCTATAAAATTCGAGAGGGTTTCTTTTTAATCGGATTTGACTATCGTGATGTCACAAATGATAAAAGGTTGAATGTTGCCAGTAATAAAGATGGATATGAATACTTTAATAAATGCTTGAAAAATAGTTCACGTGTATGGGTGCAGTAAACAAACAACAATTGGCAAGGAGCAAGAGATGAGACGATTCTAATTTTCATTAATGAATCATCACTATTCTGTAGCCATTTGTTTTGGATGGGGTAATTTCAACTTTCTGTTCGAAGCCATCTCAATTGTTGCATGTTAATTACTGATAGGGCGAAAGTAAAACCGCCAAATTATATTGACGGTCTTAGAGTGATCAGAGCGCAAAGTCTTCCAGCGTTTTACCAGATTCGATAGCAGCAGCGATTGCTTTAGGAGTACGCCCCTGACCCGTCCAAGTCTGTTCATTACCATTTTCATCTGTATATTTGTATTTGGCAGGGCGAGGAGCACGAGTCGATTTGGCTTTAGGCTGAGATGATCCAACAGCAGCAAGAAGTTCAGCCGGGTCAATACCATCTTCTAACAGTTTCTGACGGAAGGCTTCAAGCTTAGCCTGACGTTCTTCTTGTTCTTTACGGACAGCACTTTCTTCCTCACGACGATCTTCAACGACAGCAGAGAGTTTTTCCAGCATCTCTTCCAGAGTTGCCAGATCTGTTTCACGAGCATGTGCGCGAAGTGTACGAATATTGTTCAGTGCTTTGAGAGCTTCACTCATAGTATGTCATCCGGTGTTTTAAAATGGGCGTTTAATAAAAATAATGTATGCGCTGTTGTTGAACAATCAAAAGCATACCTGTTATTAAATAATATAGTAAATATTGTCGGTTAAGCAATACAATAAATCTCATTTTACACGGATAACATAGGACAGTTCTTTAACGAGACATTTTCCTGCGCTTTTGGCTTGATGGTTCGAACTCTGGCGAGATATGAGCGAGTTGCTCAAGGCTTTGTTCAATTGAACGCTGGAACTCCAGAGCGACTCCTGTACGCTGTTTTATGACTAAGGCAATTATTTCTTCATCGCTTTTCTCAAGGAGATTTCTTCTATATAGGCTATACGTTTCAAGCTTATCAATGTTTTTAGAGGCAAAAGCGGAAGCTTGGTTAACAGGGTTAAGCTCATCGATAAATTTATCAAGCATAGATTTTTTCTTCCTGTCCAGACGGCGTAGTTCGGTATGCGCAGATTTGAACTTTTGGGCTTTAATCAAAGGAACATTATCAGAACGTAGTCTACGATATTCATTTCTGTATTCTTCTATCGAAATGTGATTTTTTAGTTCTTTGATTGTATCTAAATACTGGATTAGATCACTGTTATCTGTTTTTACTTTTCTCATATAAAACCTCGTTAATAAAAATAGTGGATATATTTATATTACGAGATGTAGTGTAAGTGTCAAATTACAGTGAAATATTTTATCGATTATTCTGTCTCTTCAAATAGGTATTTGGGCATTTCATCAGGGTGCTGTAGCTTTAAATCTTCATCATCCGTAGATGGTTCACTATTTCTATCCATATTATTGCTTTCATCAGTATCTGATCGAAAAGTATAAACGTTCTCAAACCTTTCTTTCTCATCAACAACAAATCCCTGTGCCTTTTTGACATTCGGGCGTTGTTTTGCGTTGATAGAATGCGCTTGTCCTTTAAGGAATATATTGGAGTTCATAAAGAGATCTCCGTCTTTATCAATAATGATCCCTTTCTTTTTGAGCTTTTTAAAAACAAGAGACATATTTGATTTTTTTATGTCTAAGTCGCGGCATAGCTTTGCCTGCGAGATATGAAAGCAGTTTCCAAACTCCATGATGTTTAAGATCCTTGCGATGACTTTCAGTTCGTTCTTTGAAATATCAAGCTCTGCGAGTTGCTGGAAATTTTTCGTGAACATATGCACATAATCAACATCTTTCTTGATGGATTTGATGTTTTCTTTTCTTGAATAGATATTGGTAGTATCTTTATGTGTGCTGTGATAATGCTCGAATATCTGTACTTTCTGTTCAGAGGTGAAATGGTGATCATCAATATACTGCTTTAGTTCAAAAGGTGATAAGTCGTTAAGGGATTTAAAATCTATTTGTGCCATTGTATTTTTTCCTTTTATTGTTGTTTTAATTAATACATAACAGATTAAACACTACCGTCAATAACAAAGTCAAAAATAAGTGGAGAAAGTTTTAAAATAGTGGAGGGCTATCCATTGAGTATGATGAATAAAAAGACTATTACTTTCTGGCTGGAATAAGTTTACTGAGAGTGGAATGTCCGCCAGTTATTAAATAATAGTTTCAATACGGAACTATGGTTATAGTTTTTGCTAACCATGGTTAT
Organism: Citrobacter sp. Cb023; assembly: GCF_030336805.1. Classification (NCBI taxonomy): domain Bacteria; kingdom Pseudomonadati; phylum Pseudomonadota; class Gammaproteobacteria; order Enterobacterales; family Enterobacteriaceae; genus Citrobacter; species Citrobacter sp. Cb023. The sequence continues at coordinate 414,245 of NZ_JAOWCV010000038.1, read as the reverse complement.
AGGAAACTATAACCAGAGTTATAGATATCGATAACCATAGTTATAGGAACCTATAACCTTTTTTCTGTAATCTATTGTTTTATATGAGAAATAACGGCTGTAATATAGTAATAAGTTTAATAGAGTAAAAGGGAATGTGTGCCTGTTGAATGGCACCTGCTGTTTTATGAATGACGCTGGAGGTTTTAATTAATGAAAATGAGTGGCATTAAAACTTGTTTTAATTTTTATGTTCAGAAACGTTTTGCGATGGAGTTTATTTGTGCCTTATGAAAATGGCACCAATGGTGTAATCTGTTTTATTTTTCATATTATGTCATTACAGCGAAGTGATTGTTTTCTACAATCACGAACTGCTGCTTTTATTGTGAGAGATTAATAAATTTTCCTTTTACTTTGTATGCGTCTTCGACACGATCTTTTTTGGATAAATCCAATATTAACAGGGGCAAGCCCTGTCAGCAGAGTGATTGTCACCAGCAATCACAAAGCGCTGCTACCAAGGATATAGTTTTCCTATGCGTTTAAGAGCAAATGCTATATATAGAAGGTGAGATCTCATGTGCGAATGTAGGATCCGAAAACTGATCCGTTCGAACATTTATCTTTATGTTGAGTACTTTGTTTTTATTGATTATATATTAAAAACATTATAATGGTTTGTATCAGTGTAAGGGCATAGCCGTGCGTCAGCACATTGATGATTTTTTCAAAAGAAGTTATAAATAATAAGTAAAATGTCATTTAAGAAATTAAAATTTGATTTTTACTATGGATCGAAAGTATTAAACGGAAATAATAAAAGGAAATGTTATGATAAGAATAATAAAAATAAAAGTATTTATTCCCACAGATTTAATCGAAAAGGTTAATAGAAACTACACACCTGTTTTTCAGGATTAAGAGAAAGCTATATACAGTGATGAAACTTTAACAGTCTTGGCTGGTTCCGGTGATATCAGAATACATAACTCGTTGGGATATCCCGTTGCTGAATATAAAAATGTAAACCTCAGTTTAGGGATTGAACCCTTAAATCCCTTGATAAGAAGAGATCTAAGTCTTGGATATGTGGTAGTCTTAAGAAACACGGAAAATCGTCAGGACATAAACAACACGTTAGATAAATCCTTACCAAGTGCATTAAGCATCTTTAAAAACCATATCTGTTCATATGAAGCTGGTAATAGTAAGATGCGATAAGAAGTGATGTTTCGGCAAAGTTTTTATTTTCTTATCCGTTTCTTCCGTCATACGGCCTTGATTGAAGAAGGTGCAACACTGACAAGTATCTTCTTGGCTATAGAGCCATGGAAGGCGTTGTTAGCAGCTTATCTGGACAGAGATGTTGGTGCTTATATAGATGAGGTAAGAAAACCGTCCGGGCCAACGACATGGGATATTGAATGGATCGGAATTGACCGTCGAAGCTCTGTTTATCGCGCTTACAAGCGTCAGGATATGGAAGAAGGGGAAGATTTTTCGACCTATTTTAATCGCGAACGATTCCCGACTGATGAGTTTGACATAGAAAGTAGCTGTGATGCTTCAGGCTTCATCAAAGGGGATAAAGATCGCTGGAGTATCAGCGGTGATGTTCATGAGATAAAGAATCTGCCAGTAATCCTCTATAGCAAACAGACATTGATGACTTCAGCGAAGGACGGATTGTTGAAGAAGTACGTATCAGGGGTGAAGAGTTCCAAGCATAGCTGCTTTGTTTATGGCGAAACCTCGTTTTCTTTCAGTGAGGTAATGGAAGCTATCTTCATCAGTGGGCTGTTCTTCTATGCGCCAAGAGACGCCGCCAGTAGTCTTGATGAACTGAAAGCGAATGTGGCTGAGTTGGAAGAAGAACTGGCCGAGGTATCAAAAACGGAGCTGGTAGCCAACGAAACAGATAAAGAACCTACTATAGTCGTAGCTGAAGGTGCTTTTGATTCGGTTGCTGCTCATATGGAGTCAGAAGCTGAAGAGTGGCAATCCGTTAAGAAGCTGTGCCAGCGAGAAGGTGAGCTACCCATGCGTATTGGTAACATTAAAACTGCTGTGCCTCCAGCTTTGTAGTTTTTTAAGAAAATAAATGTTGTAAATATGTATCTATATTTTTTATAATGTAAAAGTGCTGGGTGAAATATCATCTCCGTGAATGCGATGGGATGAATGATTTTTATATGTAATTTGATCAATGCCATTTGGAATGGTTTTAGTTGTCGACGGCTGTTTTTATATCCAGTATGATTTTATACGTATCCAGCAAAATGTTTTTAGATGCTGTTTCATGAACTCCGGTTGAAAGGTTTATTCTCTGCTTTTGGGAATAATAGTTAAAATGGAGATAAGTGTAATGACGTTTAGTAATGAAATTGAAGTTTTCATAAAAGATTTTGTTAAAGATCTGGAAAATGATTGTGCTGCTATTTTTTCTGGCGCAGGGATGTCTAAAAGTCAAGGTTATGTCGATTGGAAAGAATTACTTAGCGATATAGCAGAAGAGCTTAGTTTAGACATTAATAAAGAAGACGATCTAATATCGCTTGCTCAATTTCATGTTAATGAAAAGAAAGGGGCTACAAAACTCACGAGGAAGATAATCGAAGAGTTTTCTGAGCAAGCAGAACCATCAGAAGTTCATAATATAATTGCACGTTTACCAATTAAGACATTTTGGACAACAAACTATGACACTTTAATTGAAGATAGTCTACGGAAAGTTTACAAGATTGCAGATATAAAAAGAAACATAGATGATTTAAATACAACCCGACCTAAGCGAGATGCGATAGTATATAAAATGCATGGTGATATTTCGTCTCCCTCCAAGGCTATTTTATATAAAGAGCAGTATGAAAAATACTACAGAACACACGCCTCATTTATTACCGCACTTAGCGGGGATTTAATATCAAAAACTTTTCTATTTATAGGATTTAGTTTTACCGATCCAAATCTTGATTATATTTTGAGTCGTTTGTATACTCATTCTGGGGATAAGAGAGTACATTATTGTTTTATGAAGAATGAGGCTAATAATTCGCTAGATGATGAAGAAACAGTTGCGTACAAGATCAGAAAACAAAAGCTGCGAATTGATGATCTCAAGAGATTTGGCATACAAGTATTATTAATAGATGAATATTCTGACATCCCTATAATTCTAGCTAAGATAGAACAGTCATTTAAAAAGAAAACGATATTTATTTCAGGTAGTGCAGAAAAATATGGGGGGCTTGAAAGGCCGAAAGCATTAGACTTTATTCATACATTATCATATGAGATTATAAAGAATAATTATAGGATAGTGAATGGATTTGGATGGGGCGTCGGAAGTTCTGTGATAAATGGTGCGTTGGATGCCATTTATAGTAGGCCAGATAAATTATCAGAAGAACAGCTTATAGTTAGACCATTTCCTCAAACTGTCAGTAAGGGGAAAGATATTCAAGAACTTTGGGAGGAGTATAGACAGAGAATGATTCCTCTTGGTGGTATTGCATTGTTTATTTTTGGAAATAAACAAGAGGAAAATAATGATATAGTAAATGCTAGGGGAGTATTTAGAGAGTTTGAGATTGCTGTTCAACATGGTCTTGTACCAATTCCTTTACCCAATACCGGGTATATGTCTGAATATATATTTAAACAAATATCACAAGATCCTAAGAAATATTATGGAAGTAATGAATGGATATATAATGATTTGTCTGAGCTTACTGAAAAAGATTTTTCGGTAAAAAAAACAATAGAAGCTGTAATAAAAATCATAAACAAACTGAATAAATAATATATTAGGTGAAGTTATGGCTCATGAAACATTTATATCATATAAATATAGTGAAGCACAGGATTTAAGAGACAAAATTGTCAAGGCATTAGGTGATGACGCTGTTTACTATAAAGGGGAGACATCGGAGTCTCCTGATATAAGTAATACAACAGTAGATAATATAAAGAACAATCTTAAAAATATGATATTCGGGACATCTGTTTTAATTGTAATTATTTCCCCGAATATGATTAAAAGTAAATGGATTGACTGGGAAATTGAATATTCATTGAAAGAATACAAGAGAGGTGGAACTACCTCCCGAACTAATGGCATTGTTGGTGTGATAATGAAGGTTAATAATAGTTATGACTGGTTAGTATCTTCTTCAATCAATCCTGATGGATGTTCATCAAGAACTATTGATACAACTAAACTATATGACATTATTAATAATAATAGATTTAATCTGACGTCAGAAGATAAATATTGTTGCCCAGAATGCAAATCATATGATCAATTGACAGGCTCATATATTTCATTGATAGAAGAAGACCGGTTTTTAGCAGATCTATCTTCATACATTGAAAATGCTTATGATAAATCTAAAAAATTAAGTTCCTACAATTTATCTAAACAAAAATAGATAATAATGAAAAGGGCCACAGATATTTGTGGCCTATATTATTAATCCATCAAACCGCGTGAAGTTTTACTGGCTGTCTGACTAAAATTATAACGTTCCACAACATCACCCTTAAACCAAATATCCAGCGATTTAATATGTGCTGTACTGCTACTGGTCAGTAGAGCGAGGCCGGGAATATAGTTAGATAGCTGGCTTTCTCCTGTCATGCTGGAGTAGCTCCACATCTCTTGCCCATCGTTCGTGGCGTGTGTCTGTGGTTCTCCGAACGCGGTAATGATCTGTTGTTGGGTAGTTTTTCCTTTGACAATTTTTAGCTTTACCGTCTGCTGATTTTCATCTGTAAGGGATTTATTACCGTGTACGGTACAACTGGCAAGTGGAAGAATAACCAATACAGCAATAAGCATCTTTTTCATTTTAGGCCCATAGGTAGATAATAATTAAAGATAACGGATTAAAAAACATATTGTTTAAAGACAAGAAGCCAGCGTTCGCACAGTTCTTGGTTTGAAGTGGTTTTATTCTTTAAGGGAACATTAATTTTCCACATGGGATTTTTAATATCATCGGTTAAGATATTAATACCTGAGCGTTGATTAGCTAAAAGCTGTTCTCTTCCGTTAGCGATAGCAGCATTATTCATACCTCTCAATGTTCCATTGCCGTAAAACTTTCCACCCTCTGAAAGCGTATAATTGATCTCTCTGATATTGTCATAAGAATATGTCTTGTCTCTTTCTTTATCGAAAAAACGAATGGTGCGCTGTTTGGTATCTATGACGATCCCGGTTCTCTGACATTCATAAGATAAAACATCGCCATCCAGAACTTCTGTAAAGCTGTTGTAGTGCTTTTTCTTCTGTATATCTACTGCGGTCATGATAACGACGAAGAGCACTACTAAAAATACGATACCTGCTGCTTCCACTCTTACTTCCTCCATGTAAATGAGTTAAAGGGGCTTGGCCTGTTCACAGAACTCTAAGGAGTTTCTACCTCTTATGGCGCTGCGACTAAGGCTCTTGTCCCCGTCTCTCAAGCCTATCAGACTGTAAAAATATGATCGATTTAAAAGATCAATAATTGATTATTGATAGATTTTAGCGATTAAAAATGCGTTATCGATCGGTAATCAATTGTTATAAACGATCAAATTTTTAATTATGATAGATAAAAACTATCATAAGATTGTTTTTGATCGTTTTAAACGATATGACGAGCCTCAAAAAGAATTGAATCCTATCAATTGGTTAGGCGGTGGCTTTGATCACTTTCGGCAGCGAGGAACTGACGTTGAGGGGCATTACTTCACAAAGCTTAACCTTGCTGGCCTTCTCTGGGTATAGGGCCAGATTGCCTTGGATTGACTGCGATTAATAAGGAAGACTATATGCGTAAATTTTGGTTGGTAGCTGGTGCCGCAGTTTTGATAGCTGGTTGTGGCGAAGAGAGTGGTTTCGAAAAAGCCATTAATGAAAAAATCAGCAAAGACGGTGTTTGTTATGGTTTTAGTAAAGAGAACAACGCTAAAGTATTTGATGATTTTAAACTCGGTACTCCTGTAAGGGTCAATATTTACAGCAAAGATGATGAAGATCCTATTTTAATCGGTTTGAAAAATTCCGGCTTGCTGAACATTTCATACGAACAGGAAATGTTTAAAAGAGTCGTAATATTAGAAACAACAGATAAAGGTCGTAAGACAAATTTTTGGGATAGAAATAATGGGACCTGCATCGGTCATCGAACTGTTGCTGAAATCACGAACTGGACCGAACCAAGTGATAATAACGGTCAAAAAGTCACTCAGGTCTCGTATTCATGGAAATTGTCTGGTATTCCGGGTTGGATTGATAAACAAGCATTCATTGCCGCAGGTATTAATGGCATTGATAAACCAAAAGAAAGTGAGATTATTTTAGTTAAAACACAGAAAGGCTGGAAGGCCAGAGGATTATAAAATCCTATAGACTTAACAAGGTAAATAAGTCATTTACCTTGTTAATATTAACTTTAATGCGAGATTATGATTATGGGTTCATGGGCTGGTATGATTATAATGGGATTAGTGATGAACATCTCATCTATAGTTCCTGCTTTATTTTTAAAAATAGAGAAAAGAGTAAAAATATCAATTTTAATACGAATCTATTTGCTATCTGTTTTCTTGATACTGACACTTATTACATTGACGACCAATATTATTGGCGAATATTCAACATTTCCTGTTTGGCTACCAATAGCATCAGTCGTATTTTTCATGATTTCGTTAACGGCATATATTAAATATATTCGTCAATATATATCAAAATGGAAAAGGAGAACTATTGTCCTTCTTTCATTCTTTATTGTATATGCGATCAGGTTTAATGCCTTGTCTATTAATACAGGCGCAGGGTATGAGATAACATCATTTGGAGTTGTATGGACGTCAATATTTTTATTTGCATGTTTACTCGCTTACATTGGAACATCAGATACGAAGAGCTTAGATGCCGCCTATTATTCATTGACCACAAGGACATCTGAGCCACGTAGGGATAAAAGCTATGCCCCTCAAGTAGAGATCGATTATGATGTTGCGATTAAAGGTCGTTCTGTATTAAACGAGCCTAATTTAAGCCTTGTAGAACAGCAGCGTTATAGAGAAGCATTGCAAAATAAAGAAGATGAGTCGTGTTCGAACTGGTAAAATCAGTTCCGCTTTGAAATGAACCACCTCTTTCGGGGTGGTTATTGGTTTATGCTTTCATGTTAATTTTCAACAGAAGTCCAATTTGATTCTTTCACTTTATCTATTAATTGAGGAAAATCATGTGTAAATTGAGTAAGATACTCTCTTTTTATATAGATAGTATCTATATCAGTTATTTTAAATCCTAAAGGATACGATTTTATTCTTGTATTGTATTTATTATAGTATCTGTCATAAGTTGACCGATTTTCAGATATACGATTTCCATCTATTTGCTTTATGGTTGGAACAAAACGCCATTCTTTTTCTCTTGTAAAGTCGAAGTTTTTGTCTTTTAATTTAGAATTATTACCAACAGCATTTTTAGTAAAGCACTTCAGCTTCATGATCGCCAGTTTCATTTTTGGTGGTAAGAGATCATTTCTCCTTCTTTCATTTAATAATACTTCAAGTCCTTCTGCTGCAGGAGAGTTATTCTGCATATAAATAACAGGGCTGATGTTATTCTTTTTGGCCCATTCCCATTTAAATTGGATGCCAAAATGACCATATGTTATTGGTGTATTAATTAGCTCATCTTCATTATAGTTACTAAAGGATACCATCGGATGTGCTGCGGAGGATGCTATGATCCCTCTCGTATTTGAAAAAGTTTCCTTACAATATTTCAATAATAAATGTTGTGATTTTAATATTGATGAAATTTTGTCGTAATCTGATGTGAAATGGATGAGCATTCTACTGACTCCTATATTTGTATTTCATTTGAAGCTATGGTCAGTCTATTGTCTCAGGTAGAATACTGAGTTGTATAGGACCAGATGTGCTTTGGTCTATGAATTTTATTAATCCTTGTATCCCGGTAGCTTCAGTTTAGGTCTTAGATTCAATCGCCTTTGTTCTTGTGGTATGGATGGGGTGAGATCCATGTTTCTATCAACATCCACCTGTTGTTCTTGCTTCGGACGACTTGGGAAACGAACGGTTTCGCTACCATCTGATCCGTTGCCAGAGAATCCAGATTGTGTTGGTTTTTGACCACTGTTAAATTTGGCGCGTTTTTCAAACTCAGTACGTGAAACACGGATCCCCAACACTTCATCAAACACATAATTTTCAGCAATACGCTTATCATGGTCAGCATCAGTGGTATCGGGTTTCCTTTTGGCCCATACAAATCTCTCTTTGAAGAAGCTCACCACCAGTAGCGTGAAACGCTTAAAGATACCATCCTGACGCGGCTTAACCTGTTTTCTATTGCTTATGGGAGCGCGGTTCTTCGCTCTGGTGTTTCGAGAAGAAGGTGTTTTCAGTTTAGTGGATTTATTCGGTTCAGGAGCAACTAGAACGGGTGTTCCTTCTCCTGCCATACCAACCTTACTCATCTTATTAGGGTTACGGTAAGATTTTACTGCTGGTCTCCTGCTTGTAGCTGGTGTTGCCACAATCGGTTGCTGCTCTTCTATTGTCGAGTAGTCAGGAATAATAATTTCTTCGGGTTCAGCAAGATGTGTAATCGTAAAGCTTCTGACATCAACCACGATCTCCAGTGGTAGCTCACTGAATGTGTTGTAGACCTTCTTCGCTTCCTCTATTTGCTGATCACGTAAAGCTTGTTCTGTAGCTCGCTGTTCCTGTGACTCGGTGTTATTCCACTTGGCACGATGAACTCGTTGCATTGCTGGACGGTTTGTTTCGGTTGCTTTGGCAAGCCAGAAGGCTTTTTCTTCAGCGCTGAATGCTTCTTCTGCTTGGGCAAGGGCATCAGCACATTGAATTCTGAGAGAACGGTGATCGATACGTTCTTCACGGCCTGCGGTCTCAAGGTAGCTGTTTGACATCGTGGCCCACGACTCACGCCATTGGAGCATCATCTTCTTATCATTCCAGCTCCTGTCTTTTTTACCAAAGCCAGTAGCGGTGATAGTTTTCAGCGTCAACATAACATGTGCATGAGGATTATTACTGTCTAAATCATGGAACGCGATATCAGCTATCATCCCCTTATCGACAAAGTTTTTCTGACAATATTCGGCAACTAATTTTTTCTTGTCATCATTGTTGAGTTCTACAGGAATAGCGACATCAAAATAACGGGCTGTTTGTCCGTTGTTCTGGCGTTCCACTCTTTCAACTTCATTCCATAACGCTGAGGAACTTTCAACAATATGAGCAGGAGCGGAAACAGGAGCCAATATAATATGACCATGAAGATCTGAGCGATGACTAAAATCGTATGTTTCACCAATGCGATCATCTGTAATACGTGTACGGGCATGGTAGGCAGCTTTCGCAACGGAAGTCATGCCTTCGCTTCGTTTTACTATTTTAAAATCCAGATGAAAAATCGCCATTAAAAATATAACCTCAAATAAAAATGCTGCTGTTAGTTTTTCGCCAGAAAAACTTCGGGGTTGACGTTGACCTTGGTTTTGCTTTTAGCCTGCGGCAGCAACCGTCGGTAGACCCCACACACTGCGTAGCAGTGTATAGGTGGGCATTGTCTTTAAAAAAATAAGCCAATGTAAAAACTCCCCCTTAGTTAATTAATACGAAATAAAATGATAGCTGTAAAACAATACGCCGGATTAAACGGCGCGAACTGGATTAAAGGTGTAGGTTTCACGTCTGAAGAACAAACTGAGTAAAGAAAAGGCCCGTAAGGGCAAAAGAAGTATTAATTGTTCCCGCCGTAAGGCGGGATAGCTAAAATTGAAGAGAAAAGCTAATAAAACAGAGAGTGTTATGTGTTGCACAATTCACAGGTTAAGACCTGAAAAAAGAGTTTAAAATTGATAGGTGAAAATAAAATAACAAAAGTACAAAAATAAGTAACGCGGAGAGTGCCAGATGTTTTTGGGTAGTGAATACTATCACATGCGTTGCACAATTTTATTTACGTATGCTCCAAATTTATTTCTTCTGACAAAAGCGGTGTAAATTTGACGTTATTTATCTTTGTGATAATTAAAATAAGATATAACAATCGAAGGAGGTAGTATGGATAATGAAAGCAAAAGATCAAGAACAGAAAAAACATTAAAGCAAAAAGTGGCATTTGCTCAACTTGAACTTAACCGTTTAAAGGCAATGGAAAAATCGGAGCAAAAGAAAGTTGAAACAAGACTCAAGATTATTCTTGGCGCGGAAGTAGCTAAGGCTATGAATTGCAGTATCGAACAGGTGGATAAAGAACTTGTTATGGGGATTTTACTTTCAGCGTCTGAGTTGAATGATATTGAAAGAATCAAATATATAAAAGCAGGGAGATGGTTTCTTGCTCAAATGGATGGAAGACAGAAATAAAAAAGATTAAATAAATTTCATGACAGGGGTTGATATCTAATTAATATCTGTTATCTATATAAAAGAACAGAACGCTAAGTAATCTTTTTATTAATACATATTTTTTCCTTTTAACTCATGCGTTCTGTTCTACACGATAATTGTTTAATCTTTATTTTGTTTTATGATTATTATCACTATGATTAAGTGATGATATATAAGAAGTGAAAATAGATGTTGTTTTTAAATCTCCCAAAAGGCAAAGAGCGATCTTTGCCTTTTTCAATTCATCCGTCTATCAGATAGAGTTAAATATATCTTACGCCATCTATTGCCAGATATGAGCAAAGCGTTATAACAGGAGGTATTATTACAATAAAAAAGGAGATAATAATGGTTTTATTAAATAACAAAAGAAAAAGCAAGAAAGGTTTCTCATTACTCGAATTATTACTTGTTCTGGGAATTATTGCAGCATTAGTGGTTGCGGCTTTTATTGTGTATCCCAAGGTTCAGGCTTCACAAAGAGCGCAAGCGGAAAGTAATAATATTGCCACCATACAGGCAGGTGTCAAAGCACTCTATACATCAGCATCCAGTTTTACCGGACTAACGAACACCGTTGCTGTTCAGGCAAAAATCTTCCCTGACAATATGTTGAGTGGAACAGGTAATACAGCAAAGCCCATTAACGCATTCAAAGGGAATGTCACGCTGGCGGCTGCGGCTACAGGGCCATCATCAGCGGCTGGCTCTTCTTTTACCATTACCTATAGCAATGTGCCAGCAGCGGAGTGTGTGAAGATTGCGACCGCAGCAGCAGGTAATTTTTATATTGCTACGGTCGGAACGAAGGTGGTTAAAGCTGCCGGTGGAACGCTGGATGTTGCGGCAACCGCTTCAGCATGTTCTAACGCTACAAGTAATACATTGGTATTCACATCTATTTAATGAAAAGGGCGCTAGCCCTTTTCTGGTCATATTTTTAAAATGGGAGAGATAATTATGATAAAGAAAAAAGGATTTACCTTATTAGAGGTTATCATCGTGTTGGGTGTTGGTGGTCTTATTGCTTTTATGAAGTTTCAGGATATGAGAAATAATCAGGAAACGGTTATGGCGGAAAATGTCGGAACACAAATAAAACAGCTTGGTGAGGCGGTTAACCGTTGCCCGTAGGCTATACCGGAACCAACGCGCAAAAATCCACGTATATGGGTTGTTGGCCTACCGCGTGGGCTATAACTCTTCTATGTATTCTGTTTACCTGCGTCGTGATGGAACATTGCCTATGACCGGGGATCTGAACCTTGGCGGTAAGAGCATCAAAAATATCCAAGACATAACGGCATCGGGAACAACCAGCACCGGTAGTTTGAAAACAACAGGAAACGCTGCTATCGGATCAGATCTTGCTGTTGGTGGAACCTCAACGCTTAACGGGCAGGTGAACATCAACAATAACCTGAAAGTAAAATCTGATACCTATCTCAACACACTTTCTACAACCGGGCTGGCTAAGTTCGGAGGACGTATAGCAACCAACGGACTCAATCCAAACGATCTACCGTCAGGATGGGCTGGAGGTGTTCGCACTTATGATTTGTATGCGTCTGGAACGGTCGGGGCCGGAACCGGGAAAACGGTTAATGCTTATATGAACAGCGCAGGTAATATTTTTGCGTCAGGCAATCTTACAGCCGGAACGATAAAATCCAATGGAACAATTGAATCAGCCGGGAGGATAAAGGTCGGTGAGTATCTTCATTTGAACGGTCAGGCAACGCTGAATGCGAAATGTACGCCTAATGGTTTAGTGGGCCGAGACAGCTCAGGTAAGGTTTTATCCTGTATCAGTGGTAAGTGGCAAACAGCAAGTGGTAATGGTTTAAAAGGTATTTTTATTACGATTACAGACCAAGTATCAGGATATAAATGTGTGATACCAAATAGCGATACGGGTGGATGTTCTTGTTCAGGATCACCATATAGCTCGAAGTACGGTTATTTATCTGGAACATTAATCGCTCAATATGATGAACAACGTTGTAGTGGTGGTAAGAGTGATCACCGTTATAGTAATTACAGAAGGTTATATGCATGTCAATAACATGAGCGGTTTTCTTTTGGATGAAGTAAATCTACGCGCTTTGAAAATAATAAAAGCAGGCAATAAATGGCCTGCTTTTATGCTGGGTAGAATAATTATTTTAAATAATTAAGTTTGCTATTTATATATATATTTGTTTTTATTAATTCTTCTGAGATTGTATCAATTTTTATTTCATTGTCTTCGGGTATAGTTAATAAAATTAACGACTTTATTTTTATTAATAATTTTTCATGATTTGAATTCTTAATATTATATGCTTCATGAATAACATTCAATAATTCATTTCTAAAAAATTCAATATTGGCCATATTGTTGTTCTGATTGATGCTGTTTTGAAATTTTTTTATAACTTCAAAAACTTTAATGTGGAGATAAAAATCAATAATCCTCTGCATCTCTTCTTCTGGTGTGAGAATAGGAAAATTATACTCCTCACAAATTTTATGATAATCATCAAATTTCTCATTATCAATAAGCCATGTTTTTCTTTTTTCTATTTTATCCTTTGATGATTTTATCTCATAAAATATTCTATTTATAATCAGAAAAATAATGGCTATAGTAAATAGAATAATAACTCCAATATGCATAGAATAGTAAAAAAGTAATGTAATGAATGAAATAACAGGCAGAAATAATGCAGTGTTAATTAATAAATTTCCGGTCAAACTATATGAGTGTATATCAAAAATGAGTTCCCTTTCATCGCTTGCGAATAAGTAAAAAAGAGAAAAACAAGTGTTTAGTAAAGTTGATATTGCGAAACCTAAGGTAGCCCACCACAATGGTGAATTATTGGAAATATTATCAGGCCCAGCACTAAAAAGGCCAATAAAAAAGGTAAAGCAAGCTCCAGTAAGTATTGAGTGAAAATATGAAAACCATTTTATGCTTTCTCCTGTATGATAACCTTTTTTATATGCGCACCAAGCCATTCGTTTTTTATTATACATATGCCCATCCTTAAATTAATTTACTAACACAGCTTTACTAATTGATTGTAATATAGATTCGGCGTTTTATAAAATGGTGTATATAAATTTCTCTGTCACATATGATATGAATCAATATCATATTGGCTATCTGTCTGTGTACTGAGTTATATTTATAGTTAATAAAAATTAAGAGTTTTATATTTTTAAGTTTTAATGTATTTAAAATCCGTTGTTGTATCCCTCCGGTAGCAATCTAAGTCTGCTACCGGAGGGGTGATCATTTATTGTGGCGAGTAATTTGATGGAACTCAACAGGAGTGTTAGGTTCGAAACTCATCGCATACTGATAACAAACATCCGTCCACTGGTGGTTGTTGTAAAATGCAAGGACAATTTGTTTTACTGTTTGGTATCCAATGCTGAATTCGTCTTTTAATTCATTTTCAAAATCATACCATTCTACTTCTTCATCACTGTTTATCTTCTCGTCATATTTTTCAAATATATCATGGGCGCGATTAATATCTTTTTCATCCCAATCCATTGACAAAATTAGTGACTCAACAGGATGATTGTGGTAATCGATAGACTCCCCAAGAATTCTAATATGGTATTTTAATTTTTCGATTTCTTTAGAGATTTCATTTAAGTTCATGCTTTCCCCTCCATTTTGTAAATTGTAGAATTCATCGCAGATATCGCATCTTGAATCTTTGCTTGTAGATCATGAACATCTTGCGGGTTTGGAGTGCCTGAATGCCAACCTGTTTCGTAAGAGTTAAGTTTTTTTTGTGCCTCAACGAGAAGTTGGCGGATATCAGCATCTGGGCCTTTTGCGTCAAGAGTTCCTAAAGCAATATCGAAATACTCTTTTGTTTTGTGAATCAGATCACTGGGTTTCGTTCCCCTCTGAATACCTTGCAAGGATGTAGGAAGGCGTCTTATTTCGTCTTGTGCTCGCTTCAAACGCTCAGATACGTTTGTTAAGTTGATCTTCCTGACATCGAATTTTAATTGGTTTTTATAGTTACGGGCTTCTTTAGACTGCCAAATGGTTATGCCTGCTCCGCCCAAGGTAACTACTGTACCGATCAATGTAATCATGCTGTCTGTTGTCAAAGGATACTCCCATTTCCCCACAAGAGTTAGAATTGAACCACTTTGTGCGCTTATATTCAGGTTTTCTCTTTGTAAATAAAAATATTATCTCTGTATTATCTTATGAAAACATGATTTTGCAAAACAAGAATACTGTTTGTACCATTCATTCTGAACACAATCGGAGACTATGCTGTGCAATACCCCGACCAATCATCCATCAACGCCACCCGTTTAGGCCATAACGTCCCACGCTGATACGCTGCCTCGGCCTTATCTGCCAACTGGTGCGCCAACGCATGTTCAATAACCTCACGTTGATAGTCCGTTGCTTCACCAGCCCACTCACGGAAAGTAGAACGGAAACCATGCTGAGTTAAGCCACTATGGCCCATTCGTTTCAATACAGCCAATAATGACATATCAGAAAGGGTTTCAGCGCGAGGGGCGGGGAATACATGATTGTTATCTTCTAATCGTGGTAAATCTTTTAACAGAGCAACAGCAGCATCAGATAGGGGAACCCGATGTTCTTTTGCTGCTTTCATACGACTGGCGGGAATCGTCCATGTTTTTCCTTTCAGATCGATCTCTGACCACTCTGCGCCACGAACTTCACCAGAGCGAGAAGCCGTCAGAATAGAAAACTCCAATGCGCGGGCTGAGATTCCTTTACGTTTGCGCAATTCAGACATAAAAGAGCTGATTTCTTTATAAGGTAATGACGCATGGTGTTTTTGCTCTTGTACTTTGCTTGGTAAGGGGAGGAGGGGTTTAAGCATTCCTTTCCATGCAGCTGGGTTATCACCTTCAAAATACTCTTTAGCCTTTGCGTAATCGATGATGGCTTCAATACGACCACGAAGACGGCTAGCCGTCTCATTCTTGGTTAACCAAATCGGCTCTAGTATTGCCAGAAGATCAACTTTTGTGATTTCACCAATCACTTTTTGCCCAATGAACGGGTAGGCATAGGTTTCCAGTGTCGATCGCCACTGCGCCACATGCTTTTTATTCTTAAGCTCGCTATTTTTGATTTCTATCACGGCTTCAGCGCATTCACGAAATGTCATTTGCTTACGTGCCAGAGCTTCTTGAGCCGCTTTTCGAGCGTGTTTTTCTGCAAGGGGATCAATGCCATTACGGATCTGCTTACGGAGTTCACGCGCCTTATCGCGCGCTTCTGACAACGAAATTTCGGGATAGGGGCCTAACCCCATGTTAAGGCGGCGGGGAACTGTTTTACCTGCTTTATTGATGCGGGTTCCCATTACAATACGCAAGCCCCACACGCGTGAGCGTCCGATAATCCGAAGGTATAGGCCATCAGCGCCACCAACGTAATATTCTGCATCGGCCTTAAGTTTAGAAACAGCCAGTGCAGACAGTTCTTTAGCTTTCTTTGGCATAAGTAGGATTTCATCGTGGTGCATTAGGTGGTGCATAAAATGACAGATTTTAGACCGTTTAGCAATACATTACCGAACACTAAATAATGACAACATATTGTTTTATATCTAAAAATTAGTGTTTATTTAGAGTTAGACGGACACTAACATGGCGGACTACGCTTCCGCCAAACATAAACCCCGAGCTATTTAATAGCTCGGGGTTTTTTCGTTTTGTGCAGTTTATGTCATGCCATCTTTCTCCAGCCTTAGTCGCGCAAGGGCAACTCAGCGCTGCTGCCCGGCGGAAAGCTGACGAACTGAATCATCTTCATATCTGGCAATGCCTACATGAGCGAACGTCTTTTCATTCGTCGTAATATCCATAGCAGCCCCAGCATAAAGGTCAGGTAGCCCATAACGTAATATCCATGCTGTCTTCGTTCTGCGAGCGTTGGGTCGGCCGCCCATGCCAGAAAGGCGGTAACATCCCTGGCATATTGCTCCTCCGTTTCAGCTTGTAGCGACGCCGGGCGCCATTGAATCTCTCCGCTGGTCAGCGGTTTCGGCATGTTAATCACGCCACCGGGAAAATAGCGATTAGCCTTCAGTTCGGGATCGGCAGGTTGATAACCGGTTAGCAGTGCGTAGACGTAATCTGCTCCCTGGTCCGTGTAGGGCTGAAAAGCATCCAACAGAAATTGCGGGAATCCGCGATCGTATGAGCGGGCACGCACGATATAGCTCAGGTCAACGGGAGAAGCGCCATTGTTAAGGTATCGTGCTTCCTGCTCGTTTAGATACGGCGAGATGAAGCTGTCATTTAGCGTCCCGTCTCGCTCACCAATCTGGCCGTCATCCTGAAGCTCAGGAAACTGATAGCCGCTGGCGATACTTCTTGCTTCTTCAGCCGTGAGTTCCGGACCGCCGGGCCTGGTCAACGACCGAAAGCTAAGGTGCTTTATGCCGTGACAGGCGCGACACTTCTCTTCATAAACCTGCAGGCCACGCCGAAGCTGCGCTTTATCATACTGGCCATTGATACCGCTGAAGCTCCATTCCTGCCGTTCAGGCGTGGCTTCCTGCGCATAGGAGGAACCCAGTCCCAACAGAGAAAAGGACAGAATGCTGATTTTCAATAGTTGTTTCATCATCAATCCTGCTTTTCCAGAAAACGACGGCAAGGTAATACGATTAAAAACCAGGCAAACCAAATCAGAGTCGAAAGCTGCGATGCGGCACGGATCCAGCCCTCTTCGTTACGGAAACCGTCAATAAGATCGGGGCCAACCAGTGCTTTCGACCCTAACCAGCCTAAAAAGCAGGCATTAATGACCCACAGCCAGAATCCGCATTTAACCAGTTTGCTGTAATGGCGAAAACGAGCCCGGGAAGTATCAAGCCAGGGAAGGAAATAGAAAATCAGTACCGAGCTGCACATTGCGGCTAAGCCAACGAATTAATTTGGGAAGCAACGCAAAATGGAGAAGAAGGGAAGAAAATACCATTCCGGCGCAACAATCGCGGGTGTAACTGTTGGATCCGCAGGAATAAAATTATCGGCGCTGCTCAGATAGTGCGGCGCGAAGAATAAGAACCAGGCGAAGATCATCAAAAAAAGGATGATTTTGATGACATCAAGATCGGTAATTTTGTAATCGAACAGCAGGCTCCTGGACTCTTTCTCGCTAAACCTCTTTTTCATCGCCTGCGCAAACGCCGACTGTACGGTGCGAATATGAAAAACCGTTGCTCCGACAATCACAAAGGGAAGAATAAAGTGGAGAACAAAAAAGCGGCCAAGCATCGGCGTTCCCGGAGTATGGCTGCCGACTAAATATGCGTAAAGGGTATCACCCACCAGCGGAATGGCCTGGGCAAAGCGGGTAATTACCGTGGCCGCCCAGTAGCTTTTTTGCCCCCAGATAAGGCTATAACCAAGAAATGCGGTCATCATCAGCAGGATATACAGCGTAACGCTAATCATCCACATTGTCGTCCAGGGCTTGCGGTAAACGCTGTAGTACATGCCACGAAAAATATGCAGATAACAGGCAAAGAAAAAGAGCGACGCGCCAATAGCATGCATGTTGCGTAACAGTTCTCCATGGCGAACCGCACGCATAATATGAATAATGGAGTCAAATGCCAGCTCGGCCGTCGGCACGTAAAACATTGCCAGCACAATACCCGTAAGGATCTGCACACCGAGTATAACCAGCAGGATGGCGCCGATTGCGAATACCCAGAGTCCGGCAATCGAGCGAGGAAACGGGATACGCCAGCGAAGCGAATAGACGCGCTCACTCCTCATTTCAGGCTTCCTTCGTGCCGATACGCACGGCCTGACCATCCGAATGAATAACGTAGTCCGGGATTGCCAGGTTGGTCGTCGCGGGGCCGCGCGTCACGCGCCCGGAGGTATCAAACTCTGAGCCGTGGCACGGACAGATCCAACCCACCCCTCCTGGTCGGGCGTTGGGTACGCACCCGGCATGTGGACAATACCCTTGAACCACCAGCCATTGAGGATGAGTAGCAGAGACCCTCTCGCTGTCCGGTTGTGGGTCGATAAGCGTATGCCAGTCGGCACTTCTGGCAGTAATAATCTCATCCTGGGTGCGATGGTGAATAAGAATCAGCTTTCCCTGCCATACGCGTCTGACGGTTTGTCCAGCAGCAACCCCCGCAAGAGAGACATCAATCGGTTCATTTTCCGCAAGAGTCTTCTCATCCGGGCCCAGGGCCGCAACCAGCGGCCAGACTGCAGCAGCGACGCCTGCCGCACCGACGAATTTTGTCAGTTTACACAGGCATTCCCGGCGCTGTTCCTGGATTTCGCCATCTGCAAGTTTATTCTCTGTCACCTCGTATTTCTCCCTGAGTATCGCGGATTAACGTTTGTCGATACGCGCGTAAATTTCCTGAAAGCGCTTATCAGCAATACCCGGCGCTTTGAATGCCCGATAGCTTGCTGGTAACTTGGCATCTCCAACCTTTATCAGCATCACCATGCCCTGAGCGTAATGTGGTGTACATTTGATGCCGTAAAATCCGGCATTGTCATAAGTTACTTCGATCTCTTCATCTATTTTTCCCATAAAACCGGGATAGTTAGCCGGAGACAATTCAGCGATTGAAGCCGCGTTGTGACTCTTATGTTTACGGATAAACTTCACCGTATCCCCGGGCTGGATCTCCAGATAATCCGGCTCATAGACCATTGGTCCCGCAGACCCACGATTTTTCATCAAAACGTCGTGAGTTTGTGCGAAGGTTGAAGAGGCGAGGGCGAGTAAACATAAAATTTTCAGACTCTGTTTGAGATATTTCATCGATTCTTCCTTAAAATTCATCAGGTCTTTGATAACGGATAAAACAGTTTTCAGCGCCTGTTTCATGTTCAACAATGGCGTCGATACCAAACCAGGCATGGAGGTTTTCACGGGTAAACACGGCGCAAGGAGTCCCCTGCATCGCCATATGCCCGGATGTCATGACGATGATGCGATCGCAGAACATCGCGGCATGATTGAGGTCGTGCAGAGCGGCAATGACCGTGAGCTTTTCACGTTTAACCAGACTAAGCAGGCCAATCTGATGTTGAATGTCGAGATGGTTGGTGGGTTCATCCATCAGTAACAACTGCGGCTGCTGCGCCAGCGCCCGGGCGATATGCAGGCGCTGTTTTTCTCCCCCGGAAAAGGTATGCCAGCATCGGTGCTGTAATTCACGGAGATCGACCTTCTCCAGCATAGTTTGCACGATATCGTCATCTTTGGCGGACCAGGGCGAGAGCAGGCTAAGCCAGGGCGTGCGCCCCAGAGAAACGGCTTGTAAAGCGGTAAGACGCTCGCTGGTTTCTGCCTGTTGTTCGACCAACGCCACCCGCTGCGCAAGGTGACGCCGCGAATAATGCTGGAGCGCCTTTTGCTGCAGGGTGATACGCCCGGAAGTTGGCTTCAGCAAACCGGCCAGCAGTGAAATCAGTGACGTTTTGCCCGAGCCGTTGGGACCGATGATGCCGACAAACTCGCCGGGCGTTACGCTGAGTGAAATATCTTCAACAATCGTCTTACCTTTTACCTTCCAGTACAAATTACAGGCTTCAATAACGGCTTGCGCAGAGGTAACGAGTGGCTGTACGAGATTCACCGTCATTTGTTCTGGTTTCCTCTAATCAGAATGATTGAAAACGCAGGAGCGCCAACCAGAGCCGTGATCACGCCTATTGGGAGTACCTGACCGGGTAGTAACGTGCGGGAAATAACATCAGCGATAATGAGGAAAATAGCTCCGGTAAGCGCACTAACCGGCAGCAGTCGATGATGCTGGTTGCCGACCAGCAGACGAGCAGCATGAGGGATCACCAGACCGACAAAGCCGATCGCACCCACAATGGAGACCATAATCGCCGTCATGCCGGTGACGGCGGCAATCAGTACTGCACGGGTACGTTTTACCGGAATGCCCAGCGATGCCGCAGACTCCGCGCCAAAGGAGAAAGCGTCAAGATGGCGGGCATAACAGAAGCACAGCGCGATACCGACCAGAGCGGTAGGAATGGCTAAGACTACATCGGGCCAGCGTACACCGCTCAAATTGCCCAACAGCCAGAACATAATACCGCGTGCTTGCTCGGCGTTTGCTGAGCGGGTGATGATAAGCGATGTAATCGCATTGAAAAGCTGGGAGCTGGCGATCCCGGCAAGGATGATTTGGGTTGTTACACCCCCACCTTGTCTACCGCCAGCGGCCATCGCCAATAGCGCAACGAACAGAAATGCCGTCAGCGCACCAATGAAAGCGCCCAATGACATACTGATGATGCCAGCCCCAAGTCCAGTGAGAGCAATCAGCACCGCTCCGGTGGACGCTCCGGCAGAAATCCCCAGTAGATAGGGTTCGGCGAGCGCATTGCGTAGCAGCGACTGTAACACTACGCCGGAAACAGCCAGGCACGCGCCGCAACTGGCCGAGACCAGCGCTCGGGTCAGGCGGTAGTTCCAGACGATCCCTGCATCCAGCGCATCGACAGGATAGTGTGTATCAAAAAGATGATTTGCCAGCGTGCTGAGAACATGCTGCCAGGGGATAAGCGTTTCGCCGATGGAAATCCCCGCCAGCAGTACGCCACACATTAGCGCACTGACCCAAACGGCATGCCCACTGACTCTCACCGCAAGCTGACCAACAGCGCGACGCATCCTGCGTGAATCACTCATGATTATCTGCGTTCCTGAGTAACGGAGATGCGCTACACCGTGCGAGGATATAGCGCAAAACGTAGATTAATGAGCAGCCTGCGGATGTGCTAAGCCATATTCAACAAGGGCATCAGCCAGTTTTTCCACACCATCAATAGTTCTGATCCCGGCATTCATGGTCTGTACGTCAATGACCGGTAGATGGTTTTCCTTGACGGCAGGAACCAGTTTGGCGACAGGATCGGACTTGAGGTATTCCATCTTGACCTTCCAGTCATCCGCCGGGAAGCGGCGACGGCTCATCTCACCGAGCACAATGAGTGAAGGATTCGCTTTTGCGATGGTTTCCCAACCCACCGTTGGCCACTCTTCAGCAGAATCAATCACATTCTTCACTCCCAGCGTTTGGGCGATCCATGCCGCCGGACCAAACTTCCCGGCAACGTAAGGGTCAAGCTGGAGGTCGGCGCTTGAGAACCAGAACACGGCGGAAACATTCTCATCCATTCCGGTAATTTTGTTTTTCGCTGCGGCTTCACGTGCTTTAAGGCTGGCAATCAGCGCCTCGCCTTTATCCTGAACATCGAAGATTTTCGCCAGATCGGCGACTTCCTGATACACCATGGCAATATCAAACATGCCCTTACGGACACCATCACCACCATCTTCGTTATCTTTCGCACAGTCAGCTGGCGCGGTGTAAACGGGAATTTTTAGTTCACTAAACTGTTCGTAAGAGGCAACCGTGCCAGCAGGGCCGATTTGCCACTCAAACTGACTGGCGATCAGATCCGGTTTTTTCGCCACGATCCCTTCAAAGCTTGGAATATTTTGCGCGATAACGGCGACTTTTTCATTTGCTGTTTTATAAGCTTCCAGTACCGGGCCAAACCACAGCGAAGTACCCACGACGCGATCGGCCAGCCCCAGTGAATAGAGAATCTCGGTACTGTTCTGACCCACCGTCGCCACGCGCGTTGGTGCCTGATTGAAGGTAATATCGCGGCCACAGTTTTTAATCGTCAGAGGATATTCGGTTTTTGCTGCCTCGGAAAAACCGGAAGTAAGCAGGAGAGCAGTCGTGCCAAAAATAGCCAGAAGCGTTTTTTTAGAGAAGTAAAAGGTAGAATTAGCGTGCATTATCATCGTCCCGTTGATGCCAGAATCTTAAGGTCTGGTCATGGCTTATTTCATTCCATATATCGGGAGGAGACATGAAGATAGATGACATTGAATCGTGAAATTTAAGAATGAAGATATGCAAAAAATGCAAATAAGCTTTACTCAGCCAAAATCTTATTCATAAATACACTACCGCTTGCGTCAAATAATTCATCCCATGGACCATCCCGTCCACTCAATGGCATACACCTTTGACAGCAGGTCTCCTGACTCACGGTAATCAGAATATCGGCCTTCCCATAAAGATGAACTTTACAGTGACCTGTGGTTTATGAGCCACACAGGGATATTCTGCATCCGCCTACAGTTGCGGGGGCAGTTATGGAATTGAATTGAATAATTCTCACCATATTCCTATTCATATACAAAAATGTAATGAAATGCTGTCGAAAGCGACTCTAGCGGCAATTGTTAACAAGGTCAACCATAAAGGGCAAGAGATAAAAGGTAGTGGTGTAGAAAAAAATACCCATTTAATACAGTGAGTTATGATTTTGTTGGTTACTGCGATGTTGTAAATGAAAATAACAACAGGAAGCTAAATGAGAATTGGTTGATATTGATCAAATTACACGCATGCTGAAACTTCTGTGTATGAAACATATTGATTACCATCAAAAATCCCGCATATCAGCGCTTGACTCTTTTTTTTATGTACTCTCCATATGTACCAATTGCCACTCATCCTGCATATCCATAATCACGTTAAAATTGTTACGCAACCAGAAATAATACCCTCCGGGTAAAAAATGATGTGTATGGAGATATAAAGTCTTATATTGATGTCGCTGACAGAATACCTTAGCTAAAGCAAACAATTGACTTCCGATCCCCTGTCTGCGGTAGCGCTCATCCACGTAGCAACGACAAATTTCCGCTGTTTCAGACAAGTTATAGCGACCACGTAGTTCAGTAATACGATCATCATATTGACATACCGCCAGTGTAGCGATTAATTCCTGGTTTTCACTCCACGCGCAAAGCAATGAATTCCTTTCCTGCAAGATATACTGTTGTGCGAGATCAAAGAGATCTTCTTCGGCAGAAGGCATGGCTCTACCGGCATTGAAGTATAAATTAAGATGCTCAACAAGAAACGACTGAACAGCAGGAATATCGGCGGGAGTCATCTCACTAAACCTAAATGGGATCATGGCAGCATAACTCAAATTTAGAACGGAAAATGATAATAACAATAAGACCACTTTAAAAACAATATTGAGCAGTAAGAGACAGACTCGCAATTGCATACGGAGCTATTCTCATTACGGGTTATAAATGGGTGTTTGGGCGGCCACCACAGAGTGCAATCAGGCAGAAAAACTTAACAAAATTCTTCGCGCAGAAGGTCAGGCTGTCGCGAGAACTAAGGTTTTCAGCGTCTTCTTGGGACAGAAAAAAGAATTGCATCCTATTGGGCTGCCAGGCATTTGCAACTGAGGCTGCATTTTTTTCTTCATTACCTGGATTGCCCTAATAGAAAAGCATCTGACATTTTGTTTTTGAAAACGACGTCTCAAAACATATCTGTATTCATTCTCTAAGCAGAATATTATAGAAACTAAATTATGAGTGGTAAGAGTAAATGTCACAACAAGGTGATTTACAATATGTATTATTTCATACTGTAATAGTTGATTAAGGTTAGGGTTTAGAGTATCTTTAATCTAATCGTAGATTTTCAAATAAAAGCAGACAATAACAGTATGAAAACCAGACTCTATAATTTTTCAGAAGACACAAATGAAATTTTTGTTTTTAGATGGACTCGGAAGCACTATGAATTTTGCATGGATAACGATATCTTTTTGAATCATAGAGGTAAGAAAGTTTATAAAGAAAGAAATTTGTTACTGTTCTCGAAAGGTGACAAAATTAGAATTGAAGCTGATGTTATTGCTGAACAATATTCCACAATGCCAGTAAAAAGTTTTTCTAGCGTTGGTGCGTTTTCATTTCCAACCTGTTATTTTCCGGGTAATGTAAATATCGGAAGATTTTGTAGTATTGCATCAAACGTAAAAATCATGGGAGGAAACCATCCTATGAATCGTTTTACAACTCATATGCTTACTTATAATGGCGAGTTTGATAAATATGCTGCCAACGAGTTCGGACAAAACTGGGTATTGAAACCATTTATTACAAAGCCTAAAAATACAACGATTGGCAATGATGTCTGGATTGGCAATGATGTCGTTTTAAAAGGTGGTATTTCAATTGGTGATGGTGCTGTTGTTGCAGCAAATTCCGTTGTTACTAAAGATGTGCCTCCATATGCTATTGTCGCAGGGGTTCCTGCGAAAATTATCAAATACAGATTTGAGTCAGATATTATTGAACAGTTGTTAAAAATAAAATGGTGGAACTATAATTACACCGATTTACCTGATAACAGCAAGTGTGATGATATTATAAATTTTGTCACTGAAATGAGCACGTTGATATCGAATGGCACTATAAAAGAAAAAGCATATAAAAAATTTAATCTTACCGAAATATTTACAACTCTTTAGTTTAATATGTCATTGTTGGGACTGTTATCCGGCGAAAGCAAAATGAGATAAGGACAACACGATGACAAAAGTTAGCATCTTGCTAGCGATGAGCGTTTTGCCATTGTCAGCATACGCAGCAACGACCGGACTAACCAGACTGGCACCGAGCGTCTGTGTAGAAACGATTGCTATTTCGGGCCAGATGGTAAGCGTAGCGGGAAACTGAATACTCGTTACACCGCTCTATTGTTCAGACAGAACGATAAATCCTGATAGTCCTGCGCGTTTTCCCTGCCTGCGCGGCGGGGACGCCGTTTTCTGCTTTTCCATCTGCCCGCAACACTAACTCTCAGAAATGAGAGGCCGATCCTCTGAGCAGGACTTTTGTCCTCAATCCTCTGCAAACCTCTGGTTACAATCCCTGCATATCTTCAATACCCATAATTCAGGAATTGTTATGACTGCACATATTAATGCCAAAGCGGGTGATTTTGCGCCAACCGTTATTATGCCGGGCGATCCGCTTCGCGCTAAGTTTATTGCCGAAAATTATCTAATGGATTACCGCGAAGTCACCAATGTACGCAATATGCTGGGCTATACCGGTCTTTATTTTGGGCAACCTGTTTCGGTGATGGGACATGGCATGGGTATTCCGTCAATGACGCTTTATGCTCATGAACTGGTACATGACTTCGGTGTACAGCGAATTATTCGTGTCGGCAGTCTGGGGGCAACACAACATCATGTCAAAATGCGAGATATTATTCTTGCCATCGCCGCCGGAACGGATTCCGTCACAAATTTAAAACGTAGCGCGGGCTACACGATGGCGACATCTGCCCATTTCCCATTATTGCAGCAGGCGTGGGCATTGGCGCAGAAGGCCGGTATTGACGTTAAAGTCGGCAATGTCTTCAGTGGCGATCTTTATTACGATCCTGACGAAAATTTAATACCTGCACTGGAAAAGTTTGGTGTGCTGGGTGTGGATATGGAAGTGGCAGGGTTATACGCTTTAGCGCATCAGTTTAATATTGAAGCGTTGGCTATATTAACCGTATCCGATCATTGCCTGACAGGAGAAGAAACAACGGCGGAAGAACGGCAGTTAACCTTTAAAAATATGATAGAGCTGGCGCTAAATACAGCTGTTACGGCTTAGCATCAAAATTTAAATGAACCAATCAGAGATGGCATTATATGAAGAATAAAATAGCACTTACGCTGATTAGTTTTCTGGCAAATTTTATTATGGCAGGATTTGCCAGTCAGTTTGGTATGCTGATTGAACCGATTGCAGTACGCTACAGTGCCGATGTGAATACCGTCGCCTCGATATTTTCGTTGCTTAACGGTGGGGCGTTAGCCGGGACCATCGCCGCCTTTTTCCTGATTGAGAAAATCGGCGTTAAGCGTATGACGCTCATTATCTATTCGATAGTGTTCCTCTGCGCTCTGGCAATGCACTTAAGCCCTGGCTTATGGCCGGTGATGGTCGCCATGACCCTGGTGGGTTTCTGCGGCGGGATTGGTCTGTGCGTGGCGGGAACGATCGTGGTTTCGGTTTGGCAGGATCGCATTCAAAGTACGATGCTGGTGGTGCAGGACGCCACCTTTAACGTCGCGGGCGTAGTTTTCCCGCTGATTACCACCTTCGCCCTGACGCACAATATGTCGTGGAGTTACAGCTATCTGAGCGTAGGCATAGTGGCCTTACTCACGTTGGGCGTTGTGGCTCTCACCCGCTTTACCGCCTGTGAAACGGCTCCTGCAGCGGATAGCGCAGACCCGGTGAAATCCGAGTGGAATCCAGGGATTATCAGCGGAGGCATTGGCCTGTTCTTAGGTATGTTGGCGCTGTATACCTTCCTGACCTGGGCACCATTATTTGTGAAGAACAAATTTGGTATTCCCTTCGAAGAAGCAGGTAATATTATTACGCAATACTGGGGTGCTGCGCTGGTCGGCGCGTTAGTCTCAACCGTTATTGTTTCCCGCGTAAAGATACATTATTTCTTGCTTAGCATTATTTTGTTAGCTTGCGTTATTACCACCATCATTGTCACGAAGGAAAATATCTCCGGGCTTGATTATCTGGCCTATAGTTACGGGTTTGTCTGCGCAGCGCTGTATAACTCCTTTATTGCCTACGGGGTTTCTTTCGTGAAGCGCGCGAGTAGCCAGAACGTTTCTTATATTTTAATTAGCGGTAGTGCTGGCGCCATGTTTAGTCCGGCGATCAGTGCGCTAATGGAAAAAACTATGGGGTTGCAGAAAATCATGTACGCAATACCGGTGTTGTATTTAATTATCTTTATTATGTTGATGGGTACATTAAAACTCAAACGTAATTAAACACAGTAATAACGCTTACCTCTTTAATTAGATAGCCCGCCGTCACGCCATTTATCTGGTGGGGCGACACTCAACCTTGCTCAAAGGAATTGAAAATGCTGAAGAAAAATAAATCAATGATGAAAAAAACAGTTCTGGGTGCGGTAATTGCGATGTGCTGTACGCAAGCGCTTGCGGCTGATTATGCCGATGGCAACATCCGCAAAAATGATTTTAACTGGATGCAAATGAACTTAATGCAAAGTGTGGACGCGAAAGTGCCTTATGGTATTCGTAATGACACCTATCTTGAGCTGGAGTTTGGCGCACGATCCGGGATTATCGATCTGTATGGTTATGTGGATTTTTTTGATATTTTGGATCGCGAGCAGGACGATCGTCACGGGGGTGATAACTTCTTTGCCAAGATATCTCCACGTTTTTCCCTCGACGCCATTTTTAATAAAGATTTATCCGTTGGGCCATTTAACGAATTCTATATCGCAACGGTAAATAACATTGGTGACCGGGAATTATTTGAGCATTACGTTGGTCTTGGCACGGATGTTAAAGTGCCGTGGTTTGGTCTGGTGGGAATGAACATTTATGCGCACTATGTACGTGAAAATTACGGTGCGGATAACGAAGGCAAGTGGGATGGTTACATGTTCTCGACCAACTGGTCGACGCCGTTCTATACGTTCGCCAACGGCAGTTATTTGAACTATCAGGGTTACTTTGACTACCAGTTCGCCGCGAACAAGATTGCTAACCAGCCGTTATATAGCAATAACGCGATTGAATGGTATAACGGCATCTACTGGCATTCAGAGCATTATGCGGTAGGTTATGGCTTAAAATATTTCCGCAACATGGCATTGATGGAAAACCACGGTGGAGCAGGGCGTACCACCGGGCTGGGTCACTATTTCAACCTCACCTATAAGTTCTGATTGCGCTGAAATGACACACCAATGCTCCGTTTGCCAGGGTTGGTGTGTCAGTCAATGATGTCATTGCCGAGAAATTTACGCAGCCCATCCAGATCCTTAATCTCCAGTCCTTGCTTCGTGCGCGTTACCAGCCCGGCATCCGTCAGCGCTTTCACCGCCCGCCGATAGACCCGGTCGGTGGTGCCGAATCGCTCAGCTTCCTGGTATTTTTTATGAAAACCATCCATTGGCTGCTTGTCCTGATGCTGGCGATACAGGTCATACGCTACGTTATGTACGATAGGGTAGAGCATCCGGTGCAGGAAGATTTCCAGCATATCCTGATAATCAACGGCCATTGCGCTGGCGAAAAATATCGCCAGTCTGGGGTGTCGGTTCAGCGCTTCCTCCAGACGGTCACAGTTGCATACCGCCACGGTCAGCGGTTCTTCGGCTACGATATCAAGCTGGCAACGATACCCGGTAAAAAACTCCATTTCGCCAAACAGTTGCTCATCACATTCCATTGCACCCAGTTGAAAACGGCGACCATTCTCCGCGCTATAACGCAGAGAAATTCTCCCTGACTGCACCATGATTAGTCGATCGACTACCTGTCCCTGGCGGTAAAGATAGTCATCTTCCTGGATAATCTGTGTTTCAGAGAGCAACTCCTGGAATATCTTCTCAATTAAGGCATCATCTTGCTGCCAGATATTGTGAAAACGACCTTTTGTGAGGGGCTTAAGCTGCATGGCTCAACGTCTTATTGTTTGAGATAATTCTTATCGCTGACTGTATGCCATCTGCTGCGCAATGTCATTAAGAGCGGGTTGCGGATAATAAAAGGGCCAGCACCATGCTGGCCTTGACACATTAAGGATGGCTGATAAAACGAGACAATCGCTGGCGCAGCAGGCGGTTTTCCTGCCGCAGTTGAGCGTTCTCTTCCAGCAATGTCAGCGCAACGGCAATTCCCGGCCAGTCAAGTTCCAGCTCCTGACGCAGGCGTATCGCGCGACGCATGACGTTCAGCGCATGATCGTCAAAAGTCTCGTCTTCATGAGGTTCTATCACCCCTAAGCCGACAATCTCATGTAGCTCTTCTTCTGACACACCGGTGTACAGACAAAACTCGGTAATGGTAAAGGTGACGGTGACGTTAGCCATTATGCTTTCCCCCACTCTTTGCGCGGATCAAAGGTCTTTTGTGCATCCGCCAACTGCTGCCACAGGGCGGCGCTGGCGTCGTCAGGTTTCGGCGGCATGACGATTTTGATCACCGCATACAAATCGCCGGTATGTTTTTTACTTACCAGACCTTTGCCCTTAATGCGTAACCGCTGCCCGGCCTGGCTGCCCGCAGGAATGGTCAGCAGGATGCTCTCTTTTAACGTCGGAACGGTTACTTTCGCGCCCAGCGCGGCTTCCCACGGCGCCAGGGGAACGACCACTTCCAGATCCTGATTAACGATATCGAACAGCGGATGTGGCGCGATATGAATCACCAGCCACAAATCACCATTTGGCCCACCGTTTTCACCGGGGGTGCCCTGGCCTTTCAGACGAATACGCTGACCGTTACCGACGCCAGCCGGAATTTTCACATTCAACGTTTTAGGAATTTCACGTTCGACCATGCCGAACGCATTGTAAACCGGCAGGGTGTAACTGATCGTGCGGCTATGCTCAGTAAGCGTTTCTTCGAGGAATACGGCGACTTCAATTTCAATATCGTGCCCGCGGCTGGCATGACGCTGGCGAGACTGTTGCGCATGCTGACCAAAAATGGAGGAGAAGATATCGTCGAAATCTTCGGCGTTATAGCGTTGATTCTCTCCTTGTTGGAATTGACGGTTGAACTGTGGGTCGTTGCGGTGCTGCCACAACTGGTCGTACTCGGCGCGTCGCTGTTCATCACTCAGGACTTCCCAGGCTTCAGCAACCTCTTTAAACCGGGCCTCCGCGTCAGTCTCTTTGCTGACATCAGGATGATATTTACGGGCGAGTCGACGATAGGCGGTCTTGATTGTCTTGAGATCGTCTGTCGGTTTCACGCCCATAATGGCGTAATAATCCTTTAATTCCATAGCGTTCTCTCGTGTAAATCAACACTTGCAGAAGGTGAACCCTGACAACAGGTATCACCGCTAAGTTTAGGGTAATCCTGATAACGGAGAATGCCAACCGGGAAGGGAGGATATTGCTATAAACGATGCGGGCATTGCACCACCAACAGCGCTTTTTAACGTTATGGCGTCTGTTGTGTGGTGCGAATAGTGAGATTAGCTAAACATCAGGATTTAGTGATCAGGAAGCGGACCGTATCAGCATAGTTTTGTACGAACGCGTTAAGGTCATCAGATTTCAGTCCTTTCGGATTGATCATATATTTACCGTTGATAAAAATGGCGGGCACACCGGTTAAATCTACGGCTTTAGCCATTTCTTGCTGTTTGGCGGTTAGTGATTTCACGGCAAAACTATTCCATGCAGCATCATAATCACTGGCACTGACGCCCGCGCTGATAAATACGTTACGTATATCGTCCGCCGATTTAATGGTTTGTTTTTTCTGCACGGCATCAAAAAGCAACGGTTTAACTTTATCTTGCACGTTCAACAGCATGGCGACGGACCAGGCGTGCGTCATGTCTTGCCCCAGAGGGCCTAAAAAGTCGACGTGGTATTCGGTGAGTTTGACGTCAGCAGGCAAAACTTTTTTCACGTTATCAGTGATTTCAAAAACTTCATCGTACTGATAGCAGGAAGGACAATAGAATGAGAAAAACTTCAGCGCTGCCGGGGCTGAAGCGACGGGTTTTTCCAGTGAGATAAACTCTTTGCCGTCGGTAAATGGTGCTGCCTGAGCGCTAACGGTAAAAAGTAACCCAATCAGGGGTAATAAATATTTTTTCATTTCCATATACTCTAAATAACATTCAATAAACAAATTTTCTGCGAATGAATACGATCTTCATTGCGTCGGGCTATAATACGATAATCACCTAAAAATGCGCTGACCCTTACTTTCATTTACGCATCAATACGTAGCGGACAGTATTTATGTACTGTTATGGGAATATCCTTTGGTACTCTTCGTAAATAGTGAATGATCACTTCCGTGATATTTTCGTAATTACTTTGGCAATGTTATATTGTAATAAATAAAAACGGAAATATGATTAATTATCATTTGATTTATAAAACGTGAGCAGCAACGCGTTGCGCTATGTTCTGTCAACGCAGCCGTAAGATTTTCTTTTTCTTGTAGCGTTTGAATGAATAGGGTAAGTGTCAGTGATGAGCAACCAAAATGGATATCGCTATGATTGACCACCTGGATCATCTGGTATTGACCTCCAATAATGAAGAGGCATGCGTTCGTTTTTATGTCGAACTTTTAGGGATGAGGCTGGAAACCTTCGCGCAAGGGAGGAAAGCCTTCGTCTTTGGCAATCAGAAAATTAACCTCCACATTCGGGGAAAAGAGTTTGAACCCAAAGCTTACGCGCCAACGCCGGGGGCGCTGGATTTGTGTTTTATCACCACGCGTGCGCTGGAAGAGGTGATAGCCACGTTTCAAACGCACGGGGTAGATATTGTTGAGGGACCGGTTGCACGAACCGGTGCGATGGGACCGATTCGCTCGGTTTATGTCAGAGATCCCGATCTCAATCTGATTGAAATCGCGGTATATCCTGCTGATGACAGGACATAACTTTACAGCGCAAAGGTTGCCAAAACCTGGTGAGTGGTTAAGATAACTCGCATCAATCAGTGAGGGTATAATGGCGAAACGTCAACGGATGGGATGGTGGTTCCTCTGTCTGGCATGTGTTGTGGTGATGGTTTGTACCGCACAACGCATGGCGGGCCTGCACGCGTTGCAGATGGACACCGTTGCCACAAGCGTTGTCGTAAGCGCACAAGCGCAGACCGATGAGGCCTCGTCTGTTACCCCTTGTGAACTGAGCGCGAAGTCATTACTGGCGGCGCCCCCGGTACTGTTCGAAGGCGCTATTCTGGTGCTGTGTCTGCTACTGTCGCTGCTGGCGCCAGTGCGGGCGTTTCGTCTGCCTTTTTTCCCACCGCGAGCCATCTCGCCGCCCACGCTAAGGGTACATCTGCGATTTTGCGTCTTCCGTGAATGACAGAACAGCCGTTGCTGACTGTTAGATAATTATTCACGGAGAAAATATATGATGACTGTTTTCAGGCAGGCGCTGCTCTGTCTGTTATTGCTATGGCTGCCCGTAGCCTGGGCGGCTGAACCCGGCTGGCTGCGTTCACCCGATAACGATCACGCCAGCGTGCGGTTACGCGCTGATACGTCCTCAGGCGGCGAAACTCGTCTGTTGCTGGATGTTAAACTGGAGGACGGCTGGAAAACCTACTGGCGTTCGCCGGGCGAGGGAGGCGTCGCGCCATCTATCGCCTGGCAAGGGGAAATGCCTGCGGTCGACTGGTTCTGGCCAACCCCTGCACGCTTTGAGGTCGCTAATATCACGACCCAGGGCTATCACGATAATGTGACATTCCCGATGGTTGTGCGCGGCAGATCGCCCGCCACGCTTAGCGGTGTTTTGACGCTATCCACCTGTAGCAACGTTTGCCTGTTGACGGATTTTCCTTTTTCCGTGACCTCCACGACCCAGGACCCGACTTTTGCGCATGACTATGCGCAGGCAATGGGGCAGATCCCGCTTGCCAGCGGCCTGACCGATACTTTGCGCGCTGGCGCACGGGCCGGCGAGCTGGTCGTCGAGGCTCACCGCGCGGGAGGCTGGACTGCGCCTGGGCTGTATCTGGACGCCGTTGATGATGCTGATTTTGGCATGCCGCAAATTCACGTCGCAGGTGAGACGTTACGCGCCACGGTACCCGTTCATGACGGTTGGGGGGAAGGCGCGCCGGATTTACGCGGTAAGTCGGTCACGCTGGTGCTGGCAGATAACGGTGTTGCCCAGGAAAGTCGTCTTGCGATTGGCGAAGCCCCGGTTATTGAGAACGCCTCACTCCCATTGTGGCAGGTGGTGCTAATGGCGCTGCTGGGCGGTTTAATCCTCAACCTGATGCCCTGTGTGTTACCGGTTCTCGGCATGAAACTGGGCTCTATTTTGCTGGTTGAGGAAAAAAGCCGTCGCCAGATCCGCCGTCAATTCCTCGCATCGGTAGCCGGGATCCTGGCCTCCTTTATGGCCCTGGCGCTATTGATGACAGTGCTACGTTTAACCAATCAGGCGCTGGGCTGGGGGATCCAGTTTCAGAACCCGTGGTTCATTGGCGTCATGGTCGTGGTGATGCTGACGTTCAGCGCCAGCCTGTTCGGGTGGTTTGAATTCCGCCTGCCTTCGGCGATGACCACCACGCTGGCGACTCACGGTGGCAACGGCTTGTCGGGACATTTCTGGCAAGGCGCATTTGCGACCCTGCTCGCCACGCCGTGCAGCGCCCCGTTTCTCGGAACAGCGGTAGCGGTGGCATTGACCGCTTCGCTGCCAACGTTGTGGGGACTGTTTATCGCACTTGGTCTGGGGATGAGCTTACCGTGGCTGCTGGTGGCTCTGCGTCCCGGTCTGGCGCTGCGTTTGCCGCGTCCGGGACGCTGGATGAATATTTTGCGGCGTCTTCTCGGTGTCATGATGCTGGGTTCGGCTATCTGGCTTGCGACGTTGCTGCTCCCGCATTTAGGGCTGGCTGGACACGCTAGCGCTAAAGAAAGCGTGAACTGGCAACCGCTTAGCGAGCAGGCGATTGAGGATGCGCTGGCGCAACATAAGCGTGTGTTTATTGACGTCACTGCCGACTGGTGCATCACTTGTAAGGTAAACAAATACAACGTGTTGCATAAAGATGACGTACAGGCCGCTTTGCAACAGCCGGATGTAGTGGCGCTGCGCGGCGACTGGACGCTCCCTTCTGAAGCCATCACCGAATTTCTGAAAAAACGCGGCCAGGTTGCTGTGCCGTATAACCAAATTTATGGCCCCGGTCTGCCGGAAGGCCAGGCGTTACCAACGTTGTTAACCCGCGATGCGGTATTGCAAACGTTGACCGACGCCAAAGGAGTAACTCCATGAAAATAATGATTGTTCTGCTGTTAACCCTGTTTTCTGCCGTCAGCGTAGCTAAAGAACCTGCACCGTTTACACCGGAACAGGAAAAGCAAATTGAAGCATTAATCCAGGAGGCCCTGTTTAACGATCCCAACAGCCCGCGGATTGGCGCTAAGCAGGCGAAACTGACCCTGATAAACTTCACCGATTACAACTGCCCGTACTGCAAGCAACTGGATCCCATGCTGGAAAAAATTGTGCAGAAATATCCTGACGTGGCGGTAGTGATTAAACCGCTGCCGTTTAAAGGGGAAAGTTCGGAACTGGCGGCGCGGACCGTGCTGACTACCTGGCTTGAGCATCCGCAGCAGTTTCTGGCGCTACATGAAAAACTGATGCAGAAAAAGGGTTACCATACCGACGTCAGTATCAAACAGGCGCAGGAAAAATCGGGAGCCAGTCCGGTGACGCTGGATGCCCAAAGCGCTGAAACGCTAAGCACTAACCTGCAACTGGCGCGACTGGTGGGCGTGCAGGGAACCCCCGCAACGATTATTGGTGATGAGCTTATTCCCGGTGCGGTGCCGTGGGAAACCCTTGAGGAAGTGGTTAAAGAAAAGCTGGCGGCGGCCAATGCTCAGTAAACTGCGCCGCTGGCTGCGCGAAGGGCTGATCTTACTGGCGCTGTTGGCAGGGGCGATGCTGCTGATGGATGTCTGGCGCGCGCCGCAGCTCCCTGGCTCTTTTGACAGCACGCCTTTGCAAACGCTGGATGGTGAAACCGTCACGCTGGCGGCGCTCAGCAAAGACGAGCCGGTGCTGCTTTATTTCTGGGCGAGCTGGTGCGGCGTTTGCCGCTTCACGACGCCGGAAGTCGCCAGGCTGCGTTCGGAAGGGGAAAACGTGATGACCATTGCGTTACGCTCCGGCAGTGAAGCTGAGGTGTCTCGTTGGCTGTCGCGTAAAGGCGTGGACTTTCCGGTCATCAATGATGCGAACGGGGCAATTTCCCGCAGTTGGGCGATTAGCGTCACGCCCACGCTGGTGGTAGTGTCACAAGGTCGGGTGGTGTCAACAACCAGCGGCTGGACCAGCTACTGGGGCATGAAGCTGCGGCTGTGGTGGGCCAAAACGTTCTGATAATGTGCCGGGGAAACCCGGCATTTTTTATATTATTACCCGTAAGCGGGAAGACATATTTCGTTGCCTGGCGAAGCGAGCGCCGCGATTAACGTCCAGAATGGGTCATCTTCTCTTTTTCAGGAAAGTGCAACATGACGAGTTCGTTAGCGTTTGGGCCCGCTCTGGTGATGATGATTGCCGCCACGTTTGTCCTCGCAGGGATGGTAAAAGGCGTCACTGGTATGGGATTGCCCACCGTGGCTATGGGGATCCTCGGATCGCTTATTTCGCCGGTTGCGGCGGCGGCCATGCTGCTGTTGCCTTCGCTGATTAGCAATCTGTTTCAGTTTGGCGGTGGCGGAAATACGCGTCAATTAGTCAAACGACTGTGGCCAATGTTATTGACGGTGGTGGTGGCGACACTGTTTGCCAGCGCCTGGATTACCGGCGGCGATACCACCCGTACCCAGTTTGCGCTCGGCGTGGCGCTGGTGGCTTACGCTATCTGGACGCTGGCCGGAAAGAAAATCGCAGTGGCTCCGCAGCATGAAAAACCGTACTCCCTCGTCATAGGATTTGTTACTGGCTTATTGACTGGCGGAACCGGTGTATTTGTGATGCCCGCCGTGCCCTGGATCCAGTCATTGGGTTTTGAGAAAGATGAGCTGGTTCAGGCGCTCGGGATCTCTTTTACGTTTTCGACATTGGCTTTGGCGCTTGGTCTGTGGTGGCACAACGCGCTGCCCGTACAGTCGTTGAGCTTATCGGCTTTGGCCATTGTTCCTGCGCTGATTGGTCAGTGGTTAGGAACCCGTGTACGACGGGTTATTTCTCCGCTCGTGTTTAAACGCTGTTTTCTGTTTTGTTTGGTCGGGTTGGGTATCGAGATGATGCTGCGTGCGGTGTGACCTGTGCGGTGACTTTAGAACGCATTCATGGCATCGTTAATTCAGACATTCAGGGTCAAAGAGGTCGCTATGGCATCAGTGATGTTAAGTGAGGAAGAGGGTGCTCTGGAGTCGCGAATGGCGCTCACCGCGGCGGCGATGGCCGATAAATCGCGCTCGCGAATGTTGTGCGCCCTGATGGATGGCCGCGCCTGGACCGCGACCGAGCTCAGCGCAGTGGCGGATGTGTCAGCGTCAACCGCCAGTGCGCATCTGGCGCGTCTGTGCGAACAACGTTTTGTTGTGGCGCTCGCGCAGGGCAGGCATCGTTATTTTCGCCTTGCAGGCTCCGATATCGCTGAACTGCTGGAGCGCCTGATGGGCGTGGCGTGGGCTACATCTACGCCACGAAAAATCACGACGCCGCCAGGCTTACGACATGCCCGAACCTGCTACGATCATCTCGCTGGCGAGGTGGCGGTGAGGCTGTTCGATAGGCTGGTTTCCCGTCAGTGGTTAACGCCGGATGGTGAAACGCTGACCTCTCTTGGGCAGGAAAAACTGGCACAAATGGGGATTGTCCTTGCTGCGAGCGCATCGCGGCGGAAATTAACCTGCGGTTGTCTGGACTGGAGTGAACGACGTTACCATCCCGGCGGCGTGCTTGGCGCATCGCTGCTACGCTGGCTGATTGAAAAACGATGGATAAAAACGGAGCTGAGTGGTCGCCGCGTCACTTTCACCCCGCTTGGCATTCGCAAATTAGAAACCGAGTTCGGTATTAAAACGACACCGTAGATGGTTCGTTTTGCGAAAGCGTTCCGGGAAATATGTCATATTTCTGTCACACTCTGTTGTGATTGATAACAACAAGAGGTCGTAGGGATGAATAAATCGTTAATCGCCGCAGCCGTGGCAGGGGCTGTATTAATGTCAACCGCCGCGCAGGCGCAGACCGCGCCGGAAGGCTATCAGCTTCAGCAAGTATTGATGATGAGTCGGCATAACTTACGCGCACCTTTAGCCAATAATGGCAGTGTTCTTGAGCAGTCCACCCCCAAACAATGGCCAGAATGGGATGTCCCCGGCGGACAACTGACCACCAAAGGCGGCGTGCTGGAAATCTATATGGGCCACTATATGCGAGAGTGGCTGGCAGAGCAGGGGATGGTGAAATCGGGCGAATGTCCGGCGCCGGGTACGGTCTATACCTATGCTAACAGCCTGCAGCGTACGGTCGCGACGGCGCAGTTCTTTGTCACCGGTGCTTTCCCGGGTTGCGACGTCCCGGTCCATCATCAGGAAAAAATGGGCACCATGGATCCCACCTTTAACCCGGTGATCACCGATGATTCCGCCGCCTTCAGCCAGCAGGCGGTTCAGGCAATGGAGAAAGAGCGTAGCCAAATGCAGCTCAACGACAGCTATCAGTTGCTTGAGCAAATGACCGACTATAAAGACTCTCCGTCCTGCAAAGAAAAACAGCAGTGTTCCCTGACCGATGCCAAAGATACGTTTAGCGCGAAATACCAGCAGGAGCCTGGGGTTTCGGGGCCGCTGAAGGTCGGGAATTCGCTGGTTGATGCCTTCACGCTGCAATATTACGAAGGCTTCCCGATGGACAAGGTCGCCTGGGGCGAGATTAAATCCGATCAACAGTGGAAGGTTCTGTCGAAGCTGAAAAATGGCTATCAGGACAGCCTGTTCACCTCCCCGGAAGTGGCGCAGAATGTCGCCAAACCGCTGGTGAAGTATATTGATAATGCGCTGGTTACTGAACGCGTAAAAGCGCCAAAAATAACCGTGCTGGTGGGGCATGACTCAAACATCGCATCGCTGCTCACCGCGCTGGATTTCAAACCGTACCAGCTTCACGATCAGAACGAGCGTACGCCGATTGGCGGGAAGATTGTCTTCCAGCGCTGGCATGACAGCAACGCGAATCGTGATCTGATGAAAATCGAGTACGTGTATCAGAGCTCGCAGCAGTTGCGTAATGCAGACGTTCTGACTCTGAAATCCCCGGCGCAGCGTGTAACGCTGGAGCTGAAAGGGTGTCCGATAGATGCGGATGGCTTTTGCCCGATAGATAAGTTCGACAGCGTGTTGAATGAGGCGGCTAAGTAAAAGAAAAACTCCCCCGTGTTCGCGGGGGAGTCTGAGCGCTAGACGTTTTTGCGTTCGATAGTCTGTTCACCCCAAAAGAGCGAATCTTTGTCTGTTTTCTTAAAGGCTTTGATGAGCACCTCGTCGCTACCTTCTTCCCAAATTTTTTCTGCCAGTTTCTCGTCATAATGCGCGACTTCAAAAATGGCTTCGGCTATTTCCGGCGATGTATTGCGCAGACTTGCCCATTCGCCGACGCGATGGGCTTTCGCTTCTTGAGTTGGCATTCGAATCCTCCTGTTGAAGATTAGCCGTTGAGTTTTACTGCCAGACCTGCGACATATTCACCCTGATAGCGGGCGATAGATAATTCTTCCTGACTTGGCTGGCGTGAGCCGTCGCCTCCGGCGATGGTGGTTGCGCCGTAAGGGGTACCGCCGCGAACTTGAGAAACATCAAACAGCTCTTGCGCCGCGTAACCGATAGGCACAATCACCATCCCATGGTGAGCAAGCGTAGTCCAGGTTGATGTAATGGTTTGTTCCTGACCGCCGCCGGTTCCTGTCGAGCTGAATACGCTGGCGAGTTTGCCGTACAGGCCGCCTGAAGCCCACAGCCCGCCAGTCTGGTCGAGGAAGGTGCGCATCTGACCGGACATATTGCCAAAGCGTGTGGGGGTACCAAAAATAATGGCATCGTAATCTGCCAGTTCTTGCGGGGTTGCGACTGGTGCGTTTTGTGTTTTGCCGCCAGCTTTGAGGAAAATCTCCGGCTGCATGGTCTCTGGTACGCGTTTAATAATCACTTCCGCGCCATCAACCTTATTTGCGCCTTCTGCGACTGCATGGGCCATAGTTTCAATGTGTCCGTACATGGAATAATAAAGCACCAGAACTTTTGCCATTTTACACTACTCCTCGAGTTAACCGTGTCCGTAGCGACTCGCTACCTACCTTTAAAGATATGACGTACTGTCAGGAGTGCAAATTTCACAATCACTTCTTTGATTTATAACAATTTTTATAACAACTTCTCTTGTTGCAAAATGATACATATTTAACCGGGTGGAATTTGGTAGTCATAAGAAAGACTTATTGATTTCTCGCTGTGATTATTTCTCTATCACCGCCAATCCTGTTGCAGGATATTACAGTTAGCGGCTGCTCAGGCCACGCTTCACTATGCTTAATCCCACGCAGTTATTTTCAGGGTATCGCCCGTAACGCTGCGTGAGGTATCACTCCTCAGTACCTATGCAATATGATGTCTAATCAATGACGGAGGTCAGTAATGGCAAACCATCGAGGCGGTTCCGGCAACTTTGCGGAAGATCGCGAAAGAGCATCAGAAGCAGGTCGAAAAGGTGGCCAGCACAGCGGGGGCAACTTTAAGAATGACCCGCAACGCGCTTCAGAGGCAGGCAAAAAAGGGGGCAAAAATAGCCACGGCAACAACAAATCGTAATTGCTGGGCTAGCTGTCAGATATGCCGTGACGGCTGAGGATCAGAGTCAGACGTTACGTAGCCACCCACCGCCGCCGGTTTCTTCCGGCGGTTTTTTTTGTCTGCAAGGTTGAACTGTAACAAAACGCAACGCAGACTAACGACATTCAGTTAATCGGGTGTCTCATGTCATTACTTTCTCGTTATTCCTTCTCTGTTAAACCTCAGGAAGCGATCCTCATTGTGATCACTATGTTCTGGGGTGGCACGTTTTTGGCCGTGCAATATGCCGTTACCCTGAGCGGACCTTTTTTCTTTGTCGGCGTGCGTTTTGCCACCGCTGCGCTGGCGGTCGCGCTTTTGTCACTACGCACATTGCATAAACTGACGTGGCTGGAAGTCAAAGCAGGCGTTGCGATCGGTATCGCAATTGCGTTGGGCTATAGTCTGCAAACCTGGGGGCTACAGTTTATTCCCAGCAGTAAATCGGCGTTTATTACCGCGATGTATGTGCCGTTGGTACCGCTTTTACAATGGCTGTGTCTGGGGCGTATGCCCGGCCTGATGCCGTGTGTCGGCATTGTGCTGGCCTTTATCGGGTTGATTTTTCTCGCCGGACCAGGAGGCAATTTGCTGGCTTTAGGCGAAGGAGAGTGGATCACACTCGCCGGCGCGGTGGCGATTGCGGCAGAAATTATCCTGATTAGCGCGTGGGCGGGAAAAGTGGATGTGCGGCGGGTAACGGTGGTACAACTGGCAACCGCTTCGATAGTGGCGTTTATTGCCATGGCTCCGGCCGGAGAGTCCGTGCCGCCGATGTCTACGGGATTGCTGGTGGTGGCGCTGGGATTGGGGATTTTCAGTGCGATTATTCAGGTCACCATGAACTGGGCACAGCGCAGCGTTTCGCCGACGCGCGCGACGGTCATTTATACCGGTGAGCCGGTGTGGGCGGGGATCTTTGGTCGCCTTGCGGGGGAGCGCTTACCGCTACTGGCTTTGCTCGGCGCAGCATTCATTATTGTTGGCGTGCTGGTCAGCGAACTGAAGTTCAAAAAGAAAAAAGGGGGAGTGCAAGAGGCACCGCCGGAGTCGCTTTAATTTAACCATTCACCGCGTGATTTGGTATGCTGACGCCCTCACAAGAAGGAGAGGGCGCATGGTCCAACGCGCAGAGAAAAAAACAGGTAAGCGCTCGCAGGCCGTCAGTGCAAAACGCCAGGCCATATTAACCGCGGCATTAAATATCTTCTCCCAATATGGGATCCACGGCACGCGTCTCGAACAGGTCGCTGAGCAGGCGGGTGTGTCAAAAACGAATCTGCTTTATTACTTCCCGTCAAAAGAGGTGCTCTATATTGCCGTTTTGCGGCAAATCCTCGACGTCTGGCTGGCTCCGTTGAAGGCTTTTCGCGAAGACTTTGCGCCGCTGGTGGCCATTAAAGAATACATTCGCCTTAAGCTGGAAGTGTCGCGCGATTACCCTCAGGCTTCACGACTGTTTTGTATGGAGATGCTGGCAGGTGCGCCTTTATTGATGGCTGAATTAACGGGCGATCTCAAAACGCTAATTGATGAGAAATCGGCGCTGATTGCCGGTTGGATCAAAAGTGGGAAACTGGCTCCGGTCGATCCGCATCATCTGATTTTTATGATTTGGGCTTCAACCCAGCACTACGCCGACTTTGCCCCACAGGTTGAGGCGGTAACGGGCGCAACGCTGCGTGATGAAGCCTTTTTTAACCAAACGGTGGAGAGCGTGCAGCGGATGATTATTGAAGGGATCCGCGTGCGTTAACTGGCTGGCGGTAACGGACAGCTTAAATCGCCCTCTTCGCACTGTAAAAGCGAGGCGAGAAACGCTTCACGCTCGTTGGTTTTATCCGTCAGGCACTGGCTGGAAATCATCGCCTGGACGCTACCGCCTTCGGTGCCGGAACTGATTAACGCGCAGTCCGCATCGCGCAGGGTTATCCATGAGATTTGCGCTTTTTTCAGTAAATCGCGCTGGGTCGGGGCGGCGCGCTTAAGCGCATTCTGATAAGTGTCATTAAGTTTGGTGTCGGCCGCCTTAAACTGCTCTGCGGCACAGGTGTTCATCTCAATCTGAGTGTTCGCGTTGGCGCAGTCATCCGCCAGCGCCTGGCCGCTCAACAGCAGCGTTGCACATGTCAGTACGATTCGTTTCATGCTTCCCTCTGGCTCCATAAAAAAGGCCCCGTTACCGGAGCCTTAATTAACCACAACCTTAGCCGATTGTCATCAGGCTGGCGTTCCCCCCGGCAGCGGCGGTATTGACGCTCAAGGAGCGTTCAATGTACAGCCTCTCCAGCAGAATATTGCTTTCGCCACGGGCAAAGCCCTGGACTGATACAATCGCCCCTTCGCGGGCAGCTACCGCTTCGCACAGTGAACGCAGTTGGTCGGAATCGCCGTGGAAAATAACGGCATCAAACGGCTGCGTAGTGATGTTGTCCGCTTTGGCAAACTGAATGCGCCCGGAGACGGCGGCTGGCAGACGTTTTGCCAGTTCACGATGGAACGCATCATCTGGCCACAGGATTAAGCTACCAACGGAAGCCACGGCGGCAACCTGTACCAGCGCGTCCTGTTCATCATCGGCGATACACAGTACGCGTTCACGCGGCAACAGCGTCCAGGTATTGCGCTCGCCAGTGGGTCCTGGCAGCAGACGCTGGGTACCGGCCTGCGCCAGTTCGCCAAACTGCTGACAGAGCGCATGCAGCGAGGGTCGATCGGTTGCCCATTCGCTGAGCGCTTCCAGCGGCTGAACGAGTGCAGCTTTAAGCTGCGCATCGACCGGGTAGTCTGCATCCTGACGGGCCAGCGTAATGCCTAACGCATTTTCCGGGCGGTTAGCCAGCAGGCGATACAGATACAGCGGTCCACCTGCTTTTGGCCCGGTACCAGACAAGCCTTCGCCACCGAATGGCTGCACGCCGACGACGGCACCGACCATATTGCGGTTAACGTACAGGTTCCCCACGTGTGCCGATCCTGTGACCTGGGCGATGGTTTCATCGATACGGGTGTGTACGCCCAGCGTCAGGCCGTAGCCGGAGGCATTAATTTGCTCAATCAGGTTGCCCAGATTGTTACGGGTGTAGCGCACGACGTGCAGTACCGGACCAAACACCTCTTTTTGTAATTCGTCGAAGCTATCCAGCTCGATCAGCGTCGGAGCAATAAATGTACCGGTTTGCCATTCACGCGCATCGTCGCTGTTTTCGCGCACGGCCTGAAACACCGGACGTCCTTTGGCGCGCATGGCCTGAATATGGCGTTCAATATTGGTTTTGGCTTCTTCATCAATTACCGGCCCAATATCG
This sequence comes from Citrobacter sp. Cb023, assembly GCF_030336805.1. Classification (NCBI taxonomy): domain Bacteria; kingdom Pseudomonadati; phylum Pseudomonadota; class Gammaproteobacteria; order Enterobacterales; family Enterobacteriaceae; genus Citrobacter; species Citrobacter sp. Cb023. The sequence goes on along the minus strand of NZ_JAOWCV010000038.1, from coordinate 371,193 downwards.
GTGGTCAGGCGACCTGGATTACCCATGCGACATTCCGCCATCGCGCCGCGCAGCATTTTCAGCGTATGGTCGGCTACATCATCCTGCAGACACAGGACGCGCAGCGCGGAGCAGCGCTGTCCGGCGCTGTCAAACGCTGAAGCCAGAACGTCGACCACGACCTGTTCCGTCAACGCGGAGGAGTCGACAATCATTGCGTTCATCCCACCGGTTTCGGCGATAAGCGGGATTGGACGCCCCTGAGCATCAAGGCGGGTGGCAATATTGCGTTGCAACAGCGTGGCGACTTCCGTTGAGCCGGTAAACATGACGCCGCGTACGCGCTCATCGGAAGTGAGCTGCGCCCCGACGGTTTCACCCTGACCAGGCAACAGTTGCACCACGCCCGGCGGTACACCCGCTTCGAGCAAAATAGCGATGCCCTGGGCGGCAATTAACGGGGTTTGTTCCGCCGGTTTCGCCAGCACGCTGTTACCCGCCGCCAGCGCGGCGGCAATCTGCCCGGTGAAAATGGCCAGCGGGAAGTTCCATGGGCTGATACAAACCACGGGTCCTAACGGTCGATGGGTTTCATTATCGAAATCATCGCGAACCTGACCGGCATAATAATGCAGGAAGTCTACCGCTTCGCGCACTTCCGCAATGGCGTTGCTGAAGGTTTTACCCGCTTCGCGTACCAGGATGCCAATCAGCTGCTGCATCTGACCTTCCATCAGAACGGCGGCACGATGCAAAATGGCGGCGCGCTCTTGTGGCGGTGTGGCGAACCAGATCGGCGCGTTATTCGCTGCGTTCTGTAACGCCTGTTCCACTTCAGCATGAGTCGCCTCGCGCACGTAACCGACAATGTCTTTCGGCTCGGCTGGGTTAACGACTGGCGTCATTTCGCCGTCAGCAACCGGGTGCTCCAGAATGGGTTTAGCGTGCCATTTTTGTAGCGCGCTGTTGAGCAGGGCAGAGGACAGCGAGGCCAGACGATGTTCGTTAGCTAAATCCAGCCCGCCTGAGTTTTCGCGGCCTTTACCGTACAGGTCACGCGGCAGGGCAATCTTCGGATGCGGCAGACCGGCCTGACCTTCTTGCTGCGCCAGTTTTTCAACAGCCTCGACCGGATCGGCAACCAGTTCATCCAGCGGCAGGGTCGTGTCGGCAATGCGGTTGACGAACGAGGTGTTGGCGCCGTTTTCCAGCAGACGACGCACCAGGTACGCCAGCAGCGTTTCGTGCGTGCCGACCGGTGCATAAATGCGGCATGGACGATTCAGTTTGCCATCCGCAACTTTGCCGGTGACCTGCTCATACAGCGGTTCGCCCATACCGTGCAGGCACTGGAACTCGTACTGACCCGGATAGTAGTTTTGACCGGCTAACTGATAAATCGCCGCCAGCGTATGGGCGTTGTGGGTGGCGAACTGCGGGTAGATCAGATTCGGTACGGTAAGCAGTTTTTTCGCACAGGCCAGGTAAGAAACGTCGGTGTACACCTTACGGGTGTAGACCGGATAACCTTCCAGACCGTCCATCTGGGCACGTTTAATTTCGCTATCCCAGTAGGCGCCCTTAACCAGACGGATCATCAGGCGGCGGCGGCTGCGCGTGGCGAGGTCAATCAGATAGTCGATAACATACGGGCAGCGCTTCTGGTAGGCCTGGATAACAAAACCGATCCCGTTCCAGCCTGCCAGTTCGGGTTCAAAGCACAGTTTTTCCAGCAGATCGAGGGAGATCTCCAGTCGGTCAGCCTCTTCGGCGTCGATATTAATGCCGATGTCGTACTGACGTGCCAGCAGAGTAAGCGATTTCAGACGAGGATAGAGTTCATCCATTACGCGATCATACTGCGCACGGCTGTAACGCGGATGCAGTGCCGACAGCTTGATAGAAATGCCTGGCCCTTCGTAGATACCGCGCCCGTTAGAGGCCTTACCAATGGCGTGGATCGCCTGCTGGTATGAAACCATATAAGCCTGTGCATCGGCGGCGGTCAGGGCCGCTTCGCCCAGCATGTCATAGGAGTAACGGAAGCCTTTTTCTTCCAGTTTACGCGCGTTAGCCAGCGCTTCAGCGATGGTCTCCCCGGTGACAAACTGCTCGCCCATCAAGCGCATGGCCATGTCGACGCCTTTACGCACCAGCGGCTCACCGCTCTTGCCGATAATACGGTTGAGTGAGCGTGAGAGGCTGGCTTCGTTATGCGTAGAAACCAGACGACCGGTAAACAACAGCCCCCAGGTCGCCGCGTTGACGAACAGAGACGGGCTGCGGCCAATGTGCGACTGCCAGTTACCGTTGCTGATCTTGTCGCGGATTAATGCATCGCGGGTCGCTTTATCTGGAATACGCAGCAAGGCTTCGGCCAGACACATCAGCGCGACGCCTTCCTGTGAAGAAAGGGAGAATTCCTGCAATAAACCTTGTACCATCCCGGCGCGGCCGCTGGCGGTCTTCTGGTTACGCAGTTTGTCTGCCAGATCGTATGCCAGCTTATGCGCCTGCTCGGCGATGGGCTGCGGCAGACGAGCCTGCTCCATCAGCATTGGTACGGCGTCAGTTTCGGCGCGGCGGTAAGCAGCGGTGATTGCCGCGCGGGAAACTGACTGCGGCAGGATCTGTTCAGCAAATTCCAGGAAAGGCTGATGCGCTTCATTTTGCAGCGTGGTCGACTCATCGCCCTCATTCGCAGCACCCGCCAGTAGGGCCGGTAGTTCTGGAAGCGCGTCGTCATTTTCTAGTCTTTCGAGATAATTAAAAATGGCTTGTTTGATCAGCCAATGTGGCGTGCGATCGATTCGTGATGCTGCTGTTTTAATACGCTCGCGAGTGGCGTCATCCAGCTTAACCCCCATCGTGGTGGTTCCCATGCCGTTTACTCCTGTTGTACTGAAATACGGGTCTGATAGTTACCGAGAAATATCCACTATGTTGCAACTTTGTGCAACCGTGTTAAATGTGACTTGGTTTGCAAGCTTGGAAATGAATGAAATGTTAATAAACGTGAGTGTTTTGACGGGGGCTATAAAAGTTGCCGAATCTTTTTCTCTGCGGTAGTTAACACTTTTAAAAGGTGCAACCGAAAAAAGTGTGAGAGAGTGCAACCTACAGAAAAATGCTATCTACTCTGGATCAAATTTGATGTAAATGGTGTGTTAAATCGATTGTGAATGACCATCGCTTCCGGCAGGATACGGTCGCCCTGGTAAACATAGATATCTTTGCCACGTTCCGGCAGGGTAATAAAACGGCAAGCCACGGCATTGCTGATACATAATTTTGGAGAGTTTTGATGGCTATTAGCACACCGATGTTAGTGACATTCTGTGTCTATATTTTCGGCATGATATTGATAGGGTTTATTGCATGGCGTTCAACCAAAAACTTTGACGATTACATTCTGGGTGGACGCAGTCTGGGTCCATTCGTGACCGCGTTATCCGCCGGGGCATCTGACATGAGCGGCTGGTTGCTGATGGGGCTGCCTGGCGCGATTTTCCTGTCGGGGATTTCAGAAAGCTGGATCGCTATTGGCCTTATTTTGGGCGCGTGGATCAACTGGAAACTGGTGGCCGGACGTTTACGCGTGCATACCGAATACAATAACAATGCGCTGACGTTACCGGATTACTTTACCGGTCGCTTTGAAGATAAAAGCCGAATTCTGCGTATTATCTCTGCGCTGGTTATTCTGCTGTTTTTCACCATCTATTGTGCTTCCGGTATTGTGGCAGGGGCGCGTCTGTTTGAAAGCACCTTTGGCATGAGTTACGAAACAGCGCTGTGGGCAGGGGCGGCCGCGACGATTATTTATACCTTTATCGGTGGTTTCCTGGCGGTAAGCTGGACCGATACCGTCCAGGCCAGCCTGATGATCTTCGCCCTGATCCTGACGCCGGTGATGGTAGTCATTGGCGTGGGTGGGTTTGACGATTCGCTGGAAGTGATTAAACAAAAGAGCATTGAGAACGTGGACATGTTCAAAGGGCTGAATTTTGTTGCCATTATTTCCCTGATGGGCTGGGGTCTGGGCTATTTCGGTCAGCCGCATATTCTGGCGCGCTTTATGGCGGCTGATTCTCACCATAGCATTGTTCATGCTCGCCGCATCAGTATGACCTGGATGATCCTGTGTCTGGCAGGTGCAGTTGCCGTTGGCTTCTTTGGTATCGCTTACTTTAACAACAACCCACAGCTTGCCGGTGCCGTTAACCAGAACGCCGAACGCGTGTTTATTGAACTGGCGCAAATCCTGTTCAACCCGTGGATTGCCGGTATTCTGCTGTCTGCGATCCTCGCTGCGGTGATGTCGACTCTGAGCTGCCAGTTGCTGGTGTGCTCCAGTGCAATCACCGAAGACTTGTATAAAGCGTTCCTGCGTAAAAATGCCAGCCAGAAAGAGCTGGTATGGATTGGTCGCATCATGGTGCTGGTTGTGGCGCTGGTGTCTATCGCGCTGGCGGCGAACCCGGAGAACCGTGTGCTTGGTCTGGTAAGCTACGCCTGGGCTGGCTTTGGCGCGGCGTTTGGTCCGGTGGTTCTGTTCTCCGTAATGTGGTCGCGTATGACGCGTAACGGCGCGCTGGCCGGGATGCTCATCGGTGCGGTGACGGTAATCGTCTGGAAGCAGTTTGCCTGGTTGGGTCTGTATGAAATCATCCCGGGCTTTATTTTCGGCAGCATCGGTATTGTGGTCTTCAGCCTGTTGGGTAAAGCGCCTTCAGCCGCTATGCAGCAACGTTTTGCCGAGGCTGATGCGCATTATCACACAGCTCCGCCATCGCGTTTACAGGCAGAGTAATCCTCCTCGATCTTTAAGCCCGCCGCGTGCGGGCTTTTTTATTTGTCCCCGCTGCAAAACCGCCCTAATCGTTACCCGCCTAACTGTTTACATTAAGTCATCATTCTCAAAACATTCTGCTTGAGTTTTTCTTTACTGTAATGATAATCACTATCACTGTAATTTACTTTTCTTTTCATCAATTGACTGAGAATAACGTTTAAGGGTTCTTCGCATGTTTGTTCCATTTCTTATTATGTTGCGCGAAGGGTTAGAGGCCGCGCTGATAGTCAGCCTGATTGCCAGCTACCTGAAACGGACTCAGCGTGGTCGATGGATTGGTGTGATGTGGATTGGTGTTCTGCTGGCGGCGGCGTTATGCCTGGCGTTAGGCGTTTTCATCAATGAAACCACCGGTGAATTTCCGCAAAAAGAACAGGAGCTGTTTGAAGGCATCGTGGCGGTCATTGCCGTGGTGATCCTCACCTGGATGGTGTTCTGGATGCGTAAAGTTTCGCGCAACGTCAAAGTCCAGCTTGAACAGGCTGTCGATAACGCGTTGCAACGCGGCAATCATCACGGCTGGGCGCTGGTGATGATGGTCTTTTTTGCCGTTGCCCGTGAAGGCCTGGAATCGGTGTTCTTCCTGCTGGCGGCATTCCAGCAGGATGTAGGCATTTGGCCACCGTTAGGTGCGATGCTGGGGCTGGCCACCGCAGTGGTACTGGGTTACCTGATTTACCTCGGCGGCATTCGCCTCAACCTCGGGGCATTCTTCAAATGGACCAGCCTGTTCATTTTGCTGGTGGCCGCTGGTCTTGCTGCTGGGGCCATCCGCGCGTTCCACGAAGCCGGGTTATGGAATCATTTTCAGGATGTGGCGTTTGACATGAGCAGCGTGCTTTCAACGCATTCGCTGTTTGGCACATTGATGGAAGGTATTTTCGGCTATCAGGAAGCGCCGAGCGTCAGTGAAGTCGCCATTTGGTTTATCTACCTGATTCCGGCATTGATTATGTTTGCACTGCCGCCGCGTTCAGGCACTACGGCATCGCGTACCGCACCCTGATAAAAACGCGATGCAGAACATTCCTTAGTTACAACATACTTATTTATAGGGATAGGTTATGACGTTTAATTTTCGCCGTAGTGCGCTGCAGTTGGGTATTGCCGCGCTGTTTGCCTCCGCTTTTTCTGCACAAGCCGCCGATATTCCGCAGGTGAAAGTCACGGTTAACGACAAACAGTGTGAGCCGATGACGATCACGGTTAACGCTGGGAAAACGCAGTTCATCATCCAGAACCACAGCCAGAAAGCGCTGGAGTGGGAGATCCTTAAAGGGGTTATGGTGGTTGAAGAACGTGAAAACATTGCGCCGGGCTTTAGCCAGAAAATGACAGCTAACCTGCAGCCAGGTGAATATGATATGACCTGCGGTCTGTTGACCAACCCAAAAGGTAAACTAATTGTAAAAGGTAGCGCAACGGCGGATGCCGCGCAGGGTGATGCTCTGCTGAGCCTAAGTGGCGCGATTACGGAATACAAAGCCTATGTGACAGCCGAAACTGCACAACTGGTTGCGGGCACCAAAGCATTCACCGATGCGATTAAAGCTGGCGATCTGGAAAAAGCGAAATCGCTGTATGCGCCAACCCGTCAGCATTATGAGCGTATTGAACCGATTGCTGAACTGTTCTCCGATCTCGACGGCAGCATCGATGCGCGTGAAGATGATTATGAGCAAAAAGCCGCCGATCCTAAATTCACCGGCTTCCACCGCCTGGAGAAAGCGTTGTTCGGCGACAACACCACCAAAGGAATGGACAAGTATGCCGACCAATTAAACCGCGATGTTCTTGACCTGCAAACGCGTATTAGCGAACTGGCCTTCCCACCGTCAAAAGTGGTTGGCGGGGCAGCAGGACTGATTGAAGAAGTCGCTGCCAGCAAAATCAGCGGAGAAGAGGATCGCTACAGCCATACCGATCTGTGGGATTTCCAGGCCAATATCGATGGCGCGCAGAAAATCGTCGATCTCCTGCGCCCTCAGTTACAAAAATCCAATGCTGAGCTGTTGGCGAAGGTGGATGCGAACTTCAAAAAAGTCGATACCATTCTGAGCAAGTACCGTACCAAAGACGGCTTTGAAACCTATGACAAACTGACCGACGCCGATCGCAATGCGCTGAAAGGGCCAATCACGACGCTGGCGGAAGACTTGTCGCAATTACGCGGTGTTCTGGGTCTGGATTAAGCAAAATGCAGCAAGATAATGAAAACGGCGTGAGCGAACCTTCACGCCGACGTTTACTGAAAGGGATGGGCGCCCTGGGTGGGGCGCTGGCGCTGGCGGGTGGATGTCCGGTTGCCCACGCGCAAAAACCACAAAGCGCGCCGGGAACGCTGTCCCCCGATGCGCGTAGTGAAGCGCAGCCGTTTTATGGTCAGCATCAGGCAGGGATCCTGACGCCGCAGCAGGCATCGATGATGCTGGTGGCGTTCGATGTTCTCGCCAGCGATAAGGCTGATCTGGAACGCTTGTTCCGCTTGCTGACTACCCGATTTGCGTTTCTGACCACGGGCGGGCCGGCGCCGGATACGCCGAACCCGCGTTTACCCCCTATGGATTCCGGTATCCTCGGCGCATACATTGCGCCAGACAACCTGACGATGACGTTGTCAGTCGGCGCCTCGCTATTTGATGAACGTTATGGCCTGAAATCGCAGATGCCGAAAAAGCTGCAAAAAATGACCCGCTTCCCGAATGATTCGCTGGATGCGGCGCTGTGCCATGGTGATTTGCTGCTGCAGATTTGTGCCAACACGCAGGACACCGTTATCCATGCGCTGCGCGATATCATTAAACATACGCCCGATCTCCTTAGCGTGCGCTGGAAACGTGAAGGGTTTATTTCCGACCATGCCGCGCGCAGCAAAGGCAAAGAGACCCCGGTCAACTTGCTTGGTTTTAAGGATGGCACCGCGAATCCGGACGCGACGGATGCGAAGTTGATGCAAGACGTGGTGTGGGTTACGGACGGGCAGGGCGAACCTGTCTGGGCGCAAGGTGGTAGTTATCAGGCCGTCAGGCTCATTCAGTTTCGCGTCGAGTTCTGGGATCGTACGCCGCTGAAAGAGCAGCAAACGATATTTGGTCGAGATAAACACACCGGCGCGCCGCTGGGTATGCAGCACGAGCACGATGTGCCTGACTATGCCAGCGATCCCGAGGGTGAGGTGATTGCGCTCGACAGTCATATCCGCCTGGCGAATCCGCGCACGAAAGAGACCGAGTCCAGCCTGATGATGCGCCGTGGCTACAGTTATTCGCTCGGTGTGACCCCATCCGGTCAACTGGATATGGGACTGTTGTTTGTCTGCTATCAACACGATCTGGAAAAAGGCTTTTTGACTGTGCAGAAACGCCTCAACGGTGAAGCGCTGGAAGAGTACGTCAAACCAATTGGTGGGGGCTACTTCTTTGCTTTGCCGGGTGTCAAAACCGCTGATCAATATCTGGGACAATCTCTACTCGAAGCCTGATGATCACGCCCCGTTGTACAGCGGGGCTTTTCCTGACATCTGTATGAATGAACAAATTATTTTTTATGATCGGTATGAGACTGAAATAATTCTGTCATCTCTCTGCAAGAGACTGTCTCTGGTGATTAGATAGAATTTAAGTTAACAGCAAGTAAAAATATTGTTGCATTAACGAAAGATTATGATGTAATTATAAGAAACAGCGGTAGTTCCCGGCGGTGATAGTCGTTCACTATGGAGATCGCGATGGAAAAGTCCTGTATTGGACACATTTTTCACAGTAGCTGCAGTACGTTACGCGGACGTTTCTCTTCCGGTAGCCACCTCGTCACCGCTAAATCTCTCTCCCTTTCACTTCTTATCTTCGTAACTGACACCTTGTACGGTGCGCGTAGCCGTGTGTGGCGTCTTATCCGAAAGCAAGCAATGGCTTACAAGGAAGCCAACCCTCAGATGTTCGTGCGCATAATCGTGCCGCCAACGGCGCGTGTGATGTATACCTACAACTCAAGGTGCTATCCATGGGAAGACAAAAAGCAGTGATCAAAGCTCGTCGTGAAGCAAAACGTGTGCTGAGGCGGGATTCGCGTAGCCATAAACAACGTGAAGATGAATCGGTCACCTCGCTTGTGCAGATGGGCGGCGTAGAAGCGATTGGTATGGCGCGTGATAGTCGCGACGCCACGCCAATCACGGCGCGGAATGAAGCTCAGGCCCAGTACCTGAATGCTATCGAGAGTAAACAGCTGATCTTCGCTACCGGTGAAGCCGGGTGTGGTAAAACCTGGATCAGCGCGGCAAAAGCAGCAGAGGCCCTGATCCACAAAGACGTGGACAGGATCATTGTAACCCGTCCAGTTCTGCAAGCTGATGAAGACCTCGGCTTCTTACCTGGAGATGTTTCCGAGAAGTTTGCGCCTTATTTTCGTCCAGTGTATGACGTGCTGGTGAAACGTCTGGGCGCCTCCTTCATGCAATATTGCCTGCGGCCTGAGATTGGTAAGGTGGAAATCGCGCCATTCGCCTATATGCGTGGACGCACATTTGAAAATGCAGTGGTCATTCTTGACGAGGCTCAGAATGTTACTGCAGCACAGATGAAGATGTTTTTGACTCGCCTCGGGGAGAATGTGACGGTGATTGTGAACGGGGATGTGACCCAGTGCGATCTACCCGCCCACGTTCGCTCAGGGCTAAGCGATGCGCTGGCCCGTTTCGAAGAAGATGATATGGTTGGGATTGTTCGTTTCAATAAAGACGATTGCGTCCGTTCGGCACTCTGTCAGCGGACGCTCAATGCTTACAACTGATAAGTACTCCGTCTTCAAGGCCCGGGAAACCGGGCTTTGTTATTTGACGTCAGCAGATTACTTTCTTTTGCTGCTCCAGTAGTTGGCGCAGGCCTGGTCAAACAGCTGGTTATTTTCGTCTATTTTCTTTAGCGCTTGTGCCAGAAAGGTCAGCAGGTCATCCTTATAAATCCCACCTACCGTAGTTTCTTTTCGTAAGATCCCATTGCTGGTGTAGATTTTTTTAATGGTGACGTTATGCCTGACGTTGCAAATAACCGTTCGCTGATACTCTTCGTAGAATCGGCTGTCAGGATCGAAAAACGTATTTATTTCATTCGGTGTACGTTTGAGGATTTTTCGCGAGAAAACCTTTAAGGGAATAAATCCTGCTTCGTCTGCCTGCGACATGATCTCATCAAGCAAAGTTCCTTCTATGTTTAACATGCCGTTATTTTCCTGATTGCTTGAGAAAGCGGTTGTTACAGCATAAGAGTGGTTTGGATAATGTGCAACGGGGCGGGGGATGATGCTTGATAGCGCGATGCTTATCAGACCTACAGGTTAACGCTATTGAGGACGGGTCACATGCGAAAAAAAAGCCCGTACTTGCGTACGAGCTCTTTCTCGAATATGGCGGTGAGGGGGGGATTCGAACCCCCGATACGTTGCCGTATACACACTTTCCAGGCGTGCTCCTTCAGCCACTCGGACACCTCACCATATTGTTGTTCCTATGCTACCGGAACGGGCGCTAATTTAGGGAAATACCGCTCCGGCGTCAATCAACTTTTTGAAAAAAACGTGCATTTACACAAACTTCAATCAATATGCAGCTTAAATAAGCGGGAATTGTTTTTTTTGCCAGCACCCTAAAGTTTGCTACTCTGATGTTCCCTCGAAAAATGATGATTATAAGTGCGAGTACGTTCCGCATAACAATGTTCAGGAGACGTTATGGATATAATTTTCTATCACCCAACATTCGATACGATCTGGTGGCTTAATGCGCTGACAAAGGCCATACCTGGCGCGCGGGTCCGTGAGTGGAAGGCAGGTGATAATGCGCATGCTGACTACGCGCTGGTCTGGCATCCTCCGGTTGAAATGCTCGCCGGACGAAAATTAAAAGCCGTATTTGCGCTGGGTGCGGGCGTCGATTCTATTCTCAGTAAACTAAACGCTCATCCGGAAATGTTGGATGCGTCGATCCCGCTTTTCCGTCTGGAAGATACGGGGATGGGCCTGCAAATGCAGGAATATGCGGTTAGTCAGGTATTGCACTGGTTCCGTCGCTTTGATGACTACCAGGCATTAAAAAACCAGGCGAAATGGCAACCGTTGCCAGAATATACCCGCGATGAGTTTAGCGTCGGGATCATGGGCGCTGGTGTTTTAGGCGCAAAAGTTGCAGAAAGTCTGCAAGCATGGGGGTTCCCGCTACGCTGCTGGAGTCGTACGCGTAAATCCTGGTCTGGTGTGGAAAGCTTCGCCGGTACCGAGGAACTGGGCGCGTTTTTGAGTCAAACTCGCGTGCTGATCAACCTCCTGCCTAATACGGCAGAAACCGTAGGCATTATTAACGCTGATTTACTCAGCCAATTGCAGGATGGCGCTTACGTGCTCAACCTGGCGCGCGGCGTTCATCTCAATGAAGACGATCTTCTGGCATCGCTGGACAGCGGCAAAGTGAAAGGTGCCATGCTGGATGTCTATAGCCGTGAACCGCTGCCGGAAACCAGCCCGCTATGGAAACATCCGCGTGTGGCAATGACGCCGCATATCGCCGCGGTAACACGCCCGGCAGAGGCGGTGGACTACATCTCCCGTACGATTTTGGACCTGGAAAGTGGGAAATCCGTAACGGGTCAGGTTGATCGCGTTCGGGGATATTGATGGTAACCCGGCAAGTGCCGGGTTTCAGCTAATAAATGGCGACGATACCTGCTATCCTTGACGGAAAATGACTACAGGAGAGAGTTATGTATCCCGTTGACCTGCATATGCATACCGTCGCCAGTACCCACGCCTACAGCACCTTAAGTGATTACATCGCTGAAGCCCATCGCAAAGGCATCAAGCTGTTTGCCATAACCGATCATGGACCGGACATGGCGGATGCGCCTCATCACTGGCACTTTATTAATATGCGCATTTGGCCTCGTATCGTCGATGGCGTAGGGATCCTGCGCGGTATCGAGGCGAATATTAAGAATATTGAAGGCGAAATCGACTGTTCAGGTCCGATGTTTACTTCTCTGGATCTCATCATTGCGGGCTTCCATGAGCCGGTTTTTGCACCTCATGATAAAGACACCAATACCCAGGCAATGATAGCCACGATGGCCAGCGGTCACGTGCACATCATCAGCCATCCGGGGAATCCCAAATATCCCGTGGATATCACAGCGATTGCGCAGGCGGCGGCAAAATACCAGGTCGCGCTGGAAATCAATAACTCCTCGTTTTTGCATTCGCGTAAGGGGAGTGAGGACAATTGTCGCGCGGTCGCTGCGGCAGTGCGTGATGCCGGAGGCTGGGTGGCGTTAGGATCGGATTCACATACCGCTTTCACACTGGGTGAATTTGGTGAATGCCGTAAAATTCTGGATGATGTAAATTTCCCGGAAGACAGAATTTTAAACGTCACCCCTAAACGCCTGCTGGCGTTTCTGGAATCGCGAAGCATGGAGCCGATCGCGGAATTTGCTGAACTGTAATTGTTACTAACTGGAATATATCAATGAACGAGTTTTCTATCCTGTGTCGTGTACTGGGCTCGCTGTTTTACCGCCAACCGCAGGACCCTTTACTGGTTCCTCTGTTTACCCTGATTAGTGAAGGTAAACTGTCCGCCAACTGGCCGCTGGAACAGGACGAACTGCTCACTCGTCTGCAGAAAAGCTGCGATATGCCTCAGTTGGCTGCGGATTACAACGCGCTGTTTGTCGGCGACGAGTGTGCGGTGCCGCCTTACCGTAGCGCCTGGGTAGAAGGGGCGAAAGAATCCGATGTTCGTGCTTTTCTTTCTGCCCGCGGAATGCCGCTGGCAGATACGCCTGCAGATCATATTGGCACGCTGTTGCTGGCGGCTTCATGGCTTGAAGACCAGTCTGCGGAAGATGAAAGTGAAGCACTCGAAACCTTGTTTGTGGAATACCTGTTGCCCTGGTGCGGCACGTTCCTTGGCAAAGTTGAAGCGCACGCAAACACACAGTTCTGGCGTACCATGGCACCGTTAACGCGTGATGCCATTGGCGCGATGTGGGACGAATTGCAGGAAGATACTGAAGAGTAAATGTGATTTAGATCTCATTAAACTGCAACTCAAATTACATCATTGCATGAATTGTGTGCACGATCTCATTCCCATGCCGTTTTTCTGCTAAGATACGCGGCATGAACATACTTCTCTCAATTGCAATCACTACGGGCATTCTCTCTGGGATTTGGGGATGGGTGGCCGTATCTCTTGGTTTACTCAGTTGGGCTGGCTTTCTGGGCTGCACGGCCTATTTTGCCTGTCCGCAGGGTGGGCTGAAAGGGTTGTGGATCTCGGCGTGTACGCTGCTAAGCGGTGTGGTGTGGGCGTTGGTGATTATTAACGGTAGCGCGCTTGCCCCGCATATGGACATTATTGGTTATGTCATGACGGGAATTGTCGCGTTTCTAATGTGTATTCAGGCAAAGCAATGGTTGCTTTCATTTGTGCCGGGTACCTTTATTGGCGCATGCGCAACGTTTGCAGGGCAGGGTGACTGGCAGTTGGTCGTGCCTTCTCTGGCGCTGGGGCTGGTATTCGGCTATGCGATGAAAAACAGCGGATTGTGGCTGGCATCTCGTCGTGAGAATCGGCTATCGTCGACGCTGACCAGTAAATAAAAAAAGCGTGAGGGTTTTCCTCACGCTTTTTATGCTGTATCGACCACTCAGGATTCCGGAGGTACCGACAAATGGCGGTATTTAACCAGGATGTCATTATCAACTTGTTTCTTATCCTGCAAATCCCACAATCCGCGATCAATCCCGTCATTAATCAGGAAGATAACGCCGGTTTCAATTGCTGACATCAGACAAAGCATAACCGGTTCGTTAGAGGTGTAGCCAATTTCACCTTCCAACAGTCGCTGGTAGTCAATGAAGCGGAATACCCCAGCCTGCACTTCATAAGACAAGATAGTTTTGCTGGTATTCACCGATGAGAGGATTTCACCGGTACTAACGTTAACCACACGTAGGTTGACCGCTATCTGGTCGAGCTGGTACTGCGTATCGGCGCCAATACCGAAATAGCGCGCACCAACGCCACCCGATTTAACGTTGCTTTCATAACCAATAATTGACCCTTCTACCATGATGTTTGCCGCGGTCAGAGACTGCAGAGGGATCCGGTTATTAATGGCAACTGTGCCGTTTTCCTGAGCCGCACGAATGATTTTTCGTTCGTTAAGCAAGTTCTGCAATCCCTGACGTTCCAGCGGAACGAACCAACGAGAATCCTTCAATGCGGTGACAAGCATCGCCGTGGCGCTTTGCGGGACGGCGGTTGAGAAGTTACTTGCCGGATAAGGTTTAAACTGGCCAGTCTCATCCTGAATATTGTATACCGAGACAAAAATCTTACCTGTAGGCATGGGCAGGTGCGTCAAGTCTTTATAGCTTTGGGCTCGGGGCATTAATGTCGGCTTAGCGGCTTCTTGCGGCGGGGCTGTTAAACATCCGCTGAGTAAAATTACTGCCACCATGATAAGTAAGCGCTGCATGATTTTTTCCTTTCGTGGCTATAATTTAGAAATCGGTCGACTGATTTTGTAAACCCGACACTTCAATAGTCGACGTTCTCCCCGTTTTCCTGTCCGTGACATTCAGTTGCAGTTGTCCATCCCGGTTGGCGATATCAACGATAAAATCGCTGGTTACCATCCTTCCCGGCTTACCGGTATTGATATTGGTAAGTAAGCCACCGAGTATTTGTGACTGGATCGCCTGGGTAAAGTTATCCAGCGCTGTTGGGGTTTCAATGCCGTAGTCGCCGGCACTCGGATCTTTATACGAGTTTTGCGCCTGTGCGCTGTTCAGTAAAAAAGAGCCGTTATTTGGGTTACCACCAAAGTTAGGGTTGCGGAACTGGAACGTCATATTTCCGGCCCAACTTAATGGTGAAATCAGCATGAGCAAAACCACTGCATGTTTGACACGCATGAAAGCCTCCGGACAAAATCATGTTTTAGAATTCATCGCGCGCTAAATCGCTCGTGCTTAATAGTGTTTGATCTATTTGCCGACGATTTAATGCTTCCTCAGTTTCTGCCAATGCAAAGACCACAATTTTGTCGAAGTCTCTTTTCGTCGGGAATAAAAAAGTCTGGAAGATAACGTCCTGATTGACCGTTATGGTGATCCAACTTCCCCAACGTGCACTGGGTCTTTCATTAATGGTTAAGTTTCCTGTGTACTTACTTTCCCACTTGTCACTAAAGGCCCGGTAAAAATCATGGCCAATGGAAGAGACAGTGTGGTCAGTTAACAGTCCGGGAACCTCCACCTCTACAGCCGCGTGTAGATTCCCGGCAGCAAGGAACAAATTTGCTGCCACAATCCAGGTCAAATAGCGTTTCATGGCTTTATCGCCTGAGGTTATCATTGGCCCACGAGACCGCCTGCGTACGATTTTTGACAGCTATCTTTTTGAAAAGATTATAAAGATGTGTTTTCACCGTATTTTCACTAATAAATAGTGAACGCGCGATTTCAATATTTGAGGCGCCGATACGCAGTTTATTAAGGATCTCTTTTTCACGGTGCGTAAGTAATGCCGACTCCGTGCTGTTATAGCGGTAGTTCCCGGAATGCGTGATCAGGTAGCTGGCAAGCTTTTGCGAAAAGTAGCATTCGCCCCGCAACACACCCTGCAAACCGCTGACTACACGCTGCTCATCTTCAGTTGCGTAAAATACGCCATTGATATGCGGCCAGTTTTCAATATCCCGGTAAGGATAATCATCTGGGGTATTCAACAATAAAGTTTTTATATTGTTGTTTTTTCTGCTCAAATTATCTTGCCAGTAATGGATCAGTTTTTTATCTGCCTCCATCATATCCAGTAAAACAATGCAGCTGGAGGATATATCATCCAGAGAACGTTGAATATTATGTAGTTTTCCGGTTAACGCCAGCGATTGCTTTAAATGCTGTAATAACGCAGTTGCCTGCAGGGATGGTTTAGTGATCAACAATAATGTATGACCATGAATACTATGGACTTCATTAAACATGATGAAACTCCACTTTTTTAGTCGCACACCTGACAGTTGCCTCTACTAAAATAGAGGCACCAGAAGTACTGACAGATGTTGCACTGCTGTGTAGAAATAAAACTTCGACCCAACGGGGTGAAAATATTAAAACAAATGGACTTCAACTGATTTCAATCTAGCTATTACAAATCTTAAAGCAAGTGTTAAACATGTTACATAATGTAAATTTATATATTAAAATGTGATTTTTGCGTTTTTGTGGAGTTTAGATTTGATAGTAAAGTTGTACATTTTAGCGTTATTGCATAGATTTAAAAAATCATACAAATTATAATATCTTATTGAATTTTAAGAAATAAAATTATAATTAGATGGTTTTAGATTTCTAATGAATTTTGATTTTTTTGTCTCACTTTAAGTTGAACAATTTTAGATAGAAAAAAATGACACTTGTCACGACTTGTACCGAGGACAATCCCACTACCGTCTGCAAGGCCCAGAAAACGCGGGAAACGCGTTTTTTTGTTACTGCATAGAAATTCACTCATCGGGTTACAAAAGAAATAAAATCCAGAGCTATAACGGTGTTAATTGCGGTTAATTAGTACTTTGGGGTGAATCTGGATATAAAAATACAACTGGTGGGTGAGTTATTTAAAATGTTTCAACGGACATACTCTTCATCGTAACGTGGCGTTAACAAATGTAAGTCACGTTAACAATAATTTGAGTGGTAAATAATTTAACCTTATGTACGACCAGGTCCAGGGTGACAACATGAAAAACAAGTTGTTATTTATGATGTTTACAATGCTGGGTGTGCCTGGGATTGCATCCGCTACAAGTTATGATTTAGCTAACTCAGAATATAACTTTGCGGTAAATGAATTAAGTAAGTCTTCATTTAATCAGGCAGCCATTATTGGTCAGGTTGGCACTGCGAACAGTGCAAATACTCGACAGGGGGGCTCGAAGTTATTGTCGGTTATTTCGCAAGAAGGTTCTGGTAACCGAGCGAAAACAGACCAGACGGGATCATATAACTTTGCATATATTGATCAAACGGGTAGTTCCAATGACGCGAGTATTAAACAAGGTTCATACGGTAATACGGCGGTAATTATCCAGAAAGGTTCTGGTAATAAAGCCAATATTACTCAGTACGGTACACAAAAAACAGCAGTTGTGGTGCAGAGACAGTCGCAAATGGCAATTCGCGTTACTCAACGCTAATCCATTAACGACGATTAAATCAATCCGATGGGGGTTTACCATGAAACTTTTAAAAGTGGCAGCATTCGCAGCAATCGTAGTTTCTGGCAGTGCTCTGGCTGGTGTTGTTCCGCAATGGGGCGGCAATCATCATGGTGGCGGTAGTAACTATGGCCCGGACTCTTCACTGAGTATCTACCAATATGGGTCAAACAACGCTGCGAATGCTCTGCAAAGTGATGCGCGTAAATCAGATGTCACTATCACACAACAGGGGCGTGGTAACGGGGCTGTAGTTGGTCAGGGCGCTGATGACAGTACCATTAGCCTGAAACAGACTGGCTTCCAGAACAATGCCACTATCGATCAGTGGAATGCTAAAAATGCTGATATTAGTGTAACCCAGTTCGGTGGCCGTAACGGTGCGTTGGTTAATCAGACCGCTTCTGACTCCAATGTGCTGATTCAGCAAGTTGGCTTTGGCAACAACGCTACAGCTAACCAACACTAATTCAGTTTTCTGACTGATAATAAACAGGGCGTGAGCCCTGTTTTTTTTTCGGGAGAATATGATGCATACGCTATTACTCATTGCCGCGCTGGCAAATCAAATAACATTCAATACAACTCAGCAAGGTGATATGTACACCATTATTCCTCAGGTGACGTTAACCCAACCGTGCGTATGTGAGGTACAAGTCCTTGCCATACGTAAAGGGCAGGGGGGACAAAGCCAGTCGCAGCAGAAAATAAGCCTTTCGGTCCCTGCTAATCGACCGATTGAATTAACCAAACTGAGCTTTAATATTTCATCTGAGGATTCGGTCAAAATTATCGTTACCGTTTCAGATGGGCAGTCTCTGCATCTGTCGCAACAATGGCCTGACTCAAACAGTCACCCATAATTTTTTGCTGTATTTGCATTAAGGGTGTGGCTGGGAATGCGCTGCTGTTCTATGAATATAGAAGCGTGTGAGCGTTTGTATTTGATCGTTAATCGTAGCGGTGAAGGATCATTTCGATCCCTCAAAGATGGCTAATCATTGAGGAACCCTTATGTGTACATTATTAAAGCGTATTTTAAGTACCAGTTTATGTGCTTTTTCTCTTTTAACCCTCCCTGCAATTGCGCAGCAAATCACAACCGGCGGGGTTATTCATTTTCGCGGAGCGATAGTTGAATCACCTTGCGACGTTAACAGACAGCAGCAGCAAATTGAATTGTCATGTATCCGCAACGGCACCAACCAGAATAGTCTTTACAACCCGCAACAGCTCGCGACAGCCCCTCAGAATGTGCAGGAAATTGCCACAGTCAAAATGCACTACCTCAATGAACAGAAAAACATGGCGATTCTTAATATTGAATATAAATGACTCGCTGTGGCGTAGATATGCACACTTACGGTTAAAAAGAGAGATTTAAGGGAAAACCCTGCTGTACACTTAACGAATGGTGTTTTGTCAGGGGGAACTTATGCAATCACGTGTTCATGTGTTACATGGCGATATTACGACTGTCGCTGTTGATGTGATTGTCAATGCGGCGAATTCATCGCTACTGGGAGGCGGGGGCGTCGATGGCGCAATCCATCGCGCTGCCGGACCAGCATTGCTGGAGGCCTGCAAACAGGTTATCCAGCAACAAGGAGAATGCCCGACAGGGCATGCGGTGATCACTCTGGCGGGGGCGCTTGCGGCAAAAGCGGTCATTCATACCGTAGGACCCGTCTGGCAAGGGGGAGGTCATCATGAGGCCGAACGCCTCGAAGAAGCTTACTTAAACACCCTGCAACTGGCCCTGGCCAATGGTTATCACTCCATTGCTTTTCCGGCGATCAGTACCGGGGCTTATGGCTATCCGCGCGCCGCAGCGGCAGAAATAGCGGTGAAAACGGTGCTGAAATTTATTACCCGCCGCGCACTTCCTGATCAGATATACTTCGTGTGCTTTGATGACGAAAACGCTCAACTTTATAAGAGATTGCTAACACAACAAGGCGATGATCACACGGACTGATATGACGCGACTTGAGCGTGCCATCACGCCCCTTTGCGAAGACCACCCGGGAGAATGCGGCATTCTTGCGTTGGATGACAGCCTGGATGCGTTTGCTGCTCGCTATCGGTTAACGGAAATGGCGGAACGTACCCTGGATGTGCAGTATTACATCTGGGAAAACGACATGTCTGGGCTATTGTTATTTTCCGTTCTGCTGGCCGCAGCGAAGCGAGGCGTACGGGTGCGTTTGCTGCTGGATGATAACAACACGCCGGGTCTGGACGACACGCTGCGTCTGCTGGATAAGCACCCCAATATAGAAGTTCGCCTCTTCAATCCGTTTTCCTTTCGCATCCTGCGCGCGCTGGGCTATTTAACCGATTTTGCCCGGCTTAATCGGCGCATGCACAATAAAAGTTATACCGCTGACGGCGTGGTGACCCTCGTTGGTGGGCGTAATATTGGCGATGCCTATTTTGGCGCGGGTGAGCAACCGCTGTTTTCCGACCTGGACGTCATGGCTATCGGGCCGGTTGTCAAAGATGTGGCAGATGATTTTGAGCGTTACTGGCACTGTCGCTCGGTTTCAACGTTACAAAATGTGCTTGAGATGTCTGAGCCAGATTCTGTGCAGCGTATTGAGCTACCCGAATCCTGGTATAACGATGATATTACCCGCCGCTATCTGCATAAACTGGAAACCAGCCAGTTTATGTCGAGTCTCGATCAAAGGTCGCTGCCGCTGATTTGGGCCAAAACGCGTTTGCTGAGCGATGATCCTGCAAAAGGGGAAGGGAAAGCGCCGCGCCACTCGCTATTACCGCAGCGTTTGTTTGATGTAATGGGCTCGCCGACCGAACGTATTGATATTATTTCTGCCTACTTTGTGCCGACGCGTGCCGGTGTGGCGCAGCTCCTGAGACTGGTAAGAAAAGGCGTCAAGATTGCCATTTTAACCAATTCACTGGCGGCGAATGATGTGGCGATCGTCCATGCGGGCTATGCGCGATGGCGAAAAAAACTACTGCGCTACGGTGTAGAATTATACGAACTTAAACCGACCCGCGATCGCGTCTCGGTCGTTCACGATCGTGGATTAACCGGGAATTCAGGGTCCAGCCTGCATGCGAAAACGTTCAGTATTGATGATCGCAAAGTGTTTATCGGCTCGCTTAATTTTGATCCTCGTTCGACGCTGCTCAATACAGAAATGGGATTTGTGATTGAGAGTGAAGTGCTGGCCGAATTGATTCATAAACGGTTTATGCAAAGCCAGCGTGATATGGCCTGGCAGCTACGCCTTGACCGTTGGGGGAGAATTAATTGGGTCGACCGACTTTCTGGCAGTGAACAGGTCCTGAAAAAAGAACCCGCCACAGGATTCTGGAAGCGGATTCTGGTAAAGCTGGCATCCGTGTTACCCATTGAATGGCTGCTTTGAACCACACAATGATTGAGGGAAAAACTAGCCGGCTACGGCCTTGTTTTTATCCTGCTTAACGGGCGGTTTACCCGAAAAGAGAAACTTCAGCACCGGTATGCGTAAATGGATTTCGTACAGTATTACCGCAATCCCAACCACAAACAGCAGACCGCAGAGAAAACCCAGCAGATTCGACGTGATATGCGGTGTGATGTAAGCGCCAAAAAACAGCGTTAACGGGTGGTGCACCAGATAGATAAACAGCGACGCGTTGACAAAATAGGTCACGCGGGCAGACTGGAAATTAAGCAAACGGTGACCCAACGAAAAGACGACGTTCACCATCCACAGTCCCATGACCATGGTAATGACATATTCGGTTTCATACATCCAGGCATCGCCGTTGCCATAACGCTGATTGAGCAGGTATGCCACAAATGCGAATGCAGCACCGAGCGTGCAACCGCGTGACGGTGTGGTAAACAGCGCTTTCAGATTCGGGTTGATAAACGCCAGTGCGCCGAGGATAAAGAACGGCGCATAGAACAGCGTTTGCATAACGATAAAATTGAACATGCCATCGCTGAGAATCGAAGGGTAGAGGATGAAAATTGTCCTTCTGACGGCAGCGTAACCGACACCTAACAAGATGAAGATCAGCGATAATTTAGTCATCGACACCGCCGGGGCGCTGGCGGCGTCACTACGCGTCAGTCTGTTTTTCATCTGGGTGAACACCCACATGCTCACGGTCGTTAATACGACCAGAACCAGTAAAAACCACAGATGGGAAATCAGCTCCCAGGCCAGCGCATTGTATTTATCGTAGCCGCTGAGAGTATGCCAACTGTCTGCTTTTCCCTTTACGTATTGCAGCATGATAAATTGCGGCAGCGTAAGTAATGGAATCGCGGTCAGCATCGGGATCCCCACGCGTTCTACACGCACCTTCCACCAGCGCTTTAGTGGATAGCGCAAAAATAGCATGTAGGAAAAATAACCCGAAATGACAAAGAAGACTTGCATGCGAAAAGCATGGATAAAGTCGTTAAACAGGGTCAACCACCACGACGGTTCAGCGCTGTTCACGTGCCAGGTGTGGGTCGAGTAAATCAATGAAATATGGAATGGGATCCCTAACAACATTAGCCAGGCACGGATGGAGTCAAGAAAATATTCGCGTGGTGGTGATACAGAGCTCATAGACAGTTATGTATTCTCAGACTTTTCGTCTTATCCCTAAGACGAATAATGGTTACATTCGAGGGCAACCCTACACGAAGTCCAACAACCTGTCTCCAGGATAAGCACGCAAAGTGAAAACAGGTAGTTGAACCTGATTAAACCATGAGCCAGCGCGCGAACAATACAGGGATTCAGTTGTCGGAATACCCGATTATCCATTAAAATGGATCGGATCAATATAAGCACACAAAGGGGGAAGTGCTTACTAATTATGAAACATAAACTACAAATGATGAAAATGCGTTGGTTGGGTGCAGCAGTTATGTTAACGCTGTACACATCATCGAGCTGGGCGTTCAGCATCGATGATGTTGCAAAACAAGCTCAATCCTTAGCCGGTAAAGGCTATGAGGCGCCAAAAAGTAACTTGCCCTCCGTTTTCCGCGACATGAAATATGCGGATTATCAGCAGATCCAGTTTAACCGCGATAAAGCCTACTGGAGCAATCTCAAGACCCCATTTAAGCTCGAGTTCTACCACCAGGGTATGTACTTCGACACGCCGGTCAAAATCAACGAAGTTACCGCTACAGCGGTGAAAAGAATCAAATACAGCCCGGATTATTTTAATTTTGGCGATGTTCAGCATGATAAAGACACGGTAAAAGATCTCGGTTTCGCCGGGTTCAAAGTGCTGTATCCGATCAACAGCAAAGATAAAAACGACGAAATCGTCAGCATGCTCGGTGCCAGCTATTTCCGTGTTCTGGGGGCAGGGCAGGTCTACGGTCTGTCTGCGCGCGGTCTCGCGATTGATACCGCTCTGCCTTCTGGCGAAGAATTTCCCCGCTTCCGTGAGTTTTGGATCGAGCGTCCGAAACCGACTGACAAACGTTTGACCATTTATGCCTTGCTGGATTCTCCGCGCGCAACCGGAGCGTATCGCTTTGTCATCATTCCGGGTCGTGACACGGTAGTCGATGTTCAGTCCAAAGTTTATCTGCGCGACAAAGTGGGCAAGCTGGGCGTGGCACCGTTAACCAGTATGTTCCTGTACGGACCAAACCAGCCTTCTCCGGCGACCAACTATCGTCCGGAACTGCATGACTCTAACGGTTTGTCGATCCACGCTGGCAACGGCGAGTGGATTTGGCGTCCGCTGAATAACCCGAAACATCTGGCGGTGAGCAGCTTTGCGATGGAAAACCCGCAAGGTTTCGGCTTGCTGCAGCGTGGCCGTCAGTTCTCGCGTTTTGAAGATATCGACGATCGTTACGATCTGCGCCCAAGCGCCTGGATCACGCCAAAAGGTGATTGGGGTAAAGGTAAGATTGAGTTAGTTGAAATCCCAACTAACGATGAAACGAACGATAACATCGTTGCGTACTGGACGCCGGATCAACTGCCTGAAGCCGGCAAAGAGATGAACTTCAAGTACACCCTGACGTTCACGCGTGACGAAGACAAGCTTCATGCCCCTGATAGCGCCTGGGTCCAGCAGACTCGTCGTTCTACCGGTGATGTAAAACAGTCTAACCTCATTCGTCAGCCTGATGGCACTATCGCGTTTGTGGTGGACTTTACCGGCACGGATATGAAAAAGCTGCCGCAGGATACCCCGGTTACCGCACAAACCAGTATTGGCGACAACGGCGAGATCGTTGAAAGTACTGTGCGCTACAACCCGGTCTCTAAAGGTTGGCGTTTGGTATTGCGCGTGAAAGTGAAAGACGTGAAGAAAACCACTGAAATGCGTGCTGCCTTGGTCAATGCCGATCAGACGCTGAGTGAAACCTGGAGCTACCAGTTACCTGCCAATGAATAAGACAACTGAGTATATTGACGCAATGCCGCTTTCGGATATCGAAAAAGCGGCACTGCCGAAAACTGACATCCGCGCCGTTCATCAGGCGCTGGATGCCGAGCATCGTACGTACTCGCGCGAAGATGATTCACCGCAGGGTTCGGTGAAAGCTCGCCTGGAGCAGGCGTGGCCTGATTCTCTGGCCAAAGAGCAGTTGGTTAAGGACGATGAGGGGCGCGATCAGCTGCAGGCGATGCCAAAAGCAACGCGTACCTCTATGTTCCCCGATCCCTGGCGTACCAACCCGGTTGGCCGCTTTTGGGATCGCCTGCGCGGGCGCGATGTGACTCCGCGTTATCTTTCGCGTTTGACGAAAGAAGAACAGGAGAGCGAGCAAAAATGGCGTACGGTTGGCACCATCCGCCGCTATACGTTGTTGATCTTAACGCTGGCGCAAACGGTCGTCGCAACCTGGTATATGAAGACGATCCTTCCGTATCAGGGGTGGGCATTCATTAATCCTGTTGACATGATGGGGCAGGATTTATGGGTCTCCTTTATGCAACTGCTGCCCTACATGCTCCAGACCGGCATTCTCATTTTGTTTGCCGTGCTTTTCTGTTGGGTTTCAGCAGGATTCTGGACCGCGCTGATGGGCTTCCTGCAACTGTTGATTGGGCGAGATAAGTACAGTATCTCCGCCTCAACGGTTGGGGACGAACCGTTAAATCCCGAACACCGGACCGCGTTGATTATGCCGATCTGTAACGAGGACGTTGACCGCGTATTCGCGGGACTTCGCGCCACGTGGGAGTCGGTCAAAGCGACGGGCAACGCCGAGCATTTTGATGTTTACATCCTGAGCGACAGCTACAACCCTGATATCTGCGTAGCAGAACAAAAAGCGTGGATGGAGCTGATTGCCGAAGTGCAAGGCGAAGGGCAGATTTTCTACCGCCGTCGTCGTCGTCGCGTGAAGCGTAAAAGCGGTAACATTGATGACTTCTGCCGTCGCTGGGGAAATCAGTACAGCTACATGGTGGTGCTGGACGCTGACTCCGTGATGAGCGGTGACTGTCTGAGCGGACTGGTGCGCCTGATGGAAGCGAATCCAAATGCCGGGATTATCCAGTCTTCACCGAAGGCTTCCGGTATGGATACGCTGTATGCGCGCTGTCAGCAGTTTGCGACCCGTGTTTATGGTCCGTTGTTTACCGCTGGACTTCACTTCTGGCAATTGGGGGAATCGCACTACTGGGGCCATAACGCGATTATTCGCGTGAAGCCGTTTATCGAACACTGTGCGCTTGCGCCGTTACCGGGCGAAGGCTCGTTTGCGGGTTCGATTCTCTCCCATGACTTCGTCGAAGCGGCGTTGATGCGTCGTGCCGGCTGGGGCGTGTGGATTGCTTACGATCTGCCGGGCTCTTATGAAGAGCTACCGCCGAACCTGCTGGATGAACTCAAGCGTGACCGTCGCTGGTGTCATGGCAACCTGATGAACTTCCGTCTGTTCCTGGTGAAGGGGATGCACCCGGTTCACCGTGCGGTGTTCCTGACCGGCGTTATGTCCTATCTGTCCGCGCCGCTGTGGTTTATGTTCCTCGCGTTATCGACCGCATTGCAGGTGGTGCATGCGTTGACGGAACCACAGTACTTCCTGCAACCGCGCCAGCTGTTCCCGGTATGGCCGCAGTGGCGTCCTGAACTGGCGATCGCGCTGTTTGCTTCTACGATGGTGCTGCTGTTCCTGCCGAAGCTGCTGAGTATTTTGCTCATCTGGTGTAAAGGGACGAAAGAGTACGGCGGGTTTATCCGCGTCACGCTGTCGCTGCTGCTGGAGGTTCTGTTCTCCGTGCTGCTGGCGCCGGTGCGTATGCTGTTCCATACCGTCTTTGTCGTGAGCGCCTTCCTCGGTTGGGAAGTGGTGTGGAATTCACCGCAGCGTGATGACGATTCCACCCCGTGGGGTGAAGCATTTATGCGTCACGGTTCTCAGTTACTGCTGGGGCTGGTGTGGGCGGTAGGTATGGCCTGGCTGGATCTGCGTTTCCTGTTCTGGCTGGCGCCGATTGTCTTCTCGCTGATCCTGTCGCCGTTTGTTTCCGTGATTTCCAGCCGTTCCACGGTTGGGTTACGTACCAAGCGCTGGAAGCTGTTCCTGATCCCGGAAGAGTATTCTCCGCCGCAGGTGCTGGTGGATACGGATACCTACCTGGTGATGAACCGCAATCGTACACTGGACGACGGCTTTATGCATGCGGTGTTTAACCCGTCATTTAACGCACTGGCAACGGCAATGGCGACTGCACGTCACCGCGCGAGTAACGTGCTTGAGATTGCCCGTGACCGCCATGTGGAGCAGGCGCTGAACGAAACGCCGGAGAAACTAAACCGTGACCGCCGTCTGGTGCTGTTGAGCGATCCGGTGACGATGGCGCGTTTGCACTATCGCGTCTGGAATTCACCTGATAAGTATTCTTCGTGGGTGAATTACTACCAGGGACTGACCCTGAATCCGCTGGCGCTCAGGAAAAAGTAAGCGTTATGTAACGTGAAAATACCGGCCTGGTGCCGGTATTTTTTTATACTAAATAAAAGAGCCGTGAGGTATCAGGTGCGAATATTGGCAGTGGCAATCATGGTGTGCTTGCTGAGCGGATGCGGCAGTATTATTAGCCGAACTATCCCAGGGCAAGGGCACGGAAACCAATACTATCCTGGCGTGCAATGGGATGTCCGGGACTCCGCGTGGCGCTACGTCACCATCCTCGACCTGCCATTTTCGCTGGTGTTTGATACCTTGCTGCTCCCGCTCGACATTCACCACGGACCTTACGAGTAGCTATCGCTCATCCCATTCATCGGCCGCGGTCTGACCCTCTTCGGTATCCAGGGGAGGTTCCAGCTGGAATTCACCTTCATCCCATTCGTGAAGCGTGTTTTCTTCCTGCCACTCCTGACGGATTTCAATTTCATCATAGTCGCCATCAAAAACGCTTTGGGCCGCTTCACCACTCAGCATTGGCAGGCATTCACCCTCGCCCTCATCCTCATCAGCAAAGAATTCCGCCTGCCACATAATGTCACCATCCTGTAGCACGTATTTTTGTACGCTTAGCTGTTGAACGCTGGCTTCGTCGGGCTCAAGGTCAGGGTTATCAGCCAGAAATTCTTCACGAGCGGCATCAATGGCTTCTTCCAGCGTGGCATACATGGTCATCAGAGTCTCCCTTTGATTTAATGAAGTATTCAGGAAAATAATAGTTGATTCTCCGATATTGCAAGTATGAATGCACAAAAATCATCCCGTAGCCTCAGTGCTCCGGCGACGGCGCAGACTATTCCACGAGTAGAAAGCGTTAAACAGTACGACGCCCGCGGTCACGCAGAAGACGGCGCGAAAACCGTAGTTGGCGGAAATTGCCGCCCCCATTAACGGTCCCGTTACGTTACCGATATCGCGAAATGACTGGTTATAACTGAAAATACGCCCGGCGATCTGATTGGTTGAGTTATAGACCAGCAGCGTTTGTACTGCCGGGAGCAGAGCCCCATCAGCGGCCCCCAATAAAAAGCGCAGAACGGCAAGTTGCCAGGGCGATTGTACAAACGACATTGGAATAAGCAGCAGCACGGAGATGACCAGAGCAACAATCAGGATCTTCTCCGGGCCAATTCGGTCACCTAATTTGCCAAGTCGCGGGGCGCTAATTAACGCAGCCACGCCCGGTACGGAAGCAATCATCCCGCTGATAAAGGCGATGTTACTGACGTTGCCAGCCAACTCTCGAACGTACAGCGTCAGAATTGGCGCGATGGACCCGGTTGCCACCTGGATTATCAGCGTTGTGACAAACAGGCTCAGCACCAGTTTGGGATTTTTTAACGAGGCCACGACTTCGCGAATGTGCAGCATCTCTTTCTTGCTCACCGGTTGGAAACGTTCGCGAATAAAAAATAGCGTCAGGATAAAACAGACCAGCAGTACGCTGGCGGTGATGAAAAATACCGGGCGTAGTCCGTACTGATCCGCGAGCAGCCCGCCTGCCAACGGTCCGAGCAGTGCGCCGCTGACGCCGCCGGTGGAAAGCGTTCCCAGCGCCCAGCCGCTTTTATTGCGCGGAACCTGGGTGGCGATCAGCGCATTGGCGTTGGGAATGAAACCGCCGAGCAGACCCAACAGGGCGCGCAGGACCAGGAACTGCCAGATATTTTGCGCCAGCCCCATCAGCAGCATCACAATCGCCATACCCAATGCGGAACGCAGCAGCATGATTTTTCGCCCTTTGCGATCGGCAAGTCCACCCCAGAAAGGAGAGGCGATGGCAGAAAAGAGAAAAGTGATGCTGAAGACCAGACCTGACCACATATTCAGGGCGCTATGACCCGTGACGCCGAGGCTCTCGACATAGAGGGGCAAAAAGGGCATAACCAGGCTAAATGCTGCACCGGTTAAAAAACAACCCAACCAGGCAACGGTGAGGTTGCGTTTCCAGTTTATGGGAGCATCTGAGGGTGACATAGCGTTCCGCAGTGTGGCGCGCTGTTTGCGCTATCGATTGAATATAAGCAAGCAGGCTAATTATGCGCCTGGTAGATAGTTGCTGCAATGCGGATAGCAGTTAAACCTAAAGCGGGCAGGGAAGGTGTTGCAGTCCGCAGGACTGCAACCGTGCTTTAGTACAGGGAAGGTGAACCTTCAGGACGCGTCTTGAAACGACGGTGTAGCCACATGTACTGCTCTGGGGCCATCATGATGCATTGCTCAACAATCTTATTCATCCACGCAGCCGTAGTCTCCGCGTTGTCTAACGGCGGTGAACACTCCGGAGGCAGCATAATCAATTGATAACCTTTACCGTCAGGCTTGCGGCGAGGAACAAACGGTACCAGGCAGGCATTCGACATGCGTGAAAGCATCCAGGTCCCGGAGGTTGTTGCGGCCTGTTCAACAGCAAAAAGCGGGACAAATACGCTGGCGCGGGGACCGTAGTCATGATCCGGCGCGTACCAGACCACTTCGCCTTTTTTCAACGCTTTAATCATTCCTTTCAGGTCTTTACGATCGAGCATGGATTTATTAGAGCGCATACGGCCCCAGGTTTGTAGCCAGTCGAGCAGTGGGTTGTCGTTAGGGCGATATACGCCTATCCCCGGCTCCTGCAAACCAAACTGACGCGCACCCAGTTCAAGGGTCAGAAAGTGCAGACCCACTAACAAAATTCCCCGTTTTTGCGCCTGAACGTCGCGGATATGTTCCATCCCGATAACTTCCGTCCAGCGTGAAATGCGCTTGTCAGACCAAAACCAGGCCATTCCGGTTTCCATCACGCCCATGCCCACGGACTCGAAGTTCTTGATGATCATCTGCTGGCGTTCCTGCTCGCTCATTTGCGGGAAGCACAGTTCCAGATTACGGGAAACAATTTTTGCCCGACGTTTCATCAAACGTAATGCCAGACGACCTAATGCGCAGCCCAACTTGTAAAGAATCGGGTAGGGTAACTGCACGATTAACCAAAGGATGCCAATGCCCAGCCAGGTTAACCAATAACGTGGATGCAGTAACGCAGCCGAAAACTTGGGTAAATTCGTCATGTCTATCCTGTCTTCAAACGACCAATTGCCTGTATTGTCGCATTTTTTCGCGCATATCAAAAATTTGTGACGGGAGAACGGTGATTAAACCAGCAATTGTTGTTGCACTTTTATATTGGAGTAAGAAATGTAGCGTAAAATGTGTGGATGTAAATTGGCGGTGTTTGCTTTATTATGCCGCCGATTTTCATTTTCTCCCTATTTGCAGGATACGTACACCATGCCAGTGTTACACAACCGCATTTCGAACGATGCGCTCAAAGCCAAAATGTTGGCTGAGACCGAGCCGCGCACGACGATCTCATTCTATAAATATTTCACCATCGCCAATCCTCAGCACACGCGTGATGCGCTGTACCAGATGTTCACTGCATTGAACGTCTTCGGGCGCGTTTATCTTGCCCATGAAGGAATCAATGCGCAAATCAGCGTACCGCAAAGCAACGTCGAGGCATTCCGCCAGCAGCTTTATGCGTTTGATCCCGCATTCGCCGGGTTACGTCTGAATATCGCGCTGGATGATGATGGTAAATCGTTCTGGGTGCTGCGCATGAAAGTGCGTGAACGCATCGTGGCGGATGGCATTGACGATCCGCAATTTGACGCCAGCAACGTAGGTGATTACCTGAAGGCGGCGGAAGTAAACGCCATGCTGGACGATCCTGACGCGGTATTCATTGATATGCGCAACCACTATGAATATGAAGTGGGCCATTTCGAGAATGCGCTGGAAATCCCGGCAGACACGTTCCGCGACCAGTTACCGAAAGCCGTTGAAATGATGCAGGCGCATAAAGATAAAAAAATCGTTATGTATTGCACGGGCGGGATCCGTTGTGAGAAAGCCAGCGCCTGGATGAAACACAACGGATTTAGCAAAGTCTGGCACATTGAGGGCGGTATTATTGAATATGCCCGCAAGGCACGTGAACAGGGGCTTCCTGTACGTTTTGTCGGTAAAAACTTCGTTTTTGATGAGCGTATGGGCGAAAGGATTTCTGAAGATGTTATTGCGCATTGCCATCAGTGCGGAACGGCGTGCGACAGCCATACTAATTGCAAAAATGATGGCTGCCATCTGTTGTTTATCCAGTGTCCGGCCTGCGCGCAGAAGTATAACGGCTGCTGTAGCGAGTTGTGTAGCGAAGAGAGTAAGTTGCCGGAAGAAGAGCAACGTCGTCTGCGCGCCGGACGTGAAAATGGCAACAAAATTTTTAATAAGTCACGTGGTCGCCTGAATACCAAACTGGGTATTCCGGACCCTGCGCAATAGTCATCATGCCGGATGGCGGCTTTAGCCCCATCCGGCAACTCATATGTTACTTCTGTTGGACGCCTTCCACTGAGATGATCAGATCGACTTCCTGAGACGCCGGGCCGAGATCGGTGGTGATGTTGAAGTCCTTCAGCTTAATTTTACCTTCTGCTTCAAAACCCGCACGCGTGCCACCCCACGGATCTCCGCCCTGACCGATCAGCTTCGCATCCAGCGTAACCGGTTTGGTGACGCCGTTCAGGGTGAGATTACCGGTGATATCCAGGTCGTTCCCCTCTTTCTTCACGCTGGTAGAGCTAAAGGTCGCCTGCGGGAATTTGGCCACGTTAAGGAAATCTGCGCTACGCAGGTGCTTGTCGCGTTCGGCGTGATTGGTATCAACGCTGTTGGTGTTGATGGTGACGTTAACCTTATCGGCTGCGGGATTTTTCTCATCAAAGGTAAAAGTCCCGTCGAAATCTTTAAATGTGCCGTACAGCCAACTGTAACCCAGGTGCTGAATACGGAAATTAACAAAGGCATGCTGTCCTTCTTTGTCAATTTTGTAATCTGCCGCCACGGCTGACCCGGTGGTGAATAACAGAGAGGCGAGTGTAAGTCCCAGCAGGTTTTTTTTCATTTTAAGCTCCATAGTCAGATGACGATTTTCCCAACATGCGATTCAGGGTATCGTCGTTATCGATAAAGTGATGTTTCAGGGCCATCAGTCCGTGCAGAAGCGATAAAACCACCACGGTCCACGCAAGCCACAGGTGCAGACTACCGGCGAGGTCGGCCTGAGCGCCCGCATTGGCAAGGGTGGCAGGAATGTCGAACCAACCAAATACGCTTATCGCTTTGCCATCAGCGGTGGAAATCAAATACCCGCTGATGACAATAGAAAAGAGCAATGTGTATAGCGCGAGGTGACCCAGTGCCGCCGCGATGCGGGTGAAACGGGAATAACTTGCCAGCGCAGGAGGAGGAGGGGAGATCAACCGCCAGACGACGCGGATAACCAGCCCCATCATAAGCACAACGCCGATGCTTTTATGCAGTTCAGGGGCCTGGTGATACCAGCCGTCGTAATAGCTGAGCGTGACCATCCACAATCCCAGCGCAAACATGCCATATACAGCAATCGCAATCAGCCAGTGCAAAGCGGCAGACACCACGCCATAGCGTTGTGGAGTATTATTGAATTGCATAAGTGCACCGTTAGATATTTCAGAAGTGAATGAAAATGGCGCGTAAAAGACATTAATGCAACTAATAAATAACAATAATGGTGATATTTGTTTTTGATTCAATAAAATTGATTGAATTGTGAAGTAATCATCAAGGAATTAGTAGGGGTGGATGACATTAAGGCTTGGTTTCTGGGTGTTTAAGGTATTTTTCTTGTTCAGTTAATTGCAATGAAAATTAAGTTAATATCAGTTTATGTCAATTAGTGTCAGCGTTGCGGGTTCAGAAAAACATAATATATATCACATCCATAATTGCCAGCAGCGACCATAAAATAATGTAGAGCATAAGATGCTCGCGAATATTATTAACCAGATAGTGAAAGATGCGGCGCATCAACGTTATTCCTGTCATTAAAAATGGCCTCACCAACGAGGCCATTCATTTATTATCGCTTAAAACGATTTAGCCTGAAGGGAGTCAGGTCAAAGTCAGACGGTTTGTCCTGGGCGAAGTCTGCCGCAATCTCTCCGAGGACGGAGGCAAACTTAAAGCCATGTCCGCTCAGCCCGGTGATGATCAACGTGTTGTCATGCTCCGGTAGAGTATCAATAATAAAGTCTTCATCTGGTGAGTTATCATAGGTGCAGGACGCACCGTGCAGACAGCAGCCCACGCCTGGCAGAATTGTGCGCAGGAATGGGAAGGCTTCAGAACCATCGCTGGCTACAGCGGCAAACGGCTTGCGCTCTTCTGCCGAATGAATTACCTGTCCGCCATTGTGCTTACCAATTTTTAGCTCGTCGTTTTCTGCCGGGAAACCATAGAATTGATCGCCATTTGGTAGCTCTCCGGTGAAGGCAGGGAAGTTATTCTTAACGCTGTAACGCCCATCGGCTTGATACCAGGCGAACACTTTGCGTACCGGTTGTATCGGTAGTTCAGGGACTAATGCCTGTACCCAGGTTCCGGCGCTGATCACCGCTTTTTGCGCGTGATAGTCACCATCGGCGGTTTCTACCGTGACGCCATCATCACTATGACGAATTGCGCTGACCGGGCATTTAAATAGCTGCGCACAGCCTGCTTCTTCCGCCAGACGGATCCAGGTTTTAATCGCTAACTCACTACGTAAAAAACCAGACTCCGCTTCAAACAGACCGATATAGTTTTCAGGTACGCGAATCTCTGGCCAGCGCGCCATAATGGCTGCTGCATCCAGTTGTTCAACATTGAGTTGCCACTGTTTTGCGCTTTGCGCCGCGGTCGCTAAGAAGGTTGAATCTGCCGGACCAAGGTTGATGACACCAGAGCGCACAAAAATCGGTTCTTCATTTTGGGTGGATAATTCATCCCATAATGTTTGCGCACGCAGCACCAGCGGAACATATTTTTCACCTTCGCCATAGGCATGACGAATTAATCGAGTGTCGCCGTGGTGGCTGCCCTGCTGATGCGGTGGCATATGCGCATCGATCATCAGAACCTTCAGACCGGCGCGAGTGGCATAGTATCCGGCTGCGGCGCCCACGGAACCGCTGCCAATTATGATTAAGTCGTATTTCATCCGCTTCTCTCTGCAATCGCGATAGTAGCAGGGTAAATAAGTGACCCGGAATATTCAACCTGGAAATAAGAAAGGCACCGGAAAGGTGCCTTTTGATGGTTGGATGTATCAGATTTAATGTCGCTGATACTCATTTACCTGGTAATCGCCGGATTCAATTTTAGCGATTCCTGCTTCTAATATCGAAATAAATTGCCTGGCAACATCAGTGGTTAACCAGAGCGTTTGACCAACTTCAGTCCCATCCGGGTCTGGACGATTCGGGGTCTGGTAGTGCAAACGCAGCATCAGCGCATCGTAGCTATCAACAGTGCTGATGTCCCATCCTACTAACGGATGAGTCTGAATGACTTCATTATTCTTTTCCATCATGCCCCCTAATTCGTGTTACTAGACAACGGTTTTCGAGGTTCAATGCGTTTTTTCTGAAGCAACTTCAGTATATCAATAAATAAGGGTATTCATTGAAAATTTAAAGAGGTAAGCACATAAAATTTTCGTTTTCAGCGTTATCTGACTAACAAACCGACATGTTATTCATTTTTTTTAAGCATGTTGCACAATTATTTTGGTGTTGTGGTTAAAAGATAGCCAGGAATTTATTATTAAAATATCAGTTTGCCAGAAGGAATGAACTATTGATTAAAAGATGGTGTGTATAAAAAAGCCGGGGCGACCCGGCAAACAAACATCACTGCATATCATTATTTATTCATTGATGAACCAGTCATCCGCGCTTTCCCAGGTCTCCTGGAGGATCTCGCTGATGCGTTCTTTATCCTCTTTGGTGGCACCAATAACCGACAGATTGTTTGCGCCGGCATAACGGACGGTAACGTTACCTTCGTTATCCGGGAAATGGTGCTGAATACGGCGGGAGAGTTCACCTGCCAGCGCGTCAATTGCACCAGCAGGTAAAGGTGAAGTTTTGGCAATAGTGACTTCAATACGCATAGTAGCCCCCTGTGGAATATACTGTTTATTTATACAGTTATTCTCGCCAGTTGGCTACACTTTTTTTAGCTTTTCACGGACCAGTGTACCGTTTCGCCACCCAGGAAAGGCATCAGCGTATCATCTTGCAGCGCAATGCTCTCTGGGACCTGGTGCTGCACGCGTTCCAGCTCAATAAAGGTTTCATTCACCGGCAAACCGTAGAACTGTGGGCCATTGAGTGAGCAGAAGGCTTCAAAATGGTCCAGTGCATTCATCTCTTCAAACACGGTGGCATAACTGCCCAGTGCGGTCGGCGCATTAAAGCAGCCCGCACAGCCACAGCTTGACTCTTTACGATGACGCGCATGCGGCGCTGAGTCGGTACCGAGGAAGGCGCGGTTAAACCCGCTGGCGACCAGCTCACGCAGCGCCTGTTGATGGACGTTACGTTTGAGGATCGGCAGGCAGTACAGATGAGGGCGAATCCCGCCGACCAGCATGTGGTTGCGGTTAAACATCAGGTGCTGCGGCGTAATGGTCGCCGCCAGAAGGTCATTGCCGTCGCGCACGTATTCGGCAGCATCTTTAGTCGTGATATGTTCGAACACCACTTTCAGCGCAGTTAAACGCTGACGCAGTGGTTCCATTACCGTCTCAATAAAGCGCGCCTCGCGATCGAAAATATCGATATCCGCATGCGTCACTTCGCCGTGCACCAGCAGAGGCATACCCAATTTTTCCATCCGTTCCAGCACTGGCATGATGGCATCAATAGAGGTTACGCCATGCGTCGAGTTGGTGGTGGCATTGGCCGGATAGAGTTTTGCGGCGGTGAACACGCCTTCGTTGAATCCACGTTCCAGCTCATTGGGATCCAGCGTATCCGTTAAGTAGCAGGTCATTAATGGCGTGAAGTCGTGTCCGGCAGGTACCGCGTCAAGAATTCGCTGGCGGTAAGCGATAGCCGCGTCCACCGTGGTGACGGGCGGAGCCAGGTTCGGCATGACAATGGCGCGGCCATAAACTTCGCTGGTATAGGGCACGACAGTTTTTAACATGTCGCCATCGCGAAAGTGAAGATGCCAGTCGTCTGGGCGGCGGATCTTTAAAACCTGGGATGGTGCAGTCATCAATATGCTCCGGCTGAGGATAGTCTTTTTTGCCGGAAACAAAGGATAAGCGGAAACGTTTTCGTTTGCACGAAAAAAAAGGGCGCATCGGCGCCCTCTGTCATATTAGTCGGTGAACGGGATAATGATTTCTCCCGGTTTCACCTCAATGCCTTTCGCCAGTTTTTTCGCCAGCGCTTCCCCCTGGCTGCTGTCATCCCGCAGAATGTATGCCGGCTGCTGGTTGAAATAGTTGCGCAGCGACTGATTTAAATAAGGCATCAGCGTTTGCAGTACCGACTGCATTTTTTCCGGCGTGACGGTAGCGTCCACGACTTCCATTTCTTGCAGATAAATCGCGCCTTTTTCTTTATTGAAAACCGGTAAGGCTTTTAGCTTCAACTTCATGGTCGCTTTCTGACTGCCAAACAGGGAGTTCATGTCCAGTTTGGCGTCTCCGGTCAGCGTCACTTTATTGGGTTCTTCACGGCCTATCTGGCTGGCGAGATTGTTCAGTACGATATGTGCTTCAGCGACGCCAGGCAAACCGATATCTTTTGAAAAGTTATTATTCTTCGCCAGGGCCTGATTAATCTCTTGCTCGCTAACCGTGTATTGCGTGAGTTGATTACAACCAACCAACAGGCCGCTGACAATTAGTGCAGCGGCAAAAAAAAACTTTTTCATGGGGTTCCTCAACATGATGCTTGTTGTGTAATCGTGACACAAAGCATCATCGAGCACCAGCGCTGCGGGTAACAGCAGAAAAAACTGAAAAAAGCACGTACGCCAGATTGGCTATCAGGCGTCAGGCTCCAGCATACCACGCGTTGGACGTTTGAGACTAAATTGCCAGCCCAGCGCCAGGAAAGTGATGAAGCCGATAATACCGAGCATCATCCAGGGCAGCTCCGGTTGTGCCAGGGCTTTACCCATGTCAAACAGCCAGCCGCCGCCGATATAACCAATGGCGCCGCCGATGGCGAGTCCCAGTCGACTGAAACCCATATAGCTTCCCCGGGCACGTGCATTCGCCAGCGAGGCGCTCAGGGTTTCACGCGCCGGTTCGGCGATGATTGAGCCAATATAGAACGTGCAAATCAGGGTGAACAGCTGCTGCAAATTCCCGACCAGGCCGATGGGCATCATGCTTAAAGACATCACCAGCAGACCGGCCATCAGGCGATGCTCAAGGCGAAAGCGTTTTTCACTCCAGCGGGCAATCGGGTAGAGCAACGTTAAAGAGAGGCACGCCTCGATGGCATACATCCATTTCACTGCGGCCGGTGACCCAGCGATGTCGTTTACCATTATTGGCAGCATCAGCATCACTTGCACCGCCAGCATGTAATAGCCCGCCAGCGTCAGCACATAAGTGACAAACCGCTTGTCATGCATCACATGGCTCATTCCTTCGCGCACCGGAATTTTCACCGTCGACAGCTTCCATGCCGGAAGTAGCCAGGCGTTAAACGCCGCGCACAGAACGAACAAAATTGCGCCGGTGGCACACACCAGACGGAAATCGTATTGCAATAACCAACTGCCGAGCAACGCGCCAACCACGGCCCCGGCGCTATCCTGCATCATCAGAATAGAGAAAAAACGCCCGCGCTTTTCCGGACGGATCAGTTTGACCACCAGCGCCGAGCGGGGAGGGTCGAACAACGTGCCGCCCAGCCCGGAAAGAAAGCAGGAAAACCATAGCAGCCACGGTTCATGGGCAATGCCCATGGTGGCGAATCCGGCAGCGCGCATCAGCATGCCGGTGACGATCATCGGTTTTGCCCCGAAACGGTCAGCAATAGCACCGCCGAAGATACCTAAACCTTGCTGGATAAATTGACGTAATCCAAGCGCGATACCGACCATCACGGCGGCCCAACCCATTTGATCGACGAAACGAATTGAGATCAGCGGGAAAACGACGAAGAAACCCAGCACGACCAGCATGTTATCGATAAGAAGGAAGTATTTACCCAGGTTCCTTGCCTGCGAGACTTGCGACATTTCCCCTCCAGGGAAAAACTCGTCACTCTGGATAGAGTTTAAAAGATAAGCACCTCCTATTCTGCGGTGTCGTCATCGCTTTTCCCACCCTTCGCGGGACAATATTTTTTTATCAAAAGTCCGTCTTGATAGAGAGTTTTCATCAAAATGTGTGAATAATTCAAAAAATGGCATTTTGCTCTTTTCACAGGGCGTATTTGCGCAGGTATAGTAATGCGAATAGCGTATTGAAGACGTTACGGGAAGGAGTAGGTATAGAATGTTTGGCTATCGCAGTAACGTGCCAAAAGTGCGCTTAACCACGGACCGCCTGGTCGTGCGTTTAGTGCATGAGCGTGATGCCTGGCGTCTGGCAGATTATTACGCAGAAAATCGTCATTTCTTAAAACCCTGGGAACCTATTCGCGATGAAAGCCACTGTTATCCGTCAGGCTGGCAGGCGCGTCTGAGCATGATCTCTGAGTTTCATAAACAGGGCACCGCTTATTACTTTGCGCTGCTCGATCCGGAAGAAAAAGAGATTATTGGCGTCGCGAACTTCTCGAACGTCGTGCGGGGATCTTTCCACGCCTGTTATCTCGGTTACTCCATTGCACAGAAGTGGCAGGGGCAGGGGCTGATGTATGAAGCCTTAACCTCGGCCATCCGCTATATGCAGCGCACGCAGCATATTCACCGCATTATGGCTAACTACATGCCACATAATAAACGCAGTGGTGACCTGCTGGCGCGACTGGGTTTTGAAAAAGAAGGGTATGCCAAAGACTACCTGCTGATTGACGGGCAGTGGCGCGATCACGTGCTGACGGCGTTGACCACATCAGAATGGACCCCCGGCCGCTAAGTTTCAGATGCAGCCATGATTAATGGAGAAGACGATGAAATACGAATTAACCGCCACCGAAGCACGGGTGATTGGCTGTTTATTAGAAAAACAAGTGACTACGCCTGAACAGTATCCGCTCTCCGTTAACGGAGTCGTAACCGCCTGCAATCAAAAAACGAATCGTGAACCCGTGATGAACCTGTCGGAATCCGACGTGCAGGATCAGCTTGATAACCTGGTGAAACGGCATTTCCTGCGTACGGTGAGTGGCTTTGGTAATCGCGTCACCAAATATGAGCAGCGTTTCTGCAACTCTGAGTTTGGTAATCTTAAGCTCAGCGCGGGGGAAGTCGCGCTCATTACCACGCTGTTGCTGCGCGGCGCTCAAACACCTGGTGAACTGCGTAGCCGCGCCTCCCGGATGTACGAATTCAGCGACATGGCCGAAGTAGAGTCGACACTGGAGAAACTGGCAACCCGGGAAGATGGTCCTTATGTCGTTCGCCTGGCGCGTGAGCCGGGCAAACGTGAAAGCCGTTATATGCACCTGTTTTGCGGTGACGTTGATGAAGCGATGGCCACCACAGATGAACTTCCGGCAGCTTCGGGCGATCTACAGGCGCGCGTTGACGCGCTGGAAACAGACGTCGCGGAGCTTAAGCAGCGGCTTGATTCCTTGCTGGCGCACCTGGGAGACTGATGTGAATAAATTACGTATCGGCGTTGTCGGGCTCGGCGGGATTGCGCAAAAGGCCTGGCTGCCCGTGCTGGGTGCTAGTGCAGACTGGACACTGGAAGGGGCATTTTCACCTTCGCGGGAAAAAGCGCAGCGTATCTGTGATACCTGGCGGATACCTTACGTTGATTCACTGGTTAATCTGGCGCAAACCTGCGATGCGGTTTTCGTCCATTCCAGTACCGCAACGCACTATGCGGTGGTCAGCGAACTGCTGAATGCCGGGGTTCACGTGTGCGTGGATAAACCGCTGGCGGAAAACCTGCGCGAGGCTGAACAATTGGTGGAGCTGGCCGAGCGGAAAAAGCTGACGCTGATGGTGGGGTTTAACCGTCGATTTGCGCCGCTGTATCAGGATCTCAAATCCCAGTTGGGCAATGCGGCGTCCGTACGCATGGATAAGCACCGGACGGACAGCGTCGGGCCGCACGATCTGCGCTTCACTCTGCTGGACGACTATCTGCACGTTGTCGATACCGCATTGTGGCTGGCGGGAGAGAAAGCGCAGTTAAATAACGGTACGCTGTTAACCAATGAATCCGGCGCGATGCTCTATGCGGAGCACCATTTTTCTGCCGGGCAAATGCAGGTAACGACCAGTATGCATCGCCGCGCCGGTAGCCAGCGCGAGAGCGTGCAGGCGGTGACGGATGGTGGCCTGATTGACGTCACGGATATGCGGGAATGGCGGGAAGAGCGCGAGCAAGGAGTGGTGCACAAGCCGGTAGCAGGCTGGCAAACTACCCTGGAACAGCGTGGTTTTGCCGGATGCGCACGTCATTTCATTGAGTGCGTGCAAAATCAGACGGTTCCCCAGACGGCAGGTGAGCAGGCGCTCCTGGCCCAGCGCGTTGTCGAAAAGCTGTGGCGGGAGGCAATGGCTGAATAACCCCCTGTAACATCTGGCGGTAGTAATTCATTGTAATCCAGGTACTATATGCCAACTCAAAAATAACACCTCTTTTCAACCATAGGCTGGTTTGTCGGCCTGATAAGACGCTACGGCGTCGCCATCAGGCACAGCAAAAGTGCCGGATGGCGGCGATCATGCCTTATCCGACCTACGGGCAGGTTTGTCGGGGTTTTGCCTCAGAGTCTGGAATACAACATAGATGAATTTATTAAAGTCGCTGGCAGCCGTCAGCTCGATGACGATGTTTTCACGTGTGCTGGGTTTTGCGCGTGATGCGATTGTCGCCAGAATCTTTGGCGCAGGGATGGCGACTGATGCCTTTTTTGTGGCGTTCAAACTTCCTAACCTGCTGCGCCGAATCTTTGCTGAGGGCGCTTTTTCGCAGGCGTTTGTGCCTATTCTTGCCGAATATAAAAGTAAGCAGGGGGAGGATGCGACCCGCGTCTTTGTCTCTTACGTTTCCGGGCTGTTGACCCTGGCGCTGGCCGTGGTGACGGTCGCCGGAATGCTGGCTGCCCCGTGGGTGATTTTAGTCACCGCGCCTGGGTTTGCCGACACAGCGGACAAATTTGCGCTGACCACTCAACTGCTACGGATCACCTTTCCGTATATTCTGCTGATCTCACTGGCTTCGCTGGTGGGTGCGATCCTGAATACCTGGAATCGCTTTTCCATTCCGGCGTTTGCGCCGACCTTTCTGAATATCAGCATGATCGGTTTCGCGCTGTTTGCTGCGCCTTATTTTCACCCTCCGGTGCTGGCGCTGGCGTGGGCCGTTACCGTTGGCGGCGTGCTACAGCTGATTTATCAGCTTCCACACCTGAAGAAAATTGGCATGCTGGTGCTGCCGCGCGTGAACTTCCGTGATGCGGGGGCGATGCGCGTCGTCAAGCAAATGGGCCCGGCGATCCTTGGGGTATCTGTCAGTCAGATTTCACTGATCATCAATACGATTTTCGCTTCGTTTCTGGCCTCTGGCTCAGTGTCATGGATGTATTATGCTGACCGTCTGATGGAGTTTCCGTCTGGCGTACTTGGCGTCGCGTTGGGGACTATCCTGCTGCCCTCGCTGTCCAAAAGTTTTTCTAGCGGTAATCATGATGAGTATTGCCGTCTGATGGACTGGGGCCTGCGTTTGTGTTTTCTGCTGGCATTACCGAGCGCCGTGGCGTTGGGGATTCTGGCCAAACCGCTGACGGTTTCTCTGTTCCAGTACGGTAAATTTACCGCCTTTGACGCCGCGATGACGCAGCGCGCGCTGGTGGCATATTCGGTAGGTTTGATTGGCTTGATCGTGGTGAAAGTGTTGGCCCCAGGTTTTTATTCGCGCCAGGATATTAAAACGCCAGTCAAGATTGCCATTGTCACGCTGATTATGACCCAGGTAATGAACTTGGCGTTTATTGGGCCGCTGAAACATGCCGGGCTGTCGCTGTCGATTGGTCTGGCGGCGTGTCTGAACGCTTCACTGCTGTACTGGCAACTGCGTAAACAGAAAATTTTTACCCCACAACCGGGTTGGGCCTGGTTCCTGGCGCGACTGGTGATTTCTGTGCTGGTGATGTCTGCGGCGCTGGTTGGGATGCTCTACATCATGCCGGACTGGTCGCAGGGAACGATGTTATGGCGTCTGCTGCGTCTGATGGCCGTTGTGGTGGCAGGTATTGCTGCTTACTTCGCTGCGCTCGCGGTGCTGGGCTTTAAAGTGAAAGAGTTTGTGCGCCGGACGGCGTAACAGATTAATGCCGGATGGCGGCATGACGCCGTATCCGGCCTACAAAACGCGTAGGCCTGATAAGCAAAACGTTATCAGGCTAGCATCAGATAGAGAATTTTTTCCCGCCGCGGTGCGCAGCAGAGGTTTGACCGTTTGCGCCATACAGCGCCGGTTCCTGGTGCGGTTTCAGCACTTGAATCGCTTGTTGATTGCGCTCGATCTGCCCTTCCAGCAGCCAACCGTTGTGCTGGTTGAGTTCGCGTAGGTCCTGTGTTTTCCGGGTAATGGTCTGCCAACGCTCGGCAATTTCATCATTGGCGCTGCGTGTGGCGTCATGCTCCAGACGGCGCTGCTGCTCCAGATAATCAAGGGTTGCCAGCAAAGAGCTTTTTTCTTCTGTAATACGCTGTAGCTGGCTGCCGTTAATATATCCTGCGGAAAGCTGCTGCTGTTCAGCATCCATTACCGTTTTCAGGTCATTGAGGACGGTCGTCATCTGGTCAAGGATTTCTGACAAACGAGTCATACTTTATTTACTCTGTAAGTAGCTCTGCGCCTCGCGGATCAGCGAGTCGGCAATTTTTCCGGTGTCCATTTTCAGCTCGCCATTACGGATCGCGGTTTTCAGTGCTTCCACGCGTTCCATATTGATGTCATTGGTGCCGGGCTGCATCAGTTTGGCCTGGGCGTCGCTCAGCATGACGCTGGTGCTGGTGGTGGCGGTGGTTTTTTCCTTCCGCGTTTTTTGTACCGGCGCATCGCTGGTTTCACGTGGCTGAACGGTACTTACTGGCTTCAATGGTGAGGTACGATCAATGCTCATTTTGTTTATCCTCATCGAGGGGTTACGCTATAGCGGCCCGCTGTAATCATTGGTTGTTTATCTATCGGCACACGCTAAAAAATCTTTAACCTATTATAGGTTAATAAGAATATTCCCATCAGAATCGACGACACCGCTCACCACCTGGCCTGAAATCATCCGTACTCGGGCATTCTGGGCGACGGCGGCATTGTTCAGCGCTTTACCTTCGGCATTCACCCGAAAGCCATCTCCGTTGGCGATAACCAGGACGCGCTGACCGGCCTTGATTCGCCATGCCTGGCGCAACATGGAAAGCTGTATCGGCTGACCAGGCACCAGATCGCGCAGGCTTACGGCATCCTGCACCTGATTCATATCCAGCACGGCGCGCGGAGGGAGTTGGTCCAGTCGACCTCGTTTCAGCGTTACGCTGGCCGAAGTCAGGGCGCTACCCCGAGCGACGGGCGCGGCGGCAACAACGTAGTTTCCCGTGGCCTGCACGTTCACCTGCAGATAACGTTTCTCGTTGGCGCAGCGCGCCAGCACGTTCACATTACCCCACAATTTTGCACTCCCGGACACGCTTAATGCTGGTTGTTCGCAGCTCGGCAATAAGTTTGGCGACGTTCGGATAGTAACGACGACCTCATCGCTAAATCCGGCCAGTCGCTGGGAAAACCATGCCGTCAGCTGTGAATTCAGGTCTTGCGCCAGCGTCATAGGACTGAACAGCAGTGCTGCCACGACGACTCCACGTTTAAACGTTTGCATCAAAACCTCGCGCTTTTTCAGGTAGTGACAGGATTCTACCTGTGTGACGCAGTCATCAACGCAACAAATAGCGACGCATTTTGCGTTTATTCCGGCGATAACGCGCGCGTAATGGGATTTAAGCTGTCGGCTGAATTTTGTCATTTGCGGAGGAGATATGCTCGATAAGCTCGACGCCGCCTTACGTTTTCAACAGGAAGCGCTGAATTTGCGCGCCCAACGCCAGGAAGTATTGGCGGCCAACATAGCCAATGCCGACACGCCGGGGTATCAGGCGCGCGACCTGGATTTCGCCAGTGAATTAAAAAAAGTCATGGTGCGAGGACGGGAAGAA
Organism: Citrobacter sp. Cb023; assembly: GCF_030336805.1. NCBI lineage: Bacteria > Pseudomonadati > Pseudomonadota > Gammaproteobacteria > Enterobacterales > Enterobacteriaceae > Citrobacter > Citrobacter sp. Cb023. The sequence goes on along the minus strand of NZ_JAOWCV010000038.1, from coordinate 327,938 downwards.
ACCGGCGGTGTCTCGTTGACGCTGACCTCTGCACAACACATTCCGGCCCAGACCGTTTCCGCTCCTTCTACGGAACTGCTCTACCGCATTCCTGATCAGCCGTCTCTCGATGGCAACACGGTAGATATGGACCGGGAGCGTACGCAATTTGCAGACAACAGCCTCAAGTATCAAATGGGGCTGACCGCGTTGGGTGGACAAATCAAAGGCATGATGAACGTGCTGCAAGGAGGGAACTAATTCGTGGCGCTGTTAAATATTTTTGATATCGCAGGCTCTGCGCTGACGGCTCAGTCTAAGCGCCTGAACGTGGCGGCCAGCAACATGGCGAATGCGGATAGCGTCACCGGACCTGACGGTCAGCCCTATCGCGCGAAGCAGGTTGTTTTTCAGGTTGATGCCGCGCCAGGCGCGGCAACCGGTGGCGTAAAAGTCGCTGACGTCATTGAAAGCCAGGCACCGGATAAGCTGGTTTATGAACCCGGTAATCCGCTGGCCGATGCGAATGGTTACGTAAAAATGCCGAATGTGGACGTCGTCGGCGAAATGGTCAACACCATGTCAGCCTCGCGTAGCTACCAGGCAAACGTCGAAGTGCTCAATACGGTGAAAAGCTTGATGCTCAAAACGCTGACGCTAGGCCAGTAAAAGGAGGCGCACATGTCTATTGCTGTAAAAATGAATGACCCGAGCACGACGGGTGTGAATGACGCAACGGGGAAGAGTTCACTGACGGGCAGCAACGCCGCGGACCTGCAAAGCAGCTTCCTTACGCTGCTGGTTGCACAGCTGAAAAACCAGGATCCAACCAACCCGCTGCAAAACAACGAACTGACCACCCAGTTGGCGCAAATCAGTACCGTGAGCGGAATTGAGAAACTGAACACCACGCTGGGATCGATCTCCGGGCAGATCGACAACAGTCAGTCGCTGCAGGCCAGTACGCTGATTGGCCACGGTGTCATGATCCCAGGCACCACCATCCTGACCGGTAAAGGTACGGAAGAGGGCGCAAAAACCACCACTACGCCGTTTGGCGTTGAACTGCAGCAACCGGCAGATAAGGTTACCGCAACCATCACCGATAAAGACGGCAAGGTGGTACGCACCATTGATATTGGTGGGTTGAAAGCGGGCGTTCATACCTTTACCTGGGACGGCACCATGACCGATGGCACGGATGCGCCAAGCGGTTCTTACAACGTGTCAATTGCTGCCAGTAATGGCGGAACACAACTGGTGGCTCAGCCGCTTCAGTTTGCGCTGGTGCAGGGCGTTATTCGCAGCAACGGCGGTAATACGCTGGATCTGGGCACCTATGGAACCACCACCCTCGACGAAGTACGGCAGATCATTTAAGCCTTCACACTTATCAGGAGTAAGTCATGGCCTTTTCACAAGCGGTCAGCGGTCTGAACGCTGCAGCGACCAACCTCGATGTCATTGGTAACAACATCGCCAACTCCGCCACCTACGGTTTTAAATCCGGTACGGCCTCTTTTGCCGATATGTTCGCCGGTTCTAAAGTGGGTCTGGGCGTTAAAGTTGCGGGCATTACCCAGGACTTTACCGACGGTACCACGACCAACACCGGTCGCGGGCTGGATGTCGCTATCAGCCAGAACGGTTTTTTCCGCATGGTAGACAGCAACGGTTCCGTTTTCTACAGCCGTAACGGTCAGTTCAAGCTCGATGAAAACCGCAATATCGTCAACATGCAGGGACTACAGCTGACGGGCTATCCGGCTACCGGTACACCGCCAACGATACAGCAAGGTGCTAACCCGGCGCCGATCACTATCCCGAATACGCTGATGGCGGCTAAAACCACCACAACTGCGTCAATGCAGATCAACCTGAACTCCACTGACAAGGTGCCAACGAAGACCCCGTTTAATCCAAGCGATGCGGATTCCTACAACAAAAAAGGCACCGTAACCGTTTTCGATAGCCAGGGTAACGCCCATGACATGAATATTTTTTATGTCAAAAATGCGCAGAGCAACACCTGGGAAGTTCACACACAGGATGCTTCAACCGGAGCCGCTGCAAAATCAGCAGGGTTTATGCGCTTTAATGAAAATGGTGTGTTCTTAGGGATTAGCGCCACAGCCGCCGAGGCGGAACCAACGCCTCCTACCGTCTGGCCAAAGGAAATCAACATCACAACCGGACAGATTAACGGTGCTGATGCGGCAAATTTCTCCCTGAGCTTCCTGAACTCCATGCAGCAGAACACTGGCGCCAACAACATCGTTGCCACGAATCAGAATGGCTATAAGCCGGGCGACCTGGTGAGCTACCAGATTAACAATGACGGTACTGTGGTCGGTAACTACTCCAACGAACAGCAACAGGTTCTGGGGCAGATCGTGCTGGCAAACTTTGCCAACAACGAAGGTCTGGCTTCTCAGGGTGACAACGTCTGGGCAGCTACTCAGTCTTCCGGCGTGGCGCTGCTGGGTACCGCGGGCGAGGGTAACTTCGGCAAGCTGACCAACGGCGCGCTGGAAGCATCAAACGTGGATTTGAGTAAAGAACTGGTGAATATGATCGTCGCCCAGCGTAACTATCAGTCGAACGCGCAGACTATCAAAACCCAGGACCAGATCCTCAACACGCTGGTCAACCTGCGCTAAGCGCCTGACGGGATGGCTTAATGGATCACGCAATTTATACCGCCATGGGCGCGGCCAGTCAGACGCTGAATCAACAAGCGGTGACGGCCAGCAACCTGGCAAACGCCTCAACGCCGGGTTTTCGTGCGCAGCTCAATGCGCTGCGCGCGGTTCCCGTTGAAGGATTGTCTTTACCGACGCGTACGCTGGTGGTGGCCTCCACGCCGGGGGCCGATATGACGCCGGGTCAGATGGACTATACCTCACGTCCGCTGGACGTGGCGCTGCAACAGGATGGCTGGTTGGCTGTGCAGACCGCGGACGGTAGCGAAGGATATACCCGAAATGGCGCCATTCAGGTAAGCCCTACGGGGGAACTGACCATTCAGGGACACCCGGTGATTGGCGAAGCCGGACCAATAGCCGTACCGGAAGGTTCAGAAGTCACCATTGCGGCAGACGGCACGATCTCGGCGCTCAACCCTGGCGATCCGGCTAACACCGTTGCGCCAGTTGGGCGACTGAAACTGGTGAAGGCCACGGGGAGTGAAGTGCAACGTGGCGATGACGGTATGTTCCGTCTGACTCAGGCCGCACAGGCTACCCGTGGCGCTACGTTACAGGCCGACCCCAGCATTCGCGTTATGTCGGGTGTGCTGGAAGGCAGTAACGTTAAGCCGGTAGCCGCGATGAGTGACATGATCGCCAACGCCCGTCGTTTCGAAATGCAAATGAAGATTATCAGTAGCGTGGATGATAACGCGGGTCGCGCCAACCAACTGCTGTCGATGAGTTAATACAGGACATTTTATGATCAGTTCATTATGGATCGCCAAAACCGGCCTGGATGCGCAGCAAACCAACATGGATGTGATTGCCAACAACCTGGCAAACGTCAGCACCAACGGATTTAAGCGTCAACGTGCCGTTTTTGAAGATCTGTTGTACCAGACGATTCGCCAGCCTGGCGCACAGTCTTCTGAACAAACCACACTGCCGTCTGGTTTGCAGATTGGTACCGGTGTGCGCCCGGTCGCGACCGAGCGTTTACACAGCCAGGGGAACCTGTCGCAGACCAACAACAGTAAAGATGTGGCGATTAAAGGGCAGGGCTTTTTCCAGGTCATGCTGCCTGATGGCACGTCCGCCTACACCCGTGACGGTTCTTTCCAGGTGGATCAGAACGGTCAACTGGTGACAGCGGGTGGTTTTCAGGTTCAGCCGGCTATCACCATCCCGGCTAACTCGCTCAGTATCACCATTGGACGCGACGGTATCGTCAGCGTAACCCAGCAGGGCCAGGCAGCACCGGTTCAGGTTGGACAGCTTAACCTGACTACTTTTATGAACGATACCGGTCTGGAAAGCATTGGTGAGAATCTGTACACCGAAACGCAGTCATCCGGTGCGCCGAATGAGAGCACTCCGGGGCTGAACGGCGCGGGTCTGCTGTACCAGGGCTATGTTGAAACCTCTAACGTCAACGTGGCGGAAGAGCTGGTAAACATGATCCAGGTTCAGCGCGCTTACGAAATCAACAGTAAAGCGGTATCGACCACCGATCAGATGCTGCAAAAACTGACGCAACTCTAAAGTGTGGCCCGGTGGGGTGAAAGCCTCACCGGCACACTGATTTTGAAGATGACCGCAATGCGAAAATACGCGCTTCACCCATACCCAATTTTAGCCCTGTTGGTGGTTTCACTGACAGGATGCGCCTGGATCCCGGCCACGCCCCTCGTGCAGGGCGCAACGTCTGCCCAGCCTGTTCCTGGCCCGACGCCGGTGGCGAATGGATCAATCTTCCAGTCGGCCCAACCGATTAACTACGGTTATCAGCCGTTATTCGAAGACCGCCGTCCGCGCAATATTGGCGATACGTTGACCATCGTATTGCAGGAAAACGTCAGCGCGAGCAAAAGTTCTTCGGCTAATGCCAGCCGCGACGGCAAAACCAACTTTGGTTTTGATACCGTACCGCGTTATTTGCAAGGACTGTTTGGCAACGAGCGTGCTGACGTAGAAGCTTCAGGCGGTAACACCTTTAACGGTAAAGGCGGCGCGAACGCCAGCAATACCTTCAGCGGTACCCTGACCGTAACGGTCGATCAGGTACTGGTGAATGGCAACTTACATGTTGTGGGTGAAAAACAGATCGCCATTAATCAGGGCACTGAATTCATTCGCTTCTCCGGGGTCGTTAACCCGCGCACCATCAGTGGCAGCAACTCCGTACCGTCAACTCAGGTTGCGGACGCACGTATTGAGTATGTCGGCAACGGCTACATCAATGAAGCGCAGAATATGGGCTGGTTGCAGCGTTTCTTCCTTAACTTGTCGCCGATGTAAGCGAGGTAGCCAGTGTTTAAATCTTTAGTTGGAATGGTACTGGTGCTGATAACCACCTTTGCGCATGCCGACCGTATTCGTGACCTGACCAGCGTTCAGGGCGTGCGGGAAAACTCGTTGATCGGTTATGGGCTGGTGGTCGGTTTGGATGGCACGGGTGACCAGACTACCCAGACGCCGTTTACTACGCAAACGCTCAACAACATGCTTTCGCAGTTGGGAATTACCGTGCCAACCGGCACCAATATGCAACTGAAAAACGTGGCGGCGGTGATGGTGACCGCGCAATTCCCGGCCTTTGGTCGTCAGGGGCAAACCATTGACGTGGTGGTCTCTTCCATGGGGAACGCCAAAAGCCTGCGCGGCGGAACGTTGCTGATGACCCCGCTGAAAGGGGTCGATAGCCAGGTATATGCGCTGGCGCAGGGGAATATTCTGGTAGGCGGTGCAGGCGCGGCTGCGGGTGGCAGCAGCGTGCAGGTAAACCAGCTCAATGGCGGACGTATTACCAACGGCGCGACCATCGAACGTGAATTACCCAGCCAGTTCGGCGGCGGTAACACTATTAATCTGCAGCTCAATAATGAAGATTTCACTATGGCGCAGCAGATAACCGACACCATTAACCGTTCGCGCGGCTTTGGTAGCGCCACTGCGCTGGACGCCCGGACGATTCAGGTACGCGTGCCAAGCGGCAACAGTTCGCAGGTGCGTTTCCTTGCTGACATCCAGAATATGGAGGTGAATGTCACGCCGCAGGATGCGAAAGTGATTATCAACTCGCGCACCGGATCCGTCGTTATGAACCGTGAAGTCACGCTGGATAGCTGTGCCGTCGCGCAAGGCAACTTGTCGATTACGGTAAACCGCCAGGCGAACGTCAGCCAGCCGGATACACCGTTTGGCGGTGGACAGACCGTGGTGACACCTCAAACCCAGATCGATCTGCGCCAGAGCGGCGGTTCGCTGCAAAGCGTGCGTTCCAGCGCCAACCTGAACAATGTTGTGCGTGCGCTTAATGCGCTAGGGGCAACGCCGATGGATCTGATGTCCATTCTGCAATCGATGCAGAGCGCGGGATGCTTACGCGCCAAACTGGAAATCATCTAATGATTGGTGACAGCAAACTGCTGACCAGTGCCGCCTGGGATGCGCAATCACTGAACGAACTGAAAGCGAAAGCGGGTCAGGACCCGGCGGCGAATATCCGCCCGGTTGCCCGTCAGGTTGAAGGGATGTTCGTACAAATGATGCTGAAAAGTATGCGTGAAGCACTGCCGAAAGATGGTGTTTTTAGCAGTGATTCGACACGTTTGTATACCAGCATGTATGACCAACAAATTGCGCAGCAGATGACCGCAGGCAAAGGTCTGGGACTGGCTGAAATGATGGTTAAGCAGATGACCGAAGGGCAGGCACAACCTGCAGACGATGCGCCGCAGGTGCCAATGAAGTTCTCTCTGGAAACGGTGACCAGCTATCAAAACCAGGCGCTGACGCAACTGGTCCGTAAAGCCATTCCCCGGGCGACGGAAAGCAATGATGAGCCGCTGTCAGGTGACAGCAAAGACTTCCTCGCCCAGCTATCGCTGCCGGCTAAGCTGGCAAGTCAGCAAAGCGGGGTTCCACATCATCTGATTCTGGCGCAGGCGGCGCTGGAGTCCGGATGGGGCCAGCGACAAATCCGCCGTGAGAACGGTGAACCGAGCTTTAACATTTTTGGCGTGAAGGCTTCGGGAAGCTGGAAAGGCCCAACCACCGAAATCACCACCACCGAATATGAAAACGGCGAGGCGAAAAAGGTGAAAGCCCGATTCCGCGTCTATAGCTCTTACCTTGAGGCACTGTCGGATTATGTCGGTCTGATATCACGTAACCCGCGCTATGCGGCGGTAACCGCCGCTGCTACCGCCGAGCAAGGGGCACAGGCTTTGCAGAATGCCGGTTACGCGACTGACCCTAACTATGCGCGTAAATTAACCAGCATGATCCAGCAGTTGAAATCGATGAGCGAAAAAGTGAGCAAAACCTACAGTACGAATATCGATAATCTCTTTTAAATAGCTCAAGTCTACCAACCTGCTGCCGATAATAACGAGTATTGAAGGATTACAAGGAACCTCCATGTCCAGCTTGATTAATAACGCGATGAGTGGACTCGCCGCAGCGCAGGCCGCGTTGAATTCTGCCAGTAATAACATCTCCAGCTATAACGTTGCCGGATACACCCGTCAAACGACAATTATGGCGCAAGCGAACAGCACGCTGGGTGCGGGGGGCTGGGTTGGCAATGGCGTCTATGTTTCTGGCGTACAGCGCGAGTATGACTCCTTTATCACGAATCAGTTACGTGCCGCGCAGAACCAAAGCAGCGGCCTGACAACGCGCTATGAACAAATGTCGAAAATCGACAATCTGCTCTCCAGCAAAACCAGTTCCATTTCGACCTCAATGCAGGACTTTTTTACCAGCCTGCAAACCCTTGTCAGTAACGCGGAAGATCCGGCGGCGCGCCAGGCGCTGATCGGTAAAGCTGATGGTTTAGTCAACCAGTTCAGAACAACCGACCAGTATCTGCGCGATCAAGACAAGCAGGTTAATACTGCGATCAAGGCCAGCGTTGACCAGATCAACAACTATTCAAAACAGATTGCCAGCCTCAACGATCAGATTTCCCGTCTGACCGGCGTCGGCGCGGGCGCATCGCCTAACGATTTACTCGACCAGCGCGACCAACTGGTCAGTGAACTAAACCAGATTGTTGGTGTTGAAGTCAGCGTTCAGGACGGCGGGACTTACAACATAACCATGGCGAACGGCTATTCACTGGTGCAGGGCAGCAATGCACGACAGCTGGCGGCTGTGCCCTCCAGTGACGATCCCAATCGTACCACAGTGGCCTACGTCGACGGGGTTGCCGGCGAGGTTGAAATTCCCGAAAAACTGTTGAATACCGGTTCACTGGGCGGGCTGTTGACCTTCCGTTCTCAAGAGCTTGACCAGACGCGTAACACGCTGGGCCAACTGGCGTTGGCGTTTGCCGATGCGTTTAACACCCAGCATAAAGAGGGTTTTGACGCGAACGGCGATCAGGGTAAGGATTTCTTTGCTATCGGTAGCCCGGCAGTATTCAACAACGCTAAAAATACAGGAACAGGATCGTTAAGCGCGAAGATTACCGACAGCTCTGCTGTACAGGCGACCGATTATAAAATCGTTTATGACGGGACGGACTGGCAGGTTACTCGCCTGGCGGATAATACCAGCTTCAAAGCTACCGTTACCGGTGGGAAGATGTCCTTTGACGGGATGGAAATCACCGTAAATACTGGCGCAAAAGCAAATGACAGCTTCACAGTGAAACCTGTCAGTAACGCCGTTGTTGATATGAAAGTCATGGTGACCGATGAGTCGAAAATCGCCATGGCCCAGGTCTCAAAAAATGATCCGGACCCGGATATTGATAAGGGAAAAAGCGATAACCGTAACGGTCAGAAACTGCTGGATCTGCAGACCAAAGCTACCGTGGGTAATAAGACCTTCAACGATGCATATGCCACGCTGGTAAGCGATGTCGGGAACAAAACCGCGACGCTGAAAACCAGCGCCATTACCCAGAACAACGTGGTAACGCAGCTTTATAAGCAGCAGCAGTCTATTTCCGGCGTCAACCTCGACGAAGAATACGGTAACTTACAGCGCTACCAACAGTATTACCTGGCTAACGCGCAAGTGCTGCAAACTGCAAATGCGCTGTTTGATGCACTGATTAATATTCGCTAAGGGAGAGGGACACAATGCGTATCAGCACCCAGATGATGTACCAGCAGAATATGCGTGGCATCACTAACTCTCAGGCTGAATGGATGAAGTTCGGCGAGCAGATGTCAACGGGAAAACGTGTGATCAACCCATCTGACGATCCGATCGCCGCCTCGCAGGCCGTGGTGCTTTCTCAAGCACAGGCGCAGAACAGCCAATATACGCTGGCGCGTTCATTTGCGACGCAAAAAGTATCGCTGGAAGAGAACGTACTGAGTCAGGTAACGACGGCAATTCAGACCGCGCAGGAAAAAATTGTCTATGCTGCGAATGGCACGTTAAGCGATGACGACCGTGCATCGCTGGCCACCGACCTGCAGGGGATCCGCGATCAACTGATGAACCTGGCGAACAGCACCGACGGTAATGGGCGCTATATTTTTGGCGGATATAAAACAGAATCTGCACCATTTGCTCAGGCAGATGGCGCTTACAGCGGCGGTACAACAAATGTGACCCAGCAGGTCGATGCCTCCCGTACCATGGTGATTGGTCATACTGGCGATAAAGTATTTGTTAATCTGACCAGCAATGCCGTACCGGAACCAGGCGGCGGTACTCAGGAAAAGAACCTGTTCAAAATGCTGGATACCGCTATTGATGCGCTCAAAACCCCGATTGAGGGCAATGACGCGGCAAAATCTACCGCCTCTGCAGCCATTGATAAAACCAGTCGTGGCCTGAAAAATTCACTGAATAACGTGCTTTCTGTTCGTGCAGAATTAGGGACTCAGCTCAGCGAGTTAAGTTCACTGGATTCACTGGGCGCCGATCGCGCATTGGGCCAGACTCAGCAGATGAGCAATCTGGTGGATGTTGACTGGAACGCAGCGATTTCGTCCTACGTGATGCAGCAGGCCGCACTGCAGGCATCGTACAAAACGTTTACCGATATGCAGGGAATGTCGCTATTTCAACTGAACCGGTAACACCTTTTTGAACATATCATGAAACTGGATATGTTTGTCTGCCCGCTCCTTTAACACCCCGGAGCGGGCATTTTTTTAGGCCACTGTTATTTTCTCAGCGACAGATTACCCGTTAATCTTATTACCCACGCAATCGCACCGCTAAAGATTGCCAGCGTAACCACGCCTTCTCAGTTTGTCAGTGTGTAGAGCAGAGATAAAAAAAAGCCGACCCGAAGGTCGGCTTTGATGTTGATTATGACTTACTCAACGGGCTGCGGGCGCGTTGCTGGCGCAGTCGCCTGGTGCGTGGCGCTGTGTCCACCTGCGGCACCTTTACCTTCAAAGGTGAATTCCGGGCGTTGCCAGTCACTATGACGCGGCGCTTCAGGCACATACTCTGGTGCCGGAGCACGGGTCATCGGGGCGGCCGCGTGGCTGTGAAGATGTTCTGCGTCAACGCGGGTTGCGACAACTTCAGCCTGAACGACTGCGTCTTCGACGACAGGTGCGGCAACAACCTCTTGCGGCGCGGCAACTTCTTCAACCACTGGCGCTGTTTCCACAACCTCGGCAATCTCTTCAGCCACTTCAGGCTGAGAAATAACAACCTCCGCAGATTCTTCGACAACCGGCGCAGCCACAATTTCAGCGACAGGTTCGGCTTTCGCCGCGGTATCCTCAGCAACAGGCGCGTCAGATTCAGCGATAATTTGCGGTTGTTCCTCGACCGGAGTAGCGATGACTTCCGGATGGGTGGTTTCAACGACGGTAGCCTGAGGTTCAGCAATGACCACCTCTGGCTGTACGATTTCAACCGACGCAGGGGCGTTCACAATATGCTCAACGGCAGCTGCAGCAACCTGAGGCTCTACGGCGACTGGCATTTCCTGCTCGCGCTGCTCTGCAACCTGCTGATCCTGAGGACGAGCAACAGGGTAGCGGATCCAGACTTTACCGGACGCTAATTCTGGAGATGCGCAGGCAACCGTTAACGGCATCGGCGACTGAACCGGGTAACGCTCGTCACGATAGCGACGACGGCGCTGTCCACTGACGCGCAGATGGCGAGGTGAGCGACGGGAACGACGCGGCATACCATTGGAGTCACGCGCTTCGCTGTTGTCTTCCTGCTCAGTCGCAACGACGGCAGGCAGATCAACTTTCGCCAGTTCAGTACGCTGTGCCGGTACGGGCTGTTCAGTTGGCTGAGCGACAGCCGTTTCAGCGACCACCTCGACAGTAGCAACTTCGGCTTCAACAGCCGGGCTGTCTGTGTAACGAACTTTCTGAGTTAGCTGACGCTGTTTACGGCGAGTCTGAGGCTGACGAACGCGCTCTTCCTGCTCGGTATCCTGCGCAGGTTGTTCTGCCAGGTTCAGCTCTTTAACTTCCTGCTGCGCCTGACGCTTATCATCGTTGCGACGGCGGTTGCGCTCGCGACGCGGAGCCTGCTGGTCATCACCGGATTTCGCTTTGTCGGCGACGTCAGTAGACTGCTGGCGGTTATCGCGCGCTTCCGCATTTTGCTGCTGCGACTGACGGCGGTTACGGCGGTTATCTTCACGGTTTTCGCCGCTTTCTGAACGCTCGTTACGGTTATCACGCTCGCCACGGTTGTCGCGATTATCACGACGATCGTTACGGTCGCGACGATTGTTCTGACGCGGTTTACGACGATCCTGCGGGCGATCGGTTTTCTCTTCCGCTTTCGGCGCAGGTTGTTCAACCGGTTTCACTTCTTCGCTACCGCTGAAGATGGACTTCAGTGCGCCGAAGAAACGGCTAATCAAACCTGGCTGTGCGGCGACGGCCGCGGTCGCTGCTGCGGCTTTAGGCGCGGCGGCCTTCGCAGTAGGTTCCTGCAAAGCAGGGGCTGGCGGCACCTCTGGCATTGCAAAGGTGGCTAATGCCGGCTGCTCTGGCTGTTTACGCTCGACGAACTCTTCTTCCGTCGGCAATGCCATCGCTTCTTCATGCAGTTTCGGCAGCAGGTAGCTCAGGGTTGGTGTTTCTTCCCCTTTGCGTACGCGCAGCACGGAGTAATGCGGGGTTTCCATCTGATCGTTTGGCACAATCACACAGCGCACGCCATTCTGACGCGTCTCGATGGCATTTACCGCGGTACGTTTTTCGTTGAGCAGGTAGGATGCGATCGGCACAGGAACAATAGCGTGAACTTCCTGCGTATTTTCTTTCAGCGCTTCTTCTTCGATCAGACGCAGAATAGACAGCGACAGTGATTCGTTATCACGTACGGTACCCGTGCCGGAGCAGCGTGGGCATACGTGATGGCTGGATTCACCCAGCGACGGGCTCAGACGCTGGCGGGACATCTCCAGCAGGCCGAAGCGAGAAATATGGCTGATTTGAATACGCGCTCTGTCCTGACGCACGGCTTCACGCAGACGGTTTTCAACCGCACGCTGGTGACGAACCGGCGTCATATCAATGAAGTCGATTACGATCAGGCCGCCGAGGTCACGCAGACGCAGCTGACGAGCAATTTCATCGGCTGCTTCAAGGTTGGTGTTGAACGCAGTTTCTTCGATGTCGCCGCCGCGGGTCGCGCGTGCGGAGTTGATATCGATAGCGGTCAGCGCTTCTGTGCTGTCGATAACGATTGAGCCGCCGGACGGCAGACGCACTTCGCGCTGGAACGCGGACTCAATTTGAGATTCGATTTGGTAGTGGCTGAACAGCGGGATTTCACCGGTGTACAGTTTGATTTTGCTGCTGAAATCCGGACGACCCAGCGCGGCGATGTGCTGACGCGCCATCTCCATAACTTTCGGGTTGTCGATGAGGATTTCGCCGATGTCCTGACGTAAATAGTCACGGAATGCGCGAACGATAACGTTGCTTTCCTGATGGATCAGGAACGGAGCAGGGCGGCTGTCAGCGGCTTTTTGAATCGCTTCCCAGTGCTTCAGGCGGAAACTCAGGTCCCACTGCAGTGCTTCGGCAGATTTGCCGACACCTGCGGTACGCACGATAAGCCCCATGCCGTCAGGCAGTTCCAGGCTTGCCAGCGCTTCTTTTAATTCGGTACGGTCGTCGCCTTCAATGCGACGGGAGATACCGCCCGCGCGCGGGTTGTTCGGCATCAGAACCAGATAACTACCTGCCAGGCTGATAAAGGTGGTCAGCGCAGCGCCTTTATTGCCGCGTTCTTCTTTATCGATCTGAACAATGACTTCCTGACCTTCGCGCAACACGTCTTTAATGTTGGGACGACCATGGGAGTTGTAGCTAGCGGGGAAGTATTCGCGGGCAATTTCTTTTAACGGGAGGAAACCGTGACGTTCAGCGCCGTAATCAACAAAAGCAGCTTCCAGACTCGGTTCAATACGGGTAATTTTGCCTTTATAGATGTTGGCTTTTTTCTGTTCGTGTCCAGGACTTTCGATATCCAGATCGTACAGACGCTGCCCATCTACAAGGGCGACACGCAACTCTTCCTGCTGAGTCGCGTTAATTAACATTCTTTTCATCGTAACTTACTCATTATTCTTACATTGACGACTAAGCTGCGGGCAGAGTAATGCCTTTCCGGGTGTGAACCGATGGCCTCGTGTCTATTCGCGTCGCCAACCTCACGGTTATCGTCAGCTCAAAGAGGCGCAGAGTGTCGGTTGCCTGTATTTCATACGGAAACACAGCGCAATTATCAGGGGAACAGTCTGGGTGTTACTCTCCAGAGAAGCTTCCATTGTGCTTATCGTCTTTCACGCTGTGGGTGCGTTGGCTTCATCTTCTTACCCCATCCACTTACAGGAGTAAGCACCTGGGGTTCCCAGACTTGCCGCCTTCCTACAACGCGAAATCTATAGAGCACTTACCGGTAAGGACTGCAACCCGCAGCCCGCTAACTGCCTGAAAGATCAATACGTCTTACGCCATTGCTGCGTTGATGATCGGTCGGGCAAAATTGGGTCATTCCGGAAAAGGTCTTGCTTTAACAAGAGTCAACACGGAAACAACCTCATTATTCCACTGCTAACCTTGTTATAGCAAGATGACTTTTGCCATTTATCACCCGGTTACTCACAGTTTTTTCACTTCCGCGTAGTGATTGCTTTAATAACCACCAAATCGGCTATGTCAAACTTAAGTAATAAGGTATAGCAGTTAATATAAGCATAGAAAAATGTGTGGCGCGAATCTTGATGGCTATTTAAAATCGGCCCCCATGAAAACAGAGACTCCAGCCGTAAAAACAGTTGCCATTACTGCCGACGAAGCAGGGCAACGCATCGACAACTTTTTGCGCACTCAGCTCAAGGGCGTGCCGAAAAGTATGATTTATCGCATTTTGCGTAAAGGCGAAGTGCGGGTGAACAAAAAACGCATTAAGCCCGAGTACAAACTCGAAGACGGGGACATTGTGCGTATTCCACCTGTACGTGTCGCTGAACGTGAAGAAGAGGCCATTTCACCGAATTTGCAGAAGGTCGCGGCGCTGACCGATGTCATTTTATATGAAGATGACCACATTCTGGTGCTTAACAAGCCTTCAGGTACGGCCGTGCATGGTGGAAGCGGGTTAAGCTTTGGCGTCATTGAAGGCTTACGTGCGCTGCGCCCGGAAGCGCGTTTCCTTGAACTGGTGCATCGCCTCGACCGGGATACCTCCGGCGTGCTGCTGGTGGCCAAAAAACGATCTGCCTTGCGTTCGTTGCATGAACAACTGCGTGAAAAAGGCATGCAGAAAGACTACCTCGCGTTGGTACGCGGCCAGTGGCAGTCCCATGTCAAAACCGTGCAGGCCCCGCTGTTAAAGAACATTCTGCAAAGCGGCGAGCGTATCGTGCGGGTGAATCAGGAAGGCAAACCATCGGAAACACGCTTTAAAGTGGAAGAGCGTTACGCGTTTGCTACGCTTGTGCGCTGCAGTCCCGTGACCGGACGCACGCACCAGATTCGCGTGCATACGCAATATGCCGGACATCCGATTGCCTTTGACGACCGCTATGGCGATCGTGAGTTCGATAAGCAACTGGCGGATACCGGGCTGAGCAGGCTCTTTTTGCACGCCGCAGCGTTGAAATTTACTCATCCGGGGACGGGTGAAGTAATGCGTATTGAAGCGCCAATGGATAAGCAGTTGAAGCGCTGCCTCGAGGTGTTACGCAGTAAAGGCTGATGCGCATTGATATTATCGCGCATTACCTGTAGGCCTGAAGGCGCTGTGCCTATCAGGCCTACAGGATTAGGCCTGTACAACCGTCAACCCGTCAGGCTTTTAGCGGGTTCATATCTTCTCGTCGCAGCATTTGACACAGTGCGATTAGCGGCAAACCGATTAAGGTATTTGGGTCACGACCTTCCAGGCGCTCAAAAAGTGCAATGCCCAATCCTTCGCTTTTAAAACTACCGGCACAATGCAGCGGGCGCTCTTTGCGCACGTAATCTTCAATTTCCGTTTCGCTTAAGTGACGAAAATGGACGTCGAACGGTTCAACTTCAGTTTGTAAATGTCCGGTCGCAGAATTATACAGCGCCAGTCCGGTATAAAACGTCACAATATTGCCACGGGCTTTGAGTAACTGCTGGCGTGCATTTTCTTCTGTTAACGGTTTGCCGGTTATTTCACCATCGAGAACACAAATTTGATCGGAACCAATAATAAGGTGCGATGGATATCGGTGGGCGAGAGATTGCGCTTTTTTCTGCGCCAGTCGCAAGACTAAGTGCCGGGGGGCTTCGCCTGGTAACGGCGTTTCATCAACCTCTGGTGCTGCGCATTCGAACGGGATTGCCAGTTTTTCTAGTAAAGCGCGACGCCAGGGAGAGGTAGAAGCAAGAATAAGTTGAGGCATATTTTTTCCCTCGCATATAGCGTATTGATGAGAGCCATTTTAAACTATGGACTTCGTCCTACAAGCTGGCTGTAATGGCTTGTGTTGAGCGATTTTAAGTCGATGACCCGCAATGTGTGCGAATTATTGGCAAAAGGCAACCACAGGCTGCCTTTTTCTTTGACTATATGACGTTACAAAGTTAATATGCGCGCCCTATGCAAAAGGTAAAATTACCCCTGACTCTTGATCCGGTTCGTACGGCTCAGAAACGCCTCGATTATGAAGGTATCTATACTTCTGATCTGGTTGAGCGTGTCGCCGATTCTGTAGTCAGTGTGGACAGTGATGTGGAATGCTCCATGTCGTTCGCTATCGATAACCAGCGCCTTGCCGTTATAACCGGTGATGCAAAGGTGTCGGTTACGCTCGAATGTCAGCGTTGCGGGAAACCGTTCCCACTTCATGTTCACACAACATATTGTTTTAGTCCTGTCCGTTCTGACGAGCAGGCTGAAGCACTCCCGGAAGCGTATGAGCCGATTGAGGTTAACGAATTCGGTGAAATCGATCTGCTTGCAATGGTTGAAGATGAGATTATCCTCTCCTTGCCGGTAGTTCCGGTGCATGATTCTGAACACTGTGAAGTGTCCGAGGCGGACATGGTCTTTGGCGAATTGCCTGATGAAGCGCAAAAACCAAACCCATTTGCCGTATTAGCCAGCTTAAAGCGTAAGTAATTGAGGAGTAAGGTCCATGGCCGTACAACAGAATAAACCAACCCGTTCCAAACGTGGCATGCGTCGTTCTCATGACGCTCTGACCGCAGTCACCAGCCTGTCTGTAGACAAAACTTCTGGTGAACAACACCTGCGTCACCACATCACTGCCGACGGTTTTTACCGTGGCCGTAAGGTAATCGCTAAGTAATCACGCATGACTCAATGGCTTTCCCGCTACGGTGAGAAAGACAAAGAGCACACGCGTGATGAAGCTTAGTGAGGCTTTCCCCGGGTAACTGGGGAAACACCTAACCGGGCAGCGACGATACCTTGACACTTCTAACCCTGGCGTTAGATGTCATGGGGGGTGATTTTGGCCCTACCGTGACAGTGCCTGCAGCATTGCAGGCACTGAATTCTAATTCGCAACTCACACTTCTTTTAGTCGGGGATCCCGATACAATCACGCCATTACTTGCCAAAGCTGACTTCGAACAACGTTCACGTCTGCAGATTATCCCTGCTCAGTCAGTTATTGCCAGTGATGCCCGGCCCTCGCAAGCTATTCGCGCCAGTCGTGGAAGCTCAATGCGCGTTGCCCTGGAGCTCGTGAAAGAAGGACGAGCGGAAGCCTGTGTGAGCGCCGGTAATACAGGCGCGCTAATGGGACTTGCGAAGTTATTGCTCAAACCCCTTGAGGGGATTGAGCGTCCTGCGCTGGTGACGGTTTTACCCCATCAGCAAAAGGGCAAAACGGTGGTGCTGGATTTGGGCGCCAACGTGGATTGTGATAGCACGATGTTGGTGCAATTTGCCGTCATGGGTTCCGTGCTGGCAGAAGAGGTGGTTGGAATTGCCAATCCCCGTGTTGCGTTGCTCAATATCGGTGAAGAAGAAACCAAGGGTCTCGACAGTATTCGGGATGCTTCTGCAGTGCTAAAAACAATCCCTTCTATCAATTATATCGGCTATCTTGAAGCCAATGAGTTACTGACTGGCAAAACTGATGTGTTGGTCTGTGACGGCTTTACAGGTAATGTCACATTAAAGACGATGGAAGGTGTTGTCAGAATGTTCCTTTCACTGCTGAAGTCTCAGGGTGAGGGCAAAAAACGGTCGTGGTGGCTGCTGTTATTAAAACGTTGGTTACAAAAAAGCCTGACAAGGCGATTTAGTCACCTCAACCCCGACCAGTATAATGGCGCCTGTCTGTTAGGATTGCGCGGCACGGTGATTAAGAGTCATGGTGCGGCCAATCAGCGAGCATTTGAAGTCGCGATTGAACAGGCAGTGCAGGCGGTGAAGCGACAAGTTCCTCAGCGAATTGCCGCTCGCCTGGAATCTGTATACCCAGCTGGATTCGAACTGCTGGACGGTGGCGAAAACGCAAACTCGCGAGCACACAGATAACGGTGCGTTTGTGAATGCTGCCAGCGTATCAGCGATTTGCTCGTGGCGGTATATAACCAAAAAGTGACTGAGCGTACATGTATACGAAGATTATTGGTACTGGCAGCTATCTGCCTGAACAAGTGCGTACTAACGCCGATTTGGAAAAAATGGTTGAGACATCTGATGAGTGGATCGTCACTCGCACAGGTATCCGTGAACGCCATATTGCAGCGCCAAATGAAACAGTTGCGACGATGGGCTTTGCCGCCGCAAACCGTGCAATTGAAATGGCGGGCATCGACAAAGAACAAATTGGTCTGATTGTGGTTGCCACCACATCATCCACACACGCATTTCCAAGTGCGGCATGCCAGATCCAAAGTATGCTGGGGATCAAAGGCTGTCCGGCGTTTGACGTTGCAGCCGCTTGTGCCGGTTTCACCTACGCCCTGAGCGTTGCCGACCAGTACGTTAAGTCTGGCGCAGTGAAGCATGCTCTGGTGGTTGGCTCAGATGTCCTCGCTCGTACCTGTGATCCAACCGATCGCGGGACGATCATTATTTTCGGTGATGGCGCAGGTGCCGTTGTACTGAGCGCATCAGAAGAGCCCGGCATTCTTTCTACGCATCTGCACGCTGATGGTCGCTATGGCGAACTGTTGACACTGCCTAATGCCGATCGCGTGAACCCGGAAAACCCGATCCACCTGACGATGGCGGGTAACGAAGTATTTAAAGTCGCGGTGACCGAGCTTGCACACATCGTTGATGAAACGCTGGAGGCAAATAATCTCGATCGTTCTGCACTGGACTGGCTGGTACCGCATCAGGCAAACCTCCGCATTATTAGCGCAACCGCGAAAAAGCTGGGTATGTCGATGGATAATGTTGTCGTGACGCTCGACAGACATGGCAATACCTCCGCGGCCTCCGTACCGTGCGCGCTGGACGAAGCCGTCCGCGACGGGCGTATTAAAGCTGGGCAGTTGATATTGCTTGAAGCCTTTGGGGGTGGATTCACCTGGGGCTCTGCGCTGATTCGTTTCTAGTATAAGGATTTAAACATGACGCAATTTGCATTTGTGTTCCCTGGGCAGGGTTCCCAGACCGTTGGGATGTTGTCTGAAATGGCAGCAAACTACCCAATTGTTGAAGAAACTTTTGCTGAAGCATCAGCTGCGCTGGGCTATGATCTGTGGGCGTTGACTCAGCAGGGACCGGCCGAAGAGCTGAATAAAACCTGGCAGACGCAGCCAGCATTGTTGACTGCCTCTGTTGCGCTTTATCGCGTATGGCAGCAGCAGGGTGGTAAAACACCTGCGCTGATGGCTGGTCACAGCCTGGGCGAATACTCTGCGCTGGTGTGTGCGGGTGTTATCGGTTTTGCCGATGCCGTACGTCTGGTTGAACTGCGTGGCAAATTCATGCAGGAAGCGGTACCGGAAGGCACTGGCGGCATGTCTGCTATTATCGGTCTGGACGACGCTGCTATCGCTAAAGCGTGTGAAGAGTCTGCCGAAGGCCAGGTGGTTTCACCGGTAAACTTTAACTCACCAGGTCAGGTGGTTATTGCCGGGCACAAAGAAGCCGTAGAACGTGCCGGCGCAGCCTGTAAAGCGGCTGGCGCTAAGCGTGCTCTGCCACTGCCGGTCAGCGTTCCTTCTCACTGCGCGCTGATGAAGCCTGCTGCTGAGAAACTGGCTGTTGAACTGCAAAAAATCACTTTTAACGCGCCGACTGTTCCGGTTGTGAACAACGTCGACGTGAAGTGCGAAACAGATGCAGACGCTATTCGCGATGCGCTGGTTCGCCAGCTGTACAGCCCGGTTCAATGGACTAAAACCGTTGAATTCATGGCGTCCCAGGGCGTAGAGCACCTGTATGAAGTTGGTCCGGGCAAAGTTCTGACCGGTTTGACGAAACGTATTGTTGACACCCTGACTGCTTCGGCACTGAATGAGCCGGCGGCATTATCTGCGGCGCTAGAGCAATAAAAGAGGAAGACCATGAGTTTTGAAGGAAAAGTCGCGCTGGTTACCGGTGCAAGCCGTGGCATTGGCCGCGCAATTGCTGAAACACTCGTTGCCCGTGGCGCGAAAGTTATCGGTACTGCAACCAGCGAAAGCGGTGCGCAGGCCATTAGCGATTACTTAGGTGCAAATGGTAAAGGTCTGATGTTGAATGTGACCGATCCGGCATCTATCGAATCTGTTCTGGGAAATATTCGTGCAGAATTTGGTGAAGTCGATATCCTGGTCAATAATGCCGGGATTACTCGTGATAACCTGTTAATGCGCATGAAAGATGACGAGTGGAACGATATCATCGAAACCAACCTGTCATCTGTTTTCCGTCTGTCAAAAGCGGTAATGCGAGCTATGATGAAAAAGCGTCATGGGCGTATTATCACTATCGGTTCTGTGGTTGGTACCATGGGAAATGCGGGTCAGGCTAACTACGCTGCGGCGAAAGCGGGTCTGATCGGCTTCAGTAAATCACTGGCGCGCGAAGTTGCGTCTCGTGGCATTACTGTAAACGTTGTTGCTCCGGGCTTTATTGAAACGGACATGACGCGTGCGCTGTCTGATGATCAGCGTGCGGGTATTCTGGCGCAGGTTCCTGCGGGTCGCCTTGGCGGCGCTCAGGAAATCGCCAGTGCGGTTGCATTTTTAGCTTCTGACGAAGCAAGTTACATCACAGGTGAGACTTTGCACGTCAACGGCGGGATGTACATGGTTTAACCACGAGATAAAAAAATTTGCGTTATTAGGGTGAATGCCCTCAAAATAACGTAAAATCGTGGTAAGACCTGCCGGGATTTAGTTGCAAATTTTTCAACATTTTATACACTACGAAAACCATCGCGAAAGCGAGTTTTGATAGGAAATTTAAGAGTATGAGCACTATCGAAGAACGCGTTAAGAAAATTATCGGCGAACAGCTGGGCGTTAAGCAGGAAGAAGTAACCAACAATGCTTCCTTCGTTGAAGACCTGGGCGCAGATTCTCTTGACACCGTTGAGCTGGTAATGGCTCTGGAAGAAGAGTTTGATACTGAGATTCCGGACGAAGAAGCTGAGAAAATCACTACCGTTCAGGCTGCCATTGATTACATCAACGGCCACCAGGCGTAAGTGAACATCTCCAGGCGGTCATTCGACCGCCTGAGTTTTATCTTTTTATCCCACTTGAATTATTTTCCCTCCCTGGAGGACAACCGTGTCTAAGCGTCGTGTAGTTGTGACCGGACTGGGCATGTTGTCTCCTGTCGGCAATACCGTAGAGTCTACCTGGAAAGCTCTCCTTGCCGGTCAGAGTGGCATCAGCCTGATCGACCATTTCGATACTAGCGCCTATGCAACGAAATTTGCTGGCTTAGTAAAGGATTTTAACTGTGAAGACATTATCTCGCGCAAAGAACAGCGCAAGATGGATGCTTTCATTCAATATGGAATTGTCGCTGGCGTTCAGGCCATGCAGGATTCTGGTCTCGAAATTACGGAAGAGAACGCTCACCGTATTGGCGCCGCTATCGGCTCTGGTATTGGCGGTCTCGGATTGATCGAAGAAAACCACACCTCTTTGGTGAATGGCGGTCCACGTAAGATCAGCCCGTTCTTCGTTCCGTCAACGATTGTTAACATGGTGGCAGGTCACCTGACCATCATGTACGGCCTGCAAGGGCCAAGCATCTCCATTGCGACCGCCTGTACTTCAGGTGTGCATAACATTGGTCATGCAGCACGTATCATTGCATACGGCGATGCAGACGCGATGGTTGCGGGTGGTGCAGAAAAAGCCAGTACCCCGCTGGGTGTGGGGGGTTTTGGCGCGGCACGTGCGCTGTCTACACGTAATGATAACCCGCAAGCGGCAAGCCGTCCGTGGGATAAAGAGCGTGATGGCTTTGTGCTGGGCGACGGCGCAGGCATGGTGGTACTGGAAGAGTACGAGCATGCGAAAGCGCGTGGTGCAAAAATCTATGCTGAAGTCGTTGGTTTTGGCATGAGCAGCGATGCTTACCACATGACGTCACCACCGGAAAACGGTGCGGGCGCTGCGCTGGCAATGGTCAACGCACTACGCGATGCGGCTATCGAAGCGGGTCAGATCGGCTATGTCAACGCGCATGGCACGTCTACTCCTGCTGGCGATAAAGCCGAAACCCAGGCAGTGAAATCTGTCTTTGGCGATGCGGCAAGCCGTGTGATGGTAAGCTCCACTAAATCCATGACCGGACACCTGTTGGGTGCGGCGGGCGCGGTAGAGTCTATTTTCTCTATCCTGGCGCTGCGCGATCAGGCTATTCCGCCAACCATCAACCTGGATAACCCGGATGAAGGTTGTGACCTGGACTTCGTACCTCACGAAGCGCGTCAGGTTAGTGGTCTGGAGTACGCACTGTGTAACTCCTTCGGCTTTGGCGGGACTAACGGTTCGTTGATCTTTAAAAAGATTTAAGTCTGCCAGGTGGTGCGTTAGCATCGATAGCAATTTAAAAAGGTCCGCTTGTCGGGCCTTTTTTTATTCGGTTTTCCACCCTTGTCCTGTGTTGTTCATCCTGCCAAACTAGCGGACCAGAAATAAGGAGCCACCATGTTCTTAATTAATGGCTGCGAGCAGAATATGCTGGCCGCAAGCGATCGAGCGACCCAATTCGGTGATGGCTGTTTTACCACTGCGCGTATTATTGACGGCGAAATTTGCCTCTTTGCAGCGCATCTTGCGCGTTTACAAGACGCCTGCCAAAAATTGCTGATCTCTTTCGAAGATTGGTCAGAGCTGCAAAGTGAAATGAAAATGCTTGCGCAAGGGCATGCGCGGGGCGTGTTAAAAGTGATTATCAGCCGTGGTAGCGGTGGCCGTGGTTACAGCGGCGCAAACTGTCGCAGTGCCACACGTATTCTCTCTGTTTCAGCCTGGCCCGATCATTACGATCGTTGGCGACTGGAGGGGATAACGCTGGCGTTAAGTCCAGTGCGTCTGGGGCGTAATCCGTTGCTTGCCGGACTTAAGCACCTGAATAGACTGGAACAGGTGTTGATTCGCTCTCATCTTGAGCAGACGGCAGCTGATGAAGCACTGGTTCTTGACAGTGAGGGATGGGTTACGGAATGCTGTGCGGCTAATTTGTTCTGGCGTAAGGGGGATGTGGTTTACACTCCCCGGCTGGATCAGGCCGGAGTGAACGGCATTATGCGACAATTCTGTATCCGGATGCTGGCACAATCGTCGTTCAGCATTGTCGAAGTGTATGCCGGGTTGGAAGAGGTTATGCAGGCCGATGAAATCGTCGTCTGTAATGCGTTAATGCCTGTTATTCCCGTACGCACCTGTGGCGACACGCTGCTGTCTGCACGTATGTTGTTCGATTTTTTAGCCCCACTTTGTGAGCACCCGAATTAGTCATGAAAAAACTGTTACTTGTTGTCCTGTTATTGCTGGTTGTGCTGGGCATAGCTGCGGGAGTGGGAATGTGGAAAGTTCGCCATCTGGCGGACAGTAAGTTATTGATTAAAGAAGAGACGATTTTTACGCTGAAAGCAGGTACGGGCCGTCTGGCTCTCGGTGAACAGTTGTATGCGGACAACGTTATCAATCGTCCGCGTGTGTTCCAGTGGCTGCTGCGTGTGGAGCCCGAACTGTCGCATTTTAAAGCCGGAACCTACCGTTTTACGCCCGACATGACAGTCCGGGATATGTTGCAACTGCTGGAAAGCGGTAAAGAGGCGCAGTTCCCGTTACGTCTGGTTGAAGGGATGCGTCTGAGCGACTACCTCAAGCAGCTGCGCGACGCCCCGTACATCAAACATACGCTGAGCGATGATAATTACGAGACCGTTGCACAGGCGCTGAAGCTGGAGAACCCGCAATGGGTAGAAGGCTGGTTCTGGCCAGATACCTGGATGTATACCGCCAATACAACCGACGTGGCGTTGCTAAAACGCGCGCATCAGAAAATGGTTAAAGCGGTAGACTCCGTCTGGGAAGGGCGCGCTGAAGGCCTGCCTTATCAGGACAAAAATCAGCTGGTAACTATGGCCTCTATTATCGAAAAAGAGACTGCGGTTGCCAGCGAGCGTGACCAGGTGGCTTCCGTCTTTATTAACCGCTTACGGATTGGCATGCGTTTACAGACCGATCCGACGGTGATTTACGGGATGGGGTCACGGTATAATGGCAAGTTGTCGCGTGTGGATTTAGATACCCCGACCGCCTATAACACCTATACCATTACGGGGTTGCCGCCTGGCCCGATTGCCATGCCGGGAGAGGCCTCATTGCAGGCCGCGGCGCATCCGGCAAAAACGCCGTACCTCTATTTCGTGGCTGACGGTAAAGGCGGTCACACGTTTAACACCAATCTTGCCAGCCACAACCGGTCCGTGCAGGATTACCTGAAAGTGCTTAAGGAAAAAAATGGGCAGTAACTATATCGTCATCGAGGGCCTGGAAGGCGCCGGAAAAACCACTGCGCGTAACGTGGTGGTAGAGACACTTGAGCAACTCGGTATTCGTGACATGGTTTTTACCCGCGAACCGGGGGGAACTCAGCTCGCGGAGAAACTAAGAAGTCTGGTGCTGGACATTAAGTCGGTGGGTGACGAGGTCATCACTGACAAAGCTGAAGTTCTGATGTTTTACGCCGCGCGCGTACAGCTGGTCGAAACCGTTATTAAACCTGCGCTGGCAAAAGGCGCATGGGTAATTGGCGACCGTCACGATTTGTCGACCCAGGCGTATCAGGGGGGCGGACGCGGCATCGATCAAAACATGCTGGCAACCCTGCGCGATGCTGTGCTCGGTGATTTTCGCCCGGACCTGACGCTCTATCTGGACGTGACTCCAGAAGTCGGATTGAAGCGTGCCCGTGCGCGCGGCGAGCTGGATCGTATTGAGCAGGAATCTTTCGATTTCTTTAATCGCACCCGCGCGCGCTATCTTGAACTGGCTGCCAAAGATGCCAGCATTCGTACCATCGACGCTACGCAGCCGCTGGAAGCTGTGATGGCTGATATCCGCAATACCATCACCCAGTGGGTGCAGGAGCAGGGCGCATGAAATGGTACCCATGGTTACGGCCAGATTTTGAAAAACTGGTAGCCAGCTACCAGGCGGGTCGTGGTCACCATGCGTTACTGATTCAGGCATTACCCGGAATGGGTGACGACGCGCTGATTTACGCGCTCAGTCGCTATTTAATGTGCCAGCAGCCGGAAGGGCATAAAAGCTGCGGACACTGCCGGGGCTGTCAATTGATGCAGGCGGGGACGCATCCTGATTACTATTCGCTGCTGCCGGAAAAAGGCAAAAGCACGCTGGGGGTTGATGCGGTACGTGAAGTGAGTGAAAAGCTGTACGAGCATTCACGCCTTGGCGGTGCGAAAGTGGTGTGGATCCCTGATGCTGCCCAGTTAACTGATGCTGCTGCCAATGCTCTGCTAAAAACGCTGGAAGAACCGCCTGCACAAACCTGGTTTTTCCTCGCCAGCACAGAGCCTGCGCGATTGCTGGCGACATTGCGCAGCCGCTGCCGGTTACACCATCTTGCGCCGCCGGCTGAGTCGTACGCAATCTCCTGGCTCGCCCGCGAAGTGACCGCATCTCCAGAAGCTCTGTTGAGCGCATTACGCCTGAGCGCGGGTTCGCCTGGTGCGGCACTCTCGTTGTTACAGGCTGAAAGCTGGGCGCATCGCACAGATTTTTGTGCGGCACTGGCAAACACATTAAACGCAGGTGACTGGTATATCCTGCTCGCGGCGTTAAACCACGATCAGGCCGCCGCCCGTTTACACTGGCTGGCAACGTTGTTGACGGATGCCTTGAAGCGTCCGTATGGGGTTTCCCATTTAACCAATCCTGATGCGCTGGACCTGATATCTTCTATCGCAGAACGGTTATCCGTCGCCCGGATACAGGCGATACTCGGTGACGTTTGTCATTGCCGTCAGCAGTTGCTGAACGTAACAGGCGTAAACCGTGAACTGGTGTTAACCGATCTTATCCTGCGTATTGAGCATTACCTGCAACCAGGCACCGTACTGCCTGTTCCCCATCTTTGAGAGAGACATTATGTTTTTAGTCGACTCACACTGCCATCTTGATGGCCTGGATTATCAATCTCTGCATAAGGACGTGGATGACGTGCTGGCGAAAGCAGCCGCACGCGATGTGAAATTCTGTCTTGCCGTCGCGACCACTCTGCCAGGATACCGCAGTATGCGCGAACTGGTCGGTGAACGTGACAATGTGGTGTTCTCCTGCGGCGTGCATCCGTTAAATCAGGATGAAGCCTATGATGTTGAAGACCTGCGCCGTTTTGCCGCCGAAGAGGGCGTTGTGGCGATGGGGGAAACCGGGCTGGACTATTTCTATACGCCGGAAACAAAGGTGCGCCAGCAGGAATCTTTTATCCATCATATTCAGATTGGCCGTGAGTTACAAAAGCCAGTTATCGTACATACCCGCGATGCGCGGGCCGATACGCTGTCTATTCTGCGCGAAGAAAAAGTGACGGATTGTGGTGGCGTACTACACTGTTTTACAGAAGACAGAGAAACGGCGGGCAAATTGCTGGACCTCGGATTTTATATCTCGTTTTCCGGCATCGTCACGTTCCGTAACGCAGATCAGCTCCGTGATGCCGCCCGCTATGTTCCTCTGGATAGGTTGCTGGTTGAGACGGATTCTCCCTACCTTGCGCCTGTACCGCATCGTGGAAAAGAGAACCAGCCTGCCATGACCCGTGACGTTGCGGAGTATATGGCCGTAGTGAAAGGTGTTGCCGTTGAAGAACTGGCGCAGGCAACCACTGATAACTTTGCCCGCCTGTTTCACATCGATGCTTCTCGCCTGCAATCCGTTCGTTAACTGACTTTTTTTAAAGCTCGTAATTAATAAGCAAAGCGAGTAAAGTTCACCGCCTCAAAATGGGCGGTGAATAACCGGTTTGACACATTCAGAAACGCATTTTATCGGAATGTGCGGATTTTACGGCCATCCACGACTGAATTGTGATAGCCGTCAAACAAAAACAAACTGAATTATTTTACTCTGTGTAATAAATAAAGGGTACTTAGATGCCCTGTACACGGCGAGGTTCTCCCCCCTCGCTAATGCGTGAGAACGTAGAAAAGCACAAATACTCAGGAGCACTCTCAATTATGTTTAAGAATGCATTTGCTAACCTGCAAAAGGTCGGTAAATCGCTGATGCTGCCGGTATCCGTACTCCCGATTGCAGGTATCCTGCTGGGTGTCGGTTCCGCTAACTTCAGCTGGCTGCCAGCCGTTGTATCGCACGTAATGGCAGAAGCAGGCGGTTCTGTTTTTGCAAACATGCCGCTGATTTTTGCCATCGGTGTCGCGTTAGGCTTCACCAATAACGACGGCGTATCTGCACTGGCATCCGTTGTTGCCTACGGCATTATGGTTAAGACCATGGCTGTTGTTGCGCCGCTGGTTCTGCATTTACCTGCTGAAGAGATCGCAGCTAAACACCTTGCTGATACGGGTGTTCTCGGGGGGATTATCTCCGGTGCGATTGCAGCGTATATGTTCAACCGTTTCTACCGTATCAAATTGCCTGAGTATCTTGGCTTCTTTGCGGGTAAGCGCTTCGTTCCTATCATTTCTGGTCTGGCCGCTATCTTCACCGGTGTGGTTCTGTCCTTCATTTGGCCGCCGATCGGGACTGCTATTCAGACGTTTTCCCAGTGGGCTGCATACCAGAACCCGGTCGTAGCGTTCGGTATCTATGGCTTCATTGAACGCTGCCTGGTGCCGTTTGGTCTGCACCATATCTGGAACGTTCCATTCCAGATGCAGATCGGTGAATACACCAATGCTGCGGGCCAGGTATTCCACGGCGATATCCCTCGCTATATGGCGGGTGACCCGACTGCGGGCAAACTGTCTGGTGGCTTCCTGTTCAAAATGTACGGTCTGCCGGCTGCCGCTATCGCTATCTGGCACTCTGCTAAACCAGAAAACCGCGCGAAAGTGGGCGGTATCATGATCTCCGCGGCGCTGACCTCGTTCCTGACCGGTATTACCGAACCGATCGAGTTCTCGTTCATGTTCGTGGCACCGATCCTGTACATCATCCACGCAATTCTGGCTGGTCTGGCATTCCCGATCTGTATCCTGCTGGGTATGCGTGACGGTACGTCGTTCTCCCACGGTCTGATCGACTTTATCGTTCTGTCCGGTAACAGCAGCAAACTGTGGCTGTTCCCGATTGTTGGTATCGGTTATGCGATTGTTTACTACACCATCTTCCGTGTGCTGATCAAAGCGCTGGACCTGAAAACTCCGGGTCGTGAAGATGCTACCGAAGATACCAAAGCGGGTGCGTCCGGCGAAATGGCTCCGGCCCTGGTTGCGGCATTCGGCGGTAAAGAAAACATCACTAACCTCGATGCGTGCATCACTCGTCTGCGTGTCAGCGTCGCTGACGTTGCCAAAGTGGATCAGGCTGGCCTGAAGAAACTGGGTGCGGCGGGCGTTGTAGTGGCGGGTTCCGGTGTTCAGGCTATCTTCGGTACTAAGTCCGATAACCTGAAAACTGAAATGGATGAGTACATCCGTCACAGCTAAGCAGTAAAAAGTTGGGGAGAATTAAGGCAGCCTGCGGGCTGCCTTTTTTAATGCATTAATTGGCCTGAACGCGAATCGGCGCAGTGGCGGCGAACAACCACGGACGAGCCTCTGCGTTCACGCGTGGGGATAACGTCTCTCTGACCTGCTGGTGGTAATCATCAATCCACTGCTTTTCAGCCTCACTTAGCAGATGCAGTTCAACCAGACTTAAATCAATCGGCACCAGCGTCAGCGTTGAGAAGCGACAGAAGCCAGGACGACTGTTGATAATCTCCACCTGATTCTCAATACGGATCCCATATTCTCCGGCCAGATAATAACCCGGCTCGATGGTAATGATATTGCCCGCAACCAGAGGCCAGGGGTTTACTTTTTTGGCAATGCGATGGGGCTGCTCATGGATCAGGAGCTGATGGCCTACGCCGTGTCCCGTACCGTGATCAAAATCCAGACCCAGATCCCACAGCGCCCGACGGCTAAAGGCATCCAGTTGATGACCCTGAGTGCCGCTGGGAAATTGCAGCGAGATAAGCGACAAAAAGCCTTTCAACACAGCGGTGTAATGCAGACGACGCTGCGGATCCTGTGGACCAAACGCGAGGGTGCGCGTTGTATCCGTCGTACCATTATGGTACTGGCCGCCGGAATCATTCAGATACATGGCCTGAGAGGTAATGGGCGTATTGGTTTTTTCGCTGGAATGGTAATGGCACATTGCGGCATTGCTGGCTGAGGCCGAAATCGTGTTGAAGCTTTGCTCGATAAATCCCGGCTGCTGCTGGCGAAATTCCAGTTGCCTGGCCTGCGCTTCCAGCTCAGTGACCGGATTGCCTGCCGCTTCGCGCAAGGGAACTTCATGCGTAAGCCATGCCAGAAAGTTAACCCAGGCCGCGCCATCTTGTTCATGGCATTCCCGATAACCCGCCAGTTCAACGTCATTCTTGTGCGCTTTCATCAAGGTGATGGGATCGGGTGCCCATAAGACTTCGCCACCGTGTTCTACAATGGCAAAACGCAGCGCGACCGGGGCGTAGTCTTTATCGACCAAAAAGCGTTTCCCTTTGGCCAACTGCTGGCAGCGGGCAAGAAAACTCTCTTGTGGGGCCAGCGTGAGCGTATTCAGCAGTGCAGCAGGGAGCTGCTGGGTTTTGTTGCTATCCACAAACCATTCCAGCTCGCCGCTGCGATGGAGCAGGGCGAACGAAAACGGCACTGGCACCATTGGCAGATCGGAACCGCGCACATTCAGCAGCCAGGCAATGTTATCCGGCAGCGTGATCGCCAGAACGTCGGCCTGTTGTTGCGTGAGCAGATCCACGACGCGGGCACGTTTTTGTGTGCTGCTTTCCCCGCTGATTTCAATGGGCATTTCATGAATGATGCCGCAGGGTGCTGCCGGGCGATCAAGCCATACCTGGTCGAAAGGATCTTGCTCAAGAGACACCAGCTCGCAATGGGTCGCCGACAGTGCTTCAAACTGGCTGTTGACCATCAGCAACGGTTCAAAGCCGATACGCGCGCCGACAGCAACGTGAGACTGCAAATAATCGGCCAGCGGTTCGTCATGTAAATGGTGAATTTCAAAATCATCCAGCGAGACTTCATTGCGCACCTGGACCTGATAGCGTCCATCGACAAACATTAATGCGCGGTCGCGCAGGACCAACGCGAGACCAGCGGAGCCGCTAAAACCGGTCAGCCAGGCCAGCTTATTGTCATGCGGTGTACAATCTTCGCTTTGGTGAGCGTCGGCGCGCGGAACAATCATGCCATCCAGCCCTTGCGCTAACAGCAGGTTGCGCAGAGCGGAAAGAGGAGTTGAGTTGTGCATAGTTACCTTCAGGCCTTAACGGAACGGCGGTTCGTTGAACGTACGTAATTTACGGGAGTGCAGTCGATCGCCTTCAGCACGCAGACGATCGATTGCCCGAATACCTATTTGCAGGTGCTCGGAAATGGCACCTTCATAAAAACGGTTGGCCTGACCAGGCAGTTTGATCTCGCCGTGCAGCGGTTTATCGGAAACGCACAACAGTGTGCCGTAAGGGACGCGGAAGCGGTAACCCTGGGCGGCGATGGTGGCGCTTTCCATATCAATAGCCACCGCGCGACTGAGGTTAAAACGCAGCGCAGAAGCGGAATAGCGTAACTCCCAGTTGCGATCGTCGGTGGTGACGACGGTACCGGTACGCAGGCGCTGTTTAACCTCTTCGCCGGGCATGCCGCTGACTTCTTTGGTGGCGTCATACAGTGCGCGTTGTACTTCCGCAATGCTCGGAATGGGAATATCCGGTGGTAGCACGGCATCCAGCACATGGTCGTCACGCAGATAAGCGTGGGCCAGAACATAGTCGCCAATCGCCTGACTTTCGCGCAGGCCGCCACAGTGTCCAATCATCAGCCAGACGTCAGGGCGTAGGACGGCCAAATGATCACAAATGGTTTTAGCGTTAGACGGGCCAACGCCGATATTGACCAGCGTGATCCCCTGACCGTCGGCGGTGATTAGATGCCAGGCGGGCATCTGATGTTTCTTCCAGGCGAGATCGGAGATGGCCTCTTCCGGAGCTTCCGTTTCAGCGGTGATCCAGATCCCGCCCGCGCATGACAGCGCGATATAAGGGCTGTTCGGATCGAGGATCTGGCTGCAGCCCCAGCGCACGAACTCATCGACATAGCGGGTGTAGTTGGTGAACAGCACAAATGGCTGGAAATGTTCAACCGGCGTTCCCGTGTAGTGACGCAGTCGTGCGAGCGAAAAATCTACTCGTCGGGCGTCGAAGTGCGACAGCGGGGAGAATTCCGCCGGATGATAGGTACCATCGGCTGTTTCATCGCCAATTTGTGACAACTCGGTAGTGGGGAAATGGCGCGTTAATCCGGCGCTCATCGAGCGGTCGAGCGTCAGTTCAGAACCGTCGATCACATAGGGATAAGGGATTTCATGCTGCGACGGTTCGACGGAGATATGCGCATCATAATCCTGATACAGCAGCGTGAGTTGTTCTTCAAGATAGGGACGAAAAAGCGACGGACGGGTGATCGTAGTGGTATAGCTGCCCGCATGGGTAAAACGGCCATAGGCACGGGTTTTCGGGGGATTGGTGGCGCTGCCATCCCAGGTGACACAAAGCGATGGGTAAACAAAAAGACCATTATGGCGGGCGATTATGTCAGGGAGCGTCCCTGTTTCAATGTACTTACCAATGGCGCTACGCAGTGCTTTAACCGACTGCTCGTACAGCGTGTCCAGTTTATCCAGTGCCTGAGTTGGGGTCAGGCTGGAGCCCTTATTGTTCATGTCTGTCTCCTTGTTCCACAGATGTACTGCTCTCCCGATAGTATGTCACAGGAATATGAAACAAAAGTCAGACGTAGAGGAAGATTGTGCGAAGGTCGAATGACCTTCGCATCAGGGCTTAACTGTGCTGCTTATCCCGCATCAGCAATGCAGTGGCGGCGGAAATAAGACACCCGGCCATCAGATAAATGGCCACGCTGTGCCATTCTCCTCCAGAGAATGTCACCAGTGCCGCAGCAATGAAGGGGGTAAAACCACCGCCAACCACACTTGCCACCTGATAGCCAACGCCTGCGCCGCTGTAGCGATAACTTGCGCCAAACAAACCGGTAAACATAGGCTGTTGTACGCAGACCACCATATCGTGCGCAATATTGGCCAACATAATCGCGAAGAACACGATCCAGAAAATAGACTGTGCTTCCAGCGCCATAAAGAACGGGAAGGCGCTCAGCGTACCGACCAGTGCACCGGTAATGTACACGCGCCGTCGACCAAAGCGGTCGGCAAGCCAGGCAAAGCAGGGGATGGTCAGACAGCTCAGTCCTCCCACTAACAAACCGATATTCAGAAACAGCTCGCGGGGTAGGCCCAGGTTCTGCGTAGAGTAATTAAGGGCAAACGCGGTGACGATATACATCGTCAGTAGTTCACATAAGCGCAAGCCGATAATTTTTAAGAATGAGCCCGGATGGCGGATTAACGCCTCGACCACCGGTAACCGCTTGTTCTCTGGTTGCGCTGCCTGTTGCTGCTGTTCGAATTCGGCTGATTCATCCATTCTGTTACGCATCCACAACGCGCCCAAAACCAGTACGATGCTGAACAGGAACGGAATACGCCAGCCCCAGCTCAGGAACTGCTCATCGGTGGTTTGCGAGCTAATCAGTGATACCAGACCGGTAGAAAGCAGCAGTCCGACGCCGTAACCGACCTGAACGCCACTGCTGTAGAAGGCTTTTTTATTTTTCGGCGCGCTTTCGACCGAGAGCAACGCCGCGCCGCCCCATTCACCACCAACGGCGAATCCCTGAATGGCGCGTAGCGTCACCAGCAGCACAGGGGCCCACCAGCCAATAGTGTCAAAAGAAGGAATAATCCCTATCAGCGCAGTGGCAATCCCCATCATCCAGACGGTGAGCATCAGCATGCGTTTACGGCCAAGGAGATCGCCAAAGTGGCCGAAGATAACCCCGCCTAACGGACGGAACAAAAATCCGACGCCAAAGGTGGCAAATGCGGCAAGTGTTCCCATTGCCGGGCTAACCTGCGGGAAGAACTCGCGATTAAAGACCAGTGCGGCGGTGATGCCATAAAGCAGAAAATCATACCAGTCGACCACGGCGCCAGCGAAGCTACCAAGCGCAGCGCGTCGGGCACGATGAAGCGAAGAGACGTCCTCTTGGGGACCCGCGGAGGTGAGAGTGGAATCCATAGTTATCCTGTCTGTACTGTCTTTTAGTTATTAGTATTTGAATTGGGCTACACACATTGCAGTCGATATATTAACGACCGTTATGAGATTACCGCGACAGACGGGAAGAGAAAACGATTATCTCCCTCACCAGAGGGCTACATGAAAAATAAGACGAATGAAAAACAGAAAAGCAAAAAGCCTGCTTAGTTTCCTAAGCAGGCTTCTTAAATTTGGCTCCTCTGACTGGACTCGAACCAGTGACATACGGATTAACAGTCCGCCGTTCTACCGACTGAACTACAGAGGAATCGTTTGAACGAGGCGCATATTAGCGAGGGCGATGAGGCTTGTCAAAGGGGGAAATACATTTGTGCGTTCGTTTGCTGACAAAATCAGCAAAGCGGCGATCTTTCCGTCTTTTTATGCTTTTGCCCCATTCTGGTGCGCGTCTACCTCTTCCAGGGCAGCCAGAATGAGAGATTCAGGTGTGCAAAAAGTCCATTCTTCACCTTTGAGCCTGACTTTACGCGGTTTTAACCGTAAAACACGGCTGCTGACTAAACTGGCAAGCATCTTGCAATCCTGAATTTAATGACTGCCAGCACGGGTTCTGGTATTCCGACAGGAGGCAAAATGAACTTCAGACGACTGAAATATTTCGTGAAAATCGTCGATATTGGTAGCCTGACCCAGGCAGCGGAAGTGTTGCATATCGCGCAACCCGCGCTGAGCCAGCAGGTTGCTACGCTGGAAGGCGAACTGGATCAGCAACTGCTGATTCGCACCAAACGCGGCGTCACACCGACGGAAGCGGGGAAAGTGTTGTATGCCCATGCGCGGACGATTTTACGCCAGTGCGAGCAGGCGCAACTTGCGGTCAATAACGTGGGTCAGACCCTGGGGGGACAGGTCTCTATTGGCCTGGCACCGGGGACGGCGGCGTCAGCCATCACTATGCCGTTATTACAGACAGTACGAGCAGAGCTGCCCGATGTGCTGGTCTATTTGCATGAAAACAGTGGGGC
Organism: Citrobacter sp. Cb023; assembly: GCF_030336805.1. Taxonomy (NCBI): domain Bacteria; kingdom Pseudomonadati; phylum Pseudomonadota; class Gammaproteobacteria; order Enterobacterales; family Enterobacteriaceae; genus Citrobacter; species Citrobacter sp. Cb023. The sequence goes on along the minus strand of NZ_JAOWCV010000038.1, from coordinate 293,983 downwards.
GGTGCTGAATGACAAGCTGCTCAGCGGGCATTTAGACATGGCGGTGCTCTACGAGCGCTCACCCGTGGCGGGTATCAGCAGTCAACCGTTGCTTAAAGAGGATCTGTACCTGGTCGGGACGCGTGATTGCCCGGGGCAAAGCGTCGATTTAGCCGCGGTGGCGCAGATGAATCTATTTTTGCCACGGGATTACAGCGCAGTTCGCCTGCGTGTAGATGAAGCTTTTTCGCTTCGTCGCCTGACGGCCAAAGTGATTGGCGAAATTGAATCTATCGCCACCTTAACGGCAGCCATCGCCAGTGGGATGGGCGTCACAGTGTTGCCTGAGTCAGCGGCCCGTTCATTATGTAATGCAGCGAACGGCTGGATGGCGCGGATAACAACCCCGTCGATGAATCTGCCATTATCGCTGAACGTCTCAGCCAGAGGGAGCTTATCGCCGCAGGCACAGGCCGTGAAGGAGATCCTGTTGTCGCTGGTAAGCCGTCCGGCACTGGAAAACCGCGAGCTACAGCTGGTCAGCTAAACCTTATTCCCTTCAGGAATAAGATGCGGGTTTTTATTATTTGTTATGCCGGGCATCAGACTTTAACAATAGCGTAATGTCTGATGCGCCCGGAGCAAAAAGTGAATTTCCAGCAACTTAAAATAATCCGCGAGGCGGCCCGTCAGGATTACAACCTGACGGAAGTCGCGAATATACTGTACACCTCGCAGTCGGGAGTCAGCCGACATATTCGTGAACTTGAAGATGAACTTGGCATTGAGATTTTTATCCGTCGCGGTAAACGCCTGCTGGGCATGACCGAACCGGGCAAAGCCTTGCTGGTTATTGCCGAGCGTATTCTGAATGAGGCCAGCAACGTTCGCAGACTGGCGGATCTGTTTACCAATGACACGTCCGGTGTACTGACGATTGCCACCACGCATACACAGGCACGCTATAGCCTGCCTGCGGTGATTAAAGCCTTTCGTGAGCTCTTTCCTGAGGTACGTCTGGAACTGATCCAGGGTACACCGCAGGAGATCGACGTACTGCTGCAAAACGGTGGGGCAGACATCGGGATTGCCAGCGAGCGACTGAGCAGCGATCCGCTGTTGGTAGCTTTTCCCTGGTTTCGTTGGCACCACAGCCTGCTTGTTCCTCACGATCATCCCTTGGTGAAAACGTCTCCTCTCACGCTGGAGTCTATCGCCCACTGGCCATTAATTACGTATCGTCAGGGGATTACGGGGCGTTCCCGTATCGATGAGGCATTTGCCCGTAAAGGGTTAGTGCCGGATATTATCCTCAGCGCCCAGGACTCGGATGTGATTAAAACCTATGTGTCGCTGGGGCTGGGAATCGGGCTGGTGGCAGAACAATCCAGTGGAGAGCAGGAGGAGGGGAGCTTAACACGTCTGGATACCCGGCACTTATTTGATGCAAATACCGTCTGGCTGGGCCTGAAACGCGGGCAACTGCAGCGCAACTATGTCTGGCGATTCATTGAGCTATGCAACGCAGGGTTATCCGTCGATGAAATCAAGCGCCAGGCGATGGAGCCAGATGAAGCCGTGATTGATTATCAGATATAATGCAAAAAGCCTGCTTAGTTTCCTAAGCAGGCTTCTTAAATATGGCTCCTCTGACTGGACTCGAACCAGTGACATACGGATTAACAGTCCGCCGTTCTACCGACTGAACTACAGAGGAATCGTGTGAACGAGGCGAATATTAGCGATGCCTCTCAGCGTTGTCAAAGCCTGAATAGATAAATGCGATCGTTTGCTGAAATATTCCCCATTTCGCCGCTTATTCAGACGCAACCGGTTGTTTTATGCACTTTTCACGCTCGGGACGAGGGTATTTCCATAACCAGCGGCCTGTAACCATACGCCAGTAAAATAACGCGGCGCGCACGGCCCAGTCGAAGAACATCCCTAACCAAACGCCGACTACACCCCATCCTAATACGATTCCCAATGTGTAACCCGCCACAACGCGACAGCCCCACATGCCCAACATCGATACCCACATCGCAAAACGCACATCACGCGCGCCCTTAAACCCTGATGGTAGCACCCAGGATGCCGCCCATATCGGCATAAACGCTGCGTTGAGCCAAATTAGGATGACTATGACCTCTTTTACATCCTGATCGTGGGTATAAAATGAGGCCATAACGCCGGCAAAAGGGGCGGTTAGCCAGGCGATGGCGGTTAAGCCGATTGTTGAGAGCCAGAATATATGGCGTAACTGGATTTCCGCTTGGGCAATCTGACCATTTCCCAGACGCCTGCCGGTAATGATTGTCGACGCGGAGCCTAAAGCATTCCCCGGCAGGTTGATGAGCGCGGCGATGGAAAATGCAATGAAGTTTCCGGCAATTACGCTGGTTCCCATGCCGGAGACAAACATCTGCGTTAACAGTTTACCGCCATTAAATAGCACTGACTCAATACTTGCCGGAATACCGATCCCCATAACTTCCCAGATAATGGCGAGATTGAGCGGCTTAAAATAGCTTTTGAAGGGAATACGCAGCGCCGGATTAAAACCAATCATCAGCACCCAGATAATGGCGAACGCACCGATGTAGCGTGAAATGGTCAGCCCGAGTCCTGCCCCCACAAATCCCAGCCCTTGCCAGGAAAAGACCCCGTAGATCAGGATGCTACTGATGATGATATTTAGGATATTCATACCGCCATTAATCAACAGCGGAATTTTGGTATTTCCAGCTCCGCGGAGTGCGCCGCTACCGATCAAAGCAATGGCTGCCGCCGGGTAGCTGAGCACCGTTAGCTCCAGATAGGTGAGTGCCAAAGCCTTAACGTCGGGAGTTGCTTCACCGGCGACAACGTCAATAATCTGTTCACCAAAATAGTGAATGACCGCTGCCAGCACGGTAGCAAAAATCGTCATGATCACCAGCGATTGTCTGGCTGCTGACCTTGCCCGTCGACGATCTCGTTTTCCCAGGCTAAATGCTACCACCACCGTGGTTCCCAGATCGATGGCGGCAAAAAACGCCATGATGACCATGTTGAAACTGTCGGCGAGACCAACGCCAGCCATTGCTTCTTTTCCCAACCAGCTAACAAGGAAGGTACTCAGTACGCCCATCAACAGCACACAGGTGTTTTCCAGAAAAATGGGGACCGCAAGCGGAGTGATTTCGCGCCAAAAGAGAACCTTATAACTCTTGCGTTTAGCATACCAGGGCGTGCGGGAAGCGACCTGGCGTAAGGCAGCGGAGACGTTCAAAGTGGACCTTAAAGAAGAAAGTTGAAACCTCATTTCAAATGATGAGGGAGAAACCAAAAAGCTGCAAAGTTTTTTCCATTTAAAATGTCTGGAAATGCAACAAACTGTCGAGAGAAGCATCAATTGAAACTTTTTCGGGGAAATGGGGTTTGACAAAATTTTTTTCGCCGCTAAGATAAGCCTCCACAACGATTCCTCTGTAGTTCAGTCGGTAGAACGGCGGACTGTTAATCCGTATGTCACTGGTTCGAGTCCAGTCAGAGGAGCCATATTTAAGAAGCCCGCTTAAGGAAACTTAAGTGGGCTTTTTGTGTTCTCAGTCCAATGCATCCACCTGACGAGCAGGTGGAGCGTGATGTGTTTCGAATCAGAACTGATAGCTGGCGGTGACGCTGACGTTGCGCGGCTCGCCATAGACGATAGATCCGTCGACATTGGTGTCGTAGGTTTTATCGAACAGGTTATTGAGGTTACCCTGCACAGAGAAGTTTTTCGTCACCTGATAGCGGGTGAATAAATCGACCAGGGCGTAGCTTCCCTGTTCCGCGCGGAATGTGCCATACGGCGTGACCGTATCGCTATAAACACGATTCTGCCAGTTAACCCCACCGCCCACGGTCAGTTCCGGCATGGCTGGCAGGCGATAACGGGTAAACAGTTTTACTGTGGTACGCGGTAGGTTCGGGTTTACCGCATTGCCTTCGTTGTCTTCAGCAACATAGCGTGTCGCGCCGAACGTCATCTGCCAGTTATCGGTGATCGCACCGTTAACTTCGAATTCGACCCCTTTGCTGACCGTTCCATCCATCGCTCTATAGGCCGTGTCGCCATTGCTACCGGCAATTGGTACGCCGGTTGATTGGCCCACGTTATCCTGTTCAATGCGGAACACCGCGAGGGTGGTGGTTAAACGGCTGTTCATCCAGTCGGACTTCAGGCCAAGTTCATAGTTATTGCCGGTAATTGGGGAAAGATATTTACCGGAACTGTCGCGCTTGTTCTGCGGCTGAAAGATTGAGGTATAGCTGGCGTACGTAGACCAGTTATCGTCAATGTCATACACCAGGCCCGCATACGGCGTGGTGTGGTTTTGTTCCATGCTGTAGGCGAGGGTGTCGATACGCCAGTTGGTATAACGCGCGCCGACAATCAAATGCAGTGGGTCGGCCAGCGAAATACGTGTTGCGGCGTAGAGCGATTTCATGTGCGTGGTATCGTCCTGGGCCAATGACTGCGGGTTCCAGTTGGTTTCCGGGAAGTTACCATCGAAGGTATAGAAACTGCCGATTTCGTTGGGGAATACGTTCGCCCACGCGCTTTCGTAACGGTTATTCTGTTTGCTGTAGCTGCCGCCCAGCATCAGATTATGCTGACGACCAAACAGGTCGTAACCGCCGTCGGCGAACAGATCGACGGCATCTACCTTACGCTTGCCGCTGTTCCAGCCGGTACCTCCGACGTAGTCATAGCCCGGACCATAGCTGCCATACGGGCCAATCAGCGTACCATCGGCTTTATTGACATAGGCATCGACGTACATCATTTTACTGTCGAACTTGACCTCGGAGTGGGTGGCATTCATGGTCGCCTGCCAGGTATCGGCAAAACGTTGCTTGATGGTGACAAACACTTTGTTGAAGTCTTTATCGTTGTACGCCCAGTCCGGCGCAGTGCTGTGCGAGCGGTCATAGCTGTTTTTGCTGCCGTCGGTATTCCAGCGCGGCAATCCACCCCATGTTGGGCTGTTGATATCAATGCGCTGGTATTCATAACCCACAGACAGGCTGGTGGTGCCGCCCAGATCGGCATCGACAATCCCGGAGAAGAACATTTTTTCGCTATTGTAGCGATCAAGCCAGGCGTCGTTATTCTGGTAACCCGCCACGATGCGCCCGCGCACGTTGCCGTCTGCCGTGAGCGGGCTTTGAAGATCGGTCACATATCGTTTTTTATTCCAACTGCCATATTCCGCAGAAACATTACCGGTGAACTCGCGGCTGGTGGCATGCTTACGGATCATATTAATCGACGCTGAGGGGTTACCCGTCCCGGTCATTAGCCCGTTTGCGCCACGGACAACTTCGACACGCTCAAAAAGGGCCGTGTCGGAAAGGGCATCACCGAGATTCCAGCGGGATTCAAAATAGGTCGGAATCCCATCGACCATATAGTTATCAATCTGAAATCCGCGAGAGTAATAGCTACTGCGATCTGAATCCGCCTGACTTCTGCTTATCCCCAACGTGTTGTCCATCACATCGCCCAGCGTTTGCAGTTGCTGATCTTCCATGCGCTGCTGACTGATAATACTGACTGATTGCGGAATATCGCGCTGCGTCATCTGCATTTTGGTGCCAGCAGTCGTTGATTTAACGCTGTAATCCTGCTCCTCGCTGGATGTAGCTGGAGCAGAGCCTTCAACGATAACCGTCTCTTCAGCAGGGGCTGCGAGGCTGGTGGAAGGCAATAGTGCTAACGTGATGCAGGCTGCCAGTACAGAAGGGGCAAGCCCCGGTTGGCGTTGGTCATCCCCGTTGTGTGTTGTGAAAGACATCGAAAAGTCCTTGATAATTATTAATATTAAGTTCGAATCACTGAGGTTGTGATGAACCCTTTGGTTGTAAATTATTAAGTTCGCACGCGAATACAAATGCGAAATATACGCATTCACATTCAATGTGTAAACAGATGCTACGGCATAAGTGAAATGTTGTTTCAGTACTATGATTAAGCAATAGCGACGGGAAATGGTTATAAGAACAGCAGTGGCAGGGCTTTTTGCTTAAAAAATCGAGGGTTAAAGTTGAAAGAGCGTGAGTAACTCGCTCATACTCTATACTCGCAGAGTGACCCGGCGTAGCATGGCATAACGCTTGGGCTGTTAATGAAAAAGGAAAACGTCGTGGCAGAAGAAACTATATTCAGCAAAATTATCCGTCGTGAAATTCCGTCAGATATCGTGTACCAGGATGAACTGGTCACTGCGTTTCGTGATATTTCCCCTCAGGCACCTACGCACATTCTGATCATTCCTAACGTCCTGATCCCGACCGTCAACGATGTGACGGCGGAACACGAGCAGGCGTTGGGTCGCATGATCACCGTAGCGGCGAAAATCGCCGAGCAGGAAGGCATTGCTGCGGATGGGTATCGTTTAATCATGAATACCAATCGTCACGGCGGTCAGGAGGTGTATCACATTCATATGCACCTGCTGGGTGGGCGTGCGCTTGGTCCAATGCTTGCGCATAAAGGTCTGTAAGCATGACCAGAGGATGCATTGCACTTTCACTGAGCTTGCTGCTACTGGCTGGCTGTCGGGCACATCCTGAAATTCCGGTAAGTGATGAACAGTCGCTGGTGATGGAATCAACGATTCTGGCGTCGGGCATTACAGCAGAACAGCCGACGTTAACCACGTCTGATATTCAGGCCTCAGCATCCTCGCGACTTTATAACGAAAGACAAGAACCCGTTACCGTTCATTATCGGTTTTACTGGTATGACGCCAGAGGACTGGAAATGCATCCTCTGGAAGCGCCACGCAGCGTGACTATCCCGGCTCATTCGTCGGTGACGCTGTACGGCAGCGCCAATTTTCTGGGGGCGCACAAGGTTAGACTTTATCTTTATTTGTAAGGGGTGAATCTTGATGATCAAAATGAATCGCTACGCACTGATTGCCGCGCTGGCGATGTTTCTCTCTGGCTGTGTGGCGCAACGTGAGCCCGCACCCGTAGAGGAAGTGAAGCCAGTGCCGGAACAGCCCGCGCAGCCGCAACAGCCAGTGCCGGTTGTACCAACGGTGCCAAGCATACCGCAGCAGCCGGGTCCGATTGAGCACGAGGACCAAACGGCGCAGCCGACGCCACGTCAACGTCACTATGACTGGAACGGAGCTATGCAACCGATGGTCGGTAAAATGCTGCAGGCTGACGGCGTCAAAGCGGGAGGCGTTCTGCTGGTTGATAGCGTGAATAACCGGACCAACGGCTCGTTGAACGCCGGTGAAGCCACCGAGACCTTGAGGAACGCGCTGGCGAATAACGGCAAGTTTACCCTGGTTTCCGCCCAGCAGTTGGCTGTCGCCAAACAGCAGTTAGGTCTGTCGCCGAACGACAGTCTGGGAACGCGCAGCAAAGCGATTGGTATCGCCCGTAACGTTGGCGCACAGTATGTGCTCTATTCCAGCGCCTCCGGCAACGTCAATTCGCCGGCGCTGCAAATGCAATTAATGCTGGTACAAACTGGCGAGATAATCTGGTCAGGTAAAGGTGCCGTACAGCAACAATAACCGGCTGACGCGCGACGAGGTGTTGTCGCGCTATTTCCCGCAGTATCATCCCGTCGTAGCCAACCAGAGCGGCCTGAGCGGCGGGAGCTGCATCATCGAACACGATACCCACCGCTTAGTGTTGCGCTCTCATCACGACCCTGACGCGCCGGAATCGCATTTCTTACGCCACTATCACGCGTTAAAGCATCTGCCTGAAAGCCTTGCGCCGCGCCCCCGCTTTTATATACGAGGGTGGATGGCGGCCGACTTTTTTCACGGTAAGGTAGAATCCAGATTGCCGGACGCCGACGAACTCGCTGGCTTATTGTATCATCTGCACCAACAACCCCAATTGGGCTGGCGAATCAGTCTGCTGCCGCTACTCGAACAGTACTGGCAGTGTGGCGATCCGGCGCGTCGCACGCCATGCTGGTTGCGAGCGTTGAAGCGACTCAGGAAAAGCGGTGAGCCTCGACCTTTACGTCTGGGGCCTCTGCATATGGATGTCCACGGTGACAACATCGTACGTACAGCATCAGGGCTGCGGCTGATTGACTGGGAATATGCCGGAGACGGTGATATCGCTCTGGAGCTGGCGGCGGTTTGGGTCAACGACGAATCTCAGCACCAACGGCTGGTTAGCGCCTACGCCCAACGAGCGCACATTGAACAAAACGCGCTGTGGCGGCAGGTCAGACGATGGCGGCCCTGGGTCATAATGCTGAAAGCGGGGTGGTTTGAGTATCGCTGGCGACAAACTGGCGATCGACAATTTATCAGGCTGGCCGATGAAACCTGGCGGCAGCTAATAATGAAAGGATAAGGAGAGCAGTGTGGGCCCAGTAATGTTGGATGTCGAAGGGTATGAGCTGGACGCTGAAGAGCGTGAGATTCTGGCGCATCCGCTGGTAGGTGGGTTGATCCTCTTTACCCGAAATTATCATGACCCGGAACAGTTGCGTGAATTAGTGCGCCAGATTCGCGCGGCATCACGCAATCATCTGGTGGTGGCGGTAGATCAGGAAGGCGGCAGGGTACAGCGTTTTCGCGAAGGATTTACGCGTCTGCCCGCGGCCCAATCCTTTGCTGCGCTGCACGGTCTGGAAGACGGCGGCAATCTGGCTCAGGACGCCGGATGGCTAATGGCCAGCGAAATGATCGCAATGGATATAGATATCAGTTTTGCGCCGGTGCTGGATGTGGGGCATATCAGCGCGGCGATTGGCGAACGCTCTTACCATGCCGATCCGCGGAAAGCGCTGGCTATGGCGACCCGCTTCATTGACGGTATGCATGCTGCTGGCATGAAAACTACCGGTAAACATTTCCCCGGGCATGGGGCAGTGACGGCGGATTCGCATAAAGAAACCCCAACCGATCCACGTTCAGAAGCCGAAATTCGTGCAAAAGATATGTCCGTGTTCCAGACATTGATTACGGAAAACAAACTCGATGCCATTATGCCTGCGCATGTCATCTACAGTGACGTGGACCCGCGTCCGGCGAGCGGTTCGCCACACTGGCTGAAAACGGTGCTGCGTCAGGAGCTTGGTTTCGATGGCGTCATTTTCTCCGATGATTTGTCGATGGAAGGGGCGGCGATTATGGGAAGCTATGCGGAGCGTGGTCAGGCATCGCTGGATGCGGGTTGCGATATGATCCTGGTCTGCAATAATCGTAAAGGCGCGGTCAGTGTGTTAGATAATCTGTCGCCGATCAATGCAGAACGTGTTACACGTTTGTATCATAAAGGTTCATTTTCACGTCAGGAACTGATGGACTCGGCACGCTGGAAGACGGTAAGCGCCCAGCTCAATCAGCTTCATGAGCGCTGGCAGGAAGAGAAAGCAGGTCATTAACGCAAGTTTGGCGAGGATGCGATGATTATCTATTTACACGGTTTTGACTCTAACAGCCCGGGCAACCACGAAAAGGTGTTGCAGCTGCAGTTCATCGACCCGGATGTCAGGTTGATTAGCTACAGTACGCGGCATCCTAAACATGACATGCAGCATCTACTGAAAGAAGTGGACAAAATGCTGCAGCTTAATGTGGACGACCGTCCGCTGATTTGTGGCGTGGGGCTCGGGGGATATTGGGCTGAACGGATTGGTTTCCTGTGTGATATTCGTCAGGTAGTGTTTAATCCCAACCTGTTCCCGTATGAGAACATGGAAGGAAAAATCGACAGGCCTGAAGAGTATGCCGATATCGCGACAAAATGCGTGACCAATTTCCGCGAAAAGAATCGCGATCGCTGCCTGGTGATCCTGTCACGTCATGATGAAGCGCTCAATAGTCAGCGTTCGTCAGAAGAGCTGCATCATTTTTACGAGATAGTCTGGGACGAAGAGCAGACGCACAAGTTTAAGAATATCTCCCCGCATTTGCAGCGCATCAAAGCGTTCAAGACGTTAGGTTAATCCTCAATGAACGTGTAAAAAACCAGCCTTCGGGCTGGTTTTTTTGTTCTTAAAGTTCGTGTTGTCTATCTTTTCAGCATCAAAACTTGATACACATCAATTTTGGTATGACCAATGCACCGTTCGTGTTATTCTCACTCTCGAAGAACATTTTCATTATCGTAACTTGTTGTTAATTAAAGGCTATGCCTATAACTTTTAATTAACAATTGGTTAATAAATTTAAGGGGGTCACGTTGACTACACCATTAAAAAGAATCGTGATTGTCGGCGGCGGTGCTGGCGGACTGGAAATGGCGACGCAGCTGGGTAAAAAGCTGGGGCGCAAGAAAAAGGCCAAAATCACGCTGGTGGACAGAAACCACAGCCATTTATGGAAACCGTTACTGCATGAAGTCGCGACGGGTTCCCTGGACGAAGGCGTGGATGCGCTGAGCTATCTGGCGCATGCCCGTAACCACGGTTTCCAGTTTCAGTTGGGTTCGGTGGTGGATATCGATCGCGAAGCGAAAACCATTACTCTTGCCGAGCTGCGCGATGAGAAGGGCGAGCTGCTGGTTCCTGAGCGCAAAGTCCCGTATGACACGCTGGTGATGGCGTTGGGTAGTACCTCCAACGATTTCAATACGCCGGGCGTCAAAGAAAACTGCATTTTCCTGGATAACCCGCATCAGGCGCGTCGTTTCCACCAGGAGATGCTGAATCTGTTCCTGAAGTATTCCGCGAATCTGGGCGCTAACGGCAAAGTAAATATCGCCATTGTCGGCGGCGGTGCGACGGGGGTTGAACTCTCAGCCGAGCTGCACAATGCGGTAAAACAGCTGCACAGCTATGGTTACAAAGGGCTGACCAACGAAGCGCTGAACGTTACGCTGGTAGAAGCCGGTGAGCGTATTCTGCCTGCGTTGCCGCCACGTATTTCCAGTGCTGCGCATAATGAGTTAACCAAACTGGGCGTACGCGTACTGACCCAGACGATGGTAACCAGCGCTGATGAAGGCGGACTGCATACCAAGGATGGCGAGTACATTGAAGCCGATCTGATGGTGTGGGCTGCGGGGATCAAGGCGCCAGACTTTATGAAAGACATTGGCGGTCTGGAAACCAATCGTATTAACCAACTGGTGGTTGAGCCGACTCTGCAGACCACGCGCGATCCCGACGTGTACGCGATTGGCGACTGCGCTTCCTGCGCTCGCCCGGAAGGTGGTTTTGTGCCGCCGCGCGCTCAGGCTGCGCACCAGATGGCAAGCTGCGCAATGAACAACATTTTGGCGCAGATGAACGGCAAGCCGCTGAAAGCGTATCAGTACAAAGACCACGGCTCTCTGGTTTCACTTTCTAACTTCTCTACCGTGGGTAGCCTGATGGGTAACTTGACCCGTGGTTCGATGATGGTAGAAGGGCGTATTGCGCGCTTTGTGTACATCTCACTGTACCGCATGCACCAGATTGCTCTGCACGGTTACTTTAAAACCGGTCTGATGATGCTGGTTGGCAGCATTAACCGGGTGATCCGCCCGCGTCTGAAACTGCATTAATACGGCTTATGGCGTCGGATGATTGTACTTATCCGGCGCCTTCCTTCAGAGTTCTCCGAATCATCCTGCCTTCGCTCCTCCTAGTGCTATTTTCATCCGTAATCTGATTGGCATTCCTTACCTTCTGTTGCAAAGTTGTTGCTAATAGCAAAAAAGGAGGAAGTCCCGTGAATAAATCTATGTTGGCGGGTATAGGGATTGGCGTAGCTGCTGCGCTGGGTGTTGCAGCGGTGGCCAGTCTTAACGTTTTCGAGCGTGGCCCACAGTATGCACAAGTTGTCTCTGCAACACCGATTAAAGAGTCGGTAAAAACACCGCGCCAGGAGTGTCGGAACGTGACGGTCACGCACCGTAAGCCGGTACAAGATGAAAACCGTATCGCGGGTTCTGTGTTGGGTGCGGTTGCTGGTGGCGTTATCGGCCATCAGTTTGGCGGCGGACGCGGTAAAGATATTGCTACCGTGGCCGGCGCTTTAGGCGGCGGTTATGCAGGTAACCAGATCCAGGGTTCGATGCAAGAAAATGATACGTACACTACTACGCAGCAGCGTTGTAAAACGGTGTATGACAAATCTGAAAAAATGCTGGGCTACGACGTGACGTACAAAATTGGCGATCAGCAGGGGAAAATCCGTATGGATAAGGACCCCGGCGCGCAAATTCCGTTGGATAACAACGGACAGTTGGTACTAAATAACAAAGCGTAAAATAGCATTATCCTGAACATTAGCCCCCCATTCGCTCAGGCTGGGGGGCTTTTTTTATCAGAAGGTTAAGGCGTAGTTCAGACCAAACGTGCGGCCCCGGCCCTTGTATTCATACAGTGACGGGCTACCGTAGGTGGGGCTGTACAGCAGTGGCGCACGTTGTCCCCACAGCGTGGTGTATTCTTCATTCAGCAGGTTTTCCACGCTAAAGGTCAGTTTACCCAACGGGAGCTGATAGCTGCCGATAAAGTCCATCGTGTTATAGCCGTCCAGCTTATTGCCGCTGGCGTCCGTCAGATCAAATGTTTGCTGGCTCTGTACGCGCAATGTCCACGGTTCAGGTGCCCAGCCGACCCACGCGGTGGCTTTGGACGGGGAAGCCAGGGTGACATCCCATTTCTGCCACTTACCGTTTTGCTTCACTTCCGATTTAATGACGTTGAAGTTGCCGCCCAGACTCCAGTCCGTATCCGCAATGAAATAATCCACCGCACCTTCAAGGCCATAAATACGGCGATCATCGGGCTGGACGTTAATGGTCATATCGCTACGGTTGATAACGATCGATTTATCCGAAGTAGAGTAGTAAGCGGCCAGCTGCGTGCGCAGACTGTCGCCAGTGTAGCGCCATCCCAGTTCGTAGGAATTAACTTTAATCCCCTCCAGGCGTGAGTCCGCCACGTTGACGCTGCGCTGGAGCTGGTAATGATCGCCAACCAGGGAATAGGTGCCGTTACCGTAATATTTCCCCGGGTCCGGAAGCTCCACGCCCTGAGAGAAGTTAAACCATGTCTGCTGACGGTCGGTCAGGTGGGCGAGAATACCGGCGTTAAACAGGAAATTATCGTAATCGGTTTTACCGCCAGGAATGGTATCGGCGGAGTTTGCCAGGCCGGTGGCAATTCCCTGTTGTTGGGCATAACCCACGAAATCATCCACCCTGTTTTCGGTCCATTGATAGCGCACACCGCCGCTGAGGGTAAAGATGTCGTTAATGTCATAGCTGTTCTGCAGGAAAGGCGCGAAGTTGGTGATGCTGTAACCGGGGTAACGCCCGGTGGTATAAGCGGTTCGGTTGTCCATACCGCCGGAGGGCAGGGACCAGGCCAGATCGAAGAATTTCTGATTGGAATCGAAGGTTTCGTGATCGGCATCGACACCCCATGTCAGCTCCCAGTTGTCCATCAGCTGGCTGTTGAGGGTGATTTTGGCACCAAACTGGTCTGTGTCCTGCTGCGATGCGGAGAAACTGGTGACCTTGCCTTTGCTCAGCGTAGGGAAGGGGTAGAATTTCAGCGATTCGTCACGGTAATAGATTTGGCTGACCAGGTTCTGGCCGAAGAAATCCGCGTCTGAATACTGCAGGCTGATCAGATGACGCTCGGTGCCGGGAATACGATCGGAATTCAGTCCGCTGCTGGTATAAGCCTTACCGTTTCCCGTCACGGCGGACATGTTCTCGCCAAGATCCAGTCCGTAATCGTCATCCCCCTGGCTCTTATAATACTGCGTAACCAGTTGTAACTGACGGTTGTCGTCAAGCTCAATCGTTCCGGTGCCCATCACGTCCAGACGATCGGAGTGCTGCAGGCCGGTTTGGGTGTTATCCAGCAGCAGGGCATCGTGATTGCCGTCATACCAGCCGCCAAACCGTTGATACGCGACGGACATGCGCCCGGAAGCGCGATCGGTTCCTCCGCTCACCGCCGCAGCAACGCGTTCATCATGATCGTTACTGTTATTGAAGCCGCTTTTACTCCCCAGTTCGAGTTCAACTTCACGCTCCGGCTGGCCTTTTTTGGTGACAATGTTGATTAACCCACCGGTACTGCCGCCGCCATATAGTGAGGTTGCACCTGAGATGACTTCAATGTGTGCGATGTTAAACGGATCAATAGAATCAAGTTGACGACTGTCAGTACGCGAGGAGTTCAGACGGACACCGTCTATCAGTACTACGATGGCACGACCGCGCATATTCATGCCGTAGTTTGTGCGCCCCTGGCTGCTGACATCGATTCCTGGGATTAACTGAGCAAGAACATCTTTGAACTCTTTCCCCCCCTGAACCTGCTGTTCAATCTCGCTTCCTTCAATAACCCAGGTCGTTTGCGCCATTTCTGCCACGGTGCGTTGACTACGGTTGGCACTGACGATGAGGTTATCTTCCTCAGCCGCGATGGCTGGGAGAGTTAAAGACAACAGGAGAGGATTGAGCACCCAGAGACGCTTATGCATTTGTATTCCTTTTAAAAAGAGTCAATCTGTTTTTGTTATGGCGGTAGAGAAACCGATGGTTACATTGTGAAACAGGCGTTAAAACAAATGCGAATATTGCTGATAATAATTGTTGTTATCAATACATTTTACAAAAAATGATCGGATAAGATGATGAAAACACTGAATAATGTAGGGGTAATCCGCGGGAATCTAACCGGGGCTTAATCAGCTCCCGGTGGTGTCAGTACTGCGGGGAAATAGCGGGAAAGGGTTAAACTTTGATAAGTTCAGGCCACAGTCGCAGAGTCGTGTGTGCGATCTGCATCAGTTTTTCAAACGTTGCGCCCTCACGGGCGCTGATCGACATACCCTGTAAAATACAGTTCAGGTATTCGGCCAGTTTTTGCACGTCGCAATGGGCCGGAATTTCGCCTCGTTGCTGGCGCTGGTGAAGGAACTGGGTAAGCGTCTGTTCCTGCATTGCATGGCGGGATTTCACCGTGTGCGCAATATCCCGGGAAGAGGCCGCCAGTGTCGCGGAAGTGTTAATCATGAAACATCCCGCCGGGGTGTCTTTACTGGTAAAGCAGGTCGCTATTGCGGTGAAATAGTCTTCCAGCGCGCACTCAAGACTTTTTTCTTCACAAAACAGTTGGGCTTCATGCTTCGCTGCGAAGCGGGTGATGTAGCGGTCCAGTACGGCACGAAACAACCCCTCTTTATTGGTGAACTCCGCATACAGCGTGGGCGCTTTTGCGCCAGTTGCTTCTACGAGATCGGCGAGCGATGTCGCTTCATACCCGTGCTGCCAGAAGAGTGTCATGGCCTTATCAAGCGCGGCTTCCCTGTCGAACACTTTTGGTCGGCCACGGCTTTTTTTAGCACAACCTGTCATTTCAGTTGTCATGGCGCCGATGTACCTTTGTTGGGTTTATTGAATAACCATTATAAAAATATTCGACTGCACACTCCAGCGGATTAGCGATAAAAATAATTTAACGCTATTGATATGAAAAATAAGGTCTTTGTGTTTTATATAACGATCATTATAAAAAAATGTTGACGTGTGACCTGGATCACATCTATGATTTACCTATCGATCGTTAAGTTAATCTTTGCGACACACATTCATCTGCTAAAGGTCACTATCATGAAAAACGTAAAAACTCTGTTTGTTGCTGCTGTTCTTAGCTCACTCTCATTTGCAAGCTTTGCTGCCGTTGAAGTTCAGGCCACACCTGCGGGCCAACAGAAAGTCGGTACTATTTCTGCGAATGCGGGGACTAACTTAGGTTCTCTGGAAGATCAACTGGCGCAGAAAGCGGATGAGATGAGGGCGAAGTCTTTCCGTATTACTTCCGTTACCGGTCCTAACACCCTCCACGGGACTGCAGTTATCTACAAATAAGATTTAACCCATCGCAATGCCACTGCGAGTTAAATAAAAAACCCCCGCGGAATAAAATCCAGCGGGGGTTTTTTATGCGCTGAATTACAGCGGTTGTTGAGCAACGTCGTGATGACGGGTGACATCGACCGGCATGCCTGAGCGAATCTCCATCGCATGTTCCATGACGGCAGAGTCCGTTTGCGCCGCATTCTTAAACGTCTGCATGGATGCGTTCAGCACGATCGGCAGCAATTGCGGGTCGTCATTGATTTTTTCGGACAACGGCTGGTGTACTTCAACCAGGCGCACGCCGTTAGGTTCAACAGATGCTTTGATTGGCGTATTGATAATATTGACCTTGGTTCCTGGCTTCACCTGACGGAACAGAGTTTCGATATCACCGTCGCGTAGACGAATACAGCCGGAACTGACGCGCATTCCGATGCCAAAGTCAGCATTAGTTCCGTGCAGCAGGTACACACCGCCGTATGCCGCTAAGCGAATGGCATGATGGCCCATCGGGTTATCCGGCCCGGCAGGCACCACGGCAGGAAGGTCGATCCCGTTCGCTTTGTATCGCGCGCGGATATTTGCCGTAGGCGTCCAGGTCGGGTTGGCACGTTTATCAGAGATGGTGGTTACCATTGTGGGCGTCAGCGTGTCACCGCCTAACTGGCCAATACCAATAGGATACACGGTCACCGAATTTGTCCCTGGCTGGTAATAATAAAGACGCAGTTCGGCGAGGTTGATAACAATGCCTTCGCGTGGCGCATCCGGCAGCAGGGTTTGTAACGGAATAGTCAGCACGCTGCCCGGACGTGGTACGTAAGGGTCAACGCCGGGGTTGGCCTGTAGCAGCGCCAGAAAGCCGACATTGTATTTTTTCGCAATCGCTTCCAGAGAACCGCCATTGTCTTCGACAACGTGAACGGCATTCTGACCCACCACGCGGCTTCCCGGTGGCGGCAGCGGCCAGGTATTTGCCTGGGCCGGAAGTGCTAACGCGAAGGTCGCGGCAAGCGTAAAAAATGCTAACCAGCGAGAGAGTCGTTTATTGTTTAACATCACCATAAATCCATTGTTTTTACGTGGTTTTTATTATGTAAAAGTAAACAAGAATTATGGCGGTTTGCAGTGTCGGGAAGTGCAGGGAAGTGCAAAGAGTTTGTAAATTCATCAGGCCGGGTGAGTGGAGGACTCACCCGGCTTGACGCTAGGCTACGGCGTTCTCTTCAAGCTGGCGCATAAACTGGCGAACCCAGTCGATCCGTGCTTTACGCTCGCCCAACTCCTGCATGAATTTCAGGCGTGTTGGACCATCCAGACGGAAGTGTTGCGGTTGTTTTTGCAGTAAACCAATTAGCCAGACCGGGTTAACGTGGTTTTTCTCGGCAAACTCAATAGTACCGCCTTTTTCATTGCCTTCGAGCTTTCTGATCCCCAGTTTCTGCGCCTGCTGGCGTAAACGGGCAATATCCAGCAACGTCCGGGCCGGGTCGGGCAGCAGGCCAAAACGGTCTATCAGCTCGACCTTAATTTCTTCCAGCTCGGTTTCGCCTTTCGCACTGGCAATGCGCTTGTAGAACGACAGTCGCGTGTTGACATCCGGGATATAGTTATCCGGCAGAAGCGATGGCATGCGCAGTTCGACTTCGGTTTGCTGGCTGGTGAGATCTTCCAGCGACGGTTCACGCCCTTCTTTGAGTGCATCGACAGCGTTTTCCAGCAGCTCCATATACAGTGAGAAACCGATGCTTTCCATGGAGCCACTTTGATCTTCGCCCAGCAGTTCCCCAGCGCCACGAATTTCGAGGTCGTGGGTCGCCAACGCAAAACCTGCACCTAAATCTTCCAGTGAGGCGATGGCTTCCAGGCGTTTTTGTGCGTCGGTGGTCATCGCTTTTGGGTGCGGCGTTAGCAGCCAGGCGTATGCCTGATGATGTGAGCGTCCCACACGACCCCGTAGCTGATGCAATTGCGCTAAACCGAAGTGGTCAGCTCGTTCAATGATGATGGTGTTGGCAGTGGGAATGTCGATCCCGGTTTCGATAATGGTGGTACATACCAGCACGTTAAAACGCTGATGGTGGAAATCGTTCATCACGCGTTCCAGTTCGCGCTCGCGCATTTGCCCGTGGCCGATACCAATGCGCGCTTCCGGCACCAGTTCCGCTAATCGGTCAGCGGTTTTCTGGATATTTTCGACGTCGTTAAAGAGATAATAAACTTGTCCCCCGCGCATAACTTCACGCAGGATAGCCTCGCGTACCACCAGGTTGTCATATTCGCGCACGAAGGTTTTGACCGCCAGACGACGAGCGGGTGGTGTGGCGATGATCGACAGGTCGCGCATGCCGCTCATCGCCATGTTGAGCGTGCGTGGAATTGGCGTTGCTGTCAGAGTCAGAATATCCACATCCGCGCGCATTGCCTTGATACGCTCTTTGTGGCGAACGCCGAAACGGTGCTCTTCATCGACAATCAGCAGCCCCAGATCTTTTAGCTTCACATCCGCTTGCAGCAGTTTGTGAGTGCCGATGAGAATATCGATTTTACCTTCGGCAACCTGCTCCAGAATCTGCGCTTGCTCTTTGGCGCTACGGAAACGGGACAGCATCTCAATGCGTACCGGCCAGTTGGCAAAGCGGTCGCGGAAGTTGTCGAAGTGCTGCTGAGCGAGCAGAGTGGTCGGTACCAACACGGCAACCTGCTTGTGATTCTCTACGGCGAGGAAGGCGGCACGCATTGCGACTTCGGTTTTACCAAAGCCGACATCGCCACACACCAGGCGGTCCATGGCCAGCGGTTGACACATATCGCTGAGTACCGCGTTGATCGCCTGCGCCTGGTCGGGCGTGGTTTCAAACGGGAAGCTGTCGCAAAACAGCTGGTACTGTTCACGGTCATGCTTAAAGGCAAAGCCTTCTTTCGCTGCGCGCTGGGCATAAATATCCAGCAGCTCAGCCGCGACATCGCGGACTTTCTCAGCGGCTTTCTGTCGGGCGCGTGACCAGGCATCGCCGCCCAGTTTATGCAGCGGCGCATTCTCTTCCGCGCCGCCGGCGTAGCGGCTTATCAGATGCAGCGACGACACCGGCACATACAGTTTGGCGTCGTTGGCATAGGTGAGCATCAGGTATTCACCGGTAATGCCGCCTGCTTCCAGCGTGGTCATACCGGCATAGCGACCGACGCCGTGCTCCAGATGCACCACTGGCTGACCGGGATGCAGCTCCGCGAGGTTACGAATTAACGTGTCCGGGTTGATGGTGCGACGAGAATCCTGGCGGCGACGCGCCACACGTTCACCGAGCAGATCGCTTTCACAAATCAGCGCCAGATTGCGTTTGCTATCGATGAAGCCGTGCTCGGCTGAGCCAATCATCAGATAACGACCGTTGTCTACGGCTTCGTCGAGTCGCAATATCCGCTTCGGCGCGACTTTGATGCGGGCGAGCAGTTCGCCTAGCGCTTCCCGGCGTCCTTCACTTTCCACCGAGAAAATTACCGGACCGGTAAAGCCCTCCAGGAATTTACGTAATGCATCTAACGGTGCTTTTTGCTGTGCCTGAACGGCGATATCTGGCAGCTTCTGGAACCCGAGGTTGGTATTCGCCGCTTTCTTCGGCAGACTCTCGGTTTTCAGCTGAACACGCGGCCAGCGTTTAAGTTCAGAAAACAGCTCATCAACCCGCAGCCACAGCGATTCCGGTGGCAGAAGCGGGCGCATCGGATCAACGCCGCGATTCTCAAAGCGTGACAGGGTATCGGCCTGGAAGCGTGCAGCGCTGGTCTCGATATCGCCGGTATTTACTAATAACGTATTGGTGGGGAAGTAGCTGAACAGCGGCGGCAGCGGCTCGCTGAAAAACAGCGGTTGCCAGTATTCAATCCCCGTAGGTAATGTGCCTTTGCTGACCTGTTGATAAATATGCTCGGCGTCGCGTTTTACCTCAAACGTATCACGCCACTGACTACGGAACAGCTCAATGGCCGTTTTGTCAGTCGGGAATTCGTGTGCGGGCAGCAAATTAATGGCATCGACTTCTTCCAGCGTGCGCTGAGTGTCAGTATCAAACAGACGCAGGCTGTCGATTTCGTCATCAAAGAAATCCAGACGATAAGGCAATTCGCTGCCCATCGGGAACAGATCTAACAACGCGCCACGTGTGGCGTATTCGCCGTGTTCCATGACCTGATCAACATGGCGGTAGCCAGCACTGTCCAGTTGTTCGCGCAGGGCGTCGCGCGAAAGCCGCTGGCCTTTTTTCATGACCAGCGCATGACCGTGCAGATAACTGTGCGGACAGACACGCTGCATCAGCGTATTTACCGGAACGATCAGCACGCCGCGCTGCATGGCGGGCAGTTGATACAGCGTGGATAGCCGTGAGGAGATAATCTCCTGATGGGGAGAAAAGCTGTCATAGGGAAGCGTTTCCCAGTCAGGCAGGTTCATCACCATCTGGTCAGTAAACTGACGAATTTCATCATGCAGACGCAAAGCATTTTGCATGTCCGGCGCGATCAGCACCACTGGACCCGCGTGACGTTCGGCGATTTCGGCGACCAGCGTTGCGCAGGCGGCACCCGTAAGCTCACCCAACTGGCGCTGATCGGAAGCGCCCGTTGGGAGCGTGTAACGATGTTGTTCAGGCATTCGGTTGTCAGGATCTCGTTTAGATATACATCTGATAAGCAATGTTCTTTATTATCCGTGATCGTTTCTCATAAGCAAATTGATTCGCCCCCGAATGGGGGCAAAAAGCGCGAAGGGGTTAGCGCGAGGCGAGCGATAAAGAGGGCGGGGAAAAGAGCAGATCGGCCACGGTTTTTTGTGAAATCTTACGCACCAGCAGGCCAAACAGGGTGCACAGCAGCAGACAGGCGAACGGATACACCAGTAGCAGGGCCAGCTCCGCGTATGCAGGCCAGGCGGCATGATTGATTTTGGGGATAAGCGTTAAGCTGAACAGCTCAACCAGAATACGGTGTGTGGTGTAGATGGCGATGGTATTGGCGCCAATCACGCTTAACGGACTGGACGCGCGCATGCCAAAGTGGAGCTCGAACTGATAAAACAGCTTCATGATCAGCACAATGGAAAGGAGAGAAAGCAATAGCGAGACATTTGCCAGCCACGCGACGACGGCGACGATTGTGCAACCCAGAACAATGACCGCATGGCGGCGCAGGGGCACCTCCTTGATCCACGCCATCAGCGTTGCGCCAAACCATGCGCCGAGGCTATACCAGGGCAAATTGCGAATCACGCTGTTCATTCCCCACCACGGGGTCGGGAAAAAATTGATCGCCACGCTCAGCGCCACAAATAATGCTAACAACGGCATCGCCCAACGGCTGAAAATTTTACACAGAACAAAATAGACAATCAGCGCGTACAGATACCACAGGCTGGTGCTGGCGGTCAGCATCCCGTGGGTAAAACCCGCAATCGAATCCGCATAAGCGGCGTTGGCGGCATGGGTCAGATCGCGCTGCGGGGCGAGCCAGTTATTGAGCGCCACCAACGCCAGCCATTGCACCACACCCCAAAGCACAAGCACCCAGGCGATACTCCAGATCCGTTTATCCACGCAGGTTGTCCACGGGACGTTATCGATGTAGCGGCGGATCAGATACCCCGAAATAAAGAAAAACACCGGCATGCGAAACGGTGCCAGGTACAAATTGAGGTAAATCCAGCATTTGCTCAACACCTCTGACAGTGGATGCTGAAAAGTGGTGAGGTGCGGGTAAAATGTGATCACCGAGTGGTAAATCACTACCAGGCAAATGCATAACCCCTTGATTTGATTAATCCATAGTTCTTTTTTATTCATTGAGACGGCGCATCCATATTGATTGCAATAGACTGCCATCCTGCGCAACCCGCCGTGCGCTGTAATGCGTAACTGTCTGCATTTTGTTTTTTTAGGATAAAGGTCAGGGATCAGGGTTGCAGGGGAGAGGGACAACTTTAGCGGTTTGATTTATTTATACTTTTAAGAATAGTGCTGACGAACACTTACGGTTCAGTCATTTACCCATTCCGCTTTCGCTTATATACTCGTGACTTTGCTAACAGCAACCAGACGGATTTCATGTACCAACCTGTCGCTCTATTCATCGGCCTGCGTTATATGCGTGGGCGTGCAGCAGATCGCTTCGGTCGCTTCGTTTCCTGGCTCTCCACCATTGGCATTACTCTCGGGGTAATGGCGCTGGTTACGGTGTTGTCGGTGATGAACGGTTTCGAGCGCGAGCTGCAAAACAATATTCTTGGCCTGATGCCTCAGGCCGTCCTCTCGTCTGAACAGGGTTCCCTAAACCCGCAACAGCTACCGGAAAAAGCGGTGGTGTTGAACGGCGTCAACCGCGTTGCACCGATAACCACGGGGGATGTGGTACTGCAAAGTGCGCGTAGCGTGGCAGTCGGCGTGATGCTGGGTATTGACCCGGCGCAAAAAGATCCATTAACGCCATATCTGGTCAATGTGAAGCAAACAGATCTGCAGCCGGGTAAGTATAATGTCATCCTCGGAGAGCAGCTTGCCGGGCAACTGGGTGTTAATCGTGGCGATCAAATTCGCGTGATGGTGCCCTCAGCCAGCCAGTTTACCCCCATGGGGCGTCTGCCGAGCCAGCGTCTGTTTACGGTAATTGGCACCTTCGCCGCCAACAGCGAAGTCGACGGCTACCAGATGCTGACCAACATCCAGGATGCATCACGTTTGATGCGTTACCCGGTGGGCAATATTACCGGCTGGCGTCTGTGGCTGAACGAACCGTTAAAGGTTGATACGCTGAGCCAGCAAACGCTGCCGCAAGGCACCAAATGGCAGGACTGGCGCGAGCGCAAAGGGGAATTGTTCCAGGCCGTGCGTATGGAGAAAAACATGATGGGGCTGCTGCTTAGCCTGATCGTGGCGGTGGCGGCATTTAATATTATTACCTCGCTGGGTCTGATGGTAATGGAGAAGCAAGGGGAAGTGGCGATTCTACAAACGCAGGGGCTGACGCCGCGGCAGATAATGATGGTGTTTATGGTTCAGGGGGCCAGTGCCGGGATTATCGGCGCGCTGCTGGGCGCGGTGCTGGGCGCATTACTCGCCAGTCAACTGAACAACCTGATGCCAATTATCGGTGTGCTTCTGGATGGGGCTGCGCTGCCGGTTGCCATTGAGCCGCTGCAGGTTATCGTCATTGCGCTGGTGGCGATGGCCATCGCGCTGCTGTCTACGCTTTATCCTTCCTGGCGCGCTGCCGCCACTCAACCCGCTGAGGCTTTACGTTATGAATAAGATCCTGTTGCAATGCGACAACCTGTGCAAACGCTATCAGGAAGGCACAGTGCAGACCGATGTACTGCACGATGTCAGTTTTTGCGTCGGTGAAGGTGAGATGATGGCGATTGTCGGCAGCTCCGGTTCCGGTAAGAGTACGTTGCTGCATCTGTTAGGCGGTCTGGATACGCCAACTTCCGGCGATGTCATTTTTAGCGGTCAGCCGATGAGCAAACTCTCGTCGGCGGCGAAAGCGGAACTGCGTAATCAGAAGCTGGGCTTCATTTATCAGTTCCACCATCTGCTGCCGGACTTTACCGCGCTGGAAAACGTGGCGATGCCGTTGCTGATCGGCAAGAAAAAACCGGCTGAAATCACCGAGCGCGCACGGGATATGCTGAAAGCAGTAGGGCTGGACCATCGTGCCAGCCATCGTCCGTCTGAACTGTCAGGCGGTGAACGCCAGCGCGTGGCCATCGCTCGTGCGCTGGTGAATAACCCGCGCCTGGTACTGGCGGATGAGCCAACGGGTAACCTTGATGCGCGTAACGCGGACAGCATTTTCGAGCTTCTGGGTGAGCTGAACCGCTCTCAGGGCACGGCATTTTTGGTGGTGACACACGATCTGCAACTGGCGAAGCGCATGAGCCGCCAGCTTGAAATGCGCGATGGTCGCCTGACGGCTGAACTGAGCCTGATGGGAGCTGAGTAATGGCTTCGCCTTTATCGTTATTGATTGGTTTGCGTTTTAGCCGTGGTCGGCGGCGCGGCGGCATGGTCTCGCTGATTTCCGTGATTTCCACCGTTGGCATTGCGTTGGGCGTAGCGGTGTTGATCGTCGGCTTAAGCGCCATGAACGGATTTGAGCGTGAGCTTAACAACCGTATTCTGGCCGTGGTGCCGCACGGTGAGATTGAAGCCGTGAATCAGCCGTGGAATAACTGGCAGGAAGCGCTCGACAAGGTACAGAAGGTACCAGGCATTGCCGCTGCGGCGCCTTATATTAACTTTACCGGGCTGGTGGAGAGTGGGGCGAACCTACGCGCAGTGCAGGTGAAGGGCGTTGATCCGCAGCAGGAGCAGCGTTTAAGCGCGCTACCCTCGTTTGTGCAAAACCACGCATGGGATAATTTCAAAGCGGGTGAGCAACAAATCATTATTGGTAAGGGAATTGCCGATGCGCTGAAGGTGAAGCAGGGCGACTGGGTATCGATTATGATCCCTAACGCCAGTGCGGATCATAAGTTACAGCAGCCTAAACGCGTGCGTTTGCACGTCACGGGGATCCTGCAACTGAGCGGTCAGCTCGATCACAGCTTTGCCATGATCCCACTGGAAGATGCGCAGCAATACCTGGATATGGGATCCAGCGTTTCCGGGATCGCGCTGAAAGTGAACGACGTGTTTAACGCCAATAAGCTGGTGCGAGACGCGGGTGAAGTCACCAATAACTATGTGTACATTAAGAGCTGGATCGGTACTTACGGTTATATGTATCGCGATATCCAGATGATCCGCGCCATTATGTATCTGGCGATGGTGCTGGTGATTGGCGTGGCCTGTTTTAATATCGTTTCCACGTTAGTGATGGCGGTAAAAGACAAAAGCGGCGATATTGCGGTATTAAGAACCCTGGGGGCTAAAGATGGCCTTATCCGTGCCATTTTTGTCTGGTACGGCCTGCTGGCGGGGCTGTTCGGTAGCCTGATAGGCGTCGTCATTGGGGTGGTTGTCTCGCTGCAACTGACGCCGATCATTAACGGGATTGAGGCGCTTATCGGCCATCAGTTCCTGTCCGGCGATATCTATTTCATTGACTTCCTGCCATCGGAATTACACTGGCTGGATGTGATTTACGTGCTGGTGACAGCACTCGTGCTGAGTCTTTTGGCAAGTTGGTATCCGGCGCGTCGCGCCAGCAATATTGATCCTGCGAGAGTACTTAGCGGCCAATAACAATATATACACGAAAGCATTCATGCGGCGGTAAGGCGGCAAACCGAAATCTCCACGAGCATAGATAACGATGTGACTGGAGGGTGAGGGCGCAGCCGACCCCAAGGTATCTTGAAGGATGACGTGTATCAAGGAGCGGTGATGTATTACGGATTTGACATCGGCGGGACCAAAATTGCGCTTGGCGTGTTTGATAAGCAACGTCGTTTGCAATGGGAAACTCGCGTCCCTACGCCTCGCGACAGCTATGACGCTTTCCTTGATGCGGTCTGCAATCTGGTGACGGAAGCGGACCAGCGGTTCGGCGTTAAAGGTTCGGTAGGTATCGGCATTCCTGGCATGCCGGAAACGGAAGACGGCACGCTGTATGCGGCCAACGTTCCTGCTGCCAGTGGTAAGCCGCTCCGCGCCGATCTCAGCGCTCGCCTTGACCGCGATGTGCGTCTGGATAACGATGCTAACTGTTTTGCCCTCTCCGAAGCCTGGGATGACGAGTTCACCCAATATCCGCTCGTGATGGGGTTGATCCTCGGCACCGGTGTTGGCGGCGGTCTGGTGCTTAACGGGAAATCCATCACCGGACGCAGCTATATCACCGGCGAGTTTGGTCATATCCGTTTGCCAGTCGATGCGCTGACGTTGATGGGCTTTGATTTCCCATTGCGCCGCTGCGGGTGCGGTCAACTGGGATGCATCGAAAGCTATCTTTCCGGCGGTGGATTTGCATGGTTGTATCAGCATTACTACCATCAATCGCTGGATGCCCGGGAAATTATCGCGCTGTGGGAGCAGGGTGATGAACAAGCACGTGCCCATGTTGAACGCTATCTGGATTTGCTGGCGGTGTGCCTTGGGAATATCCTGACTATCGTCGATCCTGATTTGGTGGTGATTGGCGGAGGCTTGTCGAATTTTACCGCTATTACGACGCAACTGGCGGACCGACTGCCACGTCATCTGCTGCCGGTTGCCCGGGTGCCGCGTATTGAGCAGGCGCGACACGGTGATGCGGGCGGGATGCGCGGAGCCGCTTTCCTACATCTTACCGATTAATACAAAGAGGTTGTTATGCTGTCGCGCCGGGGTCATCGGTTAAGCCGCTTTCGTAAAAATAAACGCCATATGCGCGATCGCCTGCGTCAACGAATCTTTTTCAGAGACAGAGTGGTGCCTGAATTGATGGAAAAACCAAGAGTGCTGGTACTGACGGGAGCGGGAATCTCCGCTGAGTCAGGAATTCGAACCTTTCGCGCGGCGGATGGTCTCTGGGAAGAACATCGGGTAGAGGACGTTGCGACTCCGGAAGGATTCAGTCGTAATCCGCAACTGGTCCAGTCGTTTTATAACGCCCGTCGTCATCAGTTGCAACAGTCAGAAATCCAGCCTAACGCGGCGCATATCGCGCTGGCAAAACTCGAAGCCGAGCTGGGCGACCGTTTTTTACTGGTGACGCAGAACATTGATAACCTGCATGAACGTGCGGGCAGCCAGAACGTAATCCATATGCACGGCGAACTGCTCAAGGTTCGCTGTTCGCAAAGCGGGCAGATTCTGGAGTGGACTGGCGATGTGACTGCGGAAGATAAATGCCATTGTTGCCAGTTTCCGGCGCCGCTGCGCCCGCACGTGGTGTGGTTTGGTGAAATGCCGCTGGGCATGGATGAAATTTATATGGCACTGGCAATGGCCGATGTGTTCATTGCGATTGGTACATCGGGCCATGTATACCCGGCAGCGGGGTTTGTGCATGAAGCTCGACTACATGGGGCGCATACGGTAGAGCTAAATCTCGAACCGAGCCAGGTAGGAAGCGAGTTTGAAGAGAAGTATTACGGTCCGGCAAGCCAGGTGGTGCCTGAGTTTGTTGAGAAATTATTGAAAGGACTGTGATTTTTTTGCCCGATACGCGCAGCGCTATCGGGCATTCCTTACAACGCTGAATTAGCGTCCTGCTTTCAGCTTCTGATAATACTCTTCATAGATAGCGCTGGCGGAACCGACATCATTCTGCCATTCCCCTTTGTTGATGGTTTCTGCATCAGGGTAGAGGGTTTTATCGTTCGCGACTTCAGGGCTTAACAGCTTACGTGCTGCCAGGTTTGGCGTCGGATAACCGATGGTTTCCGCGACTTCTTTCGCCACGTCCGGGCGCAGCAGGAAGTTAATCAGCTTCAGCGCACCTTCTTTATTTTTTGCGTTCGCTGGAATAGACAGGCTGTCCATCCAGAAAATCCCACCTTCTTTCGGCCATACCACTTCCAGCGGAGTACCTGCCTGACGCGCAACATACGCGGAGCCGTTCCACACCATCCCCAGATTGACTTCGCCTTCCATATACGGGTTGGCCGGGTTGTCAGAGTTAAATGCCGCGACGTTAGGCATCAGCTTCTTCAACTCGTTATAAGCGGCTTCAATCTCTTTAGGATCGGTGGTATTGCCGGAGTATCCCAGCTTGCGCAGCGCCATCTGGAACACTTCACGCGCATCATCCGTTAACAGCAGGCTACCTTTGTACTCCGGTTTCCACAGATCGGCCCAGCTGGTTACTGTTTTCGGGTCGATGGCATCGCTATTGATGCCAATGGCCGTCGCACCCCAGATATACGGGATAGAGTAGTCATTGTTGGGGTCGAATGGCTTGTTGAGCATTTCCGGATCGAGGTTGTGGAAGTTGGTCAACGTCGACTTGTCGATCTTCTGGATCATGCCTTCTTTGCGCATTTTATCGACGTAATAGGTGGACGGAACCACCAGATCGTATGCGCCGTCTTTATAGGTTTTGAGCTTGGCGTACATGGTTTCGTTCGACTCGTAGGTCGAATAGATAACCTTAATGCCGGTCTCTTTGGTGAACTGCTCCAGCAGTCCAGGCGGGACATATTCGGTCCAGTTATAGAAATAGAGCGTGTTGTTGTCATTAGCGTGAGCGGCGCTCATGCCCAGTGCCAGAGCACCCGCCGCGAGCAGGTGGCGTGACCATTTTTTCATCATTTAACGTCCCCTGAATTAAGGGCCTTAGCGGCCCTTGGTTTTATCACGTGCAATAAGCTGGCTGGCAATCACCATAACCAGCGACAGAACCAACAAAATGGTCGCCAGCGCGTTCACCTCTGGTGATACGCCGACTTTTACCATTGAGTAGATTTTTAACGGCAAAATTTCATAACCAGGCCCGGTAACGAAGGACGACACGACGACATCATCCATCGACAACGTAAAGCTCAGCAACCAGCCGGCAGCCACTGCAGGCATTGCCAGAGGCAGTATAATCTTGCGCAGAATAGTCACTTCACTGGCGCCGAGATCTTTGGCGGCTTCAAGCATTCGTACATCAAAACCTTTCAGACGTGAGTAAACCGTCACCACCACAAAAGGTAGACAAAAAGTGATATGCGAGAACAGCAGTGACCAGAAACCCAGTTGAATGCCGATCAGCATAAACAGCACCAGCAAAGAAATCGCCATTACGATATCCGGCGACATCATCACCACGAACAGCATGCCGCTGACAAACGGTTTACCGCGAAAACGGTAGCGGTACAGTGCAACCGCTGTGAGTGAGCCGATCAGCGTGGCAAACGTGGCGGATAGCACCGCCATCGTCAGCGAGTGTTGCGCTGCCTGTAGCAGGCTGTCGTTGTTCATCAGCAGGCCGTACCATTTGGTGGTAAAACCCTGCCAGTTGATGCCAAAGCGCGAGCTGTTAAAGGAGTTCACAATCAAAATAATGATTGGAATATACAGATACGCGTAGATGGCGGTCATAAAACCGCCTCTGAGCAGCCGACCGATCATTCGCGTTTCACCTTCTTGTTCAGAAGGCGCGATGTTTTCAGAGTATTGAAAATAATCAACTTTTTCTCTTCTCCAAAATCTCTCCAAAACTTCCCGCCAAAACAGATAGCCAAAAAGAAGCAGCTATCACTAAGGCCGCGAATTTT
This sequence comes from Citrobacter sp. Cb023, assembly GCF_030336805.1. Taxonomy (NCBI): domain Bacteria; kingdom Pseudomonadati; phylum Pseudomonadota; class Gammaproteobacteria; order Enterobacterales; family Enterobacteriaceae; genus Citrobacter; species Citrobacter sp. Cb023. The sequence continues at coordinate 264,990 of NZ_JAOWCV010000038.1, read as the reverse complement.
ACAACAATTTTTAGGATGATCGGGAAAAAAAGGCCATTTAAATGACCCGCTTTACCCATTCCTGACTGCGAGTGGCGGTATAGCAATCGGTTCAGGGAACAATTAGCGCACGCTACCGCTGTGGTGGTAAAGGGGAGGTACTTGACTGCAAAGCCACGAAAGAGCATGGCGTCCCAGTGTTTGAAACCTGTGAACGCTGCAGGGAGCATGCTTAACGAAGGGGAACGAAATTGACGGGAATAGTGGTTTTTTGGATATCAATTTCCTGGACCGGTGGTAACAAAAAACAGAAAACACCAGAACGGCGTTTTACGCTATCTACAGCGTAAATTTCTTGAATCACCCTGTTTTACGACACAAGAATTTACCTTTAATGACACCGTCAAAGAAACGGCCTTTAGATTGCACTGTGAGAAAAGAGTTATAGATGCTTTCAGGAACGCCCACATACTGGAAAGTTGAAGAATTTACGAACCCAATCTCCAGAATCTTTTCTAATGGGTAGTAACCAATAAATTTTATTTTTGATGAAATCATTGCCTGTCGTTGCATTTTTTCTCCTTCAAATTTTTTAATTTTCCTTCCCTGATAATACACTGATATGAAACAAAAGGAGCATAGTTTTGTAAATGTTATGGCTGTTTCAGAATTTACTGGTTGGAAGAAATGATTTTCTTTGTTGCTATTAATTTCCTCAGCTGCGAAAAATAGTACGAAAATTCGTTGCTGGATTTTTACGGATTGAAACGGGCTTTCCTTTAAGTAACTGATAAATATGTTCTATTTTATTTTTCGTTATCCGGGTGGCGACCGGCTGTATGTTATTGCTAGTGAACAGAACTCCTTGATTATGCTGTCTCAGTTTCCATTTCTAAGATTTTGCGAAAAATTAAATGAAAAAATAACTTGCTATTGTTTGTGGGGTGTGTGATTAATGAGGGGTTGGTTAGGTACACAGACCCATTAAAGCGGTTTAGTAAAGCAGTTCTCATCTCAAGCGTTATCCACAGATAATCCTTTCTTTTGAGCCTTCTTATCGTTACTAATTAGATTGTGTGCGAAGCCCTTTTCGCCGTAAGGCTACATAGAATTTAAGGAATTACCTGTGTCTAATAAAATGACTGGTTTAGTAAAATGGTTTAACGAGTCTAAAGGTTTTGGTTTTATTACCCCTGACAATGGTAGTAAAGATGTGTTTGTACACTTCTCTGCTATTCAGAGTGGTGGCTTTAAAACGCTGAATGAAGGCCAAAAAGTTGAGTTCAGCATTACTGCTGGTGCAAAAGGGCCGTCAGCTGAAAACGTTGTAGCTGCCTGATATTTTTCCTGATGTAAACTAATATACGATAGCGAAGACGGTGAATGCCTGAGTAGATATATTAGTTTTTCAGAAACTCAACATCTGTCGACATAAAGCTGAACAGATGTCTGAGTCTAATCATTGGGTAGAACAGTTGAAATGATTATTTTATGAATGTCATTTGTTGTTTTACCTCTGTAGTTTTTCTTGCACGCTTAAGTGCATTCGTAAAAGCTAACAACATCCAAAAAATCGCTGGTGCTATAATATAAAGAAAATTATATTATTTTAGATTCCTCATGTGAACTGATAAGAAATATTTATTTTTTATTGCTTTTAATAGTGAGTTGTAACCTGATACTGAAAACCAAGAGAAATCATTAGTTAAATAGATCTTTTGGATATCACTGCGGTAGTGAGTGTTGTAGCAAATAAAGGCTAACATCATGACCGACCATATTTATTTTAAGTGCCCTTGTTGTCATGGGTCACAGTACAGAACTTCCCATTTTGATGTGACTGAGAAAAATCCCTTTGGTGCAAAGTGTATTTTTTGTAAATCATCAATGATCACACCTGATAACTATGCGCCATATACTTCCAGTAAATCAAATGAACAGGTGTTGCGAAAGTAACATTTGGCTCTGACCTTCCAGTTAAGGCGGCAAGATTCATTATCATTGCCAGGCACTGGTTTAAGTCCAACAAGGGCCGTCAGTCAGCTACTACCTCATCGAATTGAGCGGGCGACTTTTGAACTTGCAGGAGACGAGGGTTTGATCCTCTATGGTTACACCATGAATAAAAACCTCGTTCTAACGGGGTTTTGTCATTTCAGGGTTATCCGTGCAACATACAAGTAAGTTGGGCAAAGAATTGTATTTTTTGTTTTGCTATTAACATCATGTCTGATGTGTAACGGTATTACTAATAACCATATAACGGGCAACGCATTGAGAATCATACAAAACCATATTATGGCCCAGGAAATTGGTGAAACAGTTATCCAGCTACTTGAAAATGGCAAAAGGGTTACGACAGGGAATATCATTGATTTGATCGAACGGAAAAGTCATGCCTTGCACGGTCAAAAAGCCGATGAGATAAGAGAAATATTGATATTTATCAGGAAAAAATCTGTTCTGTAAACGAGTTATAAATCACCTACGGTGCTCACGGATTATGGTTTCTCAATCAAAGACCTACTGAGAGGCATCCAGCCTGGTAGTGCAAAACTCTTCTTTTCTGGCCCACACAATAGAATGGGCCTTTTTCATTACTAAAAGATAGGTTGTGATATCTGGACGGTGTGAGGCAATAATGATTACATATTTGTCGATTGACATTGAAATTAATTATTTTCTGTAAGCGCTTTTGTGATTAGGGTTGATAGTGCTTCAAGTTGGATAGCAAGCTGAATGCTCAACCAAACATATCCGTGAACGGCGCTTTCAATGATTTCCTCGCCCTCATTGGCGAGTAAAAGACAATGCAACTCTTTAGTAATTTCGAGAAGATGCTCGCTATTTGATGCTATCGGCGTTGGGTTTCCTTCATGCAAGGCATGTGCGAGGGTGTTGAGGGTGCTACGGGTCATTTGTTCCATATCTGACAGCGTGTGAGTATTCAATATGAGAAATCGACTGCCACGGGATGCCCAGTGGGCATTTATCTGAAATTTTTGCGCCGCTATCATATCGCGGGTTATCGATTGAATATCTTCAAGTAGACTCTTCGCAATCTTTGTTTCTTTATTTACTGGTGTAATAAGGCTGCGCATTTTTACTACATTATTCAGCGCTCGCATTTGAAGTTTGGCCATTCTCGGAGGCGCAAGAACGTTTCGGGAGACTCCCGCAGTTGTTATTTTTAGATAATCAGAAAGAAAGTCAGCAAGTTGTATACGCCAGTTAATGAATGCTCTCTGGGGAAAAATGCTGGTAAACAACATCGCCAGAATGCATCCTATAATAATGTTGGTGCTTCGCCACAATGCTGTTTGTAAGTCTCCTGCAGGAGCGCTGCTGACAACTGCCAGCGTGATACCAATCAATAATGCGGCATAGGGACGTTTACTCATGGCCAGAAAACCACAAAGGAAAGCTGCGCATCCACACCACAGCATCATCATAGTGAGAGAGTACATTTCAATGTGTAATGCGATGATCCCCAAAATCGCACCCCCTACAGTTCCCGCCATACGTTCAAGTGCCCTGGGTATCACATTGCCCATGTAACTAATTGGTCCCATGACCACAACCAGTGTAATCAGGGGCCAGGAGTGGTCTGGTAAATTCAACATTCTTATCAGTAAGAAAGTTATAACAAATGCTAAAGCAATACGGATCCCATGAACTACGCGATAGTTGCGGTAAATCTTAAGTTCTAAAGGACTTATCGGTTTATTCCGTTCAATGGAAAAAATATTGTTTTTCATTGGTTAAAATCTTTAACATAGACAGAATTATAAAGGATGTTCAGATATACACTGAAAAAATAATCTCGTCTTACTTTTTTAACTTATAAAAAAGGAGGGCGATGCCTGACATAGGTTATTGTTAATCAATTGCTAATGCAGTAGCGAAAGAAGAAGTAATTTTTAATACCCACATTATCTTTGGATTTGCCATTATGGTGGTAAGCGGTTCTACACATCTTGAGTGGCCCATGACTTAAATTCAACATGTTGACTTTGACAGATATTAAAAAGTTGTGGACTTCCAAAATACTGGTTAGCATGTTTAAAACGTTTTCTTTTTCAGGTTGTTATAAGGCTAAGCAAAACAGGTCAGATGGTTTCTGTGCACGGCTTTATATCAGCAACGGTATCATTATATTTATAACATATGCACTTTGATGAGCTAAGGCCCGGACCAAAGCTCATGAGATATAAGTTCTGGCTACATTAGATGGAAGCAGTACACAACCTATTCATGTGTTATCGAAAAGCAACTACGTAAACAGAAAGTGCAAGTGCGAGAAATATCCAGTATTGAGAATGGTAATGGAAAAGTTTGAGCATAAATATCCTCCACAGATTCGGTTCCTAATTAATGGCAGATTTAAATGTCAACAACAAACAAAAAAGCATGGGCATTGATTGTTTGATTGTTTCATATTGTTTCAGTGATGCGCTATGACGGTGCGTTTGCACCAACAATAAGATTCTTGCATTGTTATGGTGAGCTTAATGTCAGCCGGGCATTAAGACGCGATCAATCTACTGATAAATATAACCCAGGCAGCCATATGCGGCTTTTTCTATCCTGTCTGTCACTCTTTGCCAGCTGCACACCGATGCAACAAAGCTTGCCCGCCGCCTGAATGCCGCAAAGCACACCGGAAATCTTGCCGTTCCTGCCAAAAGCAAAACAGCCGGAGCTGACGTTGTAATCCTCTCTGACATGCTCGGAAATTTCGTGGTAGATGCTAAATATTATGCTGAGATGGAGGAAATACGACTCTTCCGTGAGTCAAAATCCCTGAAAACTTAGGGTGATAGATAAAGGTCTTAAGCAGCATGACATAATTTTCGATTTAAGCTATTTAAATTCATTTTTATGATAAGAATCATGTGCGATTTCCCTATAAAACTAAATCTTGCTATGTTTGGTTAATCATGCGTTAATGAATTCTTGGTTTGTAACGAATTTATCTAAAGCAAGTGCTGTAATAATTTTATCTCTTGTTCCTGTTGAGACTTCCTTGCTGGCTTTTCTCTCTGATGATTTTTTTCGGACCATTCTACCCAAGGGCTTTCTCAAGAAAGGTAATAATTATGTCTAATAAAATGACTGGCTTAGTTAAATGGTTCAATCCTGAAAAAGGTTTTGGGTTTATCACCCCTAAAGATGGCAGTAAAGATGTGTTTGTACACTTTTCTGCTATTCATAGTAACGATTTCAAGACGCTGAATGAGAATCAGGAAGTTGAGTTTAGTGTTGAACAGGGACCTAAAGGCCCCTCAGCAGTTAATGTCGTGGCTGTATAAGGTAACTGTTATTACACATCATATTCACTTCAGATGCCCGTGTTGCCACGGATCTCAGTACAGAACGTCGAGCTTTGATGTTACTGAAAAAAATCCTTTCGGAGCAAAATGTATTTTTTGCAAATCGGGAATGATTACATTTGACAATGTTGCGCTATACATTCGTTCTGGTCAGACTTCGTTAGATTTTAGAAAATAAAGTTCAGGTTCCTTATGGAGCCTTTTTTGTATGCTAAACCGTTCATCTCTGTACGAACCATCACGGTATCATTATGAAAAAAGTAATCGTTTTTTTTAACTCAGAACCGGCAGTTGTTGTATCCGTAATGAAGGGAATTACTTCGATAATGCGTGAGTTTCCCAATGGGGAAAAAGCACACCTGTCCGTGATGTCAGCAGGATTTCCATCTCTGACAGGAGACCATAAAATAGTTTATGTTGCCTCTGATCGCGATGTCAGTTCCGAAGAGATTCTCGAGGCAGCATCGAAGCTTTTGAAGTGACATCTGATTGTTTCTTTACCGACCGAGATAGTAGTCCAGTGGTTTGCAGATGTTTTGCGCTTTTCTTGTATGAAGATTGTACTGCAACCTCTTGATTATTGAGTCTTTCCATTCTATCTTTTAAACATGTCAGCGCTGTTATAAGTGCTCCACGGGGAATGTTACATACTTGGCGTTGATACGTTAGAGATCAAGAGAGGTAAATAATGAACGTCGAAGAGTTAAAAACAAAAACTGAAGCGGATATTTCTGAATTCATTACAAAAAAAATTGTTGAACTCAAAAAAAAGACAGGAAAAGAAGTTTCCGACATCCAGTTTACTGCTCGTGAAAAAATGACTGGGCTTGAAAGCTATGATATTAAAATTACATTGATCTAATTGTTAAAAGACCCAGCTTGAATGAAAAGCATTATCTTAAAAGGTAATGCTTTTTTTATTGCTGTCAAAAAATTTGGATGTTGTCAAAACCTTCATTTTTAACCATAGAGACAAGGCCTGACTTTTTAATGGGGCTTTTCCGATGCCAGCCCGCGCTATCGGGCTACTGCTGGCTCAGGGCAGGGAATGCACTTGTCGAATATTTCGTGGTCAGTGGGTATCACATTGAGGGGAGTGGGATGACGTAGTAGCCTGCGAATGGGTTAATTATCATTTCGGTCGGGATTGTTAGATAACCCAACTCCTACTTTTACCGCAGCAAACAACATAATGCACAGAGCGGTAATGACGGTAAATACCAATGAAAGGCTGGTAATCATAAATTTTCTTCATTTCAGATGGATTTGATTATTAGACTAAGGCATAAAGGAAAAGTTCAGGGTAAATATCATAGTATTTTCCGGAAAAAATATCGAAGCGGGTGATTGTATACCAGAGCGGGCTGCAGGGAGCCATATCCAAGAGTGGCGGATCAACGGTCTCAACGGCCCCTGTGGCTGCAAATATCTATCTTGGCAAACGTCGTCATCTACCCTGTGATATCCCCCTTTTGGATAAAAAATAGGAAGATAAATTAAATGGTTAAATTTTATCCAAACGTGGTACAGTGAATCTCATTCATCGAAAGGGTAATCATCATGTCTCTCATCGATTACGCAATGAAGTACCTCGGCGGCGTATCGACGACTACTGTCATCTGCCCGGCCTGCGGCTTACGTTCATCCCAATCTATTTCTAAAATTCGCCTTAAGCAGACAATGCTGTGCCCTGGCTGTAAAACACTGTTTGTTTCACCACGATAACCCTGACACTTAGTTGCACCTAAACCCGGTGTTCTATACTTAAGTCAAATCCCGGCAGCTGTTAAATCCCTGATGCCTTACGCCCATCCTGAGAGAACGTTTCTGAACTGATTTCGCAACTGCTCCTGCATGCTAACTCTGCATCAGAGCAATGCTATGAAAATGAATCCCAGGGCGTGGTTTAACCGCTCCCATATTCCGATGAATGCTACCGAAAGCGTAACGTTTTCGGCAAACGATCCTGCCGGTGAAAGCACTCTGCAGTCAGAACTCTTTTCGACCGCCCAGATGGAACGCTACGGTCAGAAGCTCGCACGGACCCATAAATTATCGCCGGATAAACATCCTTATTATCTTCTAAAAAGACTCGGCGAGAATGAGGCCATCATTACCCAAAGCTGTTATGAGCTTAACGCGGGTAAAAAGACCAGCATCATGCCTGCCGGGGAGTGGTTGCTGGACAATTATTATCTGATTGAGGAACAAATCCGCACTGTCCGCCAGCACTTGCCGAAAAGCTTTGGTAAAGGTCTCCCGTCGCTGATGTCGCCGCTGAATTGCCCACGAATTTACAATATTGCATCAGAGGCCATTGCTCACGGTGACGGGCGCTGGGATGCTGCCAGCCTGACCAGCTATCTCACCGCCTATCAACAGGTGACCCCGCTGACATTAGGTGAAGTCTGGGCGTTACCGGGAATGCTGCGCCTGGCGCTGATTGAAAATCTTCGTCGTATCAGTATCGAAGTGATCAAAGCGCAGCAGGACAGAACGCTGGCTGATATGTGGATAACAAAGATTTTCGGATGTGCAGAGAATGCCCCTGGCGATTTAATCATGGTGGTTGCCGATATGGCACGCTCCCGACCTACGTTAACCAGTGCGTTTGTCGCAGAACTGGTGCGGCGTCTGCAGGGGCATGGCAATGCGCTGTCGTTACCTCTGACCTGGGTTGATCAGTGCCTTCGGGAACAGGGGATCACCACCGACGTTCTCATACATAATTTCAATCAACAGCTTGCTGCCAGCCAGCTATCTGTCAGTAACAGCATCGCGGGTCTGCGATTACTGAGTGAAACGGATTGGGCTGATTTCGCCGAAACGATAAGTGTCGTCGAACAGGCATTACGCAATGATCCTGCCGGTATCTATCCTCGGATGCACTTCAATACCCGGGATCATTACCGGCACGTTGTTGAGGTCCTGGCCAGAGACAGTGGTCTCAGCGAGCCTGAAGTTGCTGACAGGGTGCTGACGCTTTCAGGAAACAGTGCTCCCGATACACTGGAACATCATATTGGTTATTATCTCGCAGGCGAAGGTCGGCAGGCGCTGGAAATTCATCTGTTAGCAGACACCTCAAGGCTCATGCGCTTGCGGCACAGTTTCAACAGAATAACCCTGCTGTCATGGCTTGGAAGCCTGGCGTTGTTGACAACCGCAACGACCGCGGCAATTTTGCACGAAACAGCCATGCAGGGCGCAGACTGGCTGTTGATCGCGGTGATATTCCCTCTGATTATCGCTGTAACTCAGTTAATGAGCGATTTACTCAGTGACGCCACCACCCGTTTTCGCGTTCCTCGCCCCTTGCCGCGGATGGATTTCTCAACCGGCATTCCCCCTGACAGCGCCACCCTGTTAGTCATCCCCTGCATGCTGACCAGCCACGCAAGTTTCAGCGAACTCCTCACCAGTCTTGAAGTCTGCTGGTTGGGGAATGAAAACGAAAATCTCAGGTTTGCGCTGCTCACTGATTTCGCTGATTCTGCAAATGAACCCTCGCCGGAAAGCCAGATGCTGCTCAGACAGGCGATCGCCGATATGCAGGCGCTGAATCGCCGCTATCCCTCCAGCCGCCCGCGTTTTTACCTGCTACACCGCCAGCCTGAATGGAACCCTGCTGAAGGAACGTGGATGGGCTATGAACGCAAGCGGGGAAAACTGGCGTTACTGAACAGCTGGTTGCGCCATCCGGGGACACAATTCGTCAGCGTTGCAGACATGCCTGCTAACCTTTTACCGGGCCACATTAAATACGTCATTACCCTGGACAGTGATACGGTGCTGCCGCGCGATACGGCGCACAAACTGGTCGCGACGATGGCGCATCCGCTGAATACGCCAGAGTATGATCCGGTACGCCAGAGGGTTATCAAAGGATTTGGCATTTTACAACCCGGTCTTGCGGAGGAGATACCACGCAACGGTCAGGGACGTTACGCCGCCATGCGCAGCAGCATACCGGGCAATAATCCCTATTCGATGATGTCTTCGGATATCTATCAGGACCTTTTTGGGGAAGGATCGTTCGTGGGCAAAGGGATTTACGATGTTGACATTTTTATGCAGGCCACGGCCAACACCTGCCCGGAAAACCTGGTTCTCAGCCATGATCTACTCGAAGGATGCTATGCACGTTCGGGTCTGCTCAGTGAGGTGTTACTCTATGAACAGTACCCGAATAATTATCTGTCGGATGTTGCACGCCGTTCACGCTGGATCCGGGGTGACTGGCAACTGCTTAACTGGCTGAAACCACGTGTCAGAAGAGCCGATGGGACCCGGACCAGGAATCCGCTGACCGCGCTTTCTTACTGGAAATTACTTGATAATCTGCGTCGCAGTCTGGTCGCCCCCTCATTACTGGTATTGCTGTTCTTCACCCTGCTTGGGGTACCTAATCCGGTTTACTGGCTGGGCGTACTGTCGCTGATATGGCTGTTGCCAACCATCCTCTGCATCACCCATGACCTGCTGCATAAACCTCTGCGTCGCCGCCTGAAGCCGCATCTGTTACTGGTAGGGACGGGCGCGCTGAAGCGTTTGTCAGGTATCGGCCTTAATTTTGCGATACTGCCGCACGAAGCCGGATATTCGCTAAAAGCGATCGCCGTGACGTTATGGCGATTGGGGATCAGCAGGCGTCACCTCAGCCAGTGGGTCAGTCACAGCCTGGACAGCAATCAGGCCGGACCTACTGTCGCGCGTTTTTATCAGGCGATGTGGCTGAATGTTGCATGTGGTGTGATGCTGATAATACTGACCGGACAATTTGCTCCACAACTGCTGGGGATTGCGTTGCCGATCGGTTTGTTATGGTGTGTGGCACCGCTGCTGATGAGCTGGCTGAGTCGCCAGCCTGCGCGTAAGGTGTTTTCGCCCAATCCGGAACAAAAACAGCTGTTGCGCCAGACAAGCCGTGAAATCTGGGCGTTTTTTGAAACCTTTGCCACAGAAAAAGAGAACTGGCTTCCGCCTGATAACTACCAGGAAATACCGCAGCCGACGGTGGCCCATCGAACTTCTCCTACCAATATTGGCCTTTCCCTCATGGCTAACCTGACGGCATGGGACTTTGGCTACCTGCCCGGCGGGGAAGTGCTCCGGCGCGTGTCGCTCACGCTCGACACAATGGATAAAATGGAGCACTACCGGGGCCATCTCTACAACTGGTATGACACTCGTACGCTGGCCCCCCTCAGCCCACGCTATATCTCAAGCGTTGACAGCGGCAACATGGCAGGGCATTTGTTGACCCTGCGTGCAGGGCTGTCCGCCATGCGTCATCAGCCAGTTTTAAACCGCCAACAGATACTGGCAGGGCTGAATGATACGCTGGATATTCTGGAAAAACAGTGGGGTCAGAACCCGCCTGACAGCTTGCGGTTGTTGCGAAAACACTGCCTGAGCGCGGTGTCGCTCTCTCCGCAGACATTTTTCAGCGAGCTGAAAAATATGCGCACCCAGTGCAATCACCTGAACAGGTTATGCCATCAGGGATCTCCTCTTCAGATGCGTTGGGCAGGACATCTGGAGCATCAACTGGTTCAGCTTTGCCATGAGTGGTCGCTGCTGCTTGGCTGGTTACCTGAATCCTGGAACGAACAGACGCTGCCGACTTTGTGCGAGCTTGCCCGCGCAACATTTACTGGTGTAGGAACCCCCCCGGCGTCAGCGAGGGAGCAGGCCCGGATGCGACTCAATATTATCACTGAACTTGAACAACGGCTGGATGAGCATGCCCGGATGGATTTCGCCTTTCTGTACAGCGAAGCAACCAGTCTGCTCAGTGTTGGCTATAACTGTGACACGAATATGCCTGACAAGAGCCACTACGATCTTCTGCCGTCTGAAATCCGCCTGACCAGCTTTCTTGCCATTGCCACTAATCAACTGCCTCTTAAAAGCTGGTACGCGCTTGGGCGACTGTTCACCACCATTGACAATGAAACAGCCCTGATGTCATGGAGCGGGTCAATGTTTGAATACCTGATGCCGAATCTGGTAATGCCCACCTGGCCTGGCAGCCTGCTCGATGAAATGAGTCAGTCGGCGGTTATGCGCCAGATTCATTGGGGGAAAGAACGCGGAGTACCGTGGGGCGTTTCAGAGTCTGGTTATCATGCTTTTGATGTTCAGCATAATTATCAATATCAGGCATTTGGTGTGCCGGGTCTCGGCCTGCGCAGGGGGCTTGCTGATGACATGGTTGTCGCCCCTTACGCCACACTGCTGGCGTTGATGGTCTCCCCACAGAAAGCCTGTGAGAACCTGATCAGGCTGCAAAAAAATGGCGCGCATGGTGAATACGGTTTTTATGAAGCGCTGGACTATACTCCCTCACGCCTCGCAACCGGTCAGCTCTATGCGGTGGTTCAGTCCTGGATGGCGCATCACCAGGGCATGGCGTTTCAGGCGCTGGCTCATGTGCTACTTGACGCCCCGATGACTGAACGCTTCATGTCCAGTACGGTCTTCCGATCAGCGAGCCTGCTGTTACAGGAACGCGTGCCGGATGCGGTCGATCTGTACAGCCCACGCCGTCATTTTGAATCTCATGAGGGCAGGGTCAAACCCGTTCGCTATGAACCCCGTATTTTCTATGGCGTGGACACGCCGGCCCCGGATATTCAACTGCTGTCCAACAACCATTATCATCTGATGTTGACCACGGGCGGCGGCGGCTATAGTCGCTGGAATAATATTGCGCTTACGCGCTGGCGCAGTGATACCACCCGCGATAACTGGGGAGCATTTTGCTATATCCGCGATATACAGACGGGGAATGTGTCGAGCAATACATGGCAACCGACAGCCCACACCAGCGGGCATGACGAGGAAGTGATATTCACCGATGCGAGTGCTGAATTCAGACGCACTTTTGATGGGCTCAGCGTCAAAACTCAGGTTGTGATCTCCCCGGAGGATGATATTGAGTTGCGACGGCTCACACTGATTCATCGTGGTCGCCAGCCCCGCTCTCTGGAACTGACAACCTATGCCGAAGTAGTACTGGCACCTGAAGCCAGCGATCTGGCACACCCGGCATTTAGCAATCTGTTTATTCAGACGGAACTGGATCCTGAGCGTGACGCTATTCTTTGCCACCGGCGCCCGCGTTCTCCGGGTGAAGCGAGTCCCTGCCTGTTTCACATGATGGTGGTGCATGGCGATAACCGTCATAACGTTTCGTTTGAAACAGACAGGGCAAAATTTCTTGGTCGTGGCAGAAACCCTGCTGATGCCCAGGCAATAAAGGCAGGCGGGGCGCTCAGCAACACATCGGGGTCAGTGCTGGATCCGATCCTGGCAATACGCCACACCATCACTCTGCAGCCGGGGCAGCCGGTCACGATTGATATCATTTATGGCATCAGCGAGACCCGCCAGCAGAGCCTGGCGTTGCTGGAAAAATACCGCGATTACCCTATCGCTGATCGCGTCTTTGAACTGGCCTGGTCTCACAGTCTGGTGGTATTACGCCAGATGAACGCCAGTGAAGATGATGCCACTTTGTTTAATCGTCTTGCCAGCGCGGTGCTTTACCCTGTCCAGGAGCTGCGTGCCGAAGGCCAGGCGATCAGCCGCAACCGGCGTGGTCAGTCCGGTCTGTGGGGCTGGGCAATTTCAGGCGATCTGCCGATAGTGCTTCTCAGTATTACCAGCGAGGAAAGTATTGCCTCAGTGACCACACTGATTCAGGCGCACCGTTACTGGAGACAGAAAGGGCTGGATGTTGATTTGGTTATCCTGAATAACAGTCCCGGCGGCTACCAGCAGGGCTTACAAAATCAGATTATGGACTTAATTTATGCCGGGTCTGAAGCCAGTCTGCTGGACAAAACGGGCGGTATTTTTGTTCGTAATGGCGAGCATCTCTCTGCTGAGGATAAGTTGCTTTTGATGAGCGTGGCCTGTCTTTATCTTGATGACCGCACAGGTAGTATCAATGAGCAGCTTAATCAGCGTACTCACACCCTTAAACCTCAGGCCAGAGCACTCATTCCACGGGCTGTACGCGAGCGTAATCAACATACGGACTGGAGTCCCGATATCAGTCAGTTATGCCATTTCAATGGTTACGGTGGATTTTCTCAGGATGGTCGGGAATATCAGATTGTCCTGCGGGAAGATGCGCAGACACCGGCTCCCTGGTCAAACGTACTGGCAAATACCCGTTTTGGCACTGTGATTTCAGAGGCGGGGCAGGCCTACTCCTGGTATGAGAATGCACATGAATACCGGTTGACACCGTGGGAGAACGATCCGGTGAGCGATCGCAGCGGCGAGGCGTTTTATCTGCGTGACGAAGAGAGCGGTGAGTGTTGGTCACCGACGGCTTTACCTGTTCGCGGACATGGTGATTACCTGACCCGCCATGGTTTTGGTTACAGCGTGTTTGCCCATCGAGAGAGTGGTATAGACAGCGAGCTGACGGTTCTGGTTGCCGAAGAGGCGCCGGTTAAATTGGCGCTCCTGACGCTCAGTAACTCTTCGGGTCGGACACGCAAACTTTCCGTCACCGGCTATGTGGAGTGGACGCTCGGAGGAACACGAACTCGCTCAGCCCCTCACATTGTGACACATGCGGCCAGACCGCCTGGCGGCTGCGGAGTGCTGGCGAACAACTTTTATGGCGATAACGGTAGCGGTCGTACTGCCTTTTTTGCCGTCAGCGGTAATGACTGTTCGTTGACCGGGGACCGCCGGGAGTTTATCGGTCGTAATGGTTCTCTGCACGCCCCGTCGGTCATGAAGCTACGCAGGCTTTCAGGTAAAACGGGCGCCGGTCTGGATCCCTGCGGGGCAGTACAATCGGCGGTTACATTAATTGATGGCGATCAGAGGACGTTTATTTTTATCCTCGGCGCAGAGGAGAATCATATTCGAGCTCAGGAGACGCTTGCCCGTTATATGAATGAGGAGACGGTCCGCGACGAGCTGAACCGGGTTCACAACCACTGGCACAATGTGCTCGATAAAATTGTGGTTAACACCCCCGACACATCGGTAAATTTACTGGTGAATGGCTGGCTATTGTACCAGACGGTAGCCTGTCGCCTGATGGCTCGCAGCGGTTACTACCAGTCCGGCGGCGCATTTGGTTTTCGCGATCAACTGCAGGATACGCTGGCGCTGAGTCATGCTGATCCGAACCGGATGAGAGAACAGATAATCCTGTGTGCATCACGGCAATTTATTGAGGGTGATGTACAGCACTGGTGGCACCCGCCACACGGCAACGGGGTGCGCACGCGCTGTTCCGATGACTATCTGTGGCTTCCGCTTGCCGTTTGCCACTATGTTGAAACGACGGGGGATATGGATGTACTGGAAACACGTATTCCTTATCTGGAGGGACGTCCGCTTCAGCCTGGTGAAGAGTCTGCCTATGATACGCCGGTGATCAGCGGTACCGAAGAGACACTCTGGTTACACTGCGTCAAAGCCATTAAGTATGGACAACAGTTCGGGGAGCATGGTCTGCCGCTGATGGGGGCGGGTGACTGGAATGACGGCATGAACCGGGTGGGGATCGACGGCAAGGGTGAAAGCGTCTGGCTGGGCTTCTTTCTGTTCGACATTTTGCAGCGGTTTGCGGCGCTGGCTGATCGCAGGCTGGATGAAAGCGTCGCCTCAATGTGCCGTTCACAGGCTGTGCGCCTGCAAAGTAATCTCGAAGCCCACGCCTGGGATGGGGAATGGTACCGGCGTGGATATTTTGACGATGGTACTCCCCTAGGGTCGAAAGCCTCACAGGACTGCCGGATTGATGCGATTGCCCAGAGCTGGTCAGTATTGTCCGGGGCCGCTAGCCCGGGACGGTGCGCAAAGGCCATGCAGGCGCTGGACAAACACCTTGTGGATAGTGAGGGGGGACTGATAAAACTATTAACGCCGCCTTTCGATGGGCACGGTCCAAATCCGGGTTACATACAGGGCTACCTGCCTGGTGTGCGGGAAAACGGAGGGCAGTATACACATGGCGCTATCTGGGCTGTGATGGCTTTTGCCCGAATGGGGAATGCCGAACGTGCCTGGCAACTCTGGTCCATGCTCAGCCCGATAAATCATACTCTGAATGCGAACTCAGTCGGGATTTATAAAGCCGAGCCTTATGTCATGAGCGCTGATGTCTACAGCGTCGCTCCCCATATCGGACGTGCCGGATGGAGCTGGTATACCGGTTCATCAGGCTGGGCCTGGCGTTTACTTACCGAGGAATTACTGGGGATAAAACGTTCCGGTGCTGATCTTACGGTTCATGCCCGGTTGCCGGATGGGTGGCCGTCTTTTTCTATGGCTTATCAATATGGCGAAAGCCATTATCAGATTAGTGTCTCACGCGGCGATGCAGAATATCGCGTTACACTGGATGGTGCTCTCCTCCCTGATGACAGAATACCGCTGCGGGATGATGGACAAAACCATACGGTTGAGATTATTCAGAACTGACACTGAGTCCGGACGCGCATTAACGTCTGCCGTTAATGCGCTGATTATCCCTGAGAACCTCAATTGCTGTCTGCATGGCGATTTTGTCATCTCGTTTTTTTTGCTTGTCCTGCATGACCTGAAGGTATTCCAGCAAAGTTCGGGTATTAATAGGTCGGCCCTGTTTGCCCACTGCCAGCACGGCTTCGCCAAGAATAATTTTCACTGGTGGCAACTGGGCCGGGTACCAGTCAAGGGTGTCTTCTGATTTCATGATAAATTTCTCACGGAAGGGTATTATATCATAAATCAGACGTTTAATTTTCAATATCTGATATCCTGATTTAATCATAAATTAACATAACTTAAGCCAGTTATTTTTATATTAAGGCGTATAATAATTACTGTGTTCCTCAGAGAATTATTTATGTCTTATACAAAAGGACTCAGGCACTTTAAAGAAAGACCGGTGCATGTTGCCTGCCCGGTATGCGCATACAGAGCCGATCAGAAAGCAGGTAAACTAAGAAAAGATGCGGTTCTGGAGTGCCCTGCCTGCGGGCTGTTGTTCAGACCATCAGAATGCTGGTGTATCGGCGGCTGATCGGCTTCTGCTACCTAACGTGAGTGATGTTGGGAAATGACAATATTGCTCCTGTACTGTAGTTTGAGAGGATATGATGATGAAATCTAAAAAATCTATTTTTATTGAAGGACATATCCTTTCGAACAGCTGTCATGGGCAGGTTGGTCAATCTTTCTGTATCCACAGGGCCAGGTTTAATAATGGTAAATATGCGATTATCCGAGAAGCATCAGGAATATGTTTCAAGCCTGGCGAAATTATTCAACGAAACGATTGCGAGTGGTTTTATAACCTTACCAAAATTCGCCTTCTCTCATTTGAGTACCTTGAAGATGATGAATCCAGAAGACAATTTCTTGAATATCGATAATAAATTCATGCGTATCATGACGGCATAATTTTGCGGGTTTACAATTCCTTTCTGATTTTACAAATCTTATCCCCGTCCGTGACCTGGCATGCAGTTTACTTGAGGGTAAACTGCATGCCATGATCATTTTAACTTTTTGAGTAATATCGGTTAACTATCAATATCGCTAACCTTCTTGTTCAGCAAGCGGGAGGCGCGCCAGTAGATCAGCAGCATCAGACCCATGACGATGGTCAGCGTAATGCTGGTGGCAGCACCGAACGGCCAATCGCGGATGTTCAGGAACTGAACTTTAATCACGTTACCAATCAGCAGGTTTTTCGCCCCGCCCATTAAATCGGAAACGTAAAACAGCCCCATTGCGGGCAGCATAACCAGCAGGCATCCGGCGATAATTCCCGGCATCGTTAACGGAATAATGATGCGGGTGAAGGTCTGAAGTTTACTGGCGCCCAAATCGCGCGCGGCTTCCAGCAGCGGTTTATCGAGCTTTTCAATGCTGGAATAGAGCGGCATCACCATAAACGGCAGCAGGATGTACACCAGGCCGATAATCACCGCGCTGGGGGTAAACATGATGCGAATGGGGGTATCGATCACGCCGAGCCACAACAGAAATTCGTTGAGGTAGCCCTTGGTACTGAGGAATATTTTGAGTCCGTAGATGCGAATAAGCGAGTTGGTCCAGAACGGAACAATCAGCAGGAACAGCAGCAATGGACGCACTTTTTCCGGCAGTTTCACCAAAAACCAGGCAAACGGATAGCCGAGCACCAGACAGGCGAGCGTGGCAATCAGCGCCATATTGAGGGAGTGAACCAATACCTCAAAATAGAGCGGATCGAGCAGGCGTGTATAGTTTTCCAGCGTAAAGACCATTTTGACGAAATTGGCATCGTCGCGGGTCAAAAAGCTGGTGCCGATGATCATCAGGTTGGGCAGAAAGACAAATAACACAAGCCAACCGACAATGGTGACGATCACCACACTCTGGAATTTACTTGTGTTCTTCATCAGCCAGTACGACCTCCCAGCTTTCTACCCAGTTAATCGCCATTTTCTGGTCGAGAGAGTGGTCAAAGTCAGGATCGTCTTCGTTGAAGAATTCACTGACCATCACCATCTTGCCATTTTCCAGTTCCACAACCGACTCCAGCGTCATGCCCTTGTAGTTGCGTTCACGCACGTAGCCGATCAGGCCTTCGATATGATTGTCGTCGTTGATTTCATCAACGCGCAGATCTTCAGGGCGTAACAGGACGTGCAGCTTCTGCCCGGGAATCACCGCGAAGTTGACATAAATATTGCACTCACGACCTTCAACGTTAGCACGAACGCGCTGTTCGTCCAGACGTTCTATCACCGTCGCGTTAAACATATTGATCTCACCGATAAACCCGGCGACGAACAGGTTTTTCGGCTCTTCGTAGATTTCGCGGGGCGTACCGTCCTGCTCAATCTTGCCATCGCGCATCACCACGATACGGTCTGACATGGTCAGCGCCTCTTCCTGATCGTGAGTGACAAAGACAAAGGTGATACCAAGCTTACGTTGCAGCGCTTTCAGTTCGTTCTGCATCTGCTTGCGTAGTTTGTAGTCCAGCGCAGAGAGAGATTCGTCTAACAGGAGTAAACGGGGTTTATTGACCACCGCTCGGGCAATCGCTACGCGCTGCTGCTGTCCACCGGAGAGTTGATGCGGTTTTCGCTGGGCGAACTCTTCCAGCTGCACCATGCGCAGAGCTTCGGTAACGCGGGGAGGAATGTCGGCTGCGGGCGTTTTTTGCATGCGTAAGCCAAAGGCCACATTCTCAAAAACGGTCATGTGGGGAAATAACGCATAACTTTGGAAGACGGTATTCACGTAGCGGTTTTCCGCCGGAACGTGAGTGATGTCCTGGTTGTCCAACATGATATGACCGGAATCAACCGTTTCCAGACCGGCAATCAGGCGAAGAACGGTTGTTTTACCGCAGCCAGAGGGGCCAAGCAGCGTGAGAAACTCGCCATTATTGATGGTCAAATCCAGGCTGGAAATCACCTCTTTGCCATCGAAACTTTTGCGAATTCCCGCTAATTGCACCAGTGGAGAAAGCGAACGCGGTTGTTTATTCAATTTTTTACTCTGTCCCATGTAAACGCAACGGATGGCTGACCGCTGCGGGGTTCGTGGTTAACCACCTTGATGACTCTTAATGAGGGCCGTTATTCTACGGCAAACCATGGTAATCGCCAATCCTTGTTGCGAATTACTGACTTAGCCCTATAGTCAGAGGGGATGTCAGGGCGAAATATTCTCACTTGCGGGGATAAAAGTGACCTGACGCAATATTTGTCTTTTGTTGCTTATTGATAATGTTGTCACAAAAAGTGAGGGTGACTGCATGGATAAACTACTTGAGCGTTTTTTACACTACGTGTCGCTGGACACCCAATCAAAATCGGGCGTGCGGCAGGTACCCAGCACCGAAGGACAGTGGAAATTATTACAACTGCTCAAACAACAGCTCGAAGAGATGGGGCTGGTTAACATTTCACTGAGCGAAAAGGGGACGCTGATGGCCACGTTGCCCGCTAACGTTGCTGGCAATATTCCCGCGATCGGCTTTATTTCCCATGTGGATACCTCACCGGATTTCAGCGGTAAAAACGTTAATCCGCAAATCGTTGAAAACTATCGCGGCGGCGATATTGCGTTAGGCATTGGTGATGAAGTTCTGTCGCCGGTGATGTTCCCGGTGCTGCATCAACTTCTGGGTCAGACGCTGATCACCACAGACGGTAAAACGCTGCTGGGCGCGGATGATAAAGCAGGCGTGGCGGAAATCATGACCGCGCTGGCGGTGCTCATCCAAAAAGATATTCCGCACGGTGATATCCGCGTGGCCTTTACGCCGGACGAAGAGGTAGGTAAAGGGGCGAAGCATTTTGACGTTGCGGCATTTGATGCGCAGTGGGCCTATACCGTTGACGGCGGTGGCGTGGGAGAGCTGGAATTTGAAAACTTCAACGCTGCGTCGGTTAATATCAAAATTGTCGGCAACAATGTCCATCCCGGTACCGCAAAAGGGGTGATGGTGAATGCGCTGTCGCTGGCTGCTCGTATTCATGCTGAGGTTCCGGCAGACGAAAGCCCGGAAACGACGGAAGGCTACGAAGGCTTTTATCATCTGGCGAGCATGAAAGGGACGGTCGATCGGGCGGATATGCACTACATCATCCGTGATTTTGACCGCAAGCAGTTTGAAGCGCGCAAACGCAAGATCATGGAGATCGCCAAAAAGGTCGGCAAAGGGTTACACCCGGATTGCTATATCGAACTGGTGATTGAAGACAGCTACTACAATATGCGCGAAAAAGTGATTGAGCATCCGCACGTGCTGGATATCGCTCAGAAGGCGATGCGCGATTGCGATATTGAGCCGGTGCTGAAACCTATTCGTGGCGGCACCGACGGCGCGCAGCTGTCGTTTATGGGGTTACCGTGTCCGAATCTGTTCACCGGAGGCTACAACTATCATGGTAAACATGAGTTTGTAACTTTGGAAGGAATGGAAAAAGCGGTGCGGGTGATTGTACGTATTGCGGAGTTAACCGCAAAGCAGCAGTAAATTTATCGATAGATGCCGGATAGCGCGTTGCTTATCCGGCCTACAGTATTTCACTCCAGAAGGCCTGATAGGACGCGCTAGCGTCGCATCAGGCACCGTTCGTATTATCCTTCGAAGAACCAGTATCCGCTGTTTACCAGTGCGGCAAGCATGGCAAGGAAAGACGGATCTTCCAGCGCATCCTCAAAGTTCTCGGCCGTCAGAACAATATGGCTGGCAAGCGCTTCCAGGGCAGGGCGATGCGGGGAATCAATTTTCTCACCGTTGGCGTAGACGTCATCGCCGATGCGCAATACGCGCAATCCGCCCAGACGCACTAACACATCCCCTTGCTTCAGGGCATCGTAAATTTCGTCTGGCTGATACGGCGGCTCCGGTGGAGCAATATCCAGCTCATGACGAGACTGAGATATAAACTCGCCAAACCACTGCTGGAAATGTTCCGGCTGATTAATCAGTCCGAGCATCATTTCACGCAGCTTGTCCATTTCCTGCGGCAGAACGTCAGCCGGATGATCGCGCGGCGGCAGGTCAGGATCGCTGTAATACGTGCTACCCAGCTCACGTTGCAAAACGTAATCGGCGAACCCGCTGATCAGTTCGCGAGTATTCGGCGCGCGGAAACCGACCGAATAGTTCATGGCGTTTTCCAGCGCATAGCCTTCGTGCGGGAATCCTGGTGGAATGTACAGGATATCGCCGGGTTCCAGCTCTTCATCGATGATGGCTTCAAACGGGGCGACCTGCAGCAGGTCCGGGTGAGGGCAGTGCTGCTTCAACTGCAGTTTTTCGCCCACGCGCCAGCGACGTCGCCCGGTTCCCTGAATGATAAACACATCGTACTGATCAAGATGTGGGCCAACGCCGCCGCCGGGGACAGAGAAGGAGATCATCAGATCGTCAATCCGCCAGTCCGGCAGTTCGCGAAACGGACGCATCAGCGCGGCGGTGGGTTCATGCCAGTGATTGACCGCCTGTACCAGCAACGACCAGTTGTTCTCGCCGAGATGATCATAGCTTTCGAACGGACCGTGGCTAACCTGCCATTTACCGTCCTGGTGGCTGACGAGTCGGCTGTCGACTTCGCTTTCCATTGCCAGTCCAGCCAGTTCGTCAGGAGAGAGTGGATCAATAAAGTTGTTAAACCCGCGTTTTAAGACCACCGGGCGTTTCTGCCAGTGGCGTTCAAGAAAATCGGGCCAGTTAAGTGTGAGTTGGTATTCCATAATGAGCATCCCGCAGGCTGGTATCTGCAACCGATTATAACGGATACTTAACCGCAAGCGGGAAATCAGTACATATTTATTACATGCGGCGATTACTCGTCTATCTGCCCCGGCTGCTGGCGGCCAAAAATAACTTCCATGCGCGCGCCACCCAGCAGGCTATCGCCTGCAATAATCTGCCCGTCATACTGTTCGGTGATTTCTCGCGCCACAGCCAGTCCAACGCCTTGCCCTGGTCGTAGCGTATCGACACGCTGTCCACGGTCAAACACCACTTCCCGTTTGCTTTGCGGAATACCAGGACCATCATCTTCAACCAGAATGTGTAGCTGATCTTCGGACAGATGCGCTGAAATCTCGACAAACTCCAGACAATATTTACATGCGTTATCCAGCACGTTGCCCATTACTTCGACAAAATCGTTCTGTTCGCCCACAAAACTGATTTCGGGTGAGATATCGAGATTTATGTTGACGCCTTTACGCTGATACACCTTATTTAGCGCCGAGGTGAGTTTATCCAGCAACGGCGCGACTGGATGCAGTTCGCGGCTAAGCAGCACGCTGCTGCCACGCATGCTGGCGCGATGCAGGTAATAGCCAATCTGCTGGGAAATACGGCTGATTTGTTCCAGCATGATGGGTTCCGCGTCGCTCACGTTCATTTTTTCATTACGCATCGAGCGGAGCGTACTCTGTAATACCGCCAGCGGTGTTTTCAGGCTGTGGGTGAGGTCTGTTAACGTCGTACGGTATTTGTCGTAGCGCTCGCGTTCGCTTTTTAAAAGTCGATTAAGATTGCGGACCAGGCTGGTCAGTTCGCGCGTGGTGGCGGGGTTTAGCATCTCTCGATGATGTTCCTCAAGCTCACGGACTTCACGCGCCAGCGATTCGATAGGCCGCAGACTCCACCAGGCGGCTACCCATAACAGCGGAATGACCAGCAACAGATTGGCGACCAGCACATAAATAAACCAACTCCAGACCATATACGAGCGCTTTAGCTCAATAGGAATGGTATCGACAACCACTATGGTCAACTGTGGCATTCTGGCAGTGGCGGGGTAGACGTTCACGGCGACCGAGTGGGTCATTTCGGCATCGTCGTCATCTTCTCTGACTTCTTTTAGCTGCTGCTGAGCGGAGTGATCTTCGCCCAGTAAGGTGCTGGTGGCATCTACATTGGCTTCAATCTCATGAAAACCGTTCGCTTTTAGCCATTCCGGTTGGATACTGTGCGTCAGCCAGGGAACATTGCGCTGCGCCCACAACAACTCACCGTCTTCGTTATAGATCAGCGACATTGTTGGGCTTTGCATATCGAGATTCTCAGGCAGCTCGACGTTTATCTTACCGTTCTCCCATTTTGCCAGGGTATAGAACAGGTTACTTTCGCCCCGCAGCAGGCGGAACGTTGTTTTATCAAAGCTGACGCTGTAGCCCACCAGGGCAACCATGCCGTAGGCCAGCGAAAGCACCAATACCACGCCCGCGGTTGCCAGTAAAAAGCGCAACCGCAGTGATAACGGGAATAAATGACGCAATAATTTATTCATTAGCGCAGTTCAAAAAGATATCCCTGGCCACGCACGGTGGTGATGACATCATCCGGGTATTGCGCCTGTATTTTTTTACGCAGACGCCCCATCAGAACATCAATGGTGTGGCTTTCACGTAGCTCGGCATCCGGGTAAAGCTGTAACATGAGCGAATCTTTACTGACCACTTTGCCGTTATTACGGATAAGTGTTTCCATAATGGTGTATTCGAACGCCGTGAGCTTGATAACTTCATCATTGACGGATAACTCGCGCCGAGAGAGGTCCACCTGGAAAGGAGGAAGAGAGATAATCTGCGATGCCAGACCGCTGTTGCGACGCATCAGTGCCTGCATGCGCGCTGCCACCTCTTCGATATGAAACGGTTTTGTGACGTAATCGTCGGCTCCGGCGCTGAGGACTTCCACCTTGTCCTGCCAGCCTTCACGCGCGGTTAACACCAGAATCGGCAACGAAACCTCATTGCTACGCCAACGGCGGATCAATGACAAACCGTCTTCATCGGGGAGTCCTAAATCAACGATCGCGATATCCGGCAGATGTTCATTCAGATAATAGTCCGCTTCCTTCGCATCTTCTGCATCATCCACCTGATGCCCTAAATCCTGTAACTGAACCTTGAGGTGGTGGCGTAATAAAGCATTATCCTCGACAACCAGTACGCGCATCATCGTTTCTCCCTAAAATAACGGTATAAATAGTTTAACGCTGATTATGTGGATTGAAAGCAGCGCTATGAAATTAAATAACTTTTCTCATGCTCCCCTGCCCGTGGGGGCGTCCTGGGGGCAATGCCGTTGGCATCTGATTGTTCAGCATGTTGACCTGATCCTGGTTCATGTCGCCAATCCACTTGGAGTAAACCTCGTACACCATTCGCGCATCTTCATGTCCCATCTGACTCGCTATGAATGACGGATTCGCTCCGGCCATCAACGTCCAGCATGCGTAGGTATGCCGTGACTGATAAGGATTCCTTTCGCGGATATTGGCAAGTTTAGTGCCTCGCTTCCAGCCATAGGCAATCGAGTTCTTGGAGAAGTAACTGCCTTTTTTTGACGAATATGCTGTCGGTGAAAAAACGAAGCGAAGAGATTGCTGCTCAGTTTTTCCGATCTCCCGATGGTGAAATCGAATTTCTTGCTTCGGATTAGCGCCGGTGACTTCGTATTGTTCCTTCAGTGCATCCAGAGCAGGTTTAAGCAACGTTATCGTCCTTATTCCGGCATCTGTCTTAGGGGGTACAAATACTCGCTTATTCGTCAAACTTCTGGATACGTGGATTTCACCTTTTACCAAATCAATGTCTTCCCATGCCAGGGCGCATATCTCGCCCGGCCTCATCCCCGTATGTACGGCAACAATAATGATTAATGCCTGGCTACGGGGAAGGGCGGCTATCAGAGCCTGGTACTCATGAAGTAAAAGTGGGTCGGGATCATTTTTAGATAACTTGAGTCGCGACACTCCTTCATAAGGAGCATGCAATATAAACTGGCTTCGGTTTGCGAGCTTAAGCATTTCTGATAAAACTGCCATCTGTTTATTGACTGTTGAGGGCGCGCGGCCCTGCCTGGTCAGATTCGGCATTGCCGGGTTAATAATTGTCCCGGTCAATAACTCCTTTCGGTAATGCAAAATATCGGCATGCTCAATATCTACCAGACGGGTATTTTCTCCGACTACACGCAGTAACGTATTTACGACCGAAGTAAGCGATAGCAGTGTTGCACCAGATACCTCTAAGGCTTTGGTGTCTGTAAAAAAATCACTTAGTTCTTTAAACGTGGTAATTTTTTTGGTTGTGATGAACTTCTTAAGCGCTTTGGATTCCGGGAAACGTTCCGCATAGTCGAACTTACCGAGCTGTATTTCACTTGTTATGAGCGCACGAAGATTTCCAGCTTTTTTGATGTTGCTGCTGTTCACCGTCCAGCCGCGAAGGACTTCGCGGCAACGTTTGCCGCGATAGGTAAATGTGATCCGTATTTTTCCATTATGCAGCTCAACGCCGGTTGGAAAGTCCATCATGCATCCTGTACTAATTGGTTAATCTTTGGATAGTTGTACCAAAGCAGACCTTTAGAATTGTCAGTTTCCCCGAGAGCTGTCAGATGTTTGAAATGCACGCCTTCGATCCACAAATTCAACCGATAACTTTTAATTTGTCTTTCCGACAAGCCGGTCTTTTCTGTTAGTCGCGCTTCAACCATCCACTCTTCGCTGAAAATGAGTTGCGACATACATAACTCCGATGCCGCCAGCCACAACAGTACATGCTGCAGCTGGCTGTAAGTGAAAACCTAAAATCAGTTTTTTGTCAGGCGCTGCCAGATTGCAGATACGTATTTGACCTGATGCCGGGCGTCAGAAAGCGCATTGTGCATGTCGCCTTCAAACGGGATGTCGAAGCGCGGGTTGATACCGACAGATTTACCCAGTTCAACCATGGTCCTTACGTCCCTGTCATTCCAGAACGGAACAGCGAAGGGAGTCTCTGCTAATGCATATGCGCGGCGGAGAATGACGTTATCAAACGAGCATCCATTACCCCACAGCTGAACAGTGTGACTACCGTTAGCAGCATTTTCAGCAATGAAGTCAGCCAGTAGTTCAAGGGTTTCACGCAGCCCCATGGCCTCATCAACCAGAATTGCAGAGCGGGCTTCAGATGATTGTTTCAACCACCACTGAATTGTTGACGCATCCGGTTTCATGCCAAACGACATCGATGATTCAAGACTGACAACCTGGTAAAATTCGGCACCAGTGTTACCAGTTGAAGGATCAAAATATACGGCGCCGATAGAGACTATTGGTGCATCAGGACCGCTGCCCATAGTTTCCAAATCAACCATCAGGTGAGTATAAAAAGCGTTCAGGTGATCCGTATCTATATGGTGAACGGGTTCATTATTCAGGGAAGCTGGAGGCTCACCAGTTGCATCAGTGCTTTCAACTGGCAAAGCTGCTGCTTCGCCCTGAGGCACATCAGGATTGGCTTTGATTTCGCTGTTGTCAGTTTTTTCCATCTGCACATCGCTGGTGGTTTCCTCGGTATTGGCTTGATGTAATTTTTCTTCGACCGCGCGCTGGCGTACCTGGTCTACGACAGAAAGCGCTGGCGCCGGCTGGTTACCCATCAGGCCATCAATGGAGAAAACACCGTTGCCCATGTTGGCGATTTCTGGTTGCTCGGTTATTGCCTTCTGTTCAGCTGTGGACTTCTCTTTAATCTCGTTTTCCCAGCTTTTTTCTGGTACGTGACCGGCTGCCGCCAGAGTTTCTTCAGTTGGGTGCTGGTGGTCGGTTTCAGTCAGGTTTTTGTTGATGTAACGGCTCAGCAGTTCCGGGAAATGGTGAGTGTTTTCTTCTGCACTACGAATAAGCGCGAAAATAGCGGCGCGGGAATAATCCAGGATACCAGCGCGTTTGCGCAGGGCGGCGGACCACTCTTTGAAAGGGCTTTCGTTTTTAGAAATGATCTCTTTTGCACGACGGAAAACGCCACCAGGAATATCGTAGATGTTGAAATCCATTGGAAGTGTGGCCAGCGCAATATCAATGTCCAGAGTATCCAGCGTGTGGACAAGTTCCGGGTTGCGATCGGTCTTATTGCCTCCACCAGCGTTGGTTCCGGAGTCAGTGCGCTGAATCTGCGACACACGATTGCCCTTACACCACTCTTTAACCAGCAGCCCACGGTCAATGTGCTCAGTATTGAACCAGGCCTTAAAGAACTGAATGACGGTGACCAGTTCAACTCGTTTTCCATCAACCGGAAAAACGGTTTTCAGCGCGCTGACAATCTTCCAGATATCGATCTCTGGCGCCTTCCTGAATGGTTCTACATTCTCGGCGGCAAGCAGCAGGTTCTGCACATAGCTGTTATCCACATCCAGCTCGAGTTCTTGAATGGTTTTCTTCTGCTCAGTATCAATATGGTAAGCATATTCTTCAGAAATAAACTGAGCTAAGAGGCGCTGGCGTAGCGGCAGAGTCGCAACGGTAATAAGCTCTGGCGTTACAGGTGGAGTGGCATGTTCATCACCCGCAACTCCTGCTTTCTTTTGATTAACCCACTCCTGAACGGTAAGAGCTCGCTTTTCTGGTTCTTCAATCCATTCGGTAATAAATTGCTCAAATGAAGCAACGGTATAGACCTGCTCACGGTCGAAGACTTCTTTTACAGCGCTTGTCAGCTTCCACTCGACATGAGCAGAAAGCTCTTTCACCGCTGGCACATTCGAAACGGCCTGTAACAGGTTTTGTACATAGAGATCATTTTCGTTCAGTACCATTTGCCCGATCTGGATGTGCTGCGCTTCACTGATTTCCTTCTCTTCAGTGTCATTGACCAGGTGCGCAATCAGTCGCTGAGACAGGCGCAGGCGAGATATGGGGCGGAGCAATGCTGGCGCATCGCTGTTGGGTACATTGTCGCTGGAAGTTTCAGGTTTTTGCTGACAGGAAGTCTCCTGATTCTCATTATCAGGCTTCTGTTTCAGTTGCCACGTTTGCTGGTCTTCTGCCAGTTCGTAACGATCGCACCATGTGTCATCAAGTTTGCTTTCCTCAGGAAGATCGTCAACAACAAACCAGTTGGTGCGGACAGGTAATTGATAGTCGGCGCCACGACCGACGGCAATATCATTGTCTTCGAGAATATTGAGGATTTCGCGTTCTGCACGGGAATCTGATTTCGCAGAGAACCAGCAAAACAGGTTTTTTGCCTCAGTTGCTTTCGCTTTGGCTTTAATAAGATACGCATACGTTAACATTGCGTTCGGGCTCCATAGGATTGTAAGATACCCGGCAGCTGATGATCGCCGCCTAAGGTAGTGGTTATTGGTCAAAACTCGTTCCGGAAAGCTTTGGTCGGCTGACCGGGTACTTAACCCGCCTTGCGCGGGTTTTGTGCTTTATGGGGTAGGGGATTTTCCCTGCGCCAGCTGTGCGACGGGGACCCACTCCAGAGCATTCAGCACGGGCTCAAATGAATCAGGCGTGTGAGTAACGGCGCGAACGACGTCAGCCACGCTGGGGTTTGCTTTGCTAAGGTGGTACCCGCCACCAGCGCCACGCTGGCTGGTGACGATTTCACTGCTGCGCAGCTTCGAGAAAATCTGCTCGAGGTAAGACACAGACAGCTTTGATTCTTTACTGATAGATGCGATGGAAACCGGACTGCCGTTGTAAATCCTGTTGAGGATGGCAACGACCTGAACAGAAGCCACCACGCGTTTCATTCCAAACTCCATCATGCATCCTTTGCCGGTTCGCGACCGTATCCCGGGTTATCGTTTAAGGCGTCATTCAGAACCTGCATTGCCTCATTATGTGGGAGAGTCAGAGCAAGTTTGATCGCCGTTCCAAGAGCTTCAGCCGCACATTCAAACTTACGAGCGAGCCTGGCTGTTTCATCAACTTGTTCACCCATCGCTTCCATTTCAAAGTTGTGCTCAGTCCAGATTTCATCCATCACATCACTTTCAACTTCTTCACGTAATGCTTCTTTTACTTCCAGAACAGGCAAAACCCCGATTAATGCCTCGGCTGGTGCGCTGCTGAAGCGCAATGCCAGATCGTTAGCTGACATAAAAACCTCCGGAAAAAAGCCCGCCACGGGACGGGCAAAGAACACTTTTCCAATTTAACCAGAACAGGTCTTCGTCTCCTGTTTGGTTACGATGGTGGTATTACCATCACAATGCCCTGTGCACCGGGCATGAGGCTGGCAACAGCCATTGGTCAAACTCGTTATGAACGAACAGCAGTCTGTTGGTCGGCAGACGGGTCGCCCTTCTGGGCAAGCGTGTAGCAAATCAGTCGAATGATTACTTCAATGCGATTTAGATGTACGGCCTGACACCGCACTGGTTTACGTGCGAAATCGATCATGGATTTATCCTCTTGTGTTGCCCTTGTCGCCAGGCTGGCGGAACGTTGAACCTGCTGCGTGTTAATGCCTGTCATCTCATCCGGTGATTCGTATGCCGCCGGCAGCTACTTCGTGGGCATCCTGCCTTGATGACGTTTTGCAAACTGTGTTTATATTTAAACTCTAAATGTGTTTATAAGTCAACACGACATGTGTTTAAAGCTGTATGGATGAAAACGATATGGGAAAAGGGAAGGGGATAGGCATAAAAAAACCAGCCAAATAGGCTGGTTAGGTAGCTTAAAATTGTTGCTTAGTCGTCTGTTGGCTTGAATCGTCCTCGAAGGTACTTCTCGACATATTCATCAATTTCTTTCAGTCGCAATTGAAAGGTATCGATCATTTTGTCTTGTTCAGACTCCGGTAACTGGTCAAAAAGGGTGATTAACTTACGGTGTTTAGGCGTTAACCATGATTCGGCGTGATCATCACCAAACATTAGCTCTGCCGGACTAATACCGAGAGCTTTCGATATTGTTATAGCGTCGTCAACGCCAACATTGCGGCGACCTGCTTCATAGTTCCCGATGCGCGACTGAGCCCACCCACATAACTCTGCGAGTTTAGATTGCGACATATTTTTCTGTTCGCGTAACTGCTTCAGTCTGGCGGCAATTGCAGTGTTTATATTCATTACTGATTTTTACCACGTTACGTGTTATCGCTCAAAGAACGTTTCGTCTTGACTATCTAACACATTATGTGTTTAATTCAGCTAAACACTATATGTGAGGACAAGATGAACAACATCGCCAAAGAACGGCAAGCGCTCGGTTTAACTCAAGAGCAATTAGCCAAATTATTCGGGTGGCGTCAGTCAAGACTCTCAAATTATGAGAACGGGACACGCCAGCCTGGACTACCGGAATGCAGATTAATTGTGGAGAAGCTTAACGAGTTAGGGCGCACCTGCTCTCTTGATAGTGTATTTCCGCCACAAAGTGAGGTCTGAAAGATGCAATCAGTAGCTTATACCCATAATAAAACACGGTTAGCCGCTCCGGTGAAATCGCAAAATCATTTTAAACCCCAGCGCCGTGACAGCATTCAGCACCGCGTCATATTGGCAGCCGTTCGTGAATGGGAATCGACATTACCAGGACAGGCACAGGAACGGATCGCTCAGCTGGTGGCTGAAGAGTGGGCCAAGGCAGATGGCCGCGGAATTGCTGTTAATAAGCAGAATTTATTCCGATATCTGAAAAACGAAGGGGGGTCAGAAAAGTATACGGCTTACGTTATGCAGCTGTCAGGCTCAATCATTGCTGCTAT
This sequence comes from Citrobacter sp. Cb023, assembly GCF_030336805.1. NCBI lineage: Bacteria > Pseudomonadati > Pseudomonadota > Gammaproteobacteria > Enterobacterales > Enterobacteriaceae > Citrobacter > Citrobacter sp. Cb023. The sequence continues at coordinate 234,670 of NZ_JAOWCV010000038.1, read as the reverse complement.
GCCAGTTCAGATTGCCAGGAAGCACGGGCTAAGTAATGCGAGCACAGAAGCGGAGTTGGTGGCAAGCGCTATCAAAGAATGCAGTGAGGCACATCAGGCGAAATTAATCGGCGCTCCGTTACAGAAACTGGAGAAGGAAATTCGTGAAGCAGCCATCGCTTTGTTCAACATGTTACCAGCTGATGCGGCGGGACCATTACTGGCGAGTATAAGCGCCGTAGCGCCGCAATTGTTTTAATCGAGTTTTGACCAATGACCATTATTACTGCAACTCGCGGGGTGAAGTATGCCTAATCCTTTGGCTAAGGCCATGCCTAAGAGTAAGGCTAGTAACGAGCCTTACCGTAAGGTGAAGATCACCATGTGGGATGATCCTAAGTTTCGAGCCTTATCACCACTCCCGCCAAGTGGGCAGAGTCTGTTTATTTACCTGCTTACGGGTCCATTCACAGGGATTATTCCCGGGCTGTATAAGGCGGGAAGGGCGGCTATGGCCGAAGAATTAAACTGGGATGTCGAAGCCTTCGACTTAGCCTTAGGCGAAGCCATAGCGTTAGGTATGGTGGAAGCCGACCTTAAAGCCAGAGTTTTTTGGTTGCCTAACGCGGTGAAACATAACCCGCCAGCATCAGTGAACGTGATCAAATCATGGGCAAGATCGTTTGAATTACTGCCTGAATGTTCACTGAAAGATAAAGCATATGAAGCTCTCAAAGCCGCCTGCTACGGGGTTTCTGACGCTATGGGGACGGCTTTTGATAAGGCTTTCGCCTTGCCTAAGGATAAGGCTAAGTCTTTGGCTAAACCTTTGCCATCAGGTATCCAGAAAGCAGTAAGCAGTAAACAGATCTTAAACCCCTCTCTTAACGCGGGCGCGATGAAAAATCCGAATGGGGATGTACTGCCATCCCCGGCCATGCCCCGATACCTGGACGGTGTTGATGAACCGATCGGGAAATTCAGCATGACAGATAGCTGGCTTCCCTCCAGAGACTTCCGACAGCGCGCTGCATCGTGGGGTATCTCCCTGCCTGAACCAGATTACCTTCTGACTGAACTCGCAGAATTCACCGCGTATTGGGAGTCGGAAGGGAAAGTTTTTACACAAATCCAGTGGGAACAAAAATTTGCCCGACATGTAGCCCGGGTTAGAACGCAGGTAAAACCAGAAACCGGAGGTAACAGTCATGTGGGAGCAGGATCCGAACCAACAGCATCCCGGGCAGTTCAGCAAATTCAGTCAGCACACGCAGAGTGGCGCCGCAGGAATGGACTTGATGGCGACGGAAACAGCCTGGCGACTGTGGCAGGTCATGGGGGAGGTGTATTCGAACCGATGGACCCAGAAAAACGGGGCGGAGCCTTCGCCTATCTGGATAGCCCAGATAGGTTCGATGACTGAACCTCAAATTCGGCTGGTCTGTCAGCAGTGCATGGAGCGCTGCGCGATGGGAAATACATGGCCGCCTGACTTGGCTGAGTTTGTTTCTCTGGTTTCAGAGAGTGGGGCGAATCCATTCGGACTGACATCGGAGCAGGTTATGACGGAATACCGGCGCTGGCGCAATGAGTCATATCGGTATTCAGGAAGCGATAAATATCCATGGCCTCAGCCCGTGCTGTATCACATCTGCATCGAAATGCGCAGAACGGGCGTTGAACGACAAATGACAGAGGGGGAACTGAAACGACTGGCGGAAAAGTTACTTACGAAGTGGTCGAAGCATGTTGGTAACGGACTAAGTGTGCCACCAATTCGACGTCAACTGGCGGCGCCGCACCATCCGGCGGGACCAACGCCAGCGCAACTACTGATGGATGAATACAGGCGTCGAAAAGCGGCAGGGTTAACGAATTGAAGAATAAACAAATTGTAAACACGAAATGAAATTCACGTAACTATCATATTTGAATTTTCGAATATGATAGTTGACGGCACTCAACTATTGCAGGAAACTACGGAGAGAATTCAGGAGATTAAAATGGTTGAACTAACTTCTCTACAACTTTTCAAAAATCTCTCAGATGAAACCCGGTTGGGTATCGTGTTATTGCTTAGAGAGATGGGAGAGTTGTGCGTGTGCGATCTCTGCACTGCGCTGGAACAATCTCAGCCCAAGATCTCCCGCCATCTGGCGATGCTTCGGGAAAGTGGATTATTGCTGGATCGCAAGCAGGGGAAATGGGTTCATTACCGCTTATCCCCGCATATTCCTTCCTGGGCTGCTCAGATTATTGAGCAGGCCTGGTTAAGCCAACAGGACGACGTTCAGGCCATCGCCCGTAAGCTGGCTTCAGCCAACTGCTCTGGTAGCGGGAAGGCTGTCTGCATCTAAAAAATTTGCCTGAACATATATGTTTTTTCAAATGTGAGGTATTGAAATGAAAACGTTAACGGTATTTGACCCAGCGATGTGTTGCAGCACCGGAGTCTGCGGTACAGATGTTGATCAGGCTCTGGTCGATTTTTCTGCGGATGTACAATGGCTCAAACAACGTGGTGTACAAATTGAGCGTTTCAATCTCGCACAACAACCGATGAGCTTTGTACAGAACGAGAAGGTCAAAGCGTTTATAGAGGCTTCCGGGGCAGAAGGTTTGCCATTGTTGTTACTGGATGGCGAAACAGTGATGGCTGGGCGTTATCCGAAACGCGCTGAGCTGGCTCGCTGGTTTGGCATTCCACTGGAGAAAGTGGGATTAGCGCCAACAATCTGCTGTGGTGGTAATACTTCTTGTTGTTAAGTATGTCAGGAGGACATATGAACTTCTTACAGAATATCCCCCCTTATCTGTTTTTTACTGGTAAAGGAGGCGTTGGTAAAACCTCTATTTCATGCGCCACGGCGATCCGTCTGGCAGAACAGGGGAAACGGGTGCTGCTGGTCAGTACCGATCCGGCCTCAAACGTAGGTCAGGTGTTTGGACAGACGATTGGCAATACCATTCAGCCAGTAGCTTCTGTTCCAGGATTATCGGCTCTTGAGATTGATCCTCAGGCCGCTGCACAACAGTACCGGGCCAGAATCGTTGACCCCATTAAAGGCATCCTGCCTGATGACGTCGTTTCCAGCATCAACGAACAACTGTCGGGGGCATGCACAACAGAGATTGCGGCTTTTGATGAATTTACCGGATTACTGACAGATGCTTCTCTACTGACCCGGTTTGACCATATCATTTTTGATACCGCACCGACGGGTCATACCATTCGCCTTCTCCAGTTGCCAGGTGCCTGGAGTAGCTTTATTGATAGCAATCCCGAGGGTGCGTCCTGCCTCGGCCCGATGGCCGGTCTGGAAAAACAGCGTGAACAGTATGCCCAGGCTGTTGAAGCATTATCTGATCCAGCACGTACCCGACTGGTTCTGGTTGCTCGTCTGCAAAAATCCACGTTGCAGGAAGTTGCCCGGACTCATCTGGAGCTTGCCGCCATCGGTCTTAAAAATCAGTACCTGGTCATCAACGGCGTTCTGCCCAAAACTGAAGCAGCAAACGATACACTGGCTGCGGCAATATGGGACCGTGAACAGGAGGCGCTGTCCAATCTTCCCTCTGATCTTTCCGGTCTGCCAACTGACACGTTATTCCTCCAGCCGGTCAATATGGTCGGCGTGTCTGCACTCAGCGGACTTCTCTCCACTCAGCCTATAGAGGCGTCATTCTCTGAAGAATACATTCAACAGCGCCCTGACATTCCGTCACTTTCTGCGTTGGTCGATGATATTGCCCGTAATGAGCATGGCCTGATCATGCTGATGGGTAAAGGTGGTGTAGGGAAAACCACGATGGCGGCTGCCATTGCTGTCAGACTGGCCGAAATGGGATTTGATGTCCATCTGACAACATCTGATCCTGCAGCGCATCTCAGCACAACCCTCAACGGCAGCCTCAACAATCTGCAGGTCAGCAGGATCGATCCTCTCGAGGAAACTGAACGCTATCGTCAGCATGTTCTTGAGACGAAGGGAAAAGAACTGGACGATGCGGGAAAACGCCTGCTGGAAGAGGACTTACGCTCACCCTGCACCGAGGAAATTGCGGTATTCCAGGCCTTTTCACGGGTGATTCGCGAGGCGGGTAAGCGCTTCGTGGTGATGGATACGGCACCGACCGGACACACGCTCTTGCTGCTTGATGCCACCGGGGCATATCACCGCGAGATTGCCAGAAAAATGGGGGAAAAAGGCCATTTCACCACACCGATGATGCAACTGCAGGACCCGGAGCGAACCAAAGTGTTACTGGTCACGCTACCGGAAACCACGCCGGTACTTGAGGCGGCAAATTTACAGGCCGACCTTGAACGTGCAGGAATTCACCCCTGGGGCTGGATTATCAATAACAGCCTTTCCATCGCGGATACCCGTTCACCGCTGCTCCGCTTGCGAGCGCAGCAGGAACGTCCGCAGATCGAGAGCGTTAAAAATCTACATGCCAGCCGTGTAGCACTTGTACCCGTACTGGCGTCAGAACCAACCGGCATCGATAAACTCAAACAACTCGCGGGTTAGTTATTACCATCATTCGGGGCAGCATTGCTGCCCTTTCAGGAGGTTATATGTTACTGGCAGGAGCCATTTTTATCCTGACCATCATATTGGTTATCTGGCAGCCAAAGGGATTAGGGATTGGCTGGAGCGCCACGCTGGGGGCCGTACTGGCTCTGGCATCGGGTGTGATTCACATTGCTGATATTCCGGTGGTGTGGAATATCGTCTGGAACGCGACGGCAACATTTATCGCCGTTATTATCATCAGTCTGTTGCTTGATGAGTCAGGCTTTTTCGAATGGGCAGCGCTGCACGTTTCTCGCTGGGGGAACGGTCGTGGCCGCCTTCTGTTTACGTATATCGTTCTGCTCGGCGCGGCAGTCGCGGCACTGTTTGCCAACGATGGCGCGGCACTTATTCTGACGCCGATTGTTATCGCTATGCTCCTGGCGCTTGGCTTCAGTAAAAGCACCACACTTGCTTTCGTGATGGCCGCAGGGTTTATTGCCGATACCGCCAGCTTGCCGCTTATCGTATCGAACCTGGTCAATATCGTTTCGGCTGATTTCTTCAAACTGGGATTCACGGAATATGCCTCGGTAATGGTGCCGGTGGATATCGCCGCCATCGTCGCCACTCTGGTGATGCTGCATCTATTTTTCCGCAAAGATATCCCGCCCACTTATGATATTGCACGACTGAAAGAGCCCGCAAAAGCCATCAAAGATCTGGCAACATTCAGAACAGGTTGGATTGTATTAATTCTTTTATTAGTGGGCTTTTTTGTACTCGAACCACTGGGTATTCCGGTCAGTGCCATTGCAGCAGTAGGGGCAGCAATCCTGTTTGCTGTGGCAAAAAAAGGTCACGGCATTAACACCGGTAAAGTGTTGCGTGGGGCACCATGGCAGATCGTGATCTTCTCGCTGGGAATGTATCTGGTGGTCTATGGGCTGCGTAACGCAGGGCTGACAGAATATTTGTCTGACGTGCTGAACTTACTCGCAGATAAAGGCCTGTGGGCAGCCACGCTGGGAACGGGATTCCTGACCGCATTCCTCTCTTCTATCATGAATAACATGCCTACCGTATTGATTGGCGCATTGTCGATTGATGGCAGTACCGCGTCGGGCGTTATCAAAGAAGCAATGATTTATGCCAACGTCATTGGCTGCGATCTGGGGCCGAAAATTACCCCTATTGGTAGCCTGGCAACGCTGCTCTGGCTACACGTACTTTCACAGAAGAATATGACCATCACCTGGGGATACTATTTCCGCACCGGGATCGTCATGACTCTGCCTGTGCTGTTTGTAACGCTGGCCGCGCTGGCGCTACGTCTCTCTTTCACTTTGTAATGAGATACTGATATGAGCAACATCACCATTTATCACAACCCAGCCTGCGGCACATCGCGTAACACGCTGGAGATGATCCGCAACAGCGGTAATGAGCCGACCGTTATTCTTTACCTTGAGACTCCACCTTCACGCGATGAGCTGGTCAAACTCATTGCTGATATGGGCATTTCCGTCCGGGCGTTACTACGTAAGAACGTCGAGCCATATGAGGAACTGGGTCTTGCCGAAGATAAATTTACTGACGACCAGTTAATTAACTTTATGTTGCAGCATCCGATCCTGATTAATCGCCCCATCGTTGTAACACCGCTGGGAACCAAACTGTGCCGTCCTTCTGAAGTTGTTCTGGATATCCTTCCTGATGCTCAGAAAGGGGCTTTCGCCAAGGAAGATGGCGAGAAAGTCGTTGATGATGCAGGCAAAAAATTGAAATAAGCGACAGGAGAGCCGCCTGTTATTTAGGCGGCTCCTTTATCAAATAAAAACAATGGATTGCCTCGATTTAAATCTTTGGACTGTTGATGCAACATTCTTCGCGTAGAAAATCAATAATCGACTCTAACTTGTCATATTGAGAAACGCAGATTAAGGAGCGGCTTTCGCGATTTTGTTTGACCAGACCTACGGAAACAAGTGCGGATATATGATGACTCAGTGTTGAAGATGGAATCGCAAGTTGTTTTTGTAGATCACCTACAGGTAAACCTTGTTCACCGGCTTTAACAAGGTGTTTGAAAATAAACAAACGTGTTGGATGTCCTAATTCTTTCATAGCTTTAGCTACTTCTTCTAGTTGCATGGTACCTTCCTCATCTATTGATATTTCGATAATACCAGAAATATGTTGATCTAACCTCAATAATTCGATTATTCTAGAAATATGGTTTATAGGGGGTTTCATGAATAGCTGGATTTCTATGTTTACTAACGCGGCAGAGATGTTCTTGTTTCTTGCTGTCGAGTTGTCTGCGCTTTTTTTTCTGATTAGTGCGGGTGTTAGCCTTATCAGGCAAAAAATTCCGGACCAAAAGATTCAAAGAATGTTAGGGGCGAGAAAGGGGAGAGGTTACATACTTGCATCGCTGTTAGGAGCTGTAACACCGTTTTGCAGCTGCTCTACAATTCCCATGTTACGCGGACTGTTATCAGCAAAAGCAGGCTTCGGTCCAACACTTACATTCTTGTTTGTTTCACCTCTGCTTAACCCGATAATCATTGGTCTGATGTGGGTTACTTTTGGTTGGAAAGTTACCCTGCTATACGCTGTTATAGCTGCAACAGTTTCCGTACTGGCAAGTATTTTGTTAGATGTGCTTGGTTTTGACCGACATATTGTCGAAACATCAAAACCGCTGGCTAGCTGTTGTGGTGTTAGCAGTGGAAAAACTCCTGAAACTAAACTACAGAGTGTTTCAGCTTGCTGTTCTGTATCAAATCAACAGGACATAGGGGCTAATAGTTGTTCTAAACCACAAGAAACGTTTAAGAGTTTCTCAGCATTTCGGGGCACAAATTGTGAATTGAGCTGCGAGACGGGCCAAACAAATAAACAATTCTTCCCGAAAAGTGTAGTAAGAGAGCCTGGTGCGATACGACTGGCATTTCAGGATGCCTGGACTCAATTTAAAGATGTATTACCTTATCTGATGTTAGGTATTGTTATAGGGTCGTTTATCTACGGTTTTATACCTGCAGAGTGGATTGCTGCTCATGCTGGGAATGATAATCCGTTTGCGATTCCACTAAGTGCAATTATTGGAATACCGTTGTATATACGTGCTGAGGCAGTAATTCCGTTGGCATCAGTCTTGATGGATAAAGGCATGGGAACGGGAGCAGTAATGGCTCTGATTATTGGTAGCGCAGGAGCTAGTCTGACGGAAGTAATACTGCTTAAATCAATGTTCAAAACACCCTTGATTGCTGCATTTCTGACCGTTATTTTGGGCATGGCGATTATTATGGGATACCTGACACAGTTGTTATTTTGATTGGGTATGTTAGACAGAACCTGAAAAAGTTGCAGGGGGAGACGAGCATATGAAAGTTGCGCAATCAATCCCAATCAAAGCAGTTATCCAAATTTAAGGACGTTGATATCTCAATACTTACAATGGTGTCAAAACAACAAGTCCGCATTGGATTGAACCCGCTTCGGCGGGTTTTTTTTGCATCTCATTTATAGGCTAAGGTTAACAATTTGTGCTCTTAAGTCATTGATCATTTCAATGTATCGGTGTACTGTACAAATATACAGTATATGCAGTGGAGGCTAATATGAAAGTTGAACTCACCATTGATCGTACTAAAGAACTTCCAAAGGGAGCAGTGCCGGCGCTGGAGAAAGAGTTACTTAAAAGGCTGGGTAATCAGTATGAGAACTGCAGCCTGAGCATACGTCGTACAGGCTCTGATGGCTTAAGTGTTCTTGGTGGTGACAAGGAAGATAAAAAGAAAATAGAGACTATCCTCCAGGAAACCTGGGAAAGTGCTGACGACTGGTTTTATTAATTATTTTGGGTGTTACTTTTATCCCGTTTGCATGGGGGAGTTTAAGTGAAAGAAAAATTAGGATTGCCCAAAAAAGGCTACGCAGTCATCAGATGTCACGATGGAGTCATCGTTGCCAGGCTGCAATCATTTCCTGAGTGTGAGCGCGCCCTGATGTACCGACGCGATAGCATGGTGTCATTTTTGCCTCTTCAGGATAATGAAATTATTGGTACACCTACGTTGTTTACTCAGATGCTGGAAAGGGCTGGTTATCGCGTTACCCAAAAATCTGTTACACTCCCGTCATAGGCCTGAACAACCTATACCTGCTGCGCCACAGGAGAAAAGCCCATGGCGCAAGATCAATTCAAGCAATCCCACATACTGACGTTAACTAACGCCAGCGATTTTCTTTTTGCCGCATCCAGAGGTGCGTTATGAAGAAAAGCTGGTTTCAACATACTCAACTCACCACTGAGCAGGCTGATGAACTGGAAGCCCGCTATCGCGCAAAGCAGATTAAGACAGAGCGTAGTCTGGATAATGACTTCATTCACTGGACGATCAGCGCGTTCTTGCCAGAAGCATCTAAGCCTCCGCGTCAGGAGAGAACCTGGCAACAACGGATCTGGAGGTGAATGTGAAAGTCTACGATATCACCCCAATGGGCAAGCCCAGAATGACGCGCGCTGACAAATGGAAAAAGCGTCCCGAGGTTCTGCGTTACCGGGCTTTCTGTGATGAAGTTCGTCTGCAGGGTGTTGAGCTGCCGGAAAGCGGTTCACACGTCACCTTCATTCTTCCGATGCCGGCGAGCTGGGGCAAAAAGAAACGGGCTGAGTTCAACGGTAAACCACACCAGACTAAACCTGATTTCGACAATATGATGAAAGCCCTGATGGATGCTATTTACGAAGATGACGCTCACATCTGGGATTCACGTGTCACTAAATTATGGGGAGAGAAGGGACAAATAATTATCGGGGAGATAGCAGAATGAGGGCGCTGCTTAAACCCGTGGTTGCACGTGAGCTTGGAATTGTGCTGCTCAAGCCGGGCAGCGAGCTGATGTCATTATTCAGTTGTGAACGTGTGTTGGTGGAAAGTCAGCCTGCAAGCATGGAAAGGTTGCCTGCAGGCCCTGTTCCTGACGTTCGCCAGCCGCTGGCCAGTGACGAATCCCTGTGGCCGTTCTTCCAGGATGAAAAAGTTATAAAGGCTGCTGGTGGTTTTAGTGGTCTTGATTACTGGCTTCTGCGTTATGGCGGTAGCTGCTGCCAGTGGCCACACAGCAATTACCATTATCACGAGTTAACCACTCTGCGTCATGAACCCGGATCGGTTCTCCTGTGTGGACATTGTGATAACCATCTGCGTGACCACTACAGCGAACAACTTGCAGAGCTGGCGAGACGTAATGTTATTAACTGGATTATTAACAGCATCATGGTGGCGCTAAATATGGATTCTTCCAGAGAGTTGTCGCTGGCTGAGCTTTGCTGGTGGGCGGTTCGAATGGGAGTTACCGACGCAATTCCCGAATCAGCAGCCAGTCGGTCGCTACGTATTCCTTCGAAAGAGCATCATTCAGTCATGCGTGAATGCGATATCGAACCGGGTGTAACCGCCACCAGCATCATTACAGCCAGAGCCAACGCAGTAACCGTGAACATGCCACCAGCGCAAGTTCCAGCGATTAAACCCGTAGTCGGTGTCCTGGTAGATCCCGAGTCCCCGCAAACCTATATGAAACGTCCGAAGAGGATCCGTTGGGCGAACCCCAGATATCTTGCATGGATTAAAACACAGCCCTGCGAATGCTGCGGCAAACCATCAGATGACCCACACCATTTAATCGGCTGGGGGCAGGGAGGGATGGCAACGAAGGCGCATGATATTTTCGCGATCCCCTTGTGTCGTCAGTGCCATACAGAACTACATAACGACCCGGTGAAGTTTGAGCGAAAGCATGTGCCTCAGCCGGTAATGATTATCAGAGTGCTGGACCGGGCTTATGGGCTCGGCGTTCTGGCGTAAGGAGAAGAACAGGATGACACCACGTCAACGCCGCAATCATCTGGAAGCGCTGGGTAAAGCGGCTTCTGCTCCACGCAAAAGCTGGCTGGGTAAATGTATTCTCCTTACAGGGATCCAGTCCGGATGGATTAAATCCCTGCTCACTATATGGGGCGAGGGTGTGGGAGGAAAAACTGCACCCCGTTTGCTGCGAAGTCATGCATGCTGGAATGTTATTAAAGGACGGATTTGGTCAGATAAGGCGTTAGAGCGATTCACTGTTGCGTTAAATCAGGCGAGAGAAGAGGGATTCCGTGGACAGCAGGCAATGAACAGGGCACATAGCATTCTCTGGCCGCAGTCATCCGCTAGTGTGATTGATGAAGCCCTGCATAATGATGATGTCGATTTTGTTGAGCAATGCGTACTGCAGGCGCTGGATATTAATGATCCGGTTTATGTGGTCGGTCTTCAGTATTACACCACCCGAAAAAAAATCTCAGACATAACCCGGGAGTTGCAGGCGATTGCGCCATGGTTAACTGATGGGGAGGCGAGAAAGCGCGTGCGCTGGTGCCTGGAAATATTCAGAGCAAAGGTCTTTTTGGAAGCACGCAAACTGTTATCTGAATAGACTCACTGAAATCATTTTTTAGCTATTGATGCTATTTTTTTGATAATGGTGTTGAAAACGGGCCAGAAAATCAGATAATTTATTCATGCTTGGCAGAGCTGCGCCACTATGGCAGCGACAAAAAGCGAACAATTTGAACATAACGAGAACCCCGCCACAGCGGGGTTTTTGGTTTCCGGCGATACGACAGGGGTATTCGCGAGGTGCATAGCACCAGTACCCCTGTCATATCGCCGATCTGAAATCGTTAACTCGAAAACAAGTTCTCACAATCCTTTTTCGTTTCTAACTCAGAGGAAAAATGATAGGGGGTCACTGCTAAACGTAGACATCAATATTTTTAGTATTATTCCCTGCAACGTTCGAACTTGATTTGTCACTTACCGTAGGTAATGCACCCGACGCCATTTGGTTTTTTTCTGCTTCTTGTTTTTGTAATTGAGCAATTTTTGCGTACATAGACTCGATTTGCCTTTGAATCATCTCCATCTGCTGTTTAAGCAGTTTTGCCTCATCTTCGGAGGTTACTTCATTTATTTTTGAACCCATGGCGCTGAGTTCTTTTGTCAACTCACCAATTTGTTTTTTCAGGTTTTGAATTTGTTGTGAAACAGAGTTGCCAGTACTTGAAGGTGCTTGTTTTACTGTGCTTTGCAGTATGTCCTGACCCAAAGTGCTAACTGTCATGCTCATGGTGGTTCCTCCGGCCTTACATTTATTACCCATTATCGTCATCTTTCGAAATTACTTTATAGCAAAGATTAAGTTGTGGCTTCCTGCACCACAGCATTATTTGTACTGCTCTATACTATCTGCTGAGTATCGCGGAGGAGCTTATGAAAGAAGGGTATTACTGGATTCAGCATGTCGGTGTTGTACAGGTAGCGTACTACACGAATGACACTGTTGATGACTTGGAAACGGGGAAAATAATCACAGGTGTTTGGCATCTGACCAGAGGCGATGACATTTGCCATAACGGTGAAGCAGAGGTGTTAGAAGGTCCTCTCTCTCCACCATTGTAAACAACCGTACTTACTTCGAGGCTGCCGCATGGCGGCCTTTTTTTTATTCCCCTCATTCCTGAGAGGACTCACAGCAATTTAGAGGGGGCTAAATGCCCGATCCGATTTCCGGTACTGGGCTGGCTGGTGGTGTCCTGACGGGGGCCAGTGTCTATGAACTGTTAACCGGAACCGATTACGGTGTGGTGTTTGGCGCATTTATCCGGGTAGCCCGTTCACGGGTCATAAGTAACGAAGTGTGATGTATATGTAAGATCGTATGCGCCTGTTAGGACGCAACTGGAAACAGAGCCTTATAGGCGTATCAGAAAAACCTCCGGCTATGCCGGAGGATATTTAAATAATTTCACCAGTCTTATAACCAAATTTCTCAAGTTTTAGCCTGGCTTCTTCTGCAATCTGCCATGATGAATTAACGGCTACCCAGATATTAGAATGTGTTTCGGGCTGATTCAGTGTTAAAGAATCTATGAAAACTTGAATCGGGTTTATAAACCCCTCTCTTTTTGTGCTCTCCAAAACAGAGTTAAGACTGTTGCTGATACTTTTACAGGCTTCTGTTAGTGCTGCAATATCCGCATCAAAACTGGATAAGTACACTCTGAATCGTTCATTTTTCCCATTATTCACGATCTATCCTTTTTCATTGGTTGCTAGAACCAAGTAGTAGATCAGGAATTGAATTGGAGAGCAAGCTACTGTAATTGGCTAGTCTAACCTTGCTCGATGGAAAAATTATCAAACATCATTTTTAGGCTGCCAACTGGCGGCCTTTTTCATTTCAGGCTCACGGGAATCATCCGCTACGTGCTTTGTTGATAAATCCAGCCCGTGAAGCCTGACCCTTTAATCACACACAGCGCCATCCGAAGAATCGGAGGTGAGGCTATGACCAGAATGAGCACCATTTACAGCAGACTTTCATATGGAACAGGAACCACGCTGACCGGCT
>NZ_JAOWCV010000038.1:163303-221646 GCF_030336805.1 Citrobacter sp. Cb023 | reverse complement strand
CAGTGAACTGGTATTACAGGAAAAAGGAAAGGGAGGACCGGCTTAATGGTAATGTCACCAAAGCTGAAGAATAAACTGAGCGCAGCGGTCGTTGGTTTGATTCTTGCCGGGGCTTCCGCGCCCGTGATTCTCGATCAGTTTCTGGATGAGAAAGAGGGTAACAGCACAACAGCGTACAAGGACGGCTCTGGTATATGGACCATTTGCCGTGGCGCCACGATGGTTGATGGTAAGCCGGTAGTTCAGGGCATGAAGCTGTCAGCAGAGAAATGTGCCCAGGTAAACGCCATTGAACGCGATAAAGCGCTGGCGTGGGTTGGGCGAAATATCAAGGTACCACTGACCGAACCACAGAAAGCCGGGATCGCATCTTTTTGTCCGTATAACATCGGTCCCGGAAAATGCTTCCCGTCTACGTTCTATAAGCGCATCAATGCTGGCGACCGTAAAGGAGCCTGTGAAGCGATCCGCTGGTGGATTAAAGACGGTGGCCGCGATTGTCGTCTGACCAAAGGCCAGAAAAATGGCTGCTATGGGCAGGTAGAAAGGCGAGACCAGGAAAGCGCGCTGACGTGCTGGGGGATAGGCCTGTGAGTCGACTATCCACAATTATCTTAGGTGCGGTCATCTGCATCATCGTATCACTTGGCTGGGCTGTTAATCACTATCGCGATAACGCCACCGAATACAAGAAGCAGCGTGATGAGAAAACTCAGGCTCTGAATTTGGCTAACACTACCATTACAGATATGACAACTAGGCAGCGAGAAGTTGCTGCACTGGATGCTAAATACACGAAGGAATTAGCAGATGCGAATGCTGAAAATACTGCTCTGCAGCGCAAGCTTGATAATGGTGGGCGGGTGTACGTCAAAGGCAAGTGTCCAGTGCCAGCCTCAACCGAAACCACCAGCTCCTCCAGCATGGGCAATGATGCCGCCATCGAACTCTCTCCAGTTGCTGGACGAAACGTTCTCGGTATCCGCTCAGGAATCATCAATGACCAGGCAGCATTGAGGACATTACAGGAGTTCATCGCTAATCAGTGCCTTAAGTAGCTATTGCTCGTTTATTAATACGATGAATTGAAATATATTAACCTTCACATACATGTGGAGGTTTCTATGTCTTCTTGGCAGTGCCCATATTGCGGGCATCTTTCAGTTTTCGAAAAAATTCAAAAGAAAGATAACGAATTCGCTATTAGTGCTGACACTAAGTATGGAGCGCTGGTGTTTGAGTCATGGGTTAATGTTTGCCCAAATCCTGAATGCAAAGAGTTCACATATGCCTCGAGGGTTTCATCTGCAGAGCTTGTGGGAGGTTTCTACCACGCAACTAAGGAAATCGAATCTTGGGTAAACAGACCAAATGGACAATACAAACAATTTCCTGACTATGTTCCTGCCCCAATACTTGCAGATTACAAAGAAGCCGTTTTGATTAAAGACCTCTCGCCAAAGGCATCAGCGACACTCTCGCGTCGATGTCTTCAGGGGATGATCAGGAATGTTTGGAATGTCAAACCAGCAAGATTGGTCGATGAGATAAAAGCCATTGAGGGCCAGATAGAATCTGGTATGTGGAAAGCCATTGATGCTATTCGCAATATTGGCAATATTGGTGCTCATATGGAAAATGACATTAACGTGATCGTTGATGTTGATCCAGACGAAGCGGAAATGCTTATCGGTCTACTAGAGCTACTTATTCAAGAATGGTACATAGAAAGGCATGAAAGGCAGCTAAGAGTTGAAGCTATCACTGCCTTGGCCGCAGAAAAAAAAGCAATGAAACAAGCTAGATAATCGGTTTTTGACGATTTTTTTATTGTCATCATCATACTGATTGCAGCAGGCATACGCTGAAAGTCTGTGATAATCATGTTGAAACTGCTATGAAATTACATCAAATTATCTATGCCATACATACCATGTTGATAATAGATAAGGAGTTACTATGTTAGAGGGATATTTCGGAAACGGACCAGCTGAAAAAGATAGAAAACGCTTACTGGCTGTCCAGGCAGCTCTTGAAATTTCCAAAGCAACGGTTGCATCCGCAACTGCGATTGCTGGTGTGAAATCAGGCTACGATTTAGAGCATGTAACGAAAAAAGTTGAAGCATTGGCAGATGCAATACAGGCAGCCCTAGATAAATAATTGCTTTCTTAAGGTAACAATTTCATTGCCATCACAAAGGCCACCTTCGGGTGGCTTTTTTAATGGCTTGAACCATAGGAATAGAACCATGGCAAAACCGGACTGGGGAGCGCTGCAAGACCAGTTCCTCACCGAACATGCCAAATCCGGTCCCCCCCAATGAACTGGTGCGATTAGCTAGGACTGATTAACACATCTGCACGGCCAACTGAATTGTGGACTGGCCCGATACCGGTAGATGATCCTGTTCTAAGCATTATCTAGAGAAAACGATATTCATTCTCATTTACGGGGACCTTTCCGGTGTTCCGGCCTGTTACGGGGCGGCGACCGCGCAGATTCTCGCTATTTATGAAAATTTTCCGTTAGTGGCCGTTTCCAGTTTCTTTCCGCGTACGACAAAAACTTTATTCAACAGACAGGACAATACCGATGCCAGCCCGAGCTAAGCGTCCATGCCGGCACAAAGGATGTGCGGCAATCACCAACGATGCCAGTGGGTATTGTGACCAACACCGACAACAGCATGTTGGTGATGGTTGGAGAAACTATCAGGCAGGTAAGAGCAGACAGGATCGAGGATATGGTCGGCTCTGGGAAATCATACGGGAGCGTGTCCTACAGCGTGATCAATACCTGTGTCAGAACCATCGCCGGCAGAAGATAGCGAAGAAAGCGACCAGCGTTGACCACATCATCCCAAAAGCTCATGGCGGCACTGATGACGATTCCAATCTTGAGTCGTTGTGCTGGGAATGCCACAGAGCGAAGACAGCAAGAGAACATATTCGATGATAATATTCACTGCTGTAATGCATAAGAACTGTTTCTACATTCATGCAGATACCCGGAAGGAATTTTGGGTGTTTTTAAGTAAAACACTGGGATGGGGCAAATTTGAGTTAATTCGCCCCTCTGACGAGTTTAGCCCTACTGGAGGGTTGTTTGAATTAGTCGAAGTGCGTTCGGCAGATTCAGAACCCCCTGAGTCAGTAACTGTAGGGTCAAATGTTTTATGGCGTCTCCCGGAAGCTCTCGGAGTTTTGAAATCAATCCCTTCTTCTGATCTTCAGATATATTTGCGACACGGATTATATCCTCAAGGGCAACAATCGTGTCATTGTGTAACCGAACGGTTTGAACCTTAAGGATTGCACTTAAGCCGCCATCATCAAGAAGAAAATCAATTCCTTTCTCTGTAATGTTGCAGTATGGGGCGTTGAAGATAAAATCAACGCCAGCCATTGTTTCGCTGCGTACGAAAGGTGTAGAAACAAGACTATGCATTTCAAGATATAGCATGCACGCCACAAAGTGATCATAGTTATCAAACTTCTCAATGAGGTCTCGCTCCTGTGCCTTGTTTAAAGAGTTAGGAGCACAATCTATAAGAGCGTTGAGGATCTCAAGTTGTAAGGCTCTATCATATTTTCTAGTTTTATCCATTTCTTAGACTCCATCGTTTATTTATTGAGAATAACTGAAGACACTATGCTGAACATCCTGATGGATGACCAGTATCTGCTTTTGCATGCTTTCTTGCTGTCATCTTCAAGGGGGAGGGGGGGATAAAATCCCTGACCCCTTTCGCGCTTTAGGACTGCCCGCTTCCTCGTATTTTTATACCCGCGAAAAATGAAATTTAACCAGGAGTGTCGCTTATGGCTGGTACGGCGGGGCGTTCCGGGCGTCGCCCTAAGCCAACGGCGCGCAAGGAGCTGGCAGGGAACCCCGGCAAACGAGCCCTGAATAAAGAGGAACCTGTATTCACACCGATTAAAGGTGTGGCACCACCTGACTGGTTTTCTGAGGATGATGGTCTGCCAATGGCTGCCGTCATGTGGGAACTGACCACGAAAGAATTATGTGGACAGGGATTACTGTGTGTTACCGATCTTGCCGTACTTGAGCGCTGGTGTGTTGCATATGAGTTCTGGCGCAGGGCGGTTAAAAATATCGCCAGAGAAGGGCTGACTATCACTGGTGCTATGGGGGGGAAGATAAAAAACCCTGAGCTAACCGCAAAGAAAGAGCAGGAATCGGAGATGAGCTCTACCGGCTCCATGCTTGGCCTTGATCCCAGCAGTCGACAACGCCTAATCGGCCTTGCCGGACAGAAGAAAACCTCTAACCCATTCCTGAAGATGATCAACTCATGAGCCGGAAATCGTACCCCAACGTAAACGCCGCGAATCAATACGCCCGCAACGTTGTGCGGGGGAAAATTCCGGCGTGCCAGTTTGTCATTCAGGCCTGCCAGCGTCATATCGATGACATGGCGGCTGAAAAGAGTAAGAAATTTCGTTACCGCTTCGATAAAGACATGGCAGAAAAGGCCGCGAAATTTATCCAGTTGTTGCCACATACAAAAGGAGAGTGGGCATTCAAGCGGATGCCGATCACTCTGGAGGCATGGCAACTGTTTATTGTGTGCTGCGCCTTTGGCTGGGTCCAGAAAGGGTCGAAGCTTCGACGATTTCGCGAGGTTTACACGGAGATACCGCGTAAAAATGGGAAATCAGCTATTTCGGCAGGTGTGGCGCTGTACTGTTTTACCTGTGATAACGAGTTTGGCGCTGAAGTATATTCCGGGGCCACAACTGAAAAACAGGCGTGGGAAGTATTCAGACCAGCTCGTCTGATGTGTAAGCGCACCCCGCTGCTGGTGGAAGCGTTCGGGATTGAAGTTAATGCGTCCAACCTGAACCGGCCAGAAGATGGCGCGCGTTTTGAGCCGCTGATTGGTAACCCTGGGGACGGCGCTTCGCCGCACTGTGCGATTGTTGACGAGTACCACGAACATCCCACAGATTCGCTCTACACCACTATGCTGACGGGTATGGGGGCGCGGCGACAACCACTAATGTGGGCGATCACGACGGCGGGTTACAACATTGAGGGTCCATGCTACGACAAACGGCGTGAAGTGATTGAGATGCTGAATGGCACAGTACCGAATGAGGAATTGTTCGGCGTGATATACACCGTCGACGAGGGGGATGACTGGACCGATCCTAAAGTGCTGGAAAAAGCTAACCCGAATATGGGCGTGTCGGTCTATCGTGACTTTCTCCTCAGCCAGCAACAGAGAGCTATTAATAACGCCCGTCAGGCTGGTGTATTTAAAACTAAACACCTCAACATCTGGGTTGCAGCCCGTGCTGCTTTCTACAACCTGGTTTCCTGGCAGAACTGTGAGGATAAGACACTTACGCTGGAGCAATTCGAAGGACAGCCATGTGTTCTGTCTTTCGACCTGGCGCGCAAGCTGGATATGAACAGTATGGCGCGGTTGTTCACCAGGGAAATTGACGGCAAGACACATTACTACAGCGTTGCTCCCCGCTTCTGGGTTCCCTACGACGCAGTATTCAGCGTTGAAAAGAACGAAGATCGTCGTACTGCGGAGCGATTTCAGAAATGGGTTGAAATGGGACTGCTTACAGTTACTGATGGCGCTGAAGTTGATTACCGCTACATCCTTGAAGAGGCCAAGGCGGCAAACAAGCTCAACCCAGTCAGTGAGTCACCGATTGACCCGTTCGGCGCGACGGGGCTTTCACATGATCTGGCTGATGAAAGCCTTAATCCGATCACTATTGTTCAGAACTACACCAATATGTCTGATCCGACGAAGGAGCTGGAAGCCGCCATTGAGTCAGGCCGCTTTCATCACGACGGGAACCCGATTATGAGCTGGTGTATCAGCAACGTCGTCGGGAAGTATTTGCCCGGTAATGACGATGTGGTTAAACCCATCAAAGAGCATAACGAAAACAAAATCGATGGCGCGGTTTCGCTAATTATGGCAATCGGACGGGCAATGTTGAATAGCCGGGCGAGTAATTCATCCGTTTACGACGAGGAAGATGTAGCATGCTAATGACGTTTTTAAGTTTTTTTATTGGCCTTGCCGGAGCCGCGTTACTGTCTGCCGGTGCCTGGCTTATTTCACCTGCAGCCGGGCTTATTACTGGCGGTTCAATCTGCCTGCTGTGGTCATTTTTAATCGCGAAATCAATGTCTGCCAGCGTAATTAAATCAGGGGGTGAATAATGTTCATTCCCCAGATGTTTCGGGGTAAATCTCAGTCTGGTGGTAGTTTCTGGCAGGCGATGCTGGGTGGTGTGAGTTCCAGCCAGAGCAAGGCGGGGATCGTTATCACTTCTGAAACCGCAATGGCGTTATCGGCGGTCCGGGCATGTGTAACGCTTCTGGCAGAATCGGTGGCGCAGCTGCCGTGTGAACTTTACAGGCGAGGCGCTAACGGAGGCCGTGAACGGGCGACTGACCACCCTGTATATGATCTGATTCATTCCGAGCCCAACAAAAAAGACACTTCATTTGAATACTTTGAACAGCAGCAGGGCCTGCTTGGCCTGGAGGGAAATTGCTACTCGATCATCGACAGGGACGGGAAAGGTTATCCCCGCGAATTAATCCCGGTTAATCCCCAAAAGGTCATTGTCCTGAAAGGCCCGGATGGGATGCCATATTATGAACTACCCGAAATTGGCGAAACGTTGCCAATGCGCATGATGCATCATGTGAAGGTCTTCTCACTGGATGGCTATATCGGCAGTTCCCCAATCCAGACGAACGCGGATGTTCTTGGGCTAAACCTCGCCGTGGAGGAGCATGCTTCTCAGGTCTTTCGCCGTGGTACAACGATGAGCGGCGTTATTGAACGTCCAAAAGACGCTCCGACGATCAAAAGCCAGGATGCTATCGACCGCCTGCTGGCAAAGTGGACGGACAGATATTCCGGCGTCAGGAACGCATTCTCTGTTGCATTGCTTCAGGAAGGGATGAGCTACAAACAGCTATCTCAGGATAATGAGAAAGCGCAGCTGTTACAGTCCCGTCAATGGGGCGTGGAGGAAGTGTGCCGGCTCTATAAAATCCCGCCCCATATGGTGCAGATGCTGGCGAAAGCCACGAATAACAACATTGAGCACCAGGGGCTGCAGTTTGTGATGTACACGCTGTTGGCCTGGCTGAAGCGCCATGAAGGCGCATTAATGCGCGATCTGCTTTTACCCAGCGAGCGCAGTGATCTGTACATTGAATTCAATGTTTCTGGCCTGCTGCGCGGTGATCAGAAGTCACGCTATGAATCTTATGCATTAGGCCGCCAGTGGGGCTGGTTATCGGTTAACGACATTCGCCGCATGGAGAACCTTCCACCCATCGCCGGAGGGGACAAATACCTGACGCCTCTGAATATGGTCGACAGTAAACAAATCTTACCTGGCGATAACACGCCAACAGCAAAACAACTGGCAGAAATCAACTCTATTCTGTCCAGAAACTGAATATCACCCGCAGTGCGGGCTGACCTGGTAAACATCATGACAAAAAATTTAATTAATCTGCCGCATCTGGCGGCTATGGTCTTTGGTGTTCCACATTACGTGACACGACAGACAATGGATTCTGTAAAAGCTGTGCTGGTTCCCCGTATTCAGGGATTATCAGAAGAGGCTGGAATTCACATGACACAGAATCCTGATAACAATCAGGCGCCAGATTTGGTTCAACCAGCTGGTGGAATGGCTGTTATTCCTGTTCACGGCATTCTGGTTCCACGTCGTGGGCAAATTACTGCAATGTGTTCGGAACTTACCAGCTATGAGCGCATACGTAGCCAGGTGCATGCTGCATTAAATGACCCTTCCATCAGTGAAATTGTGCTGGATATAAATTCTGGTGGTGGTGCGGCGGTTGGATGCAAGGAACTGGCCGATTATATTTTCCAGTCACGTCAAACTAAGCCTATTACTGCAATTGTGAACTACAGCGCCTATTCTGCGGCTTACTTTATCGCTTCGGCCTGCAGCAAAATTGTAGTCAGCCAGACCAGTGGAGTCGGCTCGATTGGAGTGATCATGGAACACCTGGATACTTCCAGGATGGAAGAGCAAATGGGGTTAACATTCACCACGATTTTTCGGGGAGATAACAAAAATAACGGTACACAACATGAGCCACTGAGTGAAGACGCTCGGGGAATGTTCCAGAGGATGATTGACGATATGTACGAGACGTTTATTACCTCTGTAGCGGAATACCGGAAACTTGCCCCTCAGACGGTGATTAACACACAGGCCGGAATCTATTTCGGCGCTGATGCCATTTCTGCTGGTCTTGCTGATGAAGTTTCGGATCCTCAGTCCGCGATTAATGCCATTGCGGCAAAGTACAAACAACCTCAACAAACCACTTCCATAAAGTTGCAGGCAGCCGCGATGGACCTGCAAACCAGAATGTAACCCGGCGCTAACGCGTCATTACCAGAAAGCAGCCAACAGGCTGCTTTTTTTATGCCAAAAAGAGAGAAAAACATGGATCATATTGAAGAATTGCGTCGTGAACGTGCGGGTATTAATCAGAAGGTTCAGGTACTGGCGGCAGTAGAAACTGGTGGCGGTACGCTGACTGCGGAGCAGTTAACCGAATTTGCCAGCCTGCAGCAGCAGTTCACGGATATCAGCGCCAAGATTGAGCGTCTGGAAGCGGCTGAACGTGCTGCAGCGCTTGTCGCCAAACCGGTTAAAGGCACACAGCAGACTCCAGGTATCAGCATTAAGGCTGAGCCAAAGCAATATACCGGCGCAGGCATGACCCGTCTGGTGATGTCGATTGCGGCAGCACAGGGTAACGTTCAGGATGCTGCTAAATTTGCAGCTGAAGAACTGAATGACCAGTCTGTCTCGATGGCCATCAACACTGCCGCCGCGTCAGGCGGTGTTCTTATTCCGCAAAACCTGCACAGCGAGGTGATCGAACTGCTGCGCGATCGCACCATCGTTCGTAAGCTGGGCGCGCGCTCCATTCCGCTGCCGAACGGCAACATGGCGCTGCCGCGTCTGGCAGGTGGTGCGACGGCGAGCTACACCGGGGAAGGCAAGGATGCGAAAACATCAGAAGCGCGCTTCGATGATGTGAAACTCACTGCGAAAACCATGATTGCAATGGTTCCAATCTCAAACCAGCTGATTGGTCGTGCTGGCTACAACGTGGAGCAGCTGGTCCTGCAGGATATTCTGACCGCGATCTCTGTTCGTGAAGATAAAGCCTTTATGCGCGATGACGGTACCGGTGATACGCCTGTCGGTATGAAAACGCGAGCAACTGAGTGGAACCGCCTGCTGCCGTGGGAAGCTGCTGCAGAGGTTAATCTGCAGACGATTGATACCTATCTCGACAGCATCATCCTGATGGCGATGGACGGGAACAGCAACATGATCAGCTGCGGCTGGGGCATGTCGAACCGTACCTACATGAAACTGTTCGGGCTGCGCGACGGTAACGGTAATAAGGTCTACCCGGAAATGGCCCAGGGGATGCTGAAGGGATTTCAGATTCAGCGTACCAGCGCTATCCCGGCAAACCTCGGTGACGCTGGCAAAGAGTCGGAAATTTACTTCGCTGACTTTAATGACGTGGTTATCGGTGAAGACGGCAACATGAAGGTGTCGTTTTCGCAGGAAGCCTCCTATCAGGACGGGGACGGAAATCTGGTTTCCGCGTTCTCCCGTAACCAGTCGTTGATTCGCGTGGTGACGGAGCACGATATCGGCTTCCGTCATCCGGAAGGTCTTGTTCTCGGGACAAAAGTGCTGTTTTAACCGGTCCTGCACTCTGTGCGACCACGGTCGCACAGCGTAAAAGCACGTAATTCCCCAAGCCCGCAGCAGCGGGTTTTTTCTTTTCAGGAGCAAAACGATGACGACGAAAGCGGCAAAAGCAGCGGCAGCGGCGGTTGCAGCCGGTGATGTGAAAAAGCCGGATGAACTGACGCCGGAAAATACAGTGGACGGGGATGACGGTCAGAATACTGCAGCGGGTTCAGGTGATACAGGTGTTGATCTGACCGGAAGTGAAACAAACGGGGCCACGGTCCTGACGGGAGCAGAAGTGATGCGGAAAGCGGTTTTTTTCCTGGGACCCTATCATCGTTATTCACGCGGTGATACGGCCTGTTTTGATACTGAGTACGCAGAAAAACTGGTTGAACGCCATATTGCGGTATGGCCAGAAGATGCGGAAAAGGCGCTGAGTCCCCGCAAGGGAGCCGATGACCATGATACTGACATTGGATGACGTGAAAACCCAGCTCCGTCTGGAGCCGGATTTCACGGAGCATGACGGCATGCTCACTAAAATGGTGGCGGCTGCGCAGAAGAGTATTGAACGTGACTACTACTGCAAACTGGTGGGAAGCGACGACGAACTGCAGGCGCTGCCGGAAGGTGTACGCGGTTTTGTGGCGGATGAAGATATCCAGCTGGCCATGCAGTATCTGGTCGGGGATGCGTATCTGAATGGTTTCACCGGTCAGTGGCTGGAGACGGCTCCGGTCCGGCATCTTCTTTTCCCGTTGCAGGAGAACACCGTATGAGCCTGAAGCCGGAAGAGATGACCTGCCGTCTTTCGATTGGGTATATGCAATCCGGTCGGGGACCGCTGGGTGAACAGCTGCCGGAGCAACTGGTCACGACCGGGAAAGCCTGGGCGAAGCGCGAGCTGGTCTCGGGCAGAAAGATCCGCACACTGGATCAACAACAGGTTGTTGAAACATGTCTTTTTACCACTCATCCGAACCTGAATATTGATATCGACTGGAAAATAACGACGTCTGACCGGGTTTATACCGTTCGTAACGTCGAACGTCTTGCGGACCGCATCATCATCACAGGGGAGGCAGACGCACGTCATGATCGAGCTGGCATTAAAGGCAGCACTTGAACGCCTGACCGGGCTGGATGTTTACCCTCTGCTCCTGCCTGATGAGCTGCAGGAGGGAATTACTTACCAGTGTATCTCCGATCCGGAGCTGTACGCCGGACTGTTGCGCACAGGCTTGATTGCGGGTCGCTTCCAGATAGCGATTTATCTGCTTAATGACTACACCCGCCTGTTACAGCTGGATAAGAAAATCAGCGCGGAATGGACCGCTATCGTGCATGGCCAGCTGGAGGGCTTTCCCGTGCAGAATGTGGTCCGGGGTGGAATACAGCAGAGTAAATCGGTACTGACCAGCGGCAATATTCAGTACCGGCTCGTCCGGGATTTCACCTTTCACTACCGGGATGCCTCACCATGATCACTATGGACGTAAAAGGGCTGGACGAGCTGGAGCGGCAGCTTATCGCACTCGGTGAAAAGGTCGGCACGAAGGTGTTACGTGACGCGGGGCGTGAGGCGCTGAAAGTGGTTGAAGACGACATGAAACAACATGCCGGCTTCGACGATGCATCCTCTGCAGAGCAGCATATGCGTGATTCCATCAAAATTCGCTCATCCACGCGGAAAGGTCGCGGAAATACGGTGGTCACCCTTCGGGTTGGCCCCAGCAAGAAGCATTACATGAAAGCGCTGGCCCAAGAGTTCGGTACGGTGAAACAGGTTGCCGATCCATTCATCCGTCCGGCACTGGATTACAACGTCCGGCAGGTTCTGCGCATTCTGACCGTTGAAATCCGCAATGGTATTCAGAACAGGTAGCAACCGCTGCCCACTATTTAAGAGAGAATCATTATGGCTGATGAAAATAACACGCCAAAATCATCCCCTGAGTACGCAATGCTTCCTGCCGGGACGGTGGTGAAGTTCGGCGAGGTGGGGGCCGCTGTGGCGGCGCTCAAACCCCTGATTAACTGTAAGGCACTGGGCGCGACAGGTCAGACGGGAGGATTTGTCGACTGTACCACCCTGCTGGACAAGAGTAAGCAGTCGGTGTCAGACCTGCCGGAAGGGCCGGAGAAATCGCTGGGATTCATTGACGACCCGGAAAACGAAGATTTCACCGCGTTCCTCAATGCTGCAGAACAGCGTAAGACCGTTCAGTTTTATATTGAGCTGCCGAACAAAAGAACGGCTTCAATGATCCTTGCGCTTTCAGGCTGGCAGATGAACGAAATCACAGCGCCTGCCAGTGAAGTTATCCAGATTACGGTGCAGGGTAAGCAAAACAACATTAAATGGGGGATCGCCGCGCCGGCACCAGATGCCGGAGCGTAATCTGTTTCCCGATATACACCGCCTCCGGGCGGTTTTTTTTCGTCTGAAAAACAGGATACACCATGTCTGAATTTAGCCTCTCCGCACTGAAAAATGCACTGCTCAAAACGAAATCCACGCCTACTGAAACTGAAATTTTAGGCACAAAGGTTTACCTGCGTCGGCTGACGGCGGCTGAGCTTATTGATCATGAAGATGCACTCATCGAGGCGCAGACCTCTGGCAATGCCCGCCTGGCGTCTGAGCTGAGCGTACAGATTGTTATCGACAGCCTGGTTCAGCCTGACGGCTCGCCGATTAAAGCCAAAGACAAACCCACGGCGAAGGAGCTGCTGGCGGCACACGATAACGTTGTGCTTCTGGATGCCATCGACAAAGTGAAAAAGCACGCCATCGGTAAGCTGGAAACCGCCGAAAAAAACTGAGTGACTCGCCCTGGCTGGAGCTGATTTTCTGGCTGGCCGATCGCTGGGGCGAGCCTGACCCGTCAAAAATTGCGGCGCTTCCGGCTGACACGCTTTTCCACTGGCGGGCTTTCTTCCTCAAACAGGGCATTTTCAAAAAGCCTTGCCGGGAAGAGCCTGACAGTAATCCGCCCCCTGTTAAATCCCCCACCGCCGCCGTGAATCCGAGTCTGGATGCGCAGTGTGCGGCAGTTATGAAGGTATTAATGTAATGGGTGACGTTGCCTCTCTTGCCGTTGGGCTGCATCTGAATGCAGCGAACTTTAAATCGCAGCTGATGAGCGCCTACGGCAGCGCTGAGAGTCAGTCACGCCAGTTTAACCGCAATGCCCAGGCTGATGCGAAAAAGACGGAGGATGCCTATAAGCGTGTTTCTGCTTCGGTATCAGGGCTGGCTGGCAGGCTGGCAGGTTTTGCCGGGGCGGGTTTATCGCTGGGCACCATTATTAACACTACGCGGCAGTACAGCCAGTCCCTGTCGGATTTGCAGGCCATCACCGGTGCCACCAGTGCGCAGATGAAACTGTACGATCAGGCAGCGCAGGAAATGGGCCGCACAACGGAATACAGCGCATCGCAGGCTGCCGAGGCCATTAAGCTGATGGCTTCGGCAAAGCCTGAACTGCTGAGTACCTCTGCGGGGCTGACGGCGGCGACCAAAAGCGCGTTAACGCTGGCCCAGGCGGCAGGGACCACGCTTCCGGATGCCACCCGAACGCTGGCGCTGTCGTTAAACCAGTTTGGGGCGGGAGCCAGTGAAGCCGACCGGTATATCAATGTGCTGGCTGCCGGCGCGAAATTTGGTTCGTCGGAGATAGCCGATACTGCTGCTGCTATTAAAAATGGCGGGGTGGCAGCGGCACAGGCTGGCGTAGGTTTTGAAACCCTCAATGCCGCCATACAGGTACTGGCGGAGCGTGAGGTTAAAGGCGGCGAGGCCGGAACCGCGCTGCGTAACGTGATCCTGAATCTGGAGAAGGGAACCGATAAAACCCTGAAGCCTTCTGTTGTCGGGCTGAGTCAGGCACTGGAGAACCTGGCCGGGAAAAACCAGTCAACAAAGCAGGCCGTGAAGCTGTTCGGGGTGGAAAACCTCAGCGCGGCATCCATCCTGGTGCAGAACCGCGAGAAGGTGGAGTCGCTGACCGCCGCCCTGACCGGTACACAGACCGCACATGAGCAGGCCGAAATCAGGGTAAATAACCTCAACGGCGATCTTCTCAGCCTGACTTCGGCTTTTGAAGGTCTGATTATTAAGGTGGGACAGAGCGGAAACGGCCCGCTGCGCAGTGGTGTTCAGACCGTTACCGATGCCATTAATGGCCTGACGGATAATTTTAATACGGTCGCCAACGTTGCGCTGTATACGCTGATTCCTGTTCTGGCGACAAAACTGACGGCAGGTATCAGGGGCAACATCGGTGCCTGGGTGGAGCAGCAGCAGGCAGTCAGGGCCAGCGCGATGGCGCAGGCCGATATGGCGCGAAAAACGCTGGAAAGTACCGCCGCCACGCTGGCACAGAATAACGCAGAATTCGGGCGTTATCGGGAAATGGAGAAAAGTGCCAGACAATTTGGCCTTAACGTCAGTTATCAGAGTGAGTTTAACCGCTTAATCCGGCAGGAAACCGAGCAGACACTGCTCTCCACCCAGGCAAAGAGCCAGCTGAATGCTGCCAATAAACAGCTTTCCGTTTCAGCCCGCGCAGCTTCTGCAGCAGTAGGTATGGCAAGAGGGGCGCTGGCACTTGTTGGCGGTCCGGTGGGAGCGGCGATGCTGGCAGGTTCGGCGTTGCTCTATTTCCATAATCAGGCGAAGAATGCCCGTCAGTCAGCGATTGACCTGAAAAATGCTGTCGTTGAAACGAATGAAGAACTAAAAAAACTGTCGCTTAACCAGCTCAACGTGAAACAGCTGGATATTGATGAACAGTTTGAGAATCAGGTTATTCAGCGAAATAAACTGATTAAGGAAATTCAGGATGCGGACAGCCGTATCGATGGATTGAGCGGCTTCGACCCGTTCGGACAGCTTAAAGGCGTACAGAACGATAAAACCCGCTACAAAGGGGATCTGGATGCCGTTGAACAAGGGTTAAAACTCCTCAAGGAACGGCAAAAAATTGTCAAAGAGGCCATAGAGCAGGCTAAATCAGGGAAAACCGATCCCTCGCCGAAGCCGGATAAACCAAGGAATGAAACAGGGAGCGATAAACCCGATACCCCCTGGACCGGGGAAGGCGGGGATACTGGTAAGGGGCAAAAGGCGAAGGTTAACCATTATGAGCAACTGCGGCGTGAAATCGAAGCGGCGCATGCCTCAAGTCTCGGACGAATCAACCTGCAGGAGCAGGAAAGCGCCAGAAAACTCCTTGAAGCCGCCCGCGCTGACGGGGCCAGCGAGGCTGATATTCAGAAGACGTTGCTACTGAATGCTGAAAATTATCAGAAACAGCGCCTCGAACTGGCAGAACAGTATGCGCCGGCCAGAGCCTCTCTGACAAAAGAGCGCGAAGCGAGCCAGGAGCTGAAGTCGCTCCTGGATGCCCGTCTTCTGGATGAAAAGGAATACCAGACGGCCAGAATCACGCTGGCACAAAGTACAGCCCGCGAACTGTTACAGGCACAGGCAGCGGCAATGTCTGCCCCTCTGATTGATATCGCCGGCACGGTTGATCCGCTGGCAGAACTGCGCAATCAACTGGCCGAGCGTCAGTCTTTGCTGCAGGCTTTTTATCAGAACGATGTTATCAATAAAGAACAGTACGAACTGCTGAAGCAAAAGGCTGACAAGGATTCCGCTGATGCGCAGTACCAGACGGCGGTGGAGCTTTATAAGTCGCAGGGAAACCTGAACAGCCTCGCCATTGGCCTGATGGAAACCACCCAGGAGCGAACCTCCAACATGCTGACCGGGATGCTGAACGGTACACAGACACTCCGGGACGGGATGATTGGGTTATTTTCCTCCCTGACACAGTCGGTGATTAAAAACCTTGTCGATATGGCAGCGCAGGCGCTGATTACTAACACCATTCTGAAATCCATTATGGGTATCGGCGGCAGTCTTTTGGGTGGTGCAGCCACCGCGAGTACCGGCACGGCCATCAGCAGTTTTGGCAGCAGTTTTAGTTTTAATGCGAAGGGCGGTGTTTATGACTCACCTTCATTAAGTGCCTACAGTAACGGCATCTATGACAGCCCGACCCTGTTTGCTTTTGCAAAGGGGGCAGGTGTGTTTGGTGAAGCTGGTCCGGAAGCCATTATGCCCCTTGCTAAAACGCCTGACGGTACGCTGGGCGTCAGGGCGCTGGGTGACCCGGGTTCCTCTGGTGGTGGTATGAATGGGTGGATTACTTATTCACCTGTGTATCACATTGCCATCCAGAATGACGGACAAAACGGGGAGATAGGGCCGCAGGCATCGCAGATGCTGGTCAGAATGATCGATACGCGCGTCATGAGCATCCTGAGAACTCAGGGCCGCGATGGCGGCATGCTGGCGGGAGGATAAGTGAAAACCTTTCATTGGGCACCCAGGGAGGGGATGCCGTCTTCTGTTTCCCCTTCAGTGACAACCATAAAATTTGGGGATGGCTATGAGCAACGTCGCCCGACCGGACTCAACCATCAGTTAATTAACTTCCAGCCTGTTTTCCGGACAACGTCGGACAATTCCCGCACCGCACTTGAAGCGTTTCTGGTCGAGCACGGGGGATATAAAGCCTTTCTGTGGCGACCGCCAAAATACAACCGCACGATTAAAGTTGTCTGCCGGGAATGGTCTGTTACGGACAACGTCACGTATTCTGATTTCAGCTGTAAATTTGAGCAGGTTATTGCTTAAGGATCCTTATGCAGGATATTCCTCAGAACACCCTCAACGAAACCACGAAAACCGAGCAGTCTGCCCGCATTGACTTGTGGGTAATCGACCTGACGGCCTTTGGTGGCCAGCGTTACTACTTTTCAAATGAACTAAACGAGAAGGGAGCGCCGGTCACCTGGCAGGGCAGGAAGTATGACGTTTACCCGATACAGGGAACCGGATTTGATCTGGTAGGGAAAGGGACGTCTTCCCGACCGACGCTGGCGGTGTCGAACCTGTTTGGCATGGTCACGGGACTCGCGGAGGATGTGCAGAGCCTCGTCGGGGCCACGGTGGTAAGGCGCGTGGTATACGCCCGTTTTCTCGATGCGGTGAACTTTACAGGCGGCAATCCGGAGGCTGATCCGGAACAGGAAGTGGTCAGCCGCTGGGTGATTGAACAACTGTCGGAGCTGAAAGCCACCACGGCGACCTTCGTGCTGGCCACACCGACCGAAACGGACGGTAGCGTGTATCCGTCGCGGATCATGCTGGCTGATGTCTGCAACTGGACCTACCGTTCGCAGGAGTGTGGCTATGTCGGGCCACCTGTGGCGGACGAGTTTGATAAACCCACGACAGACCCTGCAAAAGATGCCTGCAGCAAATGCCGTACCGGCTGCGAGCTGCGTAATAACCTGCCGCGCATCGGCTGTTTCCTCTCCATTAACCGTCTTTCCTGATGGATACACCCATGAAAAAAACACTCCTGGCGCATGCTGCAGCATGCGCGCCGGCTGAATCGTGTGGCTGGGTGGTGAACACGCCCGCAGGGGAGCGGTATTTTCCCTGCCAGAATCTTTCCGCTGAACCGACTCTGTATTTCCGCATGGATCCGGCAGATTACCTTCAGGCGCAGGCGGCAGGCGATGTGGTGGCCCTGGTACACAGCCATCCCGATGGCCAGCCGTTTCTCAGCGATGTTGATCGCCGCCTGCAGGTGCAAAGTGGCCTGCCGTGGTGGCTGGTCTGCGATGACCGGATATACAAATTTCGCTGCATGCCATTCCTCACCGGGCGGGCATTTGAGCACGGGGGGACGGACTGTTACACCCTGTTCCGAGATGCGTACCATCTGGCGGGTATTGAGATGCCGGATTTTGCGCGGGGGGAGGACTGGTGGAAGCAGGGCGAGAATCTGTATCTGGATAATCTGGAGGCGACAGGTTTTTATCGGGTGAATGCTGAAGAGGCACAGCCCGGAGACATTCTGATTTGTTGTTTTGGTTCATCAGTTGCCAACCATGCCGCGATTTACTGCGGCGACGGCGAACTGCTGCACCATATTCCTGACCAGCTCAGTAAACGCGAGAGGTATTCTGAAAAATGGCAACGCCGCACACACTCGATATGGCGACACCGGGCATGGCACGACTCTGCCTTCACGGGGATTTACAACGATTTGGCCGCCGCTTCAGCCTCAGTATAAAAACGGGGGCCGAGGCCATTTACGCGCTGGCCATACAGGTTCCGGGCTTCCGGCAGAAAATGAATGATGGCTGGTATCAGATACGCATCGCCGGTCAGGATGTGGATGAAACCAGCGTGTCAGCCCGTCTGCATGAACCGCTGCCGGACGGGGCCATTATTCATATTGTCCCGCGTATGGCAGGGGCAAAATCCGGTGGCCTGTTTCAGGTCGTGCTGGGTGCTGTGGCAATAGGCGCGTCCTTTTTTACGGCAGGCGCTTCAATGGCAGCCTGGGGGGCTGCGTTATCTGCCGGTGGTATTTCGGTATCCTCAGTTCTGTTTTCTATGGGGGCAGCCATGATGCTGGGTGGTGTGGCGCAGATGCTGACGCCGCAGGCAAAAATCCCCTCGTCCCGGCAGACCGATAACGGCAAACAGAACACTTATTTTTCGTCACTGGACAACATGGTGGCGCAGGGGAATGCCCTGCCGGTGTTGTACGGTGAAATGCTGGTCGGCTCCCGCACGATCTCCCAGGAAATAAGCACACGGGATGAGGGCGGCGGCGGGCAGGTGGTGATCATCGGTCGCTGATTTACTGCAGCATATTTATATTAAAACAGAACCGCCTTCGGGCGGTTTTGTCGTTTCAGAGGGAACAGATTATGGGGAAGGGTGGTGGCAGCAGTAAAACGCCGCATGAGGCTCCTGACGACCTGAAATCCAGCCAGATGCTGACCGTTGTTGATGCCATCTGCGAGGGGCCGATTGAAGGTCCGGTGGACGGGCTGAAAAGTGTCAGAATTAACAAAACGCCGGTCCTCGACAGCGACGGTAATGCGATGATTCACGGTGTCACCGTGGTTTACCGCGTGGGGGAGGATGAGCAGACCGCGATGGAGGGATTCGAAGACTCCGGTGCTGAAACCCTGCTGGGTGTGGAGGTGAAGAAGTCAGAGCCGGTGACCCGCACCATTACCGCTAAAACGGTGGACCGTCTGCGTTTTACCTTTGGTGTGCAGTCTCTGGTCAGTACCAGTACCAAAGGCGACCGCAACCCGACCAGCGTACAGATGCTGATCCAGTTTCGCCGGGACGGGCTGTGGCGAACGGAACGGGATATCACCATTACAGGTAAAACAACCACGCAGTTTCTGGCATCTGTGGTGATCGATGATTTGCCGCCCCGGCCGTTTGAAGTCCGCATGCAACGTATCACTGATGACAGTACGACAGACCTGCTGCAGAACAAAACGGTGTGGTCGGGCTATACCGAAATCATTGATGTAAAACAACTCTATCCGAATACCGCCGTTATCGGGGTAAAAGTGGACGCGGAGCAGTTTGGCAGCCAACAGGTCACGCGAAACTATCTCCTGCGCGGGCGCATCGTACAGGTGCCGTCGAATTATGATCCGGTAAAACGGACGTATTCCGGGCTGTGGGACGGGACGTTTAAACCCGCCTGGACAGATAATCCGGCCTGGTGTGTGCTGGATATGCTGACCCACCCGCGCTATGGCATGGGAAGCCGCATCGGTGTTGCCGATGTGGACAAGTGGGCGCTGTATGCCATTGCACAGTACTGCGATCGGCTTGTTCCAGACGGTTTTGGCGGGACAGAGCCGCGTATCACCTGCAATGCGTATCTGACGGACCAGCGTAAAGCGTGGGACGTGCTGGGGGACTTCTGTTCCCTGATGCGCTGCATGCCGGTCTGGAACGGCAATACCCTGACCTTTGTACAGGACCGGCCCGCCGATAAAGTCTGGACCTATACGCAGAGTAATGTGGTGATGCCCGCTGACGGTGCGCCGTTCATCTACATCTTCAGCGCCCTGAAAGAGCGCCATAATGCCGCCGAGGTCCGTTACACCGACCCGAACAACGGCTGGGAAACGTCCACCGAACTGGTGGAAAACGACGCTGCCATCCGGCGCTACGGTCGCAACGTCCTGAAGATGGACGCGTTCGCCTGTACCAGCCGGGGGCAGGCGCACCGCGCCGGACTGTGGGCCATCACCACCGAATTGCTGGAAACGCAGACGGTGGATTTTTCCGTGGGGGCCGAAGGACTGCGACATGTTCCCGGCGATATCATTGAGGTCTGCGACAGTGATTATGCCGGCGTGACCGTGGGCGGACGCGTTCTGTCGGTCGACAGCCTGTCCCGTACGCTCACCCTGGACCGCGAGGTGGAAATACCGCCAGGCGGCAATGTGGTGCTGAACCTGGTGGGCAGCGATGGCCAGCCTGTTACCGTCGCGGTCACTGCACATCCGGCCCCGGACCGCGTGACCGTCAGCCAGTTACCCGATGGCGTGGCGGCGTACAGCGTGTGGGGGCTGAAACTGCCGGACCTGCGCCAGCGCCTGTTTCGCTGCGTGGCCATACGGGAGAATGATGACGGGACGTATGCCATCACCGCCGTGCAGCATGTTCCGGAGAAAGAGAGCATCGTGGACAACGGTGCGAAGTTTGACCCGTTGCCCGGCACAGGTGTCACGAACACACCACCCGCTGTGCAGCATCTCACCACGGAGATTCTGGCAGAGGACGGGCAGTATCAGGCGCGGGCGCGCTGGGACACGCCGCGCGTGGTGAAAGGCGTTAACTTCTTCCTGCGCCTGACGGTGAAAGCGGAAGATAACAGCGACCGCCTGGCCAGCAGCCTGACCCTGACCGAAACGGAGCACACCTTCCGCAACCTGACGCCGGGGCGCTACACCCTGACGGTGCGGGCGGTGAACACCCAGGGCCAGCAGGGTGAGCCTGCCAGCACAGATTTCAGTATCGCCGCGCCGGCTGTACCGTCTTATGTTGAGCTGATTCCCGGCTATTTCCAGATAACCGCCACCCCGCGTCAGGCGGTATATGACCCCACGGTGCAGTATGAATTCTGGTTTACGGATACGCAGATAACCGATATCCGCCAGGTGGAAAGCGATGCGCGTTATCTCGGCACGGCGCTGTACTGGATTGCGGCAAACGCGAGTATCAAACCAGGTAAAGACTATTACTTCTATATCCGTGCCGTGAACCAGGTCGGGAAATCGGCGTTCGTGGAGGCTAAAGGCCAGGCCAGCAACGATGCGGCGGGCTATCTGGACTTCTTCAAAGGGGAAATCACCGAAAGCCACCTCGGCAAAGAACTGCTGGAGAAGGTGGAACTGACAGAAGACAACGCCAGCCGGCTGGATCAGTTTTCGGAAGAGTGGCAGGACGCGAACGGCAAGTGGAATGCCATGTGGGGCGTGAAGATAGAACAGACCGAAGACGGGAAGCACTATGTGGCTGGTCTGGGCCTGAGCATGGAGGATACGGAAGAAGGTAAGCTGAGCCAGTTCCTGGTGGCGGCTGACCGTATCGCGTTTATCAACCCGGCGAACGGCAATGAAACTCCGATGTTTGTGGCGCAGGGCAACCAGATATTTATGAACGAGGTGTTCCTCAAATATCTGACGGCCCCGAGCATCACCAGTGGCGGGAACCCGCCGACCTTTATGCTGACGCCTGACGGCAGGCTGACTGCCCGTAATGCGGATATCAGCGGTAATATCAGCGCGAATTCCGGCACCCTCAATAATGTGACGATAGCGGAAAACTGCACCATTAACGGGACAATGCGGGCAGAGAATATTGTCGGCGATATCGTTAAAGCCGTCGGGCGGGCTTTCCCCGGAAGCGCTAATTACCCGAATGGGACCCTCACGGTTCAGATACAGGATGACCACCATTTTGACAGGCAGATAATCATTCCCCCCATCACCTTTGCAGGAGGAAAGGCAAAATCAGAGACAAGCAACGAGATATGGACAGACTGTGGGCTTGTGGTGAAGCACAACGGCAGAGAGATATACAACGCAGAACCCGCGATTACAGCGAGATCATTCAGCAGGGTTCTTGATATGCCAGCCGGAGGTGGAAATGTGACGCTGAGCTTCACGGTTTCATCCAGGGGGTATGGCGGCGGGGCCTGGGCTGATATCAGCAACCTGCTGGTCATGGTGGTGAAGAAGAACAGCACGGGGATCAGCATTTACTGATACCTGAATCCAGAAACGAGCGCCTGAATGGGCGCTTTTTTATTGCTGAAAACAAGAGGTAATGACATATGTCAGTACAAATTTCTGGCGTATTTAAAGACGGGGCGGGGAAACCGGTACAGGGTTGCACTATTCAGCTGAATGCGAAGAAAACCAGCCCGACCGTTGTTGTGGAGGTGATTTCATCCACTGTTACAGACGCGAACGGCCACTACAGCATTGAGGCTGAACCGGGTTATTACAGTGTGTCACTGATGCGGGAAGGGTTTCCGCCCTCTGTGGCTGGCGACATTTACGTGGCCCCGACTGATGCGCCGGATACCCTGAATGCGTTTCTCGATGCACCAAAAGATGCAGATCTGCGCCCGGGGGTGATGAAACGCTTTGAAGAAATGGTAAACCGTGTAGTGGATTTGAGCGGTGCAACAGAAAAGGATCGGGAACGCGCCGAACAGGCCGCACAGTCAGCGGAACAAAGTAAGGATTCGGCAGCCCTTTCTGCAACGGCTGCAGCAGAGTCACAGAAGCAGGCAGCACGCTCTGCAGATGCTGCTGATGTGTCTGCCCGCTCTGCTGATGATAATGCCCGACAGACCGCGCAGGACGTTCTGGCCTGTGCAGCGGATGCGGACAGTGCGGCAAAGTCTGCACAGACAGCGACGGAGCAGGCCGGACAGGCAAAAATCGCCGCCGATACGGTACAGAAAGCGCAGGAGGAAGCGGGAGTTTCGGCACAGTCAGCAGCAGGAAGTGCCGGAAGTGCTGCTGCAGCAGCACAAACAGCGGGTGAACATGCCGGTAATGCAGCCGCATCTGAAATTTCAGCGCGTGAAAGCGCCCTTACGGCCACGCAGGCGGCAGAACAGGGTGATAACAGCGCGGCAGCTGCAGTGCTAAGTGAACAGCATGCCAGGGAGTACAGCGAAAAGGCTGCTAAATCAGAGGCTGCGGCATCAGCCAGTGCAGAATCGGCATCTTCCAGTGATGCATCAGCCCTGCAGTCAGCCGAAAAGGCTGAGAAACAGAAAAATGCAGCCGCTGAGAGTGTCACCCGTGCAGAACAGGCCAGAGATGAGGCGCTGACTTCCCGGAACGAGGCAGTGGAGGCCGCTGAAACAGCGGCGACAGACGCTGCGGAGAAAGCCGCAGGCAAGGTTTCGGAGCAACTGAAAGCTGCTGTAGCTGATGATACTCAGCGCGCCGAAGCCGCAATGGCTGGCGCTGAAAGCGCGGCAGTAGCCTCACAGGGATACCGTGATGAAGCGAGGGATATTGCTGAAAGTCTGAAGCCAGGAGACGCCAGCACCACGCAGAAAGGGCTTGTGCAGTTAAGCAGCGATGACGACAGCGACAGTGAAGCCTATGCAGCGACACCGAAAGCCGTTAAAAAAGTCAAAGACCTGGCAAACCAGAAGGCCCCACTGGACAGTCCGGATCTGACAGGGACTCCAACTGCCCCCACGCCGCCATTAAGTGTCAGTAACAAACAGATTGCGAATACCGAGTACGTTCAGGCTGCGGTTGCTGCATTAGTTGGCTCATCCCCTGAAGCTCTGGATACGCTGGCTGAGTTAGCGCAGGCATTAGGAAATGATCCTAATTTTGCAACCACGATGCTCAATGCGTTAGCGGGTAAACAGCCGCTAAATGAAATACTGACGTCGCTGTCCGGGCTGTCTACCTCCGGAAGTAAATTGCCATTTTTTAGCAGTAAAAATACGTTGATGTTGACGGATCTGACGACGACCGGGCGTGGGTTGATTGCTAAAAACTCAATAAATGAAATTATCACATACCTTGGTTTGGTAGAAACGATAAATTTAGCAGCTGGCGCGGTGCCTTCAACGCGCAGAGTAAACGAAAAAGCGCTTACAGATGATATTTACATCACCTCACAGGATATTTTTAACGGGCAAGTCTTGATGATTGGTGCAGACCAAAATCTGGACAATTTCCAGACGCCGGGGCTGTATGCTCAGGATATGAATGTTAATACCAGTACGGCACTGAATTACCCGGAGAATAATGCAGGTTCTCTGATGGTACTGAGAAGCGCCGGAGTGACACAGATTTACCGCGTGTACAATTCATCCCGCAGTTATACACGTAGCAAGCATTCAACGCAGGCATGGACTCCCTGGGTACCTGATGATTCTTTTCCGGTCGGCGCACCTATTCCCTGGCCGTCTGATACAACTCCGCAAGGGTATGCTTTAATGCAGGGGCAACCTTTCGATAAAGCAGCCTATCCATTGCTTGCGATTGCGTATCCATCGGGTGTTATCCCGGATATGCGAGGCCAGACGATTAAGGGTAAACCGAACGGTCGTGCGGCACTTTCATATGAACAGGATGGTGTTATATCGCATACCCACGGAGCCAGCGCATCCAGTACGGATTTGGGAACTAAAACCACATCATCGTTTGATTACGGCACTAAGACTTCAAACACTACCGGTGACCATAACCACAACAGAGGTACTATGGAAATTACTGGTACTCTCGGTTACTTCAGAAGTGATAATAGTAGCTTCTATACAGCAAGTGGAACATTTACACTTGGTGGCTCTACAGCGGCTAAAAGTTTTACAGGTTCTAATTTTACTTATGGTGTTCCTGTAAACTTTAACGCTTCCAGAACCTGGTCTGGCGTCACAAACACTACGGGTAACCATGCGCACTCTGTTGCAATTGGCGCTCATGCACACTCCATTGCTATTGGTTCACACGGACACTCCGTCACTGTTAACGCTACTGGTAACGCGGAAAACACTGTCAAAAATATTGCGTTTAACTATATTGTGAGGCTTGCCTGATGACTTTTGAAATGACCGGAGAAAATCGGACTATTACTCTCTACAATCTTCGTGCAGATACAAATGAATATATTGGGAAATGTGAAGGGTTTATCCCTGCTAATACCGGATTACCTGCTTACAGTACCAATATTTCTCCGCCGCCAGCGAAGGCCGGTTTTGTCGCTGTATTTAATCTTAAGTCAGAAAAATGGTCACTGGTTGAGGACCATCGCGGGAAAATTGTCTACGACATTCAAACTGGGAAAGCTACCACGATTGACCAGTTAGGTAAGTTACCTGACGATGTTGTTTCCGTCGCGCCGGAAGGCCATTTTGTTAAGTGGGATGGAGCACAGTGGGTCCACGATACCGATGCGGAAAATAAACATCTTCTGATGCTGGCCGAACAGGAAAAAATAAATCTTCTGGCGGTCGCAACATCCGCTATAGCCCCCTTACAGGATGCTGTTGATCTGGGCATGGCAACGAAGGTTGAAACCGCACTTTTACTGGAGTGGAAGAAATACCGTGTCTTGCTTAACCGGGTAGATACCTCAAATCCAGAATGGCCTACTCAACCGAATATTCAGGCCAGTTAATATCAGGGGCGGAAGACAAATCGATGCGACGTAACTCAGTTCGATAGCTTCGCAACGCCGCCAGTTCTGTTTCCTCGCTGGCTGATATATCGATGTCTTTTGTGCAAGAGGACTAAAGTTAACCGCAGAAGAGTGGGCTCAGGCTGGAAGGTTGATTGCTGCAGGTGAGTCAAGAAAACGTTTGGCTATAATTTATGATGTAGGGGTGTCGACGCTATACAAAAAATTACCTGCGCGGTGTTGAGAAGACGCCACGCGTCGTCGTATGCGAGAACGGGCGGCGGCGAACTGGCGAACGTTCGATAGTGCGAGTATTGAATGATTGCCAGTCACGGCGGATTGTACTTAAGCAATATGATGGTTCAAGGCGTTTAATCTGAAACCAGCCACAATCAGCCTCTTCAAACATTTCCTGAACAGTACAGCTAATCTGTTCCTTCCCATACTTGCTGGCGTCAGTGTTGATCGCCGGCAGTGTCATGAGCGGTTTTACCCGAACACCAGCATCGGGGGAAGAACGCTCCCTCATCATACTCAGCCCCCTTGAATGCTATCATGTTCACGATGTTTGTACATGTAGGGAGACATGTACTTGATTGAAATGGAGACATAAATCTCACTTATATAGTTTTGTACTATAGTATGATGTCAGTTTCTAATGGAAAGTATAAAGAAACAACTATTGTTGCCGATAATCTATTTTAATTGTATGTTCAACATTGTATATTGATAGTGGAATGTATGTTGTCACAAAGGGTTAGGATATATTAAGAGGTTTGTGTGATAAAGAACTACAAATTGACTACACTTAAGCCCTATGTGATATCAATCACATTTTCATTTTTGCTGTTTTTGTCGTTAACTGAGATTTCTACTTATTATATATATAAGGAGCGTATCGGTTCATATACAGAACGAGTATTGAATAGAAGTGTTAGTCTCATTCAACAGATTGATGAAATAAATGATGGTTATGAGATGTTTGATGCTTATAGTCCCTGTAGTGAACTACAGCTTCATGCTGTAAGAATCGCTCTATGGCCTTATGCACTTATAAAGGATATATCATTTATTTCTAATGGGGCAATTACTTGTACTGCGTTGTGGGGAAAGTTGCCAGCACCATTATTACTCAACATATACGATAGAAAAGTTGAAAAGGATAACTTGACGTGGTTTTTTGGCGTGTTGTTGGAAAATAATGTTAAAGCTGATTTACTAAGCAACCAAAAATTAGCTATAACGATTTCACCATTTGCTTTTAACAGATTTGCTACAGACCATGAAGAGAAAGGATTTTCAGCAATTGTCGGCAATAGAGATCATTCTCTTCATTTGTTTAGGTTTGGTGAACTGGTCGATCTGCTTGAGGAGGCTAAACATGATAAATCCTATCAGTTAGGACTTATTACTACGCAAAGTTGTAATGGAAAACATGACATCTGTGTCATGGGAGGAGTTAAATTTCCGTGGGTGAGTTTCGATAATTGGTTAATGATATTGTTGATTGCATTTACATCTATTGTAACAGGTGTTCTTTTAGGTGTTGTTTATAATCAAAAGGTTGCACGCAAACAATCATTAGTATCAAGATTAAAAAATGCCATAAGAAATGAATCATTATATCTTGTATATCAACCTATTTATAAAATAAAAACCGGTATGGTTATTGGTGTAGAGGCACTAATTAGATGGGATGACCATGATATTGGTAGCATTCCTCCTGATATTTTTATCCCTATTGCAGAGAGACATAATTTAATTCAAGATGTAAGTAATCTTGTATTTCGAATGGTAGTAAAAGAAGCTAGGTCCCTTTCTGAAAAATTTAATGTCTTTATAAGCATTAATGTTAGTTCACAAGACCTTTTGTCTGAATCTTTTCAAAGAAAAGTGTTTCAGATGATCGATGAATTAAATATAAAGCCCGGAATGATAATGATGGAATTAACAGAAAGACAGAGTGCGGATCTAAATTCACTCCAAAAGGTAATTTCTTTATTTAATGATAAAGGTATTTCAATAGCCATTGATGATTTCGGGACGGGCTATTCAAATTTAAACTGGCTGTCAAGTTTACAAATAGATGAAATTAAAATTGATAAATCAATTACAGACTCTATCGATGAATACTCTATAAGTAATAATTTATTATCAGGATTGGTAGAGATTTTTAAAGATATAACTCATAAGGTCGT
Organism: Citrobacter sp. Cb023; assembly: GCF_030336805.1. Classification (NCBI taxonomy): domain Bacteria; kingdom Pseudomonadati; phylum Pseudomonadota; class Gammaproteobacteria; order Enterobacterales; family Enterobacteriaceae; genus Citrobacter; species Citrobacter sp. Cb023. The sequence continues at coordinate 194,074 of NZ_JAOWCV010000038.1, read as the reverse complement.
ATTCGAAGGTGTGGAAACATCAACTCAGGTTAATTATTTAACTGAAATGTTCCCTGAGTGCGGTGTACAGGGATGGTATTACTCAAAGCCGTTATCTATAGATAAATTGACAAAATTAGTCGAGGATGCCAATTTGCCTTAATAGTTATTACTTTATTTTCATTGTTTTCACATTCTATATAACACGCGTAACCGCGAGCTATATAAATTTAGCTGCAGAAGGATTTTGATATCTTGCCGCATTCAATCAGCTAGTTGGCTCAAAATTGTATGGAATGTCGCGTTCACCTTCTTCAGCGAGCAGGGCAAGATAGTCCTCTCGTGTCATTGACTGTGAAAAGCGTCCACACATAGAAACCTCCAGCCATATGTCAGACTAAAAGTATTGGGCAGTAAGAAAAAGTGGTGCGCACCGTTAAAGATTTAAACGGAGCTTGTAAAATAAATCGGAATGATTTCTTTGTGAATTGATGAATTCCGAAAGTGAAGGGGGCCTTAATCATTGTGTTCGAGAGCGATTAATAGACAACATTTGACGGACTTTTTCCCAGTAATTCCCCGAAGCTTCCCCTTTCAGAAAACAGACATAAAAAAACAGCCGTAACAGGCTGGTTATTAAAGGATTTTTGGTCGGCGCGAGAGGATTTGAACCTCCGCCCCCCCGACACCCCATGATGGCGAGTTACCGCTTAAGGGCTGCTATGTGCCAGAAGCGGACCTCTAGTCCAAAATTTGAACTAATTCAGGAAATGGTTGTTGTGCTATTTAATAGCCTTATTTTGACATGCGGGCAGTACTTAGAAAAATGAAGTTATAGGTGACTCATTACCAATGAGTTGGTTAAATCTCCAAACCAACGGCAAACGTACATTTCAAAATATTTGTTTATATGTAGAAGTATAGCGCTACGTAGGTCTTAACTGCCTATGGCGATCGTAAAAGAATTGAGTTACTGGCAGATTTTTGAACCGGGACTCCCCCAGTTGCCTGGGGAAATGTGCTCTAACTGTCCCCCCCATAGATTTGGTGGAGGGGCCCGGGATTGCTTGTCTAGGTGTCACTTTACCAATACACTAAGACTATCTAATCTATTAAGTATTGTAAAGCTATGACTACTTTGATTGCATGGGTCGGGGTTGACAGCCAGCGCATTGGATCAGTTTATATCGCCTCTGATAGCAGAATTACATGGATGGACTATGGAGATTGCTGGGATAGTACTCAAAAAGTATTTTCATCACGTTTTTACCCTGAGATATTTGGGTATAGTGGACGTGCTGAAATTGCTGTTCATACATTGCAACAATTAATAGGTCACATTGATGACGACATCTTGATTGAGCATTCAGACTCATTCGAGTTAAAAATTCAAAAAGTAATACTTTTTTTGAATGAAAAGGTTAGCAATCTCTCCGGAAATCGAATAGGGGCTGGTACTATTATATACGCTACTAGGATTGGATTTAAGATGAAATCACAGTTTCATATTGCTGAGATTAAATTTTCTAAAAATGGGTTCGTTTGGAGTGAGATTGAATTGCCAAATGAATCTAATGTCGTTGCCAAAGCTGGTTCCGGAGCCGCGATTCAAGAAACAATAAACAACAAGTGGTGTATTGGCGATAAGTTGGTTTCTGATAAAAATGAAGGGTATATTAAAAAAAATTATAGTCGCTTTGTATTTAGCTCTCTTTGTGAAGCTATATTGAGTAAAAGTGATAAATATACAGGTGGGGCGCCTCAACTGGTCGGTCTTTACAAGCATAAACCTGGACTCAATTTTGGTGTTATTTTTAATTCTAAACGTTACCTCAGTGGGAAAGAAATCTCATGTTCACAAGCCAAAAGCACTAATGTTGAGTGGAGGAATGAATTCTTTGAACTTTGCGATGGCGAATCCATGCAAGTACTCGATGGAGCACAAAAACAGCCGAGATGTTAGCCAGGATAGGCTTTTATGAATGACTTTCTCAGCTTGGTAATTAATTGTAAAGTAATGGAGTCAGGTTTATCATTAATTACATGTGCTTTTCTCAAGGAACTAATGATAAGATGATTAAAATTTAGAACGATAGTTAGGTCCATTGCAAATTGTATTACATAGTTTAAACTTTATGAAAGTTTAATTTTATTTAGACAATATACTTCCTTCAAAAGGGCATTATAAATGGATGTAAATGATTTTTCCATAGCAATTGATAACTTGAGAAGAAGGGCGTCCTCTGCTCGAAAAACAAGGTCAATAATTGCGTCAGTGCTATTCATTCTTTCTCTTGTTATTTTTGGGATAATATATATAAACACAACAAGTGGGCTTGCCAAGGGAATGAGTGATGTCTTCAAAAAATTATCACTGAATGACAATATCGATAGTGGCATTGAAGCTATGTATTCCAATGCTATCAATACTTCTAATTTACTGGCTGGAATCGCATCATCAAATTCAAATAAAATAGCAAAAACAAACGAGCCAGACAATGGTAAGTCATTAGAGGCTTCTAAGGATGAATTTGAGCGGATGGTAAAAAACCTAGAGGTGAAATCGAGGATTATGGATAGTTATGCAGATTTGAAAGGTGTGCGATATAGATTAGGTCAAGGAAACATAATTAACAGCGTTACAACTTCTTTCGCAACAATCGCATTTTCCATATGTTCAATATTATTACTTGTGTTCCTTGTTCAAATATCAGTGATGTTTATGAGGTACTACGCACAATTGGCGGAGCTTTACGATTCTCAAGCCTTAGCTTTAATTGTATCGGAAGGGAATACAGATAAAGCTATTTCTTTTGCGAAGGAGTTTTCTCCAAGAGTTATTTCTATAGGAAAGTCGCCAGATAGTGTTTATGAGAAAGCATTTGAAGTAATAGGTAATGTGATTAATAAGAAGGAAAAATAGTAATAGGTTAAGTTTCTGACGTTATTTTTTCTATGGTTTTTAAATTGTTTTATAAAAGATCATAAGAGGCCTGAATGACATTTCAGGCCTCTTATGGCCCATTTGAATATCAACTAATGAAATTCTGGTACTCATTTTAATACTTAGGACCTGGAAGGTGTGGCTCATTCAATACGGATTGTGCTGTCGAATGCGGCTTCCTTAAGTGGCTATTACCCTTCTTTCTTCCTGATTGTGTCTACAATCGCCCAAGTGTAAGTGCCACTAAAAACAAATCGTTGAGTTTTGAGAGCATCGACACATATGCAGGTGTCCGCTTCTCGCTCATAGCGGACTTCAGCGGCAGTAAAAGCTTTATCATCGAGGTTTGCCAATAGTGGTAGCGCGTTGAATGTGCCGGCGAAAAACTTGGATTCTTGGCGAAAACTCTTCCCCAAAACTAAAATCAAAGTTTAGATAATCAATGAGTTGTAAAAGGTAGCCACTGGCTGTTTTTGAAAGTAGAAAGCATGATAATTTCAATTATATCAAATGGTAGCTATGAATTTGGCAATGTAATGCTGCGTCACATTGGTTGAGCTAACTGGGGCCCCTGATTTTTCACATTTCCAACGGCACGCGTCACCGCGTGTGGTATAAATTTATCAGCCGGTACGGCACCATCGGCCCGATGAATAAAGCAAGGCTGTTTCTTGTCGTCTTCCTTTTTCCATTCTTACCAGCCATCAGCTAAGCAAATTACACGGCCATGCTGCCAGAGTGGTTTAAACATTCTGCTGATGGTTGCAGTTTCAGAACGTGCATAAATTAGCGGCAGCTTAGACCACCATCGATTGTTAATTTTTGGGGGCAAATTTGGGGGCAAAAATCAGTTCGGGGCATGATTTGGGGCGATGAAATGACTCACATTGCCCGAAATTGTCCAAGGCGATTTTTCATTAACTGATTGATTTTATGGTAATTGACTGTAATTGCTAAATTTACAAAATCAATTTTATAGTCTAACGCTGATTATGTGGCTGTGGGGATAAACATTTAATAAACCGCGGGAAGGGAAGCATTTCGCTCATGAAATAAAAAGCCGGATAAGGTGATAGCCTCCATCCGGCTAAAATACGCATTAGCTCGCCTGTTTTTTCATCATGCTGAAGATAAACAGCAGCGCAGCACACAGCACCACGGAAGGACCTGCCGGGGTGTCATAGAAGGCCGAGAAGGTCAGCCCGCCTGTAACCGCTATCATTCCCACACCAACGGCAACCCCTGCCATCTGTTCTGGCGTACGGGCAAAGCGACGGGCGGTTGCCGCAGGGATAATAAGCAGTGAGGTGATAATTAACGCCCCGACAAATTTCATCGCCACGCCAATAGTTAATGCTGTGACCAGCATCAGCAGTAGCTTAACGCGTTGCAGCTTCACGCCATCCACAAATGCCAGATCCGGACTGATGGTCATCGACAGCAGGTTGCGCCACTGCCAGAACAAAATCGCCAGAACGATAACCACCCCAATGGCGATGGAGATAAGATCTTCTGGCGTCACGGCGAGCAAATCACCAAACAGATAGGCCATCAGATCTACACGGATGTTGGACATCAGGCTGACGACAACCAGCCCTAATGACAGCGCACTGTGGGCCATAATGCCCAATAAAGTATCGATCGCAAGGTGAGGGCGCTTTTCCAGCCATACCAGACCGCCTGCCAGCAACAAGGTGACGACGATGACCGCATAGAAAGGGTTTACATCCAGCAGCAGGCCAAAGGCGACCCCCAGTAGCGAAGCGTGGGCCAGCGTATCACCGAAATAAGACATTCGACGCCAGACCACAAACGAGCCGAGCGGGCCAGCGGCACAGGCCAGCATGATCCCGGCTAACCAACCGGGTAATAACAATTCAATCATGAGTGACCATTTCCCCGGCGTAAGACGATACGACCCTGTAAATCGTGGCGGTGATTATGATTATGACGGTAAATTCCGAGTTGTTCGGCACCGCGTTGTCCGAACATTGAGATGAATTCCGGGTGCATGGAAACCACTTCCGGCGCACCAGAACAACAAATATGATGGTTCAGGCACAGTACCTCATCGGTTTTTGCCATCACCAGATGCAGGTCATGAGAAACCATCAGTACGGCGCAATCCAGTTCACGTCGCAACTGATCGATAAGATCGTACAGTGCGACCTGCCCATTGACATCCACGCCCTGGGTTGGCTCATCAAGCACCAGTAGCTGAGGTTTATTCAATAAAGCACGGGCCAACAGGACGCGTTGTGTCTCCCCGCCAGAGAGTTTTTGCATCGGCGCATTCATCAGATGTCCGGCCTGAACACGCTTCAGTGCCGGAAGGATATCTTCTTTTTTGGTGCCGGGACGTAGGCGCATAAACCGACTTACCGTCAGCGGAAGCGTCGTATCGAGGTACAGTTTTTGCGGCACATAGCCAATCCGCAATCGACCATTACGCTTGATAACTCCCTCATCAGCCTCTACCAGCCCTAATACAACGCGCACCAGCGTAGATTTCCCGGCACCATTTGGGCCGAGAAGCGTCAATATTTTACCGGGTCGAAGTTCAAGCGATACGTCAGAGAGGACGCGGCGTTGACCATAAGAGACCGAGACATTTTCCAGTGAAACCAAAGTCGTCATATCAATTTTAGTCTTGCAGAAGTTATAGAATGTTATAATATCACAATTCTCACATTCATTACGATGATTGGTCGCATTATGTTACATAAAAATACGCTTCTTTTCGCAGCATTATCCGCTGCTCTTTGGGGTAGTGCAACACAGTCGGCAAATGCCGCTGTCGTGGCCTCTCTTAAGCCACTGGGGTTTATCGCTTCAGCCATTGCTGACGGGGTTACTGACACCCAGGTTCTGCTGCCTGACGGGGCTTCCGAACACGATTACTCATTACGTCCTTCAGACGTAAAACGCTTACAGGGCGCGGACTTAGTCGTTTGGATTGGACCTGAGATGGAAGCGTTTATGGAAAAATCAGTCAAGAATATTCCTAACGCAAAACAGGTAACGATTGCGCAGCTCAATGACGTGAAACCGTTACTCATGAAAGGTGCTGACGACGATGATGACGATCATGGACATAATGATGCCGGCAGTGAAAAAAGTGACGAGCATCACCATCACGGCGATTACAACATGCATCTTTGGCTTTCCCCAGAGATAGCACGGGCCTCAGCGGTTGCAATCCATGAAAAATTAGTGGAACTTATGCCGCAAAGTCGAGCCAAACTTGACGCCAACCTGAAGGATTTTGAGGCACAATTAGCCGCAACCGATAAGCAGGTAGGTAACGAGCTCGCGCCGCTCAAGGGAAAAGGTTACTTCGTTTTTCATGACGCCTATGGCTACTACGAAAAACACTACGGACTAACACCGCTTGGTCACTTTACCGTGAACCCTGAGATTCAACCTGGTGCGCAGCGTTTACATGAAATAAGAACACAGTTGGTTGAGCAAAAAGCAACCTGCGTTTTTGCTGAGCCACAGTTCAGGCCAGCGGTCGTTGAAGCCGTCGCGAGAGGGACATCCGTTCGAATGGGAACGTTGGATCCGCTCGGAACGAATATCAAACTGGGTAAAACAAGCTATTCAGCGTTTTTGAACCAATTAGCCAACCAGTATGCGAGCTGCCTGAAAGGAGATTAATGAGGAAGTGATTACGTGCAACAGATAGCCCGCTCTGTCGCTCTGGCATTTAATAATCTGCCGCGGCCCCATCGCGTTATGCTGGGGTCGCTTACCGTACTGACATTGGCCGTCGCTGTCTGGCGGCCCTATGTTTACCATCCTGATTCTGCACCTATCGTCAAAACTATCGAGCTGGAAAAAAGCGAGATTCGTTCACTATTGCCTGAGGCCAGCGAACCTATCGATCAGGCCGCTCAGGAAGACGAAGCTATTCCACAGGACGAACTGGATGACAAAACGTCTGGTGAAGCCGGCGTGCATGAGTATGTCGTCTCCACGGGCGATACGCTGAGCAGTATTCTGAATCAGTACGGCATCGATATGGGTGACATCAGCCAACTCGCGGCTTCCGACAAACAACTGCGTAATCTGAAAATTGGTCAGCAACTTTCCTGGACGTTAGGCGCGGAAGGTGACTTGCAGCGCCTGACCTGGGAAGTCTCCCGTCGTGAAACCCGTACTTACGATCGCACCGCGACGGGTTTCAAAATGAGCAGCGAAATGCAGCAGGGCGATTGGGTTAACAGCCGAATCAAAGGCACCGTGGGCGGAAGTTTTGTCGCCAGTGCCAAAGATGCCGGACTGACCAGCTCTGAAATCAGCGCAGTGATTAAGGCCATGCAGTGGCAGATGGATTTCCGCAAACTGAAAAAAGGCGATGAGTTCTCGGTACTGATGTCTCGCGAAATGCTGGACGGTAAGCGTGAGCAAAGCCAACTGTTGGGCGTACGCTTGCGTTCTGAAGGTAAAGATTATTACGCAATCCGTGCTGAAGACGGTAAGTTCTATGACCGCAACGGTACCGGACTGGCGAAAGGCTTCATGCGTTTCCCGACGGCTAAGCAGTTCCGCATCTCTTCCAACTTTAACCCGCGTCGTCTGAACCCGGTGACCGGACGCGTTGCGCCGCACAAAGGTGTCGACTTTGCGATGCCGCAGGGGACGCCGGTGCTGTCGGTGGGTGATGGCGAAGTGGTTGTAGCGAAGCGCAGCGGCGCAGCCGGATACTATGTTGCGGTTCGTCATGGTCGCACCTATACCACGCGTTATATGCACCTGCGTAAGTTGTTGGTCAAACCAGGACAAAAAGTGAAACGTGGCGATCGTATCGCGCTGTCTGGCAATACCGGGCGTTCAACGGGTCCGCATCTGCACTACGAAGTCTGGATCAACCAGCAGGCAGTGAATCCTCTGACGGCGAAACTGCCGCGCACAGAAGGCCTGACTGGATCGGATCGTACCGATTACCTGGCACAGGTGAAAGAGGTTGTTCCTCAGTTGCGTTTCGATTAATTAACACGCTGACAGAGCCGGTACGCTATGCGTGCCGGCTTTTTTATTTTGTACGGCGCATCGCGCGCCGCTACACTATCAGCAGATCTACTTTTCGCCGCACCAGACACTGGAAGAGCATGGAAACGAAAAAAAAGAATATTGAATATATCCCCGAGTTTCACAAATCATTTCGCCATCCGCGCTACTGGGGTGCATGGCTTGGTGTGGCGGCGATAGCAGGCATTTCGTTAACGCCAGCATCATTTCGCGATCCAATTCTGGCAAAGCTCGGAAGAATGGCCGGGCGGCTGGGAAAAAGCTCGCGTCGCAGAGCACTGATCAATTTATCCCTCTGCTTTCCTGAGCGCAGCGAAGCTGAGCGTGAAGCTATTGTCGATGAGATGTTTGCGACTGCGCCTCAGGCGATGGTTATGATGTCGGAACTCGCCATACGCGGCCCGGAAAAAATTCAGCATCGGGTTGACTGGCAGGGGCTGGAAATCATCGAAGAGATGCGTCGCAACGATGAAAAAGTGATTTTTCTGGTTCCTCATGGTTGGGGCGTAGATATCCCAGCGATGCTGATGGCTTCCCAGGGACAGAAAATGGCTGCGATGTTCCACAATCAGGGAAATCCGGTATTCGATTATGTCTGGAACACGGTACGCCGTCGTTTCGGTGGTCGTTTGCATGCGCGTAATGATGGCATCAAACCGTTTATTCAGTCTGTACGTCAGGGATATTGGGGATACTACCTGCCGGATCAGGACCATGGCGCTGAGCACAGCGAGTTTGTGGATTTTTTTGCTACCTATAAAGCCACGTTACCGGCGATTGGCCGCCTGATGAAGGTGTGTCACGCCCGTGTGGTGCCGCTGTTCCCGGTATACAATGGGAAAACGCATCGCTTAACGATTCAGGTTCGTCCTCCGATGGATGACATCCTGACGGCGGATGACCACACCATTGCCAGACGAATGAACGAAGAAGTGGAAATCTTTGTCACGCCGCATCTCGAGCAATACACCTGGATTCTAAAACTGCTTAAGACGCGTAAACCTGGTGAAATTGAGCCTTATAAGCGTAAAGATCTTTATCCGAAGAAATAAAAAAAAGCCTCTCAAACGAGAGGCTTTTTTACATCAAACGGGGCGTTACTCGACGGTCAGAATACGCGTGGTATTCGTTGAGCCAATGGTGCTCATGACATCGCCTTGCGTCACAATGACCAGGTCGCCGGAAACCAGATAGCCTTTATCGCGCAGCAGATTCACTGCTTCATTGGCGGCAACGACGCCGTCAGTTTCGCTGTCAAAGTGAACTGGGGTGACGCCGCGATACAAGGAAGTAAGATTCAGCGTACGTTCATGACGAGACATCGCGAAAATCGGCAGACCAGAACTGATACGTGAAGTCATCAGCGCAGTACGACCGGATTCCGTCATTGTGATGATAGCGGTGACCCCTTTCAGGTGGTTAGCGGCATACATCGCTGACATGGCAATCGCTTCTTCAACGTTATCAAACTGCACGTCAAGGCGGTGTTTAGAAACATTGATGCTCGGGATCTTCTCAGCACCCAAACAGACGCGTGCCATAGCCGCGACGGTTTCAGCTGGGTACTGACCTGCTGCAGTTTCTGCTGAGAGCATAACGGCATCGGTACCGTCGAGGACGGCGTTAGCCACGTCCATCACTTCTGCACGGGTCGGCATTGGGTTGGTGATCATCGATTCCATCATCTGCGTGGCGGTAATGACCGCACGGTTCAGCTGACGTGCGCGGCGAATCAACGCTTTCTGAATACCTACCAGCTCAGGATCGCCAATTTCAACGCCCAGGTCGCCACGCGCCACCATCACCACGTCGGAGGCAAGGATGATGTCATCCATCGCATTCTGGTCGCATACGGCTTCTGCACGTTCTACCTTGGCGACAATTTTCGCATCGCAGCCAGCGTCGCGCGCCAGACGGCGGGCATAGTTCAGATCTTCGCCGCAGCGCGGGAAGGAGACGGCCAGATAGTCAACGCTGATTTGCGCAGCGGTGACGATGTCGGCTTTGTCTTTTTCGGTCAGGGCTTCAGCAGAGAGACCGCCGCCCAGTTTGTTAATGCCCTTATTGTTGGACAGCGGGCCACCGACGGTAACTTCGGTGAAGACTTTCATGCCCTGAACTTCCAGCACTTTAAGTTGTACGCGGCCGTCGTCGAGCAGCAGGATATCGCCCGGGACGACGTCAGCAGGCAGTCCTTTATAATCAATACCGACTTTTTCTTTGTCGCCTTCGCCTTTGCCGAGGTTGGCGTCTAACAGGAACTTGTCGCCAACGTTAAGAAATACTTTACCTTCTTTAAAGGTTGATACGCGGATTTTAGGTCCCTGCAGGTCACCCAAAATAGCTACATGACGTCCCAGTTTTGCGGCAATTTCACGGACCTTATCCGCCCGCAGTTTGTGATCTTCTGGAGAGCCGTGAGAAAAGTTCATTCGTACGACGTTCGCACCCGCGGCGATAATCTTTTCAAGGTTATTATCGCGGTCAGTTGCCGGGCCTAACGTGGTAACGATTTTGGTTCTGCGAAGCCTTCTGGACATGTAATACTCCGTTGACTGAAACAACTTGGTGTTGCGTGAACATTAATCCGGTCGTTCTCAAATATTAACGGTAAATGAACGACCCGGATGATAAAAGGGTAGAACATTGTTATTGCTTTTAGCGGTCATCACTCTTGATGAGTAATTCTTTATCAAAACGCGATTCCTTGAGCGCTTCCTTGACACGCTTCAAGTTATCTCTAAATTTTGCCCCACGGCGCAAAGTAAATCCTGTAGCCAGCACATCTATCACGGTCAGTTGAGCAAGTCGAGAGACCATAGGCATATAAATGTCAGTATCTTCCGGTACATCGAGAGTAATTGCCAGCGTTGCTTCACGCGCCAGTGGCGTGCCGGGAGAGGTGAGGGCGATAACCATGGCGTCATTTTCCCGCGCCAACTGCGCCAGTTCCACCAGACTTTTGGTTCTTCCGGTATGAGAAATAAGCACAATGACGTCATCGTCGCTACAATTCATGCAACTCATGCGTTGCAGAACAATATCGTCGGAATAGATTACCGGTACGTTAAACCGGAAAAATTTATTCATTGCGTCATGCGCCACTGCGGCAGAAGAACCGAGGCCAAAGAAGGCAATTTTTTTCGCCTGAGTTAATAAATCTACTGCCCGGTTTACCGCTGCGTTATCCAGAGACTGGCGGACGTGGTCGAGGCTTGCCATCGCTGACTCGAAGATTTTCCCCGTGTAAGATTCTACGCTGTCATCCTCATCCACATTGCGATTAACATATGGGGTGCCATTTGCCAGACTTTGCGCCAGATGCAGTTTAAAATCAGGGAAGCCGCGGGTATCCATGCTGCGACAGAAACGGTTCACCGTCGGTTCGCTGACATTGGCTTCCACAGCAAGTGTGGCGATGCTTGAATGGATTGCCCGCTCGGGAGAGGCAAGAATAATGTCGGCGACTTTACGCTCTGACTTGCTCAACTGTTCCAGTTTTAACTGGATTTTTTCCAGCATATTCATGATGTAGGTAGACTCATGGGTCATGGGCAAAAACGATTTCAATGATACGGAGAAATCGGGGCATAATTTCGTGTATAGATATTACCCCTGCTAATGCAGCAACGGGGCAAAATGGACAGAATAGTTGTTGTTTTTTTTCATTACATGATCGGAGTCGGGTTTTCTTACGTCTTCAGGGGTACGAAAAAAGACGACTTTTTTGTCCAATTTGCGACGGCAAACGCCCATAAAGCGACTGTTCGCGGTAACAGCACGGCTGGATAAGCGTTTACGGTTTCCGGATTCACGTAAAAGCAGTACAGTGCACTGTAATAAAATTACAACCAGTGTCTGGCAAAAGCACCAGGCACTTAATTGAGGAGAATGACATGGCGGTAACGCAAACAGCCCAGGCATGTGATCTGGTCATTTTCGGCGCGAAGGGCGACCTGGCGCGGCGGAAATTGCTGCCTTCCCTGTATCAACTGGAAAAGGCCGGCCAGATTAACCCGGAAACCCGTATCATTGGGGTAGGGCGTGCCGACTGGGACAAAGCAGCCTATACCAAGGTTGTGCGTGAAGCGCTCGAAACCTTCATGAAAGAAAAAATCGACGAAGGTTTGTGGGAGACTCTCAGCGGTCGTCTGGAGTTTTGTAATCTGGACGTCAATGACACCGCCGCGTTTAGCCGTCTGGGCGAAATGCTGGATCAAAAATCACGTACCACCATTAACTATTTCGCGATGCCGCCGAGCACCTTTGGCGCGATCTGCAAAGGCTTGGGTGAAGCAAAGCTGAATGCTAAACCAGCCCGTGTTGTGATGGAAAAACCGCTGGGTACGTCGCTGGCAACATCCCGTGAAATCAACGATCAGGTCGGCGAGTATTTCGAAGAGTGTCAGGTTTATCGTATCGACCACTATCTTGGCAAAGAGACGGTCCTGAACCTGCTGGCACTGCGTTTTGCCAACTCCCTGTTTGTGAACAACTGGGATAACCGCACTATCGATCACGTAGAAATTACCGTGGCGGAAGAAGTGGGTATTGAAGGCCGTTGGGGCTATTTTGACCAGGCAGGTCAAATGCGCGACATGATTCAGAACCACCTGCTGCAGATCCTGTGCATGATTGCGATGTCTCCGCCGTCCGATCTGAGCGCCGACAGCATTCGTGATGAAAAAGTGAAGGTACTGAAATCGCTGCGTCGTATCGATCGTTCGAACGTACGTGAAAAAACGGTTCGCGGTCAGTACACCGCGGGTTTTGCCCAGGGCAAAAAAGTGCCGGGGTATCTGGAAGAAGAAGGCGCGAACAAGAGCAGCAACACGGAAACGTTTGTGGCGATCCGTGTGGATATCGATAACTGGCGCTGGGCGGGAGTTCCGTTCTACCTGCGTACCGGTAAACGTTTACCGACGAAGTGCTCTGAAGTGGTGGTTTACTTCAAAACGCCTGAGCTGAATCTGTTCAGAGAATCCTGGCAGGATCTGCCGCAGAACAAGTTGACCATCCGTTTGCAGCCTGATGAAGGTGTCGATATCCAGGTACTGAACAAAGTGCCGGGTCTGGATCACAAGCATAATCTGCAAATTACCAAGCTTGATCTGAGCTATTCCGAAACCTTCAACCAGACGCACCTTGCCGACGCCTATGAGCGCCTGCTGCTCGAAACAATGCGCGGAATACAGGCGCTGTTTGTGCGTCGTGATGAAGTTGAAGAAGCATGGAAGTGGGTCGACTCAATTACCGAAGCCTGGGCGATGGACAACGACGCGCCGAAGCCGTATCAGGCAGGGACCTGGGGCCCGGTTGCTTCTGTGGCGATGATTACCCGAGATGGTCGTTCCTGGAACGAATTCGAGTAAAATATCATCTAGCCCATAGGTGTTATTTTACCGGTAACATGATCTAACACAGATTGTAGAATAATTTTTGCACTTTTAGGCTCCGCGTGGATTCACCCGCGGGGCTTTTTTTATTACACTGCCTGAAACGATTTTGCCCCTGAGCTACGGCCAACAAGCGATTCAGCTATTTTTACCCAACTGAAACACATTGTTGATCCAACGCTCTGACAGATAAATTTTAGGAGCCTCTATGAATCCGAATTTGTTACGCGTAACACAACGTATCGTCGAACGTTCTCGTGACACACGTTCCGCCTACCTCGCCCGTATTGAACAAGCGAAATCAACTACCGTTCATCGCTCGCAACTGGCATGCGGTAACCTGGCGCATGGTTTTGCTGCGTGTCAGCCGGACGATAAGGCCTCGCTGAAAAGCATGCTGCGTAACAATATCGCGATCATTACCTCCTATAACGACATGCTTTCCGCGCATCAGCCGTATGAACACTATCCGGCCATCATTCGTAAAGCACTGCATGAAGCCAATGCAGTAGGCCAGGTTGCTGGCGGTGTACCTGCAATGTGCGACGGTGTGACCCAGGGGCAGGATGGGATGGAGCTTTCGCTGCTCAGTCGTGAAGTGATTGCGATGTCTGCTGCAGTGGGCCTTTCCCACAACATGTTCGACGGCGCGTTGTTCCTCGGCGTATGCGACAAAATTGTCCCGGGTCTGGTAATGGCTGCGCTGTCATTTGGTCATCTGCCGTCAATCTTTATTCCTTCCGGTCCGATGGCGAGCGGTCTGGCGAACAAAGAAAAAGTGCGTATCCGTCAGCTGTATGCTGAAGGTAAAGTCGATCGCATGGCGCTTCTTGAATCCGAAGCGGCGTCTTATCACGCTCCGGGTACCTGTACGTTCTACGGCACGGCGAATACTAACCAGATGGTGGTGGAGTTTATGGGTATGCAACTGCCTGGCTCCTCATTTGTACATCCTGATGCGCCGCTGCGTGAAGCGCTGACAGCGGCAGCAGCCCGTCAGGTAACACGCCTGACCGGCAATGGCAATGAATGGATGCCGATCGGTAAAATGATCGATGAAAAAGTGGTAGTGAACGGTATTGTGGCGCTGCTGGCGACCGGGGGCTCTACCAACCATACGATGCACCTGGTGGCTATGGCGCGTGCGGCCGGGATTCTGATTAACTGGGATGATTTCTCCGATCTGTCCGATATCGTGCCGCTGATGGCGCGTCTGTACCCGAATGGTCCGGCAGATATTAACCACTTCCAGGCGGCGGGTGGCGTGCCGGTGTTAATGCGTGAACTGCTCAATGCGGGTCTGCTACATGAAGATGTGAACACCGTTGCCGGATTCGGTTTATCCCGCTACACCATGGAACCGTGGCTTAACGAGGGTGAACTGGACTGGCGCGAGGGGGCGGTGAAGTCTCTGGACAACAACGTGATCGCCACCTTTGACCAACCATTCTCCCACCACGGCGGCACCAAAGTGCTGAGCGGTAATCTCGGGCGTGCGGTGATGAAAACGTCGGCGGTACCGGTAGAAAACCAGATTATTGAAGCGCCGGCAGTTGTCTTTGAAAGTCAGCATGATGTCTTACCCGCGTTCGATGCGGGTCTGCTTGACCGGGATTGCGTGGTGGTTGTGCGCCATCAGGGACCAAAAGCGAACGGAATGCCAGAATTACATAAACTCATGCCGCCACTTGGTGTATTATTGGACCGTTGTTTCAAAATTGCGTTAGTTACCGATGGACGACTTTCAGGTGCTTCAGGTAAAGTGCCTTCAGCAATCCATGTAACCCCGGAAGCCTATGATGGCGGGCTGCTGGCAAAAGTACGCGATGGCGACATCATTCGTGTGAATGGACAGACAGGTGAATTGACGCTGCTGGTGGATGAAGAGGAACTTGCCTCCCGTCAGCCACACATTCCTGATCTCAGCGCATCGCGCGTGGGTACGGGACGTGAAATGTTCAGCGCGTTGCGTGAAAAGCTGTCCGGTGCGGAGCAGGGCGCAACCTGTATCACTTTTTAAGACTTATTTTGTAATCAGGCGAGAGAAAACTCTGATGAAAAACTGGAAGACAAGTGCAGAAGCAATCCTGACCACGGGCCCGGTTGTACCGGTTATCGTGGTTAATAAACTGGAACACGCGGTGCCAATGGCAAAAGCGCTGGTTGCAGGGGGCGTGCGCGTTCTGGAAGTGACCTTACGTACCGCATGTGCGATGGATGCCATTCGCGCGATCGCAAAAGAAGTTCCCGACGCTATCGTTGGTGCGGGTACCGTACTGAATCCACAGCAACTGGCTGAAGTCACTGAAGCGGGTGCGCAGTTTGCTATCAGCCCGGGCCTGACCGAGCCGCTGCTGAAAGCTGCAACTGAAGGCACTATTCCGCTGATCCCAGGCATTAGCACCGTTTCTGAACTGATGCTGGGTATGGACTACGGTTTGAAAGAGTTCAAATTCTTCCCGGCGGAAGCAAACGGCGGTACTAAAGCGCTGCAGGCAATTGCGGGTCCGTTCTCTCAGGTCCGTTTCTGCCCAACCGGCGGTATCTCTCCAGCGAACTACCGTGATTACCTGGCACTGAAAAGTGTGCTGTGCATCGGTGGTTCCTGGCTGGTTCCGGCAGATGCCCTGGAAGCTGGTGATTACGCACGCATTACCAAGCTGGCTCGTGAAGCAGTAGAAGGCGCGAAGCTGTAATAACGCAAAATGCCCGGTAATCATTACCGGGCCTGCGAGTCTGAAACGGGCCAGATGGCCCGTTTTTTATCCTGCGACTTTCACCTGTGCCGCCGCGTCTTTCGCGCGTGTCACCGCGTCTTCAATACTCTGCGCTGTGGCCAGCACAACGCCCATACGACGGCTCCCGTCGATGTCCGGCTTGCCGAAGAATCTGACTTGCATACCTGTGCCCACAGCGGCCTGTACGTTATCAAACGTGACATTCTGGCTGGTAAGCTGCGGCAGAATAACGGCGGAAGCAGAAGGCCCATATTGACGGATTGCGCCAACCGGCAGACCGAGAAATGCGCGTACATGCAGGGCAAACTCAGACAGATCCTGCGAAATCAAGGTCACCATACCCGTGTCGTGAGGGCGAGGGGAAACTTCGCTGAAAATGACCTCATCACCGCAGACAAATAGCTCTACCCCAAACAGACCGTGGCCGCCCAGCGCCAGCACCACCTTACGGGCAATCTCCTGCGCTCGAGCCAGCGCCAGGTCACTCATCTGCTGCGGCTGCCAGGATTCGCGATAATCGCCATCTTCCTGACGATGTCCTACCGGTGCGCAGAAATGTACGCCATCAACGGCGCTGACGGTAAGCAGGGTGATTTCAAAATCAAAATTCACTACGCCTTCGACGATAACGCGTCCGGCACCTGCTCGGCCGCCTTGTTGAGCATAATTCCAGGCTTCAGTGAGTCGATCGGCGGAACGGATAAAGCTCTGTCCCTTACCGGAGGAACTCATTACCGGCTTCACGATGCAGGGATAGCCTATTTCGGCGACGGCCTCGCGAAAGCGGGCTTCGCTGTCAGCAAAGCGGTAAGAAGAGGTTGGTAGAGATAATTCTTCGGCAGCGAGACGACGGATTCCTTCGCGGTTCATGGTCAACTGCGTCGCCCGGGCGCACGGCACGATGTTTTGACCGTCCTGTTCCAGTTTTACCAGCATATCCGTGGCAATCGCCTCTATTTCCGGCACGATATAATGTGGTTTTTCACGCTCGACGAGCTGGCGTAAAGCATCGCCATCCAGCATGTTGATTACGTATGAGCGATGGGCAACGTGCATGGCTGGCGCGTCGGGGTAACGATCCACGGCAATGACTTCCACACCCAGGCGTTGGCATTCAATCGCCACCTCTTTACCCAGTTCACCTGAACCTAATAACATCACTCGCGTTGCTGCGGGACGCAGCGCTGTGCCTAATAACGTCATAAATTAATCCCCTGTTTTATCTGGGCGCAGTATATACGAAAACGTTTGCGTCTGTCTTTATTACCAGGTTGATTTCAAGGCGCAAAAAGAATATACTGTACATAAATACAGGTAATTTAAGAGGCTGCAAAAATGGCGGTTGAAGTTAAATACGTAGTCATTCGGGAAGGTGAGGAAAAAATGTCGTTTACCAGCAAAAAGGAAGCCGATGCGTATGACAAAATGCTTGATACAGCAGATTTGCTCGACACATGGCTGGAGCAATCGCCGGTAGCGCTGGAAGACGAGCAGCGCGAAGCGCTTTCCCTGTGGCTGGCTGAGCAGAAAGATGTGCTGAGCGCCATTCTGAAAAACGGCAAGCTGCCCTCTCCGCAGGCGGTCGAAAACGATGCGCACGCTGAGGATGATACTCAGGCTGCCTGAAACGACTTGCGCTCCTGACGTTTTGTACCATGCTTTTCCCTGAATCATTGTGCAATCCCTGACGTCTTTTCACGTTGCAACAGGCAACCTGAAGGACGAAGGGGAGATTAAGGAGAAAAGAATGTATAAAAAAAGAGCGTTGTTGAGCCTGCTGTTGTTATCTGCCAGCGTATCTGTATTTGCGGCAAATATGGAAAGTAAGAAAGTTCAGTTCCCCAAGTGCGAAGGACTGAATGCTGACGGTATCGCGGCGAGCGTGAAACGTGATTATCAGCAAAATCGCATCGCGCGCTGGGCTGACGATCAAAAACGCGTCGGGCAAGCCGATCCTGTCGCCTGGGTCAACACGCCCGATATTACGGGCAAAGATGGGAAATGGTCAGTTCCCCTCACGGTTCGCGGTAAAAGCGCGGATATTCACTACCAGGTAAAAGTCGACTGCAAAGCCGGAACGGCGGAGTATCAGTCGCAGTAACGAAGGTAGAAGGTATTTGCACTTCTTTTGATGACCTGAACACTTCCTGACATCCCCTCGGGTACGCTTTGATGATTATTCGTCTGTACTTGAGGGGCAACATGGCTAACTGGCTGAATCAACTTCAATCTCTTCTTGGGCAAAAAGGATCTTCCGCGTCATCTTCTGGTGAGCAAGGGCTGAGTAAACTTCTGGTTCCCGGCGCGTTAGGCGGTCTGGCAGGATTACTGGTTGCCAACAAATCTTCACGTAAGTTACTGAGTAAATACGGCACCAGCGCGCTTCTGGTGGGCGGCGGTGCGGTTGCCGGTACCGTGTTATGGAACAAATACAAGGATAAGGTTCGCGCGGCGCATCAGGGTGAGCCGCAGTTCGGTGCACAAAGCTCGCCGCTGGATGAGCGAACCGAACGACTGATCCTGGCGCTGGTTTTTGCGGCGAAAAGCGATGGTCATATTGATGCCAAAGAACGTACCGCCATTGAGCAGCAGCTCCGTGAAGCAGGCGTGGAAGAGCAGGGCCGTGTTCTGATCGAACGCGCCATTGAACAACCGTTAGATCCTCAGCGCCTGGCACAAGGGATCCGCAACGAAGAAGAGGCGCTGGAAATTTACTTCCTGAGCTGTGCGGCGATTGATATCGACCACTTTATGGAGCGTAGCTATCTGAACGCGCTGGGCGATGCGTTGAAGATCCCGCAGGATGTTCGTGAAGGCATTGAACAGGATCTCAAGGAACAAAAACAGGCTTTACCGGGTTAATTACTTGCCGTTAAGGCGCATGTTTCGCTTGCATCATTGCTGTCTTTTGCCACCCTTATAGGATGTTTAAGCAAAAGAACAATGACATGCTACCAAAAGCTTCTCGTATCCCCCACGCCATGACGAATCATGGCGATACCCGTGTTGATAATTATTACTGGCTGCGAGATGACACCCGCTCGCAGCCAGAAGTGCTGGATTATCTGCAACAAGAAAATGCGTATGGCCGCCAGATCATGGCCTCGCAGCAGGCATTGCAGGATCGCATCTTGAAAGAGATTATCGACCGTATCCCGCCTCAGGATGCTTCCGCCCCCTATGTGAAGAATGGTTATCGCTACCGGCATATTTATGAACCGGGGTGCGAATATGCCATTTATCAGCGTCAGTCTGCCTTCAGTGAAGAGTGGGATGAATGGGACACCTTGCTGGATGGTAACCAGCGCGCGGCCCACAGTGAGTTTTATACGCTGGGGGGACTGGCGATATCTCCGGATAACACCATCATGGCGTTGGCCGAAGATTATCTCTCTCGTCGGCAATATGGCGTGCGTTTTCGCAATCTGCAAAGCGGCAACTGGTATCCGGAAGTGCTGGAAAACGTTGAAGCGGATCTGGTCTGGGCGAATGACTCGCAAACCTTCTATTACGTGCGCAAACACGCAACGACGCTGCTCCCGTATCAAGTGTGGCGGCATACCGTCGGCTCGCCGTCATCACTGGATGAGCTGGTGTATGAAGAAGCCGATGACATGTTTTATGTCAGTCTGCATAAAACGACCTCGTTACATTATGTGGTTATTCATATCGCCAGCGCGACCACCAGTGAGGTTTTGCTGCTTGACGCAGAACTGGCGGATGCCGAGCCGTTAGTCTTTTTAGCGCGACGCAAAGATCACGAGTACAGTCTCGATCACTATCAGCATACGTTTTATCTGCGTTCCAACCGTCAGGGTAAAAATTTCGGCCTGTACCGTACCCGTGTGCGTGATGAACAAGCCTGGGAGACGCTGATCCCGCCGCGCGACAGCGTCATGTTGGAGGGCTTTACGCTGTTCACAGACTGGCTGGTGGTGGAAGAGCGTCAGCGGGGCTTAACCAGCCTGCGACAGATTAATCGTAAAACGCGCGAAGTGGTCGGTATCGCTTTTGATGATCCGGCGTATGTGACATGGCTTGCCTATAATCCAGAACCTGAGACATCGCGCCTGCGTTATGGCTATTCCTCCATGACCACACCGGACACGCTGTTTGAACTGGATATGGACACCGGAGAGCGTCGCGTACTCAAACAGACGGAGGTCCCAGGATTTGATGCGGCGAACTACCGTAGCGAACACGTCTGGATCACCGCGCGTGATGGCACCGAGGTTCCGGTTTCGCTGGTTTACCATCAAAAGTATTTCCTGAAAGGGAAAAACCCGTTACTGGTCTACGGCTATGGCTCGTATGGCGCCAGCATGGACGCCGATTTCAGCAGCAGCCGCTTGAGCTTACTGGATCGCGGCTTTGTTTATGCCATTGCTCATGTGCGTGGCGGCGGCGAGTTAGGACAGCAGTGGTACGAAGACGGTAAGTTTCTGCTCAAGAAAAATACCTTCAATGACTACCTCGACGTCTGCGACGCGCTGCTAAAAATGGGTTATGGCGCGCCTTCGCTGTGTTATGGCATGGGGGGGAGCGCCGGAGGAATGTTAATGGGTGTTGCCATTAATGAGCGCCCGGAACTCTTCCATGCCGTCATTGCGCAGGTGCCTTTTGTCGATGTGGTGACCACGATGCTGGATGAGTCCATTCCCCTGACGACTGGTGAGTTTGAAGAGTGGGGGAATCCGCAGGACGAAGAGTATTACACCTACATGAAAAGCTACAGCCCGTATGACAATGTTACAGCGCAAGATTATCCTCATCTGCTGGTTACGACGGGATTACACGACTCCCAGGTGCAATACTGGGAACCGGCAAAATGGGTGGCAAAACTTCGCGAGCTGAAAACGGACGATCATCTGCTGTTACTCTGCACGGATATGGATTCCGGGCATGGCGGAAAATCCGGGCGTTTTAAATCATACGAAGGCGTGGCCCTGGAATACGCGTTTTTGATCGGACTGGCGCAGGGGACACTGCCTGGGCAGGCATCTGCTCAGGGGTTATCCAGATAGTGCTTTAGCGTTAAGCGCAGCTCCGGGCTCATACTGTCGAGGTTATTAAATAACCAGCGCAGATAGCCCGGATCGCGTTCAGCCACTTCTGATACAGGTTTTCCGCGGTACTTGCCGAAAGTGAAAGTAGTGAGTAACGCAGGACGGCCGGTAATATCGACCATCTGTTCTGCTGACCAGCCTGACGTTTGTATGATGTCGATCAGCAGTGCCGCGGTGATGTAGCAGTCGTACAGGGCACGGTGATGATGCAGGCCAGCTGGCGTCTGCACGCTCAGCTTGCGCGATTTATACAGCGCCATGTTGCTGTATTTGATTCCTGGCCACAAACGACGGGAGAGTTTCATGGTGCAAATCCACTCCCCGGGCATGTCGGGTAATACGCGGCGATCAAAACTTGCATTGTGCGCCACGTACCATTCGCTGCCGTAATATTGGGGGATGACATCTTCAATCCACGGCTTATCGGCCACCATCGCTTCCGTAATGCGATGAATTGCCATCGCCTGAGGGCTGATGGGGCGGTCAGGACGCACCAGGTGGCTCATGGGATTGACTATTTTTCCGTCAACCACATCGACAGAAGCAATCTCAACAATGCCTCCCTGCAGACCACAGGTTTCTGTATCTATTATGCGCAACATGCCATGCTCCTGACCCAAAACGATTAGCGTAAAGGAATGATATCACCTTGCCA
The DNA here is from genome assembly GCF_030336805.1 of Citrobacter sp. Cb023. Lineage (NCBI taxonomy): Bacteria > Pseudomonadati > Pseudomonadota > Gammaproteobacteria > Enterobacterales > Enterobacteriaceae > Citrobacter > Citrobacter sp. Cb023. The sequence goes on along the minus strand of NZ_JAOWCV010000038.1, from coordinate 172,262 downwards.
ACCCCGTGGCGTGCGTTGACCGGTTAAGAGTAAGGAACCGCTGTCTGCGCGAACAATCAATCGACCTTGCTCATCCCATAACGCGCTGCTGCCACGCGCATTGGCCATTAATACCGCGATGGCAAATTTATGCGAGAAACTCTGTAGACGAGATGTGGAGGAGAGCAATTCGGGCTCACTGACAGACTGACTGCTGGTGAATAGCGAGTACGCCGGGTCGATATCGATACCTTCCGGCTGGCTATCCACAACGCTGATGGCATTTTGCTGTCTGGCGATACAGGCCCCGTGGCTCTGGTGAAACGTTAAGGGGGAGGTCATCCAGGGAGAGAAAAGCGCGATACCTTTTACGAACCGATTGTTATGTTCTACCGATAGCCCCGCAATAATCGTCATGCGATAAGTCACGGCAGCATGCGCGAGAGGTTCTAACAACGCTTCATCGGGTGGGGCAGGGAGCGCGTCATTCTCATCAACACAACCCAACAGGGAAAGGGAGGGGAAAACCAGCAATTCACATTGGCATTGAGCGGCTGCCTGAATGAATTGCAGGTGATGCGCGACATGTTCGGTAACTGAGGTCTGAAGAGGTTCGTACTGTGCTGCTGCGATTTTCCAGTGTGACATAATGATTTCCTTTTCATAGTGTCTACAACCATCTTTAAAGTATAGATTAAGAATATACTTATACTGTAGCAGGCATCATGTAAGGAATCGTAACGTAATATAAGTTTTATTTAACTTTAGGCTCGTAGGGTAAACGTGAAAGGGAAACGGATGCCAGACGGTGCGCGATCAGTCTTTCCCGAAACCAGTCGCGTAAATGTTCGGGCTGTTCACGCTCAACGACTTCGGCAACAACCGGCATGTTGTATCGCTCCTTAAATGCGACACCCGCCGCGGCCAGGTCAACATTGACCTTATCCATTTCAGCTTGCTCAAGTTTGGCCAGATTGATGTTCATGGGCTTCTCCTTTTCTCTGTCTTTCGGCGCGCAAAGTTACTAAGAGTGTGCATTAATGGCAAGACCGAAATGATGATTCTCGACTCGATCATTGTAGAAGGTTATTCTCTATAGATTAGACATAACAAAAAGGAATAGTTGAAATGGCTTCATCTGCATCTATGCTTCGCAACGCTCTCATCGTACTCGCCAGCCTTCTGGCAACTCCCGCCGCCCTGGCTCATGCTCACCTGACGAAACAAAGCCCGGCGGCTAATGCCGATGTTGCGGTATCTCCTCAGGCGTTGACGCTGAATTTCTCTGAAGGTGTCGAGCCGGGATTCAGCGGCGCAACGCTAACAGGCCCAAACAAAGAACAGATCAAAACGGGCAAGGCATCACGCAGTGAACAGGACAAAACACAACTGATTATTCCGCTTGCTCAAACGCTTGAGGCCGGAAAATATACTGTCGACTGGCACGTCGTCTCCGTGGATGGTCATAAGACAAAGGGGCAATATACCTTTAGCGTGAAATAACCGATGCTGGAATTTACCTGGGTTGCACTACGGTTTATCCATTTTACCACGTTGATGCTGGTGTTTGGCTGTGCGCTCTACGGCGCATGGCTGGCTCCCATTTCGGTTCGTCGTTTAATGATGCGTCGTTTTTTGCGTCTGCAACGACATGCCGCAGCGTGGAGCTTTATTAGCGCGACGCTGATGCTGGCGATCCAGGGTGGTTTAATGGGCTCAGGCTGGCGGGATGTTATTTCTAGTGACATATGGGGTGCCGTGTTGCAAACGCAGTTTGGCGGCGTGTGGTTATGGCAGATTATCCTCGCACTGGTCACGCTGGTGGTGGTAATTATAGTACCGCGCAGCATGCCGCGACTGCTGTTAATGCTGACGATTGCGCAGTTTATTTTGCTGGCTGGCGTCGGACACGCGACGCTGCATAGCGGTATCGCAGGGGCAATCCAGCAGGTTAACCACGCCTTGCATTTGGTATGCGCTGCCGCCTGGTTCGGTGGTTTGCTGCCCGTACTTTACTGTATGCAAATGGCGCAAGGTCGCTGGCGGGAACAGGCCATCAATACTATGATGCGTTTCTCTCGCTACGGGCATCTTTTCGTTATCGGAGTTTTACTTACCGGCATCCTGAATGCGCTGTTTATTGTTGGTTTTTCTGTTCCCTGGCACATGGCTTACGGGCAACTGCTTTTGTTAAAAGGTGCTCTGGTGATGCTAATGGTGGCGATTGCGCTGGTGAATCGGTATGTTCTGGTACCACGCATGCGGCAGGATAACCGCAGTATGACACTCTATTTTGTTTGGATGACTAAGCTTGAATGGGGAATTGGGGCCGTTGTGCTGGCGATTGTCAGCCTGTTTGCAACCCTCGAACCTTTCTGATTGATGGATTGGCGAAACGCATGAAAAAAATCATTATCTCGTTATTACTACTGGCAAGTTCAGGGGCCGCGCTGGCTGCGCCACAGGTCATCACCGTCAGCCGTTTTGAGGTTGGCAAAGATAAGTGGGCGTTTAATCGGGAAGAGGTGATGCTGACCTGCCGTCCTGGTAACGCGCTGTATGTCATCAATCCCAGTACGCTGGTGCAATACCCATTGAATGATGTTGCCAGACAGCAGGTAGAGAGTGGGAAAACTACGGCGAAGCCGATCGAGATTATCCAGATTGACGACCCGGCGAAACCGGGCGAAAAAATGAGCCTCGCCCCGTTTGTGGAGCGTGCAGAAAAGCTCTGCTAATTGTCAGATGTAGCGTTCTGATTTCCAATAAAAAACCGCAAGGCTCGCTCAGGAGAACTTGCGGTTTTTACGTTTAGATGTGTGACAATCGTCCTTTTTTTCAGGCCACTTTAGTCGCGGACTGGAAAACCTGGCGCTGTCATCTATTCTTAAATGGCAGGGTAACTTAGCCTGCATTAATGCCAACTTTTAGCGCACGGCTCTCTCCCAAGAGCCATTTCCCTGGACCGAATACAGGAATCGTATTCGGTCTCTTTTTATATTCTTGTTTTCGTTGGGTTTTTTCGGTGCTTTCACGAAATCCCACGAAAATTACTCGAAATTTCCATATCCTGTCTAAACCATAACATATTCTGCACCACGTGCGTCCAGGTATTTTTTGGTCATTGTTAAATTTTTATGCCCCAGCAGCCTCTGTGCGAAATCCTCTCCGCGCTCCCTTTCATAGAGTCTACTCGCCAAACTCCTGATTTCATGGAACGGAGGAGGGTTGGGGCCAAACTTTAACTCTGTAGAATCCCTGATATCGGAAAACGCTTGAGTGATTCCGTCCGGAGTTAACGGACCTGGCTTCCTACCGCCACGCCTTACCGAAGAATAAATCATGAAGTCTGACGGGTTGTTTTTACGACAACGGTCGATAACATCCTGCAGTACCAAATCAGCAGAGTCCAGTCGCAAATCAAGTGGCAACGCCAATTTGTGACCTGTCTTTTCCTGCGTGACAAACAACCTTCCATCCCTGATATCGCTGAATCTGAACAACGATACGTCCTCTCTTCTTTGTCCGGTGACAAGTGCAAGGTCACATGCATTTGCAGCCCATTCGGAATGGGTTGTTGCGGCATCTCTTATTATCTCAAACTGTTCAAGCAAAAGACGCTCACGCTTCACTTTTGGTGTCGGCGTTCTTGTCGGCTCTGCCGGGTTCCTTTCAATATGCCCTTCGACAATCGCTTCCCTGAAAATATCCAACAACACCGAACGCAGTCCGGAGGCCATGCTCTTCTTGTCACAGAGTATGTAACTCTCAAGAAAAGAAGATACGTCCTTCGTGCTGACAGCAGATAGCGGCATACGTCCGAATTCATCACTGATAGTGGCGATCTGGTTACGCCTGACCTTCATCGTGTTGGGCTTCAATTCTCTTCGCTCAAGAATTACTTCGTAACGCTCAAGCCACGCTTTCACCGTAAATGTGGGTGTTTCCTTTATGCGGTCCAGCAGCGCTGACGGAAGGTAATTCTGTTCGATGTAGTTATTGGCTTCGATGGCCTGAGAAATGGCGTCCTTTCTGTCGATCCGGCCAAGAGATAACTCTTGACCGGTAATCGGGTTTCGCCAGCTATAAAGCCTGTCTCTTTTACGATAGGTCAGGTTACGGGGCAGGTTAGCGTCGTAACGAACTGGCCTTTTCGCCATGAGTCAGTCTCTCCAGTAGAGTGCCGCCAGTTGGCAGCGCTAGGTGTTTTGCTTTGTGACGAAGGTTCTTTTTGCTCGGATCCACATAGATGGCGTCAGGCTGAACCTTATATTCTTTGCCGTGAAGCTCCGGGGCAGGGAAAATGCGCCCCTCCCGCGCCCAGCGGCGAAGTGTTGAAAGAGACGGAGGGGTTGAATAAGTTGAATTCGCCCATTCCAGCAGATTAAGAAGCTTGGCCATACTACCTCCGGCTTCCGGCAACTTATTATAGAGCTGCCGGAAAACTGTTAATGAAATATCGTTATCAACTCACCTGACCTGGCAGCGCGCGCAACCGGCGCATACCTGTCATTGCCGTGGCCACGTAGCTCGCCTTACGGTTAACTACCTCAACCCAGACTTTTACGCCTTCAACTCTCACCGTGTACGTCTCTTTCATCTTGCTGCGGCCATAGTCGCCGTAACGTTCTGCATGAGTGGCCAGTGCTATGTCGCATGCCTGACGCGCTAATGGGGATTGCTGATTGGCTCGGTTAATCAGTCGCATTACATCTCCTCAGTGGGAGGGCGAAGCCTCCCGCCTCCCTTAGGCCACGTATTCCGGTTTCATATCCGCCAGGGTGATGCTGAACTGATCGTGCAGCTCGTCGCCCAGATGACGTTTCACCGTTGCAAGAACTCGCTCAACTTCCCCAAACCGTTCAGCTGCATCCGGTTCGTCCGGAGACGGTAGGGAGTTGATCGCTGCCTCAACCTTGTTACGTGAATCAACCAGGTAATAACGTTTCACCGCCTTGTTCTTCAGCTCAGTGAACAGGGCTGAACCCAGCGTAACCTTCGCGCTTTCGATATCAGCGCGCAGCGCTTTGGCGCTATCAACATCCTGTGCGGCATCTATACGCTCGCGGAAATCATCAGCCAGTGAGTCGATATTTACCGACGACTCCTGCGCGCTCTGCGTGGTTGTGACGGTGTCACCTGCTATTTCAGCAGCGCTCATTCGTTGTATTGGTGCAGGGTTAATTTCGCGCTCTGTTCGTTGTTCCAGATCTTCTCTGTCATAAACACCCATTGTGACTTCAGGGCAGTAAGTCCTCGCCCAATACTTGACGGCCAAATAACCTATTTGCTGTTTAGGTGCGGTTTTCCACAAAGGGGAATTTCGCGTAGTAATATCAGCAAGGTAAATTGGCTCTCCCCAGGTCACCTCTGTCTCGCCTCGAAGGACTGCTCCGACACGAACAAACAAACCTGATTCATCACGCCCGTCATTTTTGCCAACAATTTTTTCCCACTCGCCGCCGTACTCGTATTTAAAGCGCCCGTGTACAACTTTGGAGCTGGTGATTAAAGCGTTGTAAAGCTGTGCTTCATAACCCAGAGCCCCGTTAACTAGGTGTGTTTTCTGTCCTACAACAAATGGGTCCATACCCCAACGAGCGGCCTGCATTATTATTGCCAGGCAATCAGAAGGTCTTCCCTGTAGATGTTTCGGTACTGTCGCTACGCCCTGAGACATCACCTCTGCTAGCTTCATCATGCGATCCATGACGTCGATATTCAGAAGCAGGGATGTGTTATTCATCGTGTTCGGTTCGTTATGCTGCCTTAACTTTAAATGGCGGCAAAACGATAAGAAACAAACATTCAAGCCCTGCGGTTAACCCCGTGGGGCTTTTGCGTTTCTGGAGGGTAAGAAAATGCACGAGTAGAACGGACAGACCGCAGCCGTTAGGCAAAGCAGCAGTCATGATGCTGCCCCGAGTCTCCGCGTAGAGAGCCGGCTTTGCATCTGGTGAGGGTTAATAAGAAAAGAAGCACCGGTAAGGCAGCGCGAACGCCGATAAGCGCACCGGTTACAGTTGCGGGGGAGCAGAGACGAACCCTAAGCACTACCCACGGCATGGGCGAGACCACTGCGAGAGTGTGGTTTGAATGAAGAATACCCGCTTATTTGCGGGCTTCGTGAAAATGGGCGACCGTTGGCAGTCTAGACCCTGCCAACAGCCATTTACCCATGAATACGGTCATGAAGTAAACCAAGGCCCACCACGCTAGCTAGCCTGGTGATACTAATGGAGTACTGTATAAATGACCAGTTATTTAACGCCTGTAACTTACGGCTCTGTTTGTTCAGGAATAGAAGCCGCATCAGTAGCCTGGAAATCGCTCAAATGGAAGGTAGAGTGGTTTTCAGAGATTGAAAAATTTCCCTGTGCTGTATTGCAGCACCACTGGCCCAACGTACCTAACCTTGGCGATATGACCCGAATTGCTGGCCGAATTCGTGATGGTGAAATTGCAGCGCCAACTGTACTGGTTGGCGGAACGCCTTGCCAGGCATTCAGTGTTTCCGGGACTTTACATTATTTGCCAACCAGTCAGGGACATCAGCAAGTTTAATATGCTCTGGCACGAAGCCATGTTTCAGGCAGGCTACGCGCTGGGAACGATAAATGCCGGTATAACCCGATATCAGCCAGGCAACAGCACAGGCCAGTGCAGCATAAACGCCCATCTCAGAGCCAAATAACTCAATCGCCATCAGTGTTGAAGCCACAGGGGTATTCGCAGCTCCGGCAAAGACGGCCACAAAGCCAATACCGGCCAGAAAACTGACCGGTAAATGCAGCACTGGAGCCAGCGCGTTACCCAGTGTGGCCCCAATATAAAAGAGCGGTGTGACTTCCCCGCCTTTAAAACCTGCGCCCAGAGAAGTGACCGTAAATACCAGTTTTCCCAGGAAATCCCATGGAGCCAGATGCTGATGAAAGGCGTCAACGATAACGGGAATACCCAGACCGATATAGCGATCAGCACCCAGGCAAAAGACCGACACAGCCACTACCAGTCCGCCAATGAACGGTCTCAGTGGCGCATAATGGATAGTCTTCTTCATGAAACTGCCGATGGCATGTGTTGCGCTGGCAAAAGCCCTGGCAGTCAGACCAAAGAGCCCACCGGCGATGATGACAGCAATCAGTGCCCAGGCAGACATATGAGGAATAAACGAGACGGAGTAATGAGTATGATGTACTCCCCATAATAACCCAGTTTGATCGGCCACAATGGCAGCGAAAATACACGGTATTAATGCGTTGTAATTCATCCGCCCAATGGCCAGAACCTCAAGCCCAAAAATGGCGCCCGCGAGAGGGGTGCCGAATACTGATGAGAAACCGGCACTGATACCGGCCATCAGGACAATGCGTCGGGTATCCGGCGTCAGGCCAAACATGCGAGTAAACTGATCGGCTATGGAGGCCCCCATCTGTACTGCGGTCCCTTCGCGCCCAACAGAAGCACCAAAGAGATGCGAAACAACAGTGCCGATAAATACCAGCGGGGCCATGCGCAGACGGATAATTTTTTGGGGATCATGAATTTCATCGAGCACCAGGTTATTCCCGCCTTCTACTGAACTTCCGTAGCGCAGATAAACCCATCCCACGGCAAATCCTGCAACGGGAAGCAGCCAGATAAGCCAATGGTGTCTGAGCCGGGTCGCCGTAGCCCAGTCAAGGGAAAACAGAAAGAACGCAGAAGCTGTGCCGGTCAGCACGGCGATCAGGAAAGCAAGGCCAAGCCATTGCGCAAGAGAACTGATTGAATTATTGAGCAGGAAGTGATTTGAGCGCATTGAAGCATCCTCAGATGGTTAATCATCCCGGACACACAACGCTGCATGGCTGATAAAACGATAAGCCTGCATCTTCCCGGTCCGGGAATAAATGCAGGCATCATTAGCCACATGGCGGTTCAAGGGGGAATGCCATCCCCTATGGGGTTATCTTAGCACAGGAATCGATTCAGCAGAAGAATTCATACCCATTGTTGACCCCCATGTATTAATGTCCGTTTTTGGCACAGAGTGGACTGTCAGGTTAGGTTTGGCTCTGTGCCATAAGACTGCCAGCTCAGGTCTGAGCTAATACAACTCAAGCGATATGATGGTTCAAGGCGTTTAATCTGAAACCAGCCACATATCAGCCTCTTCAAACATTTCCTGAACAGTACGGCTTATCTGTTCCTTCTCATGCTTGCTGGCGTCAGTGTTGATCGCCGGCAGTGTCATCATCGGTTTAACCCGGACATCAGCATCAGGGAATACCCGGTGAACCCTCTTGGTCAATTCGCCCAGAATGATATCTTTTGCACCGGGCAGGCCATCAAAATTCCTTTTGTCATAAACGAGTTCCACGAACATTGCTTATTGTCTCTTTACTGGATATATATACAGTATTTATACTGTGTTTTTATCCGGTATTCAAGAGGGGGTTAATGATGCCACGACGCAGCGATATTGAAATAGCCTGGCATGCTTCGATACAGCGAGAACCGAATGGCCGGAAGACTGTCACCACACAGCGGTTTGTCCAGGAACTGGGTAAGGTTAACTGGAACTGGACGATGAAGCAGGCCAACGATTGGATAGAATGTTATGTGACAACATTCCGCGATGTATCCACACAGGAAGGCGAGAACCGAACCTTTCAGCTGTTCAATCCAAACGGAGGGCTTTAGCCATGGGGTTCCCTTCACCGGCCAGCGATTACGTTGAAACGAGGATCTCACTCGATCAGCAGCTTATCAGCCAGCCAGCAGCGACTTACTTCATGCGGGCATCGCGTTCACATTTCAGGGAAGGGATACTCCAGGGTGCGCTGCTTGTGGTAGATGCGTCACTTACTGCCTGTGATGGCTCACTGCTGATATGTGCAATCGACGGGGAATTCAGGATCAAGCGATATCGGACTCATCCTCAACCCCATCTGATTAATCTGGAGAGCGGGAGAAGGGAGGCGCTACCAGTAGATGA
>NZ_JAOWCV010000038.1:0-163253 GCF_030336805.1 Citrobacter sp. Cb023 | reverse complement strand
AGGAACAGGTTTTCCCACGGTTGCCATGCGACGCTGCTCATGCCGCTTTACCATGGCATTTTATTTTCTGGATCTCAGATTCCAGATCCGCAAGAAAGCTCTTAACTTCAGATTCGATTTCTCGCGCAAGTTCTTCATCGAAATTAATACGCTTCTTGAAATACGCGAGATCAGGCGGCAAGCGATCATCGAAACTAACGAAATCACACCATTTCCGCCCGGTGCACATCATCTGTGCATGCATTTGCAGCATGTACTGGCGCTTTGGCTCACCTGTTTTCAGCGTTTCAAGATGGGTCCAAGTGTTGGGGCATTTGATTTCGATAAGCCCGTCGTCGTTAACAAGTCCGTCCGGGCTGGCTGCGAATCCATAGATGGCTGGGTGATCGATGAGTCCAACTTCAGTGATTTCAGCATCGAACTCATTTAGCGCATACATCTCACGGGCTACTGGCTCCAGTTCGGTACCTCGCATCATCGCGGCATTCGAAAACCCTTCCTCCATCTTCCCGGTCAGCCGTTGGCAAATCAGATCTGCCATGTAGTTCTGGCGGCTGGCGGAGTAGCCAGACTTAGTACGGGCCATGACATCAGCCAGGCGACTGGCTGTGACCTTGCCGCAGCGCGCAGCAAACCATTCAGGGGTGCGTTGTTCCATCATTCAGCCTCCATCTCTGCGACATTGACAGGTTCGGCACTGTCGACTGCAAGACTCATGTCATACATGCGGCGCTTCTCAACTGCGCCGATCACCTGTTTCTCTTCTCCGCTTAACGCCACCCAGAACTCCTGATACTTGACGGTACCAAGACGCGCGGCAGACTCACCTTTTGCGATTAGTTCCGGGCGACGGCTATCTGATTCATGGCCCACGTGAACCTCTGCCGTTGTTCCTTCAATAACTCTCTCTGCCTCGTCCTGATCGAAGATGCCAGCGAAACCAAAGGCCAGGCGCGCGCACTGGATAAGCGTCTTGTGGCGAAGCATGCGGGTAGGGTGGGACTGCCAGGGTTGAGTATTACGTTTACATTCGCCCATGTACTCGGTGACGATGGTCGGGTGCTTACGGTCTTTGCGGTAAATCTTGCAGGTGCATGCGCCTTCTTCTTTGTCGTAAGAGAATTCCATGCCGTCAAACTGCGGGTGCTCGTTGATAATACGCGCCCATCCATCGACGCCGACTACCGGGACAATCCCGCCTTTATCGGGGAAGGCGTAAATCTCTTTGGTCCATGGGTTCAGACCGTACTGGTTGGCGACGATCAGCAGGGCTGTAAACTGTTCGTCCGTTACGTTGCCACCTTTAAACGCTGTATTCTTCAGCGTATTCATCAGGTCTGTACCGGCATCCATTCCGAGGCGTGCTGCCAGTTTCCCGGCCATGGTGGAAAGTGCAGTGCTCATTGTTAATCCCCTCAAAAATTAAAACGGGCAGCCGGTACGGTGTTCCCAGTCGTGCTCCGCCTGGGCGTAAGCAACTGCCGAAATGAAATCGTTGTAGACCTCGCCAGCTTTATCGCTGCGAAGTCCTTCGTATGGGCTGGAATCAATCGGGACCGTGAAGTGGAAGAGGCCGGACGGCTCTTTTGGCATCATGTCAATGATTTGCTGCGCCCGGTCGTCGATCCACTTCTCTTTCTCTTCGGTGAGTTTCTGCTCAACCCATCGCCGATCTTCGATGCGGTCGTAAGTGAGGAATGCGTTCATGATTGCCTCAGTAATGGATTTTCGCGCAAGGGATCAGGTCATCTTTCAGAGCGGTAAGCACTTCGATAGCCTGTTCGCGGGTTAAGCTGGTGTGGCTGGTGAGCGCGTTAACGATGTTGGTGCCGACCGTCTTGCGGTGCTTCACGTCAGCTTCACGCTTTGCCTTCTCATCAGCGATGCGCTTCTCTTCGGCCTGGCGGGCTTCTTCTGCCTGTTTTGCTTTGAGGCGTTCAGCTTCAACTGCCGCGGCCTTTTCACGTTCCGCCCTGGCTTCTGTTTCCTGCTTCTCCCGCGCCGCCCGCTGCTCCGCTTCAATGCGCTGGCGTTCCGCAGCTTCAGCACGTGCTTTTTCTTCAGCTTCGCGGCGTGCCGCAGCTTCAATCTCTGCTTTGTGCTTCGCTTCGGCATCGCGGCGGGCCTGTTCTGCCGCTTCCTGCTTCAGTCGCTCGTCACGCTCACGTTGAGCCTGTTCCGCCAGTCTGCGCTGCTCTTCGCGGTCACGGTCAAACTTGTCATTCATCAGCAGAGCCATTTCGTGGTCTGCTTCGATTTTCGCGGCTCGCTGGCGGTCAAACTCTTCGTTCATTTCCAGCGCTTCGGCGTGCAGCGCGTTCATGGCTTCTTCTGACTTAATGCGTTCCTGTTCTGCTTCCCATTCGGTTAGTGGACGACGGGTCGCGTCGCGCAGCTCGTCACAGGCATCAACGAACCGCTTAATCTCGGCCTCAGCAGGGCGCACAGCCTCTTTCAGACGCTTCAGGTACTCGCGCCCCGGCTTTTCGATTGCCGTCTTGCTGCGTGATACCGACGCCGCCAGAGATGCCACGCGGTCACGACCTTTCTTCGTGCTCAGATCCGGTACTTCGTTAACAGCCTGGCGGATCTGCTCAAGGTAAGCATCAAGGCCGCCCGCTACGTAAAGCACTGGAGCCTGCTCTGGCTTGATTTCGATGACAGTTAAATCCGTTACTTCACTCATGGTCTCTCCTGAAATTTGGTTGTGCGCTTCCCGTCTGCGATAGCTGGACGAGTAGGGGGATGTGTTTGGAATTAGTGTTGGATAGGGTTTCCGTGACCGTCTAGAAGTACGTCAATCACGCAGTCAGTGAGCCGGATAATCTCTGCATCTGTGTGCAGGTACACCCATTTTCGCTCCTGGATGACTGCTGATACGCGATAAGTTCGGCCCTCATGCAATGCCATCATTCCAGGCATCACGCACTGGCGAATCATTGGTGTCGTTCCGTAGTGTGAAATCATGATTTACCCTCCACCTGCTGCAATAACCCGGCAATGCGCATCTGCCAGCGGTTCATTGTGATTTTCTCGCGAGGTTTATCGACTGATGAGAGTTGCCACTCGTTGTCGTTGAGTTTTGATGCGTGGTACTGCTTGCCGTTGTGGGTGACTGTCATGATTCAGCCTCCAGATGACCTTTCCTGCGAAGCCACTCAATTACTTCATCAGCGTCAAGGCGCTCCAGAATGTCTCTGGTATGCCCAGCTTCCTCTGCCGAATCTATGTAGTCATCAAGCTCAATGCTTTCGAAAACCGTCTTATCACCAATAGCTTCGAGAAGTTCATGTACGTCAACTGAGTCAATCTCGACGTTAACCACGTCCCACTTGCTACCGCTTATCGTGGCGCTTTTACATTTAAATTCGATATCAATTGTCATAATCATCTCCGCGCTTAAGCCGCGCCGCTGAGCTAAAGACCTCTGCATGCAATTTTCATCGCTGCAAGAAATTAAGCGGTGGATAGCCGCCATTCATAACTGAGCGTCCTCTGAGAAGCCGCTGAGGTATGAAAAAAGCCGCTTGTTAGGCGGCTCTGAGTTTTTTGACAAAATTCATACAGGCGGTGGGACTGCAAGTCTTCCATGTTGTTTTATGCTGCATCCTCCTGCTTGGCGGGTAATAAGCCACAGTTCCATTCGGTGTCCTGAATATCAGAGTGTTTTCGCCTTCCTCAAACTCAACCCCATTGCGCTGAAAGAACGATTTCATCCCATCGTGAGCAGAGTTTCTCGCAATCCTTCTCCGCTCTTTTAGCTCTGGCTTCATGTCGCGCCAAAACTCTCCCATCGTGTAATCATCGTCTTCCATCGCCTTACCCTCTGTTTGTATCGTGAGCTAATAAAAAGGCCGCCTAAGCGACCTGTGAATAATCTGATGGAGATAAGCTATCTTTGCTTACCATCTCGTAACGCTTGCCGAGAAAGTCCGAGCGCTCTTCAATGGAAAGCTCCCAAACCGGAATGAGTATTTTCTGGCAGAACAGACCGGTATCCATCGCATCCTGAGCTTTAGCAAAATACATAAAGCTACCAGCCAACTCATTTTTTACCCGCGATACCTGATCTGCTGTGCGGTAGCAGACCTTATAATTTGGAGCCAGAACCTTTCCCATTGCCTCACCTCATAAGTTAATTAACGCGCCGTAACCGATTTGCTGCTGCGATGACCCGCGGCGTAAAGCGCCACATCTGGCAAGCATGCAGATCCGCCTGTGTTGCTGTCACGAAGACTACCGAGCGAAGTGGCGCGGTCTACTCGTGACGGACATCCGCTAAGAATTTCACCAATGCGATTAGCGAAGTGTTTCTCAGCTGCTTTCTTTGCATTGAACGCCGCAAGGCGACGCGCCTGATTTCTGTTCATGATGGTTCCCCTTGTGAGTTCTTTGGTGGTGTGGCGGTCGATGCTTATCTTCGACTTGTCTCGCTGGACTGCACTTCACCACACCCCGAAGAACTCTCTCCGGCCTCAGATTCTGAGGACTAAATTGTTAATGAGCAGCCTGACTTCCTGTCTGGCGCGGCGGGTAACTCTTGTTGCCGCATCGATGTTTCGTTTCGATGGGGTAACTATAAAACTATGGTTGTATCGCTGTCAACAACTAGGGTTGTAATATTTTGTGGGTTGGTTGTTTTGTGGTTGTAATTTAAAGGAAAATAATTTTATTGAGGTAATAAAAAAGCCCCATGAAGGGGCTTTAGAATGGGGAAATATCAGTTACCAGAGTGTAGACGACCAGAATACGCGACCTATTATTTCCACGCTTGCTATCTCAGCTTCCTCGTCAGGCCACTCAGCAGAGTTATAACTACGAATAGTTAATGTCTCTGGTCCGGTTCTGTAGAGAAGTTTCAGGCGCTTCCAGCCGCCCTGGTTAATTGCATACAGCTTCCCATCGACAATCTTTTTGTCGTTGCAGTTTACAGCTACTGTTGTTCCTTCTGGGATCACCGGCTCCATGCTATTCCCATGAGCAGGAAAGCAGAGAACGCCAGATCCATCAGAATTGATGCCTTTGCGTCTTAATGTTGACTTAGAAAAACGAAGCATAAATCCGTTGTAGTCCTCATCAGATAAGCTTCCGTCACCACACGCAAATTCAATATCTTTGAGGAATGGCACTTCCACTTCATCACGGCTAAGAGGGGTTTCATTGTCCCATGGATCAACGGGCTTCCAATCCATTTCTGGAGGGATATCTGAATCAGGATGATGTGGCGTACTTCCATCGCCCTTCATCGGCCCAACTTCCTCTGCGAGCCATTCAGGGCGCACACCTAAAGCTCGAGAGATCTCGATAATCTTAGTTGAGCTTTTGGCGTTCCCAGACGTTAGCTTTTGAATTGCGGCTTGGCTCACACCAGCCAACTTAGCCAGATTCATCTGAGTCATGCCAGCTTCGCGCATGGCAACTTTTAAGCGTTCTGCAAGTGTCATTTTCATGCCGTGAAAATACAACCTAGGTTTTGTTAGGTCAAACAACCAAAGTAGTTGCAAAATAACAACCAAGGTTTTATATTGTTTAACAGGATACAACGGAGGTGGTTTTATGAATCCTGTAATTAAAACCGCCATTGCCATTGTCGGCACGCAGAAGGAATTAGCCAAAGCGTGCGGAGTTAGTCAGGCAGCTGTTCAGAAATGGCTGCACGGCAAGGCAAAGGTGGCCCCACAAAATGTTGCATCCCTTGTTGATGCAACTGGAGGGAAGGTTAAGGCGTATCAAATTCGACCAGACCTTCCAGGCTTGTTCCCAAATCCGGAAAAAGCCGCTTAGTAATACCGCTCTTTAAAAATCAGCCCCTCAGAAGCTGAGGAAAACTACAAAAGCGCATCGCATGGTGCGCACCTATTTAACTATTTCAACACCAAGGAATTTAACAAATGGATGACTTAACAACACGCAACAAAACCAGCGCTCGCAACATTGAGAGTTGGATCTTAGACCGCATCGCCATTCTTGGCACAACACGTGTAGCTGAGCACATGGGCGTAAACAAATCATCGGTATCTCAGTGGAAGCAACACTACATACCGCGCATGGCTGCACTACTCGAATTCATCGGTTACTCGATTACTGACGACGACATTTCACGCGTGGTTGTGGGATTGGCTGACTTGCTGGAAGAGAGAATGTGCGGAAAGAAAAATCGCCCGGCGGCAACCGAGCGATCAGAACAGCTAACGATTGATTTTTAACGTCTCAATCAGGAGTTAATTATACATGAAACAGTTCAGTCCTGACCAGGATAAACCACACAAAAACATACTGCGTGATCGCTATCTTTCCAGCTTCAAACAGCCTGGTCGATTTCGGGCTGAATTGGAGAAGGTAAAGCAAATGCTGAAGGATAAAGGTCATGAGTAACGTATCCAACTTAGCCGAAGCCAGAGAGGCCAGAAGGCTCCAGCAGCCGCGTACACAAGGCGGTAAGGGGTTTGCCTTGCTGCACCGTAAAATCATGGATGTGCCGTTCTACAAAGACCCCGAGGCGGCCCATTTGTGGATTCATCTTCTTCTTCGCGCCAACCATGAGCAAACAGAAGTATCAACTGATGTAGGCAATGTTATTTGTGAGCGCGGAGAATTTATAACTGGAAGGAATTCACTTGCTTCTGAAACTGGATTGTCTGCTGATCGCGTCAAAGCGCTGCTCAGAAAGTTTCAGAATTTAGGCATGATAACCACCAAGTCAAACAACCGTTTTACTGTTTTGAGAGTGGTTAAATACGACGAATATCAGTCAAATTTTTGTCCAGCCAGTGTCCAGCCAGTGTCCAGCGCAAAGCCAGTAGCATCAACGCCTAGCGGCGATATATGTCCAGCCGATGTCCAGCCAGTGTCCACAGATAACAATATATTAAATAACTTACTACCTAACGGTAGTAAGTATGTCGCCCCCGCCAAGGAGAAAACTGATGAAAAGACAAACCGTCTTTCCTGTGAAGAAGTCTGGAACACCTTGCGGGAATGTGTACCGGATGCAAGAGGCTGGAATGCCATCACCCCTAAGCGCCGTCAGCTGATCCAGAAGTTCTGGAGAGAGGCAAAACCTATTGCTAAGCAATTTGGTGATGCTGAGCCATTCGGCATGACAGCATTCCGCCAGTATCTGAACTACCTGCATACATCCTGCAGGTGGATGTTCGAATCTCGACCTGACCAGAAGACTGGCAAAACCTGGCAGAAGCGTAATTACGAATTCATCCTGAACTCAGAGCTTTACGCACAGGTTCGAGAAGGAGATCGCGATGACCGCTGACCTAATGACAATTCCTCACAACCCAGAAGCCGAGCAAAGCGTTATCGGTGGACTGTTACTGGATGACGACAGTAGCGAGCGTGTCCAGAGAGTTCTTACAATGCTCAAGCCCGAGTCGTTTTACAACAGAGCTCACCAGATTCTCTTCGCTGAAATGCGTCAGATGTTCCGCGATAACAAGCCGGTAGATGGCCTGACAGTTTTCGATTCACTGGAAAGCAAGGGACTTACCGAGCAGGTAGGTGGTTTCGCTTACATCGCTCAGATCGCCAAGAACACACCAAGCGCCGCAAACATCGTTGCTTACGCCGCATCGGTTCGTGAATCAGCCATGGAGCGTTACGGCATCCAGCGCATGAACGAGGCTACAGAATTGCTCTACGCCAGAAACGGCATGAGCGCTACGGAGAAGTACGAAGCCATCCAGAGCATATTCACCCAACTGACTGACCATTCAAAGACCGGTAGTCGC
The DNA here is from genome assembly GCF_030336805.1 of Citrobacter sp. Cb023. NCBI lineage: Bacteria > Pseudomonadati > Pseudomonadota > Gammaproteobacteria > Enterobacterales > Enterobacteriaceae > Citrobacter > Citrobacter sp. Cb023. Next base: position 155,511 of record NZ_JAOWCV010000038.1, on the reverse strand, counting down.
AGAGGGCTTCGCTCATTTGGTGATGTCATGGAGGACTGGGTAACAGATCTGGAAAAACGCTTCGACCCATCCGGAGAGCAGCGCGGAATGAGTACCGGTATCCCATCACTCGATCGGATGCTTGCACCGAAAGGACTGGTTAAAGGTTCGCTATTCGTCATCGGTGCCCGTCCGAAGATGGGTAAGACGACGCTTTACGGTCAGATGGCTATCAACTGCGCCGTGAGAGAACGCAAGCCAGCCCTGATGTTCAGCCTTGAAATGCCAGGCGATCAGATTCTTGAAAAGCTTGTCGGTCAGAAGTCAGGGGTTAACCCGAGCATTTTCTATATGCCGGTAACCGACGATGCTGACGATCAATACCAGGGTGATTATGACGGTGATTTCAAGAAAGCCATGGCGACCGCCGGGAGACTAAGTGAAATCGACATGCTCTACATCGACGACACGCCCGGTTTATCACTGGCGCACATCGTTAGCGAAAGCCGCCGAATCAAGCGAGAGAAAGGCGTTGTCGGGATGATTCTTGTGGATTACCTGACGCTCATGACCGCCGAGAAAGCCGACCGTAACGACCTTGCATACGGGATGATCACCAAAGGCCTCAAGAACCTCGCCAAAGAGCTTGGCTGCGTCGTTGTGCTGCTAACTCAGCTGAACCGTGAACTCGAGAAGCGCGTCAACAAGCGGCCTTTACCAAGCGATTCCAGAGACACAGGCCAGATTGAGCAGGATTGTGATTACTGGGTAGGTATTCACCGAGAAGGCGCATTTGATGACAGCGTTCCGGCAGGTGAAACCGAGTTAATTCTGAGGCTAAACCGTCATGGAAATACCGGAACCGTCTACTGCAACCAATACAACGGCGCTATCTACGACACTGACCAGCAATCCGCAGCAGCAATGAGGCGCGGACGAGAAACCCAACCGAAAAAGAAAGGTGGCTTCTGATGGAAAAAGAATTACGCAACACCCGGGAAATCATCGAGCAAGAGTACGGAGAATTTCCTGAAACCATCCTCCACGCCGAACTATGCCGCGCATGTGCTCGTGTAGACGGTCGCAGCATCAAGAAATCACTCAAGGCCTTTGCTATGGCCCGTATCGAAAAGGTTGAGAGCAAGCCACTCAAAGGCGCACTGGAGCAGATGGCATCCAGCATGTTCCCAGAGACAGAGATAGCCCGTATACGCTCCTGCGTAGGTCGCATGGAGTCGGCACTGGTTAAGACATTCGGAGTGAAGAGAGCATGAGCTGCATTCGAATACCTAACGGAATTATCTGCACGTATCCAACTTACCGTTTGCGCCTTGAAGACGGAACCTGCGTTTTCATGTCATGGCATGGCTGCTGCGGACCAGAGTTTTATCGAGACAAAAATGAGCGTCGTTGGATTGATGAATGGTGGGAAAACCCACTCATTGTAAAAGCACTCGATTGGTTTACTGGCAGAGGAAATCGAGCATGACTGAAGCCTACATAGCAGAGCTATCTGCAAGCGTGGCCGTGATAGTCGGTCTTTTTTATGCAATACGCAAAAACATCGATTAACAGGCCTGCTTAGCGGGCCTTTTTTATGAGGGTAGGATTATGAGCGTTAAACGTTATTGGTCATACGCTGGCGGTGATTCCTCAATGCAGGAAACTGAAACTGGCAACTACGTAAAGTATGAAGACTACGCATCACTTGAAAGAAAAAACATTGAACTGGCAGTACAGCTCGCTAACTCCGAGAGTAAGTGCGGGGAGCTGTCTGTGGTAGTTGCTGAGAACGCGGCGCTGAAGACTGCGGCAAAAGAAACTCTGGCTCATTGGGCTGCTGCTGAAGCAGGGGAAATGGAGCTGATGATGGATAAGTGCATGCCAGCCTTGCGTGATGCCTACTGCGAAACCCCAGCGACCGACACTTTCCTGGCTGAAGTGCGGGCCCGTGAACTTGATAGCTTGGCTGGCGTGGCTGAAACAATGTTGGTCAAGCTCTCCAATCAGCGGTGTTCATCAGATATGCATGAAGTCGTTGGCTGGAAAATGGTTCTCCAGCAGGCCAGCAATCGCGCCGCCCAACTTCGCAAAGGAGCCGCGCTATGAGCACTGGAATTGAACTCATGCAGCATGCGCTGGGCATCAGTGAGCGTAATCGCACGCCATACCGTAATTATTTCCTCGCAGGCGAAGGGCATACGGATAACGAGAAGTGGGAAGAACTGGTATCTGATGGTTTAGCTACCTCCCGTCCCGCGCCTGATTTCGTAGGCGGCGGAACGCTTTATCACGTCACAGAAAAAGGTGAAGCAACGGCAATTTCTGCACTGCCAGAGCCAAAGAAACGTACTCGATACGAAGAATATCTTGATGCTGATAGCTGCCAGCCCTTCAGTGAATGGTTGTTGGGATATCGACTTCCTGAAGTCGAATACAGCCGTGATGGAAAATGCCGAATGTTTCGCTGCTCATACGACACGGCTTATGGCTACCCACGACGTGATATTGAAGGTGAGTGGTGCGACACCAAAAAAGCAGCGAAGGCCAGCTACAAAGAAGCGCTGCGCAAATCGAAACTGGAGGCAGCCCAATGACAGCACTCAACAAACAGGCGCTGCGTGAAGCGGCAGAGAATGCGACAGCAGGGCAATGGGTTGTTGAACTCGGCGATGAGGTTTACGCCGTTGATGGCGATGACAGCGAGCAAATCGCCATGGTGTTCAGTGACAACGGACGGAGTGATGCTGCATTCATAGCCGCAGCAAGTCCCGTAGCAGTGCTGTCTCTGCTGGATGAAAACCTCCAACTACAGCGCGACAAGGGTTCCCTTGAAGCAGTTGCGATTGCTATGCGTGACGATATGAGGGAAGCGCGTGAAAAGCTGGAAGCAGCAGAGAACAACCTCATTGATAGCGAATGTCATGCTGCTGAACTGGAAGAATCTCTACGTGATAAACAGGCGTTACTTGAGGCGCTGGATAACTCCCTCTGCGAACTCCTACCCGGTACTCAGTACATGGACCCTCCAGATGGTGGCAGCGTTACGCCGCTGGAGCAAGTGCGACGGATGGTTGATGACTATCGGGACAGGATTGCAGTGCTGTCTGCCAGTCATAGCAAGCTGAGAGATACGATGGCGGGCATACACAACACAATCCGAATGGATGGCGGCTATACGCCACTGGCAGCAATCCTTAACGCCGCTAAACGCGCACATGAAGAATCAGCCACCGCCGCTGGCATTGGCGTGAAGGGGGAGTGAGATGGCACTGACGAAAAAACAACGCGCAGAGCTACGCATGAAGTTTGGCGGACGATGCGCTTATTGCGGATGCGCACTTGGCGATAAGTGGCATGCTGACCATGTGAAGCCAGTGTTGCGCCACATGAATGGAAGCGGAATGATTCATGCGGAGAACGACACTGAAGAGAATATGGTTCCGGCGTGTCATCCATGCAATCTGCACAAGCACTGCAATAGCCTGGAGGACTATCGGAGAATTATCGGCGATGGTCGTCGCGAGTTCCTTGTATCCGGGAAAGGAAAAGCGCTGGTTCGTATGGGATTGGTTGAAATGAAATCTGACCCAGTGGTGTTCTGGTTTGAAAAATATCAAGAAGGGGCTACGGCATGACAACTAACCACCCGGCGAACGGTCCTGTATCACTCGATCGCCTGCACCAGATAAGCGAAATACTCAGCAAAGCAGCAGCACAAAGCGATGGCAGCAATCTCGGCTACGCAATGGCTGATGCTGTGAAGGTGATTGATGGGGCGATTGCAGCGAGGAATGTAGAGACTATCTATCAGGTAATGTATGGAGAGTGCTGGCGCGATATTACCGAGGAGCAATACCACGACCATGCTATTCACGAATCACCGATTCGTATTGTCTACACCGCCCCGCCAGCGCAGTTAGTGCCGGAAGAAGTTAGCTGGGAAGATGTCCCGGAGGAAATAACAGAAGACAACATGGAGGTTGCTCTGGCATGGGCTCATGGGTTCAACCACTGCCGCACCGCCATGCTTCAGGCTGGCAACTCTCCGGTAGCTCCGGATACATGGATTCCAGTAAGTGAGCGGATGCCTGAGCGAGATATTGACGTTCAGGTTTACTGCGCTGATAAGAAAGAGCAGATGGTTGGATACATGGAGCGCAATGAAGCAGATGGATGGTTTAGGTTTGCATCGCTTCCGAATGGTGGTGGCGTTTATTGCAAACCAACTCACTGGATGGAACTGCCAGCAGCACCGAAGCAGGAGGTGAATCATGGCTAACCTTCAACTGGCTGTTAACGGTGAATACTTCGACCAGATGAAGTCAGGCGAGAAGACGGAAGAGTATCGACTGGTTAATAAATACTGGTGTCGCAGGCTATCGCATGGTCACAACCAAAAGCTACCTCGACGATTTGATCGCCTTATTATCACCCGCGGATACCCAAAGCGTGATGATATGAGTAGGCGTATCGATGTCCCATATTCTGGATATGAAGTGAAGGTGATAACTCACCCTCACTTCGGGCCGGAGCCGGTTAAAGTGTTCGCTATCAAGGTGAATATTTAATACTGGCGCAACGTCAAGCAACATTACTCACCCTCAAAATTAGTGTTATAATTAGGTCGCAGTCGGATTGAGCACCCGGTTGTGACCTCTGCATCTGATTGGGAAATTAGATGCGAAACACAAAGAGTACGACCTACCTTATGCCGTCAGCGTTATCCAATGCTGAGGGTTTTCTGCATTCTGCGCAACCTCTCGGAGGTGGCGTATGAACCTGCAAAAAGACGGCATCAAGCTACATCGTGGCAATCTGAATGCTATCACCCAGCATCTGCGCCCACTCCTGAACGACGGGCAATGCTTCCGTCTTCAACTCAAGCCGTGGCGTGAAAAGCGCAGCCTTTCGCAAAATAGCCTTAGCCACGTTTGGTACGAGGAAATTAGTGCGTATCTGATCGCTTCCGGCCGCACCGACGCCACCAAGGAATGGGTAAAGCGCAACCTCAAAAAGACCTTTCTCGGGTACGAAGACGTTGAATACACCGACTTCACTACCGGAGAGAAAACGGTAGAGCGCCAGCTCCGCCACACCTCCGATCTTGATACTGGCGACATGCACCATTTCATGTGCCAGGTGGAGCGGTGGTGCGCGCAATTCGGCCTCGTCCTGACCATCCCTCAAAGCAGCGAGTTTCAGGTGCTGCGCGAAAAACAAGACCAGTAAGGAAAGCATATGGCACTCAAAAGAGATAAACACGACTCCATTTTTTCTGAGCTGGTTCGCGAGCGCGCTAACTGGTGCTGTGAAAGTTGCGGACGTGATTTCAGCACTAACCGCGCATCACTCCATTGCTCACACATCAACGGACGCCGCCATACCTCTACCCGCTGGCATCCCCTCAATGCGTTGGCCCACTGCGTTGGCTGTCATCGTCGTCTGGGAGAGGAGCCTATCCAGTTCGCCCGCCACGCTGAGTATGAATACGGCGTAATGACGGTGGAGCAGGTGGCCCGCGCCGCTCTACACCCGATGAAGATTAAACCGTGGCAGAAAGAGGAGATGTATCAGCACTACAAGCAGGAGCTGGCAAGACTGAAAGCCCTCCGCATCACCGGCATGCTTGGCCGTATCGAGTTCACCGCGCCTGACTGGTATCAGCAGGGGATTACTTTGCGTATGGGAGAGGCAGCATGAACAAAATCCATTACCCATGTGAAACGGCAGCGATCTTCCAGGACGTTCTGTTTGTCATGCGAGTTAACCATTACTCAGAGCTTCTGTGCGCAGCTGACAGAGCTGCAGAGTTCTATCTCAACTACTTCCCTTACGCGACGCTCGAAAACATCCGTGACGGCATCCTGTATAGCTTCGGTGGCCTGTATCTGAATGACTACGAGCTGATCAGGGAGGCAGCATGAGCTTTGAATTGATATTCAACCTCGCAATCTGGATGGGACTTTTATTTGGTTGGCTGCCCTATATGCACTTGAAGCACCTAAAGAGGATGAGGGCTTACAGAGCGATAAATAAGGGCCGGCGTTTTTCCGAAAAGTATCGGCTGCTGAAGAGGATTAGCTGACATGCGCCTCTCAGAGTTTCAGAAATACCAGGCCGAAAGCGTCATGCGCGCCAAACAGCCTCCAGTGGCAAAGCACAGCCAGACTAAACAACCTCAGAAGGAAGCCGCTTAATGAACGTTCAATATCTGCAGTATGTGCGTGAACAGCTGATCGTTGCGACTGCCGATCTGAGTGGTGCCACTAAAGGCCAGCTGGTCGCCTTTGCTGAAAACGCCATGTTCACTGCCACGCCCCGTAGCCGCTCCCGTGTGAAGGTGATTAACCCAGAGAACGGTAAGCTGATCAACCCTAGTAATCCGCCGATCCCAGGGCAGCAGTCCCGCGCTAAGGGGTCACACATTCCTCTGGTTCAGCCGGTCGAATACTCCACCGCGTCGTGGCGTCGGGCGGTCCTGTCGCTTGAGGAACACCAGAAAGCGTGGCTGCTCTGGAATTACAGCGAGAACGTGCGCTGGGAGAACCAGGTGGCAATTACTCAGTGGGCATGGGGTGAGTTCAGGGCGCGGCTGGGCGTGAAGAAGGTGGCCGGCAAGACGATGGACAGGTTGAAGGCTCTGATCTGGCTGGCGGCGCAGGATGTTAAGGCTGAACTGGCCGGACGTGACGTTTACGAGTACCAGGCGTTGGCCGAACTGGTAGGCGTGGCTAAATCAACCTTTACGGAAACCTATCTGCCGCACTGGCTGGCAATGCGGAGCAGTTTCACACGGCTCGATAGTCAGTCTCTCATTTCGGTAACGCGATCACGTTCACAACAAAAGGCGACAAATTACGACCAAAGTATTGCAAAACCGAACTGAAACGCATATATTTCATGTAAATCTGATATCGTCGCCATAGCTTTGGTTGTCGACTGAATTACACAAAAGAGCCTCGGTTAATAGCCGGGGCTTTTTCGTATCTGGAATACCCACTATCTGGGACTATAAGCGCATAGCGCAACGCAGCACCCATCGATTGGCGGACCAGAACCCGCCTTTTTTACTCAGGCCGCAGACAATCACCCTCAGATGCCACGTAGCCCTCGTGTCTGACGGCCTTCTCTACACATGGACCACCTATGTCTGAACCTCTAACCATTGCTGGCGGTGTAACGTCCGCAACAATCGGAGTGACGTTCGCATCTCTGTTCCCCGAGGCAACGCCCGGCGTAATGCTGTGCGCGCTGGCTGGCGCAGCAATGTACGTTCTGACATCCGATCCACACCAACTGTGGAAGCAGTTCCTGTTCGCCGTCATCAGCTTTGTCGGTGGGGTGTTCTTCTCGGTACCGATGGCGAAGATACTGGCCGGGGTGATTAACACCGCCCTTGGCCTGTTGCAGCCTCCGGTGAGCATCGAAGTATCCCCGAATATTGGCGCGCTGGTTTCCGCTTCCATCTCTGTCGCAGTCCTGCTTCGCATCCTCGCCAAATCAAAACGGGGGAAAATGCCGGGACTGGAGGAGGAAGGTAAATGACATGGCAAGCCATCGTTCTTGATGTAAACGCCATTATCTGCGCGCTTATCGCCATCAGGCTGCTGTTCTTCAGTAAGAACGGAAAGCGACACCGTCCTGCCGTGGCATGGATGGCGTACATGATGATCCTCGCCGCCGGTTTTACGGCATTCCGCATCCTCTACGGGAAATACCTGCAGGTTGACCCGGGCGAGCTGATGCTGAACATCGCTATCTGCATCGCCGTGTGGCGCTCCGGCGGCAATCTCGCAAAAGTATTCCAGAAGGCCGGGCAATGACTAAAAATTTCAAATTCTCTCAGCGCAGCGAGAACAACCTTAAAGGCGTCAATCCTGACCTGGTGAAAGTGATTCGCCGCGCGCTGGAAATCACACCGGTAGACTTCATCGTTATTGAAGGGCTGAGAACTCAGGCCCGGCAGAAAGAGCTGGTCGCTACCGGGAAATCTCAGACGATGAACAGCCGTCACCTGACCGGTCACGCCGTCGACATCATCCCGGTCAACACCACCTGGAAGATTGAAGAGTTCCACCCTCTGCTCAAAGCGGTTAAGCAGGCAGCTGACGAGCAGGGCCTGAAACTCCGCTTCGGCATCAACTGGAAGAATGACCCGGCGCTGCCTATCGAAACCAAATTCATCGACGCGCCTCACGTTGAGATCCCCGCATGAACATCAGCCTGAAGTCGCTGATAGTACCGGGAGTGATTCTCCTGCTGGCTCTGGCGTCGTGGCTGTCGTATGCCAGCTACAAAAGCGAGAAGAAACGCGCTGATGATGCAGAGCAAAGTCTGTCACTGGCAAACGCCACCATCACCGATATGACAACCCGACAGCGCGATGTTGCTGCTCTGGATGCCAAATACACTCAGGACTTAGCTGATGCGAAAAAGCAGCTTGATGATTTGCAGCGTTGCGTTAGCGATGGCAAGTGTGGGCTGCGCATCAACGCAAAATGTCCCTCGAACGGAGCGACCGGCTCCGGCAGCCTGGGCGATGCTTCCGGCCCCAGACTTACAGACTCCGCTCAACGGGATTATTTCACCCTCAGAGAGCGAATCGAAATAGTGACAAAGCAGGTTGGCTATTTGCAGGACTACATCAATACGCAGTGCAAATGATTTGTGTAACCCCGAAAGGATGGTGATCACATCTTGCTGGCGGGTAAGCCGTAAGTGGCGTAGCAACATCGTGAGATGGTGGCGACCGCTGCGACAAGAATTCACCCCATGCGCTGTATCGTCGCAGTATCCCCCACATTAACCATGACCGCTGGCTGACGGGCCTCTCCTTAGCGCGAGTGTGTGGAGATAATCAATAACGATGCATACCGGGTTTTTCGGCGACTGTTCGCTGGTTTATCCCTCATTGCTCGCCATCTCGATGCGGGGGTAGAAGAAATCGAGAGTGTTTTACAGAGTTTTCTACCAAGAAGGCTCGATAAAGCAGAGTTTATTTTATGTGCGCCTACGGGCGGGATATCAACTAACCAGTGGAATATTCCAATATGGCAGAGATAGAAGAAAAAAGGCCATATCCTCCGGTTAACTTCATCGCCTCCGACAACTGGCAGCCATACACGCGACTTATTCCTGCCAATGAGGTACATGAGTGGATAAACCGGCAAATCCTCAGCGATACCGGCAGCATCCACAACCCTGACCATGAGCATTTGCTTGAAGCTGACCTCTGCTTTATGTGGGCGTCTGAATCATTCGCGAAGAAAGGGCGGTATGTCCTCGGTCAAGCCGAGCAAGTAATGCTCCGCGCCGGTGGATGGCAGAAGGCAAGAATGGAACAGCAGATGTATGAATGGTTTGGGCGCATCCCGAAGTTCATCATCACGTTGGCCGCCGATTATTGTTCACAATGCAGCGACCTCGAGTTCTGCGCATTGGTAGAGCATGAGCTTTACCACATTGCCCAGTCCACTGATGATTTCGGCGCACCTAAGTTCAATAAGGAGACTGGGCAGCCAGTTCTCACATTGCGCGGCCACGATGTTGAAGAGTTCGTTGGTGTCGTACGTAGATACGGGGCGAGCACTGAAGTGAAAGAGCTGGTTGACGCAGCCAATCAACCTGCAGAGGTGGCAAAACTTAACATCGCCAGAGCGTGCGGGACGTGCATGCTGAAACTGGCTTAAATACTGGACTGTATAAGACGAGTGGTGATTTATGGCTTCATTAAAACCTGATGTGAAAGCCTTCATCATTCAGTCGCTTGCGTGTTATGACACGCCATCGCAGGTGGTCGAGGCTGTCCAAAAAGAATTCGGGATCAATATAACCCGGCAACAGGCCGAATCTCACGACCATACGAAGGCCAGCGGTAAGACGCTCGCAAAAAAGTGGGTCGAACTTTTCAACGCAACTCGCGAACGATTCCAGAATGAGATTTCAGATATTCCAATCGCCAATAAGGCGTATCGCCTTCGCGTGCTCGACCGTATGGCTACGCGCGCCGAGGGCATGAAGAACCTCGCGCTAACTGCCGAGATTATCGAGCAGGCGGCGAAAGAATGCGGCGACGCTTATACCAATAAGCATAAGTTTGAACATTCCGGACCGAATGGTGGCGCTATCCAGACGATCACCATGAGCAAAGAGGAATACAAATCCGCACGGCAGGAGATGATGGAGGATGACGACTGCTGAGCAAAGGGCATTTGCCCGTAAGGTTGAATGCGAAGAGGACGGGCTCTATTACGCTCGCTACTTCTTCAAGCAGCGCACCGGCGGCAAGATGATTGTCGCGCCACACCACAAGGTGATTCAGCAAACACTGGATCGCGTCATTGATGGTGAGATTCAACGCCTGATCATTAACGTTCCACCTGGCTACACGAAAACGGAACTGGCGACCATCAATATGATGGGCCGAGGGCTGGCGCTGAACTGCCGGGCCCGTTTCATGCACCTGTCCTATTCGCATAACCTGGCGCTGCTGAACTCATCCACAGCGCGCGGCATGATTAAGTCGCAGGCGTACCAGTCCATGTGGCCGATGTTGTTGCGCGATGACGCCGACAGCAAGGCGATGTGGTGGACTGAGAATGGCGGGGGCGTTTATGCGTCGTCAGCTGCCGGGCAGGTTACCGGGTTCCGTGCTGGCCATATGGAGCCAGGCTGGCAGGGCGCACTGATTATCGATGACCCCGTCAAGCCGGATGATGCTTATTCCGAGATCGTCCGCGACGGCGTCAACAACCGTTTCAACGAGACAATCAAATCACGACTGGCGATCGAGACGACGCCGATGATAGTCATCATGCAGCGGATCCACTATCACGACCTGAGCGGCTACTTGCTGCGAGGCGGGAGTGGTGAGAAGTGGCATCATCTGAATCTGCCGGTGATTATCGACAATAGTCAGCCATACGCTGCGCAGTATCCTGAAAACACCCACGCCATACCGATTGACCATGGTCTGCCTGATGGCTGGTTGTGGCCGTTTAAGCACAATGAATCGCATCGCGTATCTCTGTTCTCTCACCGACGGACTGCTGAAGCGCAGTACATGCAGAAGCCTCGAAGGTTTAATGCTGAAGGCGCTCTGTGGACAGAAGTGATGATCAGCGCAGCACGCGAGCTGCAAATTCATTACGACAAAGTTCGCACCGTCGTAGCTATCGACCCGCAGGCGACCAACAGTGATGAAAGCGATGAAACCGGGATTGTTGTTGCCAGTTCATATGGCGCTGGTGACAAAAAACAATTTTCTGTGGATGGCGATTACAGTGGCAAATATTCTCCTGCAGGATGGGCCAAGAAAGCCATATCGGCTTATGAGCAACACGAAGCTGACGCGATAGTTATTGAGACTAACCAGGGCGGCGATATGGCGGAGGAGACACTCCGCAACGCCGGGTTCAAAGGTCGCATCATCCGTGTCCATGCCAGCAAAGGGAAATATGCTCGAGCTGAACCAATCTCAGCGCTATACGAACAGGGCCGCGTGGCAAACCATGGCAATCTCTACGTGCTGGAGAACCAGCTGATGGAATACATCCCCGCCACCGCGAAGAAATCACCTGACCGCCTCGATGCGATGGTTTACGCACTGACTGAACTGAATGGATCGCAACCTGTGGGGATGATGATTCCGAAACGCCTTCGCTAACCAAACGGACAAACCATGACTGACAAATTAACTCTCGCCGTCAACCATGCGTTGAACGATGCGCGGATGGCGCGCGCCCGTATGGGGCTGATGGCTCCGACGATGGGGCTGGACAATAAGCGCCATTCTGCATGGTGCGAGTATGGCTTCCCTGAGCAGGTAACCTACGAAAACCTCTATGCCCTGTACCGGCGCGGTGGTATCGCTCACGGTGCCGTTGAGAAGCTGGTGGGAAAATGCTGGCAGACTAACCCGGAAATCATCGAGGGTGACGATGCCGACGAGAGCGAAAACGAAACCGCCTGGGAAAACAAGTCAAAGCAGGTATTCAACAACCGGTTCTGGCGCTCATTTGCCGAGGCGGATCGTCGTCGCCTTGTCGGTCGTTATGCAGGCATCCTTCTGCACGTCCGCGATGAAAAAGACTGGAACCTTCCAGTTACCAAAGGGCGAGGGTTGCAGAAGGTTTCCGTGGCATGGGCCGGATCGCTAACGGTGAGCGAGTGGGACACTGGGCTGAACTCGAAGACTTACGGTCAGCCGAAAATGTGGCAGTACGCCGAACGCTTGCCGAATGGTTCAAGTCGCCGCGTCAACATCCACCCCGATCGCGTTTTCATCCTTGGTGATTACTCAGACGATGCTATTGGCTTCCTTGAGCCAGCATATAACGCCTTTGTGAGCCTGGAGAAGGTAGAGGGCGGTTCAGGTGAGTCATTCCTGAAGAACGCCGCTCGCCAGCTTAATGTCAATTTTGAGAAGGAAATCGACTTCAACAATCTTGCGTCTCTATATGGCGTGAGCATTGACGAGCTGCAGGATAAGTTTAACGACGTTGCCGGGGAAATGAACCGTGGTAACGATGTTCTGATGACAACCCAGGGGGCCACAGTCACACCGCTGGTCACTGCCGTTGCTGATCCGTCAGCGACCTATAACGTAAACCTGCAGACCGCCGCCGCCGGAGTTGATATCCCGACGCGCATACTGGTTGGTAACCAGCAGGCTGAGCGCTCCAGCACCGAAGACCAGAAATATTTCAATGCCCGCTGTCAGTCTCGCAGGGGGGGATTGTCCTTCGAAATAGAGGACTTCTGCGACAAGCTCATTGAGCTACAGGTTATTGATGCAGTGGTCCAGAAGGCAGTCATCTGGGATGACCTGAGCGCGCAAAGCGACTCCGAGAAACTTGATGCAGCCATCAAGATGGCGCAGATCAACAGTGCTTCAATCGCTACTGGCGAGCAGCCATTCACGGGAGAAGAAATCCGTACAGTGGCTGGGTATGAGGGATCTCCTGAGCCACTTCCAGAGGTAGATGATGACGAAGAAGAAAGCGAAGTCACCGATACTACCCAGCAACCTTAAAGATCCAACAGGCGCCGACCGCCTTGAGCGCGGAGCAATGAGTGAGTTCGCCAGGCGAATGAAGCGCATTGGTAAGGCCTACAACGATATTCTCGACCGCATCCCTGTATCACCATCAGTAAACCAGCGCTACACCTTCGACCTTGATTCCACTCAGCTATCAATGCTCCTCAGCAATGCTTCATTGCTGGTTGATGAGATTTTGGGCGCAGATAGCGAGACGGGGTTCTGGTTCTGGACTGAATACGTTAACCCGGCTTATCAGCGCGGCACTGCGCAGGAGTTCGCCAATCTGTCACAGCAGTCTGCCGTGTACGCAGCTGGACAGGAAAGCGTATCGACAATCCTCCTGAGTGAGCCGTACCGGCGCAGGCTGATTCTGGTTCGGGCGCGAACCTTCGAGGAAATGAAGAACCTCAGCGCCACTGTGAAAGCCGACATGGCGAGGATACTGACCGATGGGCTTGGGCGCGGACAGAACCCGCTGGAAATAGCGAAACGCATCACTGAGCAGACGGGAATTGAGTCTCGTCGGGCTAATCGTATTGCCCGGACGGAGATTACCACCGCGCTGCGCCGTGGGCGCCTGGACGAGGACGACGAAGCCAGGGAGCAATATGGCATCCGTACAAAGCAGATGCATATATCAGCGCTAAGCCCGACGACCCGTAGCACGCATGCCGCGCGCCACGCTCACCTGTACACCGCAGAAGAACAGCGGGAGTGGTGGGCTAAGGATGCAAACAGCGTGAACTGCAAATGCTCCACGATCGCGGTACTGGTCGATGAAAACGGCAAGCCGCTAAGCGACACCATCATCGATAAAGCTCAGAAAACATTTAACACAATGAAAGCCCGTGGCTACCAATGGGCTAAGGGTTAACACATGCCAATGCAGGTCAACATCACCACTAAGGTGAACAGCCAGTCTATCCGGCGCGAAACATACAACGGGCGTGAGCATCTTGTGTTGCCGAGCTATACGCTGCCGGCGAACGTCGTCATGAATGGCGGGCTGTACACAGAAGATGAAATCAACGCGCACTATCAGGGGCTGGAAGGCACTCTTGCGCCTCTGGGGCATCCTCAGGTTAACGGCCAGTTCGTGTCTGCATTCTCTCCTGAAGGGCTTTGCACCGGATTCGTAGGTGCGTGGAACCGCAACGTTAAAAAGTCCGGCAATCGGATCTACGTAGAGAAATGGGTGGATGTGGCCCGCGCTGAAGAGTCGGAAGGCGGGCGAGAGCTGCTTGAGCGAGTAGCAGCTATAGAGCGTGGCGATGACGTACCGCCCATTCATACCAGCGTGGCCGCTTTCCTCGACCAGCTTGAACCGAACGAACAGCAACGCGCTACCGGCGCTGACTGGGTGGCGAAAATTCACAGCATGGACCACGACGCGATCCTGCTGCACGAAGTTGGAGCCGCTACGCCGGAGCAGGGCGTTGGCCTGATGGTTAACGCAGATCTGGCGCAGCCGCTTAAGGCGAACTCCGGCGCGCTGGTGGGTGAATCCTACCGGGAGCGCGAACAGCGTCTCGATCGCGCAGCCAAAGCGAAGTTTGCGGCGGGCACGGATGAATACGCCTGGGTTGCTGACTTCACTGACTCGCAAGCGGTAATCATCCGCAACGGGGGCACCGCTGAGGTGTTTGGCTACAAGTCGGAGGGCGGAGTTATCACCTTCGACGATAGCGGCACCGCAGTAGCGCGCCAGGAATCGTGGGTGGCCGTCGTGGCCAACAAATTCAAAGCTCTATTCACACCGCAGGAACAGCCTGCACCAAACCACAAAACGGAGGGCGACATGCCTTTAACCAAAGAAGAACTGGAACAAATCGGCAGCATGATCGGCCAGGCTGTTGCGACCAACACGGAAGCGGCTATTAAGCCTCTCGCGGAGAAGGTTGATGCGCTACAGGCAAACCATCAGCAACTGGCAGACACCCTCACGGCGAATTCCCGCGCTGAAGAGAAAGCAAAGCGTGAAGCTGTAGCCGCCAAGCATGGCGATATCGTCGCTAACGCACTTTCAGGCGATGCGCTGGATGCGATGTTCAAGACGCTGGGCGAAGCTGCACCGCTGGGCACCAACAATGCTCAGCAGCACAAAGAAACCGGCGCACCTGCCGCAGACGAACACTTCAAGTAAGGAGCCGGAATAATGCCTCGTTATCGTCGCGTTAATATCGACGGTCAGTCTCTGTACAAGACCGAAACCCGCACTACGGCCGCCGCGCTGCTTCCGGGCACCGCCGCAACCATCAACTCATCCGATAAATTCGCTCAGGCCACCGCGCTAACCGGCCGCCTGTACATCATCGATGTCGGTTATCACCAGGGATTAACCATCACCGAATCAATCCCTGCCGGGGATTCGGCAGTAGGTAACTACGTCGAAGAAGGTCGTGAGCTGGCGCTGCGCTGCCTGCCTGGTGCGTATAAAAAAGACAGCCCGATCAAGCTGGGCACTGCCGGTCAGTTTACCCTGGCAACCGATGACACTGATTCAGTGATCGGATACAGCCAGGATGAATACACCATCGCGGCCAGCACCACCGACTTCATCCGCGTGCGCATGCGCGTTGGCACTGCCGCCGCAGCTGGCGCGTAACAAAAGGACAAAAACATATGTACTTCTCAAAAGAGACGCTGGCGACTAACTCCCGCCTTGGCGGGCACTGGAGTGAGCTGTGGGCAAACCGCAACATGTGGAACCTACAGAACGATTCCATCATTGCAGCTAACCGCGCGATGATGACTGCTGACATGCTGGCCTGTAACGCAGTTGGCGGTTTCTCCCGTGACTTCTGGGCTGAGATTGACCGTCAGGTTCTCCAACTGCGCGATCAAGAAATCGGCATGGAAATCGTGAACGACCTGATCGGCGTTCAGACGGTGCTGCCGGTCGGTAAAACCGCCAAGCTGTATAACGTGGTTGGCGACATCGCTGATGACGTGTCAGTAAGCATCGATGGCCAGGCTCCGTTCTCCTTCGACCACACTGACTACGCGAGCGACGGTGACCCGATTCCGGTGTTCACTGCTGGCTACGGTGTTAACTGGCGTCATGCTGCTGGCCTTAACTCTGTAGGCATTGATCTGGTGCTGGATTCGCAGATGGCGAAGATGCGCAAGTTCAACCAGAAGCGCGTCAACTACTACCTGAACGGCGATTCAAAAATTCAGGTTCAGTCCTATCCTGCGCAGGGCATCAAGAACCACCGAAACACCAAGAAGATCAACCTCGGCTCCGGTGCTGGTGGCGCGAATATCGACCTTACTACTGCCGACATGACGGCGCTCTTTGCGTTCTTCGGTAAAGGCGCATTCGGTACTACCGCCCGCACGAACAAAGTCGCCGCATACGATGTGATGTGGGTTTCTCCGGAAATCTGGGCAAATCTGGCTCAGCCGTACGTGGTTAACGGCGTTGTAAGCGGAACTGTATTGCAGGCGGTGCTGCCGTTCGCACCGGTGAAAGAAATCCGTATGAGCTTCGCGTTGTCCGGTAACGAGTTTATCGCGTACGTTCGTCGCCGTGACGTGATCTCTCCACTGGTGGGTATGGCCGTAGGTGTTGTTCCGCTGCCGCGCCAACTGCCTAACGTTAACTACAACTTCCAGATCATGTCTGCTGAAGGTCTGCAAATTACCGCAGACGATCAGGGCCTGTCTGGCGTTGTCTACGGCGCTAACCTGGCGTAAGGAAACAGCATGGCTAAATACGAAGTAGTGCGCCCATGGTTCGGCGTGAAGGTAGGGCAGGTGGTGGAGTTGAAAGAACTGCACCCGGCGCTGAAGTCTAACGTCCGTCTCATGAATGGCGAGGCAGGCGGAGAACTTACCCCGTCGACGCCTGATGCCGGTACTGGTGAGAAATCTCGCAAAGAGATTATTCAGGACCGCCTTACTGAGCTGGGCATTGAGTTCAAGGGCACCTTGGGCGCTGAAAAGCTCAGTGAGCTGTTGCCAGATGGCGAGCTCGAAAAGCTGTTCCCTGCTGAATAACAGCCGCCTCTAAGGCGGTTTTTTTATGCCCTCTTCGGAGGGCTTATCAGAGGCTCGCATGATTACCACAGTACAGGCCAAGGAATATCTGGAGTCAGTCGGTATCACGCTGCCTGATTTCATCCTGCAGGCTCTTTTAGAGCAGGCTGGCAGCATTCAGGAGTGTCTGGATGCGCATTACCGTCCCGCAACCGCTCTGCTAATACAGTCCTACCTGCTGGGGCTAATGGCGCTGGGTCAGGGTGACAAGTACATCAGTTCTCAGACAGGGCCCAACGGCGCATCACGCTCATTTCGGTACCTGTCTTTTGCTGACCGATGGAAAGCCTCTCTGGGGCTTCTGAGGGGACTAGATAAGTATGGATGCGCTACAAGCCTGATCCCGCCTGATCCGACTAACACCGCTTTTGCTGGCATCTGGATTGGCAAGGGTGGCTGTTTTTGCCGAAATAACGACTAATTTGCTGTTTATGTATACAGTGAGTGGTAAAATAAACAAGCCGAATCATGCGCTAACATGAGTTCGGCTCTAACCACATCGTCGTTATGGAGGTAACGAGCATGGCTGAATCTATTCTATCTGAATACTTCTCATATGACCCGAGTTCGCCATCATTTCTTAGGTGGAAAATAAATATTGGCCTAAGAATAAAGGCTGGTGATGAAGTGGGTTGCATTAGTTCTTATGGTTATTACCGGACAAAGCTTCACGGAAAGGAAATTGCCGCCCATCGCATTGTTTGGCAGCTCCACAATGGAGAAATACCTGTGGGTATGCAGATTGATCACATTGATGGGGTAAGGACAAATAATGATATTGAAAACTTAAGGCTAGCCAGCGTCTCAGAGAACCTTCAAAACCAAAAGCGCAGCTCCAAAAACACAACCGGCGTTAAGGGGTTGAGTTGGAACAAGGCCGATAGAGCGTGGCGTGGAAGTATTCAAGTGAAGGGTGTGAGAAATCATTTTTCATCTAAATCACGCAGCGAAGTAGAGGAGTGGCTCAGCAAAACCAGGTCATCACTTCACGGAGAGTTCGCTAGAGAATTTTGATACTAAATAATCCCGCTTCGGCGGGTTTTTTGTTGGAGACCGCTGATGTGGATATCCGTTAAGCAGCGATTGCCTGAGCCGTTCGTTAAGGTCTGGGTGATGACCAACAGTGGTAAGCGCGTTACCGGCTATGTCAAAAGCAACGGTGACTGGTATCTGTTGTGCAGGAAGGTGGCAGCGGAGAACCCGGAGGTGATCCGGTGGGAGGATAATAATGTCAGTTACGGCTAATTGGTGTTACACAAACATCGCGACTGTTTATCCTCGCGTCTATGACGACTGGAACAACACCTGGACAAACGGAACTCCATACCTGATTGACTGCACCTGGACGGCAAACAATGAAGTTGCTGTAGATGCCAGTGGGAAAGAGTTCACCACGAACCTGATTTTCTTCACTGAACTGAAGCGTAACGGTGTCGATGCGACCATGCCGAAGCGCGACTGGTACATCGCAAGAGGTGACACAACAGCGCAGGCCGATCCGCTGAAGGCTGGCGCCAATGTCATCAAAGCGGTGACCGAATGGGATATGTCGCCATTCGGCGAGGAGCCGGATTATAAGGTTATGACGTGAGGTGATTTATGTTCTCGCTTGGATTAGCTTGTTTTGCCCTGGGTTTTTCTTGCTGCGCTGCATTTATTCAAATAATCAGGTGGTGGTATGCCCGTTAAAGGTATCAAGCGTGTTCAGATGAACACCCGCAAGGTGCTGGCAGAAATTGCCGGGCCACGCACAGAAAGAGTGCTGACCGAGGTCATGATTGTAGGATCGTCTCATGCAGCACTACTTACTCCCATTGACACCTCCACGCTCATCAACAGCCAGTACAGAAAGCTTGAACCTATATCTGGAGGGATGCAGGGAAAGGTTGGGTACACGGCTGCATACGCTGCCGCCGTTCATGGCATGTCAGGGAAGCTAAAAGGTCAGCCACGTGAACATTTTGGCAGAACTCGCGCCGGAAAAGAATTCGGTGGTGGAACGGGGAAAGGCAATTATTGGGATCCTGATGCTGAACCTGGGTTCCTGACCAAAGGCTTCGAGCGTGACGGCCTCAACGAGATTAAGGCCATCATCAAGCAAGGATACAAAGTATGACGCGTAGCGAAGTGTATGATGCGCTGAGGGCGTGGCTGCAGTCGCATGGCTTTGATGTTGGTTATCGTGTTCAGAAGCGTTTCTGGAACGAGCTGGAGAATACAGAGGGGGAAAGATATCTTGTCATCCAGCAGAACGGGGGCGGTAAGCCAGAAGAAGCGATAACCCGCGATTATTTCCGCATCCTCCTCCTGTCAGGTCAGAACGACAGCAATATTAACCAGGTTGAAGACCGCGCCGACGCCATCCGCCAGGCGATGATCGACGACTACAAAACTGAGTGCATCATCTCGATGCAGCCAATCGGCGGCATCACCGCCATCAAAACAGAAGAGGGTCGTTACCTCTTCGACATTCCTTTTCAAACCATCATTTCCCGATAACACGGAGATAATTAATTATGGCCGGATGTGAATCAGGTGCATTCACAGGGCGCGATGTCGTCGTTTATTACGCGATTGGCTGCCCGGAACTACAACCCACCGCAAGCGCTTACCGTCGACTCGGCATGATGCGCGGCAAAACAGTAAATGCTGAATGGGAAACCGCAGATGCAACCGGCGATATGAGCGCCGCATTTACTCAGGAAAATCTTGTTACCTATAAGAATATTTCGTTCTCAGGTGACGGTGTTACCCGCAAAGAAGATGTGTACGCGCAGAATGCACTGAAGCGTCATGTCTATAATCCGCCGGCAGAGACCAGCAACCAGCCGTATGTGTGGTTCAAAATCATCTCCCCTAACGATATCACCGAAGGTCCGTTCATGGTGACGTCATGGGGCGATGAAGCGCCGCACGACGATGTCGCCACCTGGTCTATCGAAGCATCTAGTGCGGGCCAGGTGGATGTACGTGATGTCGGCGCCGTAATCACTATCACTACGCAGCCGCAGAACCGCACGCTCACGGTGGGCGATGCGCTCAATCTTTCGGTGGCAGCCAATGTCTCTGACAGCTCCACTCTGACCTATCAGTGGAAGAAGGGCGGAACTGACATCTCAGGTGCGACGAACGCTACCTACACGAAGGCCAGCGTCGTTACGGGTGATGCGGGTTCTTACTCCTGTCAGGTTACATCCTCAACCGCCGGCTCGGTAACCTCCAGCCCAGCTACTGTAACCGTGAACGCAGCCTAAACCCATGGGAGGCTTGGCCTCCCTCTTATTGAGAGTTTCCATGAAAGCAATCACCGATATCGGCCAGGCCGTCATTCGAGCAGGCGGCAAAGAGATATTCCTCAACCCTTCATTCCTGGCTATGTCCCGAATCGGCACGCCTGAGCAAATCGTTGATGCTTTCGTGAAAGTTCATGCAGGCCATTACCCAAAGCACAGAATTGCGGACCAGCAGATACTCAAAGCGGCTAATGCACGCTGCTTTGCAGACATGGCAGCAGCTGCAGCTAACGTAGTCAGGCATTGCTCTGAAGGCGACATTACTGAAATCATCGGCTCTTACTCAGTGACTACGGCGGGACGCCTCCTGTTTAAGCCTGGCTCGTTGCCAGTTGAAGACGTCATCCAGCTGGCTCGTCACCTGATTTTGCATGGCGTAATGGGTGATCAGCCGCCCGAAGAGTTCGAGAGCAAGAAAGGCGAGTACAGCGATAAATTCGATGCCCGTACATTCGTTTATACCGCAGTTGCCCACCTCGGGATGAGTGAGGCAGACGCCTGGAACATGACGATGACCAGCTTCCGGGCTGCCATGAATGCCAAGTTCCCGCAGAAGGATAAAGGGAAGGTGCCAACCCAGGAGAAATACGACGAAGTTATGGACTGGGCAGAACAGATGCTGGCGATGGATGCGCAGAGGCATGGTCCGCATTAACAACCTACGAAATGAAACGATAAGCCCTGCGTCCGTGGGGCTTTTTTGCATCCGCAATAAACCCACCGCGCTTCACACGCGCACGTTATAATCCCAGAGCCTACAGAAAGCGAGCCTGAGAGTTAGTTGTACTCTGGGCTGCTATCTCTGTGTGACAGGCTCACTTTCTATAGGTAAACGTCATGCACTATCCAACCGTATCTGTAAACGGAGTTTCCGTTCGCGTTGATGACGAAGGGCGCTACAACCTCAATGATCTTCACGCTGCCGCAGTGGCTGAGGGCAAAGCCACGGAATCACAGAGGCCAAGTAACTTCATCAAAAGTGGGCAAATTAAAAAGTTTGCGCAAGAACTGACCAAAGCTACAAAAATAGCTTCGGTCAAGATTATCAAAGGTGGTGCTCAGCCTGGTATATGGGGGTTAGAGTTGGTGGCGATTCGCTATGCCGCATGGCTTAGTGTTGAATTCGAAATAAAAGTGTACCAAACCTTTCAGATGGTGATCCGAAATGGCATCAGTGCCATGTCCCGCCTGAACAAAATTGACCACATCATCAATACTGAAACCAAGCAGATCAGCCAATGCGCCAGCCAGATGGCCCGGTGGGGCGTTGGCGGACGCAAAAAGCTACTCCATGCAGCGCGTGATCGCGTTGCTGATGAGGTGCAGATGTATTTGCCGGGTATTTACTGAGAAAAAGAAGCCGCCAGAAAACTGACGGCCATCAGAGATCCGCAATGGCGCGGAAAATCGGTGATAGAGCATTTGAAAAACCACAAAGATTTAGGGGGTGGTTGTCGTTTACTCATTTAGTTTAAGGATATAGGATAATACCTAAAAAGGTGTAGATGGATAAGGGAATGAAAAAACTACCAATTATTGTGATCTGTGCTTGGCTTCTTGTTGGTTGTTCAGGAATTTTGGAAAAGCAGGAACCAATATGCGAGGGCGTGGCGATGTTAGGTGGACAGAATACCATCGTGCAGATTTATGGTATCCGTAACGTAGCCAACCAGACCCAGTATCGCGCCGGCTATCCGTTCAACTGGCAGTGGGTATCAAAGAACAATTTCTCCAGCACTACCTGCGACAAGAAGCCAGAGATTCGTAACGACCTTCCAACCAAATCTGCCTGATTGAAGCGCACATCCAAACCCGCTTAACTGCGGGTTTTGTCTTCGCCATGGATGGATGATCAGTTTATATAGCGATGTTCCGCGTGATAAATTTACGGAAATACATTTCGTGGTGAATCAACGTGGAAGATGAAAAGCAGCGCCAAATGCAGCTTCAACTGACACTTCAGCGACGACTGGAGAAAGTCACTCCAGAGCTATTCTCTGAATATCTTTTCGAACGCGGCGTCAAAACAGTCATATGTCCAATTTGTGGTAGTGATGATATTTCTATCCCTAACGCCAGTTCGATGACTGTAGGGCCTGAAGGGTGTGAAAGCAGCACTTATGCCATCCCAGTCAAACTCGACACAGAAGGGCCACCATACTCATTGGTGAAATATGAGTATCGATTGATATGCAAAAACTGTGCTTATTCGATGCATTTTGCAACGTGGCCGGTATTGAAATGGGTGGAGCAGAAGCTTTCAGATTCAGGGAAAGGGACTAATGAATAGCAAGATGGATGACAATATTCACGTTGTAGACTTCCCAAAACATGGTGGTGGCGGTAGCGGCGGTGACGGAGGCGATATGTACACACGCGAGAGACTTGCAAGACTTGAAGCCACAGACGAACTGCGAGAGCGAAACATCCGAGGTATTGAATCCGAGCTGAAAAGCATCAACCAAAACCTTTCATCAATGGAAAAGCGGTTCATTGATAAGATCGACGACAACCAAAAATGGCTGGTTGGCCTTTTGGTATCGGCAATACTTGTCCCCTTGTTCATTGCCCTAGTCACTAAGTGACATGTAACTAGTTTTGTCGTCTCCCGATCCCTGCTACTCTTTTGGCACATTTATCAAAGGGGATAGGGATATGAAGAGGTTGCTTTCGATTGCTATTTTGGCGATGGCGCTATCAGGCTGCGGGCAAGATACTGCAACAGACAAAGTAGAAAAGTTCATAAAAAGCAAAGACATTAGTATGCTTTCAAAAAGCAAGATTTCACAGTGTTCAGAAAATTTCGTCAAGAATTTTCATTACTTTGATGAAAACACCTTACCATCAACCAATAAGTATTACGAACTGAGTGAATACCTATACGGAAAAGTGAAATTTGAACCAGTGAGTGAGAAGTCAGTCGGTGATGCCACCGAGGTAATGATGAAGGTTAGTATTCCAAAGCCAATAGAGGATGCAAAATCATTCATTTTTGCTGATGAAAGTAACGCTTCCAGTGAAGAAATATCAGCACTAAACAATTTGCTTGCTCTCTATAAACGAGGCGACTTGAAAGATATGCAATACACAACCTTCGATATGAAATGGGTAGTGCTTTCAGATGGGATAGATCCGAACTTTACACCCGAACAGATAAAAATCTGCTCACAAAAATAATAACGACCCCGGCCTCCCGGGGTTTTTTATTGCCCGGAGAAAATGAAATGGCCGAGAACGTAGGCGATATTGAATATGTAATTAAGGCTGATACGGCTCAGTTGCTACGCGCTGACAAGCAGGTGCGGAACGTAACCGACGGGATGGAAGGCGGGTTCAACCGCGCAGACAAGGCTGCATCATCGCTGAGCTCCTCCTTCGGCAGCCTAAGCCGGGTTGCCACTTCTCTTATGGCAATTTTGTCTGTGCAGCAGGTGGCTCAATACGCTGACGCGTGGACGACTCTCAATAACAAACTGGCAAACGCCCTTCGGCCTAGCGAGCAACTGGTTGACGTTACTGAGCGAGTATTTAATATCACTCAGCAAACTCGCGGCAGCCTCGACGCTACAGCTTCTTTGTATGCAAGGCTGGAGCGAGCAACCAGGGAATATGGAACCAGCGCTGATGATCTGGCTAAGCTAACTACCATCATCAACCAGGGGTTTGTTGTCTCCGGTGCGACCGCTCAGGAAGCAGAAAACGCTATTATCCAGTTGTCTCAAGGGCTGGCATCAGGTGCGCTGCGCGGTGAAGAATTCAACTCTGTGAATGAGCAGGGGAACCGCCTGATAGTGGCGCTTGCTGACTCTATGGGGGTTGGCATTGGACAGATGCGCCAGATGGCCGCCGCCGGGAAGTTGACTACTGATGTTGTGGTTAAGGGGTTGCTTTCACAGGGCGTGACGATCGGCAATGAGTTCGCCAATACCACCGCAACTATCAGCCAGGCTTTGCAGGTTGCCGGTAACAATATCACTAAGTTCTTTGGTGAGAACTCTACGGTAAAAACCGGTACGGCGATTTTCAATGACGCCGTAATCAGCGTCAGTGAGAACATCGGAGCTTTGAGCGCCATTCTGACTGGTGTCGCAGCGGTAATGGGAAGTCGTTACGTTGGCGCTCTGACTATGGCGACCGCTGCAAAAGTTAAGGCTGCTGTGGCTTCAAGAAATCAGTCAGCCGCTGAAATGCAGGCCGCACAGGCGGCGGCAAACAAAGCTACAGCAGATCTCCGCGCTGCCGCCGTCGCAAAAGAACGTGCGCTGGATGAAATCCGCCTTGCGGAAATGATGCAGCAGACAGCCGTTAGTGCAACGAACGCTGCCGCTGCTGAGCAGCGTTTATCTGCGGCCCGTATAGCAGCAGCTGGAGCTGTTGATAATTACAATCGCGCTCTGGCAGCAAATAAGGCGGCACAGGCTGGATTGTCTACCGGGGCTGGTTTGGTTAGCCGAGGATTGTCTCTCATCGGTGGTCCCGCTGGCGCAGCGATGCTCGCGGCCAGTGCGATTCTATATTTCTCTCAGCGAGCCAAAGAGGCCAAAGACGACGCAAATAACCTGGCTGATAGCGTCAATGATCTGAGCGCCAAATTCCAGACCATGTCGCATACCGAGCTTGCAGCAACCATTGGCAAGTTAAGCCAGAACCTGCCGACCCTTAGCGATGCGGTAGCCGACGCACAGAAAGAATTTAACGACGCTACAGCTGCTGTTCAGAGGCAAGAAAGGGAGATCGCTAACTGGGGAACGAACACTACTAGAGGCCGTCAGGCTGCTGAAGCCTTAGGTGGTGCCCAGGATAAATTAGCGATAGCAACTCTCGAGCTTGAACGTGCTCAGAATCGCCTTAGTCAGACCCAAAATGCCATTAACATTGGACATGCCACTCTCAATGGCACCATGCGACAAGGCCTACCGCTTCTCCAGAGAGAAGGCGAGGAAGCGGGTATCACCGCTGGCATGATGGGCAAGCTTGGAGACATGATTAACTTTGCCGCAAAAGCGAAGGAGAAATTCAACTCCAGCAGTTTGATGGTAGATCGCCCGAAAGATGCTCAGGACTACCTTGATAAACTTCAGGACCAGGTGACACTCCAGAGCGAGCTTAACGACCGCAAGCGAGCGCAGTTGAAGGCTGAGCAGGATATAAGGAAGTTATACGCCGGAAGCGCTAATGATGAAAAATCGAAGTTGCAGATGGAAAGGGATGTGGCCTTGGCTCGTGAAAGGGCTGCTGCCGAATACGACGCACAGCAAGCTCAGCAGAAAGGGAAAAAGGAAACAAAAGACGCCGCATCCGAAGCATCCAGGGCAGCCAACCAGCAGGAAGCCGTTGCCCAAAAACTTGCCAATCTTAAGCAGCAAACAGACCTCGCAGCCGATTCTACAAAAGAATTAAGCCGCGAACAGGCAGTTCTCGCAGCCCAGCAATCACTTGGGAAAGGCGCAACTCAAGAGCAGATCGCGCTGGCTGGTAAATATCGCGGGGAAATTTGGGATACAGCAAATGCCCTTAAAGCCCAGGCCGCTGCTGAAAAACTACTACCGGAAGCCAAAGAGAATGCTAGCTACAAACAGGATGTTGAAGACCTTAAAACCGCTCTGGCCGCCAAGAAGATAAGTCAGGAGCAATTCAACGAAACATCTCTGCGTATCGAGCAGCAGCATCAGGCTAACCTGGCAAAAATCCGGGCCCAGCAGGCAGTAACACCTCAGCAATCTGCAATTGGTGAAATCGACCCGGTTCAGCAATTAGCAAATCAGCACGCACAGGAACTGGCTCTCATCCAGCAGTTTGAAACGCAAAAGGGCCAGATCACTCAGCGTGGTCTCGAACTGATGAATGCTGCCAATACTCAATACGAGCAGGCCCGTATCGCTGCGCAATGGGAAATCTATCGCAACCAGAGCACTACCAACCAGCTCATGGCTGACGCTGTAGATTCGCTTCAGGGCGGAGCGACCAATGCCATAACCGGGCTGATTAACGGCACTCAGAGCCTTCAACAATCACTGGCTAACATCGGCACTACCATCCTTAACAGTGTGGTTGGCAGCTTTGTTCAGATGGGCGTGGAGTGGGTTAAGAGTCAGTTAATGGGGCAAGCTGCAGCCGCTGCATCACTGGCATCGACTATGGCACAGGCTACCGCTGCTGCCTCTGCATGGGCGCCAGCCGCAATGAGCGCATCAATCGCCACATACGGCAGCGCGGCAGGGGTAGGCCAGGCTGCGTATGCTCAGTCTTTGGTTGCTGCTAAGGCAATGGCTCTTGCAGGTGGTCGCCGTTACGGCGGCACGGTATCAGCCGGCAACGCCTATCGCATCAACGAAGATGGACGCTCTGAAATCTTCCAGACAGCAGGTGGGCAGCAGGCATTCATCCCGAACCAGTCAGGAAAGATCATTCCTGCTGATAAGGTTGGAGGTGGCGGTGGAGTGGTGCAGCACATCACCTTCGAAATCAACACCACTGGCGGCATAGACGATGCGACCATGGCTAAGATGGCGCAGATGATGAAGCAGGTCAGCCTCAATACCATCCGCGACCAACAACGTCCTAACGGGTTACTACGGAGGTAATCGTGCCAGAAATATTCACATGGACACCGCAGAAAGCCTACTCCGTTGAGCGAACGCCGAGCGTAGCCGTTATTAAACTCGGTGACGGTTACGAACAGAGACAGGTGAAGGGCATCAACCCGCTAATGGATAAATACTCGCTCACCTTTCGCGGTGTCAGCGGCTCTTGCCGTGGCAATCCAGCGAAGGATGCTGAGACATTTCTCAAAGAGCGAATGGCAGTAGAGGCGTTCTACTGGACGCCATCCGATACGGGGGTACAGAAGCTTTTTGTCTGCCGCTCTTGGAATATGACAAAGACCGGGCCGTTGTTTGAACTAACGGCCACGTTTGAACAAGTGCCACGATAAGCCACCTCCGGGTGGCTTTTTTAATGGGAGTTTGCCGTGCGCGACATACCTGCAAATTTAATTATCGACAGTGTAGACGCCGGAGTTGGCGCATTCATCGATTTGTTCGAAGCTGACCTGCAACCCTTTGGTGGTGACCTTATCCGGTTCCATTCTGGCACAAATGGCTATTACGGGAACGTTATCTGGAAAGGTAACCAGTATCAGGCGTACCCGATAGCAGTGGAAGGATTCGAGTCAAAGAACGAAGGAACATATGCCCGCCCGTCAATGGCGGTGGCGAACGTTACCGGCTTATTGACGGGTATCAACCATGACTTTGATGACATGCTTGGCGTGGTTATCACCAGGCGTCAGGTGCCGGTTAAGTACCTGGATGCGGTGAATTTCCCGAACGGTAACCCTGATGCCGATCCAACTCAGGAAGCAGTTTCCCGCTACGTCGTTGAAGAAATGACGGAAGAGACGTTCGAACAGGTGACCTACACGCTAGCGACACCGATTGACTGCGATAACGCCATTATCCCGGCTCGCACTATTCTGGCAGACGTGTGCCAGTGGCAGTATCGCGGCGTCGGGTGTGGATATGACGGGCCTCCTGTTGCAGATGAGCGCGACAATCCAACCACGGACCCGGCGAAAGACAAGTGCTCTCACCGCCGTAGCGGCTGCCGCTTCCGTTATCCGCGACCGGAACCAATGCCAATCAGCAGCTTCCCCGGATCTCAGAAGGTTTCCTGATGCAAGAGTTACTCGAATATGCGGCATCGTCGCAGGATGAGGTGTGCGGCTTAATCCTTGATGACGATCGGCTGTTCCGCTGTCGCAACGTGCACACCGATCCTGGCAAGCATTTCCGCATCAGTGATGATGACTGGTTGGAAGCCGAGGAAGCAGGAGAGGTGACGACGGTATTTCACTCGCACCCGCAAAACGTACCGTTCCTGTCAGGCGCTGATCGCCAGATGCAAGAGGTTACAGGGATTCCGTGGTGGCTGGCGTGCGATGGCAGAATTCTGAAATTCAGGCCCGTTCCATTCCTGCTGGGGCGAAGGTTCGAACATGGCGTCATGGACTGCTACACCCTTTTCAGGGACGCATATCACCTGTGCGGCATTGACCTGCCTGATTTTGAGCGCACTAACGGATGGTGGTTGCGTGGCGAAAATCTCTATCTGAAAAACATGCCGCTCAATGGCTTCCGCCAGGTATCGCCGGGGGAGGCGCAACCAGGAGACGTCATCATCAGAAAACCATTCCCCGGCGCTGATCCGTGCCACGCAATGATTCTCCTTGATGACAACATGGTGCTTCATCACGACCATGCCGGGCATCTGAGCCGGAGAGAGTCCATGCGCCCGGCATACGTTAAGCAGACGCATTCCATATGGAGACACGAACAGTGCTCATCTTTAAATTTGCAGGCAATTTACGCCGATTTTACCGCCAAATATCCCTGAACGTAGACACGCCGGCGCAGGGGCTGCGCCTGCTTCTTGCCCAGAATCACGAATTCAAAAAAGCATTCCTCAATACAAAACTTCGACTCCGAATAGCGGGCGAGGATGTTGAGGTATCGGCTATGCACTGGCATCTGGATCGCCACCTGAAAGACGGCTCTGTGGTCCTGTTTGTGCCGGTAGTTGAAGGCGCTATCACCGCCGCTGCTGCTGCATGGATTGCGGTAGCCGTTAGTGTGGCGTCAATTGCGTACTCGGTCTATATGTCCCGCAACATGAAAACTAAAACGTCAGCAGAATCGGCAGAAAATAACACACTGACTAACAACTCCTTTACCAGTGCAGAGAACCGTGTCGGGCAGGGTCGCCCTGTACCGATCCTGCTAGGAGAAATGGAGGTTGGTTCGAACGTCATTTCTCTCGGCATTGACACAAGTAACAACCAGGACTGGACAGAATCAATCAGCTAAGGTGGCGCTATGTCTTCAGGCGGTGGTAAAGCATCAACCCCCAAACTCCTCGATGATAACCTCAAATCCAAACAGTTTTACCGGGTGCTAGACCTTATCAGTGAAGGTCCGATTTACGGACCGATAGATCAGTCACATCTGTCTTCATTCAAATTGAACAAAACGCCGGTTACTGACGCCAACGGAAACGTTAGCGTTAACGGCGTCAGCGTAGCATGGAGGCCGGGATCTGAAACGCAGTCGCCAATTAATGGCTTCTCTGCAATTGAAGCAACAACCATCGTTAATACGGAAGTCACCTACGATACGCCACTGGTACGCACCATAACCGATCAGGATGTAACCCGCGTTCGTTTCAACGTTGGTGTCACCGGGCTGGTAGAGCAGGACACCAAAGGAAACCAGAAGAACACTTCAGTCACTTTGGTTCTGGAGACCAGGACGGCAGCAACTGGCTGGGTAATAGTTAAAAATGTCACTATTACTGGCAAGATTTCCGGCGAGTATCTGGAAGCGCATCTGATTGATGCGCCAGAAACCAAACCGTTCGATATTCGTGTCAGACGCATTACACCGGACAGCACCAGTGATTTGCTGTCAAACGGCACCATCTGGAACAGCTACAGCGAGATCACTGACGATAACCTGAACTATCCGTTTTCTGCTATTGCGGGGGCGGTTATCGACCGTGACCAGTACACCGATACCCCAAGCAGGACATACCATCTTCGTGGCCTGATTGTGGACGTTCCTGACAACTACGATCCGATCACCAGAACCTATTCAGGCCTGTGGACTGGCGGATTCAAAAAAGCGTGGACTAACAACCCGGCGTGGCTGTTCCGTGAGTTAGCAAAGAATACCCGTTTTGGCCTGGCGAAACGCGCCGGTTATATCGATGTAGATGACGGCGCGCTCTATGTTCTCTCACGGTATTGCGATCAACTTGTTAATGACGGCTACGGCGGTCAGGAACCAAGAATGACGCTGAATGCTTATATTACCGAGCAGGCGAGTGCGCGTGACATTCTTGACAAGATAGCGAGCATGTTTCGCGGTATAGCGCTGTGGGACGGGATGCGCCTGTCCGTCATGCTTGATGCGCCACAGGACCCGATTGCGACAATAACAAATGCTAACGTAGTTGATGGCGAGTTCAAACGTAGCTCCGTGAAGCGTTCAGAGAAATACAATGCCGTTGTTGTGTCATGGACTGACCCGGATAACGGCTGGGAGCAGGTGAAAGAGTATGTTTCCGACGATGAGATGATCGCACGTGGAAACTATAACGAAACGACCATTGAGGCATTTGGGTGTACGTCCCGAGGACAGGCATGGCGAGCAGGGAAATGGCTGCTGGAAACAGCGAAGCGCGAGAGCAGCAGACTGTCATTCCAGATGGCGCGCGATGCTATCCACTTCACGCCGGGTGACATCGTTGAAATCATGGATAACAACTATGCTGGTGCACGTCTTGGTGGCCGCATTATGTCGCATGCAGGTAACAAAATTACCGTTGATGCGGTTGATTCGTCTCTGATATCAGAAGGCGACACCATGTCGATCATGGGCAGTGACGGGAAGTTCGTTAAGTTTGAAATTGGCAGTATTGCTGACAATATAGTGACGTTGAAAACAACGCCAGCATGGATTCGTGACGGTACTGTATTTGCCATTTCTACCAGCAACGTTTCTACCAGGCTATTCCGCATCCTGAGCGTTGCAGAGACGGATAACAATTCTGTCTACAGCATCACTGCATCGCAACATGATCCGAACAAACAGGCCATTGTTGATGAAGGTGCTGTGTTTGATGTTCCAAGCGATACGCTGAACGGTTACCGCGTACCTAACGTGGAGAACCTGCGCATCATCAACACCAACTCTGAGACTGTACAGGTTACTGCAACATGGGAGACGGCAACAACTACCAAAAAGCTGATGTTTGAAGTGTATGTGTACACCGATGACGGGAAAGTGGTTGCGCAGTACGAAACAGACCAGTTCCGCTATGAGTTTTTTGGTCTGAATGCCGGTAGCTACACGCTGGGTGTTCGTGGTCGTAATGAAAACGGGATGAAAGGCGCAGAGACACAAATCAGCATGGTTATCGGCGCACCACCTGCGCCATCCAGTGTTATCTGGACGCCAGGCTTGTTCTCTGCTGACCTGGTTCCTGTTATGCGCATTACGGCAACGACCGACACCTCGTTTGAATTCTGGTATTCCGGGCTGAAGCAGATAGAAAATCCCGCAGACATTGAAGATCAGACTCAGTTCCTTGGGCGCTCTAACCAGTGGACCCTTCATGGTCTACAGGCTGATAAAACATATTACGTTTATGTTCGCACCAGGAATGCTTTCGGGGTATCTGAATTTGTTGAAGCATCCGGGCAGGCGTCATCTGATATTCCAGGGATGATAGAGCTTATTGATGAGCAGATACGAGAGTCAGATGCGTTTAAAAATGTTCAGGAGGGTGTTGATACTAATCTGGAAGGTATCATGTCAAATGCGCTGGCAAACCACGGAACCGTGGAACACCAGTGGGCTCAGTATGGGGAGGTCCGGGCTGATATATTGGTTGTAAAAACCACGGTAGCTACTGCTGAAAAGGGATTGGCTGATTTATCCACCTATGTTCAGGCTCAAATTGGCCCGAACGGAGAGTTAACGGCGGCGGTAAATGAAAAGCTTACTGCTCAGGTTGAAGATAATGGTAATGCTAAAGCTTCATATACTCTTAATCTTGGCATTAAAAGAAATGATGTTCTCTATAACGCTGGTTTTGGTATATCCATTGAGCCCTCAGGAAGCACCTATAAATCGACTGTGGTTTTTGCTGCTGATCAATTTGGTATTTATTCAGGAAGTGACCCTGGTAATTATAAGGCTGCATTCCTGACCTCTAATGGTCAGGTATTTATTAACGAAGCATTTATTGATTATGCGTCATTCACTTTGGCGAAAGTTGGCTCATGGTATTCAGCTAATTACGTAGCAGGACAGACAGGGACGATCATGAAATCAGATGGTACGTTTGAGATGAATGGCAGCGATGGGCTCGGGGGCAGGAAGATTACCAACCTTACAGACAGTATCAAAGATGAAAATGGAGTACTGCGTGTCCAGCTCGGAAAACTAACGGGGGTATTCTGATGACATGGGGAATTCAGACATGGGACGCTAACGGTGTCCCGAATAACTATGGCATTAAACCTGTAACCGTGGTGGGAATCATCGATCTTGCTTTAGGTCAGAAAACGGGAAGCTACCAGTTCAACCTCGAGCCCGGTTTAAATGTCGGTTTTGCGGTTGGCACTCTGGAGGATAAAGGGACAATAAGTTACACAGATAAAAGAAATATTATTGCATCTGGAAACACCATAACAATACAGCCTTCAGGTAGTGATGGGATTAATGATTACCCAGCAGTCAAAGTGCAGTTAATCGTTTTTGCGGAGACTGCGTAGATGGCTAAATATGGCGCATTGATTTCATTACCTAACGGGAACCCTTTTATCACGCCTGATTCCACACCAATGACGCTTTACCGGAAAGTCACTGTAAACTCGACTTTGGGGGGGAATTTTAACAGTGCTTCGGCGTCTGTTACTATCGACGGTCAGAAGGGAGGGATTGCATTTGCAAGAACCAGCGCCCCGGCGAAGATATCTGCTTCAAAAAGTGGCAATACGTTCAGTGTTGATGCGTCTAATTACAGGGGATCGGCTTTTGTCCTTGAGGCCTATTTTTTTGCCATATATCCGCTTACCCTTCCGGCCTGGGGTGTGGCTATATGGGATGCCGAAGGGACACTGGTACTTACGAATGAGTCCCGGGTATTAAGCGACCTTACAACTATTGGTTCACCAGGTGCTGTAAGTGGTGGGCTTAACATTGATACATACATGGCAGGCAAATGGGCCGTAAATCCGATGGGGCTGGGATCTGTCATCCTCCATGCGGGTTCTGCACCAGGTGGACAGCCAATATTTCAGTCCGTTGATGTGGGGACTGGTTGCCATGACGACAGTGGTGGTACAAGAATTAGGGGGCAAAGTTCAACCACAGCGAGTGGGGCCTCGATCGGATCAACGAATAGTGGCATTGTGATAACGGCGATAAACACAGCTGCATATGATTAAACTGATCGATTTAAACGATCAATTTTAGAATATTGATCTATTAAAACTATTTTTATTATTCAATGCTATTGGTTATTTTTTGTTTAAATAATTAACCTTGGTGTCGAAATGAAAAATATAATAATTCCGGTTATTGTCTGTCTGGTGCTTTCAGCGTGTTCAGGACCTGTTCTTGAGAAACAGAAACCGGTTTGTCAGGCTGAGTTTGTGTCTGGCGGGCTGCCCCAGTCGGTACACATTTACGGTGTGCGAAAAGTTGCTAATCAGACTGAGTACAGGGCCGGCTATCCATTTAACTGGCGATGGGTGAATAAAAATAACTTCACCCGTTCGAATTGCCCTCAATGAAATACCAAAAATAACCCGCTCCGGCGGGTTTTTTATTATCTGAATTCAGGAGATATCCATGTCAGCAGGAACATTAACCCTGACGAATAACTCTGATGTTATTACAGGCAGCGGCACCGCATTTACAACTGAACTGGTAGTTGGTGACTTTATTGTTGTTACGGTCGGCGGTATTACTTACACACTGCCAGTAAAGACGATCGACAGCGACACTCAAATCACCCTGATTAGCAGGTATCCCGGCCCGACACAAGCATCCTCTGCGTGGAATGTCGTTCCAAGAGCCACCCAGAACCAGGTGACCGCTGCGCTGGTTGCGCAGACAACTGAGGCGCTTCGCGGTCTTAATTACGACAAGCAGAACTGGCAACTGGTGTTCAGCACCGGTGGTGATATTACTGTGATGCTGCCTGACGGCTCTCAGTTTTCCGGACCAAGCTGGAAAAAGATAACCGACCTGCTTAAAGAAATAGACCCCGACCACCTGCAGTCCCTGGCTGACCAGATATCAGCTGATGCGGGACAAGTTGCTGTCGATAAAACGGCCGCAGCGGCAAGCGCATCAACAGCTTCAACAGCAGCATCGACTGCAACCACGAAAGCGGGAGAGGCGGCTACCAGTGCTTCAGTTGCAACCACGAAAGCCGGAGAGGCAGCCACCAGTGCATCGACCGCAACCACAAAAGCGGGAGAGGCGGCTACCAGTGCGCAGCAGGCCCATGACACAGCAGCTGCACTCGGTAATTTATCCGACTTCTCTCAGTGCATAGCATCAGTAAATACCGCGACATTCGCCATTAGTATGAAAGGCGATATTTCCGCACCAACGACGGTTATTACAGAAACCACACCGGCAATCAAAGCCGCGCCCTTTAATATAAAGCATATCTACTCCGGGAGCCTGGTATTTGCGCCTGCGGGGATGGCAACCATACAGAAAACAGGAGGTACTGGAAGCCAGTTTACATTAAACATGGCGTTCGGTGGTTACATTGGGTCTGCAGGGACGGCAGACTCAGCAGGCCCAATGTTGACCTGCTCTGATGGTAATTCCTATACAAAGTACTGGCTGTTTGCGAATGGTTCCGGAGGAATCAATACCGCAAATGGGGCGATATTGCCGTCAGGTTCGGATCGACGCCTGAAAAAAGAAGCAACTGCGGCACAAACAGGTGCCCTGGACCGTGTCAGCCGGATAGAGCCTTACGAGTTCACATGGCGAGGGGATGGCCGACGAGACCGCGGGGTTATAGCCCAGCAGCTCCAGGAAGTGGACCCACTATATGTGTTTGAGGCGGGAGGTGAGGACCCGGAAAACCCTATCCTTAACGTGTCGTATCTGGCCCTGGTGTCTGACTTGATCGGGGCAGTACACGAGTTGAAAGCAGAACTTGACACGTTGAAAAAGTAAGCAATATACCACCTGAAAAACAGGACTAGTGTGCCTGACGAATCGTTAAAAAACCGTAGCCATTGAATGGAAAGTTCAGGCTACGGGTCGATTCATAACATGATTAGAGTGCGCGCCTCGCTTCATATTACTCAGAAATAAGCCAGAACTCAGCCTCTTCAAACATTTCCTGAACAGTACGGATTATCTGTTCTTTCTCATGCTTGCTGGCATCAGTGTTGATCGCCGGCAGTGTCATCATCGGTTTAACCCGAACATCAGCATCGGGGAAAATCCGGTGAACCCTCTTACTCAATTCGCCCAGAATGATATCTTTTGCACCGGGCAGACCATCAAAATTCCTTTTGTCATAAACGAGTTCCACGAACATTACTCATTGCTCCTTTACTGGATGTATATACAGTATTTATACTGTGTTTTTATCCGGTATTCAAGAGAGGGCGTAAACATGGGATTCCCTTCACCTGCGGCTGATTATGTTGAAAAAAGTATTTCCCTCGATCAGCAGCTAATCAGCCAGCCATCTGCGACTTATTTCATGCGGGCATCGCGTTCACATGTCAGGGAAGGAATACTCCAGGGGGCGTTGCTTGTTGTGGATGCGTCACTTACTGCGTGTGATGGCTCACTGCTGGTATGTGCAATAGACGGGGAGTTCAGGATTAAGCAATATCGGACTCATCCTCAACCCCACCTCGTTAATCTGGAGAACGGGAGAAGGGAAGCGCTGCCAGTAGATGATGATGGTTACAGTTCTGCGCCCGCTATATTCGGAGTGATCACGTACATCATTAATGATGCCAGGAACGCGGAGTTTGATGACTGCCCGGTGATGTAATCACATTGGCTGTATCAGTTCGGAGTCCTGGTTTTTCACATTCCCAACGGCACGCGCCACGGCGTGCCACATAAATTTATCAGACAATAGAATTTTGGTTAGAGGGACAAAAGCGGGATGCACAAAACTTTGCATTGGTTCGTAGGGTGTTGTGTGTTTTTCGAAGATGGGGCATGGATGGGGCAAAAAATTAGCGCAAAACAACTCAAAACCTCGGAAGGTGGTGATTCGTCTTGCGCTAACACTCTGCTTTACGACTGCTTTCTGCTCACTTCGACGCACTATAAATTAATAGTGCCGCCTATCCTGAACAAACCTTCATGGGCGGACTGAGCCGCCCATCGATTAGCAGGCGTTAAGGGTTAAGACTTTTTCGCCTGATACATCTCATCGGAGTGGTTGTCATCTTCCACCCAGAAGTTAATGTTGAATTGCGCATCGTCGCTTAATTCAACGCGATGCCAGTACTGCGGTGGGCTGGTCGCGAACTGACCGGCATTAATCACCACTTTCACTTCAGGTTCTTTTGCGTCTTCATTGGCAAAGCCATAATACGTTACCGTACCTTCCATCACGCAGAGCTGTCCAAACACGCCTGCTGCGGTGTTATGGTGAGAAAGAAGTGCTGCCGGGACGTTGTCTTTGGTAAAGAAGGGAGTAGAGCGTTTTACTTTCCAGTTTGCCGGGATGCGTAAATGGGACATCAGACATCTCCTTGGTGTGGCATCTATAAGATGCATTTAATATACATCTTATAGATGCCAGCAGGCAATGAATTTAAGGCAAAAAAAACGCTCCCGAAGGAGCGTCTCTGTTAGCGACCGAAGAGGTCACGTTTTTTCGGTTTAAACGGCTGTGCTATGACTACCAGCACGGCGACCACCAGGTAAGCGGCGAAGATCCCCAACAGCCACTGTGGCATTTCCAGGGTTAAAAAAGACCACTGGCGTTCAGCACAGTCACCGGATGCTAAAAACACCTGCGGCAGCCATTTGTCCAGCGGCAGCCAGCTCGGGAAGCGTGCGGCAAAATCACAGGTCATAAACGGTGATGGGTGCAACTGAATCATGGTGTGCTCATACGCTAACTGCAGTCCGCGCCAGGCACTGTAAATCCAGATAATCATCGCCACATAGCGCAGCGGCGTTTTTGGTGCGATAGCCCCCACCAGCCCCGCGCCCATCACACCAAATAATGCGCTACGTTCGTAAATACACAACACGCAAGGTTTTAGCAGCATGACGTGCTGGAACCACAGCGCGACAAGCTCCAGCGCAAAGGCGGTTAACGCCAACAATAACCATGCACCACGACCTCGGGAGCACTGGTTTAAAAATCGCAACATAATAATTTCCCTGCAACATGCGTAGAGAGCGCAGTTTAAACCAATTCAATTTATGCGCCACTAGCAGGAATTGAAAATTTGAGTAATCGGATAATTATCATGCAAAAAGTCAAACCGGGCAGTGATTTGCCCGGTAAATTGTTATGAAAGTGTAGCTAACCAGCCCGCCTGGGTCATCCACTCAGTCACCGGAACAAGCGTGAACTCGACGCAAAGCAGACCAACCAGCGTCAGGACGAGAGTATAAGGCAGAGCCATCCACACCATGCGGCCATAAGAGAGTCGAATCAATGGTGCCAGCGCGGAGGTCAGCAGGAACAGGAATGCCGCCTGGCCGTTTGGCGTAGCAACGGAAGGCAGGTTAGTCCCGGTATTGATCGCCACCGCTAACAGCTCAAATTGGTTAAGGCTGATGGTCCCATGTTCCAACGCGGCTTTGGCTTCGTTAATGTAGATGGTGCCGACAAACACGTTATCAGAGATAGAAGACAGCAGGCCGTTAAAGAGATAGAACAGCGTCAGTTGAGCATGTTCAGAGGACTGCAAAACAAACTGAATAATCGGTGAAAAGAGCTGTTGATCGATAATAACCGCAACGATAGAGAAGAACACGGTCAGCAGGGCGGTGAAAGGCAGCGACTCGGTAAACGCTTTACCAATCGCGTGTTCGTCAGTAACGCCGGTCAACGACGTGGCCAGGATAATGACGGACAGACCAATTAATCCGACTTCCGCCAGATGCAGGGCCAGGGCAACCACCAGCCAGATACCGATAATCGCCTGGACAATCAGTTTGATTTTTTCCTGACGAGTACGCTGCTGACGGCTTTGATCGTCAAACTGTTGCAGGACATCGCGGACGGTCTCCGGCAGCGTTTCGCCATAGCCAAACCAGCGCAATTTCTCAACCAGCATGCAGGTTAACAGGCCGCAAATCAGCACCGGGACGGTGACCGGCGACATGCGCAGGAAAAAGTCACCAAAATGCCAGCCAGCCGCTTTGGCGATAATCAGGTTTTGCGGTTCGCCGACCATAGTCATTACGCCGCCTAACGCTGTACCGACACCCGCATGCATCATCAGGCTGCGCAGAAAACCACGGAACTGCTCCAGTACGACCTTATTGTGCTGATCGATATGGCTATCATCGAGCATATTGTTGTCTTCCGTGCGGGAAGAGGCGAAGCGATGGTAAATACCATAAAAACCAACCGCTACGCTGATTACCACGGCAACGACTGTCAGTGCATCCAGGAATGCAGAAAGGAAGGCGGCGGCAACGCAAAATGCCAGCGACAGCAGCATCTTGGAGCGAATCGTAAGCAGTAGGCGGGTGAAAATAAACAGCAGCAACTGCTTCATAAAGTAGATGCCAGCCACCATAAACATCAGCAGCAATAGCACCTCAAGGTTAGCGGCAACCTCTTCACGCACATGTGTGGCGCTGGTCATGCCGATGATGACCGCCTCGATGGCTAGCAGCCCGCCTGGTAGCAGCGGGTAACATTTTAACGCCATCGCCAGCGTAAAAATGAACTCGGCCACCAACAGCCAGCCCGCAATAAAGGGATTGATGAAAAATATAACCGGGTTAACGACTAAGAATACGAGTAGTGCAAGTTTGTACCAGTCAGGTGATTGACCTAAAAAATTGCGCCACATAGCGCGGCCCCATGATAGCTCCATGGTGATTTCCCTACCTTTAAAAATGAAATCATGTTTTTATGTTTGACCGCAAAGCTTAGCGGGAGGAGGGAGTACAGGCAAGCTATTCACGCGACGGACAAGGCTGGCTGTGCTTCAGCGTAATCTGGAAAATGAAGCCTTGATCCACTTTTTCTTCATTGCGTCAGCTATCAGCCATGTAGCCCGTCTGGTATGATAACTGTAACTATGTTTTGCTGTGTAATGGAATTATCACTATGGTCATTAAGGCGCAAAGCCCGGCTGGGTTCGCGGAAGAGTACATCATTGAAAGTATCTGGAATAACCGCTTCCCACCTGGCACTATTTTGCCTGCTGAACGTGAACTCTCTGAACTGATTGGAGTGACACGTACCACGTTACGCGAGGTATTACAGCGTCTGGCGCGGGACGGCTGGTTGACCATTCAACACGGCAAGCCGACGAAGGTGAATAACTTCTGGGAAACCTCCGGGCTAAATATCCTTGAAACGCTGGCGCGTCTCGATCACGAGAGCGTGCCGCAGCTTATTGATAATCTGCTGTCCGTGCGTACCAACATCTCGACGATCTTTGTTCGTACCGCGTTTCGCCAGCATCCTGATAAAGCGCAGGAGGTTCTGGCAACGGCAAATCAGGTGGCCGACCATGCTGATGCGTTCGCCGATCTGGACTATAACATTTTCCGCGGTCTGGCATTTGCCTCTGGCAATCCGATTTACGGTTTGATCCTCAATGGAATGAAGGGATTATATACCCGCATTGGCCGCCATTATTTCGCCAATCCGGAAGCCCGCGCGCTGGCGCTGAGCTTTTACCGTAAGCTGTCAGAACTTTGTGATCAGGGTGCTCATGAGCAGGTATATGAAACGGTGCGTCGCTATGGTCACGACAGCGGCGAGATTTGGCATCGTATGCAGAAAAACCTGCCGGGCGATTTAGCTATTCAGGGGCGCTAATCGCAGCTTATCCGGCCTACGAAATGCATTGTAGGCCGGATAAGACGTTTTCGCGTCGCCATCCGGCAATAAGATTTACAGACCGTTCATCCTCGGCGGGCAACGCTCCAGCAGTTCCACACTGCCGTCTTCATTCTGCTGCTCCAGCATCACGTCAAAACCCCAGAGCCGGTGCACATGCTTGAGCACCTCTTTGCGTCCTTTATCCAGCGGAGCGCGGTTATGCGGAATATAGCGCAAGGTGAGCGAGCGGTCGCCGCGCAGATCGACATTCCAGATTTGAATATTCGGCTCAAGGTTGCTCAGGTTATATTGCGACGACAGCCTGTTGCGGATCTCACGATATCCTTCCTCGTTGTGAATCGCGGAAATCTCCAGATAATTATGACGATCGTCATCCAGCACGGTGAACAGGCGGAAATCACGCATAACCTTCGGTGACAGGAACTGGCTGATGAAGCTCTCATCTTTGAAATCGCGCATCGCGAAATGCAGGGTTTCCAGCCAGTCAGAACCCGCTATATCCGGGAACCAGTATTTGTCCTCTTCGGTAGGCGACTGACAAATTCGTTTAATATCCTGGAACATGGCAAAACCCAGAGCATAGGGATTTATCCCGCTATACCACGGGCTGTTGTACGGCGGCTGGAACACCACATTGGTATGGCTATGTAAAAACTCCAGCATAAACCGTTCGGTGACTTTACCTTCGTCATAAAGGTGATTAAGGATGGTGTAATGCCAGAAAGTGGCCCACCCTTCGTTCATCACCTGGGTCTGTTTCTGCGGATAAAAATACTGGCTGACCTTGCGCACAATGCGCAGCACTTCGCGTTGCCAGGATTCCAGCAGCGGGGCGTTCTTCTCCATGAAGTACAGCAGGTTCTCCTGCGGTTCAGAAGGATAACGTCGGGCTTCTGCAACGGTTTTCTCTTCTTCTTTCTTCGGCAGCGTACGCCACAACATATTTACCTGGCTTTGCAGATACTCTTCACGGCTTTTCTGTCGGGCTTTCTCTTCCTGTAGGGAGATTTTTTGCGGGCGTTTGTAACGATCCACGCCGTAGTTCATCAGCGCGTGACAGGAGTCGAGGAGCTTTTCGACTTCATCCACGCCGTAACGCTCTTCACACTGGGTAATATAGTTTCGCGCGAAGATCAGGTAATCAACGATGGAGCTGGCATCCGTCCAGCTACGGAACAAATAGTTGTTTTTAAAGAAGGAGTTATGTCCGTAGCAGGCATGCGCCATCACCAACGCCTGCATGGTGATGGTGTTCTCCTCCATCAGATACGCGATACACGGATTGGAGTTGATAACAATCTCATAGGCCAGCCCCTGCTGACCATGCTTATACAAACGCTCGGTTTCAATAAATTTTTTACCAAACGACCAGTGCGGATAGTTGATTGGCATCCCGACGCTGGAGTAAGCGTCCATCATTTGTTCGGAGGTGATCACCTCGATTTGGTGCGGGTAGGTATCCAGTCTGTAGAGTTTCGCCACGCGGTCTATTTCCGCCAGATAGACATCCAGCAGATCAAACGTCCAGTCGGGTCCATCGCTTAACCGTGTGCTGTCCTTGTTCATGGAATCAATCGTAGCCATTCGCGCACCCTCATTGTTGGCGGCACTCTCTGTCTGGAGTACCTCATTTCAAGCATAGATCATGGTGTTAAAAAACGTGCTGCGGCTGAATTTTTTTCTTTGCGATTTCTTGTTAGCGAGGCGTCGAAAAACGGTATGGCCGCAAAATTTTATGCTGGATAAAAATAACGCACAGCAGGAGATACCAAAGCAGGGAGTTCCCCGCCATCACCGCCATATGTGAGATAAGTCACCATAAAAAAGCCATATGTTGAATAATATTTTCAACTGAGTTATCAAGATGTAATTAGATGATTGTTCTTTTACTGTTAACGGAGTGGCTATGCGAGTTGTCATACTGGGAAGTGGTGTCGTTGGCGTGACCAGCGCCTGGTACTTAAGTCAGGCTGGACACGAAGTCACCGTCATTGATCGTGAGCCCGGTCCGGCACTGGAAACCAGTGCGGCGAACGCGGGGCAAATCTCTCCAGGTTATGCAGCACCCTGGGCGGCGCCAGGCGTACCGCTTAAAGCAATTAAATGGATGTTTCAGCGCCATGCGCCGCTGGCCGTTCGCCTCGACGGGACGCAGTTCCAGTTGAAATGGATGTGGCAGATGCTACGCAACTGCGACACCAGCCATTACATGGAAAACAAGGGCCGGATGGTGCGACTGGCGGAATACAGCCGTGATTGCCTGAAAGCGCTACGCGCCTCTACCGGTATCGAGTACGAAGGACGCCAGGGTGGAACGTTGCAACTGTTCCGTACCGCTCAACAGTATGAGAACGCGACCCGCGACATCGCCGTCCTCGAAGACGCCGGCGTGCCGTATCAGCTCCTGGAAGCAAGCCGCCTGGCGGAAGTTGAACCGGCGCTGGCGGAAGTGGCACACAAGCTGACCGGTGGTCTGCGTTTACCGAATGACGAAACGGGTGACTGCCAGCTGTTTACCCAGCGTCTGGCGCTGATGGCGGAGCAGGCGGGTGTGAAATTTCGCTTTAATACTCCGGTCGATAAGCTGTTGAGCGATGGTGAGCAGATTTATGGCGTTCAGTGTGGCGAGGAGATAGTCAAAGCCGATGCCTATGTAATGGCGTTCGGCTCGTACTCTACGGCGATGCTGAAGGGGATCGTTGATATTCCGGTCTATCCGCTCAAAGGCTATTCATTGACCATTCCGGTGGCGCAAGATGACGGCGCGCCGGTTTCAACGATCCTTGATGAAACCTACAAAATCGCCATTACCCGCTTTGATAACCGTATTCGCGTTGGCGGCATGGCGGAGATTGTCGGCTTCAATACGGAATTGCTGCAACCCCGCCGTGAAACGCTGGAGATGGTCGTTCGCGATCTCTTCCCACGCGGTGGGCATGTGGAGCAGGCAACCTTCTGGACCGGGCTGCGTCCGATGACGCCGGACGGTACGCCAGTGATCGGGCGAACGCGCTTTAAGAATCTACTGCTTAATACCGGCCACGGCACGCTGGGCTGGACCATGGCCTGCGGTTCGGGTCAGTTGCTGAGCGACATTCTGTCTGGCCGCACACCAGCCATTCCTTACGACGATCTGAGCGTGGCGCGTTACAGCCCGGGGTTTACCCCATCTCGTCCACGGCATTTACATGGCGCACATAACTGATAAGGACGTGAGATGACTCGCCCGATACTGGCCAGCATTGACCTGCAGGCGTTGAAACAAAACCTGACCATTACCCGCCAGGCCGCGCCGGACGCCCGCGTCTGGTCGGTGGTGAAAGCCAATGCATACGGACACGGCATTGAACGTGTCTGGAATGCGCTGGGCACAACCGACGGTTTTGCCATGCTCAATCTTGAAGAAGCGATAACCCTGCGTGAGCGCGGGTGGAAAGGCCCGATACTCATGCTGGAGGGATTTTTCCACGCCGAAGACCTGATGGTGTATGACAAATATCGTCTGACCACTTGTGTACACAGTAACTGGCAATTAAAAGCGCTGCAGAATGCGCGCCTCAACGCGCCGCTGGATGTTTACCTGAAGGTGAACAGCGGCATGAACCGACTGGGTTTTTTACCGGAAAGAGTA
This sequence comes from Citrobacter sp. Cb023, assembly GCF_030336805.1. Taxonomy (NCBI): domain Bacteria; kingdom Pseudomonadati; phylum Pseudomonadota; class Gammaproteobacteria; order Enterobacterales; family Enterobacteriaceae; genus Citrobacter; species Citrobacter sp. Cb023. The sequence goes on along the minus strand of NZ_JAOWCV010000038.1, from coordinate 111,902 downwards.
TCAACGGTCTGGCAACAGCTGCGGGCAATGCCCAACGTCGGTGAAATGACGCTGATGTCCCACTTTGCAGATGCGGAGCACCCGGAAGGTATTCAGGAAGCTATGGCGCGGATTGCACAGGCGACAGAAGGGCTGGAGTGCAGACGGTCGCTGTCCAATTCGGCCGCCACGCTGTGGCACCCTGAAGCACATTATGACTGGGTGCGCCCGGGCATTATTTTGTATGGTGCATCACCTTCGGGACAGTGGCGGGACATCGCCAATACTGGCCTGAAACCGGTCATGACCCTGAGCAGCGAGATAATCGGCATACAGACGCTGAAAGCAGGAGACCGGGTGGGCTACGGGGGACGCTATACCGCCAGTGGCGAGCAGCGTATTGGCATTGTGGCGACCGGGTATGCAGACGGTTATCCGCGCCATGCGCCAAGCGGAACGCCGGTGCTGGTGGACGGCGTACGCACTACAACGGTGGGGACGGTCTCAATGGATATGCTGGCGGTAGATCTGACACCGTGTCCGCAGGCGGGGATCGGGACGCCGGTAGAGCTGTGGGGCAAAGAGATTAAAATTGACGATGTGGCCAGCGCAGCGGGTACGGTGGGCTACGAGTTGATGTGTTCTCTGGCGCTGCGCGTGCCGGTTGTGACGGTGTAACGTATATGAAGCCGGATGTCGACGCTGATGCGCTTCATCCGGCTCCACCGTTTATGCGACGCAGAGCGCAAACCGGGCAAAGCGCTGCCGCCGCCCGGCAAAAAGCATCAACGCGCCTCATCCTCATCTTCAGCAACGCGAACACCGACCTTCAGCACCGCATTATCTTCTTTCTCAGCAACCGTCCAGATCATGCCAGCAAATTCGACCTGGTCACCGACGACCGGCGCGGCGCCAAGCAGATGCTGGACAATTTCACCCAGCGTTTGCTGTTTATCACGATACTCTGTGCCATCTTCCAGGCCATAAATCAGTGCCACATCGGCATATTTTGCGCTGGCCTCGAGAATAAAATCACCGAAGAAGCGCTGGTCTAACGACACCGGCGGCGACTGGCTGAACAGCTTGCCGAGAGCAGGGAGATCGCGCTCGCGGCCAATGACGCACAGAACATCGCCTTCACGCAGCCGCGTACTGCCGGATGGGTGAAACAGCACGTTGTCCCGAAACAGGGCGGCAATTCGCGTCTCTTCCGGCATATGCAGGTCACGCAATGCGGCTCCTACACACCACTTATCCGCGCTGAGCTGATAAACAAACTGCTCCCAGGGGTTTTCCGGGTGAATATCCAGACCAATGCGCGAAACGGGCCAGCCGACGGGAGGAACCACCACTTTGGCTTTTTTGGCGGCCCAGGAAAGCGACGTTCCCTGAAACAGCAGCGAGATCAGAACCACGAAGAACGCGACGTTAAAGAACAGGCGCGCATTCTCCAGACCCGCCATCATTGGGAACACGGCGAGGATGATGGGGACTGCACCGCGCAGGCCCACCCAACTGATGAAAATGCGCTCGCGCAGATTGAAGCCACGAAACGGCAGCAGTCCGGCGAAGACCGAAAGCGGACGGGCAATGAATATCATCCATGCAGACAAAATCAGCGCAGGGATCGCGATAGGCAGCAGGTCGGACGGCGTAACCAGCAGTCCCAGCACCAGGAACATGGCGATTTGCGCCAGCCATGCCAGACCGTCGAAGTTTTGCAGAATGCCAAATCGGTTGCGGATGGGGCGATTACCCAGCAGGAAACCACACAGATAGACCGCCAGAATACCGCTGCCTTCCAGTGCAGTGGTCAGGGCAAAAATCAGTATCCCACCGCTTAAGGCCAGTAGCGGATAAAGCCCGGCAGGCAGTGAAATGCGGTTAATCATTTGCTGAAGCAGGTAGCCCCCACCGAGGCCCAGTATGATCCCTAAGCCGAACTGCTGGATAATATGCACCGCAAACATCCAGCTTAATCCAGTCTCGTGATTTTGAATCATGGCGATAAGCGTGATGGTTAAAAACACCGCCATCGGGTCATTACTCCCGGATTCAATTTCCAGCGTAGAGCCAACACGTTCGTTAAGCCCCTTGCCGCCGAGCAGGGAAAAAACCGCCGCGGCATCGGTTGAACCGACAATCGCGCCAATCAGGAGTCCTTCAATAAGATCCAGATGAAACAGCCACGCGGCCATCATGCCGGTGAGTCCGGAGGTAATCAGCACCCCGACGGTCGCCAGCGACAGCGCCGGGCCTAACGCGACACGAAATGAGCTGGCCTGGGTGCGCATCCCGCCGTCGAGCAGGATAACCGCCAGCGCCAGGTTACTCACCATATAGGCGAAAGGGTAGTTATCGAAAGGAATACCGCCCACGCCGTCGACTCCCGCTAACATACCGATAGCGAGAAATATCACCAGAATAGGGATACCAAGACGTGATGAGAATGAACTGAGTAAGATACTGCAGGTGACGAGTACGGAACCCAAAATAAAAAGGCTAATTATTGCTGCGGCATCCAACGTTCGGTTACTCCTGAATTACGCTGTTTCGTATTTATAAACCCTAACATAATAACGACAGAAACAGCGTTTTACTTAGCCCTGTTAACCGCTTTTTTTACGATTTAAGTACCGGATGCCCACTTAAGGTGAGCTGAGCGCCGTTTTTATCATTTTTCAGTACCGCTCTTGCCCCCAACGGCAAGGTGACGGTGCGTTGTTCATGACCAAAATCGAGGCCGTCGATCACCGGAACCGATAACCTGGCGCGTAGAAAATCACAAACTGAGTCAAGACTGTAACCCGCGTCGTAATCATTAGGTGCGCTGCCGCTAAAACTGCCGAGGATAATGGCGTTTTGTCGGGCCAGTATTCCTGCGTGATACAGTTGCAGCAGCATGCGTTCAATGCGAAAAGGATGCTCGTTAATGTCTTCCAGCACCAAAATGCCGTTTTCGATAGCGGGCATCCACGGCGTGCCCATCAGAGAAATGAGCATCGCCAGATTTCCGCCCCATAGCGTACCTTCGGTCGCACATGCCGGACCGTTACCTTGCCACTCGAGGGTAAATTGGGCATTGCGAACAGCCTGCCAGAAATGGTGCTCGGTAAATGCGTTCATCTCCTCGGCGCCAAAGTTAGCCGCCAGCATCGGGCCGCTGAAGCTAATCACATTCCCCTGCGCCAGCAGACCACACTGGATCGCGGTAAAATCGCTGTGTCCGCACAGCAGCAGCGGGTTGTGTTGCTGACGGTTCGCCAGCGCCTGCCAGTCAATCTCTGCCAGTAAACGGCTCGCGCCATAGCCGCCGCGTACTGCCATCACAATGGTATCGGGCGTGTTCAGATTTACGAGCGCGTTCACATCAGCAAGCCGTTCTGCTTCTGTACCCGCAAAACGCTGGCAGCGGCGCGCAATGACCGCTGAATTGTCGACCTGATGACCGGCCTCAGTAAGACGCGCCAGCCCGCGTAAGGCAGCCTGCTGGTTGATACAGTAGCCCGACGGGGCAATTAAGTGAAACCGGGACATGGCATTTCCTTGCTACAACTAAAACCAAATGTATATCATGCCGCGTAGGTATGTCGTTGTCACCTCAGCGACAGGTTCCGGCTATAAGGATAGATGACGTGAAATTGAGATGGTTTGCTTTTTTGGTTGTATTACTTGCGGGCTGTAGTTCAAAACAGGATTACAAAAATTCGCCGTGGAATGCTGAAGTTCCGGTTAAACGCGCAATGCAATGGATGCCGATCAGCGAAAAAGCCGGTGCGGCCTGGGGTGTCAGTCCACAATTGATTACCGCTATCATCGCCATTGAATCAGGTGGAAACCCGAATGCGGTCAGTAAGTCTAATGCGATTGGCCTGATGCAGTTAAAAGCCTCTACGTCAGGGCGTGATGTTTATCGTCGCATGGGGTGGAGTGGCGAGCCGTCGACCAGCGAGCTGAAAAATCCTGAGCGCAATATCTCGATGGGGGCCGCATACCTGAGCATTCTTGAGACCGGGCCGCTGGCCGGGATCGAAGATCCGCAGGTGATGCAATATGCGCTGGTGGTATCGTACGCCAACGGTGCGGGCGCGCTGCTGCGAACGTTCTCCTCTGACAGGAAAAAAGCCATTAATAAGATAAACGATCTCAGCCCGGATGAATTTATTGAACATGTTGCGGATAATCATCCGGCGCCGCAGGCTCCGCGCTATATCTGGAAGCTTCAACAAGCGCTGGATGTGATGTAATTCAGGTGATGCTAATCGCGCACCTTATTCGACTTTTCCCGGGCCTCGCGCTCGAGGGAAAAAATAATCCGCTGTAGGTTACGCTCCACCGCCGGGCCGACGTTGAGAAAACGAAAGCTCAGGCGGGGAGTGGTAATTGTTTCGTTTTTCCCGTCGATAACTTTGCGTTCGCTAATGGAAATTAGCTGGGCGTCCACCTGATACACTCCCCATTGCTCCATGTTCAGTTCAACCTGTGAAAAGCGCATGCCTTCTACCAGTCCCTCTGGTTTTGCCGTTTCTAACAGCCCGCCCATACCGCCAAGAGACAAATCGAATAAGCGAAAACACAGCGTGCTGTTATCCGGCATTTTTACCGTGCAGCGATAGGGGGGATGCAGTGGAGCACCGATACGGAAATATTCCCGACGCTGGACGAACCACAGAGATGGCGGCAATGATGAGATAAATGCGGGTAGCCGCTGGTATTCGCCTTTTTTCAGCTGTGGCAGGGTGAACTCCACTTTGGCTCCCTGCGTTTCGGCGATAATCTTTATCTGACTGGCCCGCTGCACGGCCTGGTTTTCATATTCCTGACTACCAAAATCCATGATCAGTTCGTCCGGGCTGACCGCCAGTATTTTGCTGATGAACTGGCCACCTGACCAGGAAATACGCAGCGGAACCTGCTGCGAATTTAAGTCCCGGAGTACGCCTAACACCGCTAACGGATTTTGCTTCAGGAACTGCTCATTGTAGTTACTCACACCTAATGACTCCTGGATGCCTGGTTTATCGTTGGATTATCGGCATCAATCAACGGAACTTAATACAAATGGATGAAATTTTTTACCAAACCCAATGAATTAAGTCTGAGGGAAAAAGCACGTAGCGATGGCTTGCCTATACTTAACGTGCTGGCGCAAGAATGTCTTGCGCGTGCGTTCACTGGAAAGAGGGCCTGGAAATGGGAATTATTACCTGGATTATTTTTGGTCTGATTGCGGGGGTTATCGCCAAACTGATTATGCCGGGGCGCGATGGCGGTGGATTTATCCTGACCTGCATTCTCGGTATTATCGGTGCGGTGGTCGGTGGATGGCTGGCTACGATGTTCGGTATCGGCGGCGATATCAGCGGGTTTAATCTCCACAGCTTCCTGGTGGCCGTGGTCGGCGCGATTGTTGTGCTGGGTGTCTTTCGGCTTGTACGACGAGATTAATCGAACGGCCCCTGACGGGGCCGTTTTTCTGCATTGTTAAGTCAGAACTGATACTCAATGCCCGCCCAGTAATTACGCCCCTCTTCAATAAATCCTTCACTGTAAACGTACTGCGTATCGAACAGGTTATTGACCGAAGCGTTAACGCTAAACCCGTGGCCAATGGCGTAATCAGCGCGCAAATGGGTAATGGCGAAACCAGCGGCTTTCTGCGAGCCGTCGGTATTGCTATAGCTTGACGAACGGGCCTCTTCGGACAGCGTAATGCTGAGTGGCTCCCACGGTTTCAGCGTCATCCAGGCGGTCAGGGTTTGCGTCGGCAGATCGGTAATCTTACCGATATCGCTGCGTTTGGCGTCCGCATGAATAAGGCCGTAGCTCAGCCCGACGTCCAGCATATTAAAAACTTTACCTTTAACGCCTGCATCCAGGCCGGTGTAATCCACCCGACCACTGTTCTGATTCTGGATGGTATCGGCATCAATATTGTGCGAAAGAATCGCGTCGCTGATGCGGTTGTAATACACGCTGGCTTCGAATCCCCAGTTCTGGCTAAGTGAACCATTCCATGTCAGGTCCACGCTGCGGGCGCGCTCCGGTTTAAGCTGTGGATTGACCAGGGCTACCTGGTTATAGGCCGGTTTCGAGGTCGTGTAGCGTTCTTTTAACGTTGGGAAACGCGTTCTGTCAGAGTAAGACAGCGCTAATGTGTCTGAATTTTCAAAGTGGTATTTGGTCATCACCTGCCAGTTAAAGGCCGACTGATTGTTGTCATCGTAGTGCGTGACGCTGCCGTTTTTCTCGTGCTTCATACCTTCCAGACTGTCTCGCCAGTCATAGCTTATTCCCGCCACCACATCGACATTATCCGCCGCAGCCCACTGGTATTCACTGGCCACGGACCAGGTGCGGTCTTCGTAGCGGTCGTAAGCCGCATTCGGTGCGCCTTTCTCGCGGTGAACATCGTCCTTCCAGTTCACGGCGAAAGAGAGCAGATCGTTTTCTCGCATATCCGCAGCGAGCTGCAGGCCAGCCCCATCGCTATAGTCCGAATAATGGCTGTAGCTGCCTTTCTTATTTTTCAGATCGGCCAGCGAGTTGTACATCATCAACGTATTTTCAAAGGTGTCGCGATACAGACGGCTTTTCAGAGTAAAACGGTCGCCCAGATGCGTGGTTCCCTGATAGTAATAGCTCTCTTTATCGTATTGTGGCCATTGCCAGTAGCGTGATTTCTGGCTGCTGGTTCCGGCGTACGGTGGATTATCTTTTTCACCGTCCTGATTTATATAGGTCAGCACATATTCATCATCTCCACGAGGGGTAAAGCCCAGCTTCACGATGCCACGCTTGTCATCAGCGGAAGAGTTGATCATCTTGCCGTGACTGCCCGCAACCGGGTTGTCCACGCCATGCGGTAATCCAAGAAAATCCTGCTTCAACTGACTGCCGCTGAGCTGGATATAGCCGAGATCGTTACTGGCGCCAAATGAAGCGTGCATATCGTGGGCGTTGTCTTTGCTGCGACTCCAGCCCTGGCGATAGCCAATGCTGCCTTCAAGCGGTTTGGTCGGTTTTTTTGTAGTGATATTGATGGCACCGCCCATCTGGTTTGGCCCCTGCAACAGAGACGAGTAGCCTTTGGAGACTTCAACCGAAGCGATATCGGATGTCAGAAAACGGCCTAAATCGAGGTTGCCGTCATAGGGGATGTACACCGGCACGCCGTCAAAAAAGACGGGAACCTGACGGCTGTCAAATCCGCGCACTTTTACCTGTTGCTCGTTGCGGTTGCCTGACTTTTGCAGCACGACGCCGGGGACGACGCTCAGCGCCTGCGCCACGTTCTGTTTATCCAGCTGTTGTATCGTTTCCTGGCCGAGAACCGTGGTGGTTGCCGCGGAGACCGGACTAGACCAGACGGTCATGTTTTCGCTTTCCTGCCCAGCAAAAGCACTGTGCGCGAAAGCAAACGACAGGGCTGTGTAAAGACAACTTTTGTTGAAATTCATTATTTTTAGTCCATTTTTTGATGTTATAGGCCACGTGCGTCCGGGCTCAGGCTCACTTTGATATCCGCAGGTGGAGCGTAGTAAGGCGCGGAAGTGATAAAGAGTCTGATACCGCAGTCGAGATAACCCGCCAGCGAGGCGAGGGTAATGCCGCCGGTCAGTGCCAGCGTGCAATGGGGGGCCAGAGCAGGGGCCTGACGGGCAATTTCTGCCGCCTGCTCGGGTGTAAATTTGTCGAGTTGTAGGACATCAGGGGCGGCGCGTAGGGCGGCCAATGCCTCATCTGGCGTATCCGCTTCGACCACGATCTTTTTTTCTGGCGCATGGCTGCGTAAGCGCGCAATCGCGCCTGTCCAGTCGTTTGGGTTGGTAAGAAAACGGCGGTGATTAGCAAACAGCAGTACCGTTTCGGCGCATCCTCCCCGATGGATAATGCCCCCGGCGGCAAGTATTGCCTGAGTCGCCAGTAAACGCGTACCGGGAATGGCTTTGCGGGTGCAGGCAATCTGCCCATCGGGATAGCGTTGATGCAGCATGCTCAGCATCTCGACGAGATAGCCCGACACGCCGCAGCTCCACTCCAGTACATTTTGTACCGCTTTCCAGCCCTGGTGCAGCGCCGCCGCCGGTCCGTGTGCGCGAATCAGTCGCTGTCCGGCGTTCGCCCGTTCGCCATCAGACAAAATATCGGTGACGGTTAATCCCAATGACGTCAGCATTTGTCTGGCAACAGCGGTACCGCTAACGCATCCGCCCTGGCGATGGTTAAACTCGATGACGCCTGGTTGGGCGCCGATACCCAGCGCGCGGGTGGTCAGATCGCCGCCCTGAATATCTTCCAGCAGCAGCGCGTCAGTTTGCGCCTGCGAAAAGTAGATCATCGCAGCGCCTCCCGCGGGATGCTGTCCCACCAGATAAGCGCCCAGTCACGGCTGGCGGGGGCAATAGCGCGTGGATCCTGCTGTTGATACCAGTTTTCCAGACGTTCGACCTCGTCGGCGCTCAGTTCACCCATACTCCAGCGCACGTTTTCCAGAAAACGCGTCCAGGTGCTGTTGTCCTGCTGACAGTTGGGACCGCGGATAAAATCAACATGCGCGTGGATCCCCATCTGATACAGAACATTAAGCGCATAGATATAGTTGGGCAGTTCAATCACTTCGCGGCCAAGTGCGCGCTGAATGGTGGGAGAAACGAAAGATGAACTGACAAGGTGGGTGGTATAAACCCGCAGCCGGGCCTGATTATTCAGCTTGCTCATTGCCTGGCGCATATCGGCAACCAGCGTGGAGCGCGAGGCGACGGCGATATCGCACTGGGGTAAATCATCCCAGTGCTCTTCCCAGGCTCGTTGCACCCATTGTACGTGACGGGCGTTCATTTGTGCGGCGCGGCGGGCAGCTACGCTCAGCATTCCCTGGCTGTAATCTACGCCGTAAATTATTGGCATTTTTTTAGCCAGCGCCAGCGAGACTGTACCGGGGCCGCAACCCATATCAAACAGCGACTCTGCACCTTGCAGGTCGATTTTCCCCAGCAGTTGCAGCAGATAGCTGTCGGTTAATGAGGCGCAATTCTCCGCCATTTTTTCCGCACGTTTGTCCCAGTGCTCCGGCTTTTTCTCGGTTCTGTTCGCCAACTGTAATTGCTTACGGTAAAGATCGGCAAAATCAATGTCGTCAATGAGCATGAGTATTCCTTAATTGAGTGAACCATAAAGATGGTGGGTAATTTGTGACGGTGTAACGCGATACAGCGCGGCCAGGCGGTCGGCGGCGAGCTGATGTTCAGGCAGACCCTGCGACACCTCGCCGTTTGGTTCAACCCGTACCACGCTGTCGGCGATTGCCCGGGCGTGCAACGGGTGATGGGTCGACATCAGCAGGGCCATACCGGAATTTTTCAGCGTCACCAGCGTGTCGAGCAGACGGATTTGATGCCCAAAATCAAGGCTGGATGCGGGTTCATCCAGCAATAAAAGACGCGGACGTTGCGCCAGCGCGCGAGCGATCAACACCAGTTGCCGTTCGCCGCCGCTCAGGGTGTTCCAGCGTCGAAGTGCCAGGTGAGAAATCTCCAGCATCGCCAGTTGCTGATGCGCAATTTCACGCTCTTTAGCGCCGGGAACCGCAAATGCCGCCAGTTGCGGGGCCAGTCCCATCATCACCATGTCCAGGGCGGTGAAGGCAAACGCGCCGTCGTGCGCCTGAGGAACCCAGGCGATGGCTGCGGCGCGTTCCCGATCGCAGAGATGATTCACTGCGACGCCATCAAGCAGAATGTCACCGCGAAGCGGCGGAAGAACGCCGAGAATGGTGCGCATCAGGGTGGTTTTACCGCTGCCGTTAGCACCAATCAGACAACAGACAGAACCGGGCGAAACCTGAAAGGAGATATCACGTAACACGGGTTGTTTACTGTGGTATCCCAGCGACGCGTGGCGCACGAGTAATAGCGTCATGGGCGGTTTCCCCGCAGCAAAAGCAGCAAAAAGAACGGTGCGCCAATAAATGCAGTCAGGATCCCCAGCGGGATTTCCGTGCGGCTCAGCGTGCGGGCGAGGGTGTCGGTGAGCAGGAGTAAAATGGCGCCGATCCCCATGGACACCGGCAATAACTGCTGGTGGTTATTCCCGCTGAGGAGTCTGCCGATGTGCGGCACCACCAGTCCAATCCAGCCGATAATGCCGGCAATGGCGACGGTACAGGCGGTGACTAACGTTGCGCAGACGATCAGTCCCAGCCGCAGTCGGGAGACGTTGATCCCAAGCGATCGGGCTTCATCATCCGACAGGGTGAGCAGGTTCATGCGCCAGCGCAACAGCAATAACGGGACCAGTCCAGCAAGGATCAGCGGTGCTGAGAACCACAGATCGTGCAGAGTAATTGTCGATAAACCGCCGAGCAGCCAGAAGGTGATCGACGGAAGTTGGGTATACGGGTCGGCCAGCGTTTTGATGAGCGAAATTCCCGCACCGCAGACCGTACCCAGCGCAATCCCGACCAGCACCAGTGTTAACACCGGATCGTGACGCTTGACTCGCCGGGTAATCAGCCAGACACCGGCGACCACTAACAAACCGCCAGTGAACGCATACAGCTGAATAAACAGGATTGGTAGCCCCAGCAGGATTGCCGTACAGGCGCCCAAACCGGCACCGGCCGCCACGCCGAGGATATCCGGCGAAACCAGTGGGTTACGGAACATTCCCTGATAAGTGGTTCCTGCGCCAGCCAGCGCTGCGCCGAGTAACAATGCAGCCAGAATGCGCGGCAGTCGGATTTGCCAGAAGACGATTTTGTCCTGCATCGGGACGCCATCCCTGCCCGCAATAAGATCCACGACCTGTTGTGCATCGAGGCGATAAGCACCCGACACCGCGGCGATGCTCGCGCAAAGCACCACCGTCGTAATCATCAGAAAACCGAGGGTAGATGTTTTCATCAGACGCTCACCAGTTGTTGATACTGTGCGTCGCTTAACGTGGTGTGCCAGAACAGTTCACTGTAGCGCTGCATATCGGTTTTAAAGCCCGCTTCAACCTGTGGATCAAGCCAGGCATGCAGACGGCGTAACCCCAGCAAACGATTGATGCCGGGAGGCGCGTCCAGCCAGCCAAACGGCAGGCCGCTGAGAAACAGAATGCGCCGATCGGCAACCGCTTTGACTCCTTGCCAGACGGGATCTTCTCGCAGGTACTGTGCCGTAATCGCATCCTGTACCAGAATAATATCGGGCTGCCAGCTCAACAGGTTTTCCATTGAAACCTGCGCCAGCCCGTGCAGCCCAGGAATTTGCGCCACATTGTGTAATCCCAGTAGTTCTGCCGCTTCGGTATGCAATGAACCTTGTAATCCTGTTTCAAGTCCGCGGGCGCCGCGCGCGGCATAAAAACGCAGCTTTGCTGCGGGAGAGTGTGAAAACGCGAGGGCTTCATCAATAAAACGCTGGGCCAGTTTGGCCTGAGTCCTGGCCCGTGTTGCGACTCCCAGCGCTTCACCTGCCGCGAGTAGCTGTTGCGGGCTGAGCCGCAGTTCGCCATTAATCAGCAGCCAGGGAATTTGCGTTTGCGCATTCACTTGTCTGGCCTGAGAAAGCCAGGTTTCATCGGCATTGCCGCAGTCAATCACCAGGTCGGGTTTAAGCGCCAGTAGCGCTTCAAGCGAGAGTGTGCTGGCGCGTCCCGCCAGCTTGCCCAGTTTCGGTAAAGCCCGAATGTCTTCGTGAAACGGGATGGCGGTCTGACGAGAAAAATCAAAGGATGAAAACCCAACCAGTTTTTCCGGCGCGACGGCCAGCAGCAGCATGTCGGCGGGTGCGCCTGCGCTGACCACGCGTTGGGCCGCCTCTGGCGCTGGGTGGCCTCCAACGGCAACGGTTAGCGGCGTTTGAGCCAAGGCGGGAAGATGGCGTAGCAGCAGTGCAGATGCCACAAGCTGGGCAAACATCCGTCTTGTCAGTGGCATAATTGTTATCCTGAAGGTGATAAAATCGCTATATATTTACATATATAGCGAATAAAAACATGTTCAGAATCAATTTCTCACGGATGAAAACCCGGAATACCCCATAAGGGCTAGATGGCGTAGAGACAACAGGAATGGCGAAATATAAGCCAGAAAAAATCCGCGACGCAGCGCGGATTCGGGGAGTAAAACGCTTCAGGTGACGGCATTAAGACGTCGGCTGAGCCTGTTTTTTAGGCTCGACTGGCGTGGTACTTGCCGGGGCCGGGCGCGATGCGGGCACGCTGTCACAGGGCTTTTCTTTGGCGCAGATCAGGTCGAGCATTTTTAGCGTTACGCCGTTGGTCCAGCCAAAACCATCCTGCAACGGATATTCGCCGCCGCCTCCGCCAGTGCCTGTGCTACTCACGTCATACTTTTCAACCAGCTTTTTCTCACGATCGTAGGTGTGCTGCACGTTGGTGAGGAATCGCCAGGTCACGTCCATGGCGACGTTATCCTGACCGTAATTCTGTAATCCCGATGCGGCGACCCACTGTAGCGGGGCCCAGCCGTTGGGAGCATCCCACTGCTGGCCGCTTTTCACCGACGTGGTGGCCAGGCCGCCGGGTTGCAGCAAATGCGCCTGGGTTGCCGCGGCCACTTTACTGGCGCGATCTTTTGCTGCTGCATTGACATACAACGGGAACAAGGCGGCGGCCGTGAGTTGGTTACGTACTTTGTGGCTCTTCAGATCGTAATCGGCATACCAGCCTTCTTTGTCGTTCCACAGGTGCTTTTCGATCCCTTTTTGTCGGGCATTAGCGAAGCCTTCATATTGTGCAGCTTTGGCATTATCCCCGGCGGCCTTGCTGGCGAGGGCGATCATCTTTTCCATTTTGTACATCAACGCATTGAGATCGACCGGAACGATGCTGATGGTGCGCAGGGTGCCTAGTTGATTGGGGTTATCCATCCAGCGGGAACTAAAGTCCCAACCCGACGCGGCGGCAGAACGCAGGTCGCGGTAGATTTCTGTGGCCGGTCGGTTCGGATTGCTTTTCGCTGTGGCGATATCCTCCACCCAGGACTCTGGCCGCGGCGTATCGCGGTCATCCCAGTAGCGATTCAAAATGGTGCCGTCATCCAGTTTAACCACGCGCTTATTCTGCTGACCGGGCTGGAGCGTTTCGACGCCTTCCATCCAGTAGGTGTATTCTTTGAGCATCTGCGGGAGGTATTTTTTCAGCGCGTCATCCCCGTCATGCTGCGCCAGCAGTTCCACCATAAAGGCAAAGAATGGCGGTTGAGAACGGCTCAGATAGTAGGTGCGGTTGCCGTTAGGAATGTGTCCCCAGGCATCAATCTCGTAAGCGAAGTTTGCCACCATGTCGGAGACCTTATCCCAGTGATTGCTCTCGGCAAGCCCCAGCATGGTGAAATAGCTGTCCCAATAATATATTTCGCGAAAACGCCCGCCAGGCACGACATACGGCTCCGGGAGCGGCAGCAGAGAGTCCCATTTTTCAGCGTCGGTTGTCGAACGAGTGAGTACCGGCCACAGTCCGTCAATATGCTCGCGCAGCGATTGCCCGGCTGGAGGGACGTATTTCTCGCCAGCTTTCGGCAAGGTGAAATTCACTTCCACAAAATGACGTAAGTCGAATCCGGACTGATTTTTCTGCATCCGGTAATCGGCAAGGATCATTAATGGATCGCTGTTAGGGACGGCGTCAGCAAAGGTTTTCTGGTCAGGAAACAGTTTGGCCGTTTGTACATCGTTAAACAGTGGGCCAAGCAAAATATCAGGCGGCTGAGGCGTTGCGGTTGGCGCGTCCTCGGCGTTGACGGCAAAAGAGGAAAGGGCAAAAAAGGTGCTTGCGAGCGTCAGTTTTATTGCAACAGAGAGCAGGCCTGGATGGCGAGTTGCAGGCGTTATCATCGGTTAATCTCCTTAGGGTGTGCCGAAGCAGCGGCATTTACCATGAGAAAACCTTAGTTCAGGATCGACCGTTGCGCGTGATCGACGCCCCATTTTGCGAATAAACAGACATTTCCCGACGCGAATCGAAAAGATGCACACCCTTTGTCGGCAAAGGGCGTGCAACCGACATCAGCCCGCGCGGGTTATCCGCTGGGCCACGCTGTCAAGGGTCAGGGTATCACCCATCGTGATACTCTCGATGGCCTCGCCTTGCTGACACAACCAACATAACCCCATTGCACGGGCGATAATCGCCGGGTGGGACGCTTCGCTCCCGTCCCGCAGGCAGATGCCTTTGATGGTCTTCGGATCGAGTTGCAGCACCGTAGATGGATAGATGACCTCCGCGACCAAAATAGTGGGGCGGATGAACGCGGGAATTTGTGCAGTCTCTCCCGTTAAATACTGCAGTGAACGAGACAACAAATCTTCAATATCGATGTATCGCGCCTGCAGGTAAGGATCGTCGAGCTGTAAATACTGCTGGCTGAGATCGCTCAGCACCTGATGCCAGGCCCAGGCCGCGCTGCACTGCGTTTCACGCATTAGATCACAGGCCATATCGAACAGATCCGGATCGTCCAACAGTGTGTGGTGACCGGAGAAAATAGCGGCGATATCTGCGGAATATCTCTCTTCTGCAAGCGCGGTTAGCTCGCTTAAGTCGTTCAGCGTGCTTTGGATAGCGACCCGTAACCGTTGCTGCTCAATCTGGAGTGAGGCTACAGGCTGTTGGCTTACCTGTGGTGAGAACGGTGTGTAACAGAATGCCGTCCCCGTGACCTGTGAGGGAACCTTCGTCACTACGGTATCAGCATGCGCGGGCTCGAGCGATTCACCAAAATTCTCAGCCGCCAGCTGTTTGAATGCGGCCAGCGCATCCTCTGCCTGTTCGCCCTTGGCAATCAGGCGCAGCGTGTCGTTACAGCGTACCTGCAGCAGGGCAATCTGATTCAGGCTATCAGGGACGACGCACTTGCCATTTTTCTCGAGCCACATATCGGCGTTAAAGCCAGACAGCGTGGAAACCAGCCGTGAAGCCGGACGCACATGAATGCCGTTTGGGTTTTTCACCACAATGGCCACTGAATGAGCATCTGCATCGGGCGCGAATTCGGCGGATGTCGGCTTTGCTGCAGATGGCGAAGGTAAACCCAGTTGCTCACATTTGGCGTCGAGGGCGTTCATGGCATCACAGATGACCCGCTCAATGTCAGCACCTGCAGCAGCGCTAACCGTTGCGGCGAGCGTGCCTTCGACCAGCGGCGCGGCGCACAAACGTACTTTGGCGGCAATGGCCGGATCGAGCAGTTCCAGCGCGGTTTCCGCACTCAATAGCGCGCTACCGATATCCATCATCACCAGCACGTGATCCGTATCGGCCACGGACTCAATGGCTTCCATCACCTTGATAGGATCGGTACCAATCGGATTCTCAGGATCGTCAATGCCTGCGGCAATAGCGATTTTGCAACCATCACCCATTAACATCTGCCGGGCTAGCGCGCCGACGCCTTCGCCCAACTGGGCGCTGTGAGAAACAATAACCAGGTTTACCATCGCTTTATCCTTACTCTCTGGACGCCTGAGCCAGCATTTGCATCATAAACATTACGGACGTTGCCCCGGGATCCTGATGCCCAATGCTGCGCTCACCGAGATAGCTGGCGCGGCCTTTGCGGGCCTGCATGGTGATGGTGCTTTGCGCTGCTGCTTCCGCTTGTTGGCTTGCCGCTTCCAGCGCCGCCTGTACGCTCAGCTTTTGCTCGCAGGATTGGCGTAAAGATTCCACTACCGGCAGCCAGACATCGCACATGGTTTTGTCGCCAGGTTCAGCTTTACCGCGGCTAATCACACCTTCTGCGCCATCACGAATCATTTGATACAACTCCTCAAGCGTCAGGCTTTGATGAGCCTGGGTCACCTGGGCGGCGCGGATAAAAAAGGTACCAAACAGTGGACCGCTGGCCCCCCCGACGCTTGAGAGCAGCACCATGCCGGTGTTTTTCAAAATAAAACCAATGTCTTTATCGGCGATGGACGGCAGCTTTTCGACGACTTTGCTAAAGCCGCGGTGCATGTTCAGACCGTGGTCGGCATCACCAATTTCCCGATCAAGACCGGTGAGGAAATCACTTTCGGTGGTGAAGATCTCACCGCAGCGATAGAGCCAGTTAACAATTTGTGTTCTGTTGAGGGACATCATGTATCTCCTTATTTACCCCAGTTGAGAGCAGGGGTGTGAACCGGTGCATCCCATAAGCTCAGCGTGTCGTCATCCACCTGTAACAGGGTGATTGAGAAGCCGGTCATATCCAGAGAGGTACAGTAAGAACCGATCAGGTTGCGCTCAATGACGATGCCGGCGTCCTGGCAACGGCTTTCGAGGCGGTTATACACGCCGAAGAGTTCTGACAGCGGCGTCGCACCGAGATTATTGACTAGGGCAATGACGCGATCGCCGCTTTGCAACGCGCGTTTGCTTTCTTTGCCTTCCTGCCACGCGCCCTGAACGTTGTCCCAGTGGCGGAGCGTACGGCTGTAGTTGCCGTTTTCCAGCAGGGTATCGAACATTTCATCAACGGTCTGATCGAGGGAAGTGAAGGTGCGGCGGTCAATGCCCGGTTCCCCGTGGATACCCACGCCAAACTCCATTTCGTTATCCTGCAACGTGAACGACGGTTGTCCGGCGGCCGGAACGGTACAGGCGCCAATGGCTATCCCAATGGAGTGGCCCTGGTTATTCAGTTTACGACCCAGCGCCGCACAAACTTCCAGTGAGTCACCGCGTTCAGCGGCAGCGCCGACCAGTTTTTCGATCAATACGGTATTCGCCACACCACGACGACCGGCGGTATACAGACTGTCTTTCACCGCCACGTCGTCATCCACTACCATGGTGGTGACTTTGACGCCGCTTTCATGCAACAGCTCGGTGGCGGTTTCGAAATTAAGAATATCGCCGGTGTAATTTTTGATGATCAGCAGTACGCCTTCGCCGCCATCAATTTGCATGGCGCATTCGAACATTTTATCCGGCGTGGGTGAGGTAAAAATTTCACCCGGGCAGGCACCAGAGAGCATGCCCTGACCAATATAGCCGCAGTGCATAGGCTCGTGTCCGCTGCCGCCGCCGGAAAGCAGCGCCACTTTGCCCATTACCGGCGCATCTGCGCGGGTGACATATACCGGATCCTGATGCAGTGCCAGGGAAGGATACGCTTTCGCCAGTCCGGTGAGTTGTTCAGTCAGTACGTCTTCAACACGGTTAATCAATTTTTTCATTATTTATGCTCCGCAGACAGTCCTGGATGGCTGCCAGATTCGGGCAGGCATCTGATGTAGGGTATCGGGTTATACAACGCCACGGCGACTGCTCGCTGCCGATAAGGTAATTTTGCACACGGGTTGGCAAAAGAAAATTGCTGCAATGGACGTTTCAATACGAAACGTAGCAACATAATAATGTTCCGTATTGGAACGTCATGGTGCATAAAACAGCGAAAATGAGAGGTTGGGCCGTATTTGGCCGGGAAGCTGATTAACGGGTGTTTATGGAAAACAAACCACCTGCAGAGCAGGTGGTTTGTAGGCAAGGTCGATTTCGGCGTTAGCCCGGATAAATTCCGCGATCTTTACGTGCCAGCAGAATGCGTTCGCAGGCAACAATGTAGGCTGCCGTACGCAGTGAGCAGGATTTCTCTGCCGCTTTTTCCCACACGTGTACCATCGCATCGGTCATGATTTTGTCCATGCGATTGTTAATCTCTTCTTCGCTCCAGAAGAAGCTAGCCATGTCCTGAACCCATTCGAAGTAGCTGACGGTTACGCCGCCGGCGTTACAAACAACGTCTGGGACAACCACGATACCGCGGCTTGCCAGAACGTCGTCGGCATCCGGATAGGTTGGGCCGTTAGCGCCTTCGAGTACCAGTTTACAGGTCAGCGTTTCCGCGCGGTGACGGGTGATCTGGCCTTCGAGCGCGGCCGGGATCAGAATATCCATCTCCAGGTTCCAGAAGGCTTCGCTGGCAATGGTTTCAGCGCCCGGGAAACCGGCAATCTGTTTGTGCTCCAGTTGCCAGGCAGACAACGCGGCCATGTCGATACCCGTTGAGTTAAACAGCGTTGCGGTGTGATCCTGAATCGCGACCACGCGTGCTCCTGCTGCCGCGAACAGGCGGGCGGCTTCGCTGCCGACGTTACCAAAACCTTGCACCGCTACGCGAGCGCCTTCAACGTCGATGTTGGCACGACGCGCCACTTCCAGACCGCTGACGAAAACACCACGACCGGTGGCTTTATCACGGCCTAACGAGCCGCCGAGGTGAATAGGTTTACCGGTGACCACGCTGGTCACGGTGGTGCCGTGGTTCATGGAGTAGGTATCCATCATCCAGGCCATTACTTTTCCGTTAGTCCCCACATCCGGCGCAGGAATGTCCTTCTGCGGCCCGATGATAATGCCGATTTCGCTGGTATAACGGCGGGTTAAACGCTCCAGTTCACCTTCGGAAAGCGAGAACGGATCGACGCGCACGCCACCTTTCGCACCGCCGTACGGCAGGTTCAACGCTGCGCATTTGATGGTCATCCATGCGGACAGGGCCATCACTTCATTAAGATCAACATCAGGATGATAACGCACACCGCCTTTGCCCGGCCCGCGGGAGAGGTTATGTTGCACGCGATACCCTTCAAAATGACGGATAGTACCGTCATCCATCTGCACCGGGATATCGACAATCAGCGCGCGTTTTGGGTGGCGCAGGGTATCCACCCAATGGGAAAGTTCGCCCAGGTAAGGGGCCACACGCTCGATTTGTTGCAGGTAGGTATTCCAGGCAGATGTGCTGCTATCTGAAGCGTAAGATAACTTATCCATGATAAACCTTAGTTATAAAAGTAATATGTTCTTAATTTGGCCGTGGTATACAGTGAATCACACCATATGAACCTAAATTTAACATTTATTTCATAGAATGGCCTGTCCGGCTAACACGGTTTATCGGCATGAAGCGTGTGGGCTTTGGCCGAGAGGTGAATAGTTATTCTCTGATTGTGCTGATATTTCGGTAATTTTGCTGGCTGGGTAATTTAATATGCATGATTTATAAAAATCGCAATTTGTCAGATTTATGACGCACCTCTAAAAGTAAATAATATGATAATAAAATGTATTTGCTTTATTGCGATTAAGCTGGGGTCAGTAGGTCACGGCGATGGTAACGGTATCAGCATAGTTGTCAGGCGTGTAGTTCGCGCTGGGAACGGTGGCGTAAACCGGGTAGGTGGTGGTGGTTCCCGTACCGTTGCCCGCGACAGTATTGAGCGATGAATTGCCCCAAACCGTTCCGGACGGCCCTGGCGTCGAGCTAAGCTGGTAGGGGACCTTGTCCGTATTTGACCCCGTGCCGGCCATCACGCCGCTGCCTGCCGTATTGCCGTTAGAGGGCTGAAGTCCGATGGTGTAAGGCGTGTTATTGGAACATGCTACGCCCACGGTATTTGAAGCCGTTAGGTTACGCCCGGTCGCCCCGGCGGGCGCAAAGCTAATATTGGTTGCAGAGGTGATATTGCACTGTTTGCTGACCGTCGCCGATACGGTGAAGGGCAGCCTGGCGGCAACGGTATCGCCACAGGTGGTCGGCGGGAAAAGCAATCCAGGATTGAGGGTGACAAGGGCTGTCGCCGCCGTATAGCTATCCTGATAGCTTCCGGGGACCGCTGAGGTTTGTGGCGTGACAATCTGCGCTGATACCGTGAGTGAGCCCGTCACTGGCGTCAGATTCAGCAGGTTAAGCTGTACCATTGGAAAAGTTGTTCCCGACTGATACTGACTCCCCCAGACTTTGGTGTGTCCGGCATCCTGGTAAAGCTGGTATGCCAGCGTTCTGGCAGGTGTTCCGTTTAATGACATATTTCGGGGTGTCACCTGGCCACTGACGGCTGAGGCGCCAATATTAAAACAGAGGTTGATCCCTGCCAGCGCGTCGCCAAGCTCTTTGGTGCAGGTGTAGTTGAACGTCATTGATGACGTTGCGCCTGTCGCAGACAGCGGATTGACTGAGCCCAAATTTATGGGTTGTACATTGCTCACCGAACAGGTTACGGCATGGCTAATCGCCGGACAAAAGAGTACGGCTGCGATGAGTAACAGATGCCTTAACCTCATGTGCGCACTCCTGTCAGTATGGCCGGCAAACCAGTGGACCTATTTGCACAATCCCCTTTGCGGAAGCGGGATAGTCAAATTGCACGCGACAACTGCCGGTGTCTGTCTCAACGCGTAGCGCGTTGTGCTGTTCCAGCGTGTCGAACCAGGTCATCCCATCAAAACCAACGACAGACGATTGTCCTGCTCCGCTGATGGCGTATGCCATGCTGCCTTCGGGAATGGGTTTACCCTGATTGTCGACGAGGATGACCTGCGCAGCGCGTACCGGGGTAATGCCAAAGCTAACCAATGTACCGGAACGATCGGCAGGCGTTGCATTCGTCTCAACGCGTGCGATCCGCATATTGGCGGGGAGATCCATAGGGTCAATACTGATCAGGTTTTTTTGATAACTGTTCAGCGGCGTGACCAGCAATAGCCCCTGGTCGTCGCTGCGACCAATCAGGTTATTTTGTAATTTAATCGGGACGTCAGGAACGCCGTCAGTTGATACGACGGCAAAGCCATTGTTGATTTCTCGTGCTGCAAACAGGCCGCCTCCCATGGTAACAAGCGATCCGGTGGCGCCTGCGTAGCCGTAATGGTTATCCGGTAAACGGCTGAATCCCGCGTACGCTTTACCATAACGACCCAGATATCCCACTTCTCCCTGACCGCTTTGCCGGGAAGCCTGCTGACTGGCGGCCAGATTCCAGCCCCAACCGCCGTCGGCAGGAGGCGTCAGGCTGGCGTTGAGCTGGTAGCCGGTCTCATCATTGGTGCGTTGTAGGGTGCTGCTGGCACTGAGATTGTTATCAGTGGTCATTGTCACCATCAGATAGAGACTGCGATCGCGGTTATCGTCGATGTTTTGGTTGAATCCGGCATTCAGTGAAATGTTGTCGGTAATCGATTTGAACCAGCTGGCGTTGGCGTAGCGCACCGCATTTTCGTGCGGATAACGAAACTGCAGGTAACTCAGGCTGACATTACCGGCAGCTTCCAGCGAATAGCCAATGACCGTATTGCTGTTAAGCGTCGGTGGCGGCTCGCCATAATGGGTGGCGACATCACGATAATCGCCGGAAGTGGCCGTCGTACTGGTACTGAAATTAAACCGTTCGCCGGACCAACGATAACCAAAACTGTACAGAAAACCGTTCTTTCCTGCGTCGGTACTTGCGGCAACTGAGGTCGAAAACGTGCCGCTGCGGGTGCCTGGGATCCAGTCGTTACTGAAGCCCGCGTTAATCAGTCCATCGCTGGTTTCAGCGTGAGTCCCGGCGGTGAACGTATTGCTAAACCCCCGACGCCATGTACCGCTCAGTACCGGTGCGCTGGCATAATCAAAAGAGGAGTAACCATAGTTTTCGCGTACCGTACCCAATTCTGCAGACCAGGCAGTTAATCCTTCCAGCAGGAGTTGCTGATCGTTGTAGAACGAGAAATTTTGTACGCTCGTTCTGCCCAGCGCATCCGTCATCATTACCTGACCCGTTCCCGCGCCGCTGATGTTCGGCATTGTGTTGATCTGAAAGCTACCCGCGGGGACTTCTCCGTTGTAGTACCTGACGCCGTCGACGTACAGCTCAACGTTTGACGGCAACGTCGCGGAGCCAAGATATGCAGGGAGCGGGGTGGTTGGCATATAGGGCCGCAAACCAAAATCGGTTCCTATCTGAATGCCGCCGATACGCGTCGGTCGGGACCAGATAAGTGAACTGGTCAGGGTATCGCCAACGGTTACCGCCAGCATCGTTTCGGGAAATGACGTACGCCAGCTGGTATCGAGTCGCTCAACGCTGTTATCCGCATTTTCCTCGGTGGAATACTGCGTCAACTGGGTGGTGCTGAGCACGCCTGCAGCATTGAAAGCGCGGAATTCGCTGAAGGTATTTATTGCGCTTTCATCCCCCTGTTGGGTATAGATATCGTAATTGAGCAGCGCTCCGCGTGATGTTGTCGCCGTCGGCGCGGTCTCCACGGGGGAGTTAAGCTGCGTGGTCGCAAGATCGAGTGAACTGAGTGGCGCAGTAAGCGAAAGCGTTTGCAACTGAACGTTATAGTCAATGGTTAGCTCGGGGATATCGTTCAGGCAGACGGCGTGAGTGGCGTCAGGCGCAAAGCGAAAGCCCATTTTTCGCAGGGTATCTGCCCCTGCATAGAGCTTTCCATTATCGTAACCCAAATGCACCAGCCCAACGGGATTCCCATTTAAGGTGACGTCGAGATACAAATTGACCCCCACGAGCTGCGCTGCGCCTTTAATAACACCATCTTCGCTCTGGTTATTATTCAGCGTTTGTGCGCAAACCATTCCCGATATTAATACTCCATTGAGAAAGCAATATTTCACCAGAAGCCAGGATCTGTTACAGATCTTGTACTGTTTTTTGGCCATTGATTGTGACTTCAACTTTCCCGCCATCATGAGTATTACTGGCCGACGGGGAGACTATCCAGCGCATTGTTGAGCCGGGTAAAACGTAGCCTAACAGTCCGGGCGTAATAACTTTTTTAGCACCGTCAGGGCTTATAAATGTTGCAGCAGATAATTGTGCATGCCCATTTCCCTGGTTACTCACTTCAATAAATTTTTTGCCATCAAGCTGTTGTAATTTCCATTGCAATTTTGCCTGCGTTTGCGCCGCTGATGTTGGTTGAATGAAAACGGGGACGGAATAATGCAGCACAAACTGAAGCTTATTTTTTTCTACTTTTGCAGGCGGTAACTCATCTATCGATAACCGATAAGCGTCTTCAGCATGTGCCGAAGGTGGGCCGGTCCGAATAACGCGAATCAACTGACGTTCTCCAGGGGCTAATGCCAGCATCGGCGGGCTAATGACCAGCCCCTGAGAGGGGGAAAGTTTGTCGCCGTAAGCGCTCTGGCTCCAGCGAAAAACCCGAACCTGGGCATTGAGCGCGTTTTCACCCGCATTACTAAGCCAGATACCATCGGCATTTTGCGTCGCGAGCAAAGTTAACGTGACCGGGGCGATTTGCAGTCCGCTGGCGGCGGCAGGGTTGAGGCTCGCAACCATCCCTAACAGGCATGCGCAGGCACACTGCTGAACAGGCAGTTTTACTCTCATGTGGCTTCCTGAAGTTAGTAGTTAACGTTAACCGTTACCGTGTCGGCATAGTCGTCAGGAGTGAAGTTGGCGCTCGGTGCGGTGGCATAAACCGTAAACGTTTGCACCAGCCCGGTCCCTGTCGCCGCTACGCCGTTTCCAGGCGCGGTGTCGGTGGCGGTGTTCCCCCACACCGGACCTGTTGCTGATGTTCGATTTAGCTGGTAGGGCACTTTATCGGTATTGGTGGCAGCGTTAGCCACGGAGGACATGGCGCCTGAGCCCGTCGTCGTCCCCCCATTGGCGGCCGACGGCGCCAGGCCGATAAAATAGGGCGTGGTTTTTGAGCAATTAATCGAAATCGTGTTGCTTGCATTGGTATTTGTTGCCGTGGTATTCACCGGCCCAAGCGTGATATTTGAAGCCGAACCGGCAGTCACGGTACAGGCCTTTTGAATCGTCATCAGTACCTGAAATGTTCCGTTAACGGTTGCTGCATTTGCCACGGGAATAATGGAAAAGGCGCAGCAACAAAGAATTAAGCGTTTGTCTAAGACTAGAGCCATATCCTTTACCTTTTTCAAATAACCACATTTATTACTTTAGAAAAACAATAATGTGGTACAAGAAGACATGGTTTAACCCTAGAATAAGTATTAGGCGTGCGCCAGTTGATCTAATAAATTTTACTTAGGAAAAAGGTGATGTCGTTTGCAAAAAAATAATACCCACGGGTGAGTATATTGTTGTGTTTTTATGCTACTGCGGACATTAAGTCAGGCGGGTAGGGAACACAGATTCATTGGATGGCATTCAAAATAACCACCCAAAAAATGAGAATTAGTAAGATTTATCTTACTCAGCTCATTACTGCGATACATGTTGGTTACGGGCTGTGAAAAATGACTTTATAACCTTGTTCGTTCCAGTGTTGTAGAAGTTCATTTTGTCTGCGGGTTGGCGTAATACCAGTCCAGACAAAAAGCGTTTGCCCGGGGAAGAGTTCAGGTCTTGGCGATTCAATGGGTTCAGCAAGCACGGCAATATGCCAGCCCGATTGCGATAAACGCCAGGCTTCGAGCCATAAACGGGTTCGGTCTTCAACATCCCAGGCCATCAGGATGGCATCTTTCCCTGATTTGCGGCGCGTTTCAGACAGCAGGGTGGCTACATATTCAATCAATGCGCCATCAAGCATACTGTTCATGATGCGGGATGTATTATGGTCAAGTATCAACCGCTGACGCACAGGAAGATAAACGCGATCAATCAACGCATCTACGGGGTAGGCGCGACCGAGTGCGATAATTTTGGCTCGCAGCTTCGGGGGATACGCCATACGAAGAATGCCCATCATCTCTTCTTGCAATTGATTCCAGTCGTCGTCAGTTTCACGGGTACTGGTTTCCAGCAATGCTTTAACTTTGCCAACGGGTGTGCCACTGCTAATCCAACGTTTTATTTCTTCAATACGTTGAATATCCTCTTCATCAAAGAGTCGGTGGCCACCTTCGCTGCGTTGAGGTTTGAGTAAACCGTAACGTCGTTGCCATGCCCGAAGGGTGACAGGATTTATCCCGCAACGTTCTGCGACATCCCCAATGCTGTAATAAGCCATAATTCCCCCAGACACTCATGATTCTCCGTCACCGATATGCGGTTCCTGCTACTTTGTACAACATGCATCAAATTGTACAAAACATACATAGGATTCTAGCAAAATTAAGATTTACTTTACTATCACGTAGGGAGTAAATGCTGAATTTTTATGTTCAGCATAAAAGAGGTGGCGGGATTATTGTGTAATAACAATACGTTAATTATTATAACGCTGAGAAATCATTTTTTCTCTGGCCACGCGACAGACGGAGTACCATTCAGGCAGGCTCTTGCAAACAGGTTACCCTGGAAGATCTCAATACCCGCGGATTCAAGCCACATCCACTCTTCAGGTTTTTCGACGCCGACCGCAGAAATCATTATCTCCAGTGAAGCGCAGCATTTGATTATGGCCTGAATGATGGCCTGCCGTGGTCCACTTTTATGCACATCAGTGATGAGTTCGCGGCTTATCTTAATTCGGTCCGGTTGAAAGCGAGACAAAAGTTGAAGCCCGGCAAAACCTGCCCCGAAATGATCTATCGCCACACATATACCCGCTGCCTTGAGTGACTTCACGGCCTGCGCGAACGTATCAAAACGCGAAATAACTTCACTTTCGGTAAACTCTACAATGATTTGTTCAGGCACCAGTCCATGCGCCGCGATTTCGTTTATAAGAAAGCTGACTGCATCGGGTCTGTTTACCAGGGTCATGGGTAACAGATTAACCGACAGCATTTTGTGATTAAGACCCAGTGCGCTTGCCATTGCAAATGCAGTCTTTTTGCTCTGCAGATCCGCGGTATACACATCTTCAGGTTTGAATTTGTCAAAATACGTTGCGGGTGTTTCACCGTCTTTACCGCGAATAAGGGCTTCAAGCGCAATGACGCGCTGTGACATAGGATCGATAATTGGTTGAAAAGCAAAGCTGAAATCTGTATCTGACGGGAGTGTGCTTTCATCCAGGATGGTACAGGTATTGTCGGTTATAAAACTCCAGTAATCAGGCGCAGGTATTTCAAAATAGCTCGATTTTTCCGTGGCGAGGACAAATGTGCGGAAAAACTGTAATGCTCTGTCATCATACGTGAGCTGAAATTTGGACGTACCCTTATTGAGTACAGCTTGCAGGACGTCATTCCGTTCATGTTTTTGTAAATCAAATAACTCCATCCCTACATTTCCGAATCTTCTCGCAGGCGCGTAATCACACATCAGTTCAACGATATTGTGGTGCCGGGGGTCGTTACAAATACAACGATAGATCTCTTTTACCTGCTCCTCTGGGCCTTCAAGCAGTTGGAAAAAGTGATGGCCGTTAAAGAGTAAGATCCCCGTAACATCTGATCGCCTGTTTTTGATATTTGCGGCTGTCACCATATCCTCAAGCGCTTTGAGAGGGGCGTCTTCACGTAGATGGCTACGGTAAATAATGGTCGTGAGCATGGACAGTCCGGGATCAAGGAAGGAGAAGAGGTCTGGTCAGTATCAGACAAACCAGGTTACGCCCTGATTTTAATAC
Source organism: Citrobacter sp. Cb023 (assembly GCF_030336805.1). Taxonomy (NCBI): domain Bacteria; kingdom Pseudomonadati; phylum Pseudomonadota; class Gammaproteobacteria; order Enterobacterales; family Enterobacteriaceae; genus Citrobacter; species Citrobacter sp. Cb023. Next base: position 85,676 of record NZ_JAOWCV010000038.1, on the reverse strand, counting down.
ATAATTCTAACTTTGTCTTTACAAGTAATCGGGCTAATACAGATCAATTTCATTGATAACACAAAGTGATTTGTACAAAGAAATTGAATTTCATGGAGATCTTAACCATCGTAACTACATGATTTAATTGATTTAGCCTTTTTTGCTAAAAATTAGCGTGCTATGTTGTACACATTTTCGGTACAGCTTTGCTACTGTTATAAAACTTAATATTCACCAGCATTTTGTTACAGGAGCACTCCATGCAGCAGCATACCGTTCGCACTGATTCTGCAAGCGCGATTTCTCGTTACTTTGCTAAAGCGCATCTGCCAACCCAACAGGAAACGTTGGGCGAAATCGTGACTGAGATACTAAAAGATGGGCGCAATCTCAGTCGCAAATCACTGTGTACCAAACTTCTGCACCGTCTTGAAAATGCCTCAGGTGAGAATGAACAGAAACATTACAATGCGTTAATCGGCCTGCTTTTCGAATAAAATAAAGCCCTACTATGATAATGGGTAAGTAGTGAAGGAGTTATGAAGAAACCTGACAGTGAACGCTTGAAACATGAAATTACAGGTTTGGCTGTGCTAGAAATTTTGCGAATGCATAAAGACGTTTCGTTAGCTGCACTGATTAAGCAATTGCGGCTTATGCATGCCAGTGAAATGGATGGTACACGTAAACAATTAATTGACAGCGTTATCAATGATTTCACAAATGTTAATCCGGGGAAGATAAGCAGAAAACCGGAAAAAACGAGAGATGAGAGTGCTTTCAGTGCCAGCAAAAACCCTAAATTACATTAAAGATAATTCTCCAGACTATACAAGCGAGGTTACCATGCTTCATGAAATTAATGTCCACAGTGTAATGACGGATAAAGCTTTATCAAGTTACTTCCATAATGCAGGTGAACTATTAGCAGATGAGTCAGTGGTATTGGGGCAGGCGGTAACAAATGTAATTCTGGCAGGTGATAATGTTAATAATAAAAACATCATTTTAAGCCTGATTAGTTCGCTGGAGTCAACAACTGACGTTGTCAAGGCAGACATTATCAGAAAAACCCTGGAAATAGTGTTACGTTATACGGCTGATGACGTCTAATGAGATAGCACATTAATATAAATACACAGCACAATTATTGTATGATGTAAGTTCTGTCGCTTCGCTGTTTGGATTAAGACTATACATAGCATCCTCTTATTTTTATGACTGCATATTATGGAGTTGATATGGCTAATTCAATTCCGGAAGATTTTATTTTCCGCTGCGCTTTGTATAAGGATATAGAGCGTAATGTCATGTTAAAACAGGGTTGTATCAGTAATGATGTTCTTATTCAGGCATTCAGCACGCAGTTGAAGAATGAGAAGAATGTGATACTGACCGATCTCTATTCACAGATTCTGGCACATCTTCAACTCGATAAAACTTCGCAGCCCGGTGAGGTCAATGGTGATTTTTCGTTGAGGTCATAATGATGAACATCGTGCAGGAACATGCTGGAAACGCAGTTTTATGGATTGATGATATCTATATCAGGCAAGGGTTAAAGAATATCCTTGCAGATATCGTTTTTGAAGATGACAAGGCGCGATTTGTTTTCTTCACCGCTAATCACTTTGACGCGGTAAAAAAGCAAAATTACGATCTGAATACATATCGTCTGGTGCTGCTGATTGATGGCCATCTGTATCAGTATCTCAATGACATCTCACTTTACAGACTGCCAGTAGATAGCGATGTTGCCTCAATCAAGCAATTTATTATTGATATTACTCGTGCTGGTGGAAAGCACGAGCATCAATCGGAACTCAATATCTCCTTGACTGCGCGAGATAAATATATTTTAACGCAGCTAGGGGAGGGGCGAACTGTTTTTGAGATATCTGCCATGTTAAATCTACACTTAAAAACCATTTACCAGGCCAGGCAGAATCTGATCAAGAAACTTGGTTGCTCAGGGCTGATTGATTTTCAGGGAATACTGCAAGCGCAAATATTCCGGAACTGGCTGAAGCATGCCTGACCATCGATACGCTGAACTTACCTTCAGCGATTTGTGTAAGTTTAAATCAATCGCTCGGGTTATCTCATCGATGATGTCTTCTGTTCTGAACATAAATTAACGCGCATTATAAGAGGGTGATGATAAAGCCTTGTCGGGATGCTTATGATTTATTTATAGATTTCAGCAACCCCGTGCGGTTCAGCTCGTTAATAATGCACTCAGGTTCTTCACACAGAGGCATATTGTCTATATCTAAAACGCCATCATTTTTTTGTGGATCATCAGCCTGCAGGTCTGCAAACAGTGGAGTAAGATCCCGCGGTGCTTCGCCTCGTTCGGTCACCAGCTCAAACGTTTTATTTTTTGCCGCCTCGTTAGTCAGGACACTGACCAGAACCTGGGCGATTTGCTGCCTTGATATCACACCATCTTCTGGTGTTCCTGCATGGCGACGATCCCCCTGGAGCAAAACGATTCTGTGTTCATCATCATTGTTGTAATCAAACCAGCCGGGTCTGACGATGGTATAGGGGTGACCACTCGCTCTGACCAGACGTTCGGCACGTCTTTTCCAGTCATGAACCTCAGTGCGTTGATTCCAGGTACTGAGTCGTTCAGTCACGCCAATCGTGGTCATTAAACCGATGCGTACAGGTGTATCCCTGAAGAGTCGTAAAATGTTACGCACACCGCCGTAATCTATCGCTCTGGCGCCAATACGCCCCTGGCCATCGGAACCGAGAGTGAAGATGATGGCATCAATATCTTTCGGCAAATTGGTAAGTGTTTCAGGCATTGAAACATCGCCGTAAAAAACATCCGTTCCACGCGGAAGTAATTTTACTTTCCGTTTATTTCTGACCAGCGCCACGGGCTGATGGCCCATTTCGATAGCGGTATTCACGACATGAAGACCAATACTTCCGGTCGCGCCTGCAATGAGTATTTTCATGATAAACCTTCTGATAATTCAGACTTATTTTCTCTACAGCCAGAATATCAATTATCATTATTGTCAGTAATAGGGCTAAAATGATTGTGTCTATGAACACCCTTCATGAGTGCGCGATGAAGGGAATGCCACCATAAGGAAATCGCCGATGCTCAAAGAAAACTTCAACGAACTGCAAATCTTTCTGGTGGTGGCAAGGGAGCGAAGTTTTACCAAAGCAGCGGGCAAACTGGGTGTATCTCAGTCTGCACTCAGCCATGCGATGAAGGCGCTGGAGGAAAGGCTCAATATCCGCCTTCTGACCCGTACGACCCGAAGCGTTGCCCCTACAGAGGCCGGTGAGAGAATTATTGCCTGCCTTGAACCGCGTATTGCCGATCTTGAACAGGAGCTGGAATCGCTGGTTCAACTGAACGGCACTGCCTCCGGCAATATCCGCTTATCTGCTGGGGAGCATGCCGCGCGAAGTCTGGTATGGCCAAAGTTAAAACCTTTCCTCAGGGAATATCCGGAAATTAATCTCGAACTGGTGGTTGATAACGGCTTTGTCGATATTGTTGAGGGCCGTTTTGATGCCGGGATCCGCCTGGGCGAAAGCGTGGATAAGGATATGGTTGCTGTAAGAATTGGCCCGGACATGCGCATGGCCGTGGTGGGAGCACCGTCTTACTTCGCGGCAAACCCTGCACCTGAAACGCCGCACGAGCTACAAAATCATCGGTGCATCAATATGCGCCTGCCGACTGCCGGTGGGCTTTATCACTGGGAGTTTGAGAAGGAAGGGAAACCGTTACGGGTCAGAGTGGAAGGGCAGGTAACGTTTAATCAGCAGGCAGAAAGGATTGATGCTGCTTTATCCGGTTTTGGCATTGCCTGTATGCCTGAAGACAGGGTGCAGGATTATATAAAGTCAGGAGAGCTTATTCAGGTTCTGCAGGACTGGTGTCCATCTTTTCCCGGCTATTATCTCTACTACCCGAGCCGTAAGCAGCACCCGCCCGCATTTGCGCTGATGATTGATGCACTTCGCTACGCCCAATAACGGGTCCGTGGACCCGTTCGGGTATTAACGGCCTACGCGGGCCAGGTGCTCAGGAGAGTAACGTTCACCGACGATGTTAATCGTTTCCAGCGCCTGGGTTATCTGCTGCGTATCCTTCTGTGAAAGAATGATGTCGGCAGCCCCCAGGTTTTCCTCCAGCCGGTGTAGTTTGGTGGTACCAGGGATAGGAACAATCCACGGCTTTTGTGCCAGCAGCCATGCCAGCGCGATTTGCGCAGACGTCACGCCTTTCTCTGCCGCCAGTTCACCCAGCAAGGAGACCAGCTTTTCATTGGCTTCAATTGCCTGTTCGGCGAAACGCGGCACTTGGCTTCTGTAATCATCCTTGCCAAAAGTGGTTCCTGGCTTAATCGATCCCGTCAGGAAGCCTTTGCCTAATGGGCTGAAGGGAACGAAACCAATACCCAGTTCCTCCAGTAACGGCAGGATTTCCTGCTCAGGTTCGCGCCACCACAGAGAGTATTCGCTTTGCAGCGCAGTAACCGGTTGAACAGCATGCGCACGACGAATGGTTTGTGCGCCCGCTTCGGACAGACCGAAATGTTTGACTTTGCCTTCCGCTATCAGGTCTTTCACCGTTCCCGCGACATCTTCAATGGGGACATCCGGGTCGACACGGTGTTGATACAGCAGATCAATGACATCAGTCTTAAGGCGGCGTAATGATCCTTCCACAGCTTCACGGATATGCTCCGGACGGCTGTTTAAAATCTGCTGCTTGTTGTCCGCACCGAAGGTAAAACCAAACTTGGTGGCAATAACCACACGGTCACGAAACGGTTTTAAGGCTTCGCCTACAACCTCTTCATTAAGAAAGGGGCCATACACTTCAGCGGTATCGAAGAAGGTGACGCCACGTTCAACCGCAGCGCGAATGAGCTCGATAGCCTGACGGGTATCGGTCGCCGGACCGTAGCCATGGCTTAAGCCCATGCAGCCGAGCCCAAGCGCGGATACTTCGAGTCGGGATTTACCCAGATAACGTTTTTGCATTGAATGAATACCTCTTTTATCGCGACTTAAACATCAAGTTTGCGGCCGGTCAGCCATTCCACCATCGCCGGATCGCGGTGAGAGAAGAAGGCGCTGGTTGCAGTGTCGAGGGCAGCAATCTGCAGCATATCTTCAGAACTGAGTTCAAAATCGAGAATGTTAATGTTCTCTGCCATGCGTTCTTTGCGCACCGATTTCGCCAGTGAAATGATGCCTCGCTGGAAGATCCAACGCAGAACAACCTGACCCACGCTTTTGCCGTACTTCTGACCAATTGCCGTTAACACGGGATGCTGGAACAGACCATTTTTCCCTTCAGCAAACGGAGCCCAGGCTTCCGGCTGAATGCCACGGCTTTGATTCCAAGGAACGGCATGCAGCTGCTGGTTGAAGGGGTTAACTTCAATCTGGTTTACCGCAGGGGCAACGTTGTTGAAGGCGATAAGGTCGGCCAGTCTGTCAGGATGGAAGTTGCTGACGCCAATGGCGCGAATTTTTCCTTCCTGTTGTAATTCTTCCATGGCACGCCATGCCCCATGAACATCACCGTAAGGCTGGTGAATCAGATACAGGTCAACATAATCAAGTTGCAGACGATTCAGGGAGCGTTCGAACTGGGCTTTAGCGCCTTCGTAATGAGTATCCTGCAGCCACAGCTTGGTCGTTACAAAGAGTTCGTTACGGTCGATACCGCTTTGTTTCAGAGCGTTCCCGACCTGGGTTTCATTCTGGTAAGACGCGGCGGTATCGATCAGGCGGTATCCCGTGTCGATGGCATCAATCACGGCTCTTTCGCATTCAGCGGCATCAGACATTTGAAACACACCAAAGCCCAGCAGGGGCATTTCAATACCGTTGTTCAGTTTTACAGTTTGCATGACGTTATCCTTTGGCTGTTGTCGAGGAAAAGCATAACGCAAAGTTATTTATTCGATTAGATGGGGTAATTAGCTAGGGTTTATTAGATGTGTTCATTAATTTTGAGGAGGGCTGATGACCGGCGTTGTGCCAGATATCGTCATTCACACCCTGAGACCTTCAACAAAGGTTTGTCTGACGAACTTAGCACACTGCCTTATTTTCTTGCGTGGCCGAAAATATATCCATTCCTGGAATCCATCAGCGATTTATAGCTGATGCGTTATCTATGAGCCCCGGGAATGGCTTTCCTGATTAGCAATAATCGCGGCCACCTGCATCACCTCTGCTGGTGGTCGCTGCATACTGATTTGTCTGGCCATATAATGCATGTAAGGGGAAACATGACTGAAAATTGCCTTGTAGCCCGCACACAGGTGATTATGCCAGCGCTCGCCCATTTTATGTATCCGGTGCTTCGGGCAACCGCCATGACAGGCAAATCGCCACTCACAGCGCATGCACTCTGAACTCACCTCTGTTTTAGCAAGCCCAAACCTGCGTTGCTGTTTGCTGGCGACCATCTTCGCCAGGCTATCCCGGCGCAGATTTCCCAACCGGTGCTCAGGGTAAACGTAATGGTCGCAACTGTAGACGTCACCGTTTTGCTCCACGACCAGACCAAAACCGCAGGAAGACTGCATTACGCACAATGATGGCTTTTCACCAAGCCAGGCCGCCAGCGCGCTATCAAACATCTGTACATACACGCGGCCAACGTCCCTGCGTATCCACAGGTCAAATACCCCCTTCATGAAGTTCCCCCATTGTTCCCCGGATACTGACCACTCCGTGACGGAACCGGCGAGTGTCTGGGGGTAGAGTAATTCACCATACTTTTCGTTAGCCGGGCGCTGCTCGACCGCCGGGATAAACTGAACAAACTCAGCCTTCAGTTCCTGGGTCAGATACGCGTAAATCTCTTGCGGATGTTCAGCTGTGACATTATTGACGACAGTCAGAACATTCACATCAACATGGTGTTTCTTCAGCAAATCCATCGCCCGCAGTACGTTGTCAAAAACAGACTGCTTACTCCGGGTCTTCCTGTAGCGGTCATGCAACCAGGCTGGACCGTCAATCGACAGGCCGACCAGAAACTGATTTTTCGCCAGGAATGCAACCCATGCCTCGTCAATCAGCACGCCATTGGTCTGGATGCTGTTACTGATACGCTTCTTCCCGGCATATTTGCTCTGCAACTGCATCGCCTTTTCATAGAAAGCAATACCGGCAAGCGTTGGTTCGCCTCCCTGCCAGGTAAATTCCACCTCTGGGCCAGGGTTCGCCTCAATGTACTGCCGCACATAGGCTTCAAGCGTGACATCATCCATATGCCGGGCGGGTTTATGGGGTTTCAGCGTGCTCTGTTCTTTTTCCAGATAGAAGCAGTAATCGCAGGCGATATTGCACTGATAGCTGACGGGCTTGGCCATCAAATGGAATGGTTTGCTCATGGTCGCTCCTGAATAAATCACACACGAAATTTAGTGATATTGCTCACTCTTTTATCACTGTGTTTTGACTTTGGCCAAAAAAGACTGAAACATAGTTTTCATTGATATCAATATAACATGAAATATAAACTTCATAACACCAACATTAGGGGTCTTTATGAGCAAACTGTTTGCCGGAGCACAAAATCTGGGTAAATCGTTTATGCTGCCGATTGCCGTCCTGCCAGCCGCAGGTCTGCTTCTGGGATTCGGTGGCGTGTTCACCAATCCGGTTACCATCTCCACCTATCCAGCCCTCAACAGTGAAGTGATTCAGGCGATTTTTACCGTCATGAAACTGTGTGGTAGCGTGGTCTTCGATAATCTCTCTCTGCTGTTTGCCGTGGGCATTGCTGTAGGTATGGCACGAAGCGACAAGGGAACGGCCGGTCTTGCTGCAGTACTTTGCTTTATCGTCATGAACAAGGCGATCAACGCGTCACTATTGCTATCTGGAACGCTGGCCTCAGAGAATCTGGCCGCAGCCGGGCAGGCGAGTGTAATGGGGATCACTACGCTACAAACCGGCGTGATGGGCGGGATCATGAGCGGTCTGCTGGCCTTCTGGGTTCAAAAGCGGTTTGGCAAAACCGAGCTACCCAGTCTGCTGGCCTTTTTCAGCGGCTCCCGTTTCGTGCCTATTGTCAGTTCCTTTTTTGCCATCTTCCTCGGGGTGGCGCTGTTCTGGGTCTGGCCTCATATCCAGACGGGCATTACCCATCTGGGGGGGCTGGTTGAAAAAACCGGTTATGTTGGGACCCTGTTCTACGGCATGATCCTCAAATGCCTCATTCCCTTGGGCCTTCATCATCTGTTCTACCTGCCATTCTGGCTGACCAGTGTGGGAGGGGAGCAAATGGTGAACGGACACCTGGTACAAGGAACGCAAAAAATCTTCTTTGCCCAGTTGGCCGATCCCTCTGTGACGCAGTACTACATCGGGGTATCCCGTTTCATGGCCGGGCGTTTCGCAGACTTTATGTTCGGCCTGCCGGGTGCAGCGCTGGCTATCTACCATTCTGCCCGTCCTGAGAACAAGAAAAAAGTTGCCAGCCTGATGCTTTCCGCTGCGCTAACTGCGTTTGTCACCGGCATTACTGAGCCGCTGGAATTTGCGTTCATGTTCTGCGCGCCGTTGCTGTATGTCATGCACATTGTGCTGACCGGCGTTGCATTTATGTTTACACACATCCTGCAAATCACGGTTGGACAGACATTCTCCGGTGGGCTTATCGACTTTCTGCTGTTTGGTGTTCTTCAGGGTAATGCCAAAACCAACTGGTTGCTGATGCTCCCTCTCGGTGCGGTCATGTTCTGCCTGTATTACTTCTCCTTCCGCTTCCTTATCAAATGGCGTCAACTGAACACGCCGGGCCGTGAAGATGACGCAGAAGATGAACAGCCGGTAGCGGCATCTGTCAGTGGCAGTGAACGGGCTGCAGGGATCGTGCAGGCACTGGGGGGCCGGGACAATATTGTTGATGTGGATTGCTGCGCTACTCGTCTTCGTATCACAGTCAAAAACCCACAAAGCGTTGTTGTGGACGCCTTTAAACTACTCGGCAGCCGTGGGGCGTTTATCCGTGGAGAGGGGGTGCAGGTAGTCTACGGCCCACACGTGACGCTGATTAAAAACGAAGTCGAAGAATTTATCGGTTCATAAAGAAGAGACGTTTTATGAAAGCTGTAATGCTGATGTTTGATACGCTGACGCGTAACCACCTCGCCCCTTATGGGGGCGATGCCATCACTCCCAATTTTACCCGGCTAGCCCGTGAGTCTGCGCAGTTTGATAACTTCTATGTCGGCAGCATGCCCTGCATGCCAGCCCGACGCGAACTGCATACTGGGCGTTATAATTTTCTGCACCGCAGTTGGGGGCCATTGGAGCCGTTCGATTTCTCAACGTTCCAGGCGCTGAAGCAGGCTGGCATTCATACCCATATGGTGACCGACCATAAACACTACTGGCGTGATGGCGGAGCGACCTACCATACCCGTTATTCCACCTTTGAGTTTATCCGCGGCCAGGAAGGGGATTGCTGGAAAGGGCAGGTTGAAAAACCAGCCATCAACTGGCAGGGAATGGAAGACGAAGAAACCCTGCGCCGTCGCAGCGGGCGTATGATCCAGGACCTGATTAACCGTGCGGCGATGCCCATCCAGGACGATCACTTTACTCACCGTACCATCAGTGCCGGTATAGATTTCCTGGAAACCAATAAAGATCAGGATAACTGGTTCCTGCAGATCGAATGTTTCGATCCCCATGAACCGTTCTTCGTACCGGAAAAATACCTTGCGCAGTATGGCTGCACCCCTGATGAATTTGACGGGTGGGTGCCTTACTACTGCGGCGCACCAGGCGGCAGGGATGATGATAAAGTCCGAAAATTCTACCAGGCACTCATCACCATGTGTGACGACTACCTTGGCCAGGTGATGGACAAGCTGAAAGCACTGGAGCTGTGGGAAGACACGTTGTTCATCGTCTGTACCGACCACGGATTCCTGTTGGGAGAGCATCAATGGTGGGGCAAGAACATCATGCCGGTGTACAACGAAATCGCAAACACACCGTTCTTTATCCGCGATCCACGTTGTAAAGCAGAAGGCGTACGCCGCAGCGCGCTGGCACAGACTATCGATATTCCGGCAACTCTGCTGGAGTATTTCGACGTTCCACGTCCGCCATCCATGACCGGTAAGCCGCTGCGTCCGGCTGTGGAAAATGATACCCCAGTACGTGATTATGCGATGTTTGGCTACTTTGGCGGCCACATCAATATCACCGACGGCGAGTACGTCTATATGCGCTGCCCACGGGAGGAAGGGAAGGGGGGGCTGTATGAATATACCCTGATGCCGGCCCGAATCGACAGCATGTTCAAGGTGAATGAGCTGCAGAATATCACTATCCATCCCGGCTTTGATTTCACCCAGGGCGCGCAGGTCATGCAAATTCCTGCAACCTTTGGTTATCTGAATCCGTGGCGGTTCGGGGATAAACTCTTCGACCTCAACGCCGATCCGCAGCAGATGCGTCCTCTTCACGACAGTGAACGTGCGTTTCACTACGCACAGGCAATAACTGGGCTGATGGAACGGCATGATGCACCACCAGAACTCTACGTCCGTTTTGAACTGGACATGCTAACGCCGGAACGCGAAATTGCCTTCGCTGAGCGCTGGGCCAGACAGCGTCCATGGACCGGGAAAGCCTATCGCTGTGCGCATCATGGCGTGGAAGAGGCATTACGTTTTGTCCTCAGTGCAGCCAAAGAGCAGGGCATAACGCAGGATGAGTTGCTGAAGCATTTCCCGGCCGGACATTCACTGGCTGAAAGGGATATCTTCACGCTGATTGATGCTTGTTTCACCGGAGACCGGCATAAGGCGCTGGTTTATCAGAGCCGATTGCTGCTGAGGACAGAGTAACCATGAACGTCTGGCAGCTTGAAAATAACCGCTTTCTGGTCGTGGTGAACGCGGCGGGCGGTGAGCTATCTTCTCTGCGCGATAAATCCACGGGGCGTGAATGGTTGTGGCAACCGCAGCCAGGCGTCTGGAATAACTCGGCTACGCAGCTGTTTCCTGTGGTCGGGGCGCTCATCCATGAAGGACTGCGTGTAGACAATCGACATCTGCCGTTACCGGCGCACGGTTTTTTACGACATCAGACGTTTACCTGCCTTGAACAAGGTGTGAACCATCTGTTGCTGGAAGCCTGCTCCACCTCTGAAACCCTTGGCGTATGGCCATGGTGCTGGCGGATTCAGTTACGGCTCATGTTGCATGAGTTTGGGGTCAGTGTGACACAGCGAGTTTTTAATGATGACCGTCAGCCATTCTTGTATTCCATTGGCTGGCACCCCGGGTTTGCGCTGCCTGTATCCAGCCAAACGGGATGGCAGGTGAAGTTTGGTGAGCTGGCGGTCAGAGGGCCTTTTCCGACGCGTAACAGAACACTGGTCACGGAAGACCTGACTCGAACAACGCAGTCCTTTGCACTGACAGAGGCAGCCTTTCGCGAGGGGGCCATTTACTTCGGTGACTACCAGCAGCAACAGATCAGGGTTTGTTCACCCGACGGCACAATCGTCATGACGCTTGAAACGGCTGAATATGACTGGCTTGCGCTCTGGGGCGTTCCCGGTGCTGACTTGCTCTGTATCGAGCCACTCGCCGGGACGACCGATGCGCCAGATTTTGACGGAACGGTGGAGAAGAAGCGCGGAATACGACTGCTTGCACCGAACCAGAGTCAGAGATTCTCCGTGAAACTGCGTTTTACGGTGGACGCATGCGAAGGGGATTGACAGAATACCCGTTATTTTTCATGCAAAAGGATCGGGTGTTGCGATGAGCGTAAATCGTGAAAATGTGCGGGTGTATATCAGTAATGTGCTGGGTGGACTTGGTGAAACTGACCAGCATATTGCCCGGTTTATTCTTGAGCAGCCCGCTACGGTAGCGCAAATGCCGGTACGTAAACTGGCCGAAGCCATATCAGTCAGTGAAGCGACGATCGTGCGCTTTTGCAAAAAAATTGGTTATACCGGGCTGCTCGAGCTGAAAGCGGCGCTTAAACGTGAGCTTCTGGCCGATCGCGAGCAACTGCTGCCATCGTCCCCGGACATCTTCCTGAATGATTCCCGCAACGATGTGGCGCAGAAAATAGCCATGACGGTGGAAACCACCCTGAATGAGACCATCGGTCTGCTGGACATGAAAGTGGTCAATCCAGTAGTTGAGCGATTTTTGACCGCGAACCGCGTTTTGTTCGTGGGGTTTGGAGCCTCAGGTCTTTCTGCAATGGAAGCCCGCGACAAAATGAACCGTCAGGGCATTGATTCGGAAGCCTATACCGACCGTTTTACCATGACGTTGAAACTCGCCAACCTCAAACCAGAAGACCTGGTGGTTGCATTTTCTCACTCAGGCGAAACACCGGAAGTGGTTAATGCCTTCCGGCTGGCCAAAAAAGCGGGCGCGCATTGTCTGGCAATAACGCACAGTCCGCAGTCACCGCTGACTGAACTGGCAGACACCTGGTTGCTGACCAGCGGTAGTGCTGGCCCCTACCAGGGAGACTCGATCGCCACCCGTATGTCACAGCTGTTCATGATTGAGTTTCTGTGCACAGAAATCACTCGCCACAATCTGCGCGACAGCGAATCGACCGGACTGTCTATTAAAGAATTGTTGATAAAAGAAAGGATTAAACGTGAGTCTACAGGATAATACTCCGTCAATACGCCCAAAGGGGAAGTGGTGGCTTGAGGGTAAAACCCCCGATTATCGTTTTACGCTCGCCAACGAGCGTACATTTCTTGCCTGGATCCGTACTGCGCTGGCACTCATGGCCGGTGCTGTCGGCATCGAGCAGTTTTCCCCCCAATTATCTTCTGCGGAACTGCGTATCGGTATTTCAACACTGCTGCTGGTCGCTGCATCAGCGATGGGATTTATGGCCTGGCGACGCTGGCGCAAGAATGAATATGCTATGCGTCTTGAAAATGATTTACCTTACACCCGTTTGCTGGTGGTTCTGTCAATACTGATGCTGGTTCTTGCAATATTGCTGGGTATATTACTCTGGCAGGGAAGACCATTATGAAAAGAGATCCGGGCTTACAACCAGAACGTACACACCTGTCATGGCGAAGAACAGGATGGTCAATGCTCGCGCCTGGTCTGTTGTGTTTTCGGGGATGGAGTCATACTGGTAATCTTCTCTACGGTGTGGCGGGTATGCTGCTGATGGCTGGTTCTTTCGCTATTTTCTGCGGAGCCCTCACTTGCCGGCATGTAGTGATCTCATTCAATGTAATGATTGCAGGTGTATTGCTCTTGTTATCTCAGTTATAAGCGCACCGTGAAGGACGTAGAGGTAGAATTTAGTTTACAGGAAGGATTTCGTCTCAGGGCAGTCACTCTTTCACTCGGTTGGCGGGCCTGTTTTAGTTGACCTCTACACTGGAAGCAATCGGAATCTCCGATGCGTTATCTGCCGTCGTCCAGCATGTCAGTTGGTGCTAATATTAAATCAATGGATTTATGAGAAATTATCCCCTTAATTATGCATGTAGAAGATGAAGAATGAAAAGGCTGCTGATATTGACCCTTCTAGGGTTTTCCTGTGTGTCACAAGCCAAGTCAGTAATGCGTTGTGAGGGCGACAAAGCGGTTGTCTTCGACAAAGAGCGGGCGACCATTGTTTATGACGGTCGTGTTTTTGAGAATGCATACCAGAGAACGCTTAGTGGTATGGTCATAATCAGTGGCACTGACGATCTGGGCTATGAAGGTGAATTGTTGTTTTCGAAAGTCGAAGACGTTGGCGCATGGAGCTTCAATATCAGCGAAAGTGACGAAATGACCCCTCCAGAAGCTAAGACGCGGAAAACGATTTTATCCATAGATTGCACTCCACAGTAGGATGGAGGTGCGGGCGTTACTATTGAACTGCCACATGTCCGCTCCTCGTGCCAAGCAGACCGTCACGTTCCCATTTTATTTTTTTGATAAAGCTGATGTTTGTATTGAGCCCTCAATAATGAAGGCTCAATATTATCTCTTTCTATTGCAGGTCTTTCTCCTTCAGGAATTGACTCACCATATCAGCAATCTGCACGTTATTCAGATCCGAGAACGGGAAGTGGGTATTGCCTTTGATTCCTTCCTCAGGCAGATGCGTCACAGTGACATTGAATTTTTTACGGTGCTAACGCCAATGGAAGTGAGAGCGCGAACTGGGTTTCATGTAACGCAACAACATGTGAACTGGCTTACATCTTTGACCTCTATCACACTTTATAGTGACATTACTTTTTAGAGGACACATTTCATCATCATGGCTTCCATTAAAGATGTTGCAAAAAAAGCAGGAGTATCAACGGCTACTGTATCGCGGGTGCTTAACAATCACCCCAGCGTAGTGCCTGAAACGCGTCAGGCGGTACGTGATGCAATGGATTTCCTGTGTTATGTGCCCAGTAAAAGCGCGATTCAACTGAGCGGCAAATGTTCAGGCCTCATCGCCGTCGTGTTGCCGAACCTGGTCAATCCGCACTTTTGCGAGCTGCTGGCGACTTTTGAGGAAGAAGCGCGATACATAGGCAAGACGGTGATCGTTAAAACGCATCAAAACCAACCGCAGCAGGATAAACAGATAGTTCATACCCTGATCGGTACGGGAATTGATAGTCTGCTGTGGGTACCGACGGAAGCGGAATCTGAACTTGCAGAGTGGCTCGCGGCTACTCATATTCCGGTTGCGGTGGTAACACAGGTTTCCCGGTTTTTTAATTCGGTATCGATTAATCAGAGCAAAGGTGCAGAAAGCATTGCAGAACATTTTATCCAGACCGGACATACCGCCTTAGGTTTTATTGCGCAGGAGGGGGTCGACAATCGCAAAGTGTCAGCGTGGAGTAAAAAAATCACCGGTCACGGATTAACCATTAACCCACAGAATCAATTCTGGATTACGAAAGGCGAAGGTGAAAAAATATCAGGTCATATAAGTACCCTTGACGACATTATAGAAAAATTAGCCAGGCGGGAAACAGTATGTACATGCCTGATGGTCTATAATGACGTCGCCGCCAGTTATATTATTGATGGATTAAATAATCATGGCATTTCCGTTCCACAGGACATTGCCATTGTCAGTTTTGATAACACATTTTTGGCACAAACTAAAAAAATAACAAGTATAGCTCAGCCGATAAATGAAATTGCGCATCTGGCATTTCAGATGGTTAGCAATAAAAACAATCAGGAGAGTATTGAAATGTATGAAATTGTATCTCGCTTAATTATTCGTGAGAGCAGTGTTAATATTAACATTACAGCTTTGTAAGAATAATATTTACAAATTAAGAAGAACTCAAAGTAGAGAGTATAACCCCGCCTATTTTTACTACGGCATGCGCCGCGCATAAACCGTGCTTTGTAATTATGGCTGTTCAATATTAAGGGATATATATGTCTAATACAGCCGCTGAAAAACACAGCTATTATGAAAGATTGAGCCTGAAAGAAAAGATTGGTTACGGTATGGGTGATGCCGGTTCCTGTATGATTTGGAGCGTACTGGCACTCTATCTGACCTGGTTTTATACCGATGTCTATGGCCTTGATCCCGCGATTGTCGGCACTCTTTTTCTGGTGATCCGCGTTTTTGACGCCTTCAGCGATCCAGTTATGGGGGCGATTTGTGACCGGACCCGCACCCGCTGGGGGAAGTTCCGACCGTGGCTATTATGGATGGCCGTGCCGTTTGGCCTCGGTGCTGTCTTAATGTTCACCACGCCCGACCTGAGCATGAATGGAAAAATCATCTATGCTTGGATCACCTATTTAGTCATGTCATTGATTTATACAGCAATAAATATCCCTTATTGTTCGGTCGCAGGCGTCATTACGCTCAACCCGAAAGAACGCATGGGGTGCCTGTCATGGCGCTTCTTCCTTAACGGCCTGGCCACGCTGATCGTCTCTTCCTCGATTTTACCATTAACCGATTGGCTGGGTGATGGCAGTCGTGCATCCGGTTTCCAGTTAACGATGATGATCATGGGCGGCGCAGCTACCTTAATGTTCCTGTTCTGCTTCTTCAGTATTAAAGAGCGCGTGGTCTCAATTAAAACCAATGAGACCTTAAGAAAGGATCTCAAAGACATTATTAAAAATGACCAATGGTTATTGATGATCTCGATTACCTTCTTGAATGTTTTTCCGGCATTCATTCGCGGGGCCGTGACCATTTATTATGCCACTTATGTGATGCAGGCTTCGGTAGGATTTATTACCTTCTTCATGGCGCTCGGTGTGGCCTGCAACATGTTGGGTAGCGTAATTGCTAAACCGCTAACGGATCGCTTTGATAAAATTAAATTATTCCGCATTATTAATATTATTCTCGGCATACTCTCTTTCGCTCTGTGGTTTGTCGATCCACATTCACTGACGCCGCTGCTGGCACTGTTTATTGTGATTAATATTTTGCACCTGATTCAATCGGGGCCTATTTTGTGGGCAATGATGTCCGACGTTGACGATTATGGTGACTGGAAATTAGGTAAACGGCTGACCGGTATTTCTTTTGCTGGTAATCTATTCATGCTGAAAATGGGACTGGCAGTCGCAGGCGCTATTGTTGCGTGGATATTGTCTTACACCGGTTATATTGCCAATAAACCACAACAAAATACACAGGCCCTCCAGGGCATTATTATGATGTTTTCGTTATTGCCGATGGTGAGTTATTTCCTTAGCGCCTGGATAGTACGCTATTTCAAACTAAACGATACGTTCCTCAGAAAAATTAAAGTCGACCTCGCTAAACGCGAATTGCAAAACGGCTCTGCCCAGACTCAGGAGTATAAAGATGTCCCTGTTGTTGAATGTTAAGCAAGGCCAGCGTATTGATTTATGGCTAAAAGAAACCAAGCCAGCCAGTGAAGCCTTATTTTCCATCCGTATTGAGAGTGAGGTGGTATTCAAAATCAAAACGGCCCCTTGTTATTATTCCTATTTTACCTGGACCGCCTGGCAGGATGGCAATGCTTGTCTGGACTGGTTGCAAGATAATAGCGAGATCTCGCTATGTTATACCTGGCATCCGGATACACTCTCCGAGAATGGAGTCAGTTTTATCGCCACAGAGGGCAATGCGCTTTGTTTGCTGAATGATCGCGACATTGCCAATGGATATCTGCAAGATCCTTTACGTCCGACGCTGCATTTTTCGCCTCACACCGGCTGGATGAATGATCCAAACGGCCTGCATCGCAAAGGCGACGAGTGGCATCTGTTTTACCAGTATCACCCGCATAGCACCCAGTGGGGACCGATGCACTGGAATCACGCGGTGAGCAAAGACCTTTATCACTGGCGGCATTACCCGGTCTTTCTCCAGCCAGAGCAAAATCTGGCGGCGCTGGGGGCGACAGGCGGTGCCTTTTCCGGAAGCGCGTCTATTGATATGCAAGGGCAAACCCATTTTTGGTATACCGAGCGTCTACCGGCATACGATCTATATCGCGGTTATCGCGAAATTCAGAAAATGGCCGTGCCACTGGACAGTTACGACAAACCTGCGTCAGTGAAAACGGTGTTAACTGAACTGCCTTCCGGCGTCGATTGTGATTTTCGCGATCCTAAAGTCTGGTATGAGGAGGCCGATTCCTCTTTTTATATGATCCTCGGCGCCTCTGTGCATGGCGATCCGGCGATGCTGCTGTTCCATTCTTCTGACAGTGAACGCTGGGAATTTCACCATGTGCTATACGTGGCCCCGGCTTACTTTCGTGAAAATGGTGGTCGTTGCGTTGAATGCCCAGACTTTTTCTGCCTTGATGGCGTGTGGGTGTTAATCCTTGGCGTTGTGGGATATACCGAACCTGTCACCGGTCGCCACAACCTGTTGTTCGCACAAACCGGTGATTTTCAACACGGTCATTTCACCCCTTCGGCACAAGCGCTGCAAATGCTGGATTTCGGCACCGATTTCTACGCCCTGCAAACCTGGGGTGAAGAAGAGGGACGTACCGGTTTTGCCTGGTTATATAACTGGGCCACGCAAAAAAACGTTGATTCCACGTATTGCGGCGAAATGTCTTTACCGCGTCGCTTTCATCTCAACGCGCAACAAGAACTGTGTATGACCCCGGTTTTACCGCCAGAGTCACTGGTCATCAATCAGAACAGGCTGGCTGATAACATGCTTTGGTCAAGTGCAGAGGGCAGTAAAGCCTGCATGATCACGTTCACGCCGACAGCCGAGTTTTGTCTGAGGCTAAACGGAAACAGCGGCCAGGAAATTGTCTTCGAATATGACGGCAATTCGTTGTCACTGCGGGAAAAAGGTCAGGATGATGGCCGTTACCATGCACCACTGACCCACGTAGAGGATGTCACATTGTGCTTCGATGCCGGGATCGTGGAAGTCTTCACCAATCAGGGTAGCGTCTGTGGAACACGACGATATTATTCGTGCAATGCACTGACACAAATACAACTCGCCGGTGCTCCGGCAATAGTCACTCATTATCGTGCCGCTTATGCGCAACAATAAAATGGTTTAATTTTAATTCCCAACAAGGATTTAACATATGTCGAGTAATAATTATTACGATGTCACTGAATGGAAAACCGGTAATCCGTATGATGATATTGGTGAAGTTATTAATAGCATCATCGCTGATATTAAGAGCCGACAAACAAATGCCGATATGAATGAAGGCGGTAAACCCGGTGCGGTGATATATATTCCACCAGGCGATTATCATCTTCTCACCCAAATCGTGATCGATATTAGTTATCTAAAAATAATGGGTTCCGGGCATGGTTTTACGTCCTCCAGTATTCGCTTTAATACCCCCGAAAGTGATTGGCCAAACTGGCACGAAATATGGCCGGGTGGCAGCCGTATCCTGGTGGATAGGTTACCGGAAGATGGCGCAGCGGAATCTGCCGGGGCCGCATTCTATATCGCACGCAGTGGCGACCCACGTATAAGCTCGGTCGAGTTTGCAGACTTCTGTATTGACGGCTTGCACTTTGTTGATGACGGTACTGGAAGCAATGATCCGGAGAATAGCTATCTCAATGGCAAGACGGGCATTTACATTGCCAGCGCGCAAGACTCCTTCCGCATCAACGGCATGGGGATGGTCTATCTTGAGCACGGAGTGACGATTTATAATGCTGATGCCTTGGCTATCCATAACAACTTCATCGCTGAATGCGGGAACTGCATCGAGTTACGCGAGTCTGGCCAGGCCTCGAAAATAACCGATAATTTGATAGGTGCTGGCTACAGAGGCTATTCTGTTTATGCGGAAAACTTCGGTGGCTTGTTAATTACCGCTAACAATATCTTCCCGCGTGGTAAAAGTAGCGTTCATTTATCCAATGTGGTTCGCTCATCCATTAGTAGTAATCGCTTTCATTCATTTTATCCAGGCATGCTGATCATGGAAAATGGTTGCACTGAAAACCTGGTTTCGTCCAACCATTTATTCCGCGAACGTGAACCATGGGGACCGATGCAAGTTTACGATAACGGGTTAGATGATTTATATGGACTGCTGTATATCAGTGGCGATAATAACTCGATCATTGCCAACCATATTTCTGAAACTATAGATAAGCAATATATTATGCCAACTGGCGCAACCCCGGTTATTATTCGGGTTGTCTCTGGCAAAGGCAATACGGTTTCTAATAACCATATTGTTGCTACGACCGAAACCTCCGACGTACAGACAGTAGCTAACGCCAATGCATGTTTCTCTACCCAGGTCAGTGCGTTGTTGTCTACACAGGGCCTGGAAACGCTGACGGTAACTACCGTCCAGATAGAAGCGGCCTCGCAGCAAAATATCGTGTTGGACTCAGGCACTGACGGCCAGGTAATGATAGATAAAACCCTGAATGCTTTCAGAGCGACACCCGCTCCCGGAGTGACGGTGGAGGAACACCGTTAATGCGTGGTCACAACATCGCCTGCATTGGCGAACTGTTAATTGATTTTGTCTGTACCGACATTGGTCTGGGGCTGGAGTTCGGGGCCTCCTTCCTCAAAAAAGCTGGGGGAGCCCCGGCAAACGTTGCCGTAGCAATCAACCGTAGCGGTGGGCAAGCCAGGCTGGCGGCAAAAGTCGGCTACGATCCCTTTGGTGATTTCCTGCTTCACACGCTGAAATCGGAAGGCATCGATTGCAGTGGTGTGTCGCGCAGTTCTACAACCACAACGTTAGCATTTGTCGGATTGCAGAACGATGGCGAGCGCGATTTTACCTTTTGCCGTGGTGCGGATGGTGAGCTTGGCTGGCAGGATATCCCCTCAGATTTTCTTGACGATGTCGGCATCGTTCATTTTGGTGCCGCCACTGGCCTGCTGGACGGCGAACTCTATGCTACTTATCAGCGCCTTCTGCATGAAGCCAAACGGCGTGGTTTATTGGTCTCATTTGATCCCAACTATCGAGGAGGGTTGTGGGGGCAAAATCCCCAAGAATTTATCGTCCGCTGCACACCCTGGTTTCAGCAGGCGGATATCGTGAAAGTCAGTGAAGAGGAACTGCACTTCATTACCGGTGCGAAAACGGATACAGAGGGGTGTCAGATACTGCATGAGGCTGGTGTCAGCTATGTCACTGTCACCTGTGGTCGTCGAGGAACGTGGGTCAGTCATCGAGCTGGCATGCAACAACTTATCCCCTCTGTGCCAGTGGATGCTGTTGATTCGACCGGGGCGGGGGATGCGTTTATCGGTGCCTTGTTAGCGCAAATTGCCCGGTCCGGCAGCAGATTAGACGATGGTCCACAGTTCCTGCATGCGGTGCGTTGGGCCAATATCTGTGGCGCATTAACTTGCATGAAATTTGGTGCTATTGACGCTATCCCCGTTCGGCAAGATGTTGATAAATATTTAAACAAGTAGTTAGTGTCGAGAAAAGAAGTTGAAATATCCTGAACTTTCCAGCGCCAAAAATGGCGCTGTGTCGGTATATCCCATTCTGGAAACAGAAGTCGACGTTATAAGGCTATGTTCCTGTTTCTTGCTCATGAAATTCATACGAACATTGTTAATGTGTACAACTGACCGACTTCCCATAGCTCAAGAAGGTTCGATGTAAGAATAAATTCAGAACGTCCGCTTTTCGCTGTGAGTTCAACCGATGGACGCAACACAGGGCTAATGGTAGATATGCTCGTGTAATATAACTTACAATCCGTAAGGAAATGACTTAGGTCTTCATTTACATAAACTGGAAAACAATCATGAATAACCTCGATGATTTGCCTAAGCGCGATCAGAATCATGTTCACGATACAATTGCTAAGACTGCGTTCGAAGCTTGTATCGCTTCGTCAGGTGTGGTTCTGTAGTGGCACAGTTCATTTGGCTACTTGAACAGCCGATTATCGTTGATTCCATGCTCACGAGCGAGTTTCGCCACGGAGATCTCTGGTCGATCTGAGCGTTCAACCATTTTGATTTTGAACTCAACGAGATAATTAGGGCTTTTTTACGCACTGTAGTTAACAATTTCATGGATAGCGCCCATCTTATTTGGTGTCCGCTATGCTGTCAGAAAATTGAGAGTCTGCCAGACGGTGCTGAAATGACGCCTACAATAGGTGAGCTGGGTGTGGATGACAAGCCTGAAAAAGACGAAGGCATCACCACAGTGATGGCTATTCTCGTCAAAGGAAAAAGGGAATATCTGTACCGTTCACAGGGAACAGTGGGCGGCACAGTATATTCTGCGGGTACTGGTTTTTTACTTAATACTGGCCAGATCCTTCGCAATATCACGACGGCGTCCATTATCAGCAATCTCTCGTCCTGGGCGCGCCGGAGCTTTCAGTGCTTTATCCAGATAGCGCTTCGCGTCCTGGTTTTTTTTCTCCTGCAATAGAAAGTCACCATAAAAATAGTTAGGGTCAATACCGTCAGGATTGATCGCCAGCGCTTTCTTTAACATTTCTTCGGCTTTTTCTTTATCACCAAAACCAATCGGCCAGCCTGGTACCTGATAATACAGCGCACCGAGGCTAGTCCAGGCTGACCCCTGCAATGCGCCTGGATCAATCTCAATGGCTTTTTCCAGATTACTGCGCGCCTGTTTAACAAGGCTCAGCGCGCCAAGACCGCCTTTGGCGCCAGCCCAACTGCTGTCAATAATACCTGACCAGATTAACAACGGTGCATCGGTATTGTTAGCTTGAATAGCATTGTGGGTCTTTTGGCTGAGCGCACTGAAACAACTCTCTTTTTTCGCGGCTAACGTCTGATATTGGCAAATGGACCACTCATGCTGTAAATCTTCCAGCGTCGTATTCGCCATTGCAGAGACAGGTATCACTGTCGCAATAATGAGTACATGTAGAATTCTCATTTATGTTCTCCCTTGAGCGGTTTTCTGGCAAATAACTGAATCACAGGTAATTTCTTTCCTAATGCCCCATCGATGACGGTGGGAAACCAGGCATTGATTTTGACAAACAGGCGTTCCATCACGCCAAAGCGGTAGCGTTTCTGTTCAGTTTCAAGTAGACGGGTGAGTCGCGCGGCAACAAAGTCGGGGGAATCGCTACTGTTGCCGAGTTTCTGATTCAGGGCATACACATGTTCGTTGTTCAGCAAGGTTTCTGTTGAACGCGGAGCGGCATACAGTACCGTGATGCCGCTACCCTGTAATTCACGCCCTAATGCTTCAGAAAAACGGTGTGTCGCTGCTTTGGTCGCACTGTAAACGCTCCAGGCTGGATGACCAATTTCCCCAAAGATAGACCCTATATTGAGCACGATCCCTGGTGTATTCATCTTTTGCATTAAAGCACGGGTGAGTAAGGCCGGGATCTCAATGTTGGCGCGGATCTGCTCACGAATATCGTCAAAAGATTGCTGTTCAAACAACGCAAAGCGACTACTTCCCGCATTGTTTATCAGGATATCCAGCCCACCATCCTGGCTAAATCGTGCGGCCAGCGCGTTGATTTCATCATCAGAATAATTACGCATTAGCGCGATGCTGTGCCGCTCCGCATAGGGAAGTGTCTGTTGCAGAAGCTTCATTGCCTGTTCGTTGCGCCCGACAAGGCAAAGCCGTGCCCCTTTTTTCGCCAGCGACAGTGCCAGCGATTGACCGATACCTCCGCTTGCGCCGGTGAGTAAAACCGTCTTGTCATGCAGGTTCATTTGCGTCATTTCCCAGTTGCTCAAGCATCTGCCCATACAAGTTATAAACACGACGGGCGGTGTGGATAATGGCAGTCTGATCGTCCTTATCGGTAATGGTATCCATCAGAGATGCAAAAAATCGCAAATGTCCCTGATCAAGCTCGCCATGTGAACGCAGATAAGTGGTAGCCTGCTCAGGTAGCGCCAGCGTATGCTCAACTTGTGCGGCAACGGCTGATGCTATCGACACGCTGGTACCTTCCAGTACCTGGACCATGCCAAAGAGGCTCATTGGATTGATTCGTTCAATACGATAGTAGAGGTAAGCGATCATCATTTCGATTGGCAGCCCAGGCGTTCCATTTCTGACTTTTTCCGCGTCGCCACCACAGGTGCGAATATCATTGAGGATCCATTCCTGATGTCCGTACTCTTCATCAATATATTCGGCAATGGCTCCTCGCACTGCTTCATGTGAAGCACCAAGACGACTGCCGGCGCACATCAGCAGCGGTACGGTATGGCTGACGTGGTAATATGCCTGCGTCAGAAAGTGGATATACATTGCGCGGGAAATATCGCCTTGCTGGCAGCGGGCGATGATTGGCGATGCCAGTAACCGCTGACGGTCCTCAGCGGTTTGTTTTTGCAGTTCCTGATAAAAACTCATGATTATTCCTCCTCACTGCAGGTGAGAATATCTTGTTTCAGGGAGTGCCAGATGGCGCTCCGCCGGGGACGCCCATTGGCGGTAAACATATCGGGAGATGACAGGACTGAAGTAAAAAGCAGTCGATGGAACCGGGCATAGTCAGGCAAGCGAGCGGAGAGGGCCTGAAGTTGCTCACGGGCCAGTTCCTGTTGACCTTCAAAGACATCAACCAGGGCAACATTGCGTCGCAATCCCTCGCCGAAGATCACAATACGTCGGACCGCCGAACATGCCATTGCTTCAGCTTCCGGCCATTCTGGCGAGAAATTGCGACCAAAAGCATTTATCTGAATATTTTTTAGACGCCCATGAAGATATATAAATCCTTCTTCATCCACTTTGCCGAGATCGCCAGTCGCAACATTCTGCGAGGGTGGTTCAGTCCCCAGATAGCCCAGCGCATTGGCCGGGCTGTTTACATACAGTTGCTGACTGGCATCAACCGATACCTTGATACCCGGTAACGGTTTGCCGACGCTGCCCGCTTTTGCCGCATCAGGCAGATTCAGTGCCACAACGGAACCACATTCCGAAAGGCCGTACCCTTCAAATACCGGTAGACCGCTTTGTCCCGCCAATGCCAACAACTGGGTTGAAATTTTTCCACCGCCGACGGCGATAAAGCGCAAGGATTGCGTGCTTTCCGGGATCTGCTGGTGCAGGTGGAGCAGCGCCCGTAACAGTTCTGGCACCAACACCAGACTTTGTGGATGCCATTTCATCAACACGTGGAAAAACTGAGAGGGATTAAACTGGCTGGAACCTGCGAATCCAATCTGTGCAGAGGGCAGTACCACTGTCTGTGCGCCCAGCAACATAGGGATATAGATTCCGCACAAATTCTCCAGCAGAATGCTGAGCGGTAGTGTGACCAGATGCTTTTGCGAATTGATATTCTGCAGGGCCCTGGCCAGCGTTTGTGCAGTCCAGAACATCCCTTCCTGGCTCAGACAGACGCCTTTAGGTTCACCTGTAGTGCCAGAGGTATACGTTATTTTGGCCGTCCCGGCAGGCAGGGGCGTTGGAGCAGTAATCTGGCGAGTTTGCAGTCTGCCGAATGGGAAATCATGCCTCAGCCAGCCGACCATCAACTCGCCGCCGATTTGCGCATCAACCGATGCCGATGCGCGTACCCACTCTTTTTGTGCGTCGGTGAAGAAGGCGGGGACAGGGATAATAATGATCCCACAAGCCAGACAGGCGAGATCGATGATCGCCCACTCCGGGCTGTTGTCGGCTTCCAGCGCCAGACATTTAACTCCGAGTGACTGTAATCGTGTTGCGGTGTCAATCACGGTTTCATGATATTGCCGCCAGCTCCAGAACCGGGTTTCTCCTTGCAGGGCTACGCTATCGGGATGTAGACGAGCCTGCTGCTCAAGCGCGTTAAGAAACATGGCGTCCTCCTGAAAGATCAGTCCATGGGGCATCTGGTAATGGCGTAAACAGGGCTAACAGCATGGTGTTCTGACTCAGCGCTGTGTATCCGCCAGTCAGTTCTCCTGCCATTATTTGTGGATCATGTTGGTAGTACTCACCCCATTCCAGGGCCGCATCGCCCAGTCTGCCAGGATCAGCAGACATCAACTGAATGGGATGTAGATTCAGACGGTAGAAGGTGTTGCGGATTTTCTTCGTACCAGTAAACACGATCCATCCGTAGTGATATTGATTAAGCAACAGACAGAGGGCGGCATACATAATCCGCGCGCTGGCACCATCACGCGCGCCGAAATTGCCGATTTCGACAATTGCTTCACGCGGAACAGGCAGTTCCAGCCGCGACGATAATGTCGTTTCAATTGGAGTATCAAGGTATTGTTCCAGGTATAACGTTCCATGAGATGCCACCTGGACGCCGCATGCGGCTTTAAGTTCACCGTTGGCGTCATACATACCAAGAAGCCAGGGCATACAGCGGGAAAGTGAAGCATGGTAAACCTGATGATAGTTTTCGCGTATTAATGCAGAAATATCATTATGTTCGCTTCCGCCATGTAGCCATTTTAATGTGTAGGGCGAGATTATTCGCATGATAAGACCTCTCACAGATGTCCTATCAATAATGGGGAGATATTATTATGTTAACCTTAAGATGACTGATTATTTAAATTTTCCAAATTTAATAAAACTTTAAGGTTTTCTATCTATAATTCATCACTTTCGTTAACGGCTTTACGACATGCCCCTTTTTTAGAAGTAAATACCGGTATTTATGCTCGGGTATATGGTGAAAGAACACCAACTGGGATGCTATCCTTAATATAATGTGAAATTAGCGGGAAGCAAAATTCCGCCTCTCCCTTATAGCAGACTTTCGCTCCCCCATTTTATTTTTTTTTGATATAACTGATGATTGTATTGAGCCCTCAATAATGAAGGCTCAATACTAGCTCTTCCTATTGTAGATCTTTTTCCTCAAGGAATTTACTCACCATATCAGCAATCTGCACGTTATTCAGATCCGAGAACGGGAAGTGGGTATTCCCTTTGATTCCTTCCTCAGGCAGATGCGTCACAGTGACATCCCCGCCATGCTTGTTCACCACGTCACGCCACTCGCGAGCCATTGCCAGACGTACGCGCCAGCTGTCCTGCGCGGGCATGGCGACAGGTTTATCCGGGATGTTATCGCCGTAAATAATCAGAATCGGAATTTTAGTCAGTGCCATAAACTGCTCCATCGGCACCGGTTCACCCTTCAGCGTGTCGAACGCGCTTGGCATTGGGGCAGGGAGCTCTTTCTCCGGGAAGACAAAGCTGCTACCAGGCTCGAAGGCGACAATGGCTTTGACCTTGTCATTTTTCATCGCCGTGTACCAGCCTGGTCCGCCACCCTGGGAGTGGGTGAAAAGGATAGCCGGGCCGGATTTATCCACGACGGCGGACATCGCATCGGAGATAACATTGATATCAAACGGCCCGGTATTTGGGGTCATCTGACGGAAATACTGATTCAGGGCTTCTTTGTCGTGAGAAAACTGAACGCCCTTAAAATACTCTGGCCACACGCCAACGCGGAACTGGTTAAACCACATCTGTTCATCCGGTTTAGGCGTAACCGTACCTTCTACCGTCGTGCGCCCGGCGCTGCCCCGGCGGGGCTGATCGACAAGATAAGTTGAGAATCCACGACGCAGGAATATGTTCTGGAATCCTTCGCGACCATCCGGGGTGGTTTCCCAGGTGCGGGAGAACTGACCTGCGCCGTGCAGCATGACGATAGGGTATTTATGCGGATTTTCCGGAATTTGGTAGAACACAGACGCATGATCGCCATGCCAGGTTTGACCCGCAGAGTCCAGCGGCGTTTTCGCGTCAAATTTCCCTGGTGCGGTGATGATAGTGCCACCAGCAGAAAAGCTTCCCTGTTCCTGAATGACCAGCGGCTCGGCGTATACCGACTGAGCCACCATGCCACCCGCCATCGCGCAGATGGCCAGCGTTTTTAAGACAGTTTTCAAGATTACATCCTCTGTTATGTTTGCCGTTCAATCATATCTGAGTTGTCAGCGTGAATTATTTAGCACCTTTGATTGCCCTTATTTGGCAGACTCATGAATGCGGAGGATTAGCACCGTATCGTCTCAAACCAACGCCTAACTGTTTGCTAACGCCCGTTGCAGCGCCTGTTCCGCCCGCGTAGCCGCATCTTCTTCGCCATGTTCACGCAGAACCTGTGCCAGTTGGCGCAGTTGCGCTGCCGTCAGGCCGACTCGCATGCTGGCTCGCGTATGCGATAACAGCTGAGCTTCAACGCCCGGCGTGGCGGCTAATGCGCCAACCGTTGCCAGCTCGCGGCTTTGCCAGTCGAGGTTATCGCGGGCGAAAATGTCGCCGAACAGATGCGTTTGTAGGAATTGATTAATGACCGGGGCAAAATCAAACAGAGGTCCCTGGACGGGGGCGCCGGAGATTTTAGTCTGGTTTGCGGTACCGACACGGCGAAGCTCATCTCCGACAGGGATGGCGGCGACCGGCTCTTTACCTTCAACGTCTTCAACGCCACGTTGTTTACGTGCTTCGACGACTTTCATCAGTTCATTCAGCGCGTTCAGGCTACGGGGAAATCCCGTATAGGCATAGAGCTGGACGAGAATCTCTTTGGTCTCGTTTATCGTGAGTCCTGCATCAAGCCCCTGATTCAGTGCGGCATTCAGCTTATCCATCTGACTGCTGGCCATTGATGCCGCAATCAACGGGATGGCTTGCTGGCGAGCTGACAGCGTATCTGAAACCGTTTGTTCGTGGTTCATTTCTGAGGCTCCTTTATTGACGGGCGCAGCATGTGCCGTGAGACCCAAACCAAAGGTCAGCAGTACCGCTGCCGTTAATGCCTTAATGGGCGTGGTATTGTTCATCTGTCACTTTCTCCATCCAGTTAACGCTTTTGCCATCCACAATCCCGGTTATCGCCAGGTGCGTCATTGCGCTGCCGGGTGCCGCCCCGTGCCAGTGTTTGACGCCCGCCGGGCAAGAGACAACGTCGCCAGCGCGGATGACCTGCACCGGTTGGCCTTCTTGTTGGGTAAGCCCAATTCCCGAGGTCACAATCAGCCGCTGCCCTGCCGGATGCGTATGCCAGGCGGAACGAGCACCTGGCTCAAAGGTGACATAAGCCCCGGAAACGCTAATTTCGTTATCTGGTTTGAAGAGAGGATCAACCCGGACGCGACCGGTAAAGTTCTCTGCTGGCCCGTACACCGCATTCTGGCTTCCGGCGGTGGCGATATGGACAGCGGGATTTTGCTCCGCCGCCCAGGATGAAAACGTAAAGAGGGGCAGTAACAGCCCGAGGTAACGTAAATGTCTGATCATGCAAAGCGTCCTTATCTACAATGATGGAGAGGGTCTGCAATGATTCTAATCAGGGGGAGATGTCGTCAGACTGACGCCAGCCTGACAATTCTGTCAGTTAACCCTTATTATGGTGACGCTGCTTTGTCTTTTCTAAAAATAAGGCACCAAAGCGAAAACCGTGTCATTAATGAAAATAAAACAATAATGGCCAGGTAGCGTAGATAAAAAAGTAGGGCAGATTCATCGTAATCGAAAAAGGAGAAATCGACCTTTATCAACAAATAATCGAGATAGTCCTGGTTCAGTAATTCGTACAATCCCAGTAGTGCGATTAGCGAAAAAACTCCTGGCATCATGACATTTGCAAAGAATGAATTGCTGGAGATGTTCAGGACCCGGCAGAAAAAAGTCGCCAGCATTTTCCAGTGCAACCCGATATGCAGCGCCAGAATGAGCATTCCCCAGTGGACCGACGTCATGTGTACTTTCCTGACCCAGCTCGCCGGGTTGTGGAACGCCTGGTCCAGAAGGATATGTCGGGACAGCATCATGCCCGAGACAATCGCGGTCAGAATGACAACGAATGTCACTGCATTAATGATTCTGTTAACTACCAGCATGGGTAACGGAATATTGGGTGACAGTGACCACAAGCGATGCCGGTTAAGATATAAATGCAGCATGATGAGCAGCGTAAAAATAATACCCGCCCATTCATGCACGATTTCACCGTGAAGGTGAAATCCCATCAATACCAACAGAAGTAACGTCATCAGAGCATCCTGCATGACCTGGAAAATATAAATTTTCTTCATGTCGAGGGATTAACGCTGTGGCTGGACTTGTTTTACCCATTGCTCAACCTGCGCGGGTACGTCAGGAGCTGAAATATCGTTGCGCGAGATCGCGAGCGCACGAGTGACTAATTTGGCCTGTGGCTGCATGCGAGCAATTTCTCGCAGGGAGTCGGCTAACCTGCTGCCACCATGGGTGGTAAAGGGAACGACCGTTTTGCCTGCAAAGTCATTTTGCTCAAAGAGGCTGTATATCACCATTGGCATGGTATACCACCAGATGGGGTAGCCGACGTAAATGGTGTCGTAATCGCTCAGGTCAGGGAGCGGCGTTTTTAGCGAGGGTCTGGCTTTCGTTTGCTGTTCCTTTTCGGCAACGCGCAAAAGTGCATCATGCTGGCGAGGGTAGGGAGTGGCGGTTTCAATGCGAAACAGGTCGCCGTGAGTCTGCTTCTGAATCAGTTGCGCAATAAACTGCGTGCTGCCGGTCTCTGGCGTATTTTTTTGTAATACGCTGGCCCCGGAAAAACCATCCACGGCACCAGGTTTCATCTCCTCTGGTTGTGAAAAGTAGATAATCAGCGTGCGGGCGTGTGCGGATGAATCCTCTGATGCGAACGCGGGCTGCCCCAGAAGCCCCATGACCATCATCGCCAGAAACCCGCTAAATACCTTTTTCATTCTCACTGTTTCATTCCTTCAATCAGCCGTGGTGAGTATCAGCAGTGATTCTGGCGCAGATAGCCTGACATCAGACTGACGACTCTCTGACAATTTTGTCAGAAGTCTTTGCGCGCGGAGATCCCGATTTTGTCTCTGAAATCAGTCTCCCGGTTCGGATAGCGTCAGGCTGTTTAGCAAACGTCAGGCCAAAGGTATTGATACCGTTCTCGCTACGGGCAAAGACATCTCCCCGGTGCATAATGGCGACGGCGCGGACGATCGACAGGCCCAGCCCATGATGGGTATCACTCCTGGATCGGGAGGTGTCAACACGATAGAACCGTTCGAAAAGCCGCTGTAAGTGCTCTGGCGCTATCGGATCGCCAGGGTTAGAAACGTCTACACAAGCTTGATTGCCTTTTTCGCTTAAGCGTACCGTAACCGTGCTATTGGAGGGGGAATGCCTGGCGCTATTTTCCAGCAAATTAGCCAGTGAACGGTGAAATAGCCGCCTGTCGATATGCGCCGTGACGTCGCCCTCAACCTCCAGCGAAAGCTGTTTTTCAGCAAAAGAGGGTTCAACATATTCCGCTGTTTTCAGGGTTTCTTCTCGCAGGGACACCTGCGTAAGCTGGGAAGCATGTTCACCTGCGTGCGCATGAGACAGGAACAGCATGTCGTTAACTATCGACGTCATGCGTTCAAGCTCTTCCAGATTGGAACCCAATAACTCTTCCAGTTCATCTTGTGAACGTCGGCGTGATAGCCCGAGTTGCGTCTGACCGATCAGGTTAGTCAGCGGGGTACGAAGTTCATGCGCAACATCGGCATTAAAGCTCTCGAGCTGTCGCCAGGCGATTTCCTGACGCTCTAACACACCGTTAAATGATGATGCCAGTTGCTGCAGTTCTTCGGGCAACGCGCAGGTATTCAGGCGCTGGCCATGGTCACCTGGTGCAAGGTGTTGTGCCTGCTGACTGAGCATGCCCACCGGACGCAGGCCAATCCGTGAAACAACGTATCCCAGTAAGGCGACAATCAGTACGCCCAGCGCGGCAATAATCAGCAGCGTCCGTGTGAACGCATCAAGTGTGCCCATATACGGCGTAGAGTCGATGGCAACCACATAGCGCAGCTCAGGCCTTTCACCGTTGGCGGGGATGGTTTTCACTAACAGGAACAGTGAGCATGCACCTTCCGATGCGCCGGGCACTTTATTAAATCCCTCCTGCAAAGAAGACCACTGAACGCCCACCGGTGGTATTCCCCCCATGCTAAAGCGCGGGTTATCGCTCACTATCCAGTAGCGAACGCGCTCACCTTCAGAATTGGTTAGCAGAGTAAATTTATTAGCCAACGTCGACCAGCCGTCAGCCGAGGTTCGTGCGGCGATCCACGGACTCATTAATGATTCCCGGAACAACAGTTCGTTGTGCATCTGCTTTTGCAAAGAGTCATGTAAGGAGCTTCTGAGCAAGATACCGATAATGGACACAATCAGCAGCGCGGATAAGGCAAACATCAGCGCCAGGTGAACGGAGATGGAACGTTTAGGCATGCTGAGCCTCTTCATTTATTCCGACCGGACTTCGAGGACATACCCCATGCCACGAACGGTATGTAACAGTTTGACGTCGAACGGGGTATCCACTTTGGCTCGCAGACGTTTAATGGCGACTTCAACCACATTGGCATCGCTGTCAAAATTCATGTCCCATATCTGCTCAGCAATCATCATTTTTGACAGGATCTCCCCCTGATGCCGGGCCAGAAGACTTAACAGGGAAAACTCTTTTGCGGTCAACTCCAGTCGCGTTCCGGCGCGAAATACGCGGCGGGCCAGCAGGTCGAGATGCAGATCGTGAATTTGCAGTTGGGTGATGTCTGCGCCATCCGTAGCGCGGCGACGCACCAGTGCCTGAATGCGCGCCACCAGTTCAATCAGCGAAAAGGGCTTAGGGAGATAATCATCAGCGCCAAGTCGAAGCCCTTTAACGCGCTCGTCGACCGAACCGCGGGCCGAGAGCATCAGTACCGGCGTTTGTTTGACGGCTCGCAGCCCCTCGAGTACCCGGTAGCCATCCATCCCCGGCAGCATCACATCAAGGATTATCGCGTCGTAGTCAAGCTCCAGTGCGTAATGAAGACCTTCAGCGCCATCTGCAGAGACATCTACCGTAAATCCGGATTCACTCAACGCACGGTTGAGATAGGTTGACGTTTTTTCTTCATCTTCGACTAGCAACAGGCGCATAACGGGATTTCCTCTTAACTGTTCAATCGGGCTTATTCTGCCTCTTGATTGCCAACATAAAGCTGACGCTTACCTGACAGCATTGTCAGAAACATGAAGCCATCTCAGCCTGCTTGCTGACAAAAATGTTATTTACCTGTCACGATGCTGACAGGCCTCTCTCTCTAACCTGAGTCTGCACATTTAAATCCGCAAGCCTGAAACTCATCGGGAGAGACCATGAAATTCAATCTGTTAACTGCAATACTGCTCACGGCAATAACCGGGGCCACCTCAGTCAATGCGGCTGATTACAAAAAAAATCCATTTACCCTGGCCTATGACGGTGCCATCACTGAGAACGTCAAAGGCAAGGTCAACATTCATCCGGTGAAGTACGATCTGCATGGCATACAGATAGCTGCGAATGTCTATATCCCTGCTAACTATGATCCCGCCAAAAAATACCCTGCCGTGGTGGTTGCACATCCGAATGGCGGCGTAAAAGAGCAGGTCGCAGGTTTGTATGCCCAGCGTCTCGCCGAGCAGGGCTACATCACGATTACTGCCGACGCGGCTTATCAGGGCGCGAGCGGTGGGATGCCTCGCAGCGTGGATAAACCCGCTAATCGCATCGAGGATATCCACGGCATGGCTGACTACATCAGCCAGTATCCGGGAGTGGATACTTCCCGCCTCGGTCTGCTGGGTATTTGCGGAGGCGGCGGTTATTCACTTGTTGCGGCCGAAACGGATCAACGGTTTAAATCGATTGCAACCATCAGCATGTTTAATTCAGGCCTGGTGCGCCGTAACGGTTTTCAGGACTCACAGCTGGATACTATTCAGCAGCGTCTTCAGCAGGCTTCTGACGCACGTGCTCAGGAAGCTTCCGGAGGCGAAGTCCTGTACTCCGGTGATGCCAATCTGACTGATGAACAGATCGCTAAGTTACCTTTTGCCTTATATCGACAGGGCTATGAGTACTACTGGAAAACTCACGCGCACCCGAACTCTACGTTTAAATACACGACAAGCAGCCTGTTAGATTTGATGAGTTTTGACGTTACGGACCATATCAATCTCATCAATAAACCGCTGCTGATGATTGCTGGTATAAAAGCCGACACGCTCTATATGACGGAAGATGCGTTTGCGAAAGCCACCGGTACAAAAGACAAAGAACTCTTCCTGATCGATGGCGCTACCCATATCGAGACGTATTGGATTCCTGAGTACGTCGACAAGGCTTTGCAAAAGCTGGACGTCTTCTTCGATAAGAGTATTTAACCCCTATCAGACGATACCTTTGGCCAGCCACTCAGGCTGGTCATATCAGGACATAATGAGTGTGTCCGCATGTGACCAAGACTAACGAAGTCGGGAGGAAAGATAATTACGCACATTAAATAGCCGCTATGAATGAAATTCATAAAACGGCAGGGACATCTGAGGATTATTTTTTGCCTGTAAGGTTTTACTTCGTGGTACAGGCCAACTTTAGGTTTAGCATTACGGCATTGAGTGCCTCCTTATCCAGCATGGCTTCGGCATGCAGCTTCTTGAGGCGGGCGTTCTCCTCTTCAAGCGACTTGTTCGTCGGAAAAAACTTTAAAATAATACTTAAGGCGTTAAATGCTAATGCCCGACGCCTTTCAGGTTACTTGCAGGACGGTCACAGCGGGAAAATGCAAACAGGGTTGTGCTATTAGTCAGATACACACCTTTTAACTTGCTAAGAAAAGCTATAATCTGATGTCGTCAACGCAAACTATAAGCTCAATGAGAGAATATACAGGAACAGAACTGGAATAATCGCACTTTCAGGAATACAAATGAGCACCAGGATGATATATCTGAATTTTGACAGAGCTTATCTCTGATAAGCCAAATTAATAGTCACGCTCAGATGCTCAAACTTGCATTTTGTGGTTTATGTAATATATAAGGGAAAATATATGAAATTCAACAATGTAAGACTGTTAGTCAAAGATTACCGCAAATGTTTCAATTTCTACACCCAGAAGCTTGGTTTGGAAGCTGTCTGGGATATTGAAGATTGCTATGCCAGCTTCAAAGTCGCCGAAGGTATAGAAGGCCTTGCTATCTTTACTTCTGATCTGATGGCCCCAATTATTGGAAATGCTGACAGAGAAAAATCGATAATATATCGCGAAAAATCAATGGTTTGTTTCGAGGTTGATAATGTAGATGAAAGCTTTGAGGCCTATTCGTTAAAAGGGATTAAATTCATTAACGAGCCAATGGATATGCCAGAATGGGGTGTGAGAGTGGTTCATCTGTACGATCCGGAGGAAAACTTGATTGAGTTATTTACGCCGCTTGGAGGCTAACAGGGGGGTTATTACTTGAGGCATAACACCCGACTGTTGATACACGGTTATCCGGACCAACACTAAACTCGTTGGGGACTGCAGACGTTTTGGCTATCGCCATATATGACACCTCTGTATAGCTGAGATCAGCATGCCTGCAACTGCTCCGTCATGCGCCCCCTAACTTCTCGTTCGTGCTTCCTATTTCAAGCAGATTCCCCTCTGGATCGGAAATATAAAAATTTCGGATGCCAAAAGAAAGCGTCATTGGTCTACCTGCAGAAAATTGCAATTTCGACTTTAACTCTTTACTTGCAAATAATGGTTATTATCACCTGGTAATATAACTGAGCTAATTCACTTATTACTTAACCACCTTTAGTTAAATTCGCAAAATCCCTTTTATTTCTACTGTAGTGGTTTATTGAATTTGGCCACCTGAGCAGAGGTGATATGCTCATCTCAGAACAATACAGGTGTCCCAATGAAAAAAAGAAATTTCAGCGCAGAGTTTAAACGCGAATCCGCTCAACTGGTCCTTGGCCAGAACTACACCGTTGCAGCAGCGGGATGAACGACAGTGTAAAATGCCAAAAGCCTCCCCTATAACCCCGGAACAGGTACGTATAACAATGGTAACGCCCTGTTTGCGTGGATGCGCTTCGGCTTTTAGAGACAGCGAGGCATTATCACCTTTTCTCATGCGGTTTCCGGAATACGTCATCCAGTAAAACGAACGGATGCTCCCCTGCTTTTTCTGTGTTAATTCGGTATATTCATATTCAGAATCGTTAAACGCACCTCTAACCGCTGGTACCTAAATATGGATATTGACCATTTTAAGACGTTCAACCAGGTTGTTATCAGCGGCAGTTTTACTAAGGCCGCACAGGCACTCTTTTTATCTCAGCCCGCCATCAGCATGCAGATCCAGGCACTGGAAAGCTATCTGAAGGTGTCATTATTCGATCGTTCCCGTCGGCAAATTAGTTTAACCAAAGAAGGCGAAGTCCTGTTTGAATACACACAGCGTATTTTTCATCTTTTTGATGAAGTACAGAGCGTGTTTCAGGACATCAGTAAACTACAGGTAGGCCGTCTGACCATCGGGGCGACGGGCGTGATGGGCACTTACTATCTCACGCGTTTTATTCAGCGTTTCCACGAACGCTTTCCGGGAATTGAACTGGAAATTCTGACCGGTAACTCGCACCACATTGCAGAACTGGTCGCCAGCGGCGAGGTTGAGATCGGTTTTGCCGGACGTTCCGTAATTCGCTCTCCGTTACAACAGGTATTTCTGCATCGGGAAAACTACAAAGTAGTGGTGGGCAAGCACTCCCCCCTGGCGACATGTGCCGGGCAGGATATGAGTCCGGATGAATTACTACAATCACCTTTCATTATGCGTGAGAAAGGAACACGGATAAGAGCCAAAATAAATTCGTGGTTTAAACGTCACTCAGCGAACACCGCTCCGCAAAACCGTGTGACGCTCTCTAATCTGGAGGCGACTAAACGGCTTATCGGCAGCGGTTATGGCGTAACCGTGATTCCTCATCTGGCGATATCCGATGAGTTGAACAGCGGTGAGCTGGTTGAACTTCATGTCAAAGGTTTTAATCTCGCGGTAGATTACTACCTTGTTTACCAGGGGGAGCACTCACTGTCCCGCGCCGCCCTCGGCTTTATTTCACTGCTTTATGATGACACTCCAGATAATGAGTGGGGGAGTTTTCCTGAGCTGCTGGAAAATATATTCCATAATCATCGCTAAGTGGCATTGTTCATTATCCTTGATACAACAAGGACTCATACGCTTATGTCTGAAAAAACAGCCTATAAGCCGAACACATTCCTTACGCCCCTATCAAATTTAACTCTCTAAAATTAATGAGAAAATAATAAATGTGATCGGTATCAACCTATAAACTGAGCTTATAGGTCTGATACTGATTTACAATTTTTAATCCTGTCAGAAGCCTGCCTAATATGGAGTCAATTAAGAGAGATAGTGAATAACTATCGACAGATGTTCCGACAATGAGAGGCTTAAGATGGCTAAAGAAATTGAAAGGAAATTCCTGGTGTGCTCAGAGCAGTGGCGCGCACTTGCAGAGGGAACCGTTTATCGTCAGGGATATCTCAGCAGTATAAAAGAGAGAACCGTTCGTATCCGGACGATAAACGATAAGGCGTTCCTGACCATCAAGGGAGTTACCGTTTCTGCAACGCGAACTGAATATGAATACGAAATTCCGTATGCCGATTGCTGTGCCATGCTGGATGAGCTGGCAGAGCGCCCCATTATCGAAAAGAAACGCTACAAAATCCCGGTGGGTGATGTGGTGTGGGAAATCGACGAATTCATGGGGGTTAACGCCGGACTGATCGTCGCAGAAGTGGAATTGAAAAGTGAAGAGCAGCAGTTCGATAAACCCGAGTGGATTGGTGAAGAGGTGAGCGGCGATCCACGCTATTTCAACTCCAATATGGTCGCCCATCCTTTTACCGAATGGGATAAATAGCGGCATTCACCATTCTTAATGGAACAGGAGAATCACAATGGCTACGCATATGGATAAGAATACCGCCACGTCGTCGAGCGATGCTGAAAAAATCATTCCTCGCGCGGAGTTCCGCGTATTCGGCCACGGCATTATCGAACGGGTAAAAGAAAAAATGTGGGATGCCAAAGCCACATTATTTAAGGCTCGTAAGATGCCGGAAGAGACCTACTTTCTGTCGCTACATACCGATACGGTTAACGTTAAAGTCCGCGACGGTCTGCTGGATATCAAAACGAAAACCGGCGAAACCCCTGAAGGCTATGAGATCTTCCAGCCGCGCGGCAAGTTTCAATTCCCGGTGCAGCGTGAGGAGTTAGCCACCATTTTGCAGCACCTCCAGGTCAACATGGCGCTGGATAAAGAGAGCTATACCCTGGAAGAATTTACCAATATGGCGCGGGCCAGTAGCGATTTAGTACCGGTTAAGGTAGAGAAAATGCGCTACGGTTTTTCCGTTAACGGCATCATCAGCGAATACGCGCAGGTATGGTTTAACGGTGCGATGGTCGAAACCGCCTGTTGCGAAAGTGAAGATTATGCCGGAATTAAGGCAGCGGTTGCGGCGCTGGGGCTCGACGAACTGCCTAACACGAATTATCTGAAAGCCGCCAGACAGGTTGTTGGCATGTGAAATTCACGCCTCCATGGGTAGCTTGCTGCCCATGGAGGCGCATAAGGAGACATGGCCATGTCAGACAAAGGCGCTAAGAAAGTTTTCGATCCGCTGGATATGAGCAATTATTCTCTGGAGAAATTCAAGGAGATTAAAGCCGGTATCTGGATGGAGCGGATCAAATTCATCGGTATGCCGCTGGCTATCCTGCTGTTCCTGTTCTTTCATTTACAGTGGGTCGGGCCTATCGAAATGTTCGATACCCAAACCAAAGTTCCTCCGGCCAACTGTTACAGCGCAACGGGAATTTTTCTTGCCTCGCTGGTGCTGTGGTTGACGGAGGCGATTCCGAACTATCTCACCTCGCTTATCGTGGTCGTCACGGTGATCCTGACCGGCACAATGAAGATGCGTCCTGCGTTTGCCATGCTGGGTGAACCAGTAATGATCCTGAACATTGCCAGCTTCATCATGGCCAGTGCCCTGGTGGTTACAGGGTTGGCGAAGCGTATGTCGCTCTGGCTGTTGGTACGCATGGGGAATAATATCTCGCTGTTGTTCTGGTGCTTTATATTACTCAACCTGATTCTCGGGGCGTTCATCAGTGCGACCTCAGCGAAAACGGCGCTCTTGTTACCGCTGTTTATGGTTATCGCCGCCATCTACGGTGCGACCGGCGGGGAAAAACGCAATAACGTCGGGCGCAATATGGTGCTGCTGAACCTGCTGGCGAATAACGTGTCGGCCAGCGCCTTTATTACCGGTTCCGCAGCTAACCTGCTGGCGGTCGCGATGATGGAGCAGGCGGGATTCAAAGTCTATTACGGCGACTGGTTCATTGCCCTGTGTCCACTGGCGCTGATTCAGTGTGCCATTGCCTGGTACACCGGAACTCGCTGGATTTTCCCCATTAAGAAAGAAGATGCTAAGCCGAAAATTGAAGGCGGCATGGATCGCCTGAAAGGGGAATTGGCGCAGCTAGGTAAGATTAGCTCGGGTGAAGTTCGCGCGGCGCTGACCTTTATTATCGTCTTGTTGCTGTGGGCGACCGACAGGGTGCACGGTATGCGTGCCGAAGTTATCGCCGTGGCGGGTGCCTGCGTTGTTCTGATGCCTTCGGTGTGCAAACTTCCGGCGCTGGGCGTGATGAAGTGGAACGACGCGGACATTCCCTGGCATATGCTGATGTTCAGCTTTGGTGCTTACGTCCTTGGCGGAATGGTCGATCAGACGGATATCGTCGGCCTCTATATTCACAGCCTGTTTGATAAATGGCAGATCGACCCTTCAGGTGGCGGCAAACTGTTGGTCTTTGCCGTACTGAGCGGCGTGTTCGCCATCACCACGCTGGTGAGCGAAAGTAAAACGGCACGTACCATCATTATGTTCCCGATCATTATCAGTATCGCTAAAAAGTTCGGCTGGGACGTGGTGGGATTCTGTCTGCCGATGGCATTCCTGATTAACCAGGTTTACGTGCTCTACTTTAACTCTAAACCCGCAAACATCAGTTACCTGCTCGATCACTACTCGACCGGCGAGTCTTTCAAATATGGTATTATCCAGATGGCTATTATTTGGGTGTTACTGATTTTATGGACTCAATATGTCATGCCGCT
This sequence comes from Citrobacter sp. Cb023, assembly GCF_030336805.1. Lineage (NCBI taxonomy): Bacteria > Pseudomonadati > Pseudomonadota > Gammaproteobacteria > Enterobacterales > Enterobacteriaceae > Citrobacter > Citrobacter sp. Cb023. The sequence continues at coordinate 46,206 of NZ_JAOWCV010000038.1, read as the reverse complement.
GATGGGGTTCAATAGCGCCCTCTGGTAGCATTGATGTGAAGGCGGTAATTCAAATTACCGCCTGATTTGCAGGAGGCAAAGATGCCAGGCGATACGATAAAAGCATCAGGAAAACGCTGTATCGAAATTAAGCAGCGGATTTTTTTCCCGCAGAAAGTCGGCACCAAACCTCTACGAAGCGAAAACTACCATATTGAAACCTGGCTATTCTTTCCTTCCAGTTTGCAGATCAATCGTTGGACATTTCCGCCGCAGGCCTTTCAGCAAAACCTGAAGAACTATATTCGCCTGCGTCCTCCCACCCTGTCGCTGCGTAAATTGTCCGTCAGCGTGCCGAAGACGCTGGGGACAATTGAACGGTTAATTACCGAACAGAGCAAAGATACCTCTGCTCAGGGTTTTGAATACCGACTCAAAATGTTTTGCCTGACCTTCAAACGGGCGCTTCACGTAGAGGTACGTTATATCGGCAAGTTGAGCGAAGACAAACAGGAGCAGGCGCTGCTGAGCTTCGCCGCCACCGCAGAGGATATTCTCAATAACTATCGTCGGATGCGGATAAAAATGTCAAAGGTGGCTGAGGTCAATGCGTTACGCATCATTGACTATGGTGACGAATTCCTCTCACTGATGCTGACACACTATGGTCGTAAATTGCTCAATGATCTTTCGCCTTCACCGGGATACGATACTCTGCGTATTTTCTGGCGCGAGCAGATGCTGTATCGCAAAGCCAATCATCCGGGGACTTTCCCGTCACCTAATTCGGATAACGAACTGGTGATTTATCACGTTAATACCCTGAAAAAATATATCAGCAGTCCAATGTATCTGGATATCCGGCGTAAAAAAGGCGAGACCTTTCTGGCGCATACCATTGCCGGAATCGCCGCGGCAATTGCGATGATTTTCGCGACGGCGGTGGCGTTTATTTGGCAGGGGAAATATGGAGCGCTGAGCTTTCAACTATTTCTCGCAATGGTGATTGGCTATATCTTTAAAGACAGAATGAAAGAGGGATTTCGGGCGCGATTGTTTTCGACATTTCGCCGTTGGCTACCTGACCGACAGCAGATAATTTATAAGAACCTGCGCTCTCCGGTCGGTAAGTGCAACGAATCTTTCGTCTTTGTGGGGGAGCGTCAGCTACCCGATGACGTCAGGACGATGCGCCGTAAGGTGCACATTCTGGATATTCAAAACTATTATCTGAGCGAAGACATTTTGCACTACTCCAAACACGTTCATCTGCGCGGCGGGGACCAGATGTTTTCCGCCGTGAATCGTTCTGTGATGGATATTACGCGCCTGGATATCACCCCTTTTTTGAAATACACCGATGAGTTGCTGAATGAATTACCGACTCTGGATGATGAGCAGGTGCTGTACGGGGAAAAGGTCTATCACATCAACCTTATTCATCGGGTGACGGATGGCAAAGAGAGTTTTCTGGAGCGGGCACGCATCATTATTAACAGCGCGGGTATCAAGCGCATTGAACCAGTTTTTACTGCCGGGGAATCAGAAAGCGAAGAGGGCTGACGACAGAGATAAAATGCCTGATGGCGCAGCGCTATCAGACCTGCGGGTTCCACATCTGTAGGCCTGATAAGGTGTTTACGCCGACATCCGGCAATAAAAGCTGAGCAACCGTTCAGCCTGTTTTACGCACAGGGCGATAGTGGGTGGATTCGTCAAGAAAACGGCGGATGTGGATTTCTTTTTCCAGCCGCTGTTGAAGCTGACGTTCGAGCGCTTCAGGAGAGTGCAGATCGGCCAGCCGCTCGTTGATTCTGTTCACGGCTTCGCTGCGCAGCTGTATATGTTCCTGGATATTCTTCTGTGCCCGTGCTGTCCGGGTATCGCCGAAGAGCATAAAGGTCATTAATTCACGCTGCTGCTCAGAGTTAAGGGCGTTCAGATATTTGGTGCACAATGTTTGATAGGTGATGATGCGACGATCGAGTTCGTCAACCCAGGCGGTCAGCTCGTCACGCTGCGCGGGTGAAAGCTCAGCCATTTCCTGCTGACCGAAAAGTGTTGTTCTCAGCGCCTGAAGCCCGGCGAGATACTGCTGCTCCAGAGGAATCACACGCTGAGCAAAGCATTCATCCAGGGAGGTTTTCGTTTCCTGCGCGATATTCTGATAAACAGGTTGACTCATTTTTTCCTCCCGCACGCGTGGTGCTATCAGATAAGACCAGAATCGCAGCCAGGATGAGTGCGATCCCGCGTCTTAATTTAAGCTAACATAATAAATTATAAACAAAAAATCTATTCTGCTTATCTGAATGATAACCTGCTCTTATAGTTCACCTTAGTTTCTTTGCGTCAAAAATAGATTGACCGCCAGGCCTTGCAGGCTGCTACACACACCGTTTTCCACGTTGCCGCTGTGTCTGGTTCTTCTTTTTCGATTAGTTTTCCACGTCCGACGATAAAGCATTTGCTTGTTCATAATCGATTCTGTCGATCGTGCCGATCGGTATTATTCATTATTCCTGTCCGCTATTGGCGTTTACCCCGATGTTTCTCTGGCTGAAGCCAGAAGTCAGCGTCAGGAGGCTAAAAGGACATTCGCGGCTGGCAACGATTCTTCTCTTGCACGAAAAAGAGTGTGTTTTCGAACCTGCATGTTGGAGAACCCGGCAGTGGAGCACTCTACTCGCGGGACAGCAACAGACGACATAGCTGCAATCGATATGTCGCCCGTTAACACTCAAGGATGTTGACATTAAGCGGTGGGATTACGGGGTAAAAGAAGGGGCGCGCCAGCCCAGTTCCTGCGATATTTTTTTAGCGCACTCTTTGACGTGAGGGACGAGTTCTTGCATGCGTGCGTCCGGCATATAGATGACCGTGCTGGCGACGGAGATGGCCGCGACCACATGGTTTCCGGCATCGTAAACCGGAGCCGCCACGCAGCGAATCGTCGGCTCATTTTCTTCAAGATCGAACGCGAAGCCTGCGTCGGCGTAGCCGCGCATTCGGCCGAGGAAGTCCGGGAGATGACATAATTCGCCATGGGCTAAAAAAAGCTGACGCCATTCGGATTCATCCGCGTCGAGTAACAGCGCTTTGCCAATGCCGGTCAGCACCAGCGGCATGCGATGCCCAATACGCGAGCGCATTTCCAGTCCCTGTTGGCCAGGAATTTTATCGATATACAGGACTTCCGCGCCTTCCCGTTGCCCCAGATGAACCGTGTCGCGGGTAAAATCCGCCAGCTGTTGCAGGAAGGGGCGCGCCAGAGGATAAAGCGGCGTATTTTCCAGTGAACGGGTGCCGAGCTCAATTAAGCGTGGGCCGAGCGCATAGCCATCGTGGTGAGTGAAGCGAAGAAAACGCTGTTGTACCAGCGCGCTGAGCAGCCGATGGGTCGTGCTTTTACTGGTTCCGGTAAACTCGCCGACGCTGCGTAAATCCCGACATCCTGACGCGACGGCATCAATAACAGCAAGACCGCGCAGTAGGGTTTGTACTCCCGTAATTTCGGTAGGTTGAGCATCCATAATTCACCCTGATACAGTGGTCATATTCATGTTTAAGATCAGTACGATAACAATAACCTATTCTGTGCGATAAAAATGTAACCGCGCCGTGATTTCGCCACCGCGGGCAGAAATTCCGTGTAACAGTGACGGATTTTCTGCCCGTTTCTGCTCATTCAGGAGAGCAAATGATTTTTACGTGCGCGTCTTGCGGCTATGGCCTTGCGTACCATTGGGCCAAACAGAGTCAGCATCGCCAATAGCAGGAGCGTGGCGGTGATGGGACGGGTATAAATGAAATCAAAACTCCCGTTGGACAGCGACATCGCGCGACGGAAGTTACTTTCCGCCATCGGCCCCATGATGAGTGCCAGCACGACAGGAGATGCCGGGAAACCGCCTTTTTGCATGAAATAGCCGATCACGCCCGCGACCAGCATAATGCCGACGTCAAACATGCTGTTGTTCAGAGCATAGGTGCCGACGATACACAGTGCGAGGATCAGCGGAGTCAGGACGCTCTTGGGAATGTTGATCATTTTGGCGATGAAACGAACGGAAACCAGGCCAAGAATAAGCAGCATCAGATAGCAAAACAGCATTCCGACAAACAGCATATAGACCGTATCGCTGTGTTCGGTAAATAGTCGAGGCCCAGGCTGCATTCCCTGTAGCGTCAGCGCGCCCAGCATTACCGCCGTCGTGGCGTCACCAGGAATTCCCAGCGTCAGCATAGGTAACAGTGCGCCGCCCGTGCAGCCATTAGCGCCTGCTTCACAGGCCGAAACCGCTTTGAGTTCACCCTTGCCAAACTGATCTTCCGGCCTGGCAAAGCGCTTCGCTTCATTGTAAGAAACGAAAGCGGCAATATCCGCCCCTGCGCCGGGAATCATGCCAATAAACACGCCCAGACCGGAGGAGCGCAGCAGCGTGACAATCAGACGTTTGAACGTAGACCACGGCGGAATGATTCGACCAATAGCGTACTGCACCGTCTTGCTCACTACCTCGTCTTTTTCCAGCGACTTAAGCACTTCTGCAGTGGCGAACAGGCCAATCATCACCGGGATAAAAGGCACGTTCATCAGCTCGACAAAACCGCCGGTGAAACGCGGAAATCCGCCCATCGGATCGAGGCCAATGGTCGCGACCAGCAAACCACCAACGCCAGCGATCAGCCCCTTAATCAGCGATTCACCGGAAATACTGGCAATAATACTCAAGCCGAAAACGGCCAGCGCAAACGTCTCTGCGGCGCTGAATTTTAGCGCCACCTCGGCCAGAATCGGCGAGAGGAACATCAGCACGATTATGCTGAGGGTGCCGCCGAAAAAAGAGGAGAAAGTCGCCGTGCCCAGCGCCACACCGGCCTGACCTTTTTTCGTCAGTTCATAGCCGTCAATCGCCGTTGCCGCGGCGGCTGGCGTGCCGGGGATCCGGAGCAGAATGGCAATAATCGAACCACCATAAACGCCACCAAAAAAGACGCCGGAGATAATCAGTAAGCCAGAAATCGGATCCATGCCGTAGGTAAAAGGCAGCATTACGGCAACGCTCATGGTGACAGTCAGGCCCGGTAACGCGCCCACCAGGATGCCAAGCCAGACGCCAATCATTGAAAATAAAATGGCTTCCGGGTGGGCCAGCAAGCTATTTACGCCGCCGAGTATAAGATCAAATTGGGACATAATTACTCCAGAGTCAGCGATTCCAGGAGGCTGCTTTCCGGCAGCGGAACGTTAAGCGCCAGCGAAAAGAGGATATACAGCGTAATGGAGAGCACGATGGCCAGCAGCCCATTAACCCACCAGCGTTGGATACCGGAGATTTTCATAATCAGCATCATAAAAAGTACCGTTGCGACCAGGTAGCCAAAAAGCTGCATGGCGTAGAGGTATGCCACGCAGGTGACGACGGTACAAAACGGCCCCGTCCAGCGTCCAAACCCCTGAGTGGGGCGAGTGGGTAGAACCAGCAGCTGGCGTAGCGTGGTACCAGAGAACTGACCAGCAATTAAGATCAACGAGAGAATAATCAGCAACCAGCTATAAACCGAAGGAAATGCGCCCGCCCCGATATCTGTAGAAATGGACGTTGCAGGAAAGCTTTTGGCAATCGCCAGCACCACTACGGCGATCAGACACAGCAGCAGAGCGACCAAAATGTAGCATTGTCGTTCTGCCGTAGACGCTGGCGGCGGCGTTGTCGGAGTTAACGGATTTTCAACCATAAACGACTCCCATGAGGACTATCCGGCCAGAGGAGGCTGGCCGGACGTCACCGTTATTTTTGACCGAGGCCCAGTTTTTCGATGGTGACGGAGAAATCGCGCTGCTGCTCTTCAAGCAATGCCTGGAATTCAGCACGATCGAGCCAGACATAGTTGAGGCGCATTTTGGCTAACGCTTCCTTGAAAGAGGGTTCATCGGCAGTGGCGGCGATAGCGGTGGTCAGAAAATCGATCACGTTTTGCGGGGTTTTGCTGGAGATAACCAGCCCACGCCATGCGCCGATCGACAGATCGATGTTTTTTTCCTGAAGCGTGGGGACGTCAGGCATGTTGGCGTCACGTTGAGTGCTCATTACGGCCAGTGTTTTCAGCTTGCCATCCTCAACCTGGTTGAGGACTTCCGCAGTGCTCACCGTAACGGCTTCAATGTGCCCGCCTAAAAGCGCGGTGACGGCTGGCGTCGCGCCATCGAAAGGAACGTGGTTGAAGGTCACGCCGGTTTTATCTTCCAGCGACGCGGCTGCCAGGTGCCAGATTGCGCCCGTTCCTGAGTTGCCAACCCTGACCTGGCCCGGATTCTCTTTCGCCCAGGCGAGGAACTCTTCCAGCGTATTCCATGGTGCGTCGATTTTAACGGTCACGGCGCTGGGTTCCATATTGAACAGACCCAGTGGAGTAAAGTCCTCCGTTTTGAACTTCACCATTCCCAGAGAGGGCAGGATAGTCAGTTCGGCGGTGCCCATCGCCAGCTTGTAGCCGTTAGGGCGCGATGCGGCAAGCTCGCTAAAACCAATTGCGCCGCCTCCGCCAGGCTTATTAATGACGCCAACGCCTACCGGAAAGTGCGGTTTAGAGGCTTCAGCAAATGCGCGCGCCACCAGATCGGTGCCGCCGCCAGCGGCGAAGGGGACGATCAGCTCTATCTGGCGCGTAGGATAATCCGCCGCCTGAGTCGGGCTTGCCAGCAGTAATGAACTGGCGGCTAACAGCGAGGTTAATAATCCAGAGGTAAATTTTTGAATTTTCATAGTCAACTCCGTTTGGTTCTTTTTATGTATTAAGGGGCGAGGACGTTCTCCAGGCGGTCACGAAGTCAGCGGCGCGACTGGCCACTTGCTCTGCTGTCATACCTGGTTGGTAAAGCGCGCCGCCAAGGCCGAATCCACTGGCTCCGGCAGCGCGATAGTCGGATATTGCCTGCGGCGTGATTCCACCAACGGGCAGCAGCGGGATCGCCGCGGGGATCACGGCGCGCCACGCTTTCACCACGACGGGAGGGATCGCCTCAGCGGGAAACTGTTTCACCGCATCCGCTCCCTTCGCCAGCGCGCTGAAAGCCTCGCCTGGCGTCGCCGCCCCGGGGAGGCTTATCAATCCCGCGCGCTTTGTCTCTTCAATTAATACCGGATCGGTATGGGGAGAGATAATCAGCTGGCCGCCGCTTTGCGCCACGTCATGCAGCTGAGTCACGGTCATCACCGTTCCAGCGCCCACCCAACAGTCCGAAGGTAAAATACGACGCAGACGTGAAATACTCAGCAAGGGTTCAGGCGAATTAAGCGGGACTTCGATGATGTGGAATCCCTGTTCATACAGGGCGGCTCCGACGGCTTCAACCTGTTCGGGCGGTATACCGCGCAGAATGGCAATCAGACCGGTTTGACGTAGCGTGGTGATAAAATCCATAGTCAGTTCCTGGTGTTGGTCGAGAAAAAGGTCAACGGGAAATCAGGCCACAAGACTGGCGTAACGCGCTACCTGCCACATTCCCTGTTCCGCCGCTCCGGGAGCGATATACACCGGATTGCGGCATTCAAAAATCGCCATGGCGCGCTGGTAGCGCTGACACAACGGCTGCGAACCAATTAAGGTGATGTCGGTATCGGCGGAGATCCCATCCAGCGCGATGGCAAGCTCATTGCCCAGCAGGAGACCCGAGAGATAGTCCGGCTGTTGTTGCGGCGATAGCTGCTGACAAAGGAGCCGGGTGCGCACCGAAAAGAGAGAGCCGAGCAAATTGCCTGGCTGCTGGCGGGCGACGCGGATGCCTTCAGCAAAAGCCTGCCAGTCAGGAGTTTCAGGGGGCTGCATCGTCAGCCCCAGTATCGAATGGTGGCGCAGCACATCGTAAAGTTCCCCCGACATAAACGTACGCAGGCGGTCAATTTTCCCCTGCGTGACGCTCACCCATTTTGAATGCGTACCGGGCAGGGCAATCAGCGATTTTCTGCCGCTGGCCTGAACATCACGCAGGCGTTCATCACCCGTTATCGCGCCGAACACCTGGGTTTCTTCTCCACGCATCACTTCCGGCAAAAGGTTCGTTTGCTGAACGCCAGGAATGATATAGAAGCAGCGCTGGTCATCGACATCGACGCGGGTTAACTGCTCCGCCAACTGACGAGCATCGCAGGGCGCAGGCAAATAGGGCGCGGGCTGCCAGCCCTGGGCGCTGCCAATCATGCCGCTGGCAATAACCGGACAGGCGGGATCGGCTGCCAGCCAGTCTGCGCAGGCCAGGTCGAAGGCCAGACGAAAGCTCATCAGCCGATTGGGCGCGTCGGGTAATTTCATGATGCCGTGGGGAAGTTCCCGCCGTGCAGTCACGGTGCCGTTTGCGGCTAAGCGGTAGGCGCGTAGCGCGCTGGTTCCCCAATCCAGGGCGATCAATGCAGTCATATCAGGATCCTTTTGCATGCGTAGAGACGAAGGGATAAATCAGAGAGGTTCGATGTGCCACCCAGCCCAGCTCTGCGGAAATGTCCTCAGCGTAACGTTTTACGATGCCGCTGAGCTCCTGCATGCGTTCATCCGGCATGTAGGGGGCGATGCTGGCGACGGAAATAGCGGCGACAACCTGATTTCCGGCATCCCGAATCGGTGCCGCCACGCAGCGGATGGCGAGCTCGTTCTCTTCCAGATCCAGGGTGTAACCGCGCTCAGCGTAATGGTGCATGCTGCGAATAAAGGAACCGGCGTCCGCGCCGGGATTATGCAGTCGATAAAAGTGCTGCCATTCCGCCATCGTCGCGCCGAGCATCAGCGCTTTGCCAATGCCAGTCGAAAACAGCGGCATACGGTGCCCAACGCGCGAGCGCATCTCCAGCCCGCGGGTACCGGGAATTTTATCGATATACAACACGTCGCCTTGCTCGCGAATGCCGAGATGGACGGTGTCCTGAGTGAGCTGAGCCAGCGCTTCGAGCAGCGGGCGGGCAGCGATGCGTAGCGGATAACCAGCAAGCGATGCGCCGCCCAGCTCAATCAGTCTTGGCCCGAGAAAATAGCCCCGGCTGGAAATTTGTCGCAAATATCGTTGAGCGACCAGGGCGCTGATCAGACGATGCGTTGTACTGCGCGGTGCGGAAATGTGCTGACTGATTGCGCGTAAATCATGATGTCCTGCGGCAACCGCTTCGATGGCAGCCAGTCCGCGCAGTAACGTTTGTACACCGTTCACAGTCGAAGGAGAGGAGGTCATGATAATTTCCGCCAGGTCGCTTATTTGATGGCGGTATATTTCCATAGTCAATTAACTGGAAATATGAATTCGCTCACACAATACCACATTATAAACTCGCGTTTCATATATAGGGATTATTAGGGTGAATAAAGCGATAGTAATCACAATTGAGGTTCAGGGTGAAATATATATTTTGGACTGTCGGTGATGCGTATTGAGTAGCTTCTCGTTCAGGCGAATGGCTGATTATTAATGGGCATCGCGCGCCGCATTAACTTCATCGTGAATTCACACCATAAGGGAAAAATTATGTCAGGATTTAATTTCGTTAATCCGGTTAATTTCTATTTTGGCCAGGGGAAACTGGCACAGGCGGGAACAATTACCGCGCAATACGGCAAAAAGGCGCTGATCATTGCTTCAGATAGTGCGAAGCCCACGGGGCAGTTGGCGGCGTTGGTTGATGTATTGACGCAGGCGGGCGTGACGTCCGTCTGTTTTGACCGTTTCATGCAGAACCCGCTTTCAACCCTTGTCGATGAAGGGGCTACGTTCGCCCGTGAACAGCAATGCGATGTGATTGTCGGCATTGGCGGAGGAAGCGCGATGGATATGGCAAAAGGCATTGCCTTTATGGCCTGTAATAGCGGAGGAATTTGGGACTATGTATTTGGACAAACTCCGGCTGATTCGGCGCTACCGGTAGTGTTAATTCCGACTACCGCAGGCACGGGCAGCGAAGCGAATAAAACGGCGGTATTTACGAATCCACAAACCAATGACAAAAAAGGGCTGGTGAATCCGCTGATTTATCCGAAGGCGGCAATTATTGATCCTTTATTAATGCTGACGTTACCCCGGCGCGTTATTGCCGGTCCGGGAGCAGATGTCCTGTTTCATTCGTTGGAGTCCTTTATTTCGAAAAATGCCCATCCGATGAGTGAAATGCTTTCATTACAGGCGGTTGAGCTGATTGGCAAATATTTACCGCAGGTTTATGACGATGTCACCAATATTGAGGCGTGGGAAAAAGTCACTTTTGCCAGTTCGCTGGCGGGTATGGCGATTGATTGTGCCGGGACGACATTGCCCCATGCGTTGCAGCACCCGATGGGCGGGTTGCTTGATGTCGTACATGCCGAAGGCATTGCCGCCATTTACATGGCCTTTATGGAATTCACCTGGCAAAGCGCGCCGCAAAAATTCGCCGCTATCGCCAAAGCGCTTGGCGTGAATACCCTCAATATGACCGAAGAAGAAGCGGCGAGAAGCAGTATTGATGCGGTGCGTTCGCTGCTGGGCTACGTCAATATGCTGCCGTCGCTCAGCTCTCTGGGCGTTAAAGAGGAACATTTCGACTGGTTTATTGGCAATGCCACTACCACGATGCGTGTCGTGCTTGCGAATAATCCCCGCGTGCCTGACGCCGATGAGATTCGCGCCATTTATCAGCAAAGCCTCTAAACCCACGTCACCGCCTCAGGAGCAAGCTTATGATTATTATCATCGACAGCGGTTCAACCCAGACCCGGCTCTATTTGTTACGCGATGAGGAGATCGTTGCTGAACATCTCCTCGCTGTTGGCGTTAACTCCGGGAAGGCCCGTTCTCAGGGGGATTTCAGAGACGCCATTGCCGCAGGGATAAGTGAACTGCTGCACGCTAACCAATTGACGACTGGTGATGTGCGTTTTGCGATTGCTTCGGGAATGATCACCTCTAACCTCGGGCTGCTGGAGATACCGCATATCACCGCTCCGGTGAGCCTTGAGCAGCTTGTCTCCCGGGTGGTGAAGGTAAAAGATCCCGCAATACTGCCTCTGGATTTGGAGATCCGTTTTGTCCCTGGTATCAAAAATGCGCAGGCGGATCGTTGCTGGTCCAGCCTGCGGGATATCGACCTGATGCGCGGGGAAGAGACTCAGGCCGTGGGGCTGATGACGTCGCTTTACAGGAACCTGCCGCTGACGATGATCGAACTGGGTTCAACAACCAAGCTTATCCACATTGACGCGCAGGGAAGAATCGCCGGCAGTATTACCAGTCTGAGCGGGCAGGTTTATGCGGCGGTGAAAAAAGAGACGTTTATTGGCGCCAGTATGCTGGAAGAAGAGGATGACGATTTTTTCTCGGCGGACATCCTGCAATATGCCTGTGATAGCGTGCATCATGCGGGCCTTCTGCGCACGCTGCTGTTTACGCGTTTTATCGAGTTCTCGTTGCCGTGCACCGCAGTCGAAAGAACATTTTTTTGTCAGGCGGCGCTGGCGGCGGATGACATGAAACTCTTTGATGAGGCCGAGCGTTTAGGCTTTTCTCTGCAAGGCGACATTGTGCTGACAGGCAAGCGGCAGCGCTGCGAAATGTATCGTTCTTTATGGCGCAGCCGATATGGACTTGAGAACCCGGTCCATTTTATCTGTGATAAAGACGAGATCGCCCAACTGGCGATCAAAGGGGCAGGGTATATTGCCCGTCAGATGACGTAACGCACCAGATAACAAAGCCTCGCAGGCTACGCGGGGCTTTGTGGTTTTTCACTGTTTCGCATACAGCACATAAGGACCGGATGTGTAAGAGATAACAATGATTTTATTGGGCAATTTCCTCAAGCCTGCAGGCACATCCAGGTCATCCTCAGGCCGCAGGCCATTCAGGCGCTTCGCGAAGTATGTCGCGGCCTTCTGGAAGATGGTCAGTTCATCAGCCTGCTCAGCGAGTTGAAATCATTGAGACAATGGAGTTTTTCTTTCGGCTTGGCAGTGCGGCATTGCGTATCAGTGAACCTAACGGGGCCTTGTTTATTTATTATACCGTTATCGTACCCACTAAAAATGAAGATGGCAGAATGTTGTGCTCATCCACGTACTCATTTTTGACTGTCTCGTTACGAGACAGATGCACACTCTCTGAAATAAAAAATCCACGCAATTGCGCGGATTTTGTAGACTTTTTCAATATTCATGAGATTTGATGAAACCTCATGAGACGAGAAGTTTTGTTTAGACGTTGAAGAGGAAGTTCATCACATCGCCATCTTTAACGATGTAATCTTTACCTTCTGCACGCATCTTACCGGCTTCTTTCGCGCCTTGTTCACCTTTATAGGTGATGAAATCTTCAAACGCGATGGTTTGTGCGCGGATAAAGCCTTTCTCGAAGTCAGTATGAATTTTACCCGCGGCCTGCGGAGCCGTTGCGCCAACAGGAATGGTCCATGCACGAACTTCTTTCACGCCAGCGGTGAAGTAGGTCTGCAGGTTCAGCAGTTCGTAACCAGCGCGGATTACGCGGTTCAGACCTGGCTCTTCCAGACCCATTTCTGCCATGAATTCTTCACGGTCAGCATCATCGAGTTCTGCGATGTCAGCTTCAACGGCAGCGCAAACTGCAACAACCACGGAGCCTTCAGCTGCGGCGATTTCACGCACTTTATCGAGGTATGGGTTGTTTTCAAAACCGTCTTCGTTGACGTTGGCGATATACATGGTTGGTTTCAGCGTCAGGAAGCTCAGGTATTTGATAGCCGCTTTGTCTTCATCGGTCAGCGTTTTCAACGCACGCAGCATGCCAGCGTTTTCCAGCTGTGGCAGGCATTTTTCCAGTGCAGCCAGTTCCGCTTTAGCGTCTTTATCGCCGCCTTTGGCCTTCTTCTGTACGCGATGGATAGCGCGCTCACAGGTATCCAGGTCAGACAGCGCCAGTTCGGTATTGATAACCTCAATGTCGTCAGCCGGATCCACTTTGTTATTAACGTGGATGATGTTGTCGTTTTCAAAGCAGCGAACCACGTGGCCGATAGCTTCGGTTTCACGGATGTTCGTCAGGAACTGGTTACCCAGACCTTCGCCTTTGGACGCGCCTTTTACCAGACCGGCAATGTCGACGAATTCCATCGTTGTTGGCAGGATACGCTGCGGTTTGACGATTTCGGCCAACTGATCCAGACGCGGATCGGGCATCGGGACAACACCTGTGTTCGGCTCGATAGTACAGAACGGGAAGTTTGCCGCTTCAATACCCGCTTTTGTGAGCGCGTTGAACAGGGTGGATTTGCCTACGTTTGGCAAACCGACGATACCGCATTTGAATCCCATGTTTAAATCACCTTAATCTTTTGATATTCAACCTGTTATGGAAAACAGATTGTAGAAAAGTAAATAACTCTGCCTATTATACACAGCACGCGAGAAAAATGCCGCACATCGCTGCTTATTGCGCTTTAAAGGTGTGTAACCGGCTCGTTGCCTTGGTCAGGCCATCTTTGAATAAAATCTCGGTACAACGTGCCGCTTCGTCAATTGCTTCATCAATTAACTTCTGTTCTGAAACAGGCGGTTTGCCTAAAACAAATCCGACAACTTTGTTTTTATCACCCGGATGACCAATTCCCACGCGTAAACGATGAAAGTTGGGGTTATTGCCCAACTTGCTGATGATGTCTTTCAGGCCATTATGTCCGCCATGACCGCCACCGAGCTTAAATTTTGCCACGCCAGGCGGCAGGTCTAATTCGTCGTGCGCGACCAAAATTTCATCGGGATTGATACGATAAAAACTGGCCATCGCACCTACTGCCTTGCCGCTGAGATTCATAAATGTGGTCGGTACCAGCAAACGGACATCTTCCCCTTCGAGCGTTACTCTGGAGGTGTAGCTGAAGAATTTCGGCTCATCACGCAGGGGCGCGCGTAATCTCTCTGCCAGTAAATCGACATACCATGCGCCTGCGTTGTGTCGCGTTGCCGCATACTCTGCGCCGGGGTTCGCCAGGCCGACAATCAATTTAATCGTCACGTGTTTTGTCCTGAGTGTTTCCATAAACGACGTGTAGTTTACTGTCTGATGCTGCTCTTGACAAAAAACTGCGTTCTAATCGCCAAAAACTGAATAATTGCACAAATGGACTATTAGAAATTGAGTATGTTCAGTAGCTTATTTGTAAAGTTTTGTTGCGCGAGTGTTTGTAATTGTGATCGCTCCCGCACTTGCGAACGGCAGTGTTGTCTATACTTTACACATAAGGATTAGGGGTATTCCCTGTAGCAACCCAAAGTTCCGGAGGTGACACATGAAACGCAAAAACGCTTCGTTACTCGGTAACGTGCTCATGGCTTTAGGGTTGGTGGTGATGGTGGGGGGTGTTGGTTACTCTATTTTAAACCAATTGCCGCAATTTAATCTGCCACAGTTTTTCGCACATGGTGCCGTGCTCAGTATTTTTGTAGGTGGTGTTCTGTGGTTGGCGGGAGCCAGAGTGGGCGGGCACGAGCAAATCAGTGACCGTTACTGGTGGGTACGCCATTATGACAAACGCTGTCGTCGCGGTGATACCACTCATCGTCATAACTAAATCGTTTCCCGGTAGAGAGGGCTGCGGTTTGAATACAAAGTCCTGGTTGAAAAACCAGGACTTTGCTTGTTCATTATCCTTGCATAGAACGCACTTTTATATTCGCTATGGAATATAAGAAACGTTATTCGAATAACCGATAATGTAACGTTTTAACCGCGCTATCCGCGTCTTCAGCGGGCAACAGGAAACACAGGTTGTCATTTGACGCGCCGTGGCAAATCATTCGCACCGTATGCCCTTCAAGCCAGGCAAAAACGTCTTTGCAAACTCCCGCCGCCTGAGTCAGTCGATTCCCCACCAAAGTGACTAATGCCAGTCCGGTTTCCACTTCCACACGACAGTGGGAGGATAATGCGGTAAACAATGCGCTGGTCAGTATATGATCTTCACCTGAGGTTGCGTGAGTCGCGTCCAGCGCCAGCGCAATACTGTTCTCTGAGGTTGTAACCAAATCCACCGTGACCGCGTGGCGAGCTAAAATGGCGAAGGACTGCGCCAGGAAAGAACCGGACGGTTGTGTCTCCAGACTATGTAATCGCAACAGCGTCTGTTTACGGCGCACGGCAAGCGCACGATAGCGAGGTGGGTTGTCGGTGGTGTTATGCACCAGCGTACCACCGGCAGCCGTATCCTTACTTGAGCCAACAAAAACCGGAATGCTTTTACGCATTGCCGGAAGCAGCGTAGCCGGGTGGAGGACCTTCGCACCGAAGGCGGCCATATCGCTGGCCTCGGAAAATGAGATGTGGTCAATCCGTTTGGCCCGCGGCGCAATACGCGGATCGGTGGTGTAGATCCCTGCGACATCGGTCCAGATGTCCACGCGTGCGGCGTGAAGCGCCTCACCGAGAAGCGTCGCCGTGTAATCACTACCACCGCGTCCCAGCGTAGTGGTATGCCCTGCGGCATCCCGGCCGATAAACCCCTGGGTCACCATAATCGCTTGCTCAAGACGAGGGCGCAGGTGAGTCTCCACCAGGTGGTGCAAGGTACTGAGTTCGGGTTCGGCGCAGCCGAAACTCGAGTTGGTACGCATCACGCTGCGGGCGTCAAACCACCCGGCCTCGGCATGCCGTTCACGTAAGACTTCAGTAAACAGTAAAGAGGACATCAGCTCGCCGTGACTGACCAATTCATCGCTTAGCGCATCAGACGGTGAAACGGTCGCCGTTTGTGCAAGATGGCGGATGTTGTTGAGAAGATTATCGATTTCCGTGCTGATAACGGACGGCTGCTTCAGGCGGGAAATAATGTTGTATTGGATGGCGCGTAAGGTCTCAAGCTTATCTAATTGTTGATGCGTTTCCAGACCTTCAGAAAGCTCGACCAGTAAGTTTGTAACGCCTGCTGAAGCAGACAGCACGACTAAACGGACATCTTGATCAGCAAGGACAATGCTGGCGCTTCGGTTCATCGCATCAAAATCAGCGACGCTGGTGCCGCCAAATTTGGCAACGACGGATGGTGGATAAATGCGAGTCATAACAATCTCATATCAGGGCGCCATAAAAGTATGGCTAGAAAATTTTCATTCTCGGCATAAGGGGAAACGGTGTTCGCCTTACGAAATGTCCGCCCGCGAACATTTCTGCTGACAACCCAGGGAATTCCTGTTGTCGAAAACGCGTGTCGCCTGTACGCGTTACCGGGTGCTGCGCATTAATTTTATTTACATAGCCTGCAAATAAGCGCGCCATACTAAGTGATTTATATTTAGGGATCGACTTTTTTATTCGATTTATCGACAAATAAGTGAAAAATCATGTCGTAACAAGAAAACGCGTACATTATTAATGGTAAAAACGTGTAAAAAAATAATAAAAACATGAAAATTACATGGTTTTTATAACATCGTATGCGTTGCAATTGGCTACGGTAATTGTTAATTAAATAGATATATTTCTTTAGGATTTCGTAATGAAGGGTGGCTGTTACACTTTGAATTATAAAGAAAAAACACCCGCTAAATGTGTTGAAAAATAAATGATTGAGTCCAGGGCTAAAACAACATATATTAGCCGCGCTTTTTTACAGGTAACCCTTATAACCATTTATTCAATCAGGCGTTAATCTACACCTGGTTGTAGGAGTGATATGATGACGGATAAAGTCCGTATTGATACTTTAAGTGCTAATTCATTACCACAGAGCAATGATACCTTTTTAGCAAGACAGGCTGAGTTTGAATCTAATGTCCGCAGCTATCCACGTAAACTGCCATTAGCGATTGCTAAAGCGCAGGGCGTCTGGATTACTGACGTAGAAAATAATCAATATCTTGATTGCCTGGCAGGTGCCGGAACCCTGGCGCTTGGTCATAATCATCCTGAAGTGCTGCAGAGCATTCAAAGTGTCATCACAAGCGGCTTACCGTTACATACGCTTGACCTTACCACACCGTTAAAAGATGAATTCTCATCGTATTTACTTTCTTTATTACCGGGCCAGGGCAAAGAGTATTGCCTGCAGTTCACCGGGCCGTCCGGTGCCGATGCCGTTGAAGCGGCGCTGAAGCTGGCGAAGAAAGTTACCGGCCGTTCCAGCATCATCAGCTTCTCCGGTGGCTACCACGGGATGACCCACGGCGCGCTGTCCGTGACCGGCAACCTGTCGCCGAAAGAAGCCGTCAGCAACATGATGGCGGAAGTGCAGTTTATGCCGTATCCGCATCAGTACCGTTGCCCGCTGGGTATCGGCGGTGACGCTGGCGTCAAAGCATTGACCTACTACTTCGAAAACCTGATCAACGACGTTGAGAGCGGCGTGCGTAAACCGGCTGCCGTAATCCTCGAAGCGGTGCAGGGCGAAGGCGGGGTAAACCCGGCTCCGATCGAGTGGCTGCAGCGTATTCGTAAAGTGACCCAGGAACATGGCATTCTGCTGATTATCGATGAAGTTCAGGCTGGCTTCGCGCGCACGGGTAAACTGTTCGCCTTCGAACACGCCGGTATTGAGCCGGATATCATCGTGATGTCCAAAGCGGTTGGCGGCGGTCTGCCACTGGCGGTACTGGGCATTAAAAAGCAGTTCGATGCGTGGGCTCCGGGCCATCACACTGGCACCTTCCGCGGCAACCAACTGGCGATGGCGACCGGTCTGACAACGCTGAAAATCCTCAAAGACGACAAGATTGCCGATAAAGTTGCTGCGCAGGGCGAGTGGCTGAAAGGCAAACTGACTGACCTGCAGAAACGTTACCCGGTTATCGGCCAGGTACGTGGTCTGGGCCTGATGATTGGTCTGGAAATCGTTAAGCCGAACGAAGCGCAGGATCACATGGGCTGCTACCCGGCCGATGGAGAGCTTTCCGCGCTGCTGCAGAAAAAATGTTTCGAAAACGGCCTGATTCTGGAGCGTGGCGGCCGTAACGGTTGCGTACTGCGTCTGCTGCCGTCTCTGTTGATCACCAACGCAGAGCTGGAGATTTTCCTCGATAAATTCGAAAATGCCCTGCTGGGCGCTGGCGTGAAGCCGGTTTAAACGGAGTTGGATCGAATGTCAGACGTAAATCCGATTCTGTCCGGCTCGGCACAAAGCATTGCTGCCTACCAGGACGCGATCGAGCAGAGTACGCAAGCGGTCGTTGAATGGTTGAAGCAGCCTGAGATGTATCAGGGCAAAACCGTTGAGCAACTGCGCGAACGTATCAACCTGAATTTTACGTCTCAGGGCCTGGGCAACCAGGCCGCTATTGAGCGTGCGGTTGAATACTTTCTGAAAGACAGCTTGTTGGTTCACCATGCGCAGTGCGTGGCGCACCTGCACTGCCCGAGCCTGGTGATTAGCCAGGCGGCAGAAGTGTTGATCAACGCCACCAACCAGAGTATGGACTCCTGGGATCAGAGCCCGTCGGCGACCATCATTGAGATCAAACTGATCGAATGGTTGCGTGAGCAGGTGGGCTATGCGGCAGGCGACGCGGGCGTGTTCACTAGCGGCGGCACCCAAAGCAACCTGATGGGCCTGATGCTGGCGCGCGACGCCTTCTTTGCCCGCCAGGGGCATTCCATTCAGCAGAATGGTCTGACCGGCGACCTGAGCAAAATCAAAGTATTTTGCTCTGAAAGCGCGCACTTCTCTGTGCAGAAGAACATGGCGCTGATGGGGCTGGGTTACCGTTCCGTCACCCAGGTGAAGACCGATGCGTTCTCACGCATGGATCTGGCTGACCTGAAAGACAAGCTGGCCCAGGCGAAAGCCAACGGCGAACAGGTGATGGCGATTGTCGCCACTGCTGGTACTACCGATGCGGGCGCAATCGATCCGTTAGCGGACATTGCGGCGCTGGCGGCAGAACACCAGATCTGGATGCATGTGGATGCAGCATGGGGCGGGGCGTTACTGCTTTCTGAGCAGTATCGTCACTTCCTGAACGGCCTTGAACTGGCGGATTCCGTGACGCTGGACTTCCACAAACAGTTCTTCCAGACCATCAGCTGCGGCGCGTTCCTGCTGAAAGACGCGCGTCATTACGAGCTGATGCGTTACCAGGCGGCGTACCTGAACTCTGATTTTGATGAAGAGGCGGGCGTACCGAATCTGGTGTCGAAATCGCTGCAGACCACGCGCCGTTTTGACGCGCTGAAGCTGTGGATGGGGCTCGAAGCGCTGGGCAAAAAGCAGTATGCCGAAATCATTGATAACGGCGTAACGCTGGCGCGTGATGTGGCTGCGTTTGTGAAAACTCAGCCACACCTGGAACTGGTGATGGAGCCGCAGCTGGCAAGCGTGCTGTTCCGTTTCCGTCCGCACAGTGACGACATGGCGTTCGTTGCGCTGTTGAACCAGCGTATTGGCGACGTTCTGCTGGCTTCTGGTAGCGCCAACGTTGGCGTGACCGAAGCAGATGGCGTAACCTGCCTGAAGCTGACGCTGCTGAACCCAACGGTGTGTCTGGAGGATGTCAAAGTCCTGCTGGCAAGCGTGAAAGCGACAGCTGAGCAACTGCTGAACGCGTAAGCAATAAGCTGATTATAAAAATGGCTCCCACACACGGGAGCCATTTTTTTGCCTGTCATTTGTAGCCCGGCGGCGCTTCGCCTGGCCGGGCTACACGTCAGCTGATATCTGCCAGCGCGGCGTCTTTATTCGGGAAGAACGTCAGGCGTCCGGCAATCGGCTGAATGCCCGCGCGCGCCATTGTACGTAACGGCTGGAATTCCAGATTACTGATCCGCAGTTCACACCCTTCCGGGAGGCGTTTTACAAACCGCTGGAAAGCGTCCAGACCACCGGCATCCAGTACCGGGACCGCGTCCCACTTTAAGACCACAATACGTTTACCTGCAATACGCGATTCGAGATCGGTAAATAATCCCTCCGCAGCGGCAAAGAAAAGTGGGCCAATAACGCGCAGCACCAGCACATCGTCAGGTACATCTACGTTGACCGGCGCCAGACGCGTCATGCGCGCGATACGACGCATAAACAGCAGGGAGGCGAGAACGATACCGACGCTGATGGCGATCACCATGTCGAATAGCACCGTCAGCGACATACACATAAGCATGACAATGATGTCGTCTTTTGGCGCATGACGCAGCAGATCCACCACTTTATGCGCTTCACTCATGTTCCATGCCACCATCAGCAGCAGGGCGGCCATGGCGGAAAGCGGTAACCAGGAAAGCAGCGGCGCAAGCACCAGCAGGGCAAGGATCACCAGAATCGCGTGGATGACCGCTGAAATTGGTGAGGTCGCCCCGGCGCGGACGTTTGCCGCAGAACGGGCAATTGCCGCCGTGGCGGTGATACCACCGAAGAACGGTGCCACGATGTTGCCCAGGCCCTGGCCAATCAGCTCACTGTTGGCTTTATGCTTGGTGCCAGTCATCCCATCAAGTACGACGGCGCACAGTAGAGATTCAATCGCCCCGAGCATCGCCATGGAGAAGGCGGCCGGTAACAGCGCCTGTAACGAACTCCAGCTCAGGGTAAAGTTTGACTCCGGCATGTCCCACGGTAATACCAGTTGCGGCAGCAATTGCGGGATACCGTTACCCTGCGAGCCATCAGCCAGAATGTAGTGGAACTGAGAACCGATGGTGGCGACATGGCCGCCGGTCAGGTTCACAATCCCCATTACCGCACAGCCTGCCAGCAGCGCAGGAAGGTGGCCCGGCAGTCGGATCCCCAGACGCGGCCAGAAAATCAGGATCCCCAGCGTCACCACGCCAATTGCGGCATCGCCAACGTTGAGGGTTGGCAGGGCCATAAACAGCGCGCCGACCTTTTGCAGGTAGTGCTCCGGGACATGGGCCATTTGCAGACCGAGAAAATCTTTAATCTGCATGGTACCGATGGTGATACCAATACCCGATGTAAAACCTAACGTAACGGATACCGGGATATATTCGATCAGGCGACCAAAACGGGCGAGGCCGAAAAGGATCAGGAATATCCCGGACATTAGCGTTGCGACCAGCAGGCCTGCCAGCCCAAACTGTTGCGAAACCGGATACAGAATCACCACGAAGGCGGCAGTTGGGCCAGATACGCTAAAACGTGAACCCCCGGTAAGGGCGATAACAATCCCAGCCACGGCTGAGGTATACAAGCCGTACTGCGGCGCCACGCCACTGCCTATTGCCAGGGCCATCGCCAGCGGAATGGCAATGATCCCAACGGTTATCCCGGCGATCAGGTCGCGGGTAAAGCGAGAAGCGGTATATTTTTCTTTCCAACAAGCGTCGATGAGGGCGCGGAAAGGCATCACATGTGAGGAAAATAATCTGTTCACAATAATGTTTCATCCATGAGCGCATCATCTGTCAACTAAATGGCAGGTGAAGGAGGCATAAGTCATACAAATAGATGTTGCAGATAAAAAAACCCGCCGCAGCGGGTTTTTGAGCCGGGCTCGATTAATGCTCGAACATAGCAGAGATGGATTCTTCGTTGCTGATACGACGAATCGCTTCGGCCAGCATACCCGACAGGGTCAATGTACGCACGTTTGGCAGTGCTTTGATTTCGTCAGTCAGTGGAATAGTGTCACAGACAACGACTTCATCAATCACTGAATTGCGCAGGTTGTTTGCCGCATTACCTGAGAAGATCGGGTGGGTAGCGTAAGCAAATACGCGTTTTGCACCACGTTCTTTCAGTGCTTCTGCTGCTTTACACAGCGTACCGCCGGTATCGATCATATCATCAACCAGCACGCAGTCACGACCTGCAACGTCACCAATAATGTGCATCACCTGAGAAACGTTCGCGCGCGGGCGTCGTTTGTCGATGATAGCCATGTCGGTATCGTTCAGCAGTTTAGCGATAGCGCGGGCACGCACGACGCCACCGATGTCCGGAGAAACCACAATCGGATTGTCCAGATTCAGCTGCAGCATGTCTTCTAACAGGATCGGGCTACCGAATACGTTATCAACCGGTACGTCAAAGAAGCCCTGGATCTGTTCAGCATGCAGGTCAACGGTGAGGACGCGGTCAACGCCAACGCTGGACAGGAAATCAGCGACGACTTTAGCAGTAATCGGTACACGAGCGGAACGTACGCGACGATCCTGACGTGCATAGCCGAAGTAAGGAATAACGGCGGTGATACGGCCTGCGGAAGCACGGCGCAGCGCATCAACCATAACGACCAATTCCATCAGGTTGTCGTTAGTAGGGGCACAAGTGGACTGGATGATGAAAATATCACCACCGCGTACATTTTCATTAATTTGTACGCTGACTTCGCCGTCGCTAAAGCGACCTACAGCGGCGTCGCCGAGTGAAGTGTACAGGCGGTTGGCAATACGTTGTGCTAGTTCCGGGGTGGCGTTACCAGCAAAAAGCTTCATATCAGGCACGAGAAGAACCTCAGGCATGCGTCCATTGGTGGAAAGAATCTGCCGAAAACTGTGCGGGCCAGGCAGTATCCTCTCCATGCGGTGTATTAAAGAGCGCGATGCAACGTCTGGAACAGGGTGACGTTGTCACCGCAACTCAGCTTGCCCGGCTTACTCGTCATCTTTCACGTTTCATGTATGCTGGCATATTTCGCCATCTTCCTGAAACCCGAATGATTTAGAGTAACGCTCTGTGCAATGGGGAGAGGTTGACACCTTTCGCCACAAAGCCTTTGAGCCATTCCGGGGCTTGCTCAAGCACCTGGCGAGCACGAGACTCAGTGTCAAATTCAGCAAAGACACAAGCCCCTGTACCAGTCAGGCGCGACGGCGCGTATTCTAACAGCCAGGAAAGCGCCGCATCAACCTCGCGAAAACGTTTTCTTGCGATAACCTCGCAATCATTGCTGAATTCACATTTTAGTAACGTTTTTATTGACCTTTTTGGCGTGTTGCGCGGGAGGTCGGGATCTTTAAAAATCACCGGCGTCGGAATACTGACTCCCGGGTGGGCGACCAGATACCATTTTTCCTCTGGCTCGACCGGGGTCAGAATTTCACCTACGCCTTCAGCAAAGGCCGCATGGCCGCGCACGAATACGGGAACGTCCGCCCCCAGCGTTAAGCCGAGTCCTGCCAGTTCATCAACCGAAAGTCCGCACTGCCAAAGGTGATTCAGCGCCACCAGGACGGTAGCTGCATTAGACGAACCTCCGCCAAGACCGCCGCCCATCGGCAGGCGTTTTTCGATACTGATGTCGGCGCCGCTCCCTTTGGGAAGGCGATCGCTTTCAGACGCCGCCTTCATCAGCAAGCGCGCCGCACGGACAATGAGATTGTCTTCATGTGCAACGCCTTCCACCGGCGTTAACAGGCGGATTTCGCCGTCGCCACGCAGCGCAATACCTATCGTGTCGCCATAATCAAGAAACTGGAATAGCGTCTGCAAGGTGTGATAACCGTCCGCACGCTGCCCGGTGATGTATAAAAACAGATTCAGTTTTGCCGGAGAGGGCCAGTGGGTCATCATTTCACAATCCAGTTATCCATTTTCAGCTTAATACGCTGATCGCCGTCGGACAGTTCCATGTTTGCCGGCATCGCAGGCTTAATTTTGCTGTCGTAGGCGCTATAGACCACTTTCCAGTTTTTACCGTCTTTGCTGTAGTTCACTTCACTCAGACGATACTGGTCGTCGAGTTTGTAATCGCTGGCGTCTCCCGGCAGGCCAAGGATCCACTGGCGCAGGCTGTTCAATGGAATAGGCATGCCGGTCAGCTTACCAATCATCTCTTCGGCGTCGTCAGCGGTGTAGTGCTTGCCTTTGTTATCGACAAGTTCGACGTTGCCCGGCTGGGCATTGAGTTCCAGTTCAGTGCTGCCCAGGGGATTGGTCAGCAGGAGACGGTAGCGATCCTGTCCGGTTTGTTGCCAGAAAAAGCGGGCATAGACTTTCTGTTGATCGGAAATATACGCAAACGCACCGCGCGTCTGATATTGGTTCAGGGCGCGTACTTCCTGCTGGTGCTGGCGCCACTGTGGAGAGTCAGGGCTTTTGCCGGGACCTTTCGGCGCGTTGAGCGTACAGGCGGTAAGAGCCAGGGCCGCCAACGGCAGCAGGCGAATCAGGCGAAAATCAGGCAGGGTCATAATGATGACAAATCCTTGAGATACGTTGCAGTTATAACTCTTAATGCTAGCGCCGCCATCATACATCGTCTACGTTCAAGTTATCTTAAATCGCTCAAATTTGTGCACTAAGCTATTACTCCAAAAGGGGGCAGTCTCTTTTATTGACCGCACGCATCCTGTATGATGCACCCAGTCTAACCTTATCAACGCTGGTACTATTCCCGCACACATGACCCTTTTAGCGCTTGGTATTAACCATAAAACGGCACCTGTATCGCTGCGAGAACGCGTAACGTTTTCGCCGGATACGCTCGATCAGGCGCTGGACAGCCTGCTTGCGCAGCCAATGGTGCAGGGCGGGGTGGTGCTGTCGACGTGTAACCGTACGGAACTGTATCTCAGCGTTGAAGAGCAGGATAACCTGCAAGAAGCGCTGGTTCGCTGGCTGTGCGATTACCATAATCTTAATGAAGAAGACTTGCGCAATAGCCTGTACTGGCACCAGGACAACGACGCCGTCAGTCATTTGATGCGTGTTGCCAGCGGTCTGGATTCGCTGGTGCTTGGTGAACCGCAGATTCTGGGGCAGGTGAAAAAAGCTTTTGCGGATTCGCAAAAAGGTCACCTGAACGCCAGTGCGCTGGAACGCATGTTCCAGAAATCATTCTCTGTCGCTAAACGTGTACGAACAGAAACAGACATCGGTGCCAGCGCCGTGTCCGTGGCTTTTGCCGCCTGTACGCTGGCGCGGCAAATATTTGAATCGCTCTCCACGGTGACCGTGCTGTTAGTGGGCGCAGGCGAAACCATTGAGCTGGTGGCGCGACACCTGCGTGAGCATCAAGTGAAGAAGATGATCATCGCCAACCGTACCCGCGAGCGGGCGCAGGTGCTGGCGGATGAAGTCGGCGCCGAAGTGATTTCACTGAGTGATATCGATGCGCGTTTACAGGATGCCGATATTATTATCAGTTCTACCGCCAGCCCGCTGCCGATTATCGGCAAAGGAATGGTGGAGCGCGCGCTTAAAAATCGCCGTAATCAACCTATGCTGCTGGTGGATATCGCCGTACCGCGCGATGTCGAGCCAGAAGTGGGTAAGTTGTCCAACGCCTATCTGTACAGCGTTGACGACCTGCAAAGCATCATTTCGCATAACCTGGCCCAGCGCAAAGCGGCGGCCGTGGAAGCCGAAACCATTGTGGCGCAGGAAACCAGCGAATTTATGGCCTGGCTACGCGCTCAGGGCGCAAGTGAAACTATCCGCGAGTATCGCAGTCAGTCAGAACAGATCCGTGATGAACTGACTGCCAAAGCGTTGGCCGCTCTTCAACAGGGTGGTGATGCGCAAGCCATTATGCAGGATCTGGCCTGGAAACTGACCAACCGCTTGATCCATGCACCAACCAAATCACTTCAACAGGCCGCCCGTGACGGGGATAGTGAACGCCTGAATATTCTGCGCGACAGCCTCGGGCTGGAGTAGCAGCACACCAATCTTATTTTTTACAGGGTGCATTTACGCCTATGAAGCCTTCTATCGTTGCCAAACTGGAAGCCCTGCATGAACGCCATGAAGAAGTTCAGGCGCTGCTCGGGGATGCGGGTACTATCGCAGACCAGGAACGCTTTCGTGCACTGTCGCGCGAATATGCGCAATTAAGCGATGTATCTCGCTGTTTTACGGACTGGCAACAGGTTCAGGAAGATATCGAGACGGCTCAGATGATGCTCGACGATCCTGAAATGCGTGAAATGGCGCAGGATGAACTGCGTGAAGCAAAAGATAAATGCGAGCAGCTGGAGCAACATCTGCAGGTTCTGCTGTTGCCTAAAGATCCTGATGACGAACGTAACGCCTTCCTCGAAGTGCGTGCGGGAACCGGTGGTGATGAGGCCGCGCTGTTTGCCGGCGATCTGTTCCGCATGTACAGCCGTTACGCTGAATCGCGTCGCTGGCGGGTAGAGATCATGAGCGCCAGCGAAGGCGAACATGGCGGGTTTAAAGAAGTCATTGCCAAAATTAGCGGCGAAGGCGTGTACGGTCGACTGAAATTTGAGTCCGGTGGGCATCGTGTGCAGCGCGTACCTGCGACGGAGTCACAGGGCCGTATTCACACTTCTGCCTGTACGGTCGCGGTCATGCCGGAACTGCCGGATGCCGAACTGCCGGACATCAACCCGGCCGATCTGCGTATTGATACCTTCCGCTCATCAGGCGCAGGGGGGCAGCACGTTAACACCACCGACTCCGCAATCCGTATTACCCACTTGCCGACCGGTATCGTAGTGGAATGCCAGGACGAACGTTCGCAGCATAAAAACAAAGCGAAAGCGATGTCGGTGCTGGGGGCGCGAATTCGTGCCGCCGAAGTGGCAAGACGTCAACAGGCCGAAGCCTCTGAGCGTCGCAATCTGTTGGGCAGTGGCGATCGCAGCGATCGCAACCGTACCTATAACTTCCCGCAGGGTCGCGTGACCGATCACCGCATTAACCTGACGCTCTACCGTCTGGATGAAGCGATGGAAGGCAAACTGGATATGCTCATTGAGCCAATTGTCCAGGAATACCAGGCCGACCAACTGGCGGCGTTGTCCGAGCAGGATTAATGGATTATCAGCACTGGCTGCGTGAAGCGATAAGCCAATTACAGGCAAGTGAAAGCCCGCGCCGTGACGCCGAGATTTTGCTCGAGTTTGTTACCGGTAAGGGACGCACCTTTATTTTGGCTTTCGGTGAAACGGTATTAACCGAGGCGCAGCGTCAACAGCTCGACACATTACTGGAGCGCCGTCAGCGGGGTGAGCCGGTGGCGCATTTAACCGGCGTGCGGGAGTTCTGGTCGCTGCCGCTGTTTGTGTCTCCGGCTACGCTTATTCCTCGTCCGGATACTGAGTGTCTGGTGGAACAGGCGCTGGCTCGCCTGCCGGCCTCAGCATGCCGCATTCTCGATTTGGGAACTGGCACGGGCGCCATTGCGCTGGCGCTGGCAACCGAACGTCTGGATTGCGCAGTAACGGCGGTTGACCGCATGCCGGATGCCGTTGCGCTGGCCACTCGCAACAAACAGCATCTGGGCATCGACAATGTTTGCGTGCTGCAAAGCAACTGGTTCAGCGCTTTGCAGGGACAGCAGTTTGACATGATTGTCAGCAATCCGCCGTATATCGACGAACAGGATCCGCACCTGGCGCAAGGCGATGTACGCTTTGAACCTCTGTCGGCACTGGTGGCGGGCGATCGGGGACTGGCGGATATCGTGCATATTATTGACCAGTCTCAGCGCGTGTTAACGCCCGGCGGCTATCTGTTGCTGGAACATGGCTGGCAGCAGGGGCAGGCCGTCCGGGACGTCTTTACTCGTGCGGGTTACCAGGCGGTTGAAACCTGCCGTGATTATGGCGGCAACGAGCGAATTACGCTTGGACGCATCCCATCATGAGTACCTTCAGTGTGTTACTCAACATTCATCTCATCAGTATTGCGCTTTCCGTTGGCTTGCTGACGCTGCGTTTTTGGTGGCGTTACACCGACTCGCGTCTTGCCTGCGCACGCTGGACGCGCATTGTGCCACCGGTTGTGGATACCGTTTTATTACTCAGCGGCGTGGCGCTAATGGTTAAAGCGCACATCCTGCCATTCACTGAGCACGGGACATGGCTGACTGAAAAGCTGTTTGGGGTTATCATTTACATCGTTTTGGGTTTTATTGCGCTCGATTATCGTCGGGCGCGCAGTCAGCAGGCGCGATTAGTCGCATTTCCGCTGGCGCTGGTGGTGCTGTACATCATCATTAAACTCGCCACCACAAAAATACCGTTACTGGGGTAAGCATGAGGTCGTTAGCTGATTTCGAATTTAATAAAGCGCCATTGTGTGATGGGATGATCCTGGCGTCGGAGTCTATCCGTCTGGATTTTCCAACACAAACTGTCTACGACGAACTGGAACGTCTGGTCAGTCTGGCGCAAGAAGAAATTAGCCAGCTCCTGTCTCAGGATGAGCAACTGGAAAAACTGCTGGCACTTTTTTACGGCGAATGGGGATTTACGGATACCCACGGCGTCTATCGTCTTTCTGATGCACTCTGGCTTGACCAGGTACTGAAAAATCGGCAGGGCAGCGCCGTGTCTCTGGGGGCGATCTTATTGTGGATTGCCAACAGACTGGAGCTGCCGCTGGTACCGGTGATTTTCCCGACGCAACTGATCCTTCGTATTGAGTCGCTCGATGGTGAAATGTGGCTAATCAATCCATTCAATGGCGAAACGTTAAATGAGCACACGCTGGAAGTGTGGTTGAAGGGGAACATCAGCCCGGTCGCGGAGCTGTTTAACGAAGACCTGGATGAAGCGGATAACGCGGAAGTGATCCGCAAACTGCTCGACACGCTGAAATCATCACTGATGGAAGAGCGGCAAATGGAGCTGGCGCTGCGTGCCAGTGAAGCACTATTGCAGTTTAATCCTGAAGATCCGTATGAAATTCGCGATCGTGGTTTAATATACGCGCAACTCGAGTGCGAACATGTTGCGCTGACAGATTTAAGTTATTTCGTTGAACAGTGTCCGGAAGACCCGATCAGCGAAATGATTCGTGCGCAAATTAATACTATTTCGCACAAACAAATTGTATTGCATTGATTAATCACACTTTACCTACCGTTTAAGGCGATCCTATGAAACAAAAAGTGGTTAGCATTGGCGACATCAACGTGGCAAATGACCTGCCGTTCGTGCTGTTTGGCGGAATGAACGTGCTGGAATCCCGCGATCTGGCGATGCGCATTTGTGAGCACTACGTAACCGTTACTCAAAAGCTGGGTATCCCTTACGTGTTTAAAGCCTCCTTTGATAAAGCCAACCGTTCTTCGATCCACTCTTACCGTGGACCGGGCCTTGAAGAAGGGATGAAAATCTTCCAGGAACTGAAGCAGACTTTTGGCGTAAAAGTGATCACCGACGTTCACGAAGCCAGCCAGGCACAGCCTGTTGCTGATGTGGTGGATGTGATTCAGCTTCCGGCATTCCTCGCTCGTCAGACCGATCTGGTGGAAGCAATGGCGAAAACCGGTGCCGTTATCAACGTGAAGAAACCGCAGTTTGTAAGCCCGGGCCAGATGGGCAATATCGTGGATAAATTCCATGAAGGCGGCAACGATAAGGTTATTCTGTGTGACCGTGGTGCGAACTTTGGTTATGACAATCTGGTTGTGGACATGCTGGGCTTCAGCGTGATGAAGAAAGTCTCCGGCAACTCACCGGTGATTTTTGACGTTACCCATGCGCTGCAGTGCCGCGATCCGTTTGGCGCAGCAAGCGGCGGTCGTCGTGCGCAGGTTACCGAACTGGCGCGTGCCGGTATGGCGGTTGGTCTGGCAGGTCTGTTTATTGAAGCGCATCCGGATCCAGCCAATGCGAAATGCGATGGTCCATCCGCGCTGCCGCTGGCGAAGCTGGAACAGTTCCTGACGCAGATTAAAGCGATTGATGACCTGGTGAAAAGCTTCGACGAGCTGGATACCGAGAACTAAGAGAGTGTGACAGGCCGGAGTTTCCCTCCGGCCTGCTATTTGAAAAGGGTATAAAGGTCGCCGTCAGGCACCAGACGCGCCATTGATTGTGTTATATCGGCAGAAAAGAAAACGGCCCTGAAGAGGACCGTGGGGTACGTCTAAAATAATAATCAGGCAAATATTGTCATCAGATAGGCAATAAACAGTGCCAGATGCGCTGCACCGTTAAGCACATTGGTGCGTCCGGTGGAGAAAGAGATCTGACACAGAACCAGTGATGAAACCATCACAATCATCTCTGGCGCACCCAGCGCAAACATCAAATCATTCCCGGTTGCCCATGCAATCAGCGTCACCACCGGTACGGTCAGCGAAATTGTGGCTAATACCGAACCGAAGAATAAATTCATTGCCCGCTGTACCTGATTGCTCAGAACCGCTTTCAGTGCGCCCAGTCCTTCAGGCGAGAGGATCAGTAACGCGACCAGGAAACCCGTAAATGCGACTGGCGCATTCAGTTCAGTCAGCAAGGTCTCAAGCGGGCTGGCGTTCATCTTGGTCACGGCAATAACAGCGATCAGATGAATGATAAGCCAGGCGGCGTGCCACAGATTGCTGTGCGCAGACGGCTTACCGTGATGCGGGTCATCGTCGTCACCCTCGTCTTCATGCTCGTAAATGAACAGACTTTGGTGCGTTTTAGTTTGAATCAGCAAAAATACGCCGTACATCGCCGCAGAAATTAACGCCACCAACAGCGCCTGCGCGGTAGTGAAATTTGCCCCCGGCAACGCCATCGGGAATACCAGTACAATAATGGCCAGTGGGAACAGGGCGATTAAATACTGCTTAATACCAAATAGGTTCATATATTGAGTGGCAAATTTACGGCCACCTAACAGTAATGAAAAACCGACCAGCCCCCCGGTTACGATCATAATGATTGAATACAGCGTATCGCGCATGAGCGTAGGTGCGGCATCGCCGGTTGCCATTAATGCGGAGATTAAGCTGACTTCAAGAATAACAACGGACAAACTGAGGATCAGCGACCCGTAGGGTTCGCCAAGTCGATGCGCTAATACGTCCGCATGACGGACAACGCTGAATGCGCTGCTTAATATACCAATAAGGGCCAGCGCATTAATACCGATGACCACTGGTAGTGACTGACTGCTCCCCCAGAAGAACAGGACTACCAGCGCCAAAATCGGGAAGACGAGAGAGGTCTCCTTGTGGCGGGTTTTTACCGCCTCATGTGCTTGTGTCATTGCATTAATTCTCCATCTCTGCAGGTATTTATAATTATAAAAAGTATTAAAGAATGTAAAAAATAACAGAAAACGTGGTTTTGTAGGTGACATTTTACGAAATTTTACTACATCACCTGTTTTCCCTCTCAAAGCGGCCAAAAACAAATTTCTTGTTTATAGACTGTTTAATTAACAGAAGGTTAGGTAAAGAAAATTTCTAAAAATGTCCATTATTGGCGTCGCGCCGCATTGTTAACCACACTTAAGGTTTAGCCTAAAAAGAGGAGTTCACAATGCCCTATAAATCTAAAAGCGATCTGCCTGACAGCGTGCAGCACGTTCTGCCAGCCCATGCTCAGGACATTTATAAAGAAGCTTTCAACAGCGCCTGGGAACAGTATAAAGACAAATCTGACCGCCGTGACGATGCCACCCGAGAAGAGACGGCACATAAGGTGGCGTGGGCCGCGGTTAAAAATGATTACCAAAAAGGTGATGATGGTAAATGGCATAAAAAGACGTAACAGTATCAATTATAATGCCTTTATAAACTCGCTTGCATCAGGCGTTAGCGAATCGTGCTACGCCGCGCGGTTACTGGCTTGCAAGCGAGCGGTGAATTGCCTATTGTCCAGCTATTGGTTTCAAAATGAGCAGTAAAAAAGCCCGGAAGGCGTCAAAAAAGTTGTCGCAGGGAAGCAGCAGTGGCGGAGGTGTAAGGTGTTAACGCGTGATTTTTTATTGAATGCCGACTGTAAGACGGCATTTGGTGCTATTGAAGAATCACTACTCTGGTCAGCGGAACAACGTGCAGCCTCACTGGCCGCCACGCTCGCTTGTCGACCAGATGATGGACCGGTGTGGATCTTCGGTTATGGATCGTTGATGTGGAACCCGGCCTTAGAGTTTGAAGAGTCCTGTACCGGCACATTAGTCGGCTGGCACCGTGCATTTTGTCTGCGCCTGACGGCGGGGCGAGGAACGGCGTGTCAGCCAGGCCGCATGCTGGCCCTGAAAGAGGGCGGACGTACCACCGGTGTGGCCTACCGCTTGCCGGACGCGTCGCTGGAACAAGAGCTTTCTCTGTTGTGGAAGCGAGAAATGATCACCGGATGCTATCTGCCGACCTGGTGCCAGTTGGCGCTTGATGACGGCCGTACGGTGAACGCGCTGGTGTTTATTATGGATCCGCGCCATCCGCTGTTTGAGTCAGACACGCGCGCGCAGGTGATCGCGCCGCTTATTGCCGCGGCCAGCGGACCTTTAGGCACTAATGCCCAGTATCTGTTCTCGCTGGAACAAGAGCTGGTCAAGCTGGGGATGCAGGATGATTGTCTTAATGATCTGGTGATCACGGTCAAACGATTGTTGGGAGAGAACCTGCCGGAAGGCGTTATGCGGCCAGGGTTTGCCTGAACCCGGCGTGGAATTGTATGCCCGAAAGCCAGGCGCTTTTCGGGCATGTCACGCTTAGGCTGCAATATAACTTATCGAATGCTCAAGCGACTGACTGTGGCTGTCGATCAGCACGTTCCAGACGCCGGTATAGGGCACGGTCAACCATGCGTTATCACGATCCTGCACGCTTAAGATGTCGGACTGCGTGTCTTTGACGTGATTTTTTTCGCTCATCAGGTGGATGTGACAGCGCTCGGAACAGCGCACAACCACCGTATCGCCACCAAATAACTTTAAACTTGCCTTCACTAATGCCATTTTTCACCCCGTTCTTGAAAACAACGTACTTTCTGTCGAAAGTGCTGCGTGATGTTGTTCACATTTCACTCATTGCATAACACCAAAGGGGGAGCAACAGGATGCTGATTTTGATCAAAAAATGGCATAACGATTAAACAAAAGTGACAAAATACCTCAAAAGGGTTGAACGGGCGTGCTAACGTTCAACGAAACCGCGCCCATCAAATATTAAATCCGGAAATTATCGACACTTTCAGTGCGCTTGCCTGAAAACGGTGTATCAGAAGGTCAACACTTTATCTGCAGCCAGCGTCCATTGAGCCAGTTCTACCAGCGTGCCGACGGCCACTCCATCAATTAACGGCAGCGCCGTGATCCCACGACCATCGGTGCAGGTTTTGCATAGTTTTACCGGAACATTTTGCGCTGTCAGGATCTCCAGCATTTGCTGAATATTGTAGCCTTCCGCGGGTTTCTGACCACGTAATCCTGCGGTTACGGCATCAGACATTAAAAACAGACGCAGGTCGAGAGCGGCTTCTTGTTCGCGCAGGGCGATAGCCAGACGCAGGCTGTTAAATAACGATTCGCTTCCATAAGCCGCTCCGTTCGCGACGATCACTATCTTTTGCATTTTTACTCCTGTTACTGCATGTGAGCGTTAATAACCGACACGTATGTTACACCTATTTCTCAATGCCAGGATAATGCCGAAAAAAGGGGGAGGGGCTGAAAATCAACGCTGAAAACGTTATGGTTTAAGATAAGTATGCCACTGTGGCTAATTGATGTAAGAAACCACTAACGATTTGAGCCGTATTATCTGTTCTTCTCTTGCTGTATTCGCACTCTTGCCGCTGGCAGGCGGTACTGCTAACGCGCAGTCGTCCTTTGTGCACCAGGCTGAAAACCCTTTCGATAACAATAGTGATGGCTTGCCCGATCTTGGTATGGCCCCGGAGTCGCGGGCAGGCGAAAAGCATTTTGCCGAAATGGTCAAAGCGTTTGGTGAAGCCAGCATGACTGATAACGGGCTTGATACCGGTGAACAGGCGAAGCAGTTCGCGTTTGGCCAGGTGCGAGATACGGTCAGCGAACAGGTGAATCAGCAACTGGAATCCTGGCTTTCTCCCTGGGGAAACGCCAGCATCGGGTTGCAGGTGGATAACGAAGGCAGTTTTACCGGGAGTCGGGGAAGCTGGTTTGTGCCGTGGCAGGACAATCAACGTTATCTTACCTGGAGCCAGCTAGGAGTGACGCAACAGGACGACGGCTTAGTCAGTAATGCGGGGATTGGGCAACGTTGGGTACGCGACGGTTGGTTACTGGGTTACAACACCTTTTATGACAACTTACTGGATGAAAATCTGCCCCGCGGAGGCCTCGGCGCAGAGGCGTGGGGCGAATATTTGCGCTTATCCGCTAACTATTATCAACCGTTGTCTTCCTGGCAGGATCGTTTTGCAACCCAGCAACAACGGATGGCCCGCGGCTACGATCTGACCGCGCAAATGCGGATGCCGTTCTATCAACACCTCAATACCAGCGTCAGCGTGGAACAGTATTTTGGCGACCGGGTGGATCTATTTCATTCGGGAACCGGGTATCACAATCCGCTGGCGGTGAACCTCGGGCTGAGCTATACACCGGTGCCGCTAATCACGGTGACAGCGCAGCATAAGCAGGGGGAAAGCGGCATCAGCCAGAATAACCTCGGCTTAACCCTTAGTTACCGTTTTGGCGTGCCGTTAAAAAAACAGTTGATGGTCAGTGAGGTGGCGAACAGCCGTTCACTGCGCGGCAGTCGTTATGACGATCCGCAGCGTAACAATTTGCCGACGCTGGAGTATCGCCAGCGTAAAACGCTGTCGGTATTTTTGGCCACGCCGCCCTGGGATCTCAAACCGGGAGAGACGGTGGCGCTGAAGCTGCAGGTGCGTAGTTTGCATGGGATCCGCCACCTGACGTGGCAGGGCGATACTCAGGCGTTGAGCTTAACGGCTGGCAGCAATAACCGAAGCGCGCAGGGCTGGACGATTATTATGCCGAAGTGGGACAGCAGAGAAGGTGCGACGAACCGCTGGCGGTTGTCTGTGGTGGTAGAAGATGAGCAGGGCCAGCGTGTCTCTTCCAATGAGATCACGCTATCACTGACCGAACCGTTTACTACCGTTTCGGAAAATGATCCTCGTTAACAATGACGCATGCGCGCGTTATCAGAAAATACGTTCCTGGTGCACCCATACCGCGGCTTCAACACGTGATTTGAGCTTCATTTTCTTCAGCATATGCTTCACGTGAACTTTTACCGTGCTTTCGGTGATGTCCAGGCGGCGAGCGATCATCTTGTTAGGCAGGCCCTGGGCGATGAGCTTAAGAATATCGCGTTCGCGCGGCGTCAGTTGAGTAACATCACGGTCGGACGTTGCACGATTGGCGCGTAGGCTGGCGGCCAGAACCGGCGTTAAGGCTTCGCTCAGCACCATTTCACCGGCAGCCGCTTGCTGCAATGCTTTCAGCAAATCTTCCGGCTCCATATCTTTCAGTAGATAACCGTCGGCACCGCGCTTCAGTGCAGTAACCACGTCTTCTTCATGGTTGGATACGCTAAACACGACGATACGGCCTGACAGTGATTTCTCACGCAGCTTGTCGAGTGTTTCCAGACCGTTCATGCCGGGCATGTTGAGATCAAGAAGGATCAGATCGGGATCAAGGGATTCTGCCAGCTCGATACCCTGCTCACCATTGCTGGCTTCGCCGACAACGGTGATATCGGGCGCCATGCTGACAAGCTGTTTTACACCGGTTCGCAGCATCGGATGATCGTCGATCAACAGGATGGTTGCCGGTTCCAGATTACTCATGGGTATCTCCTTGGACTTCTGTGAAGTTTGTTTCGGGAATAAAAGTGACAGCAACTTCAGTACCGCCTGTCTCGCGACGGCGTACACGGCAATCGCCGCGCAAGCTCTGCGCACGGTCGCGCATGATTATCATGCCGTAGTGGTTACTGCGTTCGGCGTTTTCCGGTACGCCGCAGCCGTTATCTTGCACTGTTAGTTTGACCTGTTTACCATTTTGCACCACCGTCACGACTACTTCATCGGCCTGAGAGTGTTTGAGGGCGTTGCTCAGGGCTTCGCGCGCAATTTGTAGCAGGTGAATCGCCTGATGCGAAGGGACCAGACGCGGTGGCAACTGATAATCCAGCTTAACCGTAAAACCAAAACGCGCGCTGTATTCCTGACAGCTGGCTTCCAGCGCCGGTCTTAATCCAGGTTCCGTCAGCTGTAAACGGAAGGTCGTTAACAGCTCGCGCAGTTGCGCCCAGGAGGCGTTCAACTCGTTACGAATCTGACTGAGCAGCTCGCGGCAGTTATCTGAAAGCGCATCGCCCTGCATCTGCAAACAGCTCACCTGCATCTTCATACAGGAGAGCGATTGTGCAATAGAATCATGAAGTTCGCGCGCAATGGTGGCACGCTCTTCCATCACGATCAACTGCTGCTGACGCTCCTGATGCCTGTCGAGTGCAAGCGTTGCGGTCAGTTGCTCAACCAGGGTATCAACCAGTTGCTGCTGATCGTGGCTGAGATGGCGTCCGTACGGCAAAGTCGCGAGCAGGATACCATACTGGGTATGGGCATCGGTTAGCCGCCATTTCAGTGTGATACCGCCGTCAATGGCGGGTAGCGTACCGCGCGGACACAAATGGCAGCCTTTCTCATCACAGCTGACATTGGACTGGCAGGTAAATTCCTGATGATTATCTTCATCTTCCAGGTCATAGACCCGCAGTTCAATATCATGCAGCAGGGTCAAATTTTGCAGACCGTTCAGTACCGGAGAGAGGCGTTCGCACAACGGCACCTGAGAGTGCAGACGGCGGTTGGCTTGCCACAGGAAAGAGAGGATCTGATTTTTGTGCTCCAGACCCGCCGTTTTCTCCTGTACCCGCTGTTCCAGCACCGCGTAACTTTCGGCCAGTTCTTCCGACATATTATTCAGCGCCGAACCCAGCGCTGCCATCTCATTACGTCCACTGATATGTGCGCGTTGGGTAAAATCACGTTGACTGACGGCTCGCGCCATCGCCAGCAGTTGTTTCCACGGCTGTAACAGGCGCACGCGCAGCCAGATAATGGTGAAGACCAGCAGCAACGCCATAAATACGGCCATCAGGCGATGCAGCAGAACGACGCGTTCAATGCGTAATTCGGTGGTATGGTCAAAGGCGGTGACCAGCTTATCCAGTCCGCCCACAAAGCGCCTGACATCCTGCGCTACCGCATCGGGCGTTTGCGCATGCGCAAGCCCCGGTGCCAGTTTGGTGTGCCAGTAATCCTGTAAGGCTTTTAACTGCGCCTGTTGTCCGTCACGCTGCGCGGCACGCGTCAATTCCGGGCTAAACGCCGTTTGCTCCATTTCATCCAGCAATGGTTGATCGTTGGCGTCCAGCGGTATGGCCGCCAACAGGCGATAGCTTTGCATGCGCAGCGATCCCGCTTTGTTGATTGCATGCGCGCTACCCTGAACGCCCTGAACCAGCCAGCCAGAGACTGCCATACCCGCCACGCCGATGGCAGTAGACAATAAAACAATCAGCGCCACCTGGTTGACCAGCGTAAGCGGGGAAAGACAACGTTTAAACATGGTGACTTGTTCCTTCGGGTTTTCGTAAAACCGAAAACCTTATTGAATGACGATTCTGCTGCAGGCAGTGGCGTTATTCTCGGCGATACACTGGAGTATACCCATACCTCAAATGGGCTACCCCTTAATTGCCGCCAGAGGGAGAGATCCTAAACGAGGGGGAGTAGGGGACGACAGAAGCGTGAAAAACCACATCTTTTTTACCGAAGTTATGTACTCATTTAGGATGATGATAAATTTCAGGCATCAATAATGACACCTTTTCCTTTGATTTATATCAACTTACCTCCAGCTGTAAACCCTAATGTGGCAGGCATCGAAACAAGTATCAGAGGTGTCTATGAGTCACTCATCTGCCCCGGAAAGGGCATCTGGAGCTGTAATTACCGAATGGCGGCCGGAAGATCCCGCCTTCTGGCAGCAGCGTGGTCATCGAATCGCCAGCCGTAACCTGTGGATTTCCGTCCCTTGCTTGCTGCTGGCGTTTTGCGTGTGGATGTTATTTAGCGCCGTGGCGGTGAACTTACCGAAAGTCGGATTTGATTTCACCACTGAACAACTGTTCATGCTGACGGCATTACCTTCGGTGTCCGGCGCGCTGCTGCGTGTACCGTACTCCTTTATGGTCCCCCTGTTTGGTGGACGTCGCTGGACGGCGTTCAGCACCGGTATCCTGATCATTCCTTGCGTATGGTTAGGTTTTGCGGTGCAGGATACCTCCACGCCATTTAGTACCTTTATCATTATCTCGCTGTTGTGCGGTTTTGCCGGTGCGAACTTTGCCTCCAGCATGGCAAACATCAGCTTCTTCTTTCCAAAACAGAAACAGGGCGGCGCGCTGGGTCTGAACGGTGGTTTGGGTAACATGGGCGTCAGCGTGATGCAGTTGGTCGCTCCGCTGGTGGTTTCACTGTCAATCTTTGCCGCATTTGGCAGCCAGGGTGTTGAACAACCGGATGGTACGCAACTGTATCTGGCAAACGCCGCATGGATTTGGGTCCCGTTCCTGGCTGTATTAACGCTGGCCGCATGGTTTGGTATGAATGAACTGGCAACCTCAAAAGCTTCGCTGAAAGAGCAACTGCCGGTGCTGAAACGCGGGCACCTGTGGATTATGAGCCTGCTGTATCTGGCAACCTTCGGTTCATTTATCGGTTTCTCTGCCGGTTTCGCGATGCTGTCAAAAACGCAGTTTCCTGAGGTACAGATCCTGCATTACGCCTTCTTTGGACCGTTAATTGGCGCTCTGGCTCGTTCAGCAGGCGGCGCAATCTCTGACCGGCTGGGGGGGACCCGCGTAACGCTGGTGAACTTCGTGCTGATGGCTATTTTCAGTGCCTTACTGTTCCTGACGCTGCCATCAAACGGTGTCGGTGGCAACTTTATCGCCTTCTTTGCGGTGTTCCTGGCGCTGTTCCTGACGGCTGGTCTGGGGAGTGGTTCAACCTTCCAGATGATCTCCGTTATCTTTCGCAAGCTGACGATGGACAGAGTGAAAGCTGAAGGCGGTTCAGAAGAGAAAGCGATGCGCGAGGCGGCGACCGACACCGCGGCGGCGCTGGGCTTTATCTCAGCTATTGGTGCGATCGGCGGCTTCTTTATCCCGAAAGCATTCGGTACGTCCCTGGCATTAACTGGCTCTCCGGTCGATGCGATGAAAGTATTCCTGATCTTCTATGTCGCCTGTGTGGTTATCACCTGGGCGGTGTACGGACGTCATTCTAAAAAGTAAAAAAAGTAGTAACTGTTGATTATCCATTGCGCGGTGTTAGACCGCGCTTTTTTTTGCCCGCCATTAGTTACAACATACTTTTATATTGTGACGCGACAACAGCCTGTTAGAACGGTGCTCGTAATATGCTAAACAGGGGGGATACCCCTTAATACCCACTTATAAAGAATTTAACATTTGTATGATAAGTGAGTTTAAAAAAATCAATAAAATTCAATATGTTGATTGATTTATCGATATCCCCCTAAGGGGGTATGTGAAAATCGACCCTTAATTTTCATCCCTGCCTGCCTTGATCGTTATCAATTCTCACGCCCTTTCAGAGCGTTACCTTCGCTCTCAATCAAGCAATGTCGATTTATCAGAGAGCCGTCAGGCTCCTACAGGAGAAAACCGATGAGTAAATTCCTGGACCGGTTTCGCTACTTCAAGCAGAAGGGCGAAACCTTTGCCGATGGGCACGGCCAGCTTCTCAATACCAACAGGGACTGGGAGGATGGATACCGCCAGCGTTGGCAGCATGACAAAATCGTGCGTTCAACCCACGGTGTAAACTGCACCGGCTCATGCAGCTGGAAAATCTATGTGAAAAATGGTCTGGTGACCTGGGAAACCCAGCAAACTGACTACCCACGCACTCGTCCAGATATGCCCAACCACGAGCCTCGCGGCTGCCCGCGTGGTGCAAGCTATTCATGGTATCTCTACAGCGCTAACCGTCTGAAATACCCGCTGATGCGCAAACGTCTGATGAAGATGTGGCGTGAAGCAAAAAGACTGCACAGCGATCCGGTAGATGCATGGGCATCCATTATCGAAGACGCCGATAAAGCAAAAAGCTTCAAACAAGCGCGTGGTCGTGGTGGATTCGTTCGTTCTTCCTGGCAGGAAGTGAATGAGCTGATTGCCGCATCTAACGTTTACACCATCAAAACCTATGGTCCTGACCGCGTCGCAGGCTTCTCGCCAATCCCGGCGATGTCGATGGTTTCTTATGCGTCCGGCGCACGTTATATGTCGCTGATTGGCGGGACCTGCCTGAGCTTCTATGACTGGTACTGTGACCTGCCGCCAGCTTCCCCGCAGACCTGGGGCGAGCAGACCGACGTACCGGAATCTGCCGACTGGTATAACTCCAGCTACATTCTGGCATGGGGCTCTAACGTACCGCAGACCCGTACCCCGGATGCGCACTTCTTTACTGAAGTTCGTTATAAAGGCACCAAAACAGTAGCAATTACCCCGGACTACGCAGAAATCGCCAAACTGTGCGACCTGTGGCTGGCTCCGAAGCAGGGAACCGATGCGGCGATGGCAATGGCGATGGGTCATGTCATGCTGCGCGAGTTCCACCTCGATAACCCGAGCCAATATTTCACCGACTACGTACGTCGTTATACCGACATGCCAATGCTGGTGATGCTCGAAGAGCGCGACGGCTACTATGCTGCTGGTCGTATGCTGCGTGCTGCGGATCTGGTTGACTCTCTGGGCCAGGAAAATAACCCGGAATGGAAAACTGTCGCTTTCAACAGCAACGGCGAAATGGTTGCGCCGAACGGTTCAATTGGTTTCCGTTG
Organism: Citrobacter sp. Cb023; assembly: GCF_030336805.1. Classification (NCBI taxonomy): domain Bacteria; kingdom Pseudomonadati; phylum Pseudomonadota; class Gammaproteobacteria; order Enterobacterales; family Enterobacteriaceae; genus Citrobacter; species Citrobacter sp. Cb023. The sequence continues at coordinate 5,749 of NZ_JAOWCV010000038.1, read as the reverse complement.
GGGCGAAAAAGGCAAATGGAACCTTGAGCAGCGCGATGGCACATCCGGTGATGAAACCGAACTGCAGCTCAGCCTGCTGGGTAGCCAGGATGATATCGCTGAAGTGGGCTTCCCGTACTTTGGCGGCGAAGGCACCGAGCACTTCAGTAAAGTCGAACTGGAAAACATTCTGCTGCATAAATTGCCCGTTAAACGCCTGCAACTGGCCGATGGATCTACGGCGCTGGTGACCACCGTTTACGATCTGACTATGGCCAACTACGGCCTGGAACGTGGTCTGAACGATGAAAACTGCGCGACCAGCTACGATGATGTGAAAGCGTACACGCCAGCGTGGGCAGAAAAAATTACAGGCGTATCACGTTCTCAGATTGTACGCATCGCCCGTGAATTTGCGGATAACGCAGATAAAACGCACGGTCGTTCGATGATTATCGTCGGCGCCGGTTTGAACCACTGGTACCACCTCGATATGAACTATCGTGGCCTGATCAATATGCTGGTGTTCTGTGGCTGTATCGGCCAGAGCGGCGGCGGCTGGGCCCACTACGTAGGGCAGGAAAAACTGCGTCCGCAAACCGGCTGGCAGCCGCTGGCGTTTGCGCTTGACTGGCAGCGTCCGCCTCGTCATATGAACAGCACCTCCTACTTCTATAACCACTCCAGCCAATGGCGCTATGAGACGGTGACTGCGCAGGAACTGCTGTCCCCGATGGCAGACAAATCCCGCTATAGCGGTCATTTGATTGACTTTAACGTTCGCGCTGAACGTATGGGCTGGTTACCGTCGGCGCCGCAGTTAGGGACTAACCCGCTGTATATCGCGAAAGAAGCGCAGAAAGCAGGTATGACGCCGGTGGACTACACCGTTAAATCCCTGAAAGAAGGTTCTATTCGCTTTGCGGCAGAGCAGCCGGAAAACGGTAAAAACCATCCGCGTAACCTGTTTATCTGGCGTTCAAACCTGCTCGGTTCTTCCGGTAAAGGCCACGAGTACATGCTCAAGTATCTGCTGGGTACTGAACATGGTATTCAGGGCAAAGATCTCGGCCAGCAGAGCGGCGTGAAGCCAGAAGAAGTGGAATGGCAGGATAACGGACTGGACGGCAAACTGGATCTGGTCGTTACGCTGGACTTCCGCCTGTCGAGTACCTGTCTGTATTCCGATATCGTGCTGCCGACCGCTACCTGGTATGAAAAAGACGACATGAATACCTCGGATATGCATCCGTTTATTCATCCTCTGTCTGCGGCCGTTGACCCGGCCTGGGAATCGAAGAGCGACTGGGAAATCTATAAAGCCATCGCCAAGAAATTCTCTGAAGTTTGTGTGGGCCACCTCGGTAAAGAAACCGACGTCGTTACGCTGCCGATACAGCACGACTCCGCCGCTGAACTGGCGCAGCCGCTGGACGTGAAGGACTGGAAAAAAGGGGAATGCGACCTGATTCCAGGTGTTACGGCGCCGCACATCATGACCGTTGAGCGTGATTATCCGGCAACGTACGAGCGTTTCACCTCCATCGGTCCATTGATGGAAAAAATCGGTAACGGCGGTAAAGGGATTGCCTGGAACACCCAGAGCGAAATGGATCTGCTGCGTAAGCTCAACTACACCAAGGCTGACGGTCCGGCGAAAGGCCAACCGATGCTGGATACCGCCATTGATGCTGCTGAGATGATCCTGACGCTGGCTCCGGAAACTAACGGTCAGGTTGCCGTTAAAGCCTGGGCGGCGCTGAGTGAATTTACTGGTCGTGACCATACGCATCTGGCGCTGAATAAAGAAGACGAAAAAATTCGTTTCCGTGACATCCAGGCGCAGCCGCGCAAAATTATCTCCAGTCCGACCTGGTCAGGTCTGGAAGATGAACATGTGTCTTATAACGCCGGTTATACCAACGTTCATGAGCTGATCCCATGGCGTACGCTATCTGGTCGCCAGCAGTTGTATCAGGATCACCAGTGGATGCGTGACTTCGGTGAGAGCCTGCTGGTGTATCGTCCGCCAATCGACACCCGTTCGGTGAAAGCGGTGATCGGCGAGAAATCTAACGGTAACCCGGAAAAAGCGCTCAACTTCCTGACGCCGCACCAGAAATGGGGTATCCACTCCACCTACAGCGACAACCTGCTGATGCTGACGCTGTCTCGCGGTGGTCCGATTGTGTGGATGAGTGAAGTTGATGCGAAGGATCTGGGTATCGAAGATAACGACTGGATCGAAGTCTTCAACAGCAACGGGGCGCTGACGGCGCGTGCAGTTGTCAGCCAGCGTGTGCCGGCCGGGATGACCATGATGTACCACGCGCAGGAACGTATCGTTAACCTGCCGGGTTCTGAAATCACCCAGCAGCGCGGCGGGATCCACAACTCGGTAACCCGTATTACGCCGAAACCAACTCACATGATCGGTGGTTATGCGCAACTGGCATACGGCTTTAACTACTACGGTACCGTCGGTTCAAACCGCGATGAGTTCGTAGTTGTACGTAAGATGAAGAACATTAACTGGTTGGATGGCGAAGGCAATGACCAGGTACAGGAGAGCGTAAAATGAAAATTCGTTCACAAGTCGGCATGGTGCTGAATCTCGATAAGTGCATCGGCTGCCACACCTGTTCAGTGACCTGCAAAAACGTCTGGACCAGCCGTGAAGGTATGGAGTACGCCTGGTTCAATAACGTCGAAAGTAAGCCTGGCGTTGGCTTCCCGAACGACTGGGAAAACCAGGAAAAATGGAAGGGCGGTTGGATCCGTAAAATCAATGGCAAGCTGCAGCCGCGCATGGGTAACAAAGCACTGCTGCTGGGTAAAATCTTTGCTAACCCGCATCTGCCGGGCATGGATGATTACTATGAGCCGTTTGATTTTGACTACCAAACGTTGCACAACGCCCCAGCAGACAGTAAGGCGCAGCCGATTGCGCGTCCGCGTTCGCTGATCACCGGTCAGCGGATGGATAAAATCACCAGCGGTCCAAACTGGGAAGAAATTCTGGGGGGCGAGTTCGAAAAACGCGCCAAAGACCAGAACTTCGAAAACATGCAGAAGGCGATGTACGGTCAGTTCGAAAATACCTTCATGATGTATCTGCCGCGTTTGTGTGAGCATTGCCTTAACCCGGCGTGCGTGGCGACCTGCCCAAGCGGCGCTATCTACAAGCGTGAAGAAGATGGCATCGTGCTGATCGACCAGGACAAATGCCGCGGCTGGCGTATGTGTATCACTGGCTGCCCGTATAAGAAGATCTACTTCAACTGGAAGAGCGGGAAATCTGAGAAGTGCATTTTCTGCTACCCGCGTATCGAAGCCGGTCAGCCGACCGTTTGTTCCGAAACCTGCGTAGGCCGTATTCGTTACCTCGGCGTACTGCTGTATGACGCAGATGCGATTGAAAGTGCGGCAAGCACGGAGCACGAGAAAGATCTGTATCAGCGTCAACTGGACGTGTTCCTCGATCCGAACGATCCGGCTGTTATTGAACAAGCGCTGAAAGATGGTATTCCGCTGAGCGTCATTGATGCTGCACAGCAGTCGCCGGTTTACAAAATGGCGATGGACTGGAAGCTGGCGCTGCCGCTGCATCCGGAATACCGCACGCTACCGATGGTCTGGTACGTGCCGCCTTTGTCACCGATCCAGTCTGCCGCCGATGCGGGCGAGCTGGGCAGCAACGGTATTCTGCCGGACGTTGACAGTCTGCGTATCCCGGTTCAGTACCTGGCGAACCTGCTGACCGCAGGCGACACTCAGCCGGTACTGTTGGCACTGAAACGTATGCTGGCGATGCGTCACTACAAACGTGCGGAAACCGTTGACGGTAAAGTTGATACCCGTGCGCTGGAAGAGGTGGGCTTAAGCGAAGCGCAGGCACAGGAAATGTATCGTTATCTGGCGATTGCTAACTACGAAGATCGTTTCGTGGTACCGAGCAGCCATCGTGAACTGGCACGTGACGCGTTCCCGGAGAAAAACGGTTGTGGCTTTACCTTCGGTGACGGTTGCCACGGTTCTGATACTAAATTCAATCTGTTCAACAGCCGCCGCATCGACGCTGTCGATGTGACCAGCAAAACGGAGCCGCACCAATGATTGAACTTGTCATTGTTTCGCGTCTGCTCGAGTACCCGGATGCTGCTTTGTGGCAGCATCAGCAGGAACTTTTCGATGCACTCGCGTCATCTGAGAACCTGGATAAAGAGGATGCCCAGACTCTGGGCGTTTTCCTGCGCGATCTCACCGCGCAGGACATGCTGGATGTGCAGGCAAGCTATAGCGAACTGTTTGACCGTGGCCGCGCCACCTCGTTGCTGCTGTTTGAACATGTACACGGCGAGTCCCGCGATCGTGGTCAGGCTATGGTTGACCTGATGGCGCAGTATGAACAGCACGGTCTGCAGCTCGACAGCCGCGAACTTCCCGATCATCTGCCGCTGTATCTGGAATACCTTGCGCAGTTGCCGAAAAGCGAAGCATTAGGGGGGTTACAGGATATTGCGCCGATTCTGGCGCTGCTCAGCGCTCGCTTGCAACAGCGTGAAAGCCGGTATGCGGTGCTGTTCGATCTGCTGTTAAAACTGGCGAATACCGTTATCGACAGCGATAAAGTGGCTGAAAAAATTGCAGATGAAGCGCGTGACGATACCCCACAAGCCCTGGATGCGGTCTGGGAAGAAGAGCAGGTGAAATTCTTCGCCGATCAGGGGTGTGGTGAGTCGGAAATTTCCGCTCACCAGCGTCGTTTTGCCGGGGCTGTTGCGCCGCAGTATCTGAATATCACCACCGGAGGACAGCAATAATGCACTTCCTGAATACGTTCTTCTTTGACATCTATCCGTACATCGCGGGTTCTGTCTTTCTGATTGGCAGTTGGCTGCGTTATGACTATGGGCAATATACCTGGCGCGCGGCTTCCAGTCAGATGCTGGATCGCAAAGGGATGAACCTGGCGTCAAACCTGTTCCACATCGGGATCCTGGGGATTTTTGTCGGGCACTTCCTTGGCATGCTGACACCACACTGGATGTATGAAGCGTGGCTGCCGCTTGAAGTGAAACAAAAGATGGCGATGTTCGCGGGTGGTGCCAGTGGTGTGATGTGTTTGATTGGTGGCGTCCTGCTGCTGAAACGCCGCCTGTTCAGCCCACGTGTGCGGGCGACCACTACCGGAGCGGACATTCTGCTCCTCTCCCTGCTGGTGATCCAGTGTGCGCTGGGCCTGCTGACCATTCCATTCTCCGCCCAGCATATGGACGGCAGCGAGATGATGAAGCTGGTGAACTGGGCGCAGACTGTGGTGACCTTCCAGGGTGGTGCGTCTCAATATCTGGATGGCGTCGCGTTCATTTTCCGTATGCACCTGGTGCTGGGTATGACGCTGTTCCTGTTGTTCCCGTTCTCGCGTCTGGTGCACATCTGGAGCGTTCCGGTCGAATATCTGACGCGCAAATACCAGATTGTTCGTGCGCGTCATTAATCGGTTATCTGTGTAAGACAAAACCCCGCTCCGGCGGGGTTTTTTTACGACTAATTGCCGGATAAGCATAGCGCATCAGGCAAATTGCCGACCCGAATTGGGCTTGATCGAGGGACATTACAGATGGATGGGATGCTGGTGCTTTATGAGGTGATGGTGGTGGGGGAAGGATTACTCAGCGCGGTGCGCCTCGCCCTTCGGGTCGTTGCCTGCGGCAACGCTTTCTCGCTAACGCTCGAATCGAACCTTAGTCGAAGCTTCTCATCCTTC
>NZ_JAOWCV010000037.1:0-143432 GCF_030336805.1 Citrobacter sp. Cb023 | reverse complement strand
TCATCTACTGGTAGCGCCTCCCTTCTCCCGCTCTCCAGATTAATCAGATGGGGTTGAGGATGAGTCCGATATCGCTTGATCCTGAATTCCCCGTCGATTGCACATATCAGCAGTGAGCCATCACAGGCAGTAAGTGACGCATCTACCACAAGCAGCGCACCCTGGAGTATCCCTTCCCTGAAATGTGAACGCGATGCCCGCATGAAGTAAGTCGCTGCTGGCTGGCTGATAAGCTGCTGATCGAGTGAGATCCTCGTTTCAACGTAATCGCTGGCCGGTGAAGGGAACCCCATGGCTAAAGCCCTCCGTTTGGATTGAACAGCTGAAAGGTTCGGTTCTCGCCTTCCTGTGTGGATACATCGCGGAATGTTGTCACATAACATTCTATCCAATCGTTGGCCTGCTTCATCGTCCAGTTCCAGTTAACCTTACCCAGTTCCTGGACAAACCGCTGTGTGGTGACAGTCTTCCGGCCATTCGGTTCTCGCTGTATCGAAGCATGCCAGGCTATTTCAATATCGCTGCGTCGTGGCATCATTAACCCCCTCTTGAATACCGGATAAAAACACAGTATAAATACTGTATATATATCCAGTAAAGAGACAATAAGCAATGTTCGTGGAACTCGTTTATGACAAAAGGAATTTTGATGGCCTGCCCGGTGCAAAAGATATCATTCTGGGCGAATTGACCAAGAGGGTTCACCGGGTATTCCCTGATGCTGATGTCCGGGTTAAACCGATGATGACACTGCCGGCGATCAACACTGACGCCAGCAAGCATGAGAAGGAACAGATAAGCCGTACTGTTCAGGAAATGTTTGAAGAGGCTGATATGTGGCTGGTTTCAGATTAAACGCCTTGAACCATCATATCGCTTGAGTAGTATTAGCTCAGACCTGAGCTGGCTGTCTTATGGCACAGAGCCGAACCTAACCTGACAGTCCACTCTGTGCCAAGAGCGGAATCTGGAGTACTAGAGGTCTTCTAAAAATTGATGGTTCATTTTTCAGGGATACTTACAGATTCAGATGACATATATCAGTAATGTAATTGAGGGGTAGAGCATCTAGCTTTTCAGCAGGAATGATGTGTCCTAAGATTGATGAAATTTTTAACTCGAGCAAACGTTATGGCAAAAAAGCTAGAGCAATGGAAAAATACACTTGCCGTTGAGAAAATTGTAGAAGGTATGAATGCTGCATCATCTAACGCACGAAGGCTTCTGAACGATGCATCTGCTTTGTTTGATTTAAAACGCTATCCCTCTGCTACCTCTCTAGCAATCTTGGCTATAGAAGAAGCAGGAAAGGTGTCAATACTTCGAGAGATGTCGCTGTTGAAAGATAGCAAAGATATCAAACAGATTTGGCACAGGTATCGCTCACATACTGAAAAAAATATGATGTGGGTGTTTCTTGATGCAGTTAAAAAAGGCGCTAGGAATCTCAACGATTTTGCACCAATTTTCAGCGATGAATCAGAACATCCCTTTGTATTGGATCAATTAAAGCAAATATCATTTTATACGGATTGTCTTGGTAAGGCACATTGGTCGATACCAGACAATGTAATCGATAGAGATACAGCTATGAGCATCATAGAAGCCGCTAAACCTTTAGTGTCGTCAAAATTACACACAGTCGAGGAGGTTGAACTCTGGGTGAAGTACTTGGGACCTGTGTGGAAAACTGATGATGCTCTTAAGCGTGAGGCATTAAAAAGCTACTTCGATGCCATGTCCGCAAAAGGACTACTTTCAAATAAAACTGCCGTCTCAGCATTCTTAAGCATCTGAATCAATATTTCTTTAGGGATATTGCTGTTGGCGCTGCGAGAGACCAGAGATGGTTGATCTGCTCCCCGTTGATTAACACGCCGCAATGTTAGTAACGTGACTGTTTGGCGACGAGATCAACTGCGAACTTCCGCTGTTCGCTCAAAGCGGACTGACAATCATTCAATACTCGCACTATCGAACGTTCGCCAGTTCGCCGTCGCCCGTTCTTGCATACGACGAGGCGGTGGTGTCTTCTCAACACCGCGCAGGAAATTTTTTGTATAGCGTCGCCCCCCCTACATCGTAAATTATAGCCACACTTTTTCTTGACTCACCTGCAGCTATCAACCTTCCAGCCTGAGCCCACTCTTCTGCGGTTAACTTTAGTCGTCTTGCACAAAAGACGGCGATATATCAGCCAGCGAGGAAACAGAACTGGCAGCGTTGCGAAGCTATCGTACTGAGTTACGTCGCATCGATTTGTCTTCCGCCCCTGATATTAACTGGCCAGAATATTCGGGGGCGTAGGCCATTCAGGATTTGAGGTATCTACCCGGTTAAGCAAGACACGATATTTCTTCCACTCCAACAACAGCGCGGTTTCAACGTCCGTTGCCATGCCCAGATCAACAGCATCCTGTAAGGGGGCTATAGCGGATGTTGCGACCGCCAGAAGATTTATTTTTTCCTGTTCCGCCAGCATCAGAAGATGTTCATTTTCCGCATCGGTATCGTGGACCCACTTTGCTCCATCCCACTTAACAAAATGACCTTCCGGTGCGACTGAAACAACATCGTCAGGTAACTTACCTAACTGGTCAATCGTGGTAGCTTTCCCGGTTTGAATGTCGTAGACAATTTTCCCTCGATGGTCCTCAACCAATGACCATTTTTCTGACTCGTAATTAAATACAGCGACAAAACCAGCCTTCGCTGACGGCGGGGCAATATTGGTACTGTAAGCAGGTAATCCCGTATTAGCCGGGATAAACCCATCACATTTCCCAATATATTCATTTGTATCTGCACGAAGGTTGTAGAGAGTAATAGTCCGGTTTTCTCCGGTCATTTCAAAAGTCATCAGGCAAGCCTCACAATATAGTTAAACGCAATATTTTTAACGGTGTTTTCTGCATTTCCGGTTGCATGAACGGTCGCAGCATGTCCGTGATACCCCATAACCACATAATGGTCATGCGCACCGATACCCACCCAGTGATCATGAGGGCCAATCCACGTCACATGAGCATGATTACCACTTCCCTCAATACGATCTCCAGCTGACCATGAAATATTCGACGAGTGCATCCCCAACCCCTGTCCGGGAGTATCCCGGTATGCAGACGTTGAGCAATATCGAAAGTTATGTGCGTGCCAACCCCCTTCTGTGGATGACTTATTTCCGTAATCAAAACTGGTTGTTGGTTTCGAACCATAATCAAAAGAGCTGGTGTATTTCGTTCCCAGGTCTGTATCGGAAATGCTGGCTGTGTGGGCGTGCGATTTAATACCATCCTGTTCATACGAGAGTACCGTGCGCCCGTTCGGTTTCCCCTTAATCGTCTGGCCTCGCATGTCAGGGATAACACCCGCTGGATACGCAATCGCAAGCAATGGATAGGCCGCTTTATCAAAGGGTTGCCCCTGCATTAAGGCATACCCTGTCGGGGTTACATCAGATGGCCAGGGGATAGGTGCGCCGACAGGGTAAGAATCTTCCGGCATCCACGGTGTCCATGCCTGCGTTGAATACTTGCTACGCGTATAACTGCGGGATGAGTTGTACACGCGGTAAATCTGTGTGACTCCGGCACTTCTCAATACCATCAGAGAACCTGCATTATTCTCCGGGTAATTCAGTGCCGCACTGGTATTAGCGTTCGCTCCCTGAAAATAAAGCCCCGGCACCAGGTAATCATCCAGATTCTGATTTTCACCAATCCCCACAACCTGGCCGTCAAAAATATCCTGCGCCGTGACATTGATGTCCGCAGCCAGTTCATGACCATTAACTCTGCGTGTTGAAGGTACTGCGCCAGCAGCCAGTTTTATTGTTTCTACTAAACCAAGGTTTTGTAGAAATAATGCAACATTCGGAATGTCACCGCCGTTCCGGTCTTTAGCCAGCCGCGCATTCGCATTATCCATTACGATCTTAACTGCCGCAGGGGTGGCGGCCTGCGTTTCACTGGTGCTGTTCACCGCGCTGTTAAGTTGAACCAGCCCTCTTTGTTGTGTCGTGCTATCGAGGACACCAATGGATTCACGCGACGTTTTTTGTGCTTCCACGCCCCGCGCTTTTATCTCTTTCAGGTTCTGGTCAATGCGCAGGAATAAGCCATCACCTGTTGCAACATTCAGCGTGATATTTGAGGTATCTGATACCGCCAGGCGAAACTGCATATTAACGCTGACACCACCAACCGGCTTATCGATCGATGGGCAGTTTGCCACCGCGTAAAGCTCTCCGGCGTCAGTCATTAAACCGACTTCGCGAACGGTGAATCCACCAATCCCGGTCGGCAGAACGATTTTTGCCATTAACTGCGTGGATTGTTCCGGTGACACCACCAGCTCAGCGATATCTCCCCGGTACGTTTCATTGATCAACCGGATTTGCGACGGATCGGGTTTGACCTGCTTGCCATTACTGTCACCCACCACAAAGTGAGTCAGTACAATCAGGCGACCACTGGCCAGCGCCTCTGCCTCCAGTTCTTTACCCCGGTTAGTGATAATTGAGTAGTAATCAGCCATGAGATTCCCCGGCAAAAATGTCCACATCGATATGCGCTGTTGTCGCACCTGAAATATAGAAAGCCCCGTCCATACCCACATTCGCCATCACATCGATTTTGCTCAGATAGCTGCGCAGGTTCTTGGCCCGCTCGATAAGCTGGCGGATCTGATGATAGAGAGCGTCGCTGACCCCCTCACTGCTCTGTACTTCGATCCGGAAGGTGTAAGGTTCAGCGCGCGGGGTGTCTTCCCACCACTCAACCACGGTCGTGGGCAGATTGACTGAACCGAGAGAACGGCGTACCGCCCCGGCCGTTCCCCTGTGCTGATGAACATACGCGGCATCTTTTATCACCTGACGCTTCTGCGCCTCTGTCCAGCCGTCATCCCAGAAATCAACGGCATGCTCCCAGGCCAGCCAGGGGAGAAGATGCGCCGGACAGGTGTCAGGGTTTTTGGACTTACGCACCATATTGGTATCAATGGTGGCGATTTGCTCAGCGCTGGCCTGCTCCTGCGCCCGTTCTTCATGAAATGCGCCAGGAGGCAGCAGAGATCGAAACTTAGCCGTCATTGCTGCTTACCTCCGTGCGGATGACATTAATGGCGGTACACCAGGGCGCTTTTCCCGCTTCCGCTTCCAGATCTGCTGCCGGAGAAATCAGCCTTACCCGGACCACGCCGGATTGCTGCAGCGAGGCATAAATGGCGGACAGCGGGACGACGGTTTTAATCCGATGAGAAAGCGTGGTGTATGATCGTAAAACATCGATGGCATTATTCAGCACCGTACTGGCGTCCGGTCCTTCCGGGATTTCCAGCTCCGCCGTAACGGCATAGTTTGCAATCGTGGCACTTTTTACCGTCACATAGTCAGTTAACGGGCGGATTTCATCTGCATTCAGTGTGCTGTTAACCTTATCAAGCAGGGGCTGTCCCGCTGTCCCATCCCCGGTACGTGACAGGACATAAACATCAACGTAGCCGGGCCGGTTATGGGTTTCCGGCCCATAGGCATCGGCATCCAGCACATCCGTATCGGCAGATTTCGCATGAAAGCGGTATGCGTTACGCGCACCTGCTGTATTCAGCTGCGCCCATGAAAGCTGGATACGTTCACGAAATGCCGCATCGTCTTCCAGTTCTGGCTCAACTGGCGGAATGGCTAGCGGATCACCGGGCTTAATCACCTGCCGTTTAACGTTGAATGCGGCGCCTATCTGGTCAAGGTCTGCCTCTTTTGCACTCGCGAGAAATACCGCCCGCACGGCATCATTAACCCGCTGAAAAGCCAGCGTCAGCTGGTAGGCATTCACCTCCCCCTGTTTAAACGTCGGATCGGATTCCACCAGCGCATCAAATTGCTTATCAAGTTCCCGTAACCGCGCCAGCCACCGGGTGAAAATTTCAGTCGCATCCGGCACCACAATGGCATCCGGTACGTCCAGTTCGGACAGGTTGATCACGTCATAGCTGCTTGCCATAAATCGTTATGTCTCCCGTTCTGACAGGTAAATTGGTTTCCTTGTTGATCCCCTCGATATCCAGCACACAGCCGGACTCCCCTTCAGGAAATGAAACAAGCACACGTGTTACCTTCAGCCGCGTTTCCCACCGGGCCAGTGCAGTCGCAGACGCGGCGATTATTTGTAGTCGGGTCAAATCATCCCGTGGGTTATCCACCAGCGAAAACAGATCACTGCCATAGTCACGGACAAGAACCCGGCTCCCGATGGGCGTGGTCAGTATGTCGCTGACGGACTGGCGCAAATGGGCGACGCCGGACAGGCGTTTTCCGGTCCGGTTGTTTACACCGTTCATGATTAAATTCCGTTGCTGAGTCGCCGGATGGCGCGAGGATTAACCGAAGTAGGACGGGCCTTTTTTATTCTGCTTTTCTGATTTCTTCGAAGCCGCTGCGGGTTTACGAATATCCACGACAAGGTTGTAGGTGTAGCTGAATCCTGCTGACGTCAGAGAAAAGACCAGAGACTCAACCACCCAGGCCCGATCCTCACGGGAGCCAAAACCGGAAGTCGACACACTTGCTTCTGCTGTCAGCGGAACATGTTTAGGGCGACATGGCCCCGTGAGCGTCATTTTCTGCTCGTTACGCTTCGCCTGTGTTTTCCTGGAGTTTGCCTGTTGCTCGGCGGTGTTTTTCTCCGACTGGGTATAGGGATTGGTCATCGCCGGGCCATCATGTTCAACGGAGGAGGTCTTTGTCGTGCCGTCCTCCTCGTCGTAATAACGCACGCCGATTTTCTCTTTGGCTTTACCTCCGCTCCCCGTAGCTTTCCCCGTCGAACTCCCCCGCTCACCTTCACTGTAGGACCAGTTTGATACTTCATCCGGTGTGATGGTGATCCCGCCAGTCTGTTTCCCTGAAGCCGTTGCCGTGGCCCCTTGCTGTAAAAAAAGCCAGTAACCTCCTGATGGTTTGCTCACTGCGTTGTAGTCACGCGCAAGCCTTGCGAGCAGGTTGGCATCGGATTCCGCCACCTGATCGATGTGATTGATATGAATATCTTTGAGCGCGTCGGCCACGCGGGGGATCAGCCCGTTATCGGTGGCCACTGTTTTGACAATATCGGCAAGACGAAGGTTGTCCCAGCTCCGTGTTTTCTGGCTTGTCACATCTCCGGGTTGTTTCTGGGCGTTCATCGGCGCGGCGGTCGCATAAAGCTCAATACGCCTTGGCGGACCGCTGCTCGAGACACCACTGACAACAAACCAGCCTTTATCGATTAGTTGATCATTGAATCCCAGAGCGACCCGAAGCCGGGCGCCTTTGGTGGGTAGCGCCAGTGTTTCAGATATGAGGCTGATTTTCAGCTCATCGGCTTTTGCAGTTGCCCCACCATAATCCGTCAGGGTCAGTTCACTCAGGCATTGTTGCAGTACCCGGGTTATATCTTTACCTTCGGCCTGAATGCTGAAGGCCGGCGCATATTCCGGCATCGCTGTCTGATCTGCCATATCAATCCCATAAACTGAATGGCGATTCCGCTACGGGCGTCACCAGATCCGGCAGAGTGATGTACAGGCCGGAAGGATACATAGCCCCCTGATCCGCCAGCCCCTGATTAGCTTCAAGAACCTGAGTCACCGAGTCTGACAGATTTTCAGTACCGTAATGCACGGCACAAATTGCATCCAGGACATCTCCGTCACGGGTTTGATAGATCGTCGGCATAGTGTTTTAGCGTCATCGTCCAGTTTTTGTTTCGGTGACCACCACCCGGTAAAAACTTACTCGTCGTGTCTGAAAAGTCGGTCACCACCCACCACCCCAGTACATCACCTTCTCCGCTGACAAGCTGCTGGGGTTTCGCCTGATCGGCAAGATCAAATAAATCATTCACCCCTTCCACCCCTTTACGGAAAAAGGCGTGAGACTGCCCTTCGAGTCTGACAGTACGGCCAGGCTTTCCGGTGTACTGAAGAAGGTCCTGTTTGCCGATGCGTTCCTGTTCACTCCAGCGCCAGCTTGCCTCACGGGTGAGCTGATGATAAGCCGCTGTATCAATCGAAAAGGCGAAATTCCCCAGCATCATCATCACGCGGGCTTCCTGCCCCCCCCGTAATGCGCCTGCACTGCGCTGGCCGGAATCTTCAAATATCGGGATAATTTCACTCACCAGACAAGTCCCCCATCCAGAAGGCTGTTATCACCATTAAAGGCAGAATTGTTTTTCGTCACCGTGGTCACTTCATCGGCAATCGCTTTCTCATCCTGTCCTGGCGCGGCATTAATTTCGAAGTGGTACTCAAATTTGCGGTTATCGGTTATCTGCCGTGATGGCGGCTGCTTATCCAGTACATCCATTTTTTGAAGCAGACTTTCCCAGTAACCGCCCGTGCTCTCGTCTTTCAGAATCACCGGCTCAGCAGGTGAACTGTCTGTTGCAGTAACATTCCTGTCCTGCTGCCCGGCGGGAAGAAGGGGAGCATTCGGATACTTATCCCCTGCGCGGGCGCTTTCTCCTTCCCCCTGGCTGTACGTCAGCACTGATGGTTCTCTTTCCCACTGGCTGGCAGATGTTACCGGCTCATGCGCGTAATTATCCCAGGCTCCGGCACTGCTTTCCGGTTCCTCTTTAACGGTTTGCGCGACATGGTCCTTGTTTTGCTGTAGCGCGGCATTCCAGTTTAAAAGCGAATCGCCGCCTTCCGGTGACAGGTATTTATCAAGCGATTTGTTAAACGCCTCATCGTCACTGTCAGGACCGAACCATCCGCGGGTATCGTTCCATGACTCTTTTACTTTTTCTGGCAAGTCAGGATGAATTGCCAGTTGCTGCGTAAACCATTCTCCCTGGCCTGTCTGCTCAGCTCTGAGGCGAGCCATATTCATTCCGTTACCAGCCAGTGTTTTCAGTACATCGCGCTGATCATTTCGTTCATCAGGCAGCAACCAGGACAGTTTTTTAGCCAGCGCGTAAATAATTTTGCCGACAAAAACCACCCCCTGTCCGAACGACAGAACACCGGGATAAAGGTCGTTTCGCAGGAAAGTCACAATGCGTTTTATCCCGCCACCTTTGAACCAGTCGGCAAGATCATTCGTCAGATTACGGATATCCGGCGCCAGTTCATTTCCCAGTTGCCCGGAAATCTCTGCGACCGCAGAAGAGAAAACAGTGCGGAGATTATTGATAGCCTGATTACCCGCAACTGCTCCATCAGCCCCCTCTTTGGTCACAAGGTTGTAGCGCCGCTGTTCGTCCATCAGGTCGCGGTAGCTCCGGCCAGACTGCTTGATAAGCATCAGCAGCTTGCTCGCTTCCCCGCCAAAAAGAGAATCCAGTGCGAAGGAGGCTTTTGATTCGTCCTGAAGGCTGAGCGCCCGTTCAACAATTTTGTCGAACTGCGCCATATCGCTGAGCCCGGCAAAATCCCCCGCTTTGAACCCGAGCGTTTCAAACGCATCCTGCAGCGAGCCCTGCTTACCGTTCTGTTTATACTCCCCGGATTTGTGCAGATACTCTTCAAAGAGATCGCCAATGTTTTCCGCATTCATGTCGTACTGCCTAGCCAGAGAATCCCAGGCATTAAACGTGGCCACGTCCACGCCGTAACTTTTTGCGACATTAGTGCGGGTTGCCGTTTCAGCATTGGTGGCAGCTGGTGCTATCAGTGTGCCAAGAGCTGAAGCCACCACACCGCCACCGCCAATAGCCAGCCCGGAACCAAACATCCCGCCCACCTGCCCGGCTATCCCCAGACCGCGCCGGAACAGACCTTTACCGGCACCTTTGAACGCCTGAATGCGCTGTGCTTTTTGCATCTGTACATTCAGTTTCTGCTGCTCCGCCTCCGTTTTGCGGATTTCCCTGGAAACATCGGTATAGCGGCGCTTCAAATCCCCTAGGCTTTCACCGGCCAGTTTGGCACGCTTGATTTCTGCTGCCAGTTTAGTCTGATCTTTTGTCAGTCGTTCAGACTGCTTTCCGACATCTTTCAGGTTTTTTTGCAGACTATGTGCAGATCGTTTCCATGAATTATCCAGGTTTCCGCCAAAGGTAATGACGGCCTTAAGGTTCTGGCTTATTCCGCCCACGGTTTATCGTCTCCAGTTCGTCGGTCAAAAAATCAGAGAAAGTGCTGAACGGCATATCAAGGTATTCCGCCATCGGAAAATGCAGCCGCCGCCCCAGAAATCTTATTGCCCGGAGGAGCCCGCCTTCGGTCGCTTCGCGGGCGGGAGCATAAAAACGTTAAAGGCATCCAGCAGCTGTGAATAATCTGCCGCCGTCATCAGCCAGAGATCCTGTTCACTGAGATTGCATAGCAGCGCAATCATGCGGGCTTCTTTCTCTTCTTCGTTGCCGCGGTCTTTGGCATGAGTGATGCGATCGCGAACCAACGGTTCACGCATGGTGACTTCATCGATCACAACCCCGCTATCAAGTGATACAGGGGAATACAGTTTTATAACGCGGGTTTCACCAGGAAAGCTCATAGGGTGCTCCATAAAAAAACGGCCCGCAGGCCGTTACAGTGGTGGGATAACAGTAAAATCAGAGACGCACTTTGGCAGCCAGGCCAGAAAGCACATCCACGCCATTCACCCGGCGGGCGAAACGCTCTGTATCAATGGCGAACAGTTCGCGCCCGTCCAGTGACTGACGGTAGTAGCTGACAGCAATATCAACCGTCACGGCATTTTCGGAAAGCGTGTCCTTACTGCGCGCATCCGGCGTGACGGTCTGTACAAAACCCTCGATTTCCTCAACCGTACCGCGTGCAGTGCCGTTACCGAGATAGCCCTGATAAGCCGTAAAGCGTGAACGGCTGCCGCTGACAAAACCAAAGCTGGCCAGCATATCCGTATCTATTCCATAAAATTTAACCTGGCAGGTCAGTGCTTCCATGCCGTCATCAACCGGGGTGGGCGCATCCTGTGCGCCGGTACGCAAATCCGTTTTAACAACTGCCAGAGACGGCGGCGTAAATTCATGCGCCCCCTGAATACGGATCCCCTGCCGGAAAAAGGTCCAGACGCGTAGTGTGTTTTTATCGCTCATGCTGCAAGCATCTCCTCAAGCGCATAGTTATTGTTCACCCGGACGCGCAGGCTGATAAGTTCAGTCGGCGATTTCGGACCAAAGTCATAGTTGATGTACAGGACACCCGACGCCATGGTTTCCGCGGTGTTCAGTTCTTCATCCAGCCAGGCCCGCCCACCGAATATGGCGCCAAGACCGACCAGTTGCCGCATATAGGCATTGATGGTGCCGATAATGTCATCCGCATTTTCCCGGTCCAGTGGGCGGTCAACATACTCCAGCATGGTTTCCTGAATGCTGTCCTCAATAACATCAGCAGTACGGCGGACAGATTCAAAACGCCATTGAGGATTGGTTGCACACAAACGGTTCCCCCAGTGTTTAAAACCCGCCCGGCGGATAATGGTGGACACGTTCTGCATGTTGAGCAGGTTAGCGTCGCAGTTTTCATCCCCGAGGATAAATTCATCGATCTGCTCAACACCGAGGATGTTGTTGATGTCCTGGTTCGACTTGCTCCACCACCAGCCTTTTTCAAAGTCGATGCGGGCGCGTAACCCGGCAGCAAACGCAGAGTAAGGGCGATAAACCAGCAGGCCATCTGCATCGCTCGCCTGGACCCGCGGGCGCAACAGTTCAGTTCGTGCGCCATAGGACTGGCGACGCTGTACCACTTCCTGCAGCGTCGCACCGGATGCGCAGTCAACATATGCAACGGCGCGCAATTTCCCGGCCACGGTTTCCAGCCCCTTACCAACCGCATCGTCCTCACTGAATCCCGGTGCAATCACAATACGCGGCTGGTACGTGGTAACAGATTTCGCTGATGACAGGGTGCCGATCCCCTTCAGTACCGCAGCACGTCGTTTTGCCACATCGTTTTCATCTGCCACACGCACCACCACCGTCAGCGCATTACGCTGATCGTTAATGTCTGTCAGTGCCTGTTTTAGCGTACCTTTTTCACCCAGGCGGGATAACAGCGTGGTGCCGACGACCGCCACCGGCGTATTGAGTGGAAAGGGTTCATCTTCACCCCCCGCTAATTGCAGGCCGAAGGGCTGGACAATCCCGTCACCGCGCCCGCTCGCACTGACTTTTGCGCCATCAACACCACCGACAGCCTCAGCAACGTCCCCGGGTTTAGCCGTGATAACACCGTGATCATCACAACCCAGCGTGATTTTCAGTGTCAGCGATTCAGGATCCCAGCTTGCTGACGTCACAACCGCAGCAGGATTTTCGGCTGCCGGCTGTCCGGCCAGCGCAGCGACATTGATGACATTGCCTTCCCGCCCCTTAATGGTTGCCGTGAAGTCGATAACGTTATCGAGAATGGGTGTACCGGATGATCCCGATGCGGCTGTTCCCCCCGACGCATCAGGTGCAGTTCCCACCAGGCCGATAATGGCGGTCTGAATCGTGGTAACCGCCACCGTACCCGAGGTGAGTTCAATAGTTTCAACGCCATGTAACTGAGACATGTTTTTTCTCCAGGCATAAAAAAACCTGCCGCAGCAGGTCACATTTTCTGATTAGGTTTATCGGTGAGCCCGCCGCTGTCGCCGCGGTGATCGTGGTTGTTAAATATTTCACGTATCTTGCTCATGCTGCCGGATTTATCCGTTATCTCCTTAGACGCCCCGATATTCCCTGCAACCGACGTGTCAGCATTAATCTGAGTTTTGCCCTGAACTGTCAGGGTATCCGTAATTTCAACCGGACCATCCAGCGTGCCTTTACCGACAATTTTGTAAGTTCCACCATCAGCCAGCGTAATCGTCAGGGCATGCGCGTTCCTGTCATAACGGATCTCGGTCCCGTCGCTGTAACGCGTAATGTGCTCGCTGTCACTTCCTTCCGGCACCGGCAGCTTTCCCGTGTTCCAGCCGGGAAACACCCGCCCGTTGTTGAGTTCTCCGGCTTCGGACAGGACCGTAACCGCATCCCCCACGGCATAAGGATTTGAATCCGCCCGGTTAGTTCCTGAAAACCCCTGGCACAACGGCAGCCAGGTCGTGATGATATCCCCCAAATCCACCCGGCATTTTGGGATGCGATCGTGCCTGACGGAGTGGATAACACCGCGCCGGACAAGATTCGCCAGTCTGCGCTGCAGGTCGCCTGCGATATCACTCATCGGGCTGAGCCTCCTGGATAAGCTGATAGTCATCCACGTGATTACGGCCCGTATCAGGTGCAACACCCAGCCAGGCCTGCTGCAGAGGCATGCCATTGTTTGCAAAGGGGTCAGTACCAAATGCAGCCGCCTGGGTGAATGAAATACGCCAGACCAGATAATCATCCATTCGCGGATCAAACTCATCACGTTCAGCCGTGGTGAATACCGCAGGCTCAATATGGCCCAGACCAAACTGCTGCCCGTCAATCCACTGGGTAATATCAGCCGCAGCGCTTCTGACAAAGATTTCAGGCTGACTCACACCCACCCCGGCGGCATCCACCACCACGAAGAGATCACAGGTTAAATTAACGCTCAGTTGCCCCTCATTACCTCCGCCCTGTTCCCAGCTGTTAATCGAGAAATACACCGCGGGCGTGGTCAGCCCCGAAAAGCGGGGAACATTTCTTTCCGGATACGCACCGGCATCACGCACCCATCCGATTTTTTTTAATGCGTCAGTCACAGCATCGTGATACCGCCCCAGCAACAGTGGCTCGGCCATCGTTCGTTACCTCAGACAGAAATACGGGCTTTTACGCGCCCGCGAATGTCGGTTTCAAAGTGATGCATAAAAATCTCCATCGCTTCCGCAAATGCGTTGTCATCGATGTAGTTCAGCATCGGTTCGTAGATATCCATTTCTGCTTCGAGTGTCCGGCGGGTCAGGGGATCGCGAATAACCACCGTCCGGCGATTATCCCGTTTTGAACGGGACACCTCCCCGTTTTCAAACGACCGTTCGCTCAGGAGATTACCTTTCGGGGAAAATCCGGCGTTTTCTGCCTGGCGGCGCGCTTTAATAAAACGCCCCGTGTTGCGGTCACGCCGGATATGGTGCGGTCGCAGCCGCCCGTTGATTCGTCCTTTAAGGTCTTTCACCTTTATGGCATTCAGCCCGAACCAGAGCCGGAAGTTATCCAGTTGCGATCCCCTGTCCAGACGAAAAGACAGCAGACGGCGCCGGACCAGATCCATACTGCGTGGGGCCAGCCCGTCTTTCAGATCCGCCATCGCTTTCTTTCGCAGCGTGGCGGCAGTACGCCTGAGCGCGCGCGAGTATGCTGCACGGAACTGTTTTTGCGTCGCACCGATACTGTCCGCAATTCGCCAGATAACATCCACATCAATATCGACGGGTAAATCCCGCCGCAGTCGAGACTCCCGCGCCATATCAGCTCCATTTATCGATCTGAGGCTGTGTTTTGCCGGGTTCCCCATATGCCAGCGTGACGCGGGTCCGCCCTTCTTCATCCGCGCCGATATGTGTCACCCGGTAAGGGATGGTATTGATCACCACACCGTCATGTTTTTCGAGACTGGAAATATCCGCAGTCATTGCACTGAACGCCGGGGAATGGTTCTGAATTTCCCCGCCGCCCGGTACACCCGACAGCGCATCCGGTGATTCAAAAATCACGGTCACCAGACGCGGGCCTTCACCCGTTTGCAGGCATGCAGGGACTTCTTCGGCAAACGCCCGGTTAATCCGGGCATCTGCTTTAGCCAAACGCTCCCGGAACCGGCTCATCAGAACCCCAGACGGACGGCAACATCAGCATCATCCGCCTCAGCTGCTCCCCAGGCGGAACCAACAACCGGGTTTGGCGTTGCATCATCGCCTTTTGCCACCGTCAGCTTGCCGCCAGCCAGATACAGTTTCTGGCCTGCCGCAATTTCTTCTGCCGCTTTAGGCAGCACAAAAACACCGGCCATATGCAGTGTTCCCCACTCGCCAGCAGGAATATCGTTGTGTGCCACCCCGGCAATTCCGCTGACCGCCACCAGCGTACCGGATGAAACGGCATCAACACCCGCATTGTGATAATCCAGTGTGGTACCGTCCTGCTGATAGTTATTCGCCATGTTTTTTCTCCATAAAAGGAAAAGGCGACCTGCGCCGCCTTCAGAGATAAAAAAACCGCCAGGCGGCGGTCGTTATTTTTTGGTGACTTTAACCAGCCCGCGCCAGTCAAGCGGGGCCACACCCGCATCAATGCGCACCTTGAATGCGGCACCGTCCACAGTGAAGCCCTGCTGCTGTTCCAGATATGGCGTGTCGATACCGTCCAGATAGGCCACTTCAATGGTGTCGCGCCCCTGCGCAGCAGTCAGGTAATAATCGGTCGGGCTGCTGTCATCCAGGCGGGCCTCAGAAGCCACGGTCACAAAGTTCTGGATCGGGTTAACGATCCCGCTGTTCGCGTCTGCACCCGGTACACTGGCGGACTTAATCAGCTGGTTTGCCCGTGACTCAATTGCCACTGGCGTCAGCATGTAGGCCGGACGAATATTCAGACGGCGATCGCCGGATTTTTGCAGCAGCATTGCCTTACGCGCAGTATCCAGCCCTTCAATAGTCAGATCGGCTGCAACAAGGTTGCCGTGATCGGCGTGGAACAACGGCTTACCGTCCGACATTTTCGGGTTGCTGGTCAGTACAGCCCAGACCAGATCGCCGACAGTGGCTCGCGCAGCAAGCCCCATTGCCTGAGGGATACGCGTCAGCATATCCAGGTCGTCGTTGATGATAGTCTGGCGGTCAATGCTGAAAAGCTCACCATAGGTGGCCAGTGCAATCGGCTCACCGCGATCTTTAATGGTGACATATTTATATTCCGCCCCGGCGCGAACCTTACGCAGCGATGCCAGTGATTCCAGGCCAACGCGGTGCGCGGTTTTGAAATCGGTCAGTGTGCCTTTACGGGTCCACTGTTCGAATGTTTCGCTGGCCTCATCCCAGCCAAGCAATGCCGCCTTATGCGCCACATCCATCAGGATATTGCCGAAATCGCTGCTGCTGTGGGTGAACGCCAGCCCAACCATCGCCTGTGCGGTACCGACACCAGAAATACCGATACCACGATCCACCAGCGAGGCGCGGGCCAGTTCACGCAGGGTATACCCGTTGTACGCGTTATCTTTTTCCGCCTGCGCATAGCCCGCACGGTTCATTACCGCCGCACGAATGGAATCACCAACAATGTTCCCGTTACCCGCATGGATGTGAACTGCACCCGGTCCGGCACTCGGGGTCGTCCCTGCCGCCAGCGCACTGAGCAATTTGGTGCGGGCCTGTTCCGCTGAGCAGGAAATATCCGTGATGCATTCTGCTTTCAGCGAGCCAAAAGCAGGAAACGCATCAAAAACAGCGGAAACTGCGCTTACTCGTTCAGTATTCGCCGCCTGCATCTGCTGCTGGAGCTGGGCGGCCAGCGCGGTAATGTCGATATTTCCTGCCAGCGGTTGCTGGGCTGGTTGTGGTGCAGGTGAGTTATTTGCGGCCTGCGGCGCCGGGTTTTGTGCGAGCTGCGGCTGACTGACAGGAGCTTCGGCACGCGGCCCAAAAAGGTTGTTAATCTGTTCTGGCATATTCTGGTAATCCTTCAGTTTATTTTGATTCACACAGGCCGCGGCCTGCAGTTCTGGTTCAAGCGTGTCAGCGAAACCTTTTTCCACCGCCTCCGCGCCATTAAGCCAGGTTTCAGCTTTCAGCATCGCTTCCAGTTCTTCCTGCCCCAGCCCGGTCTTGTTCATGTAGGCACTGAGCATCAGCGCTTCATTACGATCAAGCCAGGCAGCGTAATCACGCATATCATCGGAATCCCCGGCGATCCCGCCCCACGGTTTGTGCACCATCAGCCAGGCGTTTTCCGGCATATGCACCGTGGCACCGGGCAGGCAGACAATCATTGAAGCCATACTGGCAGCCACGCCGTCCACCCAGATATCAAGTTTCGCCTTCAGACGGGACAAGGTGTTAAAGATGGCAAATCCCTGCATCACATCACCACCCGGGCTGTGGATATGCAGATCGACGGCACTGGCCTCAAACACCCCGGCTTCCTTACAGTCGGAGACGAACTGCTGAGCGGTAATCCCCCAGCCTCCGATCACGTCATAGAGAAATATTTCCACGCGCCCTGCAGCCAGAGCGCGTATCTCATACCAGCACTGACCGTTTGCGGCATCGATACCAGCCACACTGGCACGGGGATTAATCATCGTCCCGCGACGGGGCGGGCTTATCATTTGCTGCATCAGGGAGCACTCCTTTATCGTTGGCGGCGTCTGAATCAAACACCAGCCCGTTTTCTCGGTTGAATTGGGTTTCCCGGAGACGCTGACGTTTCACCTCCTGCGGATTCTTACCACGTGCGCGCGTCCATTCGGCTTCTGTGCCTGCCCCTCCACGGACAATTGCCTTCCAGGCAGCAGCCTCTTTTCCCGGATCAATCCATGGCATGACTGGCCCAAGATAGAGCGCGTTGTAAAGGGATTTTTTGTCGACATCTTTGGGGATGGTAACGCCGCTGAGCAACGTCATTGCCAGCCAGTTTCGGTATACAGGACGGCTTTGCTGCCCAACAAACCACTGCTGCAGAACGTTGTAACCTTCAAAACTCTCAACCAGCTCCTGCCGCTGTGAACTGTAGGTACCGTTGTAATCCCGCGCGATGCTGGAATAACTGCCACGTGTCCCCGCCGCCACAGCGCGCATCTGACCATTCCTGAACTCATACAGATGAACATTCGGGCGATTCGACTCCACCATGCCCAGATCCTCGCCTGGCTTTAGCTCGTCATAAATCATCCCGGGCGCAATATCGTAATGGCGCTGTCCACCCGGTGTTGAAAACTCGGTTTCTGTATCAAGAGACTGAGCATCGCCACGTTTGATATAGAAACCCAGCGCCGCCGCAATACGTGCCGCCACGCGCTCACTCTCTTCATAATCCTTAATATCGGAGAGTCGGGTGATCACGCCATGGATGAGGCTGATCCCCCTTAACTGGTGAAGCCGTTTACGCATAGCCAGGTGCAGCATGCTGTCAGCCGAAACAGTTTTTAAATCAGCATTGAGTCCGGCAAAACTGGCAGGATGGTTCTTATAAACTCTGTAACCCGTCGGTCGGCCCCAGGCATTGACAATAATCCCCTGGCGGATCTGCTGCCCGGAGGTACTGTTCAGGTTAAACGGAACAAAATCCGCCTCCAGCAGTTCAAGAGAAAACGGTACCTGGGTTGAATGCTGCAACCCGGCAACATTTCCCCGTACCATCTGTGTAAACACCTCGCCATCACGCAGTGCTGAACGTAACAAAAGCCGCTCTGCTTCCGGACGGGTAAACATCCCGGTCACTTCCGGACGAACCGACCATTCCGCCCAGAGCGCGGATAACTGACCAGCAAACTCAGAGTGGAGATTACCTTCAAGATCCAGCGGCTGCGGTTCAACGTGGATCCCGTGAGCACCGATGACCCGCTCCTCCATCTTGTCAAAAAGACCAATCACCAGATCATGGTTTTCATCCAGCCAGCGGGCCTGTTCTCGTAATGAAGCACCGGCTGCAAATACAGCGGTGTCCGCCGACCGGGATTCACGTTTCCCCTTATGCAGACGAGTCGGATTTGCTGCCTCATAGGCTCTGAGTCTGAGTCGGTTTTGTGCGCGTGATGCCGCCCACCCGGGCGATATTGCGCCCAGTGCCTTTTCAAAAAATCCCATGATTTGCCTTACATAAAGTTAGCGAGTTTGAACGAGCCGTTGCGGTTTGAGACAGCGCGCCAGCGCCTTTCCCAGTATTCAAGCTCGTCACGCAGGGCTTTGGGGTCATGGTTGGTAATTGCCCGGCCATTAACCCCCGTGAATGACACGCTTTTACCGTCCAGAGAATCCCGGTAAGCCTGACGCACAGTTACCAGCATCTGCTGAATTTCTGATTTCGTCACAGCCAGCCTCCGTTGTCACTGACACCCAGCCAGCCACCAGAAAGCGGGCTAGGCTGTTCAGTTACAGAAACAGGAGACGAACGTACAGGTACCGCTTTTTTCACAGCAATCTCCCTGGGGCGCTCCCCGTCAATGATGTTTGAATTACTCTCCTGAGTGGCAGCCCATGCCGGGGGCTGTTCCCAGTCCCGGATTTTTTCATAACCACGCAGGACAGCGACGGCGTGGGCATAACAGAAAAGGTCAAAGGCTTCGTTATTGCCTTTTCCGGGCTTGCGCCATTTTCCGTCCGTGCCGCGTTCTTCGTAGGTCAGTTCTTCGTAGAACCACTCCCCCAGCCAGTCAGGAAAATGGATATACCCGGCACCTGGGGTTTCACGTTCAAGGTTGTTACTGAGCTGATCTTTCAGCAGGTCTGTCTGCAACAGATAAACCGGAACCTCACCACGCGCATCCGCCCGGCGATCGCTTCGGCCTGTGTTGTCAGGGTGCGTTTTGGTAATGATTTTCTGGCGTCGGGTGCTGTCACCTTTTATCAGGTAAACCCGTTTACCCAGTCCGTCACGACGACACTGGCGCCAGAATTTATAGGCGTTATCCGTTACCCCATCTTCCCCGCCGCTGTCGACAGCCATTGCAAGAATGGGCATCCGTCGCGAAGGGTCTGACTGCAGCGCATAGGTTTTTTCGAGGACATCCGTGATGAGCAGTTGCCAGTCTTCCGGATAGGATCCGGGATGCACCTGCTGTGCCTCACCATTTTCATCACAACGCAGGGACTGGCGGATGTTATAGCGGTCCACCAGCCAGCGTTCGCCGTTTTCACCGTATCCGATGATCTGGACGACAAAACGGCGCTTCTTCCCACCCTGCACATCCACCGACGCCAGAAGAAAACGGACTTTCGGCGGCACAAGCCGTTTGCCATAGTCTTCTGCCCGCAGCATCAGCACGTCAGCACGTCGCTGCTCACTGGCTGCACGGGGGAGATAAGGAAGCCCCCAGTCAGTATTAATTACCGTCTTGAGCGTTTCTTCGCTTCCGGTGGCCTCATAGTCCTGTTCCGCCGTCAGTAATTTGTAGACCAGTTGCGCCCATGTCTGGTATGCAGCCGCTGGTCCCTCCATCCAGAACGAGGCAATGCGCGAGCGTCGGGCTTCTCCGGTAATGTTGCCCTCACGGTCGATAGTCTGTCCCTCTCGCAACCAGACACCCTTTCCGTTCAGTTCTCGCTTCCTGTCGGCGGTAATCATGCCGTTACAATGCGGACAATCAATATGCGCCGCTTCACTGGCTATTACCGGGTCAGGCGTTTCCCGGTAGCCTGTCATCGCCTCCATGGCCGGTTGAAAGTATTCCCCGCAATGTGGGCATGGCCAGTACCAGCGACGGCGATCGCCGCGATTATATAAAGACAGGATCCCGGTCGTGGGAGGGGCTTCGTGAGGTGACTTTCTCCGCCACTTCGTATTGGTGATTTCCCTGCCCGGTGAACTCTCGACCAGCGTCATCCCCGCCGACATAAAGGTGGTGGTACGTTTTGAAGCAAGCGAAAATCCGTCCCCTTCCCCGTCGATATCTTCCGGGAAGCGATCGTAATCCGTCAGCGCCACACACTTAAAATCTGAGGACGACATGATGTTGATAGACGGCCAGCCTATCTTCAGGTAGTTCCCAGCAAGGAAAGTCCGGTCATGCACGTTGTTGTCATTGCGTGAAGGACTCAGCCGGCATGCCACCTCCGGGCTGACACGAAATGTTCGGGCCAGACGTTTTTTTGAGTGTTCTCGCGCTTTTTCTTCCGTCATCTGAATGATGAGCATGTCAGACGGATCGCAGACAACGTTGTACACCACCCAGCCATCAATCAGACCAATAGTTTTACCCGTTCGGGCAGGACCAACAAAAATGACAGCATCATATTCGCGTGATGCCAGGCAGTTCATCGGCTCCACAACATAAGGGGCAAGATTAGGATCCCACTCAACGGAGTTACCCACGCCGACCGGAACACGCATATATTTATGTACGGCTTCCGCTACAGGCATTCGGCGCGGTGCTCTGATGATCCCGGCAGTGTTTTTTCTTAGCTCCGCCGCCGTGGCCTGTCGCATGGCTTACTCCTCTTCTGGCGAACTGTCCTCCTGTTCCGGCGTATCTGCCTGCTCAACCTTCAGGGCTATCTGATCCCGCAGGTCATCGATGACTTTTTGAACCCGAACGACAGCTGCAGGCGTCATCGCGCAATCACGTTCAAGAATATCCGGCAGCGTTTCCAGCACCTGAACGACGGCTTTTGCCATTGATGAAAATTCTCGGGTCACTGTCGATGCCGGGATTAACTCACCTGTTTCCTGCTGGAATTTAAGCCTCTCGCGTTCAGACTGAAACCACGCCTTACGATCCGGCGGTAACATCTTATCGATATCCACCAGCTCGGGTGCCGTGGTTCGGCCCAGCAGTTCCCGGAGAATATCCACGACAGAATAAAGCTTGAGACGAGAATTACTGCCCGGAGCAGGCTCAACGTTATTCAGCCTGCTGGAGATCGTCTGACGATGAAGGTCGGTCACCGCTGCCAGCTGATTGATGTTGAGGCGAAGGTTTTTCAGTTCGTTATCCATGATGATGAACAATATTTAACCATTTCGACATCGTGAATAATTTCACGACTGAAATATCAACAAGTTAAGGGAATGATGATGATGCCGATAAAATGCAAAAAACCAGCCGTTTTCCGCGTGTCCTCGCCCCCTCGGTGTTCAGAATCGCCAGGAGGACCCGTACAAATGATAATTAGTTTCAATTGCAGTAATAAATAGCGAGCAACAAAAAACCGCCCTAAGGCGGTTACTTCGATTCAAAGACAAACCTTGTCGTCATCATTTCATCCAGCTGTTGCATCAACGACGACTTGTATCCGTTACCTTTAATGTACCTTTCAAAATCACCCTCAAAAACTACCCAGTCTTTCGACAACTTTGTGTTATCAAATAAGTGCTCAGTTGCAAGCCATGAAGATCGGCAGCTATCAAAAATGCTTAGCAACTCGTCAAACCTACGCACGTTCTGCTCTCCAATTTCGATTTGCTGATTAATAAGGTCTACATCTTTAAATAACCATTTCGCAATAACTTGCTCACGCTCCTGTTCCAGTTCGTCTGGATCAATACTGAGTGGCATAAATAATAGGGCTGTTTTTAACTGCTTAATCGCATTTCTAAAGTCCAGTTTTACTTTAGTTTTCTCTTGATCACGCCATGTAGACAACGCTTTGTACGCAAAGCAGAGCGTTACAATAGTTGTCACTACACTTACAGATGCCACAACCATTGACCAAAAGGCCCATTCAGCTGCGGCACGGTTAGCTACTAACGTTTGATAAGCAATGTAATTTGCGTCCATTTCCACCTCATATCATCAATGAGATAATTGTAACGAAAAGCATTATCGCAGGCACTCAATGAACGCATGCTGTAATGCCCATAATGACAACAATAAAAAAACCGCCCGAAGGCGGTTTGGGTCAAAAACTTGCTATTTTTCCAGAGCAGATTGAATAGCATCTGCTAATTTTCCTATTCCATCAGCAGTTTTGGCTAAATCTTCGTTAACTCTCGATACAGTAGACTGATGATAGTTTCCGACACTTTGTTTTGCGATTTCCAACGCTGCTTGTACAGCTAATAACCGCTTCCGCTTGTTAACAAAAGCTTCGCCGCTATCACCATCATTATTGAAATAACCATCCAACATTTCATACACTCCTATTAACCACACATTTAGTGGCATCTATTTAACTTGGGGCATACTTATAGTTTTCAAGTAAATAAGCATCATTCATACCCTTTGTTGTTTGCCTCCCTCACCGAGTCGTAAATGCGCTCACACGTCATCCCGGCACGGTAGCGTTCGTCAGCGATTTCAGCATATCGTTTAGCTTCTGCTGCAATATCTCCGAGCATGTTGGCGAGCATTCCTGCAGTGGTGTCGGTTGTTTTGCTTCTGATGGCAGCGGCAAGATCTGAGGTGTGCTTTGCGGCGTCCAAGCGGGCGACAAGCTTTGTTGCTTCGGTACGCAACTGGATAACAGTGGCAGACAGACCAGCAACAGTGGCAGCAGATTTAGCAGCTTGTGCTTGTGCATCTTTTACAGCCTCATCACGGGCAATTATGCGCCCTTGTTCAATCATGCGGGCTGCGGTCTGTGCATTCGCTGTTTGCGATGATTCAGCGCTATCACGTTCCGCCCACTCCTTTTCCCAACCTCGGTTACTCCATACGTTTCCCGCGATGAATGCGACAGCCGCCAGCAGCGAAATGGCAATAAACCTAAAGCACAGGCTCACTGGTCTATCCCCCAGCACGCCAGCGCGCTTTCCTGGTCTCGCCTTTCTACCTGCCCATAGCAGCCGTTTTTCTGGCCTTTGGTCAGACGACAGTCGCGGCCACCGTCTTTGATCCACCAGCGGATCGCTTCACAGGCGCCTTTACGGTCGTCAGCATTAATACGCTTATAGAATGTGGACGGGAAACATTTCCCGGGGCCGATGTTATATGGGCAGAAAGATGCGATCCCGGCTTTCTGCGCTTCGGTCAGTGGTACCTTGATATTTCGCTCAACCCATGCCAGTGCCTTGTCGCGTTCTATAGCGTTCACCTGAGCGCATTTCTCAGAAGACAGCTTCATGCCCTTAACTACTGGCGTACCATCAACCATCGTGGCGCCGCGGCAAATCGTCCAGAGCCCTCCGCCGTCGCGATATACCGTAAGGCTATTACCCTCTTTCTCATCCAGAAACTGATCGAGAATCACGGGCGCGGAAGCCCCCGCAAGAATTAAACCAACGACCGCTGCACTCAGTTTATTCTTCAGCTTTGGTGACATTACCATTAAGCCGGTCCTCCCTTTCCTTTTTCCTGTAATACCAGTTCACTGCACAGGTAATAACAGTGCATGCGATACCGACAATAATTGCCCAGTCGCTCAGGCTTAACCCTGCAATTCTGTCGGCCAACATCCAGGACACCTCTTTTGCTGTTTTAGCTGTTTCGGCATATGCCTTCGCTGATACACCGCAGCCGGTCAGCGTGGTTCCTGTTCCATATGAAAGTCTGCTGTAAATGGTGCTCATTCTGGTCATAGCCTCACCTCCGATTTTTCGGATGGCGCTGTGTGATGAAAGGAGGATCAGGCTTCACGGGCTAGATTTATAACAATGCGTATCGAGGATGATTCCCGTGAGCCTGAAAAAGTAAAGCCACCATATGGTGGCCTTAGAATGCAAAAAACCCCGCCGAAGCGAGGTTTCAAATGTTTATTTGGAACTAACTAGTTATCTTCATGACAACCTGACAAGAGATCATCAGCAGCATGCACGCTTTTTACCATCATCTGGCGTAAGCTTGATGACTACTCCAGGATTCTTGCGTTCTAACATCTGAGTTTGGCTCCATGAAATGCCGAAAGATTCCATAGGAGATGCGTTACCAGCAAAGAGTTCGGCAACGACTTTAGCCGCATCGATCTCGATCTGCTCATGATGTTTCATTGAAGTCCCCTCTATGCAGCGCTAGGCTGTGATTGCTTCTTTTGAAGCATACAAGCAACCAAGTTGGTCACTTGAAAATGTATAAATTAAAGCGTAGTGCATTTTGATGTATCTTGTGTGGGCTCAGATTGCATCAACTAAATGTGGTTTTCAATACTTTTATGATAAACCGAGTCAATTTAAGAACACCACTCACACTACTTAACCGAAAAGGTTTTTCTAAGCACCATAGCGCAACCTCCTCGTTCGTAATCCGAAATGTATTCAAAACCACTTTCAGTATAGTACCTCATAGCGCCATCAACTGGACTGACTAAAGCTATCGTATCAATAGTTTCGCCTTGATGATTGAGGAATTGTGCGTATGCAGAGAAGCAATCCAAAACGATACCCAGCATCTGATGATCTAGATCTTCATGAGCATCGTTACGCTTTTCCATCCAGCAGATATGTACAGCCTGTTTAGGCTTGTAGTAACACCCGAATGCAAATCCGATTGGCTCACCACGATAGTATACAACCAGTTTAATCGGATGTTCTTCCATCATATCAATGAACACACGCGACTTAAGCCCGGGATCCCAGCGCAGCTTGTTATTTGTTTTAAGAAATTCCATATCTTTTAGGATCAGCTCGTCTGCATATACGAGTTCCAGCGACTTATGCGGAAAGCGTCCTTTCAAATGTTCTGCAACATTTTTGAATACTGCTGTTTGGAAGGCTTGGAACATCATGTCGATCCAGACAAGGCGAAAACCCAAATTTTACCTATTCGATAGCCTGTTTTTCAATGCCATATGAGTAAAATCCGAAAAAAACCCGCTCGGTGGCGGGTTTATTAACTCTGAACATACAATGCCCATCGTTAATGTCAAATATACACAAAAACGGCAACATTGCAAACATCATGACGCTAAATTACGCGATATTTATCACATCTTCACTTTTAGTAACCCGATTCAGCTGAGAGCTTGAATAACTCTCCTCCTGGAAGCATTTGGTCACCAGGCTTTCATAGAATGGTTTCCAGCTATAACGCCATGTCCGGTCTGGCAGACTGGGCAACTCGGAAAAAACACCGCGATAGGCAACCGATGATTTTGGCCTGCTGTATCCCCGACCTTCACAGCGCTTACATTCTTTGTAAACCGGAACTCCCTGCAGTTCTGTCGCTTTACGGTCAATCGTCTTACCTGTGCCGCCGCACCGGCATCGCTTACTTAACTTTCCGGTGCCATGGCAGCGGGAACATAACGTTTGATCAGAGTCAGTTACATCGCGCTTTACCTCAAAGTCAGATGGTGACTGTCTCAGGTCTTTTGCCCATTGTGGCAATCGCATTGTGTAATGGCTTTTAGTCACGGTTTTAGTGGTTGTAAGCAACCCTTTACCACTACATTTTGGGCATGCCACGCTATCAGCTGCTGATGAGGAATAATCGTTATAGGCAAACCGGGCAAGGATACGCATGCAGAGGGGAAACTTTTTCCCTGATGCTTTGCGAATCGCCATGGGCGCATGCTCTTTAGCGTACTCCGTTAGCCAAGATATTGACGCCTCCCTGTCCTGGCTGCTGATACCAGCTTTACCCAGGAACATAGCCAGCCCGATGCCCGCATCAGTCTGAGTCATCCCCAGTGCAGCCATTACATCAGTCACAGTAAGTTGTTCACTTGCTGTCGCTCTGCTGGTATCTGAGATGTGCATGCCTTTAGGCGCAAAAAACTTTAAAACATTATCCAGATTCATACGGTCTCCATACTTCTTAAGCTGTCGCAATTACGCCGATCGCCAGCGCCCGATCCATAAAACGCAGTAGCAACTCAAGCTGCGTACCATGCTTCTGCTCGAATGCCGGTACATCGGCGTGTAGCTCATCGTGGCACTCTCTGCACAGAGGAATCACGAAGAGGTCATGGGCTTTTGTTGCTGTACCACCCATACCGTGCCCTACGATATGGTGCGGATCATCTGCTGGCCGTCGGCAACACTCACAGGGTTGTGTTTTAACCCAGCGGGTGTACGTCTCATTTACCCAGCGGCGACGTTTGGGCCTGAGCATGAAAGACTCTGGCGATTCCGGATCAACAGAGAGCGTGAGGATCTTCTTCGCCTTCTCCTGCACGAGGCTGGTTGCAGACGCGGAAGGCACAATGTCGCTTTCCCTCATGACCGAGCGGATCTTCTCATCCGGAAGGCGTAGCCCCTTGTGCGCAACGCTTTCCGGAATAACATCAGCCAGGTCGTTTCTGACCATCCACCAGCACAGTTCCGGAAGCGTCAGGATATGCGACTCGGGAAAACCAGAATCACGCCGAATGACTTCCAGAATCCAGGATACCAGGTTTCCGGCCGCTATACCTGCAAGCTGTTCGGTATGCTGCCCCGACAAAGTGTGATCGCAATGCCAGCACAGGCGAATGCTTCCTGGTGGGTGCCGCATTGTTGTGAAGTTCTTGTCGTGCCACGTTGAATGTGGCCACTGGCATTCAAACCGATTACTCAACCATTGCTCAAGGGAAGAAATCCCACCGGCACGCTGAATAACCCTCTCATTCTCGAAGACCTGACGCATTACCGGATCATCAGCCAGCGGCTGAATGGCTGCCGGAACAGCCCCGGTACTGAATGACGCCATTTCTTCTGGTTCAGGCTCGAGCAGAACGCGACCACGCATGAAGAGGTGCATCAGTTCCGCACCGGGACGGAACAGCACAATCCCCATACGATGGGCGATCTCGGGGGTAAGCAGAGCTCTCACGCGACCTGCCCCCTGGCAATGTGTTCTGCCCACAGCCCACCAATCCAGCGCACGCCTTTCGCCGTGAAACGTGCCTGGCTGAATGCATGATTTGAGGTTACGGATGTGCCGGTTTTCACTTCAAAACGGCCCGCATCAATATGCTGATGCCGTGGAGTCATCGTTCCGCCAAGGCGATACATGATGTCGTTCTCAAGGAGGAATAACCGCAGATCTGGCTCTTTGGCCTTAAGCAGTTTTGCCACCTGGCGGAATGACATTGACCCACTGGCTGTACAGTACCGATCAACAAATGCTACCTTCGGCGCCGCGGCAGCCAGTTCGTTAGTCAACTGCTGTTTTTGTTCTGCAAGGTCAGCTGCAAGACGTAGGGCTTCAGAGAATGATTGAGGAATCGTCTGCTGCTGTGCCTGCTCAAGCTCCTGCCAGCGATCAACCAGACGCGCGGTAAACTCCGGCGACAGCTGCGCGACAACGATATAACTGTCCCGCTTCCCTATCAGATAAACCGATACCGACTGATTGAGGTGATTTTTAACTTCCCCCATTGGGGGGAGTTCAATAACACCGCGCTCTGCCAGGCGTTCAATGGACCGTTTAACATGGTCATGTCGTGATTCCACCAGCTCAGCAATATCGCTGCTGGACATGGTTAATGCTGTTGTTGCTAATTGGCTCATACTTTTCTCCATATCAGGCGGCTGCACCCGCCGGTTCATATCTGCTGATCGTTATCTCTACCCGACCTTTCGGCACTTCGGGTCCCCATTCCACCAGCATGCGCTTAATCTGGCTGTCGTCTTCCCAGACACCCGCATGCGTCAGCGCGTCAAACAGGGCTTTGTTGTAATTATCGATATCCCGACGGCGCGCATCCGGCGGGTACAGAGTGATTTCAACCGCTGCCAGTTCAGTCGATGGCTTCGGGAGACGTCGTAATTGCTCAATGATCGCCACGCAGGCAGCGCTCTGGTATTTACGGCCATCAGCGCTAATGAGGTGACGACCGGCCAGCGGCCCCTTGTTAGGGGCGCGCCAGTAAGTGTTCACGCTCGGAGGAAAAGGCAGGATCAGTTTCACGCGGCCTCTCCCCGCATATTGCGAACAAGTTCAGAAGCGGCAGTAATGATTTCGCTGGTGGCCGTTCGTTCCAGCCAGAGTTGATTGATGTTGGCTTTCAGCTTGTTCTGCTGTGAATCATCCAGCATGTCAGCGCCATCCACCTGATCGAATACAATTCCAACCTCCAGCGGCCAGATACGGGACTCGGGATGCGGATCGGCTACTGGTTTAGCTTTATCACGGATGTGCATGCGGATCTGGCGAATATTGGACCAACTGGAAACATCCAGGCTTCCCATAGCTGCAATGAAATCAGTACTGTTCATGCCATATTCACCGGATGCTTCAAGGGCAACAGTGCGAATACGTTCCGACATATCCAAGCGTGTAGCGGAGTCATCGAATTGAATCGACAAAAGCCACTCATCCACACCGAACAAAATGCTTTCGCGGATGAGCAGCTTAGCCTTGTCGATCGTTAATGGTGATACCTGTGCAAACTCAGGTGCATCGACCGAATCAGCCGCCCAGGTATGCCCGAACTTCGACTCACTAAAGGCGTATTCTTCTTTATCGCCGAACGCAGCTCTAACGCATGCCCACGCCTCGACACCGCTGATAGCAAAAATATCTTTTTGGGTTAGTGGCAACTCTGCTACTGACTTATCTGCTACAGGTGGTGTGACAGTTGCAGGTTGAGACTTGCTGGCAGCAAATTGTGCCAAAGCCATAAACGCCCGCCCTTTTGCCTCCAGTTCTGTGCGGTTGATATAGCTGAACCGCTCACCACGCCACGACTTATCGAATACAGCTATGGCACCGGCAAAAAACGCGCTGGTGGGCTTCTGTTTTTCGTCAGCAGGTATAAACCACACTGGCAGATCGAACCCAATGCGCCCACGGATGAATACGATGTGATCGGCATCTTCCGGCCACCACGTTTCGCTCGGCGCAGCTTTTATCAGGAACACATAACGACCGCCCTTTTCGCGCTGGGCTGCTGCGTAGTTCATGATGTGCGTCATGCCGGTGATCGCCTGTTTCTCGTGGTACTGCGAACGGCTATACGGTGGGTTGCCATAACCTACACCGCCCAGTTCTGCCAGACGATCAGACCAGTCCTGTGTCAGTGCATTATCTTCGGCGGTGTACCATGCCGGGCACTTCGCGTTGTCGTCGTCAGCAAACAAGTCCAGAACTAATGGACCAAATAGCGCGTTGATACCCCAAAAAAGCATATCCGGTGTCCGCCACTGATCGCCAACCTCTTTCAGTTCGTGGGCTGGTTTGTTGCGCAGTGCCGCCAGAGCCTGGCAATATTTGTTTAACGTCATCCTCTGAACCCCTCTGGAATCGTTGTTTCAACCGGACCAAAAGCCATCACATCGCGCTTTTTCGCGCCCCAGTCAGCGCGTTTAGGCCGTCCCTTCTGCTCCCAGCGGGTAGCGCTTTGCAGATAGCTCTCGAATTTCTTCGGGCCGAACAGCGTTTCCGGGCGCATGTACTGGTACTGCTCGTCGTTCTCGTGCCAGTGCTCATGCTTCAGGTCGATAACAAGTTGCAGGTCTGCAACGCTGTATCCCTCACGCAGTCGGGCACGGATGTTCTCCAGGGATGTTTTTGATTTCTGATACCGGGATCCGCTGATCTGGTTCAAATGGGTCAGAACCAAAATTGCCTGGTCAGTAATCACGACTTCAGGGTCTGGTTGCGCTGCAACCGGACAAGAGGGTTTTGAAGTTAATTGTGGATCTTGTTTTGATTTTACTGACGGATCCCCGCCAGATTCTGACGGGTCAAAACCGCCATTTTTGCCAGATTTCGACGGGTCAGTTTTTGAGGCGTCAAATTTTGATGCTTCAGATTTTGACGTGTCAGAATCTGACAGTTGAGAAAATGCAGCAGCCTGAAGTTTCGCCACATTCAGGCGGTACACGTTCGACGCATTACGGTTTCCATTACGGCGCTGTGTACGCGTGAGCCAGCCATCTTTTTCAAGCTTTGCGATTGCCGTTCTGATAGTGCTCGGCCCTGCGCCAAGCTGACGAGCAATAGTTTCAATGGACGGCCAGCACACGCCCTCATCGCTGCTGAAATCAGCGAGGCGAGCCATGATCGCGACACTAGACAACTTCATGCCCGACGCCGCGCAACCATCCCATACGTAGCCGGTTAATTTAGTGCTCATGATCGTCCGTTATCTCCCTGAACTTTTGCCTGAAATGCTCAAGTGGGCTGAAGCATTCGTGCGGGTAGCCATCACGCAGATAGATAACGCGCTGTGTTTCTGGCTCCCAGCGGATAACACGGACTGGCACTCCACGGTGGTCTTTGAACCTTCGGTTAAGATCGCGCACAGGCGTTTTGCCCTCCGGTTATAGACCCCCACAATTGAAACCGCCCTACTGTGGTTACAAGGAACCCAGCGGTTTGATAATCTGCGTTCATACCGAAACAACGGAGTACCCGAAACCGGGATCATCCTGAGTTGCGGTAGACGGTTAAAAGCCGTTAAACTGCTCATGCGGATTATTTCTCCATACTCGAAGAGTTGTTCGCCAAGGCGCCCGGAGCTGCACACTCGCGGGCGTCACTCTTTTCTGGCGCGCAGAAAACACGGAATAGCAGCGTCAAATGCTCCTGCCACTTAGCCATTACCTGATAACTGTTCTCTTCAATCTGCTCACGTTCTGCCGGATCAATAACCCCGTCGGCGGTTGCCTTACGCAGGTACTGCGAGTGTTTGCCAATCCATTCGATTGACTCCATCAGACGCTGGTTGATATCGCCGTTATCAAGATCATCTACTTCCACCAGCGGAACGAATACACCACCACTACGGCGGGCTATCGCATCGGTGACATACTTAGTACCGCTCGCATCCTGAAGCACCATCGCCCACTCAAGCGGGAAAATTTGATCACCTTCGTTACGTAGTCGGTTATAGAGTGCATCCGTTGAGAGTTTTCCAGCGCGGTACAGACCAAGCCATTCAGCTGCTTCGGCATACCCACCAGACATTTCGGCGATCGTTCTTTTGATTGCAGCCACCAGCCAAGCTGGTTGTCGCTCTACTTTCCAGTGTTGTTTATCCACGGTTGTCCCCTAATTTCTGTGGTTTTAATCACGCAGCCGAATGATTACGCTTTTCATAAAGGGATTGGTTAACTTTCAAATCACCTTTCGTCAGCGCCTGGATCTCAAATGCCCTCCCCTTTGGGATAACTTCATCCCAGCCCGATACAGATGCGTGGGAGATATTCAGCGCCTTGGCGGTTTTCCCTACGCCACCGAAGTAAGAGATAACGTCATTCTTTTTCATTTTTCCCTCTGGAGTTAGGTCATGCAGTGCATAAATAGTAGGATATCTTACATAAAATGGTCAAGCACTCCTACATTAGAAAATGGTAGGATTGCCTACATGAAAATGAATGATCGAATCCGAAGCAGACGAAAAGAGCTGAAGATGACGCAATCTGTCCTGGCAAAGCTTGTCGGGGTAAACCGCGTCACGATCACCGGCTGGGAATCTGGTGACTATAAACCTGGCGGTGAGAACCTTCAGGCGCTTGCTGCTGCTCTTGAAAAGACACCGCAGTGGTTGCTGGAGGGTAAGGATGACGGGAAACAACAACCGCCAACAATGAACCCAGAGCAGAGATTCGGAATTAGATCAGTTCCCGTTTTAACGTGGGTGCAAGCCGGGGAATGGACTGCCAATAGTGGTGCGATAACGGAACGAGACATTCAAGACTGGGTTTACACTTCAGCAGCTGTTTCAGAGAGCGCTTTTGCACTAATAGTCCGCGGTGACTCAATGACTAACCCAAATGGCGCACCAAGCATCCCGGAGGGCTCTCTCGTCGTCGTAGAACCTGACTTTGGAGATGCCAGCCAAGCAAATGGTAAAATTGTCATTGCTCAGCTAATGGGAAGTGACGAAGCCACTATAAAAAAATTCGTCATTGATGGTCCGCTTAAATACCTTGTACCTCTCAATCCCAACTACAGGATGCTCGAGGTAAACGGCAACTGCCGTTTGGTCGGATTAGTAAGACAAGTGATAATGGATTTATAAGGAAACCGGGTTATCCCGGTTTTTTTTCACCCCTCAATGTAAGTTATCCAACATTTCCTCTTGACCTTTCTTTGTAAGTTATCCTACATTAAATAAACAAACAGCGAACAGGCAGGACGCCCACGAAGTAGCCGCCCGGGGCATATGAAGGCCGGGATGATTCGCTAACACATAAAAATTGCATAGGAGTTCACGGTGGACGCAAACGAACTGAAGCACATCATTGCTCTACTGCTGGAAGATGCTAAGCGAGTTCAACAGCTCGAGCCGAATTCCGGGACTGAATCGCGCATTCAGCTTGCGCAAACAGCATTAAAAGAGGACCAGCAGGACATAAATGGAAAGAAGCGCCTCAATGGGGTCGAAATTGTTGAGGCGATTTTAGAGCGAAGGGAAAGAACGGCACATCTCGATTCAGAACGGCTCGGTAGGGTCGCTATTTAATGGATCCAACAACCTTATCGTCCTGAGGTAAGTTTCGCGCTCTTTTTCAGTGATATCAGGCTTTTCAAATAGCGCGCGGAAATGGGCGATAGAACTTTCAAGCTCTTTAGTATGTGGTCCTTCAGCCTCTGTAATAGCAATAGCCAGCCTTGATATAGCCAACTCAATGGCATCGAGCCTGGCATGGTTGAGATAAGTAACATTGCTCATAAAAAAAATTCCTTCGTGGTTGTAGCGACTTAGAAGGATACCACCGCGCCTGATGTGGTTAAAAGCAGGCTAAAGCAATAACAAGTAACTCCCTGTTCTGGCGGCCCGGTGTTTTCCCATTTGTCCGGTAACCGCCAGCCTTTTTCAGGGCACAACAGAAAAGGGCATCACCGGGCGACGGGCTCATAACCCAATCCACCCGGGCAAGAGGATGGCGATTGCAGTCGCCGACAAATGCAGGTGTCCTTCTCTGTTGTGTATGGAGAAAGTTCGGCGGTTGCAGCCGCCTTAACGAGGGTAAAACCATGAGTAATGACCGCATGACCGTAGTGCCAGATTTTCTTGGCGAACTGGATGCCGGCGTGTTCATGAACAAAATCGCGGCAGCACTTAATACCACCGCGCTTGGCGTTCTGAACAATGGCAACAAAGGCAAAGTAGTCCTCACCTTTGATTTTGAGCGCATGGGTAATTCCGTTGAAGAGAAGCGCGTAAAGATCAAGCACAAGCTGAACTACAGCACCCCGACACCGCGTGGTAAGGCTTCCGAAGAGGACACAACCGAAACCCCGATGTGGGTCAACAAAGGCGGGAAGCTCACTATCCTGCAGGAAGATCAGGGCCAGCTGTTCGGGATCACTGGCGCGGTGGATGGAAAGCTTAAAGCGGCTCAGTGATCCGCAACAACAAACTCACTGATACCACTTTGATCATCAGTTAATAAGGAATTTTTATGTCTCAGTTAGACAGCGGTACATTTCAGCAGGTAAAAGACCTGGTCCTTTCTGGCTACCACCTGAATGATATTCAGGACCTGGCTTGCCCGACCGCATTGCTGCCAGATGGCACTAGCGTTGAAAGCCTTGAGCGCTTTTCTCTGGAGCGTTTCCGCTTTCGTGGCGCAATGACCACAACCAGTATTGACGACTTCGCACGTTATTCTAAAGGTTACGCCAGCGACAGTGAGCCAGCTCGTTGCTTTATTGACGCTGACAACATGACCGCCCGTTCAGTGTTCAACATCGGCACACTGGATAATCCCGGTCACGCCGATAACGTGGCTTCAATCACCCTGAAGAAAACCGCCCCGTTCCGCGCGTTACTGCAGATCGACGGTCAACGTCTGAAGCAAAAGCAAATCGCCGAATGGCTTGAAGACTGGAGCGATTACCTTCTGGCGTTTGATGCTGATGGCAATACGATGCAGATTTCCCAGGCGGCTCAGGCTGTACGTCGTATCACTATTCAACAAGCAACCCAGCAGGACCATGAAACTGGTGATTTCGCTGGTAAAAAATCCCTGATGCAAAGCGTTGAAGCTAGCAGCAAAGACGTAATGCCTGTGGCGTTCGAGTTCAAATGTATGCCGTATGAAGGCCTGGGCGAACGCCGCTTTAGCTTGCGTAACAGCCTGCTGGCCAGCGATGAACCCTGCTTTGTTCTGCGCATTGTCCAACTTGAAGCTCAGGAAGAAGCGATCGCCAACGAATTCCGCGATTTGCTGATCAGCAAGTTCGAAGGCGAATCAGTGGAAACTTTCATCGGTAACTTTAAAGCCTAATTGCTCTGCATTAAATCCCCGGCGCCGCGGGGATTTATTGAAGCGTAATTCCATTAATTATCGCCAACCGGCGAGGGATTCGTGCAACCAAAATCTGCGTGGTGCAGCGCGCCAATATGGAGAAAACCATGAGCTACATTCAGACATTATCCGGCAAAAAATTTAACTACCTGACCGCCACTATCGACGATATCGATGTTGAGGATATCGCGACTGCTCTTTCCAACATCTGTCGATTCGCTGGGCATCTTCCAGAGTTCTACAGCGTGGCCCAGCACTCTGTGCTTGTAAGCCAGATTGTGCCGCCAGAGTTCGCCTTTGAAGCGCTGATGCACGACGCTGCGGAGGCATATTGCCAGGATATTCCTGCCCCGCTCAAAGCCCTGTTACCTGACTACCAACGCATGGAAACTTATGTTGATGGTCTTATCCGCTTTAAATTCGGTATCTCTCTCGAACAAGCTGCTGTCGTGAAATATGCCGATCTAACCATGTTAGCCACCGAGCGCCGTGATCTGGAAATCGATGACGGTTCGAAGTGGGAAATTCTCGAAGGTATTCCCTGCTCTGATCTCGTTCAGGTTATCCCTCTCCGCCCTGGTCAAGCCTATGGCCTGTTCATGAATCGCTTTAACGAGTTGATGGAGCTGCGCCAATGCGCCGCATGAAGGTAAAAGAACTCGTAGCGGAGGCTTATGCCTCTGTTGCTGAATTGCCACCAAAGCATGCACCGCTTATGCGCGAAGTCGTCACCAGACTGGAAGCTACGTTCGCAGCATTAAAAGAGTCTCTGGTGCAACTGGAACAGGAACGTAAAGGTAAAACGCCATGACCGTATTTGAATAT
This sequence comes from Citrobacter sp. Cb023, assembly GCF_030336805.1. Taxonomy (NCBI): domain Bacteria; kingdom Pseudomonadati; phylum Pseudomonadota; class Gammaproteobacteria; order Enterobacterales; family Enterobacteriaceae; genus Citrobacter; species Citrobacter sp. Cb023. The sequence goes on along the minus strand of NZ_JAOWCV010000037.1, from coordinate 107,973 downwards.
CTCCAGGCTCATCCGAATACCACCAGCGGTGAAATCGCCAAAGGTATGAACAAAAAGACACCCGCGGTCGCTGGCGCATTATCGCAACTCTATGGCACCGGCCGGATCGTGAAGTCTGGTGTTCGCAAGGGCATTCCAACATACCGTGTTAACGATATGCCGTTTGGGTGCAGTAACAGCCTAACCATGATGTTTAACCAGTTATTGAATAGAGCCAGACAGGGATCAGCACAATGAGTAAATCACTGAGCGCACGTTACATCCGTCGCTGGACTGTCGAATTTAAAAGCCGCTGCGACTCAAAACACAGTCCGTACTGGCGTAAGCACCACCTTCGCAGTTACATCCGGGAATGCGCCATGACCACCGCTTATTCCATGGTCGAGCGTATGGCAGAGGATAATGCAATGGTAGATTTTCAGGGGACTAATCGCGGATGGTCGCCGGAGTTCTCTGCCTGGTACCACGAACGCCGTGAACAGTATCTCAAAGAGGCGCGCTACTACCTGAACGAAGACGCCACCAATGACGAAGTCGACGAGGAAATCCAGAACGAGCTGGGGGCATGGAATGACTAAAAGCACAATCCACCCGGCGCATGGTCCTGTATCACTCGATCGCCTGCACCTGATACGCGAACACCTGCAGCATGATACCCAGTACTCAAACGGCGGGAACAGAGCTTACATTCTCGCTGATATGTTGAATGTGATTGATGAGGTGCTAGCATCGAGGAACGCAGAGCCAGTATTTTTCATCGAGGTTGACGGAGACGACTGGATACAGGCTGGCAGGATTCCGGGCAGTACGTTTGATTTTAATAATCTGCCGGATGGCGTCAATAAGCTCTGGGCCGCCCCGCAGCCAGCGCCAGTAGTGCCGGATGAAAAACCGATGCCAGAAGCGTCGAAAATGCATGCCATAGACGCTGTAGCTGCAATCGCTGAAGTCAGGGGATGGAACGCCTGCCGCGCCGCAATGCTTAAAGCAGCACCAAAAAAGGAGAATATTTAACGTGAACAATTTAATGATCGACCTTGAGTCTATGGGCAAAAAACCGAATGCCCCTATCGTCTCCATTGGTGCCGTATTCTTCGATCCGCAAAGCGGTGAATTGGGTCAGGAGTTTTACACCGCCGTTAACCTTGAAAACGCTATGGAGCAGGGAGCGGTGCCAGATGGTGACACTATTCTGTGGTGGTTAAGACAAAGCTCAGAAGCACGATCAGCAATCTGTGTTGATGATGCGATGCCAATATCGTCTGCCCTATCTGAACTGAGCCATTTCATTAATCGGCATTCTGATAACCCAAAATATTTAAAGGTTTGGGGCAATGGAGCTACTTTCGACAACGTTATATTGCGCGGCGCATATGAGCGCGCCGGCCAGGTTTGTCCGTGGCAATTTTGGAACGATCACGACGTCAGAACCATCGTCACATTAGGCAGAGTTGTGGGTTTCGATCCAAAGCGAGATATGCCATTCGATGGGGTTGCACATAACGCACTGGCTGATGCCCGCCACCAGGCGAAATATGTTTCAGCGATTTGGCAGAAACTAATCCCAACCACCAGTAACAGCTAAAATTTTCCCCGGGTGCAGCCGGGGTAATGGAGAAATATATGCTGAGCCTCGATTGTGTTCCCATCTCAACTTATTGCAAAGAGACTGGCGAAACCCCGGATGCCATCAACAAACGTGTGCAACGTGGAGTATGGCGTGAAGGGGTTCAGGTGCTAAAGGTCGACGGCGTTAAGGAAAGATGGATTGATCTTAGTGAGGTTGCAAAATGGGCACGACAGAATCGCCTAAGCTCCCGCGCGGCGTAACTATTAGGAAACATCGCAACGGCGAAACCATCAATATTACTTTCACTTATAAAGGGGTTAAATGCCGTGAGCCCCTTTCTAATCTGGACGTAACCCCTAAAAACATCAAATATGCCGAGCGCACACTCGGCGAAATCCATAACAAGATCGAAAGGGGGACTTTTGTTTATGCGGAATACTTTCCCCGTTCTACCCGGTTAAAAATTTTCGGCAACGCTGCCGCAGGCAAAACGGTGAAGATGTACCTGGACGAGTATCTGATAATCTGTGAAACGAGGAAACTATCTCCTTCGACAATTGGTGGATATAAGAAATGCCGAAGCGCGCTGTCATCACTTCATATTTTTCCTGCAAGTGAGTTAACTCCAGCCGCATTGAAGACATGGATCCAGAGCCAGAAAACAACATTGAAGACTATCCGAAATCAGCTGTCATTCCTGCGTTCTGCTTTGGATGAGGCGGTGACGGATGGTGTGCTTCAGATTAACCCTGTATCACTGGTAACAGCCTCACGATACCAAAGTGATAAATCAGAGGCAGAAAGTAGTTATGTGGTTGATCCGCTATCACCAGCAGAAGTTGATACTTTGCTCTCTGCTGCTGGCAATAAGCAGTGGGAGAATCTTTTCCGGTTCGCGATACAAACAGGGCTGCGTAGTTCCGAATTGTGTGCTCTTCGTTGGCGTGATATTGACTTTGTAGGGAAGACAGCCCACATTCAGAACGCCAGCGTAGTTGGCGTCATCAAAGGAACAAAAACAAAGGCCGGTACGCGGAAAGTAGAACTGACTGAAGAGGCATTGGTAGCTTTAGCCAGCCAGAAACTGTTCACTTTTATGAAGGATGAAACGATATTCGAAGATCCAAAAAGTAACAAACCATGGGCGAATGCAGATGCCATAAGGAAAAAAGCATGGGTTCCAACTCTTCGTAAGGCCGGTATCAGATATCGCAATCCATACCAGACTAGGCATACCTATGCCACTAGACATATCAGTAGAGGGGCTAACTTGTTTTGGCTGTCTGGGCAGATGGGACATAAAGGCCCAGAAATGCTTTTCAGACATTATGGTCGATATATGGAAGAATATGACAAGTATGCGAACAGGAAGAAAGACATAATAATAAAATATTAGGACAAAATTATGTGAGAGCTGATAACCAGCTCTCGTTCAATCAATTATCTTGTAGCTTAGCATGTTCTACAAAATTGACCGCCGGCAATGATACCGACTCCAGCCCTGCATTTAACAATAAAGTAGCGACAAAAGCCCTCACATAAGGGTATGCAATTGCAGGAGCGTTAACAGAAGGATAATGAGAATCGAGAAAATCCTTGGTTATCTCTTCATCACACTGAAACAAGAATTTCTGGACAAAAAATAATTTGAATTTTTTATGAGATGTTAATTCAAAATCGAAAGAAATAACGAATGATTTTTTTTCATTCTCATTAAAAAGACAAGAATGGGTAAACGAAAAGTTATTACTTTTTTCTATTTCATCATCAAAATGTTCGATACTAAGGCTTTCAATATAATTATTTAATAATTGAAATTTCATTATCTATGCTGCCTGTGCAATGTCATTTGATTGACTTATAACTATCCCACCCGCAGCCATTGCCAGTAAAGCATTATCATACGAGCAGAAAAACGCCGCATCACGCGGCGTTGCTGTAAAGTTTAATTCTTGAGAGTCAATACTTTTTCCTACCGTGTAAGAATTAGAAATAAAAGTATTAGGCAAACTAATGTTTGGAGTGAACATTATATTAGATACAGATTGAGTAGCGACCAAATCACCAGAACTAAAGTGGCCGTCAAAAAACTGGATCTTAGGACCGACAACACCCATGGTTACATTTTGTAACGATTTTGTATCGTCAAGATCATCTTCAACTAACCCATAACGCTCCATCCTTTCAATGAGCACTTTTGGATCAGTAGACCTGATTGAGCTCAACGTCTTCTCAAGCCATTGATTGATGTTCATTGTACTTTCCTCCTTTCTACAGCATAGCGTATGCTCTTGATGCTTGCAGCGGGATCTTTTACACACATAACTCGACAGTTCGGTATCCCTGCATCAACTCCAAAATTTAATTCTTCAGCTGTAGTTTTAATATACTCTTTACGAACGATGGCGTCGACATCATGCTCACACATTACATAGTTGCAAAAGGCACATTTGTCAACAAGCATCTCACCGGTGGGCCTCTTGCCTTGTTCCTTAATGATCTTCATGTACTCATCCCTGATGAGATTCAGTGCGGCAATGTGTGTATCATCATTAAAATCAAGGAAAGATTCGGTTTCAATTAAAGCTTCAAGTACTGATAAAGAAGAATATCTAGGCCTGCTAGATGGGGCTCTTGAATTTGCCCACTGTGCTGCTTTTTCAATCGGCTCCAACAAACCTTTGGCTTCAATGAAGAAATAAGCACCAGAGCCAAGCCAATCTTTCTTTCCTGAACTAATCCGGAAAGTTGAAGACATTATAGATGAAGCGTTAAAAACACTCGTTCCATGGAAACCTGTCCACTGCATCCGATCACTCATCTTTTTCTAGTTTTTCCCGCCTTAAGCAGGGTAAAATAGGATGGCACATTCTATAGATTCATACTATTTGAAACAAGGGTTTTCAGCTAATTCTTACTCATATCTTGTTTTTTGGTACATCGAGGCCATGGCATCATGATTTATGATTGTAATCAAGACTCATCCATAAAATGTTATTGCGATCAATAGTCATAATGGGGCCGTAGAGTATCCACAGCTTTGGTTAAAACAAAAAAAACGATATAAAACAAATAAATATAAAACTTCGGACGCGGGTTCAACTCCCGCCAGCTCCACCAAAATTCTCCATCGGTGATTACCAGAGTCATCCGATGAAGTCCTAAGAGCCCGCACGGCGCAAGCCCTGCGGGCTTTTTTGTGCTCTCAATTTGTCCCGCGAAGTCCGAAGAGAACTAATTAAATCCGAACCTTTTAGGCACCTTGTTAGGCACCTCATAAAGCTTTATTGTTTTTGAGGTGCCTAAAACTATGGAAACCCGGCAATGGCAAGACAAACCAAACCTCTATCCGTTAAAGAAATCGAATCCGCCAAACATAATCAATGTAGCCGCCTCACGCGCCAAGAAAAACCTGTATGTGGTCGGCTCGGCTGCAGCTTGGGAGGGAACCGGCCTGCAGGTCCTGCAGCGACAACTGGCAGAATCAGCGTGACAATCTCCGAGGTGACCCTCACGTAACGGACCGGCCACTACGTGCCAGCAGCGGAAGTTATTAATAGCATGATGAATGGACCAATGGAGAGCCGATCATCCATACTCTTGTTAATCCAGACTGGAAATATTGTTATCACTAGCCCTACAACACAAGAGTTAACTCTATATTCTGACGCTTTAGAGGAATTTTACTCTGCTAAATAACCACCATCGATTGGATATACTCCTCCGGTACAGAACCCTGAATTGTCTGACAGCAAAAACAGAATGAAGTCTGCTATTTCTTGCATTTTTGCCATCCTTTTCATAGGGTGGCTATTTGCGAAACTACGTACGATATTTTCTGGAAATTCACTCATTCGTGGGGTTTGGACATAGCCCGGAGCGACTGCATTGATTCGAATGCCTTGACATGCAAACTCTAGCGCTGCGGTTTTGGTTAAACCGATTATACCATGCTTAGCCACGGTGTAAGGTGCTAATCCAGGAATGCCAACCAGACCATTTACTGCAGATAAATTAACTATAGAGCCACCAAATTTCATCATCTCAGGTATTTCATATTTTAGGCAGTAAAAAACGCCGCTCAATGAGGTGGCAATGACCTTATCCCAGTTTTCAACCGTCTGCTCGGTTATGTTTTTACCATGTTCACCTGTTAAGCCTGCGTTATTTACAGCACAATCAAGTCTGCCGAAATTTTTGATAACTTCATCTATCATTTGCCGTACTTGTTCGGGCTGTGACACATCACATCCGATCCCCAGCGCTTGTTGTCCCTGTGAAGATAATCGTTTCGCTTTTTGTTTAGCCTGCTCTGACGAGCGGGAGACAATAACGACCTTAGCTCCATGTTTGTGTAATTGCTCTGCGACTGCCTCACCTATACCTGCAGTACTTCCTGTTATGACAGCAACTTTATTCTGGAAATTCATAATTCACCCTATGAAGTCGAATTGAGTCTTTCATCTGGGTTAGTATACAAATTAGCTGTGACAGTTTTTGTCAGTACTCTTTCTCCTCGCAGATTCCTTCTTTTATTCTCCATTTTTTCAATAAAACTGTCCTGCTTTCTCTATATATGGAACCCAGTTGTACTATCTCTTCAATCTTGTCAGTTCTAAAATGACGAAAATCATTTCTCATCTCACACCATGCAACCAAAAGCCAGCATGACTCCATATATACCAATCCGATGGGCCATATGGCTCGAGAAGAGTAAGTATCTTTCTTGTCACAATACTTTATTTGGATTCTCTTGCGCTTTTTAATAGCATTGCGGATGTCTTCAAAAAACACCTCATTATTTTCTGAAGGGCCGATCAGATAAGATTGACTCTCAATAAGATTTTTTAATTCACCGGGAATGACAGCGTGGATTTTGGCAAGTGCATTCCTTGCGGTATTTTTAAAATCATAATCCGTATTATGAGATACCCAATTTAACCCAAGCGTAATAGCATTGATTTCTTCATGAGAAAGGTTTAAGGGTGGCAAATGAAAGTCAGACTTAATGATATAACCAATTCCAGCACCACCTTCAATGCACACGCCTTGATGCTGTAGCGTTTTTATATCTCTGTAAAGGGAGCGCACACTTATTCCTAATCTTTCAGAGAGAGTGGATGCAGTGATCGGATATCTTTGCGCCCTTAATATCTGTAGTAGTTCGAGAAGCCTTTCTGTTCTGGTCATGTTGATAAATCCATCTTGATTCTGAGACAAAATCTTAAAGCATCTGTTCGATAAGCATCTTAGTACAAAGTAAGCGTACACGCTTAAGTTGAACTTCCCCCTGGATTAAGGATAGCGTTGCATCAACCCGTTGAACTCACACCTCATAGAAGACCTTTAGCCCAGTTAGCCTGTCCGCTGTATGCCAGAGACGCTCTAAAAGTTGATGGTTCGTTTTGCAGGGAGACTTACACATACTTAATATGTCCATGCTTAATAACGACAACCACTTATTATTTAACCTAACACTGAGTGCGGCTTTTTGACCCACCACAAAATTACCGTATTGATCGCTCCCAGCTGCACAAAATGGATAAATACCGTTATCAGCACTTACAGTTTTTTCCTAAAGCCAGCGCTTCGTTCGTGTGCCATGCTTAATCACGCTAATAACTTATAACGCTAAGCGAGGATATTATGAAAAAGACAATTATCGCATTATCTGCAATTCTGCTGGCTTCTCCCGTTATTGCCGCGACGACACACGCAACTGATAATGATGTAGCCGCCGCACACGAAAATGCTAATACCGCAAAAGAAAAACTGCATCAGGCGCAGAATCAGGGCGAAGAGCAACAGTTAAAAGCAAAACATGCTGCTGAAGGTAAACAAGATGACCTGAGCAGTAAAGTGAGTGAAGGCTCACAAAAAGCCTGGAATACAACCAAAGAAGGTACTGAAAAAGGTTGGAATGCAACAAAAGAAGGTACCGAGAAAGGCTGGAATAAGACCAAAGAAGGTGCTGCCTCCGTTGAGAAAAAAGTCAGCGAGTAATCTTCCAGCCATTCAATAATAAAAAGCCGCTTTCGCGGTTTTTTATTATTAGCAATCCTTATAATAAACGTAGAAACGCATTAAAGGGTATTGGTTTACTGAACAGATACCCCTGCCCAAAGCTAACGTTAATCCGTCGCAGCCTCTCCATCTGTTCTTCACTTTCTATTCCTTCCGCCACCAGTGGGATCCTGGCCAGTTCAGACAGGTGAACAATATTGCTGATGATAGTATCACTCACGCCGCCTTTACCCAGTGAGTCGATAAACATCTTATCAACTTTCAAGAACCGCGGCGAAATGCGTTGCAGCGCAGCATAGTTAGAATATCCGGTCCCAAAATCATCCAGGGCTAGCGCAGCGCCTGCCTCTTTCAAGCGCCTCAGAACACTTTCACGGATCAGATTCTGCTGCCGTTCGGTGATTTCCAGCATTACGCCAATATGAAACAAGTTCATCCGCTGAATAAAGGCGATAGTGGCATCGGTAAATTCATGATCCTCCAGTGAAAGTGGAGGAACGTTAATACCGATATGAAATGGTATATCACTCTGAGCCCTAAGGCACCGCATATCAACCTCTACCTGCGTCAACAATTTTAGCGTCAGCGCATTGATCAAGCCGCTATGTTCAGCCGTGTGGATAAATTCGTTAGGGGGAATAATTCCCTGCTCAGGGTGATTCCAGCGAACAAGCACTTCAGCCCCGACGATTTTTCCGCAGGCGAGTTCAACGACGGGCTGATAAAACGGAATAAATTCATCATTATTAATCGCACGCTGCAGTATTTTTATCGGTGATATCCGCTGCGCCCGGCGTAAGTGGAAATATAACAGCAAAGACAGAACCACAAATAAAATAAGAAGATAATGATTATCCCGCACATAATCCGCAATGCCATCCTGTGAATCCGTCACAATCCAGAAAGGATAGTTTTGCGAGGCCATCTGCACGAAAGGATGTTTTTCTGGATACAATAAAAAATGCACATCAATTTTTTCTTTACGGGCAAAATCCATAAGAATTTTATCGATCGCCGCTTTATATACTGCAACAGCCACCACCTGCCCCTGAAACGGAAAATAGATTATATACATCTCCGTGTTCAGCCGATAAATCTGTTCAATCATCAGTGAATGTGTGGTCGTTCCATTGGAAATAATCCCCGGCGATTCTCGACCTTCAAGAGAAGAGCAGTTCCACTCACCGTTCCTGATGATACTGACTGAACGAATCTTCTCGCCAGACGCCGTTAGAAGACGCAATTTTCGTAGCAGATCGTCAGTGCAATTCTCTTGTATATGTGCGCTGGCTAACACAGCCAGTGTATTTACGTCGTCAAATATCGTATCGATTTCTTCGACCAGACTATTTATCGCGTGTTCTCTGACTAGTTGTCCCTCTCTATCCCATTGCTGCCATGAAGTCAGCACACCGGCCAGAAGAAAAAGCAACACCAGCATGATGGGTGTGATTTTCTTGGTTACAGACATGATTAACTCGTGTTGTTGAACAGAGCACCCCGAAGGACGCTTTTTGAGATTATTTCAGGAGGAAATGGCCAGACTGACATGCGCCAGTCTGGCTGAACTTGCCCGGTAGAATCAGCTTAGAAGTTCCATTTCACACCTACCATCGCAGCGCTGTCGTTATACCCTTTGTCGCCAGCCTGAACCCCGATATTGCCCCACAGATTAAGACGAGGACTTACCTGTCCCTCCACACCCACTTTTACCTCGGCAATATTTTTCGCTCCATCCTGGCGCACATTCACGCCATCCATGGTCGTACTGAAATCGCGTGAATTGTGCAGCCAGTTCAGCTCGGCAAACGGCTGGAATTCACGCTCTTTAGCGTTATCCATCTGGTGATGGCTCTTAATCCAGGTTTTCAGGCCCAGTCTGGTCTGCACATTACCATTACCGTTGCTGGTGATACGGGTACCGTTACTTTCACGATGGTCGTTCGCCTTCACTCCCATCCAGACTGCCTGCGCCTGAGGTTGTATGTACCATTCGTTCAGCGTTCCGTGACTGCCGGCAAACTCGCCCATTTTTTGGGCATACCCCATTTCCAGCGAAGCGGTAACCCCTTTCGATTTGTACGATTCGCCTTGCAGGTCATCGCCTTTAACATTGTTATCAAACCAGCTGTACTGAGCCCAGCTGTCCAGCCAGGCGCCGTTATGCGACGCATCATTGGCATACCACGTGGCATAAACGCCGGTGCTGTAGCCATTCACTGAGCCTTTTGAACGATAGCCCGTGCGTGAAGACTGGGTATTGCTGTGATCGTTACCGTAGCCCGCCATCACGCCAAGGTGCCAGCGATCAAGCCCATTCTGGCTCCATTGCGCAATGTCCCCCCCCAGTTGCAATACGTAACGGTTGCTCTGGGTTTTCAACTGGCCGCTACCGTCACGCCAGTTGTTGTGCCCACCGACGTGGCGCATCCACATGCTGGTGACTTTCTGCTCGCCGGTCAGGGCATCGATATACTGCGTTTCGCCCAGACGATCGTGCAAACGGGTGACGAACATGTTGTTGGCTGCCGCCAGGTTAGCCGTGTAGCTGCCGCCTTCCGGACGCAGATCTTTATCGGGATCTGGATCCGGGTTTGGCTGCGGATCGGGGTTGGTTTTACCGCTGGTCAGATACCAGTTGCCGCTGTTTTCATCCTGACCACGTCCAAGGCTGTAGTCATATGCCCCCGCCACAATACGGCCAGCCTGAATAAACTCACCGTCCGATACGCCATCAACATGGATAACTTCGATACCATCAATCGTTGCAGCACCTTTCCCACCGGCGTTAGTGACGCTGACAGAAGTAGTGCCACTGGTATCACCTTTCACCACCAGCTTATCCGTAACGGAATTGTCATCCCCCAGCGCAGTGTTTAAGGAAAGATGACCATCATTACCCGTGTAATTGCCATTGACCACCAGTTGATTACCGGCCTGCTGACCATTCACACCGGTTGCGAGGATACCGCTGTTAACCAGGTTTCCCTCTACAGTGAACAGGAGGTTGTCACCGGTCCCGGTACCCACCTGCAGCACACCGGCGTTATTCACATTACCTGCGACGCCCCCTACGCCCGAGAGCATCCCCGCCGTAGCAATGTTGACCTCGGTACTGGCAAGCGTGACTGGAGATGTGCCGTCACCCAGAACCAGGCCGCCCTGCTCAATATCCGTTTTCCCCGTCCAGGCGGCGTTATCACCGACAGTAATGGATCCGGCTCCCAGCTTGGTCACGTCGCCGCTACCATAAACGTCGTTATTAAGCTGCCAGGCGGTATTACTGTCCAGCACCAGTGAACCGCTATTGTGCACCTCTGCGCTGCCCAGATTTTCTGCTGTGAACGCGGTGAGCCGGGAATCCGCATCAATAGCAAATTGGCCCGTAAAGGCACTATTATTGCCCACCAGCGCGACATCACTTTCGGTAAGTTCAATCCGTCCGGCATCGCTGATGCTGTTGTAAAGCACACCTGCCGCCTTATTCATCGTCAGCGTTCCCGCCGCCACAATATCGCCCGTGCCGAGACCCAGCGTCGTGTTCATCAGCACGCGCGCACCTTCTGCAATGGTCGTTTTTGCCGTCAGCGTGCTGTTTTCACCGGTGATGGTCAGCGTATCGCCATTGATGTTTAGCGTGCCGCTTCCGGTCAATATTCCATCGGCTGTTCCGCCCTGCTCCAGGGTCAGGCTACCGCCATTGATGTTCAGCAGTGAGTCAGCCCCCGCCGTCAGCTTACCGACAGTCTGGCTATGACCATTCATGTCAAAACCGGTATCGGCGGCCAGACGTAGTTCACCGGTCTGTCCCAGTACATTATCGTTTTTCATCAGCAGGTTGCCGCTGCGCACATCGGTGATACCGGTGTAATCGTTATCCATATTCGATAGCGATACCGTCTGGCCTTTGGCGCTGTCAAACGCCAGATCGCCACTGCCAGTCACGCGAGCGCTCAGATCTGCAGCATTACCGGTTTTTCCGTTCGCATCCAGGACCAGTGCATTGTCTCCGGATGCGAGCAGTTCGACTTGTGTCAGACCATAGCTAATGTACAGTCCATCATCGTTATCCCCTCCGGTGAGGCGATAATCATAGGTTCCATTCGCAACAATCTCGCCATTTTGGCTGATACCGGCTTCAACCCCATCGCTGATGATATTGCCATTGCTATCGGTCAGCGTCAGATTGCCCGCACCGCCGGTGACGGAAGAATCAGACGTTGCCAGTTGAATCAGGGACTGCGCATCGTCCTGCTCAAGAAGTGATAGCGTGGTATCAGCCAGCGGACGATCGTTCGTAATCGTGCCGGTATCAACCTGCACGGTTCCGCGTCCGGAGAGATCCATCGCGCCAGCATGAATTGTTCCTTCGGAACTGCTCTGCCCCGGCGTCACCCCGTCAAAGCTGATGGTGCCGCCGTTAAACGCCAGGCCTCCGATATTTTGCTCACCGGACCCCACGTGGGTGACGTTCCCCTCGCCTACATTTAATGTTGCCTGGCTCAGCGCCTGAGTGTTTAATCCAGCCAGCTCAAAGGTGCTGTTCGTTAGCGCCAGCGTACCGTTGAATCCATCTGCCGCATTGTTGCTGGTAAAATCAAACGCATTACCGCTGGCATCAACGGCGACAGTTCCGGTTCCCGCCAGATGGCTATTAAAAGCCAGCACAGCGTCAGAATTCAGCGACAAGGTGCTGGTCGTATCAATGTTGTAACCCGTACCGGTCGCATCGTTTTGGTTATCACCCAACGCAAAATCAACATTATTAACGGTAAATACTGAACCAGCAGTGAGATCGATATGCTCCATGCCGGTAATAGCATCGGCGTGATTGAGGATGTACTGTGCGTTATTCAACTGAAGTGTATCCTCCCCATCACCACCATTGAGGCTGGTAAACAGCGAGGTTTCTGTCTCTTTGACATCTTTCAGTAGGTACAGATCGTTACCGCTGCCCGTCTTGATGTCGGTTGCGGTACTGCCAGACTCCAGCGTAACGGTGTTATCACCGCTCATCAGGTTAACCTGACCAACAATGCTGGCACCCGCCGCGTTAGTAAACGCGATGCCTGCCCCCGAGAGCATTTCTACCGCTTTTTGCGACGCATCCAGCGCTTTAATAACGCCTTTATTGATAAACGTTTCCAGGGAACCGTTATTAACATTCACCACCGCGTGGCTGGTCGATTTCGATGTCAACTCACCAGCCTGTTCAACATTTTTGGTCGAACCACCGACAATCAACGCTTCACCACCGTTAGCGTCGAGTACGTTAACGCTGACGCCCGTTTTCAGGTCGGTTGACGCATTGGTGACGATCCCTTTACCCGCAGCCTGCTCAACATTGATAACCAGATCGCGCGAGTCAGACATATCCAGCGTTTGATTCGTTTCGCTGCCGTCGATATTTTCAAACAGGATCCCCGTACCGCTCCCCGTTACATTAATCGTTCCGGAGTTGGTCTGCGCCAGGGATGCTCCGGTATGAATACCGATTCCATTCCCCACACTGATAGTTGTATCTTTTAGCTGGATACCCGCAATGTTGGCGACGTTTTCAATCGCGCTTCCTTTACCCGTACTGTCCATCGTGATGATGGCTCCATCGACCAGCAGACCTTTCGCACCGGCGGCCAACAAGATACCGTGCGCGTCCCCCGATGCTTTGGTTTCTCCCGAACCCGTCAAACTTAATGACGCATCATTGCCCACGAGATAGGCTGCGGTGCCATCCGTCGCGGTAACCGTCGCATTGTTGTTCACAACGGAATCAGCGCCTTCGATGCTGACCGCCACGCCATTAACCTTGATGTCGCCGTCGTTATTCAACGTACCACCGGAAACCAGCACGCCTGTGCTGCCCGCCTGGTCAAAGTCGATGCTGCCTTTATGGTTGAGCGTACCGCCGTTGCGGGCGATGTAGCCGAAAGCACCATCCGCCGTATTACTGGTATTCAGCGTGGCGTAACTGGTCAGGATTGAGTCACCTTTCTGATTCTCATCGACATTCCCGGACAAGTCATAATAATTACCGTCCACAATCCCGGCGGTGGTATCTTTACCGGAAAGTTTCACGATCACCGCGTCTTTGGTGATAACCCCATCCGCTCCGCCTTCAACCCGAATCCCGGTCGCGCCGTCACCCGTGATACTCAGCGATTGCGAGCCGGAATCAAAATGGCTCCCCGTCCCGGTCACCTGCAGAATAGTGCTGTCGGTGCCTGATGCCGTCATTGTCGTACCAGACGACCCGCTGCCATCAAAAGTCGCACCACCTTCTATGCGATATAATGTTGACCCTTCAGTCGAGACATCTTGCGTATTGGTAGAGGAGGCGTTTACTTTTGAACCTTCACCATAAATAAAATAGCCAATCTGGTTTTTGCCACTGGTAAATGAGACTTTGCCTGTATCGGTAATATCGATAACACCGCCGTCACGAACGTGCAGACCAATAGCGTTATCAGCAGCAAGATTCACACTCCCACTCATCGTGAGTTGAGACCCGGTCCCCTCGACCCAGGCACCAATATTTTTTAATGTATTATCCGTGGTACTACCATTGGTGATATTTATCGTGCCCGAATGAAGCGCCTGACTCCCTCCCTGCAGTTCAATACCGCTGGCGCTGTACCCATTGAGGTTAATCGTGCCGCTGTTTATCAGCCCTTTTGCACCGTTAATCCCCATCAGGCCAATATTTTGCGCTGAGCCGATGCCATTGATGTCAATGACGCCGTCCTGGGTAACGTTGATTGCACCAGGAGACGCACTGCCGTTTGCCTGAATGGCAACAGCATTCTCGACTTTTTCTCCGATCGTGATGTTCCCGGTGTTATTGATGGTTCCACTCTTCACAAACATACCAATGGCCGGAAGAGTGACCTGAACGTCACTGCTCGCCTCATCTTTTACCGCTTGTGCAGTGCGTCCGATGTAGAGCGTCCCGTTATTAGTAGCCACGGCATTACGTTGAACAAACACGCCGTAGGTATAGACACCATCGGAAGATTTCGCAGGCTCACCTCCGGTGGCAATATTCATTACTCCGTTATTAATAAAGGTCGCCGTGTCATTCATCAGCACGCCATAGGCGTTATAGATATCCTGATGCGAGGCAAGGTTGATGACGCCGTCGTTCTTTACCTTTGTCGTCCCGGTCGCGAGAATCCCGGTATGGGCGCCAACCCACGCATTTTTCACATCAAGACTGGTACCCGCATCAATAATTCCATTGTTATTTACGATGCTATCACGCGCTGAAACGACATAATCACCACCGGCTGCACCGGCGGCAACCCCCAGTGTGCCGTTGTTATTGAGGGTGGCTCCGTCGGTCAGCGTCACCACGGAGGTATCGCTAAAAACCGCCTGAATATTGGCATCAGCAGAAATATTGACGACAGAGCGCGCACCGGAAGCTTTAATAAAACTGTTCACATCACGATTCGCAGCCTGCAACACCGCATCGCCATCCGGGATATTGGTGTCGAAGTGAATGTTTTTCTGTTCCGTGGTATAGGCTTTATGAAGCTCAGCTTCGTAGTCCGTGGGCGAAAGTTGCCCAGCCTCTACGGCTTTCACCAGAGCATCATTGTAGTTTTTTAAATCATCAAGATTATTAACCGTATACTCGCCAAGCGCGCTGGAGAAGGTGCCGTTATAGGTTGCGGTATCAAAGTTATAATCTTTACCGGTATTTTTCGCGACATTACCAACGTTACCGCTTTGCACGATGGTTTTGGCGTTGTAATTCAGTACCGCGTCTTTAGTGTCACTGGCGCTGCTCTCAACGTTATAAACTCCAGAGACCTTGGTGACAGCATTGAAGATATTTGCCGAGTTCGATGCCCAGCCGCTTTCCGTTGAACCAACATTCACATCAAGCGTGCCGCCTGATGTCACTGTCGCCAGCTTCATATTCACATACTGCCCATCACCGACGCTGACCCCCAGATAAGTCGTCAGATCGCCAACGCTGGTAGAGGCAAAATTATCGCTGTCATACACCTGGACTGTACGCGAAGCCCCGGTGATGGGGTCAACGTATTGAATGCTGTGGGTACGACCACCTAAAGTCGTCTGCGTCAGATTTATATTTTCACTACCTGACGAAATATAACCATTATCCATTGCCTGCTGAATAGTCATCGTTTTAAAGCCCGATGCACCAGAGGCAATGCTGCCATATCCTTTAGTACCGGTGATAATATTCATGTTTTCACCGTCACCGACAACAAGTTGCCCTGCGCCATTAGCGTTAGTCGACGGTAAGTAATCAGGCAAGACGTAGTCAGCGGCAAAAGCATATATTGAATGCGTAGCCAGTACGGCACCTATTATACTTAGCGCAATTCTTGAAATATTAAATTTATGCGTTCCAGATTCAATGCGAGCAGAACTATTGGTTTCCACAGAAGCACCACAACGTTTTGCCAGTTCAGAAACAACAACCGCGCAAGAGTGCGAAACACTCCATACCACTTTAAAAATCTTGTTCATCATTACCATTCCGAATAATTCCACGAATACCCTTCCTGGGAAAAATTCGTGGTCACATAGCATTATGGGATGCTCATAATTACCCAGCGGTCAGATACCTCTTCTCTGGAGTTTTTTCCGCTGAAACATTGAGCGATCTGTACATGACGAATGGTATTACCGCATCAACAACCAATCTATTTATACTGATAAATTTGCAATTTATAGATGTTTTATCTAAAAAGACAAGTGATTATAGATTTAAGTATCGATATCATCACAGGAACACATAAGCAACTGTTAATGAATTGCATAAACAATGTAATATGACGACCTAATTTTCTACACAATAAACAAACATTTCAAATTAAATAAAACGCATATTAATTTATTTCATATCTCGTAAAAAAATTTATAATAACAGCTCTTAAACAACTAACAACTTATAAGATAAATCTTATTGCATGGGTTATATTGAAAAAATATAACCCATTTGAGTTACTTAAATTATAACTGCGAGAAACAGGGATTTCAGTCAGTCGAAAACACACCTCGCGATAAGCAAGTTCCGCGGCATCTGTACCGCCAGGGGTTGAATGTAATAAGTAAAAAATATCAAAGCCTTTCTAATTGTTGTTTAAGACGCTTGATACCATACTATTTTTAGATTATTTTACTTAAGTAACTTTTCGTTTACTCATTATAAAAATGCCACTTACTAAAGTTACTGACAATTTGTAAATCAACCAGAGACTCAGAACTACGCAGTCCTCAAACCGGCGAATGATTATAATGGTCTATCTGAAAATAGTAGCACTCTTATAATTTAATCAGAGTGAAGCAGGTATTTATACTTAAAATGAATAATTTCATAGTTTTTTATGCCAGAGGGGATATTTTACAATGCTCAAATGCCCCCCTCCTCCTGCCTCGGCCCTGTCACATCTCACGATACTGTAGTGAAGAAGAAATACCACTATGGTTTATAATTAAGTAATACTCTGTTAATGATGAAAAAATGAAATATCTAATTAACAATGAAGTTACATTTAGGACTGATGATGGCGTTTTGGCGAGTCTGAGTCCGTCGGACAACTCACTCACCCTGTCTATTACCGCAAACAGGATCTTCACCTATCTCCTCGAGCAGGAAGGGAAAGTAGTCTCGAGAGAAGAGATGTTTACGAATGTCTGGGACAAAAATGGTCTGCAAGCCTCAAACAACTCATTAAGCCAGTATATTTCTTTGATTCGTAAAGGATTACAGGAGCTCGGTTGTGAACACGAGATCATTCAAACCGTACCACGGGTCGGCTTTTTCATCGCTGAAGGATTGGTAACCACCATAGAGGAACCGCCTTTGGTTTCCGCGGTGTCCCTCACTCCCGCAAAAGCCACACCTTCCCTGTCAAAACGCGTAAAAATGATGCTGCTTGCAGCTGGGGGCGTCTCATTATTCATGCTTCTTTACCCAGTCAACACATTGTTTAACAGCACTCAAAACCACCTTCCCGTCGTGCAGTTGTATAAACTTGGCAATATCGATCTCTGTCCGGTCTATACCGTTTTTGAAAGCTCACGAGAAGTGGCAACTGCGAAACTTGAAAAAGCCAAAAAAATGGCTGATTTACACCTGAAGTGTCTGGCTGGCGCATTGTTTATTTTCCAGCCTGACGATCTGTACGTCTACGGCGAAAAAGGTCGCATATTTTTATCTCGCTGTACTTTCAATAATGCAGAAAAAACAAAGTTTGCTGGATGCAAGGACCTTTATATCCATGAATACTAAATATAAAACCAAGATATTACTTGCAGGAGCGGCCGTTCTGGTCGCTGTCAGCGCCTTGTTAAGCGCGACTGGAATCACCCTCATTCCAGTCAATCAGGGAATAAGCGTGCATTGCGTCTCCACACTTTCACTACCCGAACTGCCCGGGGGTGGGAAATACGATGGTAGCCTGATGATCCAGTTGCAAACAGATAACACTGGCGTCATTGATTTCTCAGGGATTATTACCACACCCCCACTGGCAGACAACCGCCCAGGACGTCGCCTTATCCTGCAACGCTCCGTCAGTTTTAATTATCGGATAAAAGATAAAGGCGTCGTTTTTCTGCAAGACGTGAAAATGAGTAAACACAGTCTGGATAACGTGTCGGATGAGATGTTTATCCATAATATCTATGACCCGTTCACACCCAGTAAGCGTGCGCAAATATATAAAATTAATAATGCCTACCTGTTAGGCAATACCTTTTCGCCAACGAACGTCTGCGTTAGTAAATCGTAGTAATAAGCCGTAATCCAGGATTGCCTACCCGCCTGGCTAAACCAGGGCACGGTAACGCATTGGACCTGACTCCACGTGTGGCGACAGTAAATCGCTTTCCCTGTCGCCACACACTTTCGCCCTATCCAGCGACCAGATAAAATACAGCCTGTTATTACCATAAGCTACAATAATATTAATTTTAGATAATCAACGGCACGTTTGCTGACAATAATGAGCAAAGGGTTACTATAGGCCTGTCTTTTTTTTAGCAGGAAAGTAAAATGAAAAAAACAAAAGGGTTGATAATTGTTGCCCTTGCTTTCACCCTGGCGTCATGTGCTTCAATTCCTGAGAATATCAAAGGTAATAATCAACCAGATATACAAAAAAACTTTATCTCCGTGCATAACCAACCGGGATTATATACCGGTCAGCAGGCCCGCTTTGGGGGTAAAGTCATCAATGTGATTAACACCAAAACGGATACATTACTGGAAATCGCCGTTCTGCCACTGAACAACTATGCTAAACCGCAAATAGACGCGAGCTATCAGGGGCGTATTCTTGCCCAGCAGAAAGGTTTTCTCGATCCGGTAAACTACAGAAACCATTTCGTTACTATTTTGGGGATAATACAAGGAGATGAACCAGGATTCATCAACAAAATCCCGTACAACTTTGTTAAAGTTGATTTACAGGGCATTCAGGTTTGGCATTTAACGGAGTCAGTCAACACCACCTATAATATGTGGGATTACGGCTATGGCGCGTTCTGGCCTGAACCCATGTGGGGCGCCCCCTATTACGCTAATACAGTAACTCAGGTAACTCCGGAGCTAGTGAAATAATCTCTGTAGTAAGATGGCGCGAATATATACCGGAGTCGGGTACTGACAAACGCCCAGCACATCACCCCGCGTTGACCTTATTGCGCCATCCTGCTTTATGAGATCCTTCGCTTAGCACGCATTCTTCCTGTTACATATAATTTTACCCGCTAACACTTGAGCGAAAAAATGGGCTTTAGCCATCTCATGCCTGAGCATCTTTTGTTATTTACCGATAACTCTCCCACCCTGCCTGTAATAAAAGAACATTGGTGTTTACGATTTATTCAGGGATTACTATGAACAGAAAATGCTTACTGTTGATACCATTATTTTTTAGTAGCGTCATCATCACCGCCTGCGATAATAAACCTGCAGTAAAAACCACCGCGATGGAGCCCGAGGTCGGCGTTGTTACCTTAGCGCCCTCTTCAGTGAATATTAAAAGTGAACTTCCAGGTCGCGCGGTTTCATTCGAGATCGCCGAAATCCGCCCTCAGGTTGGTGGGATCATCATAAAACGCAACTTTATTGAAGGTGATAAAGTCAGCAAAGGAGAGTCACTGTATCAAATAGATCCTGCCCCGCTGCAGGCACGACTGGATTCAGCCAAAGGCGCGCTGGCAAAGGCACTGGCGACGGCCAATAATGTGCGTCTGACATTAAATCGGCAGTCAGCGTTAATAAAATCCAATTACGTCAGCCGCCAAGACTACGACACGACACGCTCACAGCTTAATGAAGCAGAAGCCAATGTCGCCGTCGCCAAAGCGGATCTTGAGCAGGCCACCATCAACCTTCGTTACGCTAATGTCACCTCACCGATTGATGGCATCAGCGGTAAATCCTCCGTAACCGTGGGTGCCCTGGTCACCGCAAATCAGGAAAACGCGCTGGTCACCGTTCAGCGGCTGGATCCGATTTATGTTGATTTAACACAGTCAGTACAAGATTTCTTACTCCTGAAAGAAGAGAAAGCCAACGGCAAAATTGCCCAGCAACAAGGCAAAATTCCAGTTGAGCTGATGCTGGAAAACGGCAAACCCTATCGCCATACCGGTACGCTTGAGTTTTCCGATCCCGCCGTCGATGAGACCACCGGATCGGTGACTTTGCGCGCCGTGTTCCCCAATCCTGAAGGTGAAATTTTACCCGGCATGTATGTCACGGCGTTGCTGGACGAAGGCAGCCAGCAGAATGTTTTGATGGTCCCCCAACAGGGGATTACGCATAACGAACAAGGAAAAGCCACCGCGCTGATCCTTGACCAGCAAAACGTGGTGCAACTGCGCGAAATAAACGCCGTGAAGGCCGTTGGCAATCAATGGCTGGTGACCGCGGGATTACGCCCCGGCGATCGGGTCATTGTGTCCGGATTACAAAGAATTCGTCCGGGAATCAAAGCCCGGGTCCTCCCTTCAAAACTGACCACTCCTGACGCGGGAACTGAACAGTAATATTTCAGGTATTAAGGACACTTTCTTCATGGCCAACTTTTTTATTGAGCGCCCGGTTTTCGCCTGGGTGCTCGCCATTATCATGATGTTTACGGGCGGTATCGCGATAATGAACCTGCCGATCGCCCAATATCCACAAATCGCTCCCCCAACCATTACCATCAGCGCTGCCTACCCAGGGGCAGACGCAAAGACCGTTGAAGACTCCGTAACTCAGGTGATTGAACAGAATATGAATGGTCTTGATGGCCTGATGTATATGTCATCCACCAGCGATGCGGCAGGTAATGCGTCGATTATCCTGACCTTCAAAACGGGCACGTCACCCGATATTGCGCAGGTTCAGGTACAGAATAAACTGCAGCTGGCGATGCCTTCTTTACCGCAGGAAGTACAGCAGCAAGGGATCAGTGTTGATAAATCCAGCAGCAATATTTTGATGGTCGCCGGCTTTATCTCTGATAATAACAGCCTGAGCCAATATGATATTGCCGACTATGTGGCCTCGAACATCAAAGACCCAATAAGCCGCACTGCCGGGGTGGGGAGCGTACAGTTATTCGGTTCGCAATACGCCATGCGTATCTGGCTGGATCCGCAAAAGCTCGACAAGTATAACCTCACACCTCAGGACGTCATTACCCAGCTCAAAGTTCAGAACAACCAGATATCGGGCGGGCAGTTGGGAGGCATGCCTCAGTCAGCCGATCAGCAGCTAAATGCGTCGATAATCGTCCAGACGCGCCTGCAAACTACCGATGAATTTGGCAAGATCTTCCTTAAAGTTCAGCAAGATGGTTCCCAGGTTCTGCTGCGCGATGTCGCGCGAATTGAGCTGGGTGCGGAAAATTATGCAACGGTTGCACGCTACAATGGAAAACCCGCCGCCGGGATTGCAATTAAACTTGCCGCTGGCGCGAATGCCCTGGAAACATCCCAGGCAGTCAAACAGGAGCTGAACAGATTATCGGCCTGGTTTCCGGCCAGCATGAAAACCGTTTATCCCTATGACACCACTCCGTTTATCGAAATTTCGATTCAGGGGGTTTTTCATACTTTGATTGAGGCAATCATTCTGGTATTCCTCGTCATGTATCTGTTTTTGCAAAGTTTCCGCGCAACGCTTATTCCCACAATCGCCGTTCCGGTAGTGATCCTTGGCACCTTTGCGATACTCGACATCGCGGGTTTTTCGATTAATACGCTCACGATGTTTGGCATGGTGCTGGCGATAGGGTTGTTAGTCGATGATGCCATTGTGGTGGTTGAGAACGTAGAACGCATTATTGCCGAAGAACACTTGTCACCAAAAGCGGCGACCCACAAAGCGATGGGCCAGTTGCAGAGAGCGCTGGTCGGTATTGCCGTTGTGTTATCCGCCGTATTTATGCCGATGGCATTTATGAGCGGAGCAACCGGTGAAATTTTCCGTCAGTTTTCTATCACCTTAATCTCCTCCATGCTGCTGTCGGTGTTTGTGGCGATGAGCCTGACGCCAGCACTCTGCGCCATGCTGTTGAAATCCCACGAGGGAGAAAAAGCAAACACACATTTTCTGTTTACCCGTTTCAATCACTTTATGGAGAAATGTACTCAGCACTACACGGACAGCACCCGTAAACTGCTACGTTGCACAGACCGTTATATGGTCGTGTACTTAGTGATTGGCGCGGGCATGATTGTGCTGTTTCTACGTACCCCGACCTCCTTTTTGCCTGAAGAAGACCAGGGGGTATTCATGACCACCGCGCAATTGCCTTCGGGCTCAACGATGGTGAACACCAGCAAAGTGCTCGGGGAAATAACGGATTACTACCTGACGAAAGAACAGAAAAATGTCGCTTCGGTTTTCACCGTCGGCGGATTTGGTTTCAGCGGCCAGGGGCAAAACAACGGTCTGGCGTTTATCAGCCTGAAACCGTGGTCAGAACGCGTTGGTGAAGAAAACTCAGTTACCGCCATTATTCGACGGGCGATGATGGCCTTAAGCACCATCAATAATGCCGTCGTTTATCCGTTTAATTTACCCGCTGTTGCAGAACTGGGAACGGCTTCAGGTTTTGACATGGAGCTGCTGGATAACGGTAACCTTGGGCATGAAAAAATGATGCAGGCCCGAAACGAGCTTCTGGCGCTGGCCAACCAGTCGTCCGGTGAGGTCGACGGGGTGCGCCCGAATGGTCTGGAAGATACACCGATGTTCCGCATTCATGTCAACGCCACGAAGGCAGAAGCTATGGGCGTTGCATTATCGGATATTAATCAGACCATCTCCACGGCGTTCGGTAGTCGCTATGTCAATGATTTCCTGAATCAGGGACGCGTTAAAAAAGTGTATGTTCAGGCCGATACGCCGTTCCGTATGTTGCCGGATAATATTAATCACTGGTACGTACGTAATGCCTCCGGCGCTATGACGCCGCTTTCGGCCTACTCATCCACCGAGTGGACCTACGGTTCTCCCCGCCTTGAACGCTACAACGGTCAGCCTGCAATGGAAATTCTGGGCCAGCCGGTCGAAGGGAAAAGCAGCGGCGATGCGATGAAATTTATGGCATCGCTGATAAATAAGCTGCCCGCAGGCGTCGGCTATGCCTGGACCGGTCTGTCTTATCAGGAGGCGCTGTCCACAAACCAGGCACCAATGCTGTACGGCATTTCGCTGATCGTCGTGTTTCTGGCACTGGCGGCACTGTATGAAAGCTGGTCGATACCGTTCTCGGTAATGCTGGTTGTGCCAATCGGGGTGGTCGGCGCTTTGCTGGCGACCGACTTGCGCGGCCTGAGCAATGATGTTTACTTCCAGGTAGGCCTGCTCACCACCATGGGGCTCTCGGCTAAAAACGCCATTCTGATCGTCGAGTTCGCCGTCGAGATTATGCAAAAGGAAGGAAAAACGCCGCTTGAAGCCGCAGTAGAGGCCGCGCAAATGCGCTTACGCCCTATTTTGATGACGTCACTGGCCTTTATCTTAGGGGTTATCCCTCTGGCAATAAGCAACGGCGCGGGCTCTGGTGCGCAAAATGCCGTCGGTACGGGTGTTATTGGTGGGATGCTGGCCGCAACAGTGCTGGCGATCTACTTTGTTCCGCTGTTCTTTGTTCTCGTAGAAAACATGCTGGCGCGATTCAAAACACGGCGCTGATTCCCTGCCCTCGTACGTGATTATCCCTGGGATAAGTTTATTAAATCCCAGGGATTCTCAATGCTCTCTCAGAGAAAGGGTTCCGTTCACCTTAAGTTCTTCATTTCATTACAGCGACGATACTGTGACTACGTTAAGAGTGGCATTCTCCACCACACTTGAGTCCCTCTGCTCTGCGGGTAATCAATGCCCGGTGGTGCTTCGCTTATCAGGTCTACGGTTGTTAGCGGGCCCTGCTATCCAGCGAATTTCTCGTGGATAGCAGGGTAAACATTACGGGGATTTTTTCTTGTAGGATAACAACTAAGGTAGGTACAGAGGTTGTCAATTCTGACTCATGCCAGGCTATCAAAACGGGTAATCAATAGTTCAGACCGGAGCCCTTCAGATTGACGGCCAGCTCGCCCAATTTAGTATCAGGGTGTCGATGACACATTTTAATCATCTTCGGTACAGCGGCAGTTTCCACCTCGTGCAGGGGAACATAATCATCGCCTTTAAAATCCGAATTTTTATTAACAATCACAAAGGCAATTGCTGTCATGTATTGCCGACTCATATCAACGAATTCTTTACAGGTCATATCTTGTGGCGCCGCTTCCGTTGCCTGTGTAGCAAAAGCACGGCTCATCGGCGCCATAACAGAGGCCATAAGAATAGCTGTAGAGACAATCAATTTAATATTCACAATGCGCTCCAGAAGTAGCATTAATTTTTATCGGCGAGTTTTTCAGTTTGTACCAACGACGCATTTCTGCGCAGACTGATAAAAGCCAAAGAGCTAAAAATCATCTCAACGCCTATAAAGATGGAGGTAAACACATAAGAACGGTCGGGATCCATATTCAGCCATACGGCTGCAATAAGCAGGTCAAAAATACCGATAAAAATATTCCATCCATAGCCCGGACTGCGGAACATTTTGACGCCGGAAGCAACACGAAAAATCCCGCCAAGAATAAACAGGCAGCAAAAAACCATTGCCAATGAATTCATACCAATCACAGGATTTTCGAGGAAACAGTATCCCAGCAGCAACCATGCGATAGCAAAAAAGGCATAGGTAAATTTGGCTTTCAACTGCTTTTTACCCGAGGAAAACAGGCTGTAAATAGAATAGAAGCCGCACACCAGGAACATAAAACCTGTTGCATAGCTTAAGTAAACACCTGCAGCGATTGGATAGATTAAGCAGCAGATGCCGCAAACCAACAACAGCACGGCCATGATTGTGGCGTGTCTTTTATAATGAAATAGTGTTTTTTCATTAAATGCTTTCAGGCTACGCTGATTAAAAACAAACATACATCCTCCGTTACATAGAAACGCAATGTAACCTACTAATAAAAGAGTAATATTCACTTAATACATATCACTTACAATGGGATGATAAGACTTTCACTCCGAATTCGTATATAAGAATAAAGGAATGTCATTATCCGTTTAATCTTACAGGTGTCAGACGTCTGACACCTGTAAGATTAAACGCTCATTATTCTATCCTGGCTCTGATTCCACTCTTCGAAGTTATTTAATATGCTTATTTCGTTTGGTGAGATATACCAAATTTATTCAGGAGAAAGTAATGAAAAAGATTATTCTTGCAGGTCTGCTTGCAACCATGATGGGCTCAGCCCCGGTACTGGCAGCTACCACTACCACGCCGGCACAAACTGCTACCGCCAATGTACAAAAAGAAGCTGCCGATATTATGCAGGTCGCAGTACAAGGTGCAAACGCGATGCGTGATATTCAGCTTGCCCGTCTGGCCCTGTTTCATGGACAGCCTGACAGTGCTAAAAAATTAACCGATGACGCCGCTTCCCTGCTTGCGGGTGACAGCCACGACTGGGCGAAATTTGTAAAAGCTGCGCCTAAAGCCAAGATGATTGACGATCAGTACGTGATTATTAACGCTACGATTGCGCTGTCAGAAGACTATATTGCCACCCCAGCTAAAGAATCTGCTATCAATACAGCGAATGGCAAAATGGCTAAAGGCGACTGGAAAGGTGCTGTGGATACCTTGCAACTGGCGGGTATCAGCGTGCTTCAGACCCAATACCTGATGCCCCTGAATCAGACGCGTAAAGCCGTTGCCAGCGCTCAAAAACTGCTGTCTTCAGGTAAATACTATGAAGCAAACCTTGTGTTAAAGGGTGCTGAAGAAGGCATTGTGATCGATAGCGAGATGCTGGGCGCAGGCCAGTAATACTCAGCACTACGGAGTGTTGAACCAGGACTTTCTCTCCTGATCGGGTTGCTACGGCAACCCGATCAGGGGGGTTAATGGCTAATCAAACTGTTAATCTCAATCTCAATTTCCCGCATGACGGCAACAATCTTCTGTAATGCTTCCTGGCGTACTGCCAGAGGAAGATCGTCATGTCGCATCGATTCAAAAGGTTCGCATAGCGTCTGAAGAGCAGTAATGCCCAGAATTTGCGCCGAACCATGCAACCGGTGAAGGGCTCGCAAAAACAGCTGGGGTTCGTCTTGCTCAACGGCTTTCTCAGCCGCCTGTAAATCGCTAAACGTTGCCTCGCGGAATGTTTCGAGTATCTCGTTCATTAATGCGCGATCGCCGCCAGTATTTTCCGTCAAGACATTGAATTTCAGATGCCGGATTGCACAAGGAGACGAATAACCGGTTTCGATTTTGCTTAATTCATGCGTCAGTGTCTGAATCGACACGGGCTTAAACAGACACAAATTCATGCCGTTTTGCAGACACCTGTCACGTGACTGTGGGAGCGCGCTGGCCGTCAGTCCCCATATTTGTAAATGAGGCTGCTGACGACGTAACGAAGCCGCAAGATCAAACCCGTCCTTCTTCGGCATATTCACATCGGTTATCAACAGGTCGTATGATTTTTTAGCCAGTTTGGCTTCGGCTTCCTCACCATCACACGCTTCATCCACGCTGTAACCAATGGCGTTCAACTGTCGCTTAAGCAGCAGGCGATTGGTCGGGTTGTCATCTGCTATCAAAATAGACAGACACGGCAGCGGCAACAGCGCCCCCGGCGTGTTGCTATCCGGTACAATTGACTGGCGGGCAGTCTCAACCGGCAGCGTTATGGTAAACGTGGTTCCTTGCGCCGGGACGCTCATCAACTCCAGCGTACCGCCCATCAGCGTCACCAGCTCTTTGCAGATAAATAATCCCAGACCAGACCCCGTTTGTTGACGCCCACAGCGCCCCTGAGCGTAGCGACGAAACAGCCCGGTCTGCTCCTCTTCGCTAATCCCGCAACCGGTATCGCTAATGGCGATGGTCAGGGTACCGTGATTCTCCCCGTCTGGTGTTAAACGGGCCGTCACATGAATGCTACCCTGCTCGGTAAACTTGAGCGCATTGCCCACCAGGTTGGTGAGAATTTGCCGCAAAGCTTGTTGATCGACAAACACCCGCTCGTTTGCCGGCAACTGGCTTACGCAAGCAAGCGTAACGCCTTTCTGTCTGGCTAAGGCATCAAAAGAGTGACACTGCAATTCAATGAGCTGCGAGAGATCCGTCCATTGAGGAACAACCTGATATTTACCAGACTCAATCTTATCAACGTCCAGAATCTTACCGATCAGCCCAAGCAGTGACTGGGCTGTCGCTGCGGTAAGAGCAATCGCCTCTTTTCGTTGTGCCGGGCTGAGTTCTGAGCTCGACAGTAATTCCAGAAAGCCCACAATCGAGCTGACAGGGGTACGTAATTCATGGCTCATGCTCGCAAGAAAGCGACTTTTGGCCTTGGTTGCTTCAATCGCTTTATTTTTTTCGGTTTCCAGTTCTTGAGATAATGCCTCTTTGAGATGAAGCTGCTCTTCCAGCTGCCGCTGCGATTGTTTTCTTTTATTGACCTCACGGGAGAGTGAGATCCCCCAGATCAGGCTAATTGCTATCAGCAACAGCGCAAACACCACCAGTTGATAGAACTGTTTGCTATACCGACTCCAGAGATCGACCTGCGTATTAGAAATTTTCGACCACTTCTCCGTCATCTGCAAAATCTCACGCGGCGGTATCGCCTGCAGCGCTTTATCCATGACGGACTTCAACATGGGCTCGTGGGGAGAAACCGCAAAGCTCACCGACGCGCCAGGCATATCTGGTAGCCTAAAAAAGTGCATGTTTTTCTGGTAGTCATGATCGACCATGAACCTTGCCGACAATTCGGTAACAATTGCCGCGTCAACCTTGCCATCCCTGAGCATAGTCATCGCGACGCTGCCAGTATCAGCATCCACCCAGGTGGCCTGCGGGTAGCGTTGTTTCAAGTCACTTTCCAAAACATGCCCGGCGGGCAACGCAATACGGATCGGTGTATTCAGTAACGAGTCGGCCGTTTCATCGCGGGAAGTGATAATCACAAACGCCACATTCATCAGCGGATCGCTAAAGGTCGAATTGTGCTGATTTTGATTTGTCAGGGTGATAGTGGGATACATATCCCATCGTTCGCCGCTTATTTGTTTTGTCTGTTCACTTTTGGTGTTGGCCAAAACCGGCTCAAAATCAATCCCCGTTTGCAGATGAATAATATTCAGCAAATCGCCAAGAATTCCACGTAACTCACCGCTGCGATCGACAAGCGTGTAAGGCGGATAATCTGGATTGATAAGAATGCGAATAGTATGTTTCTTCTTCAGCCACGCTTTTTCCTGATCGGTAAAAGGAATAGGCGCATTCAGAAAAGCAAGGTTACCGCGGTTCAGCCAGTTCTGCATGACCTGCATATGAATTTCATTACTGATTGACGTAATGAAACCATCAAGAATATTTCTTAATACTGGCTGGTCGTCCTTCACCACAAAATAATTATATTGCTCTTGTTTATCAAAGTAGTGCGTAATAACCAGTGATTGCGAAAAATATCGGGAGACACAATGACTGCTGGTGATATTGTTCCCAATATAATATTGGTTATCACCGTTCACTACTGATGCCATGGCCTGATACTCGTCGTCGAAAAATGAGACTTTAGCTTCAGGAAAAGCATCCTGGATAACATCAAGAAAAGGACAATCTCGCACACACGCGACGCTAACCGGATGCTCCGAGGTCAGCGGCAGCATAGTGTTTTTTAGCGAGGTCACAAGCGTCGGCCACGTCGTCAGCAATGCCGAAGTGCGCAATAAATGGCCGCCAACATCTTGTCGCCGGGACAGCTGAGTTATCAATGTATCTACATCGTTACTGGCAAGTGCGGTCAGCGCTTCTTGCTCATTATCATACTGCTTTATAACAATTTTTATATTGAGATTCTTTTGCATTAGCGCAAGATAATCCGCGTTGACGCCCCGATAATATTCACCGCTATTTTGATAAACAATGGGGGAGACTTCCGGTAACCAGGTGCCAACAACCAAGGTTTTTTTATGCGCTAACCAGTTTGTTTCTTCACTGTTCAGGCCGATATGTTGTACTGAGGTATTATAGTTACTTTTTAGCTCAACTTGCCGGGCTGAGCTTACACCCGTAGAAAACCCGATGGTAAATATGACCATCAAAAAAATAAACAAGCGTTCCAGCATTACTCTATCCTATTTTATTTCTTTGCGCATAATCATAAATTTCCATTAATGACGAGCAATCTAATTTCTCCATCAAACGGCTTTTATAGGTGCTTACCGTTTTATTACTGATGTTCATTTTGCTGGCAATAGTGCTGTAATCCATACCGTTAAGAATATAACGCAACACTCTCATTTCCTGGGTCGACAACGTATCAAGCTTATCCTGTTCGCTGACAGATGAGCCAGTAAAATGCTCAAGGGAAAAGGGAAAATAGCTATACCCATTTTTTGCAGCTTCGATTGCGGCAAGAATATTATTCATACCCTCTTTTTTACTCACAAATCCGTTGGCACCGTATTCGGCGCTACGTTTGCCGTAAAAAAATTCATTTTTGGCTGAAATGATAATGATTACACCAGCATAGTGCCGCTTTCGCAGTTGCTCCAGCACTTCGATGCCGCTGATGCCCGGAATATCCACATCAATAATCAGTAACTCCGGCTTAGTTTTCTCAACGGTTTGGACCACATGCTCTCCGCTGTCGAGCTCGGTGGTTACGGTAATACCATTAGTATCGAGTAAGTTGCGGATGGCTATGCGAGCTAATGGGTGATCATCAACGATTATCGCGTTCATTGCGTATAAGAATCCCGATAAATAAAGAGAGGCGATGGCTATCGAGCAGGTGAGCCTTAAGCATTATAATTTATAAAAATAAGGCGTTATCAGGTAAATCCTAACACATTCACACGTATATTTATTAGTTTTTTATAAAAACGAAGAATAAGGTATAAATGCAACACTGCATTTTACAAATTTTAAACCTTGAGCCTATCTAAATATCAAACCATTAACACAACCAAAAGGAATATTCCTACATGTGTAGGATTAATCCCTCATCTATTATGATTCATTCTTAATGGCCGGGGTCATATAACCAGGGGGGGTCATCACAACGGCAAAGGTGTATATGCAGAATAGCTATCTAAGAATCATTTTTATACCAGGTCAAATCTGGAGAAAAAGATAATAAACCTGCTGATTTGATAGTAAAACGCCCTGTGGCTCAGGAATCAGCAGAGCCACAGGAGTCAGTCATGAATCAGGCTTTACTGGGCAACGCCCCAATAGCATGGGAGCTTTTCACGGTCAGCGTAACGACGGCAGAACATAACAGCGCGGCAATCATAAAGATAAAGGCGCTGTTATAACTTCCACCACTGCTTTGAATCAGCCAGCCGATGATAGGTGCAGAAACGACTCCCGCCATCTGACCGCCAAAGTTAACGATCCCGGATGCCCGCCCCATGATGTTGCTGGGAATGGTGTCCATCAGAATGCCCCAAAATGTCGCCATAGCGAAGAACATGAACAGGGCTGAAATACACTGATAAACCACCGCCATATCTGCACTGCTCACGCTGAAGGTCAGGTACAGGAAACCCGCGGCAATAACGGAGGTCACGACATACAACGTTTTACGCTGGGGTTTAAATTTATCTGAGCAATAGCCGCCTAACAACGTTCCGCCTGCGCCAAACAGGAAGGGAATGGCCGCCATGACGCCGGTTTTTGCCAGAGAAAACTCACGAACGGTGATCAGGTAGCTTGGCAGCCAGGTTGAAAAGCCCCAGAAGGTGATATCAAACAAAAACCAGATACTTGCCATTTGCCAGAGCACCGGCATTTTGAGGACGTCTTTAAACGCGATGCCGCTGGTGTTTTGCAGGCTTCCCTGCTCGTCAGCAGCCAGTTCCGCCAGATCCTGCTGCGTAATTGCGGGGTGATCTTTCGGATTGTCACGGGTAAATAAGTAAATCCCCGCCGCGATAAACAGACCCGGAATACCTAGCACGATAAAGACCATGTGCCAGCCAAAGGCCCCGATTATGCTTGCAGCTACCACTACCGCCAGCGCCGGGCCTAAGGTGTTTACCGTTGACTGAATCGCCGTGGCGCGGCCACGTTCTTTCGACGGGAAATAGGTTGATATCATCTTCCAGGAAGCCGACGGGAAACAACCTTCACCAACACCAAAGAAGAAGCGAACGGCCAGCATTAGCGGCAGCGTCAACACGGCACCGGTTAAGCTGGTGAAAACAGACCACCAGGCAATACCGATGGCCATGATTTTGCGCGAACCAAACTTATCCGCCAGTAAACCGCCGGGAATTTGAAACGCGGCATAACCAATAAAAAAGGCGCTAATAATTAACCCTTGTTGGGTTGTATCCAGATTTAAATCTTTGCCGATATAAGGGAGAGAAACGCTCATCACCATTCTGTCGAGAAAAGAGAGCAGCCACGCCAGCCAGATCAATGTCAGGACGGTATACCTTGCTTTCCAGGTCTTTGGTTTACCTGAAGGTAAAGACGTTTGTAGGTTCATTGTGATGTCCTTAGGGTGTAGTGATCTACCGCGGCCATAAATGGTCGCGATAAATCAATGCGTGTTTAGCGTTATTTATTAATATTGTTTTCTAATAACCGTACCGCTACAGGCATAACTTTCAGTGCCATTGATTAAGGCAATGCGCCCATTAACCATGACAATTTCAATCCCTTCCGGATATTGATTGGGTTCAACAAAAGTGCCCTTATCGGCAATGGTGTTCGGATCGAACATCACAATATCCGCCGCATAACCCACTTTCAGCAGCCCACGATCCTGCAGGCCTAATACCTCAGCGGGTTTGCCAGTCATCTTACGGATTGCCGCTTCCCAGCTCAGACATCCCTCTTCACGCACATATTTACCGAGCACACGAGGGAATGCGCCAAACACGCGCGGATGCGGTTTGCCAGCCCCCATTAAACCGTCGGTACAGACATTTTGCTCAGGACGGCAAAGGAACTTAATCACATGCTCTTCAGTACCGTAAAAGTCGACCATCCCAACGGCGTTTTCTTCTTCAAACAGCAGATCGAAGGTGGCGTTGTACGGATCTTTTCCGCGTAGCTCGCCCAACTGAACGAGGTTCAGACCGACGGCATCCTGGTTTTTTGTCGTTTTCACGCTGGTGACAAAAATCTGGTCCAGCCCGGCAAAATCGATAAAGTTATCCCAGCCAGGAATGCCCTGCTGAATATCGTCGATCATTTTGGCGCGCAGTTCAGGCGAGGCCAGCCGCTCAAGTAATTTGTCAGTGCCACCGGAGTGGACCCACGGCGGCAGGATCACGCCGAGCATCGTGCTGCCCGCCACATACGGATACTGGTCGAAAGAGATACGAATCCCCTCTTCCTGCGCCTGTTCCAACATGCCCAGCATCTGGTCAATCAGCCCCCAGTTTTTCTTACCGCAAACCTTCATATGTGAAATATGCAGCCAGACACCGGTGGCGGTGGCGATATCAATCAGTTCCTGCGTTGAGTTGATAATATCGTCCGCTTCACTGCGCTGATGCACCACAAAGATCCCGTCATATTTCGCCGTCACTTTGCACAGTTCAATCATTTCGGCGGTATCGCCAAAGGCGCAAGGCATGTAGATGAGCCCAGTGGAAAGACCAAACGCCCCCGCTTGTAACTCCCGCTCAAGGATTTCGCACATCTTCGCCACATCCTCACGAGTAGAGGGGCGCCCATCCAGGCCCATGGCTTCCATGCGTACGTTGCCATGCGGAACTAAATACGCGAGGTTTGTCGCCGGATGACGCGATGCCAGCAGATTGAGGTAGCCGTCTGTGTTTTTATATTTCCAGTCTATTTTGTCGGTATCGCCATCCAGTCCGGCGATATTTTTACGCCAGGCCGGAATATATTCTTCAGGCAACGGCGCCAGGGCGACACCATCCTGCCCTAACAGCTCGGTGGTAATACCCTGACGAATTTTTGCCGACAGCGCGGGGTTAATAATGGCCGACAGGTCAGAGTGCGTATGGGTATCAATAAAACCAGGACAAATAATTTTTCCCGTTGCGTCAATAACCTGCTCATTAACGCCAGCGTCAATTTGACCGATTGCGACAATGCGTCCTTCGTCAACCATCACATCGGCAATTCTGCCTTCACTGCCCGTTCCATCGATTACATTTCCGTTTTTGAAAATGGTTTTCATCGTTATTCTCCATAGCGGTGTCGCTTCACGACACCACTTGTAAGGTAAGAGGTTGTTATCTTTATTTTTATTGGCGATAGAGTGTCTGAATGATGCTGTAATAGCCGCTGGCCGAGCCGGTTAACTGATCAATCTCGATATATTCATCGATGGTGTGGGCCAGGTTTTCGCGTGAAGGTCCGAAGCCGATAGTTTTAATTCCCGCTTCGCCCGCATAGTGGCTGCCGTTGGTGCAAAATGAGTACTGTGTGATGGTTGGATTAAACCCGGCCTCGCGAACGCCAGCCAGAGCGGCCTGCACGAATTCGTCAGACTCGTCATACACCCAGCCCGGGAAGAAGCGCTCGCCCTCAATCGTGGCACCGGTATAGCAAGACTCCTGACCTACCGCGTAGGAGACACGGGCCTTAAACTGCGGATCCTGTGCGGTAAGTTCCGCAAGCGCATTTTCCAGTGGGGCAATAACACTTTCTTTGGTTTCACCCACCAGCAAACGACGATCGTAGGTTGCGCGACAATAATCCGGCACTACCGAAGCTCCCGGGTATGGCGAAGATTTAATGTCGGTAAGCTCCAGAATGCCAGGCCCCAGTACCGGGTGCGTGGGCGGAGTGATTGTGCGAATTTTGTCGATCAATTGCGCCATTTTGTACACCGCGTTAATGCCTGCCTGCGGGTTGGCGGAGTGTGCGGGTTTACCAAACGTTTCGACCACAATTTCAGCGCGGCCACGCTGACCAATTTTCAGGTTTAACTCGGAAGCTTCACCGATGATCACGTAGTCCGGCTTATAGCGCTCGCTGACCAGCCGGGCAGCAATACCTTCAAAGCACTCCTCATGCACGATGCAGGCAACGTAGATTTTGCCGGCAAAATTACGCTGATTGTCCTGGCCGAAAAAACCCACGGCGGAAATCATCGCCGCCACGGCACCTTTCATATCGGTTGTACCGCGACCATAAATTTTGCCATCGTCGATATCGCCGCCGTACGGGTTGCGGCTCCACTTCTCTTCGTTGACCGGCACGGTATCGATATGTCCATCGAGAACCAGCGTTTTCCCCGGCTGATTGCCGACAATGCCGCCCACAATGTTGCCGTACTTATCAACGTGGATGTCATCGAACTGGTAATGCTGCATCATTTTTTTTATGGCATTAACCACTTCCCCTTCCTGACCGGAATAACTTTTTTGTTGGATCAGCGCCTGACAGTTTTTAATGACTTCATCAATACGTTTTGCAGATAACATGGGTTTCTCCGTTATTTCTCTCAATCAGGAAATGTGTTATTTGATGCCCGGGTACTGACCGCCCCAGACAATATCCAGATATTGTTGCGGGTCGGTGTCGCCTTCGGTACTGACCAACAGCACGCGGGAATGCGCATCCAACCCCAGTTGTTCACGCGTTTGCGCCAGTTCAGGTGAGGTCATCAGCAGCGCCAGCAGACCGGAAGTGACCGCGCCGGACTCACCAGATACGATCTGCGGATCGCCCGCCAACGGATTACCCAGCATGCGCATGCCCAGCGCTGCGACTTCATCAGGGCAGGAGGCAAATGCGTTGGCATAATCACGTAGCAGTTTCCAGCCGATGCTGTTCGCCTCACCGCAGGCGAGACCAGCCATCACGGTTTGCAAATCGCCGCCCACCGCAATTGCATCCCCCTCTTTAGAACGGGCAGAGCGGTAAAGACAATCGGCAATTAACGCTTCAGCGACGATCACTTTCGGGCGGTGTGCCCCCCAGGCTGCCGCCACCATTCCCTGCACCATTCCGGCAAACGAGCCAACGCCTGCCTGAACAAAAATATGCGTCGGCGCAACCTGATGCAGCTGGTCTATCGCCTCCAGCATCAGCGTGCCGTAGCCCTGCATAATCCACTGCGGGATTTTTTCATACCCTTCCCAGGCGGTATCTTGCACCACAATCCAGCCATGCTTTTGTGCCTGTTCCGCGGTCATGCGAACCGCATCGTCATAGTTCATGTCGACGATTTCAGCGGTAGCGCCTTCATTACGGATGGAGGTCAAACGCTGCTGCGAAGAGCCCTTCGGCATATAAACCACGGCGTTTTGCTTCAGTTGGCGCGCCATCCACGCCACACCGCGACCGTGGTTGCCATCGGTGGTGGTGGCAAACGTGACGGTTTGGAGATCGCGGCGTACCTCTTCGCTGGTCATCACGTCAAACGGCAGTTCACTGATATCCTTGCCGATTAATTCCGCGATATGGCACGCCATCGCATAGGAGCCGCCCAACGCTTTGAAGGCTTTCAGGCCAAAACGCTGAGACTCATCCTTGAGATAGATATTTTTAACACCCAGCTTTTGTGCAAGAGCCGGCAGCGTATATAACGGCGTCGGCGCATAACCCGGAATAGACCGATGAAAATTCAACGCTTTTACCAGTTCCTGGCGACTAAACGGTGCCAGCGGCGCGTTTGGATGTTCGGTAAACGGTGTCTGGTTGATAAAAAATGATAAGTTTTCCTGCATCATAAAACCTCATTGTTCTGGTATTTCACTCCCTGTAATAGACGTATACAGAGATATTTACGCTATCGGTATTGCCAATAGAGCAAAATGCTTACCAGTTTTTTATTAATCGAGTAAAACTTTATAAATATTTTAATAAAGGCTTTATTTTCAACCAATTAAAAAGAGATCAAGATGGGTACTGAAAAATACCACAGCGTTAGTTTATCGCCTCGTTTGATAAATTCTCACAATTGATAAATAGTGTGATCGCGGAAGATAAAATAAAAAAAACATCCAAAAACAGAGCGGTAGATTGATTTTTCGCAAATCATTTTTGCATTGCTTCGCATATTTATCATCTCCCTTGAGAAATGCCACTCACTGCCGGAGAAGTACCATGATTTCAGTACTCAGCAATATCCAGGATGATATCTGCAATTATGCCGACGCTATTTCTGGCATAACCGGAACGGATGTTGAAATCATCGATGAATCCTTAATGCGCATCGCTGGCACCGGTAAATACCGACATATGCTCAATGAAAACGTGGCAAAAAATGGCTACATCTACCACCACGTTTTGCAGGTCCGAGAAACGGTTCTTATCAAAAACCCCGGCGAACATCCGCTGTGTCAGTTATGTGAAAAACACCACTACTGTTCTGAAATGCTGGATTTGAACGCACCAATTTTTCTCAACAATCGTGTGATTGGCGTGATCGGAATTATTTGCTCAACCCAGGCGCAGCGTGACGCGTTATTGAGCCAGATTGATAAGTTTGTCACTTTTATTGAGCAAATCGCGGTGATGATCTCCAGTAAGGTCTTTGAATGTCTGGAGCGTTTACGCGCGCAGGAAACCCTCGGCGCATTTCGGCGTCTGATCGATGCCATGGACCGCGGCGTTGTAGCAATTAATGGCAATGGTCTTATCTGGCATGCCAATCATTCAGCCGATCGCATTCTCAACCGCGAAGTTCAGGGATTACCGCTGACCATTGAAACAACCGGGGACAGTTTGTATGGCGATGAAGAAGCATGGCTGACGCTTGAAGGCCAGAAACACCATGTACTGTGCAAACAAATTTCGCTCTCCTCGCTGGATAACGATCGCTTAACGATGGTCATCTTTCGTGATGCGCACGACTACCTGAGTAACCTTACTCCATCCCCTTACGAGTCTGACACGCAGGTGCGGCTGATTGGTCACTCTTCCTCAATGGAGCAGCTCAGAAGCACCATTAGCAAAATTGCCAACAGCTACGCCAGCGTGCTCATCACCGGGGAAAGCGGCTCGGGTAAAGAGGTCGTGGCATTTGCCATTCACCAAAACAGCCCCCGTAAAGCCGCCCCTTTCGTGACAATCAACTGCGCGGCAATCCCCGAGCAACTACTGGAAAGCGAACTGTTTGGCTATGTACGCGGTGCATTTAGCGGTGCAGATCCCAAAGGACGAATGGGGAAATTTGAACTGGCCAACGGCGGCAGCCTGTTTCTGGATGAGATCGGCGATATGCCGCTGCACCTGCAGGCCAAGCTGCTCAGGGTGTTGCAGGAAAAAGCGATCACCCGCGTGGGTTCTAATAACATCATTAATATTGATGTGCGCATTATTGCCGCGACCAACAAAAATATTAGCTCGATGGTGGAGAATAATCAGTTTCGCGAAGACCTTTTCTATCGCCTGAATGTCGTCCCTCTGGTGCTTCCTTCCCTGCGTGAACGCAGGGCTGATATCGCCGTCCTCGCACAATACTTTGCCGATGAGTTTTCGGTCAGTTACCAACGTGCACCGCAAAAACTGCCCGATGACGTTATTAATCGCCTTTATGCCTGGCACTGGCCGGGGAACATTCGTGAATTACGCAACGTCATCGAATACATTTTTGTGATGCGCGGAGAAGCCGCCGGGATCAACGCCAGCCATCTGCCCCCTTATTTACTCTCCCCGGCTGACAGCAGGAAAACCACGATGACCGCACAACCCCGACAGCTGGCGAACCAAGGAAAACAAGCGGAAAGGGACGCCATCGAAAATGCCATCCAGCGATTTGGTTCAAGCGTGGAGGGCAAAAAACAGGCTGCATCAGAACTGGGAGTCAGTATTGCCACGCTCTATCGAAAAATAAAACTGTATGGTTTGTGAGCCCCACTTTTTTAACAATTAAGCCCGCGTAGCGCGGGCTTGTGGTGGGTATAACAGAGCAAATTAAGTACAGGGATACTTAATCAAACACACCATTGATAACCGCGGTGACAATTGCCGTGCTCAGTGCAATCAACACCAGATTGTCGCCAACAACCTGCCATTCATAACCCGGGTAATACGGCAGTTGATTCAGCATCGAGGATGGGACACTTTTCTTAGCGATCCCCGGAGGAAGTGGTTTTCCTCGCGCCAGATTTTTGGCGATGCCCGGAGGCAGTGACTTATATCCCGTCAAACCATATCTGACGGCGTACTGCCTGGCCACGTTATAGCTAATATCACTATCAACATGGTCCGGCTTGCCATAATTTTTACGCTGTTCCGATTGCGAGTTGTTTTTTGGGCCTGGGTTTCCTTTCTGGCTATGACTGCTATTACCCTTATTCCCACTATTACCATGGTTGCCGCTATTACCATTTCCGTTGCCATTACCGGGGTTAGCCGAAACGGGGATAGCGCACATCGACATCGCGGCAACGGCAACTAAAGCCGTTGCTAAAGTACGGAGCCTGGACATGATGATTCCTTAAGATATGGATACATACAAAATGTATGGTATTGCGTGAATATTGGCTATCGCTATGAATCCGATTTATTGGCAGAAAAACGCTGTCGCTTTGCAAAGTGAGCAGCTTTGATTGACCGTTTTTAAAATTAAAACCCGCCATTCCCGTTAACTCAGATCGGCAAGCGACAGGCACAGGATCTGAGTTTTTGGGAATAACTTCGCGAAAATGGAGAGAAAACGGCGTTTTTTTTCGGTTAAGCTATGTTCATGCTTTGGCGCTACCCATGGTCAGATTCACTATTCAGGAACCCACCCATAATGGCAAAAAGTACCCCGCAGCTGCCGCTCGACCCACATATGTGTCGCAGCTATGAAAAAAAGTCGCGAAGTCCGCTGGCGCTCTACTCAGAGTATCAGCGTATGGACGTCGAGCTGCGGGCTCCGCTGGCCATGACCTACAGCCACTGGCACGGTCAGGTTGAAGTGAATGTGCCGTTTGATGGCGATGTGGAGTACCTTTTCAACGACGAAGTGGTGAAAAGCAAACAGGGCTTTATCACGCTGTTCTGGGCCTGCACACCCCATCAGCTGACGGATGCCGGGCACTGTAAACAGATGGCCATCTTCAACTTACCGATGCATCTGTTTTTGTCCTGGCCGCTGGACAGGGAACTAATCAACCACGTGACGCATGGGATGGTGATTACGTCGCTTGCCTCGCAGCAGTTGAGCGCTTTTGAAGTGCAGCGTTGGCAGAGTGAACTCAACAGCGACAATGAGCAAATTCATCAATTAGCCATTGATGAGATTGCCCTGATGCTCAAGCGATTTAGCCTCGCTGGCTGGCGGCCAGTGCTGGGTAACAAAACATCGCGCACCCAGAAAAACAGTATTTCACGGCATTCACAGTTTTACGTCAGCCAGATGCTGGAGTTTATTGCCGCAAACTGCGACAAACAGCTTACGGTCGATGCTATTGCCGAACACGTTAAGCTCAACCCAAATTATGCGATGGGCATTTTTCATCGCGTGATGCAACTAACCATGAAACA
This sequence comes from Citrobacter sp. Cb023, assembly GCF_030336805.1. Classification (NCBI taxonomy): domain Bacteria; kingdom Pseudomonadati; phylum Pseudomonadota; class Gammaproteobacteria; order Enterobacterales; family Enterobacteriaceae; genus Citrobacter; species Citrobacter sp. Cb023. The sequence continues at coordinate 68,373 of NZ_JAOWCV010000037.1, read as the reverse complement.
GTATATTACCGCAATGCGCATCAACCATGTGCGGGCTTTGCTCAGCGATACGGATAAAACAATTCTGGATATCGCTACAATTGCAGGTTTCCGATCCAGCAGCCGTTTTTATAGCTCATTTCATAAATACGTCGGCATGCCGCCGCAGCAATATCGCAAACTGAGCCAACAGCGCCGAAATCATTCACCTTATGCCGAGGGGTAATTTATTCGTCAAACTCACTCTTACCTTACTACCAAAATATAAGCGTCAGAATAGCAGGTCAAAATAGATAATCTGCAGCAGTTAATAAAATAGGGTTCAGCCATGAACTCTGGCAACTATGTTACCCATTTATGGGTGACCTGTAGCAGGTATTTATTTGACGTGTTCAACCATTATCGATTGGGATGGAATTATGGAATTAAATAGCTGCACCGCCAACAACAGAAAGCCATTGTCTTTCTTTTGGTCAGTTTTACCCATGATAGTCATGCTGGGTGGCATTAGCATCGGATATTTTATCTTCAATATTCGAGCTGAACCCATGATCCTCATGGGAACCGCAACCGCCTCGTTTATCGCCATCGCTCACGGCTACACGTGGGATGACATTCTACAATCTATTTGCAATAAAATATCTGAAGCGCTTCCTGTCATATTAATCGTCGCCAGTATCGGTTTCTTAATTGGCGCATGGATGGTGTCAGGCACTATTCCAATGATGATTTATTATGGTCTGAAGTGGATTAACCCGCAGTATTTCTATATTTCAGCATTTATGCTGGGAGCGCTGATCTCAGTCTGTACCGGCACCTCCTGGGGATCTATCGGAACCGTCGGGATCGCCATGATTGGCGTAGCGATTGGTCTGAATGTTTCGCTGCCCATTGCTGCTGGCGCTATTGTCTCCGGCTGCTGGTTTGGTGATAAGCTTTCTCCGGTTTCTGACTCAACCAACATGGCGGCGCTGGCTGCCGGTGTAAACCTGTACTCGCATATCGGCCATCTGCTGTGGACCACCGGCCCGGGATTTATTATTTGCTGCGTCGTATACAGCTATATGGGCATGGGCATTGATGCCTCATCCAGCGCGCCAGCCAATATCACCAACTTGATGAACGCTATCGGCCAGATTTATCACTTTAACATTCTGCTACTGTTGCCACCGATCATCGTTTTGTATGGCTCACTGTCAAAAAGACCGCCAATCCCGATGCTCTTTTTATCCACAATAGTCTCGATGATTCTGGCATTAGCCTTTCAGCAATTTACCGCATCATCGGTTGGCGAATCCGTGGTTAGCGGTTTTAAGCTCGCGATGCTCACCGGAGATAACCTGCCAACACTGTCATCAGATGTTTCGCGCTTACTGGAACGAGGCGGCGCCATTTCAATGTTTAGCAGCTTCGTCACCGTCTTCAGCGCCTTCAGCTTTGCCGGCGCAATGAGTGCGACAGGCTCTTTGCACACCGTGATAAACGCGCTCACGAAAGGCGTTAAATCCACATTCCGCCTGGTGGCCACCACGATTGTGACGACGTTCACCATCTGTGCCTGTACGGCAAATGGAACCTTGCCACTGCTGCTGTGCGGCGATGCCTTTAAAGAAGAATATAAAAAACGAGGGCTTGCGACAAAGAACCTCTCGCGTACTACCGAAGATGCCGGAACCGTTGTCGAACCGATTATCCCCTGGTCTGCCTCGGGCGTTTATTGCGCCACGATGCTGGGCGTGGCGACGCTTGATTATTTGCCATGGGCAATCCTCTGCTACAGCGGCATCATCTTTGCCCTGCTGTGGGCTGCCACCGGTATTGGCATTGCTAAATATGAACCAAATGAAGCTACAGAGCATATGGTTGAGCAAAAATCATAGGCTAATAAATAGCTAAATATTGGCTACCACCAGGGTAAATTTAATATATCAATTAGATATACAGAAATATTCTTCACTGTTGCGTTGCTTAAACTATTTTTCAGAGACTGTCCAGGAGTCAGCAATGTCTTTGTTTGATGATATTGTCATAAGGGATGTTAATTGCCGTAAATACGGTCAATTACAACAGATGTACGGCACCACCGATGTATTACCGCTGTGGATTGCAGATATGGATTTTGTGACGCCAGAGCCAATCATGAGCACACTGCGTTCAGTGGTATCGCAGCCAGTACAAGGCTACAACCTGGATTATCCGCAATGGAAAGAGTCCGTTATTCATTGGTATGCGCAACAGTATGATGTCGACATAAAGCCACACTGGTTGCATTTTATTCCCGGCGTCATAAAAACTATCGTGCTCTCTCTGATGGTGTTTACCCGACCAGGTGATAATGTTTTAACCTGTACGCCAATATATGACCCCTACCCTAATCTGGTAAACACCAGCGGCAGGAATTTGATTCAAACGCGCCTCATTGAGAAAGATGGTCATTACGAATTTGACTGGCATGATTTCAGCGAAAAACTCAAGCAGTGCAAAATGTTTCTTTTCCCTTCGCCGCATAATCCGGGCGGTATGGTGTGGTCGCGGGAAACGCTGGAAAAAGTAAGTCACTATTGTCAGCAAGCTGGCGTCATTATTCTCTCAGATGAAGTGCATAGTGATTTAACCCTGCCAGGCAAGCGCCATCTGCCGTTTTTTACTTTAGACGAAGCGACAGGGAGTCAGTCAATCGTGCTGACCTCAATCAGTAAAACCTTCAACACGGCGGCGATCCAGGGCGGAATTGCCATTATTAAAAATGATGAATTACGCCATCAGTTCTATGGTTTCCTGGATAACTGCTACCTTGCCGAGACACATTCATTACAGCAGGCGGCCATTTACAGCGCCTTTACCCATTGTGGCGACTGGCACCAAAAATTATTAGCCTACCTGGCCGACAATGTGGCGTTTGTTAAAAGTGAAATTGAAAAGCACTGTCCCTTAATCTCCATTGTGTATGGCGGCGCATCGTATCTTCTGTTTCTGAACGCGGAAAAAATGAATCTTAGCGATGAACAGCTAAGCGCATTTTTTGTGCAGGAAGCAAAACTGGGTCTGTCACCAGGCGCACAATATGGCCCCGGCGGAGAGGGTCACATGAGACTCAACGTTGGGTGCCCGCGCTCGGTACTGGTAGAAGCGATGAACCGACTGAAAGCGGCGTACCAAAAACGACAGAACGCGTAGCGCGCATCACACTATTTGCCCCGCCACGGTGGGGCAAAACTATACAAAGATGTTGCAGAACTGCTATAAAGTTTTTCCGTTCTGTCGGCTGGTGTTAAACTGGAAAGTGTGATCTTCATCATAACCTGCTTAAACAGAGAAAAGAGACACTGCTATGCAACATATCATTGAGGGCTTCCTCAACTTCCAAAAAGAGATTTTCCCTCAACGTAAGGAACTCTTTCGCAGCCTGGCATCCAGCCAGAATCCCAAAGCGCTTTTCATCTCCTGTTCCGATAGCCGCCTGGTGCCAGAACTCGTTACTCAGCAAGAGCCCGGACAGCTTTTCGTTATCCGCAACGCCGGTAATATCGTTCCGTCTTTTGGACCGGAACCCGGTGGCGTATCTGCTACGATTGAATACGCGGTTGTCGCACTTGGCGTGACGGATATCGTCATCTGCGGACACTCCAACTGCGGCGCGATGAAAGCCATTGCCGATAGCCAGCCTCTGGATCCGATGCCCGCTGTGGCTCACTGGTTGCACTATGCCGATGCCGCGAAAGCCGTGGTTGAGAAGAAAACCTGGAATAACCCAATCGATAAAGTTAACGCCATGGTGGAAGAAAACGTTATCGCACAGCTCAATAATATTAAAACGCATCCTTGCGTCGCGGTTGGGCTGCGAAATAATGCGCTTCGTCTGCACGGCTGGGTATATGACATCGAAAGCGGTGAAATCCGTACCCTTGATAAAAACAGCAAAACCTACGTTTCCCTTGCAGATAACCCGCAGGTGCATTTCGAGTAAATTTTCCCCTGGAGCAAGGATGCTCTGGAGAGCTTTTACCTACTTTTGTGCTATAGACAAAAAACATGCTTGCGGCTAGTTTTAAAATAGCCACTGGTGTTCTCACATCAGTTTTCGCACATTTATACAACGTTGCGACAGGTCTCATGAACTGAGCCGCAAATAGCTGTTCATACATGATGCAGGCGATAAAAAGGAGCGGGTACGAATGCAAGCAAAAATAAAAAGAATAATAAATATGTTATTCTATCATGAGTCGTGGGATATCATGATTATTAAGGATCATGGTACACACTTATTCCCGAATAATACACTGGATATATTAAGTAAATCCGCTGCACAGCAGTTAAAAAAGAAATATACGTTTCAGGCCGATCCTTTTCTTATTGAAAAAGATGATAAACTGTTTGTCTTTTATGAAGCTTTTAGCTTTCGCAACTCGAAAGGCACGCTCCGATGCCGTATTCTTGATCGTGAACTGGTTGAAATTGATGACGTGAAACTTGAAGGTTTTGACGACCTGATGTGTCATTTGTCATTTCCTTTCCTGATTAATATTAACGATCAGCTCTTCATGATTCCTGAATCATCAGAAAGAAAAGAAGTGATACTGTTTCAGTCAGTAGAGTTTCCTACGCGCTGGAAGAAAATTAAAGTTCTAATCTCTGACACCGAAGTGACAGATAACATTTTTCTTTCAATGAATGAGACCTGCTATCTTATGTCGACCACCATGGATAATAAAATAATTATTCATTCGGCCGAGCATCTCCACGGACAGTGGCAGAGAATTACTCCTGCATTGAAGGTGAGCAATCATCATCATCGGGGAGCAGGTGCGCCTTATCTTGTCGATAACAAAATGTATTTCTTAACCCAGGAATGCACACCTGAAACATATGGAAAATCTATCTACATCAAAGAATTAGTCACACTGAATGACGCTAATTTTGATGAGAATCTGATCGAACAAATCAATTCGTCGATCAACCACAGTGACGGCGTTCACACGCTAAATTTCTCAAGTAATTATATTGCCTATGATACAAAAATAAATAAGTTCAGTCTGTTGGCAATCTTTAAAAAAATATCATATAAGTGTATGATTAAATATAGAAACGTATACCTTTCCCGGCAAAATAACTGATCCACTGGATCCTTGGGTGCATTGCTGGAAAATCGCTCGGGTTTTTAGCATTTTTCTGGAGTCTGTATGGCTATTCTTGTCACTGGTGGTGCAGGTTATATTGGTTCACATACTGTTTTAACGCTACTGGAAAGAGGCGATGATGTCGTTGTCATCGATAACCTGGCGAACGCCAGCCGAATCTCGCTGGACAGGGTCGCGGAACTCACTGGAAGGGAACCCATTGTCTATATCGCTGATGTTCTCGACAGGCAGGCATTAAAAAACATTTTCGCCAACCATAACATCACCGATGTCATTCATTTTGCGGGCCTCAAATCGGTTTCCGAGTCGATAAAAGAACCCCTTGCTTACTACGAAAACAACGTCACTGGAACGCTGGTTTTACTGGATGAGATGCTGGCCTCAGGCGTTAATCGATTCATTTTTAGCTCATCTGCTACGGTATACGGTAATCCGGAAAGCGTGCCGCTGAGCGAGCAATCGCGTACGGGGGGAACCACCAATCCGTACGGTACCTCTAAATTAATGGTCGAACAGATTCTGGCCGATTTCTCCCGCGCGCAGCCCGATTTCCGCATTACCTGCCTGCGCTATTTCAACCCGGTAGGCGCCCATCCATCGGGTCGAATTGGTGAGGATCCCAACGGTATCCCCAATAACCTGGTGCCGTACATCTCCCAGGTTGCGATTGGTAAGCTGAAAACCGTGTCGGTGTACGGTAATGACTATCCAACCCCCGACGGCACCGGCGTTCGTGATTATATCCACGTCATGGATTTGGCGACCGGCCATTTAGCCGCGCTGGATAGCCAGAACAAAGGCGCTGCCTACAAGGTGATTAATCTCGGTACCGGGGTCGGTTATTCTGTGATTAATCTGATTGAGGCGTTTGAAAAAGCGGCGCAGAAAAAAATAAGCTATCAGTTTGTCGACAGAAGGCCCGGCGACATTGCCGAATGTTGGTCTGACCCGTCACTGGCATACAAAGAGTTGGGCTGGAAGGCCATCTACAACCTTGATGAAATGATGCGTGACACCTGGAACTGGCAAAAAAACAACCCGAATGGTTATAACATCTAATGTACCCGGCAACGAGCCTGAGCCTCAGGCTCGTTGCCGTGACGGGCTAGTGTGCCGTTATCGTTGATACGCGATACCAGCCGCTGCTCTGCTTTCCTTCGTTGGCAAAGTTAATTCTTGCCACCCCGGATTTATCCAGCATCGAAACCTCAATGGCGTATTGCCCTTTCGCCAGTCGGCCCGGCATGGGCAATGCGTAGCTAACCTGATAAACGCCCGGGAGCCAACGTCGTATATCATCCGCCGTATTCCCCTGCGCCACCACCTTATTGGCGCTATCCACCACACGAAATGCCAGCGTGTAGGGCAGATAAATCGGTGCGATACCTTCGTTATACCAGGTACTGTTCAACCTTAGCGTTTGACCGCCGTCCCACACGGACTCATGGCTCAAAGACGCTAAGCGAAACCGATAGCCCAGTTTGGTCAGCGCATCATCAACAATCGGTCGATAATCGCTAGGTATCGCTCTCGATTTCAGGTTGATCGTGCTGGCGTGCTGCTTGACCGCCCAGTCAAAAATGCCCTGCACTTCAGCACGCGTATAGTGGAAGGTATTCTTCCAGTCCTGCATATATGAACAGATTTCCAGACTGACCGGCGCACGTTTCCAGGCATCGTTAAACCCCGAATAGCTCTGCTGTGCTGCCAGTAATCGCTGCGGGTAATCATCGGCCATATGGCTCCAGGAGTCCGAAAATACGCGCAGGTCACCCCAGCAATCCGCCCGCCATCCAGCCCCTCGCGCCACCGCATTCGCCAGGCTTTGCCCACCGCTCATCAACATTATTTTCGGCGTCGAAGGGAAGGCAGAAAAGTGCATTGCGACGTAGCGGTCTAACTGCGCGGTGGTGTACTGCTCCAACAGTGGTTTCAGATCAGGGAAATTGCTGTTATGCCATTCACCCCAGGCCCCCACCATGCCGATATCCACAAAAGCGAGATTCGCATTACCGTCGTAGCGTTTTCCGAATGCGTTCAGCAGACGCTGGCTGTACTCAATAAACAGCGGGTCGCTTAAATCCGGAATAAATGTTTTATTATCGGGCGTCCAGCTGCCTTTCACGCCTTTTTTAATCAGCCAATCGGGAATTTTGGTGCCATCCCCCGGATCGGCAAGCACCATAAAGCGCAGCCCGACATTCATCGCGGGACGATGCGCTGCCGCGTATTTGAAGGCATCATCCACCAGCGCAAAATTATACTGACCTTCAACAGGCTCCAGCTCTCGCCAGTAAAATCGCTCGTATTCAAATCCGGTATTGGGATAATCCGCCAGACCCAGCGTTTCACCGTACCCCTGATGGAAACTTGCCACGCCAATCCCCGGATTGGTTAGCGGGCCCGTTAATGCTTTGGGGATTACGGTCGTTAATGCGGACATAACCGCCAACGGAAAGGACATCAACAACAGCGCAGAAACCCATTTACACTTCATCGCAGTGACGCCCTCCACAGGTTTGTTTACGCTAGCGGTTTTTCAGACTTAACCACCAGTCCCATATACCCACATGAAAATTTTGGAACACATCAATACCTAATGCTGATTTGATCATATACAGCGTCAGCAATACGCAGCAGGTAACGAACAACACGGCTATCAGCAGCAAAAAAGTGAGCAATATTCTCGACAGGGTCGATTCCTGACGATGCTGCCGACGCAAATCTCTGCCAAACAAAAAAACCAGATAATAGCGTTTACTGAAAAAGGGAAAGCTTCGGCGAATATCGATCTGATGCCGCGAAGTCAGAGTCGAGGCCAGGATCGCTTTTTCCACCCCTTCTTTTTGTTCAGGAGTCAACCCTTGCGCAATCGGCTCGTCAAGGTGAGCATAAAATCGTTCGATGACGGGAGGACGATTTTGAGGACTGGTCAAAATTAACCTATATCTTTATCAATTGAGTGATAGACGTTAATCGTCTTTTTGGCGATTTCATGCCAGTTATAGTTTTGCAAATATACACGATAGTCCACGCTATTGGTTGCCGCCCACTCGGTTAATTTCTCGGCCAGGCTGGTCACATCCCCCACCTTAAAATAGGCCTCGGACGGCAGTTGAACTTCGAGGTTAGCCGGAATATCACTGACGACGGCAGGAAGAGAAAATGACATCGCTTCCAGCAGCGCAATGGGCAATCCTTCATGGTATGAAGGCATCACAAACAGCTGTGCCTGCGAAAACACCGCCTGAAGCTCATCACCACGCAAGAACCCCGTCATCACAACGCCAGGGGTGTCCGCGGCAAGCTTTTTGAGGCGAATGCTGTATTCGGTCGGATGATCCGCATCGCCAATTAACACTAACGGCATAGTTAAACCGCTGCGCTGATAGGCGGCGATGGCATCATGCATCCCTTTTTCTTCCACAAATCGCCCAACCACCACGAGGTAGTTTTTCGGCTGCAGCCCAAAGCGGGAGAGCGTATTGTCGATGCTCAGCGCAGATAACGACCGCGGCTCGTTGACGCCATTGTGAATTAAATGCGCATCATAGCGAGCGTGTTTTTTCTGGATCAGTTGATTAATAACCTCAGAAATCACAATCACTTCGTTGGCATATCTCACTGCCCAACGCTCACCCAGCAGCAATATTTTTTTGGCAACGAATCCCCATTTTTGACGATCGTAATCAGGTCCATGGTGGGTGAACACCACCTTTTTCCCTAACATACGTAATAATGGGATCACAAGCCCAGGCCCGATAGCATGGACATGCACAATATCTGAATGGTCGATACTTGTCCTAAATGCCGCTAAAACGGAATGGACAATCGCTTCCAGCGAGCGCTTTTTGGGTGCCCACAGCGCGTAGGTTTCAACTTTCTTATATAACGATCGTTTGTAATTTACATACGGCGAGCGTGCAATCACGCAAATATCAACGTCCAACTGCTGCTTAATGGCAGGATATAGATTCTGACAGTGTGTCTCCACCCCGCCCAATACATCGGGAATACCACGCGTACCAAAAACCGTTATTTTTTTACTCATACTATGGCCTGCTCAGCAGTTCTTTATAGAGCGCCAGTAGAGTATCCATATGTTTACTCAGCGCATATTTTTCACTCAATCGCGCACGACCCTGTAAGCCCATGACCCGCGCCTTCTCTGGCGAGTCGGCCAGTGCATCCAGCGCATTTGCTAACTCTTGCACATTGCCAGGTTCGAATAAAATCCCTTCGATACCATCACGAATTTGTTCCGGGATGCCGCCGATACGCGATCCGATCACCGGCTTGCCTAAGGACATCGCCTCTAATATCGCCATAGAACAGTTTTCATAGCATTCTGAAGGAAGGATCACTGCCCGTGCATGCTTAATAAGGTTATCGAGAGCTTCCCCTTGTTGCACATAACCTAAAAACTCAACGTCCGGGTATTGGGCGACTAATTCATCGTGCAGTGGACCGTGCCCTACAATTTTCAGCGGCGCTTTGTTCTGCATTTTCTCATGCGCCGCCAATAACGTTGCCACGCCCTTTTCACGGCTCAGGCGACCGAAGTACAGCATATAGCCCGCATCACTTACCTCACCCAGAGGACGGCTGTCATCAACGCCATTGACGATGACATCAATGCGCGAATTCGGCAGCGTACGCAACAATACGCCGCGTAAAAAGACGCTCGGCGAAACGATCACATCCAGCGCCTGGTAATTTTGCGCAATATATTGCCAGGTCGCCTCTAAAGAGAGCAGGAGGCTTTTTGAAGCAGAGCCTTCCTGGCAACGATACCTGAAGGCATTGAAAACCGTCCCGGTAATACAGGAATCACACACTTTACCGTCACGCAGCATGGAATAGGCAGGACAGACGATTTTATAGTCATGCGCGGTCAACACCGTTTTGCAGCCAAAATTGCGGGCCACTTTAATCAACGCCGGCGTTAACTGATGGTAAATGTTATGGAAGTGGACGATATCCGGACGCTCTTTTTGTAGTAGCGCCAGCATCTTTTTGCAGGCCTGCGAATTATGAATAAAGTTAACCGCCGTTTTGAGCCCGCCCAGCAGATTGCTCTCCTGGTGGTAGTCCACATTGCCGACGAAATAATCCGCATAGTCCGAAGGGAAATTGTTCTCATGCTGCATCGAGAAATCAATAACCTGTACTCCGGCCTGTTTCAGCATCTCGCGCTCTTGAAAATAAACGGTTTCCGCGCCGCCTTTAATGAAAAAAAACTTATTCACTAATAAAACTTTCATTGCGCCAGCCTTAGTTATTCATGAATGATTTTACTGTCAGGCGGAGTCAACGGATCGCGTACTGGTTTAGTCAACCCTTTAACAAGTCCCGCAGAAAGCACGGCCAGGTTCATTACGCTCTGCAATCCATTCAATAACGATCGATTCTGCACGGTTTTCAAGATAATAAAGGCAAGCAAGGGTAGAAATGCAATATCGAAAAGTTCGAGATTGAAGGTCACCGCCGCAATAAACAAGGCAATCAGATACACAGAAAAAATCGCCTCGTTCTTAACCATTTTTAACGCTTTGCCGAAATAAGGTTTTCCCCACGCACAACGTAAAAGCTCGCCCGGTGCCTGATAGTATCCACTTTTCCAGCGGTGCTTCAGCATCTGAAAGGTCGGCATGGTATGCGAAGTATGAATAAAATACGGAATATTCAGACGGCGTAGTTTATAACCCGCATCGAGCAAACGCAGGCCAAGTTCAGCTTCTTCATAAGCGTGCAAATTACGGTTGGTGAGATAACCAATTTTCTCAATCGCAGAGCGGCGATATAACCCACCACCGCCTAAATGGTCGCTATCTCCAAGCGGATAGATTTTACTAATACGCTGCTTACGCGATTTAAATTCATAGTTAACGGCATCGTCCATTTCAACGGTTCCCGCGACACCTGCATATTCCGGCTCAGCCTGCAAAAAAGCGACAGCCTGATCCACAAAGCCCGCTTCCAGCTCCATGTCGCCGTCCATCAGCAACAGATATTCCCCTTCACTATACAGATAACCTAACTGATGCCCGACGCCGCAGCAGCGATCGCCTGGGTCAGTTAAAGAGACCACGGTCACCCCTTTATCGATCGCAAGCTGTTGGGTGTTATCCGTTGACAGGCTATCTGCCACTATAATTTTATGTGGATAATCAACAAGCTGTCTGCGGATACTGTCTATCGTTTTCTCAATACATTCAGATTCATTGAGTGTTTTAATACTCACTGAAATAAACGGTTTTTGGTCCATACAATTACCCTACACAGCGAAGGACGGTTCGACGAATCACTAAACTTGATCCTAGTGATAAATAGAACAGGAATTGTAACATCGGTGTAATCATCAGTATCTGGCTGTAAGGTAAGCTAATTAAGCAACTGATAGCAAAAGCGTTAAACGCCGGTGCAAAGCTCAGCAACTGAAGATCCTGCTGGTCCAGTTGTTCAAGCGTCAGTAATGGCTTTGGCTGACAAACTTTCAGGATATAAATGAATAAGCTAATAAAAAGTAACGTGCCGATCACCCCGACTTCCCACAGCAGCATACTCAGGGAAGTCGAGTCGAGAATTAAGTTATAAATGATATTCAAAAAGCCCGGCGACACCGTACTCCCGCTGTTTGTGGCGTTGAGCCCATAACCAAATAACGTTCCTGAAAGCCCCCACAGATCGTTATTTTTCAACCAGAACAGGAACGTCGTAAAGCGCCCTAACTCCCCGGTAGACATGATGTAGTTCGGGTCAAAAATATAGCTTAAGGAGTCGATGAAAATGCTTAACGAGCTTTTCGACGGATCGCCGCCAAACGCGGAAGAATAATAGTACGCGAGGATCACTATCGACAAGCTAATAAGCAGCAGCATGCCCGCCACAATAACCAACAGCGTTTTCAGATTAACCTTACTGACGTCTTTGACGTAGCTCGGTGAGATCCACACCCACGCGAGGAACAGAGGTGACAGCAGAATGACGAACTTCACTTCACCAATAATACATAGCCCGATCCCAAGAACAATGTGCAACGCCATGGACTTGAACGTGGTCAACCCGTGCTTATACTCAGAGACTTTTAACAACATAATCAACAGGCAAAACAGGCCCATCGCAGCAGTGTTACCGCCCCCCATGGGGTCACCGCCAAACGTGCCAACCACGGAGTCCCATTTCTCATCTTCGCCACGCACCGCAACGCGTTGGGGAACGACCAGTAAAACCTGATAAATCATTACCGGGATTTGCGCGTAAAACACCCAGTACAGATAGCGCGTTGCACGGTAAATCTGCGACTCCCGGCAAAATCCCAGCAGCAAACAGATCATCACCAGTGACAATGCGATTTCATTTTTAAATGCCACAATCGCGACGGTGATCCCGCCCTGAATCAGCGTCGATGTTCCGGCCAGTATCAGGAACGAAAAATACAACGCCAGGACAATCGTCTCCTGCGCATCCAGCTGCAGCGAGCCATCACGCGTCTGCATCACCAATAATCCCACCATCAACAGGGTCAGGAAAAAGGGGATCCACAGCACCGACTGCATGCCGGTAAAGTATTGCACCAGGCCACACAGGATCAGCGTGATAAAGCTAAAAACCTGTAAATAGTATCCGGTATTCAGCATCATAGTATCACCGGCTTATCTTTCAGAAGATTGGCTCGCTTATTCATTTTCAGATAAATGAAGGCGTAGCGAATAAATGTCAGTGAAGAAAACAGGATAACCGACGTGGCATAATCTTTATGAAAATAGGGAATGACGACAAATGCGAATAACACAATCGCCAGCTGTTCCAGTTGGATACGCAGAAAATAGCGGTGGGAACCAAAAATAAGCTCAATCACCGTCAGAGGGCTTATCGCCAGCGCCGGGAACAAATAGGGTAACATGTAGCGCGACGTCTCAATGGAGTTAATCCAGTCTTCGCTAAAGCCCAGACGCATCACTATTGGATAGAAAATAAACACCCCGAGAGTACAGATAACCCCCAGAACCAACAGTAGCATCCGCACCCTGGTATATTCCTGATAATTAAAGGTGTTATTTCTGAAGTCGATAGACCACTTGGAAAAAATAGTATTGCGCACTGCGTTGCCAATGATCACCACCGGCGCCAGGCAAAAGCGGCTAACCACGGAAAAATAACCTGCCGTCAGCGCCGAGAACCAAAAGTTAATCAACATAATCGGCAAATTACTGCTGGCCATCGCCAGCACTTCCGCACTACCGACTTTGGTAATGTGATGGATATTTTGTTTGAAAAAATGCCAGTTACTGGCAGGTCGCAAATGTCTGGCCGCCACGGAACGAATATCAAACGAATGCAAAATACAGCTTATGGTCAGCACCATCGTCGCGCAGGCCCATGACCAATAAAACAGTTGCACCTGATGCGTAACCAGAACCGAAAGTAATACCACCACAGAGACAGAGATGCGCTGGAAAATCAGAAAACGAAAATTGGCCGTGCGCAGCGACAGGTTTTCCGAGATTAAAACCCACGCCGTCGCCAGCGTCAGCAAATAGAGGAACAGGATGTTCTGGTGAAACAGCCACGCTGTCAGTACGGCGTACGGTAAGGCAATGATCGTGCTTTGGATCAGGCAAAATACGACGTTCTGTACCAGTTCGTCGTCGTGCTGTTTTGGAATTAAAAGCTGCGATGCAAAGGTACACACCTGCGCGCCCACCACGGCGATGCTGTAATTGAGCGCATAAAGCCCCACCTCAGCCATATCGTACTTGTGTGAAATCAACCAGATAGACAGCGCACCAATCAACTGCGAGATGACTGATGAACCGGCTATCGTGGAAGCGCTCTTCAGTAGACTCATACCCGACCTGGCGTCGTCATCAGTTGATCGGTACTGAAGTTAAGTGAACGCAGACCCTCCTGGGTTTCAAGATCTTTTTCTTCAACCGCATTGAGTACCGCGCCAATCACCACGCCGTTATTTTCCTCAATCTTATCCAGCGCGCTGGCGATGTGTACCGCCGACCCCACCCCGGCTTTCACAATGAAAACAACCCCATCGACGGCACGTTTGATCAGTTGAACATCCTGACTCTGATTCACAGCAGCAACATCAATAATGATGCGCTGATAATGCGATTTCAGTTCGCGCATTAAGGGTTCAACGTGCTCCGACGACAACATCAGTAAAGAAGAGATGGTGCTCTTGCCGTGCGCAATAAAGTCGAGATTATCACTGAGCGTGATCCGCGCCTGTTCCAGCTGAGTCTCTCCGCGCAGCAGCTCAGCCAGGCCTGCGGATGTGGCTGATGCCAGTTCAGAAGAAAGCCCGCCCGTATTAAAGAAATCTGCATCAATAAGCAGCGTTTTCTGGTCAAAACTAAAGGAGTTCGCTAACAGATTCGCCAACAAAGAACGCCCATCACCGTGTTCCGTCGATGCCACGGCGAGCGTCTGTAATGGACGATTATCCAGCATAATCCGGGTACGGATACCGTGCACAATATCGGCATTCAGCGGGTTCTTCAGGATCATGTCCCGCACTTGCGCACGCCCTGAGGTTCCACTAAAACGACGGATTTCGCCCAGCGGGGTAACGTTGAGGCGCTTTTTCATGCGACTCAGGCTAGCGATTGAGTTATCCATCGCCGCTTTGACAATGAAATACATGATGCTGAACACAACCACCAGCATGACCACCATCACCAACAGCAGTGATTTATTCGGCTTCGCCGGTTTTAATGCAGGAACTGCGGGATCGTATAACACCGCATCGGCATTCACGCCGGACAGCGACAACTCCTGAGTACGCTGATAGAGCGATTTATACAGGTCTTCCATTTTATCTAACGACAGTTTTTGGCCGTTCCAGGCATCCCGTTTTGACGCCATTTTCTGGAAGATCTCTTTCTGCTGTTCCACCTGTTGCTGATAGTTCTTTTCATCCGCCAGCGCCGCCAGATATTGCTGACGTAAGCCGACTTTCAGCTCACCCAACACCCGTCCGGTTTGGCTTTGGATCGACTGAACATCGGCCTCTGCTTTTAAAATGGCGGGGTTTTTTGGCCCATAAACTTTGCGCAGTTCAGACAACGTACGCTGCGCCTGAATCAGCGCAATGCGCAGATCCTGAATCTGAGCGTGGTTAGAGACCGAAGGCAGCGAGATAACGCTCTCGGCGGACTTCCCAGCTCCATTCACTTCGTTATAAACGGATTCAGCGGCAACACGACGTTGGGTGGCGTCGGCCAGACGATTGGTCACGATACTTAACTGCTCGGTTTCAAAACCATCGATACCGCGAAAGGTCAACAGCCCGGCATTTTTCAGATAGCTTTCCATCTCTTCTTTTTGCTTCGCTATCGACTTCTGAACCTCTTCCATTTTTTCATAATTCAGTTCGCGGGCTTTCTCTACTTTCTGACGCTTTTGCTCCAGCGTATAGTTGATGAAAGCCTGCGCGACGCCGTTGGCGATATCAGCCGCAACCTGGGGCGAAGTCGATTCATAGGTAATAGAGGCGAGGTTCGTTGTCCGAATACCGATGACATTCAGGTTTTTCGACAACGTTTTCAGCGCCAGCTCCATTCTCAGTTGCCGACTTTCACTGCTATCAGCGCCCTGAGCATCGGCTTTTTCCCCGGTAAATGCCGGGTTTTCATCCAGCCTCATATCGCGAACGGCTTGCTCGAGCACAATTCGTGAATGCATCAACGCATATTGCGTTTCGTAGTAACCACTGCGCGTTGAATCGAAACCATCAACCTGTGGGAACGGAGAAACGTTATCGGCCTGCGCCTTAATCAGCACCGTCGCCGTTGATACATACTTTGAGGACATCATGCTGATTAACGGATAAGCCACGACCCCAGCAACGATACCGGCCAGCGCGATTTTCCAGGCGTTCTTTTTCAGCGCTTTGGCAAAGCGGGAGAATTCAACAGTGCTTTCTCGTTTTTTGCCGTTTTCCACTATTGATAGTTTCATCGTCAGAAGAACCCCATGCCAATAATCACGACATCCCCAGGATGAACAGAGTGCGTTAAATCAACATTCTCAAGCAGCTGATTGCTACCTGACAGGCGAATGTTGATATCTTGACGGTCAGCACGATCTGTAAATCCCCCCGCCTGCGCAATAGATTTCTCGACGGTAAGTCCTGGCTCATAAGCGAATCCATTCGGACTTTTCACCTCGCCAGAAACATAGTATTTACGGAACTCGGCAATACTCACCGTCACCATCGGTGTTGTAAAATAATCTCCAGTCAGGCGTTGAGTTAATTCGTTAGTCACCTGCTCAACAGTTTTATCTTTTAATATAAGAGCACCAACAAACGGGAAATTAATCTCCCCACTCTTATCCAAAATAAACCGCATCGTCATATCGGGTTGACCATGAACAGCGATATTGACAGTATCCCCTGCCCCAAGTCGGTAATCCTGCTGAACAGTAGCAGGATCGTCCATTAATCTCGGGCTGGACGTTGTGCATCCGACCATCAGGATACTGAATAGCAAAACCGCGCACAGTTCTATTATTTTCATTTTAGATCTGAACCTTAGCTTTAAGCATAATCATAGAATTATCATAACCCAACGTTCTGATGACTTCCTGATTGTCGTTGGGACCGATATAAAACGAATCAGTATCCTTATTCGAATTCAACGTATCTATTTGATATTTAATCTCAAAATTGACCGACGGTGTGTAGTCATAGCTCATGGTTACGCTAAATACCCCATCTTTATCATGCCGATCTTTATTCTGTTTTTTATAGTCTTCTGAAGTGTATGAGTAATCCAGCAAGGTAGAAAAACGGTTGCCTAACCAGAAGTGCTGGTAAGAAAGACCATACTGGGTGACTAAAATATATCCCCCAACTTCCGATGGGTCTTTAATGCTTTGCGCTGAGTGCACCGTGAAAACAGACTGTTGTAACGGCTTCCACTCCCCTTTTATATCCCAGTTTAGACCATTAAAATCATGCGAGTTTGCGTTGTTTTCAAATGTCTTGTACAACCATGAAATATTCATGTCGACATTGGTTTTTCCCGTCAACTGTGACTTCAGGCCATACAGTAAATAATACTCATTAGTGTCTTTTTCTGAGTTGTTATCATAGTGACGCTGGTTAGTAATAAAGCTATAGCGAAAACGCGTTCTGGATGTGTATTGGTCAAAAATTTCTGCCACCAGGCTATTTTCGTGCCATTCCTGTTCCTGAATGTAATTGTAGAAATCTTCACTACTCTCCTGGGCGTCAGACGTATTGCCGAACGTCAGTTTTTTGTATAACAACGCCAGTTCCGCTTTCCCGCGCCCATCCGGCGCGCCATAGCTATAGCGCAATTCACTGTTGATAAAATTCGTCGTCAGCGGAGATTTAATCCCATACTGCTCGAATTGACCCGGTAGAAACCCCTCAGTGATCCCTCGACCGCGGGATTCGTGCCCAAGCGTATCCTCCAGATTGAGTGTTAAGCCGTGCTTGAGCCCATAGCGCCAGGCACCGTTAAAACGGAAAAAATGATCGTTATAGTTATCAGCGGAATCGCTTGAGTAGTTACGATAATCACCGGAGTACATCAGTAAATACTTATCCTGACCGCGCTCTCCGATCATACTCAAAACGGGCGCTGCGCTCTGAAACGAGGAACCGATAGCATCTCTGCTATGTGGCTGATAAGACACGTTATCATTATAACCATAGTCCACAGCGACCTTGCCCTGGAAGTCGATCCCCGCAAAGCCAATGTGTGATTTCGGTGTTAAATCAGCCCATACAGGCTGCGATATCACGATTCCGGTAATCACGAGTAATTTAGTATGCATTCTTACCGATAAATCCTTTAAAAATAGTTTTAATAATAATTTTTATATCCAACCATAAAGACCAGTTTTGAATGTACTCAATATCGTACTGAACCCTTTTTTCCATCTTATAAAGCGCATCGATTTCCCCGCGGAAACCGTTGATCTGCGCAAGCCCGGTGATCCCAGGCTTAACTTTATGGCGGATCATGTAATTTTCGACCTGTTTACGGTACTGCTCATTATGCGTAACCGCATGAGGTCTGGGACCGACAATCGACATACTTCCCTGCAATACATTGATAAATTGCGGTAGTTCATCCAGTGAGGTGCGGCGTAAGAAACTACCGAATTTGGTTACCCGCGGATCGTTTTTAGTGGCCTGAATAACCGTATCGGCGTTCTCCATAACGCGCATCGAGCGAAACTTCCAGACCTTAATTTTTTGCCCGCTAAGACCATACCGGTCTTGTTTGAAAAAGACTGGCCCGCGGGAAGTGAGTTTGATTCCAATGGCAATGGCCAACATCAGCGAAGAAATCATCACCATAATGATGCTGCCAAGCACCAAATCTTCCGCCCGCTTGATAAACGAACCCGCCCCTTCAAACGGCGAACTAAAAATGCCAATAGTTTGCAGGTTGTGAATGGAGCGCAGCTTGGACATGTTGTTACTGTAGGTGTGGAAGTCAGGAACAATATACGTATCTACGGTGGTGTCTGACATCATCGCCAAAAAATGACGAATGCGTTGTAAAGCTACCATCGGTAAAGCGATGTAGATTTCGTCTATATTTCCTTGCCGGGCTTCCTCAACCAGATTGATCACCGGCCCACGAAAGGGGCTTTTAACCTTATCGACGATATCGCCACAGCGGGATAAGGCGCGCTCATCATAAAAAGCCAGATCTAATGTGATATTAGCGTATTCATCCATTAACGCGTTTTCTGCCGCCAGGCCATTGTCGGTCAGACCAATAATCGCCACGCGCATACTCTTTTTCGTTGAATATTTAAAAATGAAATAGCGAATGTAATAAAGAAAAGGTAATGGGATGAAGTACCAGTAAATAATCGCTGAATAAAAGGGGGAAGGCAGTTTGTCTAAGTAGCCGAGAGACTCGGGTTCAGCCACCGTCATGCTGACCAGTTCGTTCAGAAAAATCGCCAGTAGCGTACAAAAAACCAACCGTTTTTGATTACGTAAACCGATCGTCTTAATCTTTTGTTGATACATTTTAATGTATTCAGCAAACAGTAAGAAAAAGACTGAGAAGAGAATACTCAGAATGGCAATGGTGTTAAATGGCGCCAGACCTAACAGATGGGCGCTAAAAATTAACGTCGCATTGATTACAATGAAATCGACCAGCTTTAAAAAGACTGGATATCCCTGGCTGCTAATCTTTAGCGATTTTTTAAGCATATCTCAGCCCATTATTTATTGATCTTTAATTGTTTTTTTCTCATTTATGTTGCTAATTATATCACAAGTCTTAAAAACGCAATGGCACACTGTCAGTAAATGTAAAAAACAATGTAATACAATGTGATGGGTTTCGCACCATACAAATGCAACCCAATGATTTAGATGATTATTTATTGGTAATATTTTTTAATTTCATCCTTAAAAAACATGATTAATTGCAACATAAACGTCATTGACAGATCACAATTCATAAGCTACCAGCGGGTAGAATCACATGATGAGCGCCTGACAACGGGTTAACCTTACAAAAAGCAATACTTTGCCCAAACCTCGTTGCGCTACGGTCAGTGATGAGAGTCCTGGAGAGCGACAAGAAGAAATCAATAAGTCTATTTATAATACCCACCATAAAAATAACTTAGTAACACATTTACAAAGCAATGATTAGCAACCTTATTATAAATAAGGTACTTTACGAGGAGTATGCGATTGCTTTCATTTTCACGCTCAAAATTCAAAAAAAAACGAATAGTAAAAAAAATTTAGTTTAAATAATTGTAGCAACTCCGATGAGTAGAAGTGGCAAGCATGGCTTAAATTAAAACTATAGCCAATCATTGAGAAAATGCGTGTTACATATTACTAATGTCAACATTCTGCATGAACACACCTTTAACATCAGAATTTTCAGCGCTTACCAATACATCGATTTAAAATAAAGAGAAGAGAATAAATGACAGCATTAAAATTTTGTTAAAAGCAGCGTAAATCGCCCCAACGAATTATTGATAACAATGTATACACTTTTGTTAAGATATATATAAAAACACCTTCCAAAGCCATTCAATCATGCCAAAAAATTTTGTTTACTTATTTTTCGCAAATAAATAATATCCGCGCCGGATTACTTGTTGAGCAATTTACGCACGTTAATCATTTCTTTCAAATGAAGTCCTACATCATTTTTTGACGTTGATGAACTCCAGCTGAATCTGTGCCTCTGACAAGTACTTTTCTGGGTAAATAATAAATTTAACGGAGTTATGATGATGAAAACTGCACTTACCAGCAGTGTACTGGTCGCTTTGTTTGCCGCTAATGCTGGCGCAGCAGCGAATTACGTTACCACTGCCGCAACAGGTTCTAAAGCCACCGCGACGGTCCATTTCACCGGTGAAATTGTTGCCAGTACCTGCGTGGTGAGCACAGCAAACCAGCCAGGTAAAACAGTGGCATTGCCACAAGTTACCAACCAGCTATTTAGCGGCGCGGGCTCTAGCACCGGTGATACTCCGTTTACGTTGCAATTTAGCGGCTGTAGTGGGTCAACTGGAGGAAGCGGCTATGTGGTGGTCTTTACTGGTAAAACCCCTGGCAGTAACACAGCACTTCTGGAAGCGAAACGTGGCTCGGCTTCTGCCACCGATGTTGGCATCGAAGTGGATCAAGCGGGTCATGCCCTCGATTTCGCTTCCGGTAGTAATGAGGTGAGCTTAAAAGCAGATCAAAATGGCGATGCACAAATCGATCTGGTCGCCAAATATCAGCAAATTGGCGCAACGCTGCCTGCGGCTGGCACGATCACTGCGGATATGAATTACACCGTCATTTATAAATAACGGACGTTGATTGCTATGGATGGCACTCTTCCCTGAACCTGGAAAGTGCACCTGATGAATAAAATATTCTTTTACCTGTTGCTGTGTGTGGTTAGCACCGCTCACAGCGCAATTAATTTGGGTCAAACACGCGTTATTTATAATGAGAACGATAAAGCGGCGATGTTTGACGTCAATAATAATACAGACAAGCCATATATGGTACAGACGTGGCTGGATAATGGTAATCCGGATGAGACGCCAGCCAATCTGCCAATGTTAATTACGCCTCCGATCCTGAAACTTGACGGCCATAAATCAGCCGTGTTGCGAGCTATTTATCAGGGCAACGGCTTTCCTGAGGATGTTGAATCTGTAGTGTGGATTAATGTGCAGGAAATCCCCACCATCGAGAATGAAGAAAATACCTTACAGCTGGCGCAGCGTATTCGCATCAAACTATTTTATCGCCCTGTTGGGCTGAATATGACGCTACCTGAAGCCGTTGAGAAATTACAGTGGCAGTGCCACGGTCATACTCTGCGGGCAGTCAATGCGACGCCATTACATATCTCCCTGACGCAATTACATATTAACGGCCAAAACATCGATGCCGACATGGTTAATCCGCATGGCGAACGCACGTTTGCGTTGTCACAGCAAAAAGTCAGCCATATCGGTTTTAGCTGGGTAGATGATTACGGCGGCACTAACGCGGTTAATAACGTCCCGGTATCTTGCAATTAAGTTGGGGTTGCACATGATGAAAAAAAATAAGCACCCGCAACGGTACACCCTCTTTACGCTGTCAACGCTGGCCGTGTGCATACCTGCATACGCCAGCAGCACGCCGCAGTTTAATACCCGTTTTGTACATGGTACGCAAAATATTACCTCCGTAGTGCAAATAGCCCGTAATGACGGACTTAGCGAAGGCACGTTTGAATACGATATATATCTTGACCATAGCTTCGTCGAAACGCGCAATGTTGACTTTAAAAGACGTAAACCACAAGGCAAGCCGCAACCTTGCCTGAGCGCGGACGATCTGCGCAAATACGGGATTAAAATCCCCGAAGGTAACGCCGATACCTGCGTGGAGCTCACGGCGCTGATCGCAAACAGTCGCCTGACGGCAGATGCAAACTACCAGCGCATTGATATTTCAGTACCAGAAGCTTTTCTGCTTTCGACTGCGCATGACGCCGTGCCTGAATCTGCCTATGACGATGGGATTAATGCCGCTTTTGTCGGCTACAACGCCAATACGACGCACCTGATTGAACAGGGCCAGGATCATGACTCTGTTTTTGCCAGTTTTGCCAACGGTATAAACCTGGCGGGATGGCATTTTCGTAACCAGTCTACTTTCAGCTATGCCAGCGGTTCAGGCCGTCAATGGCAGGCGGTTTCCACGTGGGTGGAACGTAATATTATTGCGCTGCGTAGCCGCTTGCGCTTCGGGCAAACCTATACGGACGACGATGTATTTGACAGCATCCAGTTTACCGGGGCACAGCTCACCAGCGATGAAAACATGTTGCCTGATAGCCAACGCGATTTTGCGCCAGTCGTTCGCGGCGTCGCCAATAGCAATGCCACAATCGAAATCCGTCAAAATGGCTATCTGATTTACAGTAAAAACGTCGCGCCAGGCGCGTTTGACATTGACGATATCAACCCCAGCAACCAAAGCGGCGACCTGAACGTCAGCGTTATTGAAGCCGATGGCAGTCGGCGTAATTTCACTGTGCCTTATTCAGCGGTCCCGAACATGCTGCGTGCAGGTAACAACCGCTTTCAGTTTACGGCAGGGGAATACCGCGACGGTTACAGCGGCGGCTGGCGGCCCCGCTTTGTTCAAGGCACATTGAGTTATGGTCTCAGCTTTGGCTCCACGTTGTACGGTGGTTTCCTGACCGCAGAAAGCTATAATGCGATTGCCACCGGGATCGCTCAGGATCTGCACCAGTTCGGCGCGATCTCTTTCGATATCACTACCGCCAGAGCGCAGCTCGCCAGTGGAGATGCGTCCACAGGACAAAGTTATCGTTTCTTATACTCCAAATCGCTGAACCAGTACGGTACGGATTTCCGTCTGGTAGGCTACCGCTACAATACCTCCGGTTATTACAGCTTTAGCGACACCATTAACGAGCATAACAGTTGGTCCTCGGGCTATTACGACATCGCCTATGACGACCCGAATCAACAGCTGCGTTTTCCTGGCGAAGAGCACAACAAAAAGCATTACTACACCACTAACTACAATAATCGCCGCCAACGTTTTGAGGTCTCTGTTAACCAGCGTTTGTGGGATAACGCCTCTCTTTACGTCAGCGCCAGCCAGCAAAACTACTGGCACAACGGGAGTCACGACCGCACGATACAGCTGGGTTACAACGATACACTGGAGAAAATCAACTGGAGCGTTTATGTACAGGATACCCGTAACCAGTACGACTACCAGGACCGCAGTATCAACCTGACGCTTTCCATTCCATTCGATTTCATGGATAGCCGCGGCTTTGTCTCCACCAACATCATGCATAGCCAGCAGAATGGCGACAGCTACTCCACCAGCTACAGCAATACAGCATTTGACGATCGTCTGAGCTGGGGCGTTCAGGGCAGTACCACCGATCGACAGGATTCCTCTGCCGGGGTTAACGCCGCCTGGCAAGGTGACAAGATGAATGTTCAGGGGGGCTACAGCGCAGGACGCAACTACCAGAATATGAATATGGGCATCAGCGGCGGGGCAATGCTGCACGCAGGCGGCGTGACGCTCATGCACTCTCCTGGCGATACCATGGTGTTGGTCGAAGCCAAAAATGCCGACGGTGTCCATATCCAGCAACAAAATGGCGTGGCAATTGACGGTAACGGCTATGCGGTCCTTACCGCCGCAGACGCATGGCATTACAACGTGGTGAGTCTGAATACCGCTGATATTGGTGCCGGGCTGGATATTCCGCAGGCACAGAAAAAAATTGTTCCAACAGAGAAAGCCATCGGCAAAGTGGTGTTTGAAACCTTCAGCGGCCGCAACTATCTGGTCAATGCCGTCATGCCCGGCAATATTGCCCCCCCGGTCGGCGCGAACGTACGAGATACCAAAGGTCGTAGCCACGGTCTGGTCGGTATGCATGGCGCACTGTATGCCAGCGGCGTGGAGGACAATTCTCGCCTGGAAGTGCGCTGGGGCTCCCACGCAAATGAACACTGCTTTATTCAAATGCCGGATAACCATAACCAGCCGGTGAAGAGAATCGGATATACACAAATTACCGCCCAGTGCGTCGGCTCGTAAGGTGCAATCAATGAATCCGTTAAAAATAGTTAAACTCGTGGTGCTGCTTTGTTTGCCGATATTCAGTAGTGCAAGCTATGCGGTTACCTGTACAGCAAACAGCGTCTCCGTACACGTTGATCCCATTAAAATCAGCAACAGTACCACCGCTGGGGACACCGTTTGGGTGTCCAATCCACAAACCGTTAGCGTCACTTGCCGCGACACAGACTATATGCCCCACGGCGAAGCCGCCAGAATCTACATCGACCCTGATCATGAGTTTGCGCATTTTCTGCAGGGAACCAATATGAAACTGGTGGTGAGCATTGATGGTCGCCCCTACGATCAAAGCGCCCAGGCCGTCACCACCCAATATCAGGCAACGTTGCCCCGAGCAGGTTCAGACAACTACTGCAGGAGTAATAACCACAGCCATACCAGTGACTGCCAGGCGCGCCCACAAACATTTTCTTTCACCTTTAACCTCAGTCTGGTCGCTACCGGAAAACTCCCGGATCCTTTGCCTGCGCTGGCCGGTCGCACCATCAACAAAGTTTTTGTCGTCGACGGTATTGGCAGCATTAACGCCTGCGGTTCGCATTGCTCCACCAGCAATCCGGCAAAAAACTTTGGCCCCGCGCTTAATGGCCTGAATAACATCAGTTATATCAACTGCGAACCGATCGTCTCTATCAGCTCTGACAAAGGAACGGATACCATCGAGTTTGGCAGGATCAGCATTACCGAAGCAAAAGTGGGAAAAGATAACAGCCACAGTAAACAGTTTGCCGTTATTGCCGCAGAAGCCGCCGGGAAGCATGAATGTCGCGGCATCAACTACGCGGTAACCTTTACCGGCACCACAAGCAACAGCGGCGCAGTTTTTACCGGTCAGGGGACGCCAGATATCGGCGTTACGCTCCAGGATGCTGCACACCCCGGCTCCGGGGACATTATCAGCGGCAACCGTATCGATTTTGCCAGCAGCGCGTTTACCAACCAGAGCGACAGCCGACGCAAAGAGTTCATGGCAACCCTGTTCTGGCTGAAGAATCCTCCCCAACCCGGCACATTTAGTATCCCTGTCAATGCAACGGTGACCTTTAAATAACAGGCGCAGGACGATGCTGATCGTCCTGCGCGTCTCGCACCAGGCATAAAAACCGCAGTCGTACGCTTAACCCGCCTAATGTTTCACTCCGTGATAGCTGAGGGTGCGTGCGGTGCAGACGAGCAATGTCGTTGACCAGCGCCAGGCCTATCCCGGCGCCAGGGACATTACCGACGTTATCAAGGCGATGAAACGGTAGCAGCGCCTGGTGCACCATCTGCTCATCGATACCCGGCCCGCTATCTTCAACCACCAGCACCACCGCCTCTCCTTTTCGCAGCAGACGGGCGGTTACCACACCATGCGGCGGCGTGTATTTTAGTGCGTTATCCAGCAGATTCCCGCACAGTTCGCCAAGCAGGACTTCATCGCCCTCAATCCACACCGCATCCTGTTCCCCTTCATAGCCCAGATCGATCCCTTTACTGCGCGCCTGCGCCAGTCGCGTGAAACAACTGCTTTGCACCACCTCATACAAATTAACCGGCGAGAAGTGCCTTTCTCCTTGCTCTTTGCGCTTCACAGCCGACAGCTGTAACAGCCTTTCCGTCAGTTGAATGGTGTTGTCCAGCGTGGAGCTCATGGCTTGCAGACTCTCATACCATTGCTGCGGCTGCTGGCTGGCGAGGGCCACCGACGCCTGAGTTTTTAGCACCGCCAGCGGCGTTTTAAGCTGATGGGAAGCATCCGCGCTGAAGCGTTCCTGGCGAGAGATCAGGCCGCGAAGTCTGTCCAGATAACGGTTGAATGCCACAATCAACAGACGGGTTTCCGACCACGGCAGCAGCTCCGGCAGCGGCGTCAGCAGCCCAGGCTCGCGACGCACCATCAGCGATGACAGCTGGCGCATCGGGCGTAACACCCGACGCAGCAGCCAGCCGACCAGCACCAGCGTGAGCAGCACCAGCAGCCCTTGCGAAACCCACGAGGAAAACAGCAGCTGTCGCGCCAGGTAACGTCGCGATTGCAGCGTTTCGGCGACATAAATCTCGGCCATGCCGATAATGCCGCCCTCGTTGACGGGCTGCAGCAGACGCGCCACGCGAATTGCCTCCCCGCGATATTCAGTGTGATAAAACCACGCCAGCGCCGGATAAAGCCGCGTACGCGATGTCGCAGGCGGCATCGCAGGTAAATCGTCATAACCTGAGATAACCTTCCCCGCCGGATCGACCACCTTGTAATACAACCTGTCGTTCATATTCAGCTCAAAGCTGTCCAGCACCACCCACGGCACATTCACTTCCAGCTGTTTGTTGTGCACCACCAGTCGCTCGGAGACGGTTCTGGCAGACGAGAGCAGCGTCCGGTCATACGCCTGCGTCGCCGCCTGTAGCGCGCTGACATAGCTGTTAAATGCCGACAGCCCCCACAACAACATGAGCGGCAAACCCAAAAACATCAGCAGTTGCAGGTACAACGATTGGGGTTTAACCCACTTCATCGCTACGCTCCAGCACATAGCCCAGCCCGCGTAGCGTGGCGATGCGCACATCGCTTCCCTGTAGCTTTTTACGCAGACGATGGATGTACAATTCAATGCTTTCGGGGCTGACCTCATCGTTTAGACTGAAGACCTGTTCAAACAACTGCTGACGCGAAACCGGTCGCAATCGACGGTACATCAGCACCGTCAGCAATGCCTGTTCGCGCGGCGTGAGCGCCAGCGGCTGCCCCTGCAACAGAAAATAGCCCTCATCGTGAAACGCCAGTTCACCCAGTTGCTGTATGCCCTGCACCTGCCCCGCGCTGCGGCGTAGCAAAGCCCTCAGCCGCGCATCCAGCTCCTCGATTTCAAACGGTTTTGCCAGATAATCATCGGCCCCGACGTTCAATCCTTTCACCCGATCGGCCACCGCGCTGCGCGCCGTCAGCAGCAGAACAGGAAGCGTCTGCCCGCGTTTGCGCAGGCGCTGAACGACGTCAAGACCATCCAGTCCCGGCATATTGATATCCAGCACCGCCAGCGCGTACGTTTCGCTATGTAAAAGATGGTCGGCCGCCAGCCCATCAAAAACGCAGTCGACGGCAAAACCGTTTTGCACCAGCGCTTTCTCCAGCCAGTGAGCTAACTCACGGTTATCTTCCGCTAATAAGAGACGCATATCACATCCTGTAAAGTTTCTGCCGCATTGAAAGGGAATTGAAAGGTTAATGTTTTAACAATCATGCAACCGAACTGCTACACATCGGCTCACATAATCACAAAAATCTTCTTCCGTACCCGAAAATCCGGTTTTCCGGCGTGAGGATAAACAATGAAAAAACAGTTACTTCGTACCCTTACTGCAAGCATTTTACTGATGAGTACCTCTGTTCTGGCGGAACAAGCGCCATCGCGCACAGAATGTATCGCCCCTGCTAAACCTGGCGGTGGTTTCGATCTCACCTGTAAGTTGATTCAAGTGAGCATGATGGAAACCGGCGCTATCGAAAAACCGATGCGCGTAACCTACATGCCCGGCGGCGTTGGCGCCGTGGCCTATAACGCGATCGTCGCGCAACGTCCGGCTGAAGCGGGTACCGTAGTGGCATTCTCCGGCGGCTCGCTGCTGAACCTGTCACAAGGGAAGTTTGGTCGCTACGGCGTTGATGATGTCCGCTGGCTGGCAAGTGTGGGCACTGACTACGGCATGATTGCCGTACGCCAGGACTCACCATGGAAAACGCTGAAAGATCTGCTGACGGCTATGGAGAAAGATCCTAACAGCGTGGTCATTGGCGCAGGCGCCTCTATCGGTAGTCAGGACTGGATGAAGTCGGCGCTGCTGGCGCAAAAAGCCAACGTCGATCCACACAAGATGCGCTATGTGGCCTTTGAGGGCGGCGGCGAACCGGTCACCGCGCTGATGGGGAATCACGTCCAGGTGGTTTCCGGCGATCTCAGCGAGATGGTGCCTTATCTTAGCGGCGACAAAATCCGCGTGCTCGCCGTGTTCTCTGATCAACGTCTGCCAGGCCAGTTAGCTAACGTGCCAACCGCCAAAGAGCAGGGTTATGACCTCGTGTGGCCCATCATTCGTGGTTTCTACGTTGGACCAAAAGTCAGCGACGCCGAGTATCAGTGGTGGGTTGATGCCTTTAACAAACTCCAGCAGACCGATGAGTTTAAAAAGCAGCGCGATCTGCGCGGCCTGTTTGAATTCAACATGAGCGGTAAGCAGCTCGACGAATACGTGAAAAAGCAGGTCACGGATTACCGTGAGCAGGCGAAAGCCTTCGGTCTGGCGAAATAAGCGCAGAGGCAAAGATGATGAGCGATCGTATTTTTGCAGGTATCTGGCTGTTGCTCTGCATAGCCGGGCTGTTCGTGGCCTGGCAAATCACCAGCGAATACAGCTATGAGCCGGTTGGGCCGCGTCCCTTTCCGCTTGGCATTATCAGCCTGATGCTGGTATGCGCCGTGGCGCTGCTGTTGCGCCATCCCGACACCATCAGTTGGCCCCGCCGTCACGTGCTGCAAAAGCTGCTGACGATGGTGATTGTTCTGTTGATGTACGCCTGGGGTTTCGAATGGCTCGGTTTTCCCATCTCCACCGCCATTCTCACCGTGGTGATTGGCATGCTGTTCGGCGCAACGATTCCGGCTGCGGGTATTTCCGGCGCGGTACTCGGCATTCTGCTGTGGTATGCCTTTGACCGACTGCTTGACGTCACCTTACCACTCGGCGCCTGGCTGGGTTAACGGAGAAACGATGGATACCTGGATTTATCTTTCTCAGGGTTTCGCGGTGGCCATGACGCCGGAAAACCTGGTCATCGCCCTGATTGGCTGTTTTGTCGGTACCATTGTCGGGCTGTTGCCTGGTCTTGGACCCATCAACGGCGTGGCGATCCTCCTGCCTCTGGCCTTCGCTTTGCATCTGCCTGCAGAATCTGCGCTGATCCTGCTGGCTACGGTCTACATAGGTTGTGAATACGGCGGACGTATCTCCTCCATCTTGCTGAATGTTCCCGGCGATGCGGCGGCGATTATGACCGCGCTGGATGGCTACCCGATGGCGCAGCAAGGCCGCGGCGGCGTTGCGCTCTCTATCTCGGCGGTCAGCTCTTTCATTGGTTCGCTTATCGCTATCGGCGGCATCATTCTGTTTGCCCCGGCGTTAGCCCAATGGTCGCTGGCCTTCGGTCCGGCGGAATACTTTGCCTTAATGGTTTTCGCCATTGCCTGCCTTGGCAGCATGATGGCGCAAAACCCGCTGAAATCATTTCTGGCAGCGCTTATCGGTCTCGGCCTTGCGACCGTTGGCGTAGACGCCAATACCGGGGTTTATCGCTTTACCTTTGACAGCGTTCATCTCTCCGACGGTGTGCAGTTTATCGTGGTAGTGATTGGGCTGTTCTCAGTCTCTGAAATACTGTTAATGCTGGAACATACCAGCAGTGGCCAGACGCTGGTGCGTAAAACGGGCCGCATGTTATTTAACGCTAAAGAAGGTGCGCAGTGCGTTGGCGCAACCCTGCGTTCATCGGTGATTGGCTTTTTCGTCGGCGTCCTGCCTGGCGCGGGCGCAACCATTGCCAGTGCTATCACCTACATGACCGAGAAAAAGCTCAGCGGCAATAGCGACAGCTTCGGCAAAGGGGATATACGCGGCGTGGCGGCCCCCGAAGCCGCCAACAACGCCTCGGCCTGTGGCTCCTTTATCCCGATGCTGACGCTCGGCGTACCGGGCTCCGGCACCACGGCGGTGATGATGGGCGCGCTGACGCTGTACAATATCACCCCGGGTCCGGCCATGTTCACCGAACAGCCGGATATCGTTTGGGGGCTGATTGCGGCGCTGCTGATTGCTAACGTGATGCTGCTGGTGATGAACATCCCGTTGATCGGCCTGTTTACCCGTATGCTGACCATCCCCTTGTGGTTTTTGGTACCGGCTATTGCGGCAGTCTCCGCGGTGGGCGTGTATGCCGTCCACAGCACCACTTTCGATCTGGTGCTGATGGTTGCCCTCGGCGTGCTGGGCTACATATTGCGCAAAATGCACTTCCCGATGTCGCCGTTGATTTTAGGCTTCGTTCTCGGGGAAATGCTGGAGCAGAACCTGCGTCGGGCGCTGTCTATCAGTAACGGTAATATGGATATTCTGTGGGCCAGCGGCGTGGCGAAAGTGCTGCTGGTGATGGCGGTAGTGGTTATCGTGGTCCCGCCAGTGCTACGCCTGATTCGTAAACGTAACAGCAAACCGCAGGTGGATATCAGCTAATAATATGCCGGATAGCGGCGCTGACGCGCCTTATCCGGCATTTTCATCTTAATTCCTGAACGGCACTGAGTACGTGCTCAACAAACCGCGTCAGCTTGGGCAGCGGACGCAAATCTTGTCGCCACAGCAGATGAATAGGCCGCGGCTGCGGCGTAAACTTTTCCAGTATCCGAATCAGTTTCCCGGTAGCCAACTCTTGCGCCAGCAGCACCTCCGGTTGCAATAACAGTCCGGCCCCCGCTACCGCCGCCATACGCAGGCCATGACCATCGTTACAGCGCAGGATCGCATCGCGCTTCCATCTGACCTCGCCCGTCACGCCAGGCAGTATCCATTCGTTGCGAGCCGTCCACACGGTATGGGACAGGCACAGATGATCCACCAGATCCGCAGGCGTAAGGGGCGTGCCATGACGGGCAAGATAATCCTTTGATGCACAGATCGCCATACGGTAAGGACACAGGTATTTCGCCACCACATCAGTCTGATGGATATCGCCAATACGGATCGCCAGGTCGACGCCTTCATTCACCAGATCAACCATCCGGTTGGTCAGATCCAGTTCAATGCGCACCTCTGGCCAGGCCTGTAAAAACGCAGCGGCCAGCGGCGAGATAACGCAAGCGCCAAAAGAAGTAGGCGCGCTAATGCGCAGCGTCCCCGCAGGGGCCAGCCGCAGATGCTCTACCGAACGCTCAGCTATCGACACCTGCTCCAGCACGCGGCGGGCTTCTTCAAAATAGACACGCCCGGCATCAGTCAGGCTCTGGCGGCGAGTATTGCGCTCCAGCAGACGCGTGCCAAGCTGTGCTTCCAGTTGGGTGATATATTTTCCCACCATCACCGCAGACATCTCGAGTCTAGTTGCCGCGGAGGTAAAGCTTCCGCTCTCCACCACGGCGATAAACGTTTCCATGCCGCGCAGCTTATCCATATTACAAACCTCTGGTTAGTAATCATCTAACTTATAGCCAGTTTATCCGATTTCATTTTCATTAAAGAATAGTGG
Organism: Citrobacter sp. Cb023; assembly: GCF_030336805.1. Taxonomy (NCBI): domain Bacteria; kingdom Pseudomonadati; phylum Pseudomonadota; class Gammaproteobacteria; order Enterobacterales; family Enterobacteriaceae; genus Citrobacter; species Citrobacter sp. Cb023. The sequence continues at coordinate 36,800 of NZ_JAOWCV010000037.1, read as the reverse complement.
CTCACACTATTCTGGAGGTGGTTATGAAAATCGTCATTATTGGTGCCAGCGGTACAGTGGGGCGCGCAGTTACAGAAACGTTAAGCCGTAAACATGAGGTGATCCGCGTAGGTCGCACGCGGGGAGATTACCAGGTCGATATCACCTCGCAGGAGAGTGTCGGGGCATTGTTTGAAAAAGTCGGTCGGATAGATGCGATCGTTTCCGCCACCGGCAACCTGTTCTTTGGCCCGCTGTCGACAATGACCGACGAGGACTTTAATCAGGGATTACAGGATAAGCTGTTAGGCCAGATACGTCTGGCATTAACCGGGCAACATTTCCTCAATGATGGCGGCTCGATTACGCTGATTAGCGGCATTATCGCCCATGAACCCATCGCACAAGGGGCGAATGCGGCAACGATCAATGCCGGACTGGAAGGATTTGTGCGCGCTGCTGCCTGTGAGCTAGGTCGTGGTCAGCGCATAAACCTGATAAGCCCAACCGTACTCAGTGAATCCGCCGAAGCATACGATGGTTTCTTCCCAGGCTTTGAAAGCGTCCCCGCCGCTACCGTTGCCAATGCCTATCGCCGCAGCGTGGAAGGCATTCAAACCGGGCGCATTTATAAAGTCGGTTACTGATCAAAGCATTACCTCGCCTCTTACGTCATCAGTAAGAGGCGCTGCCTATTTTCAGGCACCCGTTTCGTTTCTTATTCGCGCATTGATATATTCCACGGCCTGGGTGACATCCATAATGCCGTTAATCGCATTCGTCACACCTTGCCCGATAATAATCTCTGCCTGGCGCAGGTTGAAAGGTTCACCTTTACTTCCCTCAGACTCCCTTATTCCCGTCATACCTTTTTCATTCAATAAATTAAACCACGGGTAGAGATTGAGAACGTTTTGGTCGTGACATATTCCAGACCAGGCGCTATTCCCTCCCAGCAGAACCAGATGCCGGGCAATTTCATCGGAATAGAGCCAATGAAAGAACTGCTCAACCTGTTTTTTCTTTTTACTGTAGCGGGACATTCCGATGGAGCCGCCACCCAATTGTGGTAGTTGCCCCGGAACGGGCGCATAGCCAATTGTGGGAGCTATGGCGGTGTGCGCCACATCGTTAAACAAATTGAGATACATGATCAGCATGGCAAGATTTCCACGCTCAAACTGTTTTACCGCGTCACTCCACCACTCTCCGGGCAGGTTCACGGCGATAGAAAGTTGTTGTAGATATTGTTCGAGTGCAGCAGTGGCAAGTGAAGGCTCGAGTTGTACCGGCTCGCCTTCACGCACCAAACGCCCACCGAGCGCGTAGTAACGCAGCAGATACTCAGTAGCGATAAGCCCTGAGCTTCCTAGCGTCACCGCCGTTCCCATCGGGCGCTGTTTATTTTCTGGCTGATGTAATTGACTAAAGAAAGCCGCTATCTCATCAAATTGCGCAAAGCTCTCTGGAAGCGTTAACTCTTTTCCCGTTGCTTCATAAAACATCCGTTTAATCGTCGCATCTTCAAACAGATCTCGTCGATAAAACAGAAGCTGCATACTGGCATCAAAAGGTATTGCCCATGCCGTCCCATTTACTATGCTGAAGTGCTGTTGAATTTGCTCAGAGAAGTGTTCCAGCAGTAACGGAAGCTCAGAAGAGACGGACTCCAGCGGTAATAGTGCTTTCTCTGCAAACCAGGGAAAACACGCCATATCGATTCGCAGTAAATCGTAATAAGGATGTAGATGAAGATGGGAGAGAATTTCAAAAACTTCATCATAGGGATAAACCGCAAGATTTACCTTAATACCGGTCTGGCGATAAAAGTGGGGTAATAGTTTCTTCAACGCATCAGTCGAAGGACTCGGTAAAATTAACATATTCAGCGTCGCCTCTTTCTCAGGCGGCGGCACGTACTGACCATTCCAGGAAAAACCGCAATTCGTCAGAATACGATGCTTTTCTTTACTTTTGGGCTGGCGAATACTGGAGGCAATAGTTGTCCCCAAACGACCATAATCCATCTGGTAGCTTGTGATCCCGTCGAAAGATGCAGGAAGATTATCACTCAGTTGCAATATCGGCGGGCAGGACTGGGAGCTACCAAACCAGGCTGCTTGCGTTAGTGCTCGCGTTCTCTCAGAGTCCTGGACAATAAACAGATCTGGAATTGCCCCACGAAAAAAGTCAAAAGCGACGGTGTTAGCTTCACTGGCATGTGCAGGTAAAATCGTCAGCTTTGTAAGCGGACTTAATTCCCGGCAGGTTTCCTGTATCGCCTGAGTAAAGCGCGCGCTGTGGGAAAATTCCAGACGTTCACAGAAAACGCCAATATGGCCCGGCTGCTGTGCCAGCGCCCTTCTCGCTATTTCTTCGCCTGCAGTCACATAATCAAGGCTAAAATAACAAACTGCGCCGACAGGCTGGCGATAGGCAAACAGAACATTCTCCGGAGAGAGTCTGAGCAAGTCGTAATAGGGCTGACTGTCATTCAGGCAACTGACTGAGACAATGGCCTGGTAAGACTTTGCCGCCAGCGTTTGCAGGATCTCCAGCTCAAGATTGGGCAGATCATTGGTCAGGTAAAGGTCAATCGGTTCGCTTAATGAAGGCTGCCAGACCTGATGCAATCCCCGATAGAGTTGAAAATACTGCTCGGCATTGATGTCGGGCAGAATCAATGCCACTCCCTGACTTTTGCTGGCTCTCAACGATTGCGCCTGCGCATTCAACTGATAGCCAACTTCTCGGGCTGCACGTTGAACCGCTTCAATTTTCTCGACGCTTACATTCCCTCTGCCATTGAGCACATTCGAAACAGTCCCATGCGACACACCGGCAATTCTTGCTATGTCTTTGATAGTTGGCATTTTTACATCCTTCCCCTGATGCTTTGATGCTAGCACGGCACTCATCAGGAAACTATCTTCAGCACAATAATTTGAACGTTACAAAACAAAAATGTGCATTTTATAATGCATATCAAAATAAAAGCCTGACGCTATCCATAGACAAAACTCATGACATTAAATTCTTAACACAATGAAATACATATATAAATTTTATAATATTTGAAGAGGATCACTTCTAAAGCAAAAGATCATTGTTCATATAAAACGCTGGAATCATAATTGACACGTTCCAATTACGTTTCATTACATTAGCGCTTAAAAAAACAACAATCACATTTGTCATTAAGAGGGAAACATGAAGATTCATTTTCTGGGAACCGCTGCATCTGAAGGGATCCCCAATCCTTTTTGCCGTTGTGAGCACTGCCAGCAAGCCCGCATTCGTAAAGGCAAAGACTTACGCACACACTCTTCAGCCATTATCGACGATGAACTGCTCATTGACGTCGCGCCTGAATTCAGCCAGCAACTGCTGCGAGATGGCCTGGACGCAACAGAGATCAGATCGCTATTGTTCACACATACTCACCCCGATCATTTCAACGTCGGCGATCTTTTTAGCCGGATGGAAGGGTACGGATTTGAGATTACTCATCCGTTGCACATTTTTGGTAATGACCGTGCAATTAACGGTGCCGCCCAAGTGTTACCGGGCTACAGCGCTGAAAGATTTGCTTTTCATTGTCTGGTTCCCTTCGTGACCGTTGAAACTCGCGGATACCGCATCACTCCACTACTGGCTAACCATGCCAAGTGGGAGCTTTGTTATACCTGGTTTATCGAAAAGGAAGGTCAGTCCATTTTCTACGGACATGATTCAGGCTGGTTTCCTGAGCTCACATGGCAGTGGTTGAAAGGGAAAAAAATCGATCTGGCTGTCCTGGAATGCACCTACGGTTTTAATGGTGATAATCGTACTAATAACCACATGAGTCTGGAAACAGTCTTCGCCGCCAGAGACAGGCTTGCGGAACTGGGTTGCCTTGAGAAAAATAGCCAACTTATCGTCTCGCATATTTCACACAGCGGAGGTCTGCTGCACGACGATCTCATTGCGGCATGCGACAAAGAAAACATTCTTGTCGCCTGGGACGGGCTTAACCTGAGCATCAACCAATAAGGATATGCAATATGGACCTTAATAAAACACCACGCCTGTTGATTATGATGTTCATACAATATTTCATGCAGGGTGCCTGGAATATGACCATGGGGCTGGTATTGAGCACCTATGGTATGGCGACAATTATTGGCTCATCCTATGCCTTGCTTGGCCTGGCGACTATTCTTTCCCCGCTATTTATTGGCATGGTCGCCGACCGCTTCTTTTCGTCACAAAAAGTCATGGCGATCCTGCATTTAATTAATGCTGGTGTACTGTTGTTTGTTCCACAATTTATTGAGGCACACAACACAGGTATGACGTTGACCATGATTTTCCTGGTTGGTCTGCTGTTTTATCCTACAACTGCGCTGGCTAACAGTATCAGTTTCAGCCACATTAACGGGGTAAAATACTTCCCATTTATTCGTGTATTCGGCACATTTGGCTTTATGGTCATCGGCTTTATCATTGGTGAAATGGGTTATTCTGGAAATACCATCACCTGGTATATTGCGTCGGCCTCAGGTGTCGTTCTCGGCCTGTACTGTTTTACGTTGCCAAACACCCCACCGAAAGCAAAAGGAAGCGTGTTTACGCTTCGCGATCTGTTATGTCTGGACGCTCTGGCGCTCTTCAAAGACCGTAGTTTCTCAGTTTTGATGCTCAGTATTTTTGTCCTGATGATCCCCAAAACGGCTTATTCCGCCTATATCCCGGTCTTTTTAAAAGCGCTTGGATTCGATAACGCCGCTTCAATGATGCAGGTTGGCATCGCCTGTGAAGTCATTTTCATGTTCCTGCTGTCATTTTTCTTACTGAAAGCTGGCTTCAAAATAACTCTAATGTTAGGCGCCGTTTGCTGGATTATCCGCACACTATTATTTGCTAATGCTTCGCTGGATGCCAACATGATGTTTGTGCTGATCGGCCTGATGTTACAAGGATTCTGCTGGGACTTTTTCTTTACCGTGGGCGACATTTATGTTGACCGTAAAGCCGCGCCAGAGATCAAAGCACAAGCCCAAAGCTTGCGATTTATCGTCTCCAACGGCGTTGGTCTGCTATTTGCTTCTACCGTATGCGGGCAAATCTTTAATAACACCGTGACGGAACAAGGTCCAGAGTCGTTACCACAATGGGAAACATTCTGGCTAGTTTCAGCAGGCGTTGCCGCAGTGGTCAGCGTATTCTTCCTGATTTTCTTCCGGGACGATATTTCCAAACGCAAAACGGACCTCACATTGAAAAAAGCAAACTCCTGATCGTTAAAGACTCTCTCATTAAGGTAATTGCATGAATAATCTGGCCGCCATCATCAATGAGCAAGGATTGTTGCCTTTAACTACGATCATCAAAATCAGCATTGCATTTATTCTGGGTGGCATTATTGGCCTGGAAAGGGAATCGAAAGGGAAACCGGTCGGCTTCAAAACCTGCGTTATTTTATCCGTAGCCAGCTGCGTGTTAACTGTCGTATCAATACAATCTGCTGAATACTATGCTGAAATTTCGATGAATATCCGTAGCGATCCTATGCGCCTGGCGGCCCAGATTATCAGCGGCGTTGGTTTTCTCGGTGCGGGAGTCATTCTGCACCGACATGACGATGCTATCTCTGGTCTTACTACTGCAGCAATTGTCTGGGCATCTGCAGGGGTGGGAATCACCTGTGGAGCCGGTTTTTATTTTCATGCTTTTTTTGCCACGGCTTTATTTTTACTCGCCATCAAACTAAGCCCATTCATTATTTTCTTACAGACCAGAAACCAGTTTCCCGGAAAAGTAAAAGTGCGGGTCATTCTTGATCAACGCGACGCTCTCGAAAATCTGATAACCCGCATTCATCAACAGAAAAACATTATTGAAAACATCACGATCAGGGATATCAAGAAGGGCAAAATTGAGGTTAATCTCAAAATCGTAATACGTAAAAAGATGACCTTGCCCGACTTATACCACGATCTGACTCATGTTGAACACGTCTGCGCCATCGCACTTGAACATTAATACACCTTATATTCTTCTTTAAAATCAGGGGGTTAGCCCCTGAAATAGCCACTCATTATCCATCCAGCCTCTAAATACTTACTTTTTATAATGTTAAATAATTGTTGCTTTTGATCACAAATAATAAACAAACAAGCCCATTCTGTGCGCGTTTTTCAAAAATGTAGATATTTTTAATTTATGGCTACGAAACGAGCTGCGCCATATCTCCCTGACAATCTACTGAGAGGAACGATTTGATGAACGCACTGACTGCCGTAAAACCGAACGCTGATGATCCAGCCCAGCACTACAGCGGTTTCACGTTGAAACCATCAGCCCAGTCCCCACGCCTGCTGGAGCTGACTTTTTCCGCTGAGACCACTGAGCAATTTCTGAAAGCCGTAGCGCAGTGGCCAGTGCAGGCACTGGAATATAAATCCTTCCTGCGCTTCAAAGTGGGCAAGATCCTCGACGACCTGTGCGGCAATCAGTTGCAGCCTTTGCTGCTGAAAACGTTGCTCGATCGTGCCGAAGGCGCACTGCTGATCAACGCTGTTGGCGTAGATGATGTGGCACAGGCTGAAGAGATGGTCAAGCTGGCGACGGCGGTAGCGCATCTTATCGGGCGCTCCAATTTTGATGCGATGAGCGGTCAATACTATGCCCGTTTTGTGGTGAAAAACGTTGATAACTCAGACAGCTATCTGCGCCAGCCGCACCGTGTTATGGAGCTGCATAACGACGGAACCTACCTCGAAGAAATCACCGACTATGTGCTGATGATGAAGATTGACGAGCAGAACATGACCGGCGGTAACTCGCTGCTGCTGCACCTCGACGACTGGGAACATCTGGATCAGTACTTTACCCACCCGCTGGCACGTCGCGCCATGCGCTTTGCGGCACCGCCAAGCAAAAACGTCAGCCAGGAAGTGTTCCATCCGGTGTTTGACGTTGACCAGCAGGGCCGCCCGGTGATGCGCTACATCGACCAGTTCGTCCAGCCAAAAGATTATGAAGAAGGTGTCTGGCTGAGCGATTTGTCGGATGCGTTGGAAACCAGCAAGGCCATTATTTCCGTTCCGGTTTCAGTCGGTAAATTCCTGCTAATCAACAACCTGTTCTGGTTGCACGGTCGCGATCGCTTCACCTCGCATCCTGACCTGCGCCGCGAACTGATGCGCCAGCGTGGTTATTTCGCTTATGCGACAAACCACTACCAGACCCATCAGTAAGCGCGAAGGAATAAAGCGGATGTATGATTTTGTGATTATTGGCGGCGGCATTATCGGCATGTCGACCGCCATGCAGCTGATTGATGTCTATCCGGACGCCAGAATCGCGCTGCTGGAAAAAGAGTCCGGCCCGGCCTGTCACCAGACGGGCCACAACAGCGGCGTAATTCATGCCGGGGTCTATTACACCCCCGGCAGCCTGAAGGCGCAGTTTTGCCTGGCCGGAAATCGCGCCACAAAAGCCTTTTGCGACCAAAACGGCATCCGCTACGACGTCTGCGGAAAAATGCTGGTTGCCACCTCCGATCTGGAAATGGAGCGCATGCGCGCGCTGTGGGATCGCACCGCCGCTAACGGCCTTGAGCGCGAATGGCTGAATGCGCAGGAGCTTCGCGAGCGTGAACCCAACATCACCGGGCTGGGCGGTATTTTTGTTCCGTCGAGCGGGATCGTCAGCTACCGCGAAGTCACCGCCGCGATGGCGAAGATATTTCAGGCCAAAGGCGGTGAGATTATCTACAACGCTGAGGTCAGCGCGCTAAAAGAGCACGCTGCGGGCGTTGTCGTACATACCCGTCAGGGTCAGGAATTTGAGGGAGCGACGCTGATTAGCTGCTCTGGCCTGATGGCGGACCGACTAGTGAAAATGCTCGGCGTTGAACCCGGCTTTATCATCTGTCCGTTCCGTGGCGAATATTTCCGTCTGGCGTCAGAACATAACCAGATAGTCAACCATCTGATCTACCCCATCCCCGACCCGGCGATGCCGTTTCTCGGCGTTCATCTGACCCGGATGATTGACGGCAGCGTCACCGTGGGCCCCAACGCGGTACTGGCATTTAAACGTGAAGGCTACCGTAAACGCGACTTCTCGCTCAGCGATACGCTGGAGATCCTCAGCTCTTCCGGCATTCGTCGCGTGCTGCAAAACAACCTGCGCTCAGGACTTGGCGAAATGAAGAATTCGCTGTGCAAAAGCGGTTATCTGCGGCTGGTACAAAAGTACTGCCCGAGTCTGACGCTCAAGGATCTGCAGCCCTGGCCTGCAGGCGTGCGGGCACAGGCTGTATCACCGGACGGCAAGCTAATCGACGATTTCCTGTTTGTCACCACGCCACGCTCAATTCACACCTGTAACGCGCCTTCTCCGGCAGCAACGTCGGCGATCCCTATCGGCGCGCATATTGTCAGCAAAGTTCATGCGCTGCTGGAGAACCAGAGTAATCCCGGACGCACGCTGCGTGCGGCACGTAGCGTGGAAACATTACACGCCGCATTCACCCGTTAAAACGATTTAGACAGGACGCAATTATGCAACTTAACGATCCAACCTTATTTCGCCAGCAGGCACTGATCGACGGCAACTGGCGTGACGCCAACAGCGGCGAGACCATCGCGGTGACCAACCCCGCCAACGGTCAGCAATTAGGTAGCGTACCGAAAATGGGGGCGGATGAAACCCGCGAAGCGATTAACGCCGCTAACCGCGCTCTGCCCGCCTGGCGTGCGCTGACCGCCAAAGAGCGGGCCAACATCCTGCGCCGCTGGTTCAACCTGATGATTGAGCATCAGGACGATCTCGCCCGTCTGATGACCCTGGAACAGGGTAAACCGCTGGCAGAAGCCAAAGGTGAAATCACCTATGCCGCTTCCTTTATTGAGTGGTTTGCCGAAGAGGGCAAACGTATCTATGGCGATACGATCCCCGGCCACCAGGCCGACAAACGCCTAATCGTCATCAAACAGCCGATCGGCGTTACCGCCGCGATTACGCCGTGGAACTTCCCCGCGGCGATGATTACCCGCAAAGCCGGTCCGGCGCTGGCGGCTGGTTGCACAATGGTGCTTAAACCGGCCAGCCAGACCCCCTACTCCGCACTGGCGCTGGCAGAGCTTGCCAATCGAGCCGGGATCCCGGCAGGCGTTTTCAGTGTGGTGACCGGTTCAGCGAGCGCGGTCGGCAACGAGCTGACTGGCAACCCGCTGGTACGCAAGCTGTCATTTACCGGCTCAACCGAAATTGGCCGTCAGTTAATGCAGCAGTGCGCCAAAGACATCAAAAAAGTGTCGCTGGAGCTGGGCGGCAATGCGCCGTTTATCGTCTTTGACGATGCCGATCTTGATAAAGCCGTGGAAGGCGCACTGGCATCAAAGTTCCGTAACGCTGGCCAAACCTGTGTCTGCGCCAACCGCCTGTACGTGCAGGACGGCGTGTATGAGCGTTTTGCCGAAAAACTCCAGCAGGCAGTGAGCAAACTGCACCTCGGTGATGGTTTGCAGCCTGACGTCACCACCGGGCCGCTGATCGACGAGAAAGCGGTAGCCAAAGTGCAGGAACACATCGCCGATGCTCTGGATAAAGGCGCGCGCATTATCGCGGGTGGCAAACCTCACGCACTCGGCGGCAACTTCTTCCAGCCCACCATTTTGGTGGATGTGCCTGACAACGCGAAGGTCGCCAAAGAAGAGACGTTCGGCCCGCTGGCTCCGCTGTTCCGGTTTAAGGACGAGGCTGACGTCATCGCTCAGGCTAATGACACTGAGTTTGGTCTGGCCGCCTATTTCTACGCCCGTGATTTGAGCCGCGTCTTTCGCGTTGGCGAAGCGCTGGAATACGGCATTGTCGGGATTAACACCGGCATTATCTCCAACGAAGTCGCCCCGTTTGGGGGAATCAAAGCCTCCGGTCTTGGCCGTGAAGGATCGAAATACGGCATCGAAGACTACTTAGAAATCAAATATATGTGCATCGGCCTTTAATAAAATAAATACTGGAGAACACCTGATGAGCACCAACAAAGAACTTATGCAACGTCGCAGCAACGCCGTTCCCCGTGGCGTAGGACAAATCCACCCTATTTTTGCCGAGCGTGCAGAAAACTGTCGAGTCTGGGACGTTGAAGGCCGTGAATTCCTCGATTTTGCTGGCGGTATTGCGGTGCTGAACACCGGCCACCTGCACCCGCAGATCGTCTCTGCGGTAGAAGCACAGTTGAAAAAGCTGTCCCATACCTGTTTCCAGGTGCTGGCCTATGAGCCGTACCTGGAGCTGTGCGAAATCATGAATAAGAAAGTGCCGGGCGATTTCGCCAAAAAAACCCTGCTGGTGACAACCGGCTCGGAAGCGGTGGAAAACGCGGTGAAAATCGCCCGCGCTGCCACCAAACGAACCGGCACTATCGCCTTCAGCGGTGCTTACCACGGTCGAACCCACTACACCCTGTCGCTGACCGGGAAAGTAAACCCGTACTCTGCAGGAATGGGGTTGATGCCGGGCCACGTGTACCGTGCGCTTTATCCTTGCCCGCTGCACGGCATCAGTGAAGACGATGCTATCGCCAGCATTCACCGTATCTTCAAAAATGATGCCGCTCCGGAAGACGTTGCCGCCATCGTGATTGAGCCCGTCCAGGGCGAAGGTGGTTTTTACGCCGCCTCTCCTGCTTTTATGCAACGTCTGCGCGCCATTTGTGACGAGCACGGCATCATGCTGATTGCCGATGAAGTACAGAGCGGCGCGGGCCGTACCGGTACGCTGTTCGCTATGGAGCAGATGGGCGTTGCGCCCGATCTCACCACCTTCGCCAAATCTATCGCCGGTGGCTTCCCGCTGGCGGGAGTGACCGGGCGCGCCGAAGTCATGGACGCAATCCCACCGGGCGGTCTGGGCGGTACCTATGCCGGTAACCCGATTGCCTGTGCCGCCGCGCTGGCGGTACTGAATATTTTCGAACAGGAAAATCTGCTGCAAAAAGCCAACGACCTGGGGCAAACCCTGCGCGAAGGCCTGCTGGCTATCGCGGAAAGCCACCGCGAGATTGGCGATGTACGCGGGCTGGGAGCGATGATCGCAATCGAACTGTTTGAAGACGGCGATCACACGAAACCAGACGCCAAACTGACCGCGGAAATCGTCGCGCGTGCGCGCGATAAAGGGCTGATCCTGCTCTCCTGCGGACCTTACTACAACGTACTGCGCATTCTTGTCCCACTGACCATTGAAGATGCCCAAATCCGCCAGGGGCTGGACATTATCGCTCAGTGTTTTGCCGAAGCGAAGCAGGGTTAACACCGCATTCGACCAATAAAAAACGCAATCCTCAGGCCGGATAAGGCGGAGCCGCCATCCGGCAGACAGGGTCAATAACAATAAATACGCGTGCCCCGGCGCGGGAATGCCGGGGTGCTCTCCCAAGTGAAATACTTTCGAGAGGTTTAAAAGATGGGGCAAGTGTCACAATCACATGATTTAGGGGGCGGGCTGAAATCACGCCACGTCACCATGCTGTCTATTGCCGGGGTTATCGGCGCAAGTTTGTTTGTGGGTTCAAGCGTGGCGATTGCAGAAGCCGGTCCCGCAGTATTACTGGCCTATCTGTTCGCCGGATTGCTGGTGGTGATGATTATGCGCATGCTGGCCGAAATGGCCGTTGCCACCCCAGATACCGGTTCCTTTTCCACCTACGCCGATAAGGCCATCGGGCCGTGGGCGGGTTATACCATCGGCTGGCTGTACTGGTGGTTCTGGGTGTTGGTTATCCCGCTGGAAGCGAATATCGCCGCCATCATTCTGCACTCCTGGGTTCCAGGCATTCCTATCTGGCTGTTTTCTCTGGTTATCACGTTGGCATTAACCGGCAGTAATTTGCTGAGCGTCAAAAATTACGGTGAGTTCGAGTTCTGGCTGGCGCTGTGCAAAGTGATTGCCATTCTGGCGTTTATCACTCTCGGCGCGGTGGCGATTAGCGGTTTCTATCCCTATGCCGAGGTCAGCGGAGTTTCGCGCCTGTGGGATCAGGGCGGCTTCATGCCCAACGGTTTTGGCGCGGTGATCAGCGCGATGCTAATCACCATGTTCTCCTTTATGGGCGCAGAGATTGTTACCATCGCCGCCGCCGAGTCCGACACCCCGGATAAGCACATCGTCCGCGCCACCAACTCGGTTATCTGGCGTATCTCCATCTTTTATCTGTGCTCTATTTTCGTGGTCGTCGCGCTGATTCCGTGGAACATGCCGGGACTGAAAGAGGTGGGCTCTTACCGCTCGGTGCTGGAGTTACTGCATATCCCACACGCGAAGCTGATCATGGACTGTGTCATATTGCTGTCGGTAACCAGTTGTCTGAACTCCGCGCTGTATACGTCGTCGCGTATGCTTTACTCCCTGAGCCGTCGTGGCGATGCTCCCGCCTTTATGGGTAAAACGAACCGGAGTAAAACGCCTTATGTGGCGGTGTTGCTGTCTACGGGCGCCGCGTTCCTCACCGTGGTGGTCAACTATTACGCCCCGGCCAAGGTGTTCAAATTCCTGATCGACAGCTCCGGCGCCATCGCCCTGCTGGTTTATCTGGTGATTGCAATTTCCCAACTGCGGATGCGCAAAATCCTGCTGGCGCGAGGCGGTGAAATTAAACTGAAAATGTGGCTCTATCCGTGGCTTACCTGGCTGGTAATCGCCTTTATTATCTTTGTGCTGGTGGTGATGCTCTTTCGCCCGGCTCAACAGCTGGAAGTTATCTCTACCGGGTTGTTAGCCATAGGAATTATTTGCACCGTGCCCATTATGTCACGCTGGAAAAAACTGCTATCGTGGCAAAAAGCACCGTTGCAAAATACGCATTAAACCTTTTCCCGGCGCAGGCCGGGAAAACCGTTCAGGAGTAAGACCATGACCGCCATTCCCCAACCGACGGCCATTGATGGATACCGCTGGCTGAAAAACGACATCATCCGCGGTGTGTATCAGCCTGATGAAAAACTGCGTATGAGCCTGCTGACCTCACGCTATGAGCTTGGCGTGGGACCGCTACGCGAAGCGCTTTCGCAGTTGGTTGCCGAGCGGCTGGTCACGGTGGTCAATCAGAAAGGGTATCGTGTCGCCCCAATGTCCGAACAGGAGTTGCTCGATATTTTCGATGCCCGCGCCAATATGGAAGCCATGCTGGTCGCGCTGGCCATTGAACGCGGCGACGACGCCTGGGAAGCTGAAATTCTGGCGCGGGCGCATATGCTCGGCAAGCTTGAAGCCGTTGACGCCAGTGAACAGATGCTCGACGAGTGGGATCAGCGCCATCAGGCTTTTCACTCGGCAATTGTCGCTGGCTGCGGTTCACAGTATCTGCTGCAAATGCGCGAACGGCTATTCGATTTGGCGGCGCGCTACCGGTTTATCTGGCTGCGAAAAACGGTGCTGTCGGTGGAGATGTTGGAAGATAAACACGATCAGCACCAAACCCTGACCGAAGCAATTCTGGCACGCGATGCCGCACGTGCCAGCGAATTAATGCGCCAGCACCTGCTGACGCCCATTCCGATTATTCAACAAGCGATGTCCGGCAAATTGCTGACGCAATAAGCCTGAACTTTCTTATTGTTCTGGAATACGCAAAACCTGCCCTGGATAAATTTTATCCGGGCTTTTCAGCATCGGTTTATTCGCTTCAAATATCTGGTTATACAGGTTGGCGTTACCGTATACCTGTTTGGCAATAGCGCTCAGGGTATCTCCTGATTTTACGGTATAAAACTGGCTTTCACTCGCCGGCGCAGAAGTTTTTACCTGATCGTCGACGCTGGCAATACCAGAGATATTACCAATCGCAATCAGGATTTTTTCTTTCGCTTCCTGACTTAATCCATCGCCAGAAACGGTGGCCTTACCTTCGTTAATTTGGACGTTCACTTTATCCGCATCCGGGATGCCCGTTTTGTTCAGGTGTTCCTGTACCTTTTTTGCCAGATCGGCAGTGTCATGGTTGCCAGTAACCGCATCCCACAGTTTTTCACCCGCATCTTTTACAAAATTAAAGAGTCCCATATCCACCTCGGTAGTTAACAATCAACACCAGGAAGTGTAGCAGAGGAGAAAGGAGCGCAAAGAAAACGGCGCCAGAGCGCCGTAGTAGAAAGGTAATTAGTTACGCGTTTGTATCCAGAAGGCGTGGATCAGACCCGGGATGTAGCCCAGCAGCGTCAGAACAATATTGAGGATAAATGCCCAGCCGAACCCCTTCCCCAGCAGCACGCCAAGCGGGGGCAGAATAATAGTAAAAACGATTCTCCAGAAACCCATACACACTCCATACAAGCAAAAAGTTACTCATTGTTTAAAAAGAGATTTTATCTCTAAGCATAGTCAGTGTACCTAACTCTGCCAGCCTTCCCCTGCTGTTTTACCCTCCTTTACGCTCTTTACGCTGGCGTACGTTGACCGTTTATTTTAGAATAAGCTTAATTTAGAATATACTTAAATACATATGACTGAACTTGAACAACTCCAGGCCAGCGCTGAGCAGGCTGCTGCCCTGCTAAAAGCGATGAGTAACCCGAAAAGGTTGCTGATTTTGTGCATGCTCTGCGGCTCACCCGGTACCAGCGCGGGCGAATTAGCCCGTGTTACCGGCCTGAGTCCTTCCGCCACTTCGCAGCATCTGGCGCGTATGCGTGAAGAGGGCCTGATAGACAGCCAACGCGATGCCCAGCGCATCCTGTACTCCATCAAAAATGCGGCCGTGAATTCACTGATCGCCACATTAAAAACACTGTATTGCCCATAAGGAGCCATCATGACCATTGGGACGATTTCCCCGCGCGAGGCGCAGACGCTGGTCGCACAAGGCGCAAAACTGATTGATATCCGCGATGCTGACGAGTATCTGTACGAGCATATTCCGGAGGCGCATCTGGTACCATTATCTACGCTAGAGCAGGGATCGCTGCCTGCGAATTTACGCGCCGGGCAGGTGATTTTTCACTGCCAGTCAGGCAAACGTACACAAAACGCGGCGACAAAACTGAACGCTATTGCCGCGCCTGCGCAGGTCTGGTTGTTGGAAGGTGGCATTGACGGCTGGAAAGCCGCAGGTTTTCCGGTGGCAAAAGATCGTTCACAACCGTTACCACTGATGCGCCAGGTGCAGATAGCCGCCGGCAGCCTTGCCTTACTCGGCGTCATTCTGGGCTACACCGTTAGCAGCGCCTTCTTCCTGCTGAGCGGTTTTGTGGGCGCCGGGCTAATACTCGCTGGCGTGACCGGCTTTTGCGGCATGGCGCGATTGCTGGATATCATGCCCTGGAACCGACGTACTCATTAAGCGGTAATCATTGAAACTGCACTGTACCCGCTGATTGACGTGATCTATGGTGAGTTCTGCGATAAATAAAGGAGAGCAATATGTTTAAACCTGGCGATCTGGTTCAACCACGCATGGGTGGACCTAAACTGAAAGTTGTCGAAGTCAATGGCGATCACATTGTGGCGGTACACGCCAGTAATGAAAGCGGCGAAAAATTCACGCTGAAAGCAGCTGACGTGACGCGATATACCGAAGAGGGTGATTTTGGCGTTTGCTGAAAATAAGCGGTGAGGTCGCCCTCACCGCATTAATAATCAGATCAAAAAGTCATCAAGAGATTTACCGGCAGCCAGTGCCTGGGCAATTGGCTTCGGTGTGCGACCTTGTCCGGTCCATGTTTTTGTTTCACCATTGAGATCGGTAAAACGATATTTCGCCGGGCGCGGCTGACGTTTTTTAACTGAACCTGCCGTCGCAGGCGTCATGCTCAGTAGCTCTTCCGGATTGATCCCGTCTGCCTGCATCAGCGCCAGCAAAGTATTAATTTTTTCCTGCTGTTCTGCACGTTGGCGCTGTAGTTGTTCTTCTTCATCGCGGCGTTCTTTGGTCACTACCCTGAATTTTTCAAGCATATCTTCCAGCACATCAACGGAAAATTCACGAGCCATTGCACGCAGCGAGCGGATATTATTTAAGTTTTTTAACATTGAACTCATATTAACAAAACCTCTTTAACGTAAAACATAAAAACGGTATTACCCTAAATATTGTATGCAACTGCTTATTATATTTCCAGTCTAATTTATTCGCATATTACTAATCAAAAAAGCTAATTCGTGTATTTATTGCATCCATTTTGATATCGCCTATGCGATATATTCTATTCCTCTGCTAGTCGCTATAAATATACCTGCAAGGAGTCTCAGGGTATCAGTCGAGAAACAGGCCACAACATCGCGCGGAGCCGGTGCGTATACATATTGCACATTAGTCAACATTGAGAAAAGGAGCGCAAAAAATTCAGAAAAACAAGTTTCCATAACCCATTGATCTAAAATGCCTTTAATTAAATCAGCAACGAAAATACCAAAACGAACAAAAAACAAACCATTGCAGAGCATTTTATCGACAAAAAGGTAATAAATAAAAATTTTAAGCTAGTTGCTAGTTATTATCCAGGCAGATATCCTATTCAAACGCGAAAGCAGCAAGACAAATCACTAGCAAGAAGGTATTCAAAACCTTTTTTTCCCTTTTTACAAGGAGCATTAACATGTTCTCTCCGCAGTCACGCTTGCGTCATGCAGTAGCAGACACGTTCGCGATGGTTGTTTATTGTTCTGTCGTGAACATGTTGATCGAAATATTCCTTTCAGGAATGAGCTTCGAACAGTCTCTGTACTCCAGACTGGTGGCTATCCCCGTCAACATCCTGATCGCGTGGCCATACGGCATGTATCGCGATTTGTTTATGCGCGCGGCGCGTAAAGCCACGCAAGCAGGATGGGGGAAAAACCTGGCGGACGTGCTGGCTTATGTCACCTTCCAGTCACCAGTGTATGTGATTATTCTATTGACGGTTGGCGCAGACTGGCACCAGATTACGGCTGCAGTAAGTTCGAACATCGTGGTATCAATGCTGATGGGCGCGGTCTATGGCTACTTTCTTGATTATTGCCGCCGCCTGTTTAAGGTCAGCAGCTATCACCAGGCTAAAGCCTGACAGATCTCTTCGCGACTGGCCCTGCCAGTCGCATTATTAGTTTGAACTAACGTCGCCAAACAACCCACTCAGATAACGCTCAAGCGCAATTCGCGAACTGAAGCCGTGCGGAATACCATAATGTTCGTGAGTCTCTCCGGCTAAATATAGCGGGAATTGCTGGTAGTGATCGCAGGTTTTAATATCCGTCGCAGGTTCCGCCAGCGAAGAGCTGCGCTCTTTTAGCGTGGGATGGATAACTAATGCGGTACGTCCCATACGTGCTTCACGGTTAACGTACACATAATTTTCGCCACGACGAT
This sequence comes from Citrobacter sp. Cb023, assembly GCF_030336805.1. Lineage (NCBI taxonomy): Bacteria > Pseudomonadati > Pseudomonadota > Gammaproteobacteria > Enterobacterales > Enterobacteriaceae > Citrobacter > Citrobacter sp. Cb023. The sequence continues at coordinate 19,477 of NZ_JAOWCV010000037.1, read as the reverse complement.
AGCCGTACGTTTTTTGCGTCACTACATCGACGGTAAAGCCCACTTTTTCAAGTACGCGCGCCACCTCATCAGGTCGTAAATACATATATTTTTCCTCGTTATCTTTTTTACTGCGGGCTTACCTTACCTGATTCAGCATTAGCAACGCTTTCAGAAAAGTCCATAAACGAGTGGCGATGGTGGGACGAATATCTTAAGAACCGCGCAGAATTATGTCAGCGACATCCGCAGTTGATACGCCGCCTGCTGCGCCATTTCCACCGAGCTGATGTTAGTAAACGACAGCAATATTCCCCCCTTTCCTGCTGAAGTTATTCGCCAGCGGCTTAACGCCTGAACCGCCAGCCCGGCCTGATTCGCTTTGCGCACTAGCGCAACATCATCTCCGTCGACAGTTATCACCAGCTGAATCCCTCCTTCCTGAGGAATGACGTTAAATCCTTGTTCGCTCAGCGCGTTTTCCATCCATTGACGTCGCAGGGCATAATTCTGGCGCATACGTTTTAAGTGCCGCCAGAAGTGGCCATCTTGCATAAAATCCGCCAGCGTTTGCTGCCATAAAACCGGAACGCTACAGGCCGTTAGCGCCGCCTGCTGACGAAAATGTTCGACCTGAGTCAGGGGTACCACCAGCCATGCCGTGCGCAAAGCCGGAAACATCGATTTGCTGAACGTTCCGGCATAAATCACCCGCTGGGGCGCATCCAGACTTTTTAGCGGCGGCAACGGTTTGCCGTGGTAGCGAAATTCACTGTCGTAATCATCTTCAATGATCCACGCCTGCGCCCGAGTCGCCCATTCAAGCAGTTGGTGGCGACGGTCTAATGACAGGGCGATGCCCAGCGGACTTTGGTGTGCGGGTGTGAGCAGCACAAAACGCGCCTGCGGGTAGTCACGGATCCCAGCGCAGACATCCAGGCCATCGGCATCAACTGCCACCGGCATCAGCTCAATGCGCTCCTGAGCCACCACGGGGTGAATCAACGGAAAGCCAGGATCTTCGACCCACATCCCCTCACCGGGTTGAGACAGAGCGCGCAGGATTAACGTCATTGATGCCGCGTAGCCTGAAGTAATAAAAATCTGCTCCGGCTGGCACTCAATACTGCGTGAGACGCGCAGGTAATCGACAATCGCCTGACGTAAAACCCGTTCGCCGCAAACATCGCCCACGGCCAGGTCAAAACGCGTTTGGGTGCGTAAACGCCGCCCCATCACCCGCGCCCAGACGTCCCGCGGGAAGAGATCGAGTGCGGGTAATCCCATCTGAAAAGGCTGTGGCCTGGGGTTTTCTCCGGCGAAGATGGCGGGAGACACAGGTGCGTTTTCCGGTCGCAGTTGCTCACTGACAAATGTTCCTGCCTGCCCGCGTCGCGCGAGCCAGCCCTGCGCCACCAGATCTGCATAGGCATTTTCCACCGTCGAACGTGATACCCCCAGCTCCTGGGCCCAGGTCCGACTGGAGGGCAATCTTGTGCCTGGTTTTAGTTCACCTTTCTCAATGGCGTTTTTTAACTGACGGGCGATTTGCTGATAGCGTGGCATTTATGGTCTGCTTTTTTGGCAACAATATGGCTCTCTGTAGCAGTCCATTATAGTGCTACATTGCGGGTCATCCAAACGAGGAGAAATACCATGACAATGTTACGCCAGCCCTATTATGAACTCAGTCCTGAAATCTATAACGCTTTGGTTCAGGCCAGCAAAGCGCTGGAAAACTGCGCGCTGGAACCTACGCTGACGGAACTGATTTACCTGCGAGTCTCGCAAATCAACGGCTGCGCCTTTTGCCTGGAAATGCACAGTAAGGCGCTGCGCAAATCCGGTGTTGCGCAGGCCAAACTGGACGCGCTGGCAGGCTGGCGGGTTAGTCATCACTTCAGCGAGCAGGAGCGTGCAGCGCTGGCGTGGGCCGAATCCGTCACCCATATAGCCAGCACCCATGCCGAAGATGACGTTTATCTGCCGCTGCTCGACCATTTTAGCGCGAAAGAGATTAGCGATCTGACGTTTGCTATTAGCCTGATGAACTGCTTTAACCGTCTGGCGGTAGGGATGCGCATGTGATTCTGCGCTGCCGGATGGCGACATAAACGCCATCCGGCAACCTGCCATAGTTTCTATCACTTCCTCCGTCACGCTCATCACCCATGCCCTCATCAATCTAAAATTACCATATCTTGTATGGTTGAATCTTTTTAAAACTACATCTAGTATCTCCTCTATCAAGACACACACAACCTGACGCCCTCTATCGCGTCATTCTTTTACTTTTAGATGGAAATACGAATCATGCGCATTGTTATTTACACTCGTAACAACTGTGTTCAGTGCCACGCCACTAAGCGGGCGATGGAAAGCCGCGGGTTTGACTTTGAGATGGTAAACGTCGATTTACACCCCGATATGGCTGATCGCCTGCGCGATCAAGGCTTTCGTCAGTTACCGGTCGTGGTCGCAGGGGAAACCAGTTGGTCAGGATTTCGCCCGGACATGATCAACCGTCTGCGCCCGGCTCCTCAAGTGGCCAGCGCATGAGTCAGCTCGTCTACTTTTCCAGCAGCTCCGAAAATACGCACCGCTTCATGCAGCGTCTGGGGCTGCCTGCCATCCGCATTCCGCTTAACGAACGCGAGCGGATCCGGGTAGACGAACCTTACATTTTAATCGTGCCCTCCTACGGTGGCGGCGGTACAGCTGGCGCGGTCCCGAGACAGGTGATCCGCTTTTTAAACGATACGCACAACCGGGCGTTAATCCGTGGAGTGATCGCCTCCGGCAATCGCAATTTCGGGGATGCCTACGGTCGCGCGGGTGATGTCATCTCACAAAAATGCGGCGTGCCGTGGCTCTATCGCTTTGAGCTGATGGGCACCCAAAGCGATATCGACAACGTGCAAAAAGGAGTGAGCGAATTTTGGCAACGACAACCGCAGAACGTGTAATACAGCAGACGCTGGATTATCACGCCCTGAACGCCATGCTGAATCTGTACGATAAGGCCGGGCGCATTCAGTTCGACAAAGACCATCAGGCGGTGGAGGCGTTCTTTACCGCCCACGTCCGCCCCAACTCGGTGGCGTTTGCCAGCCAGCAGGCGCGTCTGGACACGTTGGTGGATGAAGGCTATTACGATGCCAGCGTGTTAGCCCGCTACGATCGCGCGTTTGTGCTGAAGCTATTCGCACACGCCCACGCCAGCGGATTCCGTTTCCAGACGTTCCTCGGCGCATGGAAGTTCTACACCAGCTATACGCTGAAAACGTTCGACGGGAAGCGCTATCTCGAAGACTTTGAGGATCGCGTAACGATGGTGGCGCTCACGCTGGCGCAGGGCGATGAAGCGCTCGCTCTGCAACTAACCGATGAAATGCTCTCCGGGCGTTTTCAACCCGCCACGCCAACCTTTTTAAACTGCGGTAAACAGCAACGCGGCGAGCTGGTTTCCTGCTTCCTGTTACGCATTGAAGACAACATGGAGTCAATTGGACGGGCGGTCAACTCGGCGCTGCAACTCTCCAAACGCGGCGGCGGCGTGGCATTTTTGCTCTCTAACCTGCGTGAGGCGGGTGCGCCCATTAAGCGCATTGAGAACCAGTCCTCTGGGGTGATCCCGGTAATGAAAATGCTGGAGGATGCGTTTTCTTATGCGAATCAATTAGGGGCGCGTCAGGGTGCGGGCGCGGTGTATCTGCACGCGCATCATCCGGATATTTTGCGTTTTCTCGATACCAAACGTGAAAACGCCGACGAGAAAATCCGTATCAAAACGCTCTCGCTTGGAGTGGTGCTCCCGGATGTCACCTTCCAGTTAGCCAAAGAAAATGCCCAAATGGCGCTGTTTTCACCGTATGACGTGGAACGAATTTACGGCAAACCATTCGGTGATATCGCCGTAACTGAACGGTATGACGAACTGGTTGCCGACAAACGAGTGCGCAAAAAATACATTAACGCCCGCGATTTCTTCCAGCGGTTGGCCGAGATCCAGTTCGAGTCCGGCTACCCTTACATCATGTTTGAAGACACGGTGAATCGCGCCAATCCGATTGCCGGTCGTATCAATATGAGCAACCTGTGCTCGGAGATTTTGCAGGTTAACAGCGCTTCCACCTACGATGAAAACCTCAATTACGCACAAACAGGGCACGATATCTCCTGCAACCTCGGCTCGTTGAATATCGCTCATACCATGGATTCGCCAGACTTTGGGCGCACCGTGGAAACGGCGGTTCGCGGCTTAACGGCCGTTTCGGACATGAGCCATATCCGCAGCGTACCCTCAATTGAGGCCGGGAACAGCGCATCGCACGCTATCGGTCTTGGGCAGATGAACCTGCACGGGTATCTGGCACGGGAAGGTATCGCCTACGGCTCACCTGAAGGGCTGGATTTCACCAATCTCTATTTCTACACCATCACCTGGCATGCGCTGAATACGTCGATGAAGCTCGCCCGGGAACGCGGCAAAACCTTTGCCGGATTCAGGCAGTCCCGCTACGCCAGCGGTGAGTATTTTAACCAGTATCTGCAGGGCGACTGGCAGCCAAAAACCGCCAAGGTTCGCACACTGTTTGCCACCAGCGGCATTATGCTGCCAACGCGCGAAATGTGGTCGCAGCTGCGTGAAGATGTCATGCGCTACGGCATTTATAACCAGAATTTACAAGCGGTTCCGCCAACGGGTTCTATCTCCTACATCAACCATGCGACATCAAGCATTCACCCGATCGTGTCAAAAGTGGAGATTCGCAAAGAGGGCAAAACCGGGCGCGTTTACTACCCTGCCCCGTTTATGACCAATGAGAATCTGGCCTTGTATCAGGATGCCTACGAGATTGGTCCACAAAAAATCATTGATACCTACGCTGAAGCAACGCGGCATGTCGATCAGGGGCTTTCACTGACGCTCTTTTTCCCCGATACCGCCACCACTCGCGATATCAACAAAGCGCAGATTTACGCCTGGCGTAAGGGCATCAAATCGCTGTATTACATCCGACTACGCCAGTTGGCGCTGGAAGGAACCGAAATCGAAGGTTGCGTGTCATGCGCGCTGTAAGGAGGACAACATGACATTATCCCGCGTGAGTGCCATCAACTGGAACAAGATTGAGGATGATAAAGATCTCGAGGTTTGGAATCGCCTGACCAGTAACTTCTGGTTACCGGAAAAGGTCCCGCTCTCCAACGATATCCCGGCCTGGCAAACGTTGAACGCCGCCGAACAGCAGCTGACTATCCGCGTTTTTACCGGGCTGACGCTGCTCGACACCATTCAGAACATAGCCGGTGCGCCAGCATTGATGGCCGATTCGTTAACGCCGCATGAAGAGGCGGTGCTATCGAATATCAGCTTTATGGAAGCGGTGCACGCCCGTTCGTACAGCTCAATTTTCTCCACTCTTTGCCAGACCAAAGACGTGGATGCGGCTTACGCGTGGAGTGAAGAAAATACCCCACTCCAGCGCAAGGCACAGATCATTTTGACACATTACGCCAGCGACGAACCGTTGAAGAAAAAAATTGCCAGCGTGTTTCTGGAATCCTTCCTGTTCTATTCCGGCTTCTGGTTGCCAATGTATTTCTCCAGCCGCGGAAAACTGACCAATACCGCCGATCTCATTCGTCTGATCATTCGTGATGAAGCCGTTCACGGGTATTACATTGGTTATAAATATCAAAAAGGTCTGGAGCACATTTCTGAATCCGCACGCGAGGAGTTAAAGAATTTTGCCCTCGACCTGCTGATGGAATTGTATGATAACGAAGCGCGTTATACGGAAGAATTGTATGCAGAAACCGGCTGGGTGGATGACGTCAAAGCCTTCCTTTGCTACAACGCCAATAAGGCATTAATGAATTTGGGGTATGAGGCATTATTTCCGCCAGAAATGGCGGAGGTTAACCCGGCAATCCTTGCCGCGCTGTCGCCCAACGCTGACGAAAACCACGATTTCTTCTCGGGTTCCGGCTCATCATACGTGATGGGAAAAGCTGTCGAAACCGAAGACGACGACTGGAATTTCTAGCGCTCATTCCCGCGGAAAATACCGTACATTTTTCGCGGAAATATTCTAACAGGATCACACTTTTGTCGTGCAAATATAATTGTGTGATCTACACTCAATATCAGCCGCATTATTCGCCTGCATTTCAGCAATTCAGGCGACTTTTCATTGCCATTTACAAAAAATATTACCCCATTCACATTCGCGCTCAGCCCTTATATCACGGGAAGTCCCGCCACATGGCCTTCAGCAATATTCGTGCCACAAACAAATTCAGGGTTGTCTCAGATTCTCAGTATGTTAGGGTAGAAAAAGGTCACTATTTCCATCAGGTAATATATCGATATAAACAAATAACAGGAATCATTCTATTGCATGGCAATTAAATTAGAAGTTAAAAATCTCTATAAGATATTTGGAGAGCATCCGCAGAGAGCCTTCAAATATATTGAAAAAGGACTTTCAAAAGAGCAGATTCTGGATAAAACAGGGCTATCGCTTGGCGTTAAGAACGCCAGTCTGGCCATTGAAGAAGGCGAGATATTTGTCATCATGGGATTATCCGGTTCGGGTAAATCCACAATGGTACGCCTTCTCAATCGCCTGATTGAACCCACCCGCGGGCAAGTATTGATTGACGGCGTAGACATCGCCCGGATATCCGATGCAGAGCTTCGCGAGGTGCGCAGAAAAAAGATTGCGATGGTTTTCCAGTCCTTTGCCCTGATGCCGCACATGACGGTCCTGGACAATACGGCATTCGGCATGGAATTAGCCGGTGTTGGCGCGGATGAACGTCGTGAAAAAGCGTTAGATGCGCTGCGTCAGGTTGGTCTGGAGAATTATGCTCACGGATACCCGGATGAACTTTCCGGAGGGATGCGCCAGCGTGTGGGCCTCGCCCGTGCATTAGCCATAAACCCTGACATCTTATTAATGGATGAGGCCTTTTCTGCCCTCGATCCGTTAATTCGTACCGAGATGCAGGATGAACTGGTAAAACTACAGGCGAAACATCAACGTACCGTGGTCTTTATTTCCCACGATCTCGACGAAGCTATGCGTATTGGCGACAGAATTGCCATTATGCAAAACGGTGAAGTGGTCCAGGTCGGCACGCCAGATGAAATCCTGAATAATCCGGCCAATGATTATGTACGCACCTTCTTCCGCGGCGTTGATATTAGCCAGGTCTTTAGTGCCAAAGATATTTCACGTCGTAGCCCTGAAGGTTTAATTCGTAAAACGCCCGGGGTCGGTCCACGTTCAGCGCTGCAATTATTGCAGGACAAAGATCGCGAATATGGTTACGTGATCGAGCGCGGCAATAAATTCGTCGGCGTTGTCTCTATCGACTCTTTAAAAACAGCATTAAGTCAGGCGCAAGGTATTGAAGCGGCATTGATCGATGAGCCGTTAGCCGTGGATGCGCAAACTCCTCTCAGCGAGTTGCTTTCTCATGTCGGCCAGGCCCCGTGCGCGGTGCCGGTTGTTGATGAGGAACAACAGTATGTGGGCATCATTTCAAAACGCATGCTGTTACAGGCTTTAGATCGTGAGGGGGCAAACAATGGCTGATCAAACCAATCCGTGGGATACCACACCAGCGGCCGACAGTGCCGCACAAACCGCCGATGCCTGGAGTACGCCATCAGGCGCGCCAACTGACGGCGGTGGCGCAGACTGGCTGACCAGCGCACCCGCGCCGGCGCCAGAGCATTTCAATATTATGGATCCGTTCCATAAAACGCTGATCCCGCTGGATAGCTGGGTCACAGAAGGGATCGACTGGGTCGTTACCCATTTCCGTCCGGTCTTCCAGGGCATTCGAGTCCCGGTGGATTATATTCTCAACGGCTTCCAGCAGCTTCTGTTGGGTATGCCAGCCCCGGTGGCGATTATCCTGTTCGCTCTGATTGCCTGGCAGATTTCCGGCGTTGGAATGGGCGTTGCTACGCTGATTTCATTGATTGCAATCGGGGCCATCGGCGCGTGGTCGCAGGCCATGATCACCCTGGCGCTGGTACTAACCGCGCTGCTGTTCTGCGTGGTGATCGGTCTACCAATGGGGATCTGGTTGGCGCGCAGTCCACGGGCGGCAAAAATTGTTCGTCCGCTGCTGGACGCCATGCAAACCACACCGGCGTTCGTCTATCTGGTGCCGATCGTCATGCTGTTTGGTATTGGTAACGTCCCGGGCGTGGTGGTGACGATTATCTTCGCCCTGCCGCCAATCGTGCGTCTGACCATTCTGGGTATTAACCAGGTGCCAGCCGACTTGATTGAAGCCTCGCGCTCATTTGGCGCCAGCCCGCGTCAGATGCTGTTTAAAGTGCAGCTCCCGCTGGCGATGCCTACCATTATGGCCGGGGTCAACCAGACGCTGATGCTGGCGCTCTCAATGGTCGTCATCGCGTCGATGATCGCCGTCGGCGGACTGGGTCAGATGGTTCTGCGCGGAATCGGTCGTCTGGATATGGGGCTTGCCACCGTCGGCGGAGTTGGGATCGTGATCCTCGCCATCATTCTCGACCGCCTGACGCAGGCTGTCGGTCGCGACGCCCGTAGCCGTGGCAACCGTCGCTGGTACACCACCGGTCCCGTAGGGCTTATCACTCGCCCATTCACGAAGTAATTCACCCGTTGCCCGGTGGCGCATTGCTTACCGGGCCTATACGTCCCTCCAATAATTAAGGAACAACGATGCGACAGAACGTCATTATTGCCACAGCGTTTGCCACCCTTGTCTCCACCAGCACTTTCGCTGCCGATCTGCCAGGCAAAGGCATCACTGTACAGCCAATCCAGAGCACTATCTCTGAAGAATCCTTCCAGACGCAACTGGTCGCCCGTGCGCTGGAGAAACTGGGTTATACCGTTAACAAAACAAGCGAAGTTGACTACAACGTCGGCTATACCTCCATTGCCTCTGGCGATGCAACTTTTACCGCTGTGAACTGGCAGCCGCTGCATGATGATATGTATGCCGCAGCGGGCGGAGACAAAAAGTTCTATCGCGAGGGGGTATTCGTTACGGGTGCCGCGCAAGGTTATCTGATCGATAAAAAAACCGCTGAGCAGTATAAAATCACCAACATTGCCCAGTTAAAAGATCCGAAGATCGCCAAAATCTTTGACACCAACGGCGACGGAAAAGCAGACATGATGGGCTGCTCGCCGGGCTGGGGCTGCGAAGCGGTGATCAACCACCAGAACAAAGCCTTCGATCTGGAAAAAACCGTCGAGGTCAGCCACGGTAACTATGCGGCGATGATGGCTGACACTATTACCCGCTTTAAAGAAGGCAAACCCATTCTTTACTACACCTGGACACCGTACTGGGTGAGCGACGTTATGAAACCGGGTAAAGATGTGGTCTGGCTGCAGGTGCCGTTCTCTTCCCTGCCAGGCGAGCAGAAAGACATTGATACCAAGCTGCCAAACGGCGCCAACTACGGCTTCCCGGTGAACACTATGCATATCGTCGCCAACAAAGCCTGGGCGGAGAAAAACCCGGCTGCGGCGAAACTGTTTGCCGTCATGAAGCTGCCGCTGGCGGATATCAACGCGCAGAACGCGATGATGCACGACGGGAAAGCATCTGAAGCCGACGTGCAGGGTCACGTTGACGGCTGGATCAAAGCCCACCAGCAACAGTTTGATGGCTGGGTGAAAGAAGCGCTGGCTGCGCAGAAATAACCCCCTCGTAGGCCTGATAAGCGTAGCGCCATCACACCAATGCCGGATGGTGGCGCGATGCGCCTTATCCGGCCTACACGCCCTCCTCCCAACCGCACAATCCATCACCCAACAAATCAGCAACATTTAATCACTTACGTTATGATTGTTTTCTGCAACCCATTTTTCAGTTGAAAACCATGACGAAAACCACTCAGGGACTTAGCCCTTCGCTGATCCTGTTAATGTCTATCGCCACCGGCCTCGCCGTCGCCAGTAACTATTACGCGCAGCCGCTGCTCGACACCATCGCACGTAACTTTTCGCTATCGGCCAGTACCGCTGGCTTTATCGTCACCGCGGCCCAGCTCGGCTATGCCGCCGGCCTGCTGTTTTTAGTACCGCTTGGCGATATGTTTGAACGTCGGATGCTGATCGTCTCCATGACGCTGTTAGCGGCAGGCGGCATGCTTATTACCGCCAGTAGCCAGTCGCTGGGCATGCTGATCCTCGGCACCGCCCTGACCGGGTTGTTCTCGGTAGTGGCACAGATTCTGGTTCCGCTGGCGGCGACGCTTGCCACGCCGGATAAGCGCGGTAAAGTTGTCGGCACCATTATGAGCGGCCTGCTGCTGGGTATCCTGCTGGCGCGCACCGTGGCGGGATTACTGGCCAATCTTGGCGGCTGGCGCACCGTATTTTGGGTCGCATCGATATTAATGGCGCTGATGGCGATTGCGCTGTGGCGCGGTCTGCCGAAGATGAAATCAGATACTCATCTCAACTATCCGCAACTGTTAGGCTCCGTATTCAGCCTGTTTATCCATGATAAATTGCTGCGTACCCGCGCGATGCTGGGCTGCCTGACCTTTGCCAATTTCAGTATTCTCTGGACCTCTATGGCGTTTTTGCTCGCCGCGCCGCCGTTTAACTACTCTGAAGGAACGATCGGGCTGTTTGGCCTGGCAGGGGCCGCAGGGGCGTTAGGCGCGCGTCCGGCAGGTGGTTTTGCCGATAAGGGAAAATCACATCTCACCACGACCACAGGTCTGTTATTACTGCTGCTCTCCTGGTGGGCTATCTGGTTAGGGCATAGTTCCGTACCAATGCTGATTATCGGTATCTTGGTCCTGGACCTCACCGTTCAGGGTGTGCATATCACCAACCAGACGGTTATCTATCGCATTCATCCGGACGCACGTAATCGCCTGACCGCCGGATACATGACCAGCTATTTTATTGGCGGGGCGGCAGGTTCGCTGATTTCGGCCTCCGCCTGGCAGCATGCCGGTTGGGCTGGCGTTTGTCTGGCCGGTACGACCGTTGCCCTACTCAACCTGTTGGTCTGGTGGCGAGGATATCACCGTCAGGAAGCCGTAAATTAAGCATATAGCGTATGTTTACCGCTGATTGGGCTCCGCAGGGTGTTAAGGAGCCCATCAGTCTGCTAAGGTTATAACTCATTGAACCAAGTTATATTAATTTCGGTAATGAAACCTATAACCCTATGGAAAGCCCGATATCCCAGTCTGAACCCAGTTCTGCGACGCTAACTGAAGGATTCAAAGACAGCCTGCCAATAGTCATCAGCTATATTCCGGTCGCTTTTGCATTTGGTCTCAATGCCACTCGCCTTGGCTTTACTCCGGTTGAAAGCGTGTTTTTCTCCTGCATTATCTATGCGGGAGCCAGCCAGTTTGTCATCACCACAATGCTCGCCGCAGGCAGTTCTTTGTGGGTCGCCGCACTGACCGTCATGGCCATGGATGTACGCCATGTTTTGTACGGACCTTCCCTGCGTAGCCGAATCGCCCAGCGACTGAGCAAACCCAAAAGCGCGCTGTGGGCCTTTGGCCTCACCGATGAAGTCTTTGCCGCCGCCACGGCGAAGCTGGTACGGGATAACCGGCGCTGGAGTGAAAACTGGATGATCGGCATTGCGCTATGCTCCTGGGCCTCCTGGGTGTTTGGCACGGTGATCGGCGCGTTTTCCGGTAGTGGTTTACTCAAGGATTACCCGGCAGTTGAAGCCGCGTTGGGCTTCATGCTCCCGGCGCTGTTCATGAGCTTCCTGCTCGCCTCTTTCCAGCGTCAACAAGCACTCTGCGTGACTGCAGCACTGGCCGGCGCGCTGGCTGGCGTCATGCTGTTTTCCATTCCTGCCGCCATCCTTGCAGGCATTGTCTGCGGATGTCTGACGGCTCTTATCCAGTCATTTTGGCAGGGAGGTCCCGATGAGCTATGAGGTCCTGCTGCTTGGCCTGTTGGTCGGCTGCGTTAACTACTGTTTTCGTTATTTGCCGCTCCGTCTTGGAGTGGGGAATGTTCGCCCGACGAAGCGCGGCGCGACGGGCATATTACTCGACACCATTGGCATTGCATCAATTTGCGCCCTGTTGGTGGTGTCTACCGCGCCAGAAGTGATGCACGATTCTCGTCGGTTCGTGCCTACGCTGGTGGGGTTTGTCATACTGGGCGCAAGCTTCTATAAGACCCGCAGCATCATCATTCCAACCTTACTGAGTGCTCTGGGCTATGGATTAGCCTGGAAAATGCTGATTGTCTTATAGATAAAAACAATCATTTTAAATAAATAATACATTTACTTTATTTGTCACTGTCGTTACTATATCGGCTGAAATTAATGAGGTTATACCCAAATGGATAGTTCGTTTACGCCCATTGAACAAATGCTAAAATTTCGCGCCAGCCGCTACGAAGAGTTCCCTTATCAGGAAGTGCTTCTGACTCGTCTATGCATGCACATGCAGGGCAAGCTGCTGGAAAACCGCAATAAGATGCTGAAAGCTCAAGGGATTAACGAGACATTGTTTATGGCGTTGATTACGCTGGAGTCTCAGGAAAACCACAGTATTCAGCCTTCTGAACTGAGTTGCGCGCTTGGCTCGTCACGCACTAACGCAACCCGCATTGCGGATGAGTTAGAAAAACGTGGCTGGATCGAACGTCGCGAAAGCGATAACGATCGCCGCTGTCTGCATCTGCAATTGACCGAGAAAGGCCACGCATTTTTGCAAGAGGTGTTACCGCCTCAGCATAACTGCCTGCATCAGCTTTGGTCATCTCTCAGCACCACCGAAAAAGATCAGCTTGAGCAAATTACCCGTAAACTTCTGACCCGTCTTGACCAGATGGAGCAGGATGGCGCGGTATTAGAAGCGTTGCGCTAACGCGCCGACTCGCTCAGAAATCCAGATTTATAAATGAAAAAACCGACAGGCCAGCACGCATACTGCTGGCCTGTCTGATAAACAGGTCGGCTCAGCCGATGTGAAAAAAAAGAAGATCGTGGAGAACAACATGAGCGCAAATGCGGAGACTCAAACCCCGCAGCAACCGGTCAAGAAGAATGGCAAACGTAAAAGTATGCTGCTCCTTCTGACCTTGCTCTTTATTATCATTGCCGTGGCATATGGGATTTATTGGTTTTTAGTACTGCGTCATGTCGAAGAGACAGACGATGCGTACGTGGCAGGGAACCAGGTTCAAATCATGGCGCAGGTATCAGGCAGCGTGACGAAAGTCTGGGCTGATAACACTGACTTTGTAAAACAAGGCGATGTGCTGGTCACCCTCGACCAGACGGACGCTAAGCAGGCATTTGAAAAAGCCAAAACTGCGCTGGCTTCCAGCGTGCGTCAGACGCACCAGTTGATGATCAATAGCAAGCAGTTACAGGCAAGCATTGAAGTGCAGAGAACCGCGCTGGCGCAGGCACAAAGCGACTTTAATCGCCGTGTCCCGCTGGGCAACGCCAACCTGATTGGCCGCGAAGAGCTGCAACATGCGCGTGATGCCGTCGCCAGCGCTCAGGCTCAGCTTGATGTTGCTATCCAACAATATAATGCCAACCAGGCGATGATTCTCGGCAGTAAGCTGGAAGACCAGCCCGCCGTGCAACAGGCGGCCACTGAAGTGCGCAATGCCTGGCTGGCGCTGGAACGAACCAGAATCGTCAGCCCAATGACTGGCTATGTTTCCCGTCGTTCCGTGCAGCCGGGGGCGCAAATTAGCCCGACCACGCCGCTGATGGCGGTCGTTCCAGCCACTAACCTGTGGGTGGATGCCAACTTCAAAGAAACACAGCTCGCGCACATGCGTATCGGTCAACCTGCGACCGTTATCAGCGATATTTACGGCGATGACGTGAAATATACCGGTAAGGTTGTCGGGCTGGATATGGGTACGGGCAGCGCCTTTTCCCTGCTGCCAGCACAAAACGCAACGGGTAACTGGATCAAAGTCGTCCAGCGTCTGCCGGTGCGTATTGAACTGGATGCACAGCAGCTGGCGCAGCATCCGCTGCGTATCGGTTTATCTACGCTGGTTACGGTAGATACCTCAAATCGTGACGGACAAATTCTGGCAAGCCAGGTTCGCACCACGCCGGTATCAGAAAGTAATGCACGGGAAATCAACCTTGCTCCGGTCAATAAGATGATCGAAGAGATCGTGCAGGCCAACGCGGGCTAATTCAAAGGTGCGTGTGATGCAACAGCAAAAACCGCTGGAAGGCGCGCAGCTCGTCATTATGACGATCGCGCTGTCCCTGGCGACATTCATGCAGGTGCTGGACTCCACCATTGCTAACGTGGCGATCCCCACTATCGCCGGGAACCTCGGCTCTTCACTGAGCCAGGGAACCTGGGTGATCACCTCATTCGGGGTGGCGAACGCTATCTCGATTCCGATCACCGGCTGGCTGGCAAAGCGCTTTGGCGAAGTAAGGCTATTCATGTGGTCAACTATCGCCTTCGTCATTGCGTCATGGGCATGCGGGATGTCCACCAGCCTGAACATGCTGATTTTCTTCCGCGTAATCCAGGGGATTGTCGCCGGTCCATTAATTCCGCTGTCACAAAGCTTGTTGTTGAATAACTATCCTCCCGCCAAGCGTTCCATCGCCCTGGCGCTATGGTCGATGACAGTGATTGTTGCCCCGATATGTGGCCCTATTCTTGGGGGCTATATCAGCGACAACTATCACTGGGGCTGGATATTTTTCATCAACGTGCCAATCGGTGCTGCGGTGGTATTGATGACCCTGCAAACCCTGCGTGGTCGGGAAACCAAAACCGAGCAGCGGCGCATCGATGCCATTGGTCTGGCACTGCTGGTCATTGGTATCGGCAGTTTGCAGATTATGCTCGACCGCGGCAAAGAGCTGGACTGGTTTGCCTCTCAGGAGATTATCATCCTGACGGTGGTCGCCGTTGTCGCCATCAGCTTCCTGATCGTCTGGGAGCTTACCGACGAGCACCCCATTGTCGACCTCTCGCTGTTTAAGTCGCGCAACTTTACCATCGGCTGTCTGTGTATCAGTCTGGCCTATATGCTCTACTTCGGCGCAATCGTCCTGCTGCCGCAGCTGTTGCAGGAGGTATACGGCTATACGGCAACCTGGGCCGGTCTGGCGTCAGCGCCGGTTGGGGTGATTCCGGTGATCTTATCGCCGATTATCGGCCGCTTCGCGCACAAGCTTGATATGCGTCGGTTAGTCACGTTCAGTTTTATTATGTACGCCGTCTGTTTCTACTGGCGTGCGTGGACGTTCGAACCGGGTATGGACTTTGGCGCATCGGCCTGGCCACAGTTTATTCAGGGTTTCGCGGTAGCCTGCTTCTTTATGCCGCTGACGACTATCACGCTGTCCGGCTTACCACCTGAGCGTCTGGCCGCGGCATCAAGTTTGTCGAACTTTACGCGAACGCTGGCCGGCTCTATTGGCACATCAATTACGACGACGATGTGGACTAACCGCGAGTCACTTCACCATGCGCAGTTAACGGAATCCGTTAATCCTTACAATCCAAATGCGCAGGCAATGTACGATAAACTGCAGGATTTAGGGATGACGCACCAGCAGGCGTCAGGCTGGATAGCCCAGCAGATCACCAATCAGGGACTGATTATTTCCGCCAACGAAATCTTCTGGATGTCGGCGGGGATCTTCCTGGTCTTGCTTGGCCTGGTGTGGTTTGCCAAACCCCCCTTCGGTGCGGGCGGCGGCGGCGGTGGCGCGCACTAAATATCTGATAAAAGGGATCTGCGGATCCCTTTTTTATTGCCCCGTAAACCACCTCCCAGGGATATGGTTGAGGGGAGGCAATAAAAAACCCCGGTTATAAGCCGAGGTTAATTTAAATACTGGAACAACTAATCAGTATGACTAAATATGCAGTTCCTGCAGTTTCTCTTTCGGCAGCGCCAGCTCTTCATTGCTGTTAACGCGTACATCATGCTCCAGAATATGACGTGCGATATCCTGTGCTTCGCTAAGAGAGTGCATCTGATACGTGCCACACTGGTAAACGTTCAGCTCCGGGATCTGGTTTTGATCCTGCACTTTCAGCACGTCCGCCATCGCCGCTTTCCACGCGTCGGCAACACGCTGCTCGTCTGGCGTACCAATCAGGCTCATGTAAAAGCCAGTGCGGCATCCCATCGGAGAGATATCGATAATCTCCACGCCGTTGCCGTTGAGATGGTTACGCATAAAACCTGCAAACAGGTGTTCCAGCGTGTGGATACCTTTCTCAGGCATCACTTCTTTGTTCGGAATGCAGAAACGCAGATCAAACACGGTGATTGCGTCGCCATGCGGGGTGTTCATCGTTTTTGCAACCCGGACCGCGGGAGCTTCCATCCGGGTGTGATCGACAGTAAAACTATCTAACAACGGCATTTAGCCACCTCCGATAAATTTTTTGAAAATAATCTGAACTCTTTGTTCCGGGGCGAGTCTGAGTATATGAAAGACGCGCATTTGTTATCATCATCCCTGTTTTCAGAGATGAAATTTTGGCCACTCCCGAGTGGCCTTTTTCTTTTGTATCAAGCGTGCTTTTCCAGCCACACGCTAAACGGCTCAGTATCAGCCGCTTCGATCTCCTGCTGACGACGCTTTGAAGCCTCGGTTTCAGCAATAAATTCCGCTTCCTGCAATATTTCTAACGGCTCTTCACGCAGCAGATTTCGGTAAGCCTCACCCAGCGCTTTACCCGTGCCGCCAATGCCTTCATCAATCATAGACCGTAGGATGCGGGCAGAGAAAGTCAGTTCTGGGTTGTCAAAACAGGCAACCAGTTCATCACAGACCTTTTGATACTCCTCTCCCCCATCGATGCTGTCCAGCGTTTGTGCCACGCGTTTCAGATCGCGGAACAGATCTTTCCCTACCTTAGGCAACGGGAACTGGGCTGTTTCACAGCCAATACCTAACGTCAGCCCAGGCTTACGACCTTCGAGAATCACCCGATTCCAGTTTTTACGCGTACACAGCAATTCATCACTGCTCATTTCCGGGGCATCGGCCAGCGCACACCAGACCATAAACAGATCGAGGAAGCGCACCTGCTGCTCGTCCACGCCGATCGGTGAGAACGGGTTGATATCCAGTGAGCGAACTTCGATGTACTCAATACCGCCACGCAGAAGCGCGTCAGAAGGCGTTTCGCCACGACGAGTGACGCGTTTCGGGCGAATAGGCGCATACAGCTCATTTTCAATCTGCAGAACGTTGCTGTTGATTTGCAGACGCTTACCGTCCTTCTCCAGACCGATCGCCGCGTACTCCTCGGAAGGGGTTTTAATCGCGCGCTTTAATCCTGCCACATACTCATGCAAATCGTTAAACGTAATTCCGAGATTGCTTTGCGACTTATTGGTATAGCCCAAATCACTCAGGCGCAGCGACGTCGCATACGGCAGGTAATACATCCCACAGTCAGTTTTTTCAAACGGCAGGGTTGTCGGTTTTCCTTGCAGGAAAGAGGAACAAATGGCCGGAGAGGCGCCAAACAGATACGGGATCACCCAACCAAAACGGTAGTAGTTGCGGATCAGACGGAAGTAACCCGCGGAGATCTTCTCTTTAGCATCTTCGCCGCCCGTTACGCCACATTTCGCCTGCCAGAAAGCCATCGGCAATGAGAAATTGTAGTGTACGCCAGAGATAGTCTGCATCAACGCGCCGTAACGGTTTTTGAGGCCTTCACGGTACAGCGTTTTCAGACGACCGGTATTCGACGTACCGTACTGCGCCAGTTCGATATCCTGACCTTCGGCAATATAGCAAGGCATGCTCAACGGCCACATACGCTCGTCGCCCAGGTTCCTGGCGGTATACCGATGCAGGTCGCGCATGAACGTGAGCATTTTCTCAATGTCGTCGCCTGGAGGCGTAATAAACTCCAGTAGTGCTTCGGCAAAGTCAGTGGTTATCCATTTATGCGTTAGCGCTGAGCCTAACACCTCAGGATGGCCTGTCGTTGCTAATGACCCATCTGCATTAACGCGCAGCGTTTCGCGCTCCAGCCCACGTTGAATCCCCTTTAACGCCTGAGGATGGTTTTCCAGCCAGGCCAGCGCCTGTGATACGTCCGGGATCAAATTGACCTCCCGCCTGTCAAAATCGTTTTAATTAGCATAATGGTATTGGTTACCCTGAAGGCTATCTCACAACACAATTAGTGCCACCACATAATGCCTTGCGTCGTAACCGCTGCGACAACTACATAGCGCAGCGCCTTGCCAAGGCATAAGAAAAAAAGTACTGGACCCCACGAGATGCGCATCCATCCAGCTAACAGGCACAGTAAATCACCCACAACCGGCATCCAGCTTAATAATAGTGTGACAGCGCCATAGCGCCGCAGCCAGCCAGTGGCTTTTTCTTGCCAGCGCGATGTTTTACGCAATGGAAAGAAACGCCCAAGGATAACGTTAGTTAACCCTCCAAGGCTATTACCCATTGTTGCTGTTAAGACTAAGACCCAGGGATGACTTACCCCAGAGACCAGCAAAGCAACTAAAACAACTTCAGAATTGCCGGGTAATAGCGTAGCGCTGAGAAAACTGCTGGCAAACAGTGACAGGAGCGATAGTCCATCACTCACAATAACCGGACATCCACCGCGTCCATTCCTGCGGCACGCGCCGCCTGAAGCCCAAAATCGGCATCTTCAAATACGACACAGCGCGCCGGAGCAACACCCATACGTTCGGCACAGAGCAAAAACGTATCAGGAGCAGGTTTATGGTGTTGTACGTGATCGGCTGCGACTACAGCATCAAAATAGCGACGCAGCCCAAGGTGTTCGAGAAGAGCTTCCGCAATCGCGCTTTCACTCCCCGTACCTACCGACATAGGACGACGACCATGCCAGGCTTTCACGACGTCAACCAATGGCAAAGGCTGGACGCTATCCAGCAGCATGCTTCTCACCTTGTCGGTTTTTTCACGCGCCAAGGCATGAGGGTCAAGATCGGCATGATTCAATTCAATTACCGACTGAGCAATACGCCACGTTGGGGAGCCATTGAGGGCGACCATGGCTTGTTCATCAAAACGTAACCCATAATGCCCCAATACCTCATGCCACGCCTTACGGTGCGTTGGCTCGGTATCCAGGATGGTGCCATCCATATCAAAAATCAAACCCGCATAACGTTCGTACATCGTCTTCTCACAAGCCGAATGACCAGACGTTATTTTATCGTAATTGATTGATTTTGTCGCTGACAGCGAATTAAGGGGGTTCCGGGAGTATGTGGAAATGATTCAAAGGAGAGAAGATGGTGCATCCGGGAGGATTACTCGGCTGCGCCTCGCCCTGGGGCCGTTGCTGAAGCAACGTTATCCTCCCTGGTGCTCACGATTATCTCGCAGACCATGAAACAACAGTGTTGCTGTTATCTCGGAGAAGATGGTGCATCCGGGAGGATTCGAACCTCCGACCGCTCGGTTCGTAGCCGAGTACTCTATC
>NZ_JAOWCV010000036.1:0-30060 GCF_030336805.1 Citrobacter sp. Cb023 | reverse complement strand
TGGCCGCTCTCTGTGCTGTAAACCGTTTCGCCGCGATGGTCATCGACTAACTCCCACTTATCGCCGACACGGATTATCGCTTTTCCCGCTTCATCGGCCGGGGGTTCATCAATATATGCACCAGCAGGTAAGCCAGCAGTTGCCGGGATAAACTCATCAATAAAGCCGATATATTCCCCATCAGGTTTTGTCAGATAGCAAACAATCCATCCTGAAGTTTCTGCAAATCCCTGCGCATTAAGCGTGATGTATTCTTTCATTATTGCGCTCTCACGATGTAATTAAATGCCACGCTTTTAACGCGGTTCTCAGCAGCGGTTGGAACTTGAGTCGCAGCATTAATATTTAAGTTTCTGTAGGAAATACTCAGTCCTGTTCCACTCTGCCACGAGGTGATTCCAGTACCGGTGTAGGTAATGACGCCCGTCGCTAAATCTGGGTTTCCTGTATAGACGTTCGCGGCACTGCCAATAATGTTTCGGATCGCATCCCCCTGTTCGCTTAAAAGCGCCCGTCCGGTATCAATACCCCTTCCATCATCCCAGCCACGAATAGTTTGCGCACGTAAGTCGGGCAAGACTCCGGACGGGTACGCAAGGGCAAGCTTAGGGTTTGCAACCTTATCAAATGTTGCACCGTTCATTTTCAGAAAGCCGGTCGGCGGTGTTGCCAGCGGCCAGGGAATTGGAGTCCCAACCGGGAGCATAGAGCCTTCTCCCAGACCAAGGTATTGGAGAAGATCTGAAATACTTTTGCCACTGAGGCTTGTCAGCGTGGCATCCAGTGGCTGTTTGCCTGCAAGCGCATTTGTCATGGTAGTGGCAAAGTTAGGATCATTACCCAACGCTTCAGCCAGTTCATTCAGCGTGTCCAGCGCCGCCGGGGATGATGCCACCAGTGCCGCGATAGCTGATTTCACAAATGCAGTAGTTGCAATCTGCGTATTGTTCACGGTCTGCGCTGCAGTAGGAGCCGTTGGCGTTCCGGTCAGGGATGGACTTGCAAGCGGTGCTTTCAGCGCCAGTGCGTTATTTAGCGCCGTGACCACAGCCTGCACAAACGCTGTGCTGGCAATCTGCGTGGTATTGGTTCCTGCCGGTGCAGTTGGTGCTTTCGGCGTCCCCGTCAGCGTAGGACTTTCCTTAGTGGCGTACTGATTATGAGGGTCCGCTGCGGCAAGGTGTTTAGCCATCAGATCATCCACATACACCTTAAGCTCCAGCACTTTGTCATCCACATATTTGCGGGTTGCCAGAACCACTGACGGGTCAATTTTCAGGGTAATGTTATCGGTACTGCTGGTAATCAGCACCATTCGCACGGTCTGCGTGCGTCCGCTCCCCTCCGCCAGCTGCGGCTTGTAGCTCTCCGGGCAGTTGCCCACGGCAATCATTGCGCCGGTTTCATCGAACAAACCAACCTCACGAATCCACCAACCGCCCTCGGTTTCAGGGATCACCTGTTCAGCAATAATCTGGCCGCTGTTCTGCGGATCGATATACAGCATATTGAGGTCAGCACGGCGCTTTTCGGCAACCAGCTTTGTCTGTTGAGCGTTGGGCGTGGGTAACACGCCGCCACCGTCGCCCACAGCCATCTGGGTAATTTTCAACGGGACACCGAGCGCGGCGGCGCTTGCCAGTTTTGCCGCGCCGATATCCGTCAGCAGGGTATAAAATTTTGCGCTCATGGGTTCACTCTCATCGTGTCAATAACATGGACCGCGCCGCCCTCATAAGCGGTGCCGCCGGAAATAATGGTTTCGTTGATATACGGGTAGATCGTGATTTCTTCGCCGCTGTAGGTGGCTGCGCCCACAAAATAGGGGCCGCTGGTCTGCAGGTTGATGGACATGCCGATCAGATGGCGGCTGCACGGCTTGGCGTCACCGATCATGCGCTCCAGCTCCAGATAGGTTTCTTCTGTTATGCCCTGGTCCTGCACGCCAATATCCAGACGGAACGTCCCCGGCGTTTCGCCGGTCTGCCACCACTCAATGATGCGGATCAGGAAGCCGAACGGCTCCACCACGCGCCGCACAGCGCTGGTTGTTCCCTTGTGCTGATGGATATAAAACGCGTCCTGCACAACGCGGCGCTTGACGCTTTCTGTCCAGCTCTCATCCCAGCGATCAACAGAAAACGCCCAGGCCAGATAAGGCAGGAATCTGATCGGGCAGGTTGCCGGGTTCCACAAATCCCGCAGTGATACCTGCAGATCTGAAATCCCGCTGCAGGTCTGCGCCAGTCGGCGCTCAAGCGGCGACGAACCCGGCGGCAACAGGCTATTCATCAGTGCCCCCGTTGGTGACGCTCCATTCTGTACAGGATGCCGCCTGCGTCTTATCCAGCACCACATCACCCAGCGGGGACGTCAGCTCCACACGCTGGACCCCCTCCACATGCAACGCGGCATAAATGGCGCTGCGGCGGATATCACGTCCCAGCCGCGTCTGACTGGCGATGTATTTCTGCAGACTGGCTTTTGCTTCTGCCATCACCGGCTCAGCCTCCGGCCCCGGATAAAGGAATATCGTTGCGTCCACGCTGTACGGAATAATTTCAGCGCTGCGCACCGTCAGGCGGTCTGCCACCGGGCGAACCTTTTCACTGTTAAGCGCCTGTTCAACCACTGCCAGCAGGTCAGCCCCTGCCGTCCCGTCACCCTCGCGGCTCAGTACGGTAAGCACCACCTCTGCCGGTGCAGGACTGGTTGCGCTGGCATCAGCCACGCGCCCGTCGGCACTTCTGGCGTGGAACTCATAGGCTCCCGTCGGCCCTGCAACGGACAGCCCCTCAAATGCTGCAGGAATGCGCTGGCGTAATGCTTCATCACTTTCCATCACTGCGGCGACCGGCGGCACCGCGTCATTATCTGCAGGGACTACCGTCAGGCGCTTCACGTTGCAGTTGCCTGCCAGTTGCTCAAGGTCATTTCCCATGGAATAGGCCACCATGACCGCCTGCGCAGCCTCATTAATACGCTGGCGCAGCAGGATTTCTCGATAAGTATTCTCCTGCAACAGTTTGGTGACAGGTTCTGACTCCAGCGCTAACGTGCGCATAACGGCATCCTGTTCATCAGCCGGATGGAGGGCCACAAAGGCGGCCTTGCGTTCTGCCAGCAATGCTTCAAAGTCCGGCACGTCCACAATCTGCGGCGGCGGTAGTTGGGAAAGATCAATGACTGCCATTGTCTGCTCCTGTTGATACGGAAAGGGAAACCGGTGCGCCGTTATTGCCGTGTCCGGAAAGTTCAACCACCATAGAGCCGTCAAAATTGCCGTTGATGGTGATGGAGTCCAGCGTAAGGCGCGGTTCCCAGCGGTTCAGCGCCACATAGACCGCAGACATAATCTGCAGGCGCAGCGCCGGGTTCTGCGGCTGGTCAATCAGGGCAGACAGCAGGGAGCCATATTCCCGGCGGGCAAGACGGCTGCCCTGCGGCGTCAGCAGAATATCCCGCACCGACTGGCGCAGATGGTCTGTATCTGTGATGGTCTGCCCGTCATTCCTGCTCATACCGATATACAACGTCATACCGGCCCCCCCGTGTTGTCGCCGCCTTTCAGAACGCCAGTATGCTCATGGTCATCAACCACGATCCCGTTAGAACTCATTGCGCCGCCGCCCTGGGTGACGCCGCCATTGATCACCACCTCGCTGTTAATACGCGTGGTGTCAGCCTCCACGACAAACTCACCTGTTTTGTAGGTGACGCTGTCTGCTGCCTCGATCACCATGGATTTGATGCCCCTGACATGCCATCGTCCGGTGGCGGGTTCATACTCAAACCATCCCCCGTCCGGGTACTCCGTCACGCAACCGTCCACGGAATCCGACGGTGGCGGAAACTGATTGGAGTAGATAGCGGGCAGCACAAAAGCGGTTTCCAGATTGCCGCCCATACTCAGCACCACCACCTGCTCATCCGGCGACGGACACCACCATGTACGGGCACCACCGGCGCGCAGCGTCAGCCAGTTAATCCAGTTGGTTTCAAGCTCGCCCACCTTCACCCGGCACAGCCAGTTTTCCCGGTCCACTTCGGTCACGGTGCCGGTGCGGATCAGGTTGGTGATAAGGCGCATGATTTCGGTCAGTTGTGCATTCATAACGAAAGGTTGCCATCAGTGGGAAAAGGTAGGCAGTTCTGGCGCTTGTACCAGCGATGAAACAAAGATCACCCCGCCAGCCAGCGCAACAGAGTGTCACGGGTAACGGTTTCCACCTCATCATTCACGCCCAGCAGGCGGCGCTCTGCGTAGCGAACCTCCGGGCCTTTGCGGCTGACGCGATCACGCAGGCCGTAATGATGAACACGGGCAATGCGCTGCACCTTGCCATCAAACTGCACGCTGGCGGAGTCCGCACTGGCGGTGGTTTTCATGTATTTTGTGGTGCGAAGCTTTGCAAACATCTGGCGTTTGATGCGTCCCTTCTTGCTGCGGGCTGTCACCCGGCGCGGCTCATAGCCGCTGCCGTCAGGATTACGCTGTAGCCTGATGCTCTGCTGCTGCGTCCGGCGCAGTTGTTGCGCCAGTTGCCGCATCATACGGCTGCGTGCTGCAGGCTCCAGATTTGCCAGTAGCGCCGTCAGCCAGTCATCCACCCTCTGCAGTTCACCCACGTTTCACCGTCCACATTTCTTCGGGTTCGTCCGGCTCCGGCACCGCTTCAACGCTTGACACGCTGCCGTCAGTGCTGACCAGCACGCGCTCCGTCAGTTGCAGGTTCAGGCTGATATCGCACACATCGTTGCGCAGAATATCCACTTCAAAGGTGAACAGTTTTTCGCGCAGCTCCGGGTTATTGATAGCATCCGGCTGGTTGTCACTTAGCCACAGCAGCACAGGAGCCATCAGCAGATTCTGGTCTCCGCTGAAATCCTCGATCACCACGTTCAGGGTGTAGCGGTATTCCCATGACATGGAGCTGGCACCGGTTGCCACCAGTGAGCCGTTATCAACGAAAAGGTGCAGCTTGTCCGGGTTGTCGCGGACATAAGCAACCGCTTTATTCAGGGCGCTGCGTAAGGACCGCGGTTTGTTCACTGTCTCGCTCCTGACACGCAATAATCGTGTCCACTTTGTCAGCACAGACCGCCCAGGCGGCCTCGGTTTCATCCAGCACCGCGTTCAGATCGCCGTTACTGCGCGGCGCTGACCTTTCCAGACGGCACTGCGTCACTCTGGGACAGCCATTCACGGTAAGCTGCACCTCCGGCAAGGGCCGGACGTTCGCGCAGCCTGATAATGTCAGCAGGCAAAGGAGCGTCAGCCCAGCGGCGTAAATCCTCGTTTTCACGTTTCAGTTCCTCGATCCGGCGCTGGCGGCTTCGCAGCAGCGCGGTGGTCTGTTCCGCTGCCGCATAAAGCCGCGTCTGCTCCCGGCTGTTGGTTTCGGTCAGAATGGACAGGCCAATCAACTGACTGTTTTTCTTCGTCAGTTCCTGCGTTTTGCTTTTCAGCGCCTTGCCCTGCGTCTCAATGGTGTGACTGGCATTGTTAAGCCGCCACGACTGCCAGCCCAGCGCCGCAAGTGCCAGCGCCAGCCCTAACATCAGTGCGCGATTCATTCCCGCAATGCCTTTAATTCATTCTTGATTGCTAAGCCAATGGCAACGGTAGATACATAAACCAGCCCCGTCAGTTTCCACCCGGCAAGCAACATCACAAAGGCAACAGCCAGACGCAGATACCAGGTGAGAGTGATTGCGTCCATCACCCTTAATACCCTGCCCAGCAGGAATCGGACCTTTAGCCGGTCATTACCTGTCAGAGTGCAGGAGTACAAACCAGCAAAACAGACAAGTGAAAATGCGGCATACTCAAACCACATGATCAACGCCAGCGGGAAAAGCGCATGGGAGGCAGGAAAAAGCACATCAACCATCACAAGAAGCGCCAGAACCGAAAGCGGCAGCCAGTAACTTTTGAACCATTTCATTTCAGGACGCTCCTTTTAAGCACCAGGCCATTTCCCGCGCGCGGCGGTTCTCCAGACCTTTATTTTTTACACCGTTAACGTAAATCCAGCGCAGTAGCTGGTTGCATGCCTGCCACCACTGCTGGCGATTGATATATGACACCATGGTTGACCTGCAGATCGCGCCGGTCCCCACATTGAAACCAATACTCACCAGCGCATCGTAGACATGCTGCGGGGGCTTAACCGTCAGGCAGGCATCCAGCCTTTTTTCAGTCAACAGCACATTGTTTATTAACCCCTGCGCCGCCTGCCGTTCCGTGATAGCTTTCCCCGGCACCACCCCGGATGTATTGCCGATCCCGTCAGTCCAGACACCTGCGCTGCACTGATACGGCTGCAGGCGGCATCCCTCGTAATCGGCGATCAGTTTCAGCCCCTCAACAGAGGTATGAAGCGACTGGAAACCGGGCAGCGTGGCGGCGATAGCCAGCACAGCCCCGACAAGGCAGCGCTTAACGATTGAAGGATTCATATTCCCCCCGCGAAATTTTGCCGCCACGTAACAATTTGAAAGACTGGTGTTTGTAGTACCAGTTGATAGCCAGCATCAGCACACCAATCAGTACGCCGCCAACCGTTGACGCATCTTTGAGCGACAGATCGCCCAGCCATGCCAGCAGCACGGCGATGCAGTAAGTGATAAAGGCGCTGATTCGTTCAAGCGTCATAATTCAGTCCCATAGCTGGACGGTCTGCGCCGTGGTTGACGCCGTAATGTCCGGCAGCTCCACCTGCAGCCCGTGCGGTAAAAATGGGCCGTACTCAGCCAGCCCCGGATTTGCCTGCAGAACCTGCTCAGTGACACCCTGCGTGCGCCCGTAATGACGCCAGCAAAGCGCGTCCACCGTGTCATACTGATGCGCACGCACTTTCATCAGATAAGCTCCACCGTACAGTGCGGCGCATCCTGCACCCGGCTGATAGCCCAGCTGGCATCACGCCACAGATCGCCGCTGGCCTCCGCCAGCTCCTCCCCTCGCTTCACGCCTGACGCCGTGGCGTCATAGTCCTGATAACGCTCATTGAGCACAGCACGCGCCCAGCAAAAAACGGCGTTGTGGTAGTGCTGGATACGCTCGCTTTTGCCGTCCAGCATATCCGCCGGAACCTCAGCCAGTGCCCGGTAGCCCAGCAACTGCTGGCGGTTGCGGAAGTCGTACAGCTCAGCGTTAACCTCAGAAATAGCCGTCAGCACAACCTGCTTTAAACGCGGCTGCGTCACCGTGCCGTCAGTTCGCATCACACTGCGAAATTCCGACAGGTCCACATCAGGCCAGAACGGCGTATTTTTGATGACCTCCGCCTGTTCCGGCACCTGTTCGGGCGCAACAAACTTCATGCGGCTTTCTCCTGAATAAGTGGGCGGTGGACGGAATTTTGATGTGGCAGTGCCTTTCGCCATCCCGTGCCGCCCGTGCGCGGGGCACGTTCTTTAGCGGCTGTCATTGCGCAGTCTGCGCTCCAGCTGCTGCTTTTCTTTTTTCACACCGCAGCGGGGATCAAGCTGCAGCGCATGGGTAAGGTGATTCAGGGCAGACGCCGGGTTGCTTTCGCTCAGTACAGCGCCGATGGCTTTATGCAGGCGCGCCCGCGACTGGTCCGGCATATCCAGATCGGTTGTCAGGTCCAGCGTCTGCAGAAGCAGACCGGCATCAAAACCAGCAGCAGCAAGCAGAGCGCTTTGCGCCGCGTCTGCCATTTCTTCTGCCAGCACGGTCTGCACGTTACGGTTGCCCAGCGGCATAACCCAGCCATGGCGCAGCGCATGACGCCCGATTTCCAGCGCACCGGCATAATCACCGGCGTCGATACGCCACAGCATCACGTACATCAGCACGTCATCCTGCTGCGCGCCTTCGGCAGCCAGCACGCCCTCTGCCCAGGCAGAATATTTCGGCAGCAGCTCCACCTTGATTTCCGCCTTTTTCACCGTGGACTGGATGCCTTTAAGCCTGCGGCGATCTTCTGCCAGCTGCAGCAGCATCAGGTCATAACCCGACGCATGGCGAACACTGCCGCCCTCACGGGCGGCCTGTTCGGCCTGAATGCGCAGGCGGTGCTGCCGTGCGGGACTCAGGCTCATGCGTTACTCTCCATTTCCTATTTCTGCTGCAGGCGGGGTGAAATCACCGATTTCGATGTTTTCCACCAGTGCCGCGCAGCGGTAGTCCTCGACCACATACGCCTCGTTGACGGATTCAAAGTTTTCAATCCGGTCGCGTTTCGGGTTGTCGATAACTGAACGGCGGCGGGTGTCTTCCTGCCAGTAGATGGACAAGTTATCCAGACGGGTGATCAGCAGGGCATTTGCCGGGAAGAAAGGCGCGCGCACAGCCTGCAGGCCGCCCATGCGTTTCTGGCTGATGATCAGATCGGCGGCGATTTTCTCGCTGTTGTCCTGCTCTTTGTTGACCAGCGGGAAATACTTGTCAGACAGCAGTTCACGTCCGCAGACAACAACCAGTTCGTCATCATCCTGATACTCCACATCGATCAGCTCGTTGACGGTATCCATCACCACCGCGTCAAGATTTACATACTTACCACCCGGACCTACTTTTACCGGTTCTGCAGTAGTGGTGCCGTCTTCTGCGGTTTTGCTGCCCATGACGTGATCCGGCGCGTCTTCGCGGATTTTCTGCAGCCAGCCTTTATTGACGTCCTGCAGCAGCGGGTTTTCAGCACGGTTGGAGGTTTTGGCGCGCTTCACGCCGTTAAAACCGATCATGATGCGGTCCAGCGCCTGACGCTTGACGATGGCGTTGCGAATACGCACCTGGAAGTCCTGGAATTTCGCCCACAGGTCCAGTTTTGCGTAGGTCAGCACCGTATCAAAGTTGGTCTGCTCGCATTTGTATTCCACGTCTTCCATCAGCGTCGGATCGGTAGGCTCACGCTCTTTGGTGGTGGTATCGGTGGTTCCGGCAATGGTGCTGCCCACGCCCAGCCCCAGCAACTGTCCTGACTGCTCAGTGACCGGCGTGATGTTAATCAGCGTCAGGAAAGCGGCGGACTGCTGGATCTGGTCTTCCAGCGTCTGCTGCACGGACGGCTCCACGGTAAACTTGCTGGACAGTTCTTCAACTTCCACACCGTTCAGGCGCGCCAGTTGCTGCAGGTAAGCGTTAAAGGCAAAGCGGGTTTTCTTTTTCATCGGGTTTTATGCTCCATCAGCAATTGGTCAGGGTGCCTGCCGGTGCGTCACCGCCCGGCGCGCGCTGGCGGTAATCTTTGCGGCTGTCTTCACGGCTCAGCTGCTGCTGTAACTCGGCAAAGGCGGTCTGCTGCTCCTGCAGGGAGGACTCCAGCTCAGAAAGGCGCTGGTCCTGATCGGACAGGGATTTATCAGTGCGCTCGCTCAGGATCTGCTGCTCAGTAGCGACCAGCTCCACGGCTTTATGCACATCAGAGAATCGCGCATCGTCGGTCTGCTCTTTTTTGGTGAACAGCGCGGTGACGCGGGCAAAGAGGGACGGCTTTTCGTCCTGGGCTTCTTCCAGTTCAATCAGCGTTTCAACCGCTTCCGAAAACAGGTTTTCAGGGTTCAGCTTACGGTTTGCCAGCGGGTTATGTGCTGCACTGGCGCTGAAAGCCAGCATTTCGGTGCCCAGGCTCGCAGGATCGTCCGTCGCCCCCAGCCCCACAAGGTATGCTTTGCCGGTGTCGGCAAACTTCGTGCTGACCTCCATGGAGGTGAAAAGCTTCTGGCCTTTCTTCACCAGTTCCACCAGGGCTTCCGTGGGTTCGATATCGGCATAAAGCGCCATCTTGCCCGCCAGCGGCCCGTCCTTGATTTCTTCTGCAACCAGCCCCGTCACCCTGCCGTAGCGGTTAAAGGTGCTGTCCGGCAGATAAGACTTGATGTGCTCAAGGTTAATCAGCGCGGTATAGACCGTTGGGTTGTAGCTTGCAGCCATCTGTACCAGCCATTCACGCTGGATTTCGCGCCCGTCAGTGGTGGCACCTTCCACCCCGATACGGAAACGCTTTGCTTTCACTGTCATGAGCCGTGCTCCGTTAAAAATAACTTACTGGAGCCTTATGTTTGCGGTGATGGGGGGAGTGAAACAACGCGCGGCACTTGTACGGTAAACCACACAAACCGCAGCCGGGGAAAGCCGTCAGGCAAGGCCGTATGTTTGAGCCATGAACATGACACTGACCCCCGCAGACCTCGATCCCCGTCGGCAGGCCATGCTGCTGTACTTTCAGGGATACCGCGTAGCCCGCATTGCTGAAATGCTGGGCGAAAAAGTTGCAACCGTTCACAGCTGGAAAAAACGCGACAAATGGGGTGACTATGGGCCGCTGGATCAAATGCAGCTCACCACCGCCGCACGTTACTGCCAGCTCATCATGAAGGAGCAGAAAGAAGGGAAAGACTTCAAGGAAATTGACCTGCTGGCGCGCCAGTCAGAGCGCCATGCCCGGATCGGAAAATTTAACGATGGCGGGAACGAAGCTGATTTAAACCCGAAAGTTGCCAACCGTAACAAAGGGCCGCGCCGCCAGCCGGAAAAGAACGTTTTCACCGATGAACAGACCGAAAAGCTGGAAGAAATCTTCCGCAACGGCATGTTTGAATATCAGCGCCACTGGTGGCAGGCAGGCGTAAAACACCGCATTCGCAACCTGCTTAAATCACGTCAGATTGGGGCAACATACTTTTTTGCCCGCGAAGCGCTGATTGATGCCATCACCACCGGGCGCAACCAGATCTTCCTCTCAGCCAGTAAGGCGCAGGCGCACGTCTTTAAGCAGTACATCATCGACTTTGCAAAAGAGGTGGATGTTGAGCTGAAAGGCGACCCGATGACGCTCAGCAACGGCGCGTGCCTGTACTTTCTCGGCACCAACGCCCGCACGGCGCAGAGCTACCACGGCAACCTGTACCTGGATGAATATTTCTGGATACCGAAATTCCAGGAGCTGCGCAAGGTGGCCTCCGGGATGGCCATTCACAAGAAATGGCGACAAACCTACTTTTCCACGCCGTCCAGCCTGACCCACAGTGCCTATCCGTTCTGGTCCGGCGCGCTGTTTAACCGGGGCCGCGCCAAAGCGGACAAGGTGGATATTGACCTGACCCACAGTAACCTTGCGCGCGGCCTGCTCTGCCCTGACGGACAGTACCGCCAGATCGTCACCGTGGAGGATGCGGTGCGCGGCGGCTGTAACCTGTTCGACCTCGACCAGCTGCGCATGGAGTACAGCCCGGACGAATACCAGAACCTGCTGATGTGCGAATTTATTGACGATCTGGCGTCAGTATTCCCGCTCAGCGAACTGCAGGCGTGCATGGTGGACAGTTGGGAAGTCTGGACCGATTTTCAGGCGCTGGCGCTGCGCCCGTTTGGCTGGCGAGAAGTCTGGATCGGTTATGACCCGGCGAAAGGTACGCAGAACGGTGACAGCGCAGGCTGCGTGGTTATGGCACCGCCCACTGTACCGGGCGGGAAGTTCCGTATTCTGGAGCGACACCAGTGGCGCGGGATGGACTTCCGCGCCCAGTCTGACGCCATTAAAAAACTGACGCAGCAGTACAACGTGACCTATATCGGCATCGACTCGACCGGCGTCGGTCACGGCGTTTACGAGAACGTAAAAGCGTTCTTTCCCGCTGTCCGGGAGTTTGTCTACAACCCCAATATTAAAAACGCCCTGGTGCTCAAAGCATACGACATTATCAGCCACCGCCGTCTGGAGTTTGACGCCGGGCACACCGACATTGCGCAGTCCTTTATGGCTATCCGCCGCGCCACAACCGCCAGCGGCAACCGCCCTACCTATGAAGCCAGCCGCAGCGAAGAAGCCAGCCACGCAGATTTGGCCTGGGCAACGATGCACGCACTGTTTAACGAACCGCTGCAGGGCGAATCCGCCAATACCAGCAATATTGTGGAGATTTTTTGATGAGTGAACTCGGTAATATCAGCAACACAGCAACATCTGATGGCATTGAGCAGACAGGCACATCCACCAGAGCCGAGGCATTCACTTTTGGCGATCCTATCCCGGTGCTGGACCGCCGAGAGTTGCTGGACTATGTGGAATGTGTGCAGATAGACTGCTGGTATGAGCCGCCGGTAAGCTTTGACGGACTGGCGCGAACCTACCGCGCCGCCGTGCATCACAGCTCACCAATAGCGGTTAAGCGCGACATTCTAAGCAGTACCTACATTCCGCACCGCCTGCTCAGCCAGCAGGCTTTTGCCCGTTTCGTTCAGGACTATCTTGTGTTCGGTAACGCCTATCTGGAAAAGCGCACCAACCGACTCGGCGGCGTTCTCTCGTTGGAACCAGCACTGGCGAAATATACACGGCGTGGTGTGGATCTCGATACCTACTGGTTTGTTCAGTATGGCCTGACCACACAGCCTTATGAATTTACACGTGGCAACGTCTTCCATCTGATGGAGCCGGATATTAACCAAGAGATTTATGGGTTGCCCGGCTATCTCTCCGCTATCCCATCAACACTCCTCAACGAGTCCGCAACGCTATTTCGCCGTAAGTATTATATCAACGGCAGCCATGCTGGCTTCATAATGTACATGACTGATGCAGCACAGAATCAGGAGGATGTGAACAATATCCGCCAGGCAATGAAAAGCGCCAAAGGACCTGGCAACTTCCGCAACCTGTTTATGTACTCCCCCAACGGGAAAAAAGATGGTATCCAGATCATTCCGTTGTCCGAGGTTGCTGCAAAGGATGAATTTCTGAACATCAAGAACGTGAGCCGCGATGATATGCTGGCAGCACACCGCGTACCGCCGCAAATGATGGGGATTATTCCCAACAATACAGGCGGTTTTGGTGATGTAGAAAAAGCCAGTCGCGTATTTGTCCGCAATGAGTTAATCCCCTTGCAAAAACGTTTGCAGGAATTAAATGACTGGCTTGGGGAAGCAATAATTACATTTTCTCCTTATGAATTGGGTGATGATGTAAAATAATTGCCGTTCTACCCTCTATTTTTTCTTCTATCCTCACGTCTTGCTTTTGCCTGAACAAGGCGTTGAGGTTCAGTATATAAACGTTCCAACAATATATAAGTGAACTCTTCAAGATCCTCTGCAGCCGCGTAATCTAAAACTCCTTCATGCGCGCCGTCATTGCCATCATCTTTTACACATTCAGCCAAGTCTCTTAAAGTCTCTGGCAACCGCTGATTATCAAACAACCAATTCATTCTTAACCCTAAGCTTCGCCGTATTTTTTGATTTGGTTCAGCATCTTCCTTGGGTAATAAGTCCTTTGTTGCATAATCCAAACATAACCTAAACATAGTTCCTGCTGCATTATAGCAACCAATAGCTAAACACTTAGAACCTTCTACAAAAGCTTCATGTATATGCTGAGGCAAAAATTCTGGTGGTTCTCCTGCATCTAAATCTGCTGGACTAATTGGACGTTTTACTTTTGCAATATCAGTTAACTTAAATAAGGCCATGCCCCAGTTAATACTGCTAAGATCACGCCCCCGTTCTAAACTATCGCAAATATATATTGTGGTTTTCTTACACTCCCTGCATACACAATATACTTCATATTCGGGTAAATTTTCGCCGGAAAATGTTTCATACGTACCACAGCAGTTAGCCCCTCGAACATCAAATGCTATTTTTTGCGCACCGCACCTTGGGCAATTTTCCACTAACATAGCCATGCAACAGATCTCCTTGAAATGGTGATTATTTATATATTGTAAATACCATAAATTCTTACTGACAACCATGAGCGCGCGCTCGTATCCCCGCCACGCCTGCCCGCTTTGTGTAGTGGTTTTCATGCACCTGCATGACATAAGCAAAAGCCCGCCAGTTCTGGCGGGCCTGAGCAAAAACGATCCTCAAACGATCATGCGATTTCATGCGGCATAGACATGCACAACAGCACTAACGCCTCGCGTGGCTCGTTGTTCAACCTTGCGGACGGTAAAAACCAGTTTTATCGTCCGCAACGTTCGCTAATGTAACCAGCTGTCGTCCTCCCAGACCTGCTGCATTATTTCCATCACTCGCTTTTTATCTTCATCCAGTTTTAACCCGCTCAGCTCAACGCCGTTGGCACTGCCCTTACGGATACGAATTGCTGTTTTGGGATACAGAGGGCGCAAATTACGGTAAAGCTCGGATTCAAGGGCGTCCAGTGTAGCCTGGCTAATCTTCTGCTCTTTATCGATCATTATTTCAATGCGCATACAGATTTCCCTTAACTGGTTACGTCCATTGACCGGCAGTATTCATGGCTGCGGATTTTCGCCATCAGCTCGTCGGTCAATTCAGACACCCACTGGATAGCCAGCCGCTTTTCTTCGTCGCTGCACTCACTAGCCGCTACAAGCTTAATAAAAAAATCAATGCGCTGGAGCTTCAACGACTCCAAAAGATAGTCCTGCATCTTCCCTCCTATCACGACCCCGGACATGCGTTAACTGTATGCATATCCACTGTTTATATATACAGTATACCCCTGATATCCAAAAGTAAAATATTTTTTATCCGTCAATGAGAACGTTCTTACGAGGGTCGTTAAGAGCATGAATTGTTAAAGCCTTGCCGTCAGTACCACTGGCGCCATTTGTCATCTTCCTGCAGTCGATGGTTGCGGTAAAAAATCCGTAGCCCGGCACCTGACGGAATGCTGCCACCACGCAGAAGCAAATCAATCTCAGATGCACTACCTTCAAACCCTCTGGCAGTCAGTTCTGCCTCAAGCTGCAGGCGCTGCTGCTCCGAAATACTCTGTTTGAATGCTTTTTTCCGCTTCGGTTTTACCAGTCTTAACCTGGCTGTCAGCTCCCGGCGTTCCTTCTGGCCCATATTGTGGAGGTAATCGTGCAGTTCCTGCTCATTCATGGTTTTAATATCGGGCAAATCACCCCCTGATTTGTTCAGATTTTCAACAGGGGGACAGTTATTGCCACGAGTCCAAGGGGCGCAAGCGCCCTGGTCGGCTGTCGCCTCCTGAACGTCAACGGCCTTACGAACCTTTTTCCACTTCACCGCGTGCGTGCAAATCTTGCCCTCCGCAATCGGGGACCAGATGCCATAGATACGGATACCGTGATCGCCGTAGGCGCTCGGCTCGTCGTTAAGCTCATATGCCGTGCGGACAAGGTGATGTTTGCGGGGAACCAGCACACCGCCCTGCTTCATGATGTAGGTGGCAAAGCAGCCCGCATCAGCCGCCGCCAGTACCGCATCCAGACGCGGATTATCCAGTACCGGCGCACCCGCTTTGCGTTCGCCCTGCACTCTCGCCGCCTGACCAGCCAGCAAGCGCAGCTCGCGGTATGCCTGACGCCCCGGAATACCAAAGAAGCGAAATTGCTGGACACGGTGCAGTGACGCCCAGGCGCTGACATGCTCGGCACTGTCACGCAATGATCTGCCTGTTTCTTTGCTGATTTCTTTAGCCAGCCCGCGCCCGTCGATGTTCTTACTGATGTATTTGGCGATGTAGCTTGTCGGCGTGCCCTTGCGCGGGTTGATTAGCTCGGACTTGAAGCGCGGCCCGGTATTGGTGCCCAGCTCCTCGCGGTCTTCACGGATGGCAAACTTACGTAGCAGCGCGGTGATGGAACGACGGTCTTTTTTGCGCATAAAGCACAGAAGATGCCAGTGCACGGTGCCGTCATGGTGCGGCTCTGCAACGCGGACGCCATACCAGCGCAGCCCGGCCTTGTGCATTGCCTTGCGGAAAGCAGCGAACGTATCAACCAGATAGTCACTGCTCTGCCGGACAGTGGCACTGGTCCACTTCGGATTAGGTCTGCCGTTGTTGAGGGTTGCGTGGAAGCGTGACGGGCAGGTGATGGTATAAAACACCGCGCAGTCTCCGCGCATTTCCGCTATCAGCTCCAGCCCCTTAACACAGGCCATCATTTCATTACGGCGGTGTGCCGGGTTGCTGTTGCTGGCGTTCACCACATCTTCCATGTCCAGCGTGTCGCCGTCTTCGTTGACCAGCTCATGCGAGCGGAAGAACTCCAGCGATTTGCGGCGCTGCTCGCGTTTGTGGATCACGGCTTCATAGCTGACATACGGGGACGCTTTCTTGTTGACCAGGCAGACGGCGCGCAGCTGCTCCTCCCGCCACTCGCAGCGCATCTGCCACAGTTTGCGATACCACCAGTCCGCACACAGCATACGCGCCAGCGACGCGGGGATCAGCTCATAGGGCACCGGCTTGCGGCGGCGTTTCTTACGGCGTAACTGCTCAAACGCAGGCGGGATGACCTCAAAACGCATGGCCTCTGCGGCAACCCTTTCCCATGCCTGGCGGATTTCTTCTGGTTTTACATCATCGCTGACAAACAGATCACCGCAGGCCGCATCAAGACACATGCTCATATGAGCCGCAACCAGCGTGGAAAGACGCTTGACCTGATCCTGATTCATTTCAGGCAGCACCAGCAGCCCCTCCAGCCCGTCATGACTCGCCATGAACCGGAAAGAGGCAGACACCTGACTGTCACGCACGCGCTCCAGCCGCTCAAGGCATGGCCTGATGGTTTCGCGCAGGTAGCGGGAATAGGCTTTTTCTCTGCCCAGACTATGGAAATATTTAATCCGTTCCAGCAGAGGCTTGCTGATATGGGTCGGCATGGCGTTAACGTCAGCCAGAATGATCAGATCGGGATTAAAACGCTGCTGCTCGCGCGCCATTTTGGCACGACTAATCAGCCGGTCCTGCTCCATTTCGCGCTGGACAGGATCACGGGATTCATTGAAGAAATAGCGTTCCCAGACCTCATCGCTCAGCGCCTCACGGCGCAGCTGCTCCTGCTCGTTATCCGCAGCGTAAAGAGCGATCAGGTTTGAAAGCGCAGACTCCGGCGCAACTTCCGCCGGGTCCAGATATGGGTTAACCGCTTTTTTGGGGTTATTCCATGAAAAGGCCACGGCGGCCTCATTCGAGCCGCCGGTGGTTGCTACGTTGTGGGACGCGAACTTACCTACCGTCACGCCCGCACCTCTAAAATAACCGAGCACACATCCCCGTGGGTGGAATAAACCCGGTTAAAGCGGGTAGCTCCTGAAACGGCGATTATTTCCGCTGCGGACTTACTATCACCGGCAGCCACGCCCATGCTGCGCTTTGCAGTGATGCGATGGCGGGTAAAATTACGATAAAGCGAACGGGTCAGGGACGTGTCGCTGTTGGACACGATAACCGGATGACCTTCTGATGACCGGCGTTCAAGAATAGACGCCAGATGATACTGATCGTCCTCCGTAAAACCGGCAGTGTGATAAGCGGTAAACGTGCCATCGTATGGTGGGTCACAATAAACAACATCACCTGTCCGCAGCAGCGCCAGTGTTTCGTCATAGCTGGCACAGATAAACGTTGCGCGTTGAGCCTTTTCTGCAAAAGCACGTATCTCATTTTCAGGAAAATACGGAATTTTATAATTACCGTAAGGGACATTAAAATGACCGCTCAAGTTGTAACGGCACAGCCCACGATAACCATGACGATTGAGATAAAGGAAATATACTGCTTTCATGAAATCAGTAATTTCAGAGGAGTGATTAAATTCATGCCTAATGTTGTAATAAGCAACTTCTCTATTCGCAATCGCAAAAATATTTTTTGCGCGTGATATGAAAGCTTCACAATCAAGGGAAATTTTTTTATAGAGATTGATAAGATCTGGATTAATATCCGCGACAAGATAATGAGGATAGTCTGTCGCCATCATTACAGCGCATGAACCTGCGAAAGGTTCAACCAGTCGCGGGCCAGCAGGAAAGTGCTTAATCAGTTCCGGCATGATGGGGGTTTTATTTCCCGCCCATTTCAGGATGGTGCTCATTTTGCACCGCCTTTTTCAATATCATCTGCATAATGCCATTTACCATCTGGGGCAATCAGGGCACCATCAGAAACCCCACTTTCTGGATCGCGGAATAATGCCAATCCCATAGGGTGTAAAATTTCTTTATTAATTCGAACAATCAGGCCAAGAGCGCTTAGCTGGTTCCAGTCGAGCCAATGACACCCTCCAATCAGATCACGGCTTGCAGGTGTTTCTGGGAAATTATCAGGGCACAGATTAGACCAATGAGATACGTTCTGATTAGCCTGAGCTTTATTAATAAGCCTAGTAATCTCATATTCCAGCTGTTGTCCTAGCGCTGTTTTCGTGCAGTGATCCGCCCATTCGTTTTCATGTAGCAGCGCAATAATGCCGACTACATCATTAACAATTGGCGGTTCCGCCTGCGCAGCCTTATAAAGAGCTATATCCTGCCCAAAACCGTGCGGCTTGCCCCACATTTCAGCAACCGCTGCGTGTTCGATTTCGCGCAATTCGGTTCCATCAGTCCAAGCCACCGGTGATGCTGCAGAATTTCTGCAATCCCGTAGTTCCTCTAATGCGGAAACAATATTTGAATGATAAATCTGGTCAGCCTGACGCTTATCGTCACCAGCGTTATCACTAGCCAGTGACTCAATTGCTATAAGTTGATACAAACTTTCATCGGTTATGCGGTTCATGGTCATGCTGCACCGCCTTGCGCCAAGGCTTTGATGACACCTACTGTCATTTTGCAATCCGCTAAAGCACGGTGTGCCTGCCCCTCGACCACAACCCCTTCATGCGC
Source organism: Citrobacter sp. Cb023 (assembly GCF_030336805.1). Taxonomy (NCBI): domain Bacteria; kingdom Pseudomonadati; phylum Pseudomonadota; class Gammaproteobacteria; order Enterobacterales; family Enterobacteriaceae; genus Citrobacter; species Citrobacter sp. Cb023. Next base: position 11,447 of record NZ_JAOWCV010000036.1, on the reverse strand, counting down.
GGCGGCATCAACTAACTTATGCCACTTATAACCGTGATATTTCCCCGGTTCGCCACGATATTCTGCATATAACTTCATGGCGCACAGGGAATACTCATCCATAAATGAAGATAATCCGTCCGTCCCTAATCCATTTAATTCCGCTGTTTGACGAATCAGACGAGTATCATAATCAGCATTATAAATAACGAATCCATAATTAAAGAACAGATCGGCTACTGCACCATGAACATCTTTCCAAGTTGGTGCATGAGTAACCATTTCATTGGTAATGCCATGAATAGCGATAGCCTCATCGGGGATAGGCTTAGTAGGTTTAATTAGCGTATTCAGCATAATAAAACCATTTTTATCTATGATGCAGATCTCAACGATTTCCGCATCATCACCCAATCCAGTAGTTTCGGTATCAATAAATAAGCGCCCATCATCAAGCCAACGTTTTGCACGCTGGCTAATTGTCGTATTAATAATGCTCATACAGCACCTCCGTTATAGTGTTTGCCTTTCAGCTCTGAAATTTCCTGACAGGTGACGCAGCACTGCACGCCCGGAATGGCGCGGCGGCGAGCTGGCGGGATCGGCGCATCGCAATCAATGCAGAGAACACGGGAAACGCCCGGCGTTTTATTGCGGGCGGTGTGGATGTGGCGCTGACGTTCTTCTTCAACGCGCTGCTGTACGAGGTCCATAGAATCAGCCATCAGTGGATCTCCTGCGCTTCGTTCTGAATTTTCACCGCTTCCTGACGCAGCAGCTCAGCCGCTTCTGTATGGTTAAGCTGACGTGACACGATACAGGCAGCCAAAGAGTCCAGACGTGCAGCCATCACATCTGCGCGTCCCCGGCGCTCTTCTTTGCGTGCCTCAGTCAGCAGCAGGTTGAGTCCAGCATCATCTGGTCCGGTTTTAGTGGTACGGGTTTCAATATTTCGCATAGTTGTTTCTCCTGAATTTGGGCAATAAGAAGCCCGGCGGGTTTACGCCATTAATTTCTGTTGTGGACTAATTCGGCATGGTTAGCCGTTTCGGAAATAAGCTCACCACTGCACGAAAATGATTCATTGCTTTCACCAGTTCCCGCTTTTCGTCAGTAGTCAGATCACTAATATTGACGCCGTGACGTTCTGCCGGAATTTTTGCCATATAAAAAATGGCTGCCAGTGCCCGCTCATTCTGTTTATTATTTACGTCGCGTGGATCGCGCATATCTTTAATAAACCTTTCAAGCTCCGGCTCAATATTCAGACCAAACACTTTAGCCCTCAATTCCGCAATATGGTTCAGTCCGTCCAGGCGTTCACCGGGGCTTAATGGAACAGTCGCCGTAGCGCCTTCAATAGCCATGATTTCCCCTGTTTGGTTGTGGACAGGTCAGCCAGCAGTTCATCCTGAGAGCGGCACGGGTGCCAGCGTTTGCCATCCTTCCCCATGATCCAGCCGTGACCGTAGTGCATTGCCGGACTTTGCTTAACGAGAAGTGACGCGAAAGATGGTTCATTAGTCAGCATAACCACCTCAGATCAGACCGAACGAAGCGCCGAGGCCCGTCACGGTATCTACTGCGCTTGCCATCGCCGGATTCGCCTGCAAACGCGCATGTAATGAAACTGCGGTGAGTGCCATCAAGCGCGTGACAGAGTTGATGCTGTTGAGAGCATCGCGGCGGCCCGCACTGGTTTTTACATCACCGGATACTGCGCCTGCAGCTACTCGCCCAATCTCCGCAATTGCACTCATGACGTAATGTGGCAGGTTCTCTTCTGCCACTTCATTCAATGGCACGCACGGCAGGCAATGGATTTGAGCCAGAAAACCGTCAACAAGCGCGGGGTCCTCAGTCAGGTCGGTAAGCAGATGAATTTCCAGTGCTGTGAGCTGATGCGGCTGATCCGGATTCAGTTTGTTACGCAGCGTCTGGACGTTCATTCCTGCGCGTTCTGCCAACTTCGCCATATTGTGACGCAACGCGAAAGCACGGCAGGCATCGTCGAAATGTGGATGTTTGGAAATCTTATAATCAAACATGTTTCATACCTCAAAAGTTCACATAATTGAACTTAACAACCAACTACAACGTTGTAATTGAATGCAGACTTGTCCATGTTTTTGCTCGCTTGGTCCTTTTTGTATTTGAGGTAAAGAATGAATACGCGCCCTTTGTTTTTTTCTTTCTTTTCAATGTAGTTGGCCAGTTTACCGTTATGAATCATCTGATAAACCGAGCCACGGGAGTACCCCTCCCATTCAGCGAACTCAGCAGGAGTCGCTATAACTTTTGGTACACGAATTGAAATATCAGTGCTCATAGTGCAGTATCTCTCGGTTAAGGTTTGGTTTACGTCGTTTTATCTTGTTTTATATGGTTCAAAAGTTGATACACAGAGATACTACGATCCAATATTTGATACGTCAACAGGATTAAATAATGATACAGGTAAAGGCGGGCGAGAATACTGGGGGAAGAGAAGCTATCCATAGGCTAATGGCTGCCTACGATTTCAAGTCAAGACAGCAACTATGCGATCATCTTGGTGCGTCTAAAAGCACCATGGCAAACAGATACTTAAGAGACAGCTTTCCTGCGGAATGGGTAATTCAGTGCGCTCTTGAAACAGGGGTATCTTTGCTCTGGCTAACCACCGGGCAAGGCGAGCCAGGCTCAAATGTTGACACAAAAAAAGATATCAATTTCGTGAACTCCGGCAAAGTTAAACATCTTTCGGACCTTGTTTCTCCTGAAATTGACAAAGCGGCTCTTACTAATGGCTCGTTAGTTGAGGAAGGCAAAGCAATCATTGACAGCAGCCTGCTACCTCCCAGCTCCAGTAACCTACTTTTGGTTAATACCAGTGGTGACTCATATTTGGTCGATCGCAGCCAAACACCACCAGTTAACGGAGTATGGCTGGTTGATATTGACGGAATAAAAAGCATTGTGAAGTTAACTCGCCTGCCAGGAAACAGGTTAGTTGTGCATCAGGATGAATCATCTTTTGAGTGCAGCCTGGATGATATCGAGATAGTAGGCCATGCCTTAAAAATAATTAAGAGCCTTTGATATGACCATCAGAAAACAGCCAAACGGGAAATGGTTGTGCGAGTGCTACCCAAGCGGGCGTGACGGTAAGCGCGTCCGTAAGCAGTTTGCGACGAAAGGCGAGGCTATAGCGTTTGAAAACTTCACAATGGATGAAGTGAACAAAAAGCCATGGTTAGGTGAAAAGGATGACCGACGGCAATTGTCAGAAGTAATCGAGCAGTGGCATTCGCTATATGGACAGACCCTTGCCGACCCCAAGCGACTGATGGCAAAACTTAGCATTATTTGTAATGGCCTGGGCGATCCCATTGCCTCGGAGCTAACTGCCGGAGACTTTACAAAATACCGTGAAGCGCGCCTAAAGGGTGAGGTCAAAAATGAAGATGGCGTGCTTATGTCGCCAGTTAAGCCCCGCACGGTAAACCTGGAACAACGCAACCTATCATCAGTTTTTGGCACGCTGAAAAAGCTGGGCCACTGGTCAGCACCCAACCCACTCGCCGGGCTACCAACATTCAAGATCGCAGAGGGTGAACTGGCGTTCCTGGCACCGGAGGAAATTAAACGCCTGCTGGATGCCTGCGCCGATTCTCAAAGCCCCAGCTTGCTGATGATTGCAAAAATATGTTTGGCTACCGGTGCGCGCTGGAGTGAAGCCGAAAACCTGCAGGGCCATCAATTATCAAAATACCGCATCACCTACACCAAAACCAAAGGCAAGAAAAATAGAACCGTCCCGATTTCACAGGATCTGTATGACGAACTCCCCAAGAACCGGGGGAAGTTATTCACACCGTGTAGAAAAGCCTTTGAGCGTGCTGTTAAGCGGGCTGGTATCGATTTGCCAGAGGGCCAATGTACTCATGTGCTGCGCCACACCTTCGCCAGCCATTTTATGATGAACGGCGGAAACATACTGGTCCTCCGCGATATTCTGGGCCATGCAGACATTAAAATGACGATGGTTTACGCCCACTTTGCGCCCGATCACCTGGAAGATGCAGTGACGAAAAACCCCCTTCACAATCTCAACTGGAACCGCTAAATTATGGCGGCACTTTGGCGGCATAGACTTAAAATCACATAAAACCCGACGAACACAAAAAACAATAAGGTAATGATTTAAAACGTAAATGTATGTTTTTGCTGATGTAAAAATGGTATGTAGGAATTTCGGACGCGGGTTCAACTCCCGCCAGCTCCACCAATCATGATTGGACAGTGCCAGGACAGCACTAACAAAAACAGGAAGTTAGCAGTCTCAGCAGGACACCGACCAGACGGTGAGGAGACAAAAAAGGATACGCAAAGGAGCCGCGGCTCCCGAGTGACATGAAAGCCCGCTTATGCGGGCTTTTTTGTTTTTGCTCTTTTGCTTCATTCGCCACGCCCAATGCGAGCACAAACAGCAGCCCACTTTTCTTTCACAATAGCCTGTCACCTTCCCCTCATTCCTGCTTTTTAGCCATAACTGATGTGAGCGTCTGCTATGAGCGATAAGCAGACCTTAGGATAGTTCTTCTGGTATGCCATACCACGCTTCCAGCATGGGTTACTCTGCATCGGGAAATTTGCAGAGCAGTAGTAATGTTACTTTTGTATTCTGTTAACGCGAACCACAGGAGGTTGCGTTTTGGTGTCAAGACTGCCGTTAATACTGATCATTTGATCGGGTTTTACCGTGCGACCGTCAAAGACAGAAAGTGGAATCAGTGTATAAATACTGCCGGTTTTGTCACGAAAAACAAATTTATCTCCACCTTGACCATCAATCAGATTCCCGCGCAGGGAGATGGTTGCACCATCATGCATACTTTTGGCTTGTTGAACCGTCATGATTCGCGCATCTTCTGTACCCCGGTACCCCTCATCCAGAGCGTGTGGTGGTGGCGGCGCAGTATCTTTTTTCAGTCCACCATTGTCATCGTCAGCGAAAACTGTCGGGATTAAAAAACAATATATTAATGGTATCACGTATAATTTCATTCCGTCCTTACCTCAGTAACAACTTGACTTATTAAGTCTGGTTGCTATTCCTTAATCTGGCAAACTGGAACTGTCTTAAAAAGTAATATCGTTACAAATCATCTAACTGGCGAGATACAAGCAAAACAGAGAGGTCAAACATGCCCAGAAAAAAACAGACAGTCCCCGGCATTGAAGAAAGTCATTACTTTCTGAATTTTGAGTCGAAATTTCATAAGGTTGGATTCGCTGTTTTACTCATTATTATTTCCCTGGCGGTATTAGGTGTTTTTTCGGATGGTTATTTCAGTAATGCCGTGAGTAAGAATACTACCGGAGAAGTGACACTTGATTTTGAGCGATTTGGTCGTTTGCAGACAGAGTTTAAATTAAAGATCTCGACTACAGGTCAACATTCTGAGGGGAACATTTATCGTATTGGTGGAGATTTCAATGCTTTCTATGAAACAGAAAATATCTGGCCTCTACCTGACAGAATGTACAGCAAGGGAGATGATCTGTACCTCGTGTATAATGCCAATAAAAAACAAGAAAATATATCAATCTGGTTACTTGTTACACCAGTAAAACCCGGAAGCGCCATGAGTGTGATCCAGTTAAATTCCGGCCCTGAAATTCGTTTCAGTCAGTTTATTTATCCATAGGAGATCATTATGGAAATGGTGCTGAGAGCCTTAGCAATTTATCTTATTTTACTCGTCGTATTTAAGATTGTTGGACGCCGCGCATTATTACAAATGACCAGTTTCGACCTGATTTTATTATTGATTATTAGTGAAGCCACACAACAGGCATTACTTGGCAATGATTTTTCCATAACAGGGGCGATGCTCACCATTGTCACTTTGGTAGTGATCGATATATTTTTCGGATTCATTAAAAAACAGATGAGCGGCGCTGAATCTGCTCTTGATGGCTCACCGGTGATTCTGCTGGACCACGGCGAACCGTTAATGGAGAAAATGAAAATGGTTGATGTCTCTCTCGATGATATTCTGGTGGCTGCACGCCAGAGTCAGGACATTACGGAACCAGGGAAAATTAAGTATGCAATCCTTGAGCGTAATGGCCATATTTCAGTCATTCCTGATGAGGATTAAGGGGGGAAATGAAAAAATCAGCGTACAACAAAACCAAAACCACTGGCGAGTTAACAAAACAGATCGCGAATACGTTCATTGACAGCGGATTATCCTTAACCACAGCTGAATCTTGCACGGGTGGACGTCTGGCTGCTGCGCTCTGCGCAGAGGCAGATACCGCCGCGTTTTATGATATTGGCATCATTACCTTTAGCAACAGTGCAAAACAGAAAATGCTTGGTGTGCAGGCCAGTACGCTGGAGAAATATACCGCTGTAAGTGAACAGACGGTGATAGAAATGTCTGAAGGCGCCCGGGTACGCGCCGGAACAGATATCAGTATTGCCATTAGCGGCTATGCGGGGCCTGACGGCGGAGAGGATGGTACTCCCGCGGGTACAATCTGGTTTGCGTGGAATTTCCGCGGGCAGATAGTAACAAAACGAACCATTTTCTCCGGCAGTTGTCAGGATGTCATTGAAAAAGCGATCTGTTATAGCCTTGAGGTTTTAGTGGAAGAAGTTTCAGCCTGGCAACGGCACTGACTGTGGTTTGTCAGTGCATGCATTGCCAGAAATAGTCTGAAAAGAACTTATTTTTTCGCTTCGACGCCGTTTGCATCAGATCTCAAAAGGAACTGCGCCGTCGTGTTCGGGAGATGCTTAAGAAGCCAGTCAGCCATATCGAGTTCTTCCGCCAGAATTGACTTTATGGCAGGTATGGACGCGGTGTCACCCGCTTTCTCAGCAGCAACCAGGAGCGAGGTATAACAAGCTATTTCAAATTGTTCAAATACATAGCCGCTGATCGCTCCCTTTACAATTTCATCAGAGGGTAACATGCCTCCAATCGACTGGCCAAACGCGGCCATTTTACTCATCGAGTCTTTTAGTACAGAACGCGAGATATCATTTCGCTTAAGAATCTCTTCCAGCACGGTAATCTGTCGTTTTGTCTCGGTCAGGTGTTGCTCTATTCTGGCACGTAAATCAGGATAATTATCGATACGGCCTGCCATTGATTCCAGCATGGATTCCGCTTGCTTTTCCATCGCATGCGCATCCCGTAGCCAATCATGGTAATGCTCAATATAATTCATCGTGATTTCCTCGAGTCAGTAATTTTATTTTTTCTCGGCCTTTTTATTGATATTGCCTACCGCAAGGTCGGTGAGTTTCAGGTCGGTATCTTTTTCTTCCTTAAGTGTTTCCGCGAGAAGTTTCACCGCTTTTTTATAACCCAGTTGTTCCGCTAGGGTGGCCAGAGTGCCGTAACTGGCTATCTCATAGTGCTCTACTTTCTGTGCCGCAGCGATTAACGCCGCATCGCGAACTTCATTTTTTTCAGTGCCTTCTATGGCCTCATTAGCTTCTTCAATCAGTCCTTCCATAGCCACGCATTTGATACGTTTAAGCTTAATTTCCGGCTCTTGTTCAAGGATTTGGTCTATACGCTCTATTTGCCCCCGAGTTTCTTCCAGGTGTGCATTAAAAGCCGCACTGAGTTTTTCATTTGACGCCGCTCTGGCAAGTTTAGCCAACCCGCGCGTTAATTGTTTTTCAGCACTATAGGTGTCTGAAAGCAGGTGAATAAATACATCTTCAATAGTTTTCATATTCATATGGATTCCTTCAGGGCTAGAGAAATACTGCGAGTCTAATCCAGACCCGCAGGACACTCTTTTTTATTAAAAGATGAGACTGAAACTAATAATCAGGAATTGTCAGACTTACGGCCACCACTGTGACTGTTCTGCCCGCCTTTCTTACCGGCTTCAGATGCACGTTGCGGATCATTTTTGAAGTTTCCCCCGCTGTGCTGACCACCTTTGCGGCCTGCTTCAGATGCTTTATCTCGGTTTTCAGCGAAATTACCGGAACCACCACGATGCTCTGCCATATATCACCTCATATATCGGTTATGCCAGTCAGATACAAAAGTGTATTTCGTACCCGTCGTTGTTCAGTGCTTAACGTTAGCGGTAATCCTGACTTAGTCAAATTTAATTCCGGCATCCACCATTTTTCCACCTTTATTTTTCAATACATTACAAATCTCTCGCTTGGCTTATTTTAAGGCTAACATGATATTAAAGACACGCTAACTCACCGACCACGCACAAAAAAATAAAAAATATTAAAACCAGGATTAATCTGATACGGAAATTATTAAGATACAAGCTGTGAATTTTGATCTACGCTTATTAGCTCTTCCAAGTAAATATAGAGAGGTGATGGAATGGCGGATAAATATAATGAGAAACAGGATACGAATATGACAAATTCAGAACGTTTTCCTGTTCCACCTTTTCCACACCAAAGACAACCTTTTCCGGGACTTGCCGGAAAAATGCAACCACGTCCGGATCATGGTGAAGAAAGTTATCAGGGAAGCGGTCGCCTTACTGACCGAAAAGTGTTAATTACCGGAGGTGATTCAGGAATTGGACGAGCAGTCGCAATTGCTTTTGCACGTGAAGGCGCGGATGTGGCAATCAACTACCTGCCTGATGAAGAAGAGGACGCTCGTGAGGTCGTCGATCTAATTCAGAAAGCAGGAAGAAAAGCCGTGGCACTCCCTGGTGATATCCGTGAAGAGACATTTTGCCAGCAATTGATTAGTCAGGTGGTTAAGACCTTAGGTGGGCTCGATATCCTGGTCAATAACGCGGGTCGCCAGCAATTCTGTGAGTCGATTGAGGAACTTACAACTGATGCCTTTGATGCAACATTCAAGACCAATGTCTACTCGTTATTCTGGATTACTAAAGCGGCACTCCAACATTTATCCCCTGGTAGCGTGATTATAAACACCTCATCAGTTCAAGCCTACGAGCCCAGCGAGATCCTACTGGATTATGCTCAGACCAAAGCGGCTATCGTAGCTTTTACAAAATCGCTGGCAAAACAACTGGCACCGAAAGGGATCCGGGTAAATGCCGTTGCCCCCGGTCCCTACTGGACGGTTCTTCAATGCTGTGGCGGCCAACCACAGGAGAAAATTGAGCAGTTTGGTGCTAATTCACCACTTGGTCGACCTGGTCAGCCTTCGGAAATTGCACCACTATATGTCACCCTGGCTTCCCCAGAGAACAGCTATACGTCCGGGCAGGTCTGGTGTTCTGACGGCGGGACCGGGACGTTATAACGAGTGATTGCACGAGATGAATAACGGGAGAACTAATGATGAAAGCAATGACTTATCATAGCCGTCTTCATGCCCGCAACCACACACTACCTTAACCCGGTATATAAACGCCGTAAGATATTGTTATTCGTGTAACGTAAAGTGCTATCTGTGGTTCGGGCCCCGCATACTTATCGGGGTAAACCCCAGTGCACTTCATGGTGACATCTTTGGCCATGAGTTTATGACAGAGGCCGTTGAGACAAAACCGGAAGTGACAGCGGCCAGTATTGGCGATCGTGTGGTAATACCCTTCTTCCCAGACACCCAGGAGATTAAATGGCTGACTTAAATGAACGCGTTGAAATCCTTGAGAGAAATCTAGACGATCTGAGACTCGACCTTCACGCATCAAAGATTGCTATTAGCGTTTTATCTACTGTGATAAACAGCATGAGTGCTGAACCTGGAGTACTTGAAAGATCTTATGATCAAGCCAAAAGTTCTGGTCCTCTTGTAAAATTCAATCATCCAGTAGAGGAAGGTTATGAGGATAAACTTACGGAGAGAATATTAAATATACTCTCGTCTACCTAAAACAAGCTTAACTAATCCAAAACTACCCCAGAGGATAAGCGGAATATCCTCTTAGGGTGAACGCATTCCGGACTTCCCCAGCCGGGGACAAACCGATCATAGCGGTGGGGTTCAGATATGCGCAATAATCCCTTCAATGAAAAATCTGAGCACAATAGTTACGTACGAACTGTCTGCTCATGGCACATAGCAGCCCTTAAGACGGTAGCTCGCCGTCATGGGGTGTCGGGGGGAGGAGGTTCAAATCCTCTCGTGCCGACCAAAAACTCCTTTAAGAACCAGCCTTTACGGCTGGTTTTTTTATGCCTGTTTTCTATACGGGGAAACAATGGGGAAATAATGGGGAGAAAACCTGCCCAAATATAGAGTTTGCCAAGTGGGTTAGCAGCTGTGTGTAGTCGATGATGAAAAACCGGGTGTCTGCTGACATCAACAGACCCCGTAATTACACAGCAGTGCATATTAGATACGCTATATCCTTAGCGCGTGGATAAATGTATAGTCATTACAAAGAAGGTTGCCATTAAATCTTTGTGATTGATATCTAATATTTTTAACTAAAATCCCATCAAAACCATGAGCGATTAAATAGCCACCAAACAAGCATAATTATGCTTTCTTATGGCTGAGTTTCTATCTACATCACCGGGCAGTCATCAAACTCCGCATTCCTAGCATCATTAATGATGTAAGTAATCACCCCGAATATAGCGGGTGCAGAACTGTAACCGTCATCTACTGGTAGCGCCTCCCTTCTCCCGCTCTCCAGATTAATCAGATGGGGTTGAGGATGAGTCCGATATCGCTTGATCCTGAATTCCCCGTCGATTGCACATATCAGCAGTGAGCCATCACAGGCAGTAAGTGACGCATCTACCACAAGCAGCGCACCCTGGAGTATCCCTTCCCTGAAATGTGAACGCGATGCCCGCATGAAGTAAGTCGCTGCTGGCTGGCTGATAAGCTGCTGATCGAGTGAGATCCTCGTTTCAACGTAATCGCTGGCCGGTGAAGGGAACCCCATGGCTAAAGCCCTCCGTTTGGATTGAACAGCTGAAAGGTTCGGTTCTCGCCTTCCTGTGTGGATACATCGCGGAATGTTGTCACATAACATTCTATCCAATCGTTGGCCTGCTTCATCGTCCAGTTCCAGTTAACCTTACCCAGTTCCTGGACAAACCGCTGTGTGGTGACAGTCTTCCGGCCATTCGGTTCTCGCTGTATCGAAGCATGCCAGGCTATTTCAATATCGCTGCGTCGTGGCATCATTAACCCCCTCTTGAATACCGGATAAAAACACAGTATAAATACTGTATATATATCCAGTAAAGAGACAATAAGCAATGTTCGTGGAACTCGTTTATGACAAAAGGAATTTTGATGGCCTGCCCGGTGCAAAAGATATCATTCTGGGCGAATTGACCAAGAGGGTTCACCGGGTATTCCCTGATGCTGATGTCCGGGTTAAACCGATGATGACACTGCCGGCGATCAACACTGACGCCAGCAAGCATGAGAAGGAACAGATAAGCCGTACTGTTCAGGAAATGTTTGAAGAGGCTGATATGTGGCTGGTTTCAGATTAAACGCCTTGAACCATCATATCGCTTGAGT